>NZ_JAPVBQ010000009.1 GCF_026968045.1 Modestobacter sp. VKM Ac-2977 | reverse complement strand
CCCGTCGCGCAACACCCCGCTGGGGTGCCGGACGGTCGGGGTGCGGGTGGCGCTTCCCTCGGGCAGCTGGGATGCCTTGACGACGTCGGGGTCGGCGTTGACGGTCTGGGGTTGGGCGCTGGACCTGGACCAGCCGAGCGAGCCGGTGGCTGTGCACGTGTACGTCGACGGGCGTGCGACGGTGGCGGCTGCGGACCTGAGCCGGTCGGATGTCGCGGTGGCGTTCCCGGAGGCCGGGGATGCGCATGGTTTCTCGGTGACCACGGAGGTGCCGCCGGGTGCGCACACGGTGTGCCTGTACCTGATCGACGTGGACCAGGGGTCGCAGCACACCCCGCTGGGCTGTCGGGCGGTCAGCACTCAGGTGGCCCTGCCGGTGGGCAGCGTGGACTGGGTGTCGGCCGATGGGGGGACGGTGTCGGTCGGTGGCTGGGCGTTGGACCCGGACTCCTCGGCCGTCTCGAGCAGCGTGCACGTCTATGTCGATGGTGTGGGGGCGGTGGT
>NZ_JAPVBQ010000008.1 GCF_026968045.1 Modestobacter sp. VKM Ac-2977 | reverse complement strand
TCAGCCGGCGCGGCGGCCGAGCGCGCGGTAGGTCCAGCCGGCGGCCACCCAGTGGTCACGGTCCAGCGCGTTGCGCCCGTCGAGCATCCGCTTCTGCCCGACGACCTTGCCGAAGGCCACCGGGTCGAGGTCCCGGTACTGCTGCCACTCGGTGAGCACCAGGACGGCGTCGGCCCGATCCGCGGCCTCCTCCGGGGTGTCCACGGCGTCCAGCTGCGGCCAGCTGCGGCGGATGTTGTCCCCGGCCGCGGGGTCGGTGACCCGCACCGCGGCGCCCTGCAGCTGCAACTGGGCGGCGACGTTGAGCGCCGGGGAGTCCCGGATGTCGTCGCTGTTGGGCTTGAACGCCGCTCCCAGCACCGCCACCCGCTTGCCGACCAGCGAGCCGTCGCAGACCTCGCGGGCCAGCTCGACCATCCGGATCCGGCGGCGCATGTTGATGTTGTCGACCTCACGCAGGAACGTCAGCGCCTGGTCCGCGCCGAGCTCCCCGGCGCGGGCCATGAACGCCCGGATGTCCTTGGGCAGACA
>NZ_JAPVBQ010000007.1 GCF_026968045.1 Modestobacter sp. VKM Ac-2977 | reverse complement strand
GTCATCGGTTGCGGCTACCTGGGCGCTGTGCACGCGGCGTCGATGGCCGAGCTCGGGCACGACGTCGTCGGCATCGACGTCGACCAGCCGAAGGTCCACGCGCTGCAGCGGGCGAAGGCGCCGTTCTACGAGCCCGGTTTCGAGGAGCTGCTGGGCACCTCGCTGGCTTCGGGGCGTCTCCGGTTCAGCACCGACATGGCCGATGCCGGCGATGCCGTCGTCCACTTCGTCTGCGTGGGCACCCCGCAGAAGCGCGGGGAGTACGCCGCGGACCTGCGGTTCGTCGAGTCGGCGGTCGAGGGGCTGCTGGCCGCGCTCAAGCCCGGTGACCTGGTCGCCGGCAAGTCCACGGTCCCGGTGGGCACGGCGGCCCGGCTGGCGGAGCTGGTCGCCGACAAGGTGCCCGGGGCGATGCTCGCCTGGAACCCGGAGTTCCTCCGTGAGGGCTTCGCGGTGGAGGACACGCTGCACCCGGACCGGCTGGTCTACGGCCTCCCGGCCGGCCCCGATGGGGAGACGGCGCGGGCGATGCTGGATGAGGTGTACGCCTCGATCGTCGAGGTGGGCACCCCGCAGGTGGTCACCGACTACGCGACCGCGGAGATGGTGAAGACCGCGGCGAACTCGTTCCTGGCCACGAAGATCTCCTTCATCAACGCGATGGCCGAGCTGTGCGAGGCCACCGGCGCCGA
>NZ_JAPVBQ010000006.1:0-3476 GCF_026968045.1 Modestobacter sp. VKM Ac-2977 | reverse complement strand
GCTTCTTCGGAAGTGGGTGAGGGTGTGGAGCGGGGTGGTGGGGTGGGTCTGGTCGTAGGCACGCTGTTGGGTCCTGAGGGAGTGGGCCGGCCCTGGTGGGGTCGGGTTGCTTGCTCTGTGGGAGGCCTGCTTGTCGTCGTACCGCCCGGATGTGTTCTGGGGCTGGCGGTGGCGGATGGTGGGTCATCTTCCGTACTTTGAGAACTGCACAGTGGACGCGAGCATCTTGTAAGTATTGTTCTGGATATCCGCGCTGGTCCGCGTACATCGCTCACCGATCCTGGGTTCACGCTCGGGGTGCGGGGGTGTTGTGGTGGGCGGGCGTGGGTGTTGTGTGTGGTCAAGTTGTTAAGGGCACACGGTGGATGCCTGGGCACCAGGAGCCGATGAAGGACGTAGGAGGCTGCGATAAGCCTCGGGGAGCTGTCAACCGAGCGTTGATCCGAGGATTTCCGAATGGGGGAACCCCGCACCAGTCATGTGGTGTGACCCGCGCCTGAACACATAGGGCGTGTGGAGGGAACGTGGGGAAGTGAAACATCTCAGTACCCACAGGAAGAGAAAACAACCGTGATTCCGTGAGTAGTGGCGAGCGAAAGCGGATGAGGCTAAACCGATCGCATGCCAAGCCGGCAGGCGTTGTGTGGTCGGGGTCGTGGGACGATTCAGATGGTTCTGCCGAACTGTCAGGGAGTCAGAAAGCCATGTGTTAGTGGAAGGCCTCTGGAAGGGGTCGCCGTAGAGGGTGAGAGCCCCGTACACGAAAACTCATGGCCTCCCGAGTCGTATCCCAAGTAGCACCGAGCCCGTGAAATTCGGTGTGAATCTGGCGGGACCACCCGCTAAGCCTAAATACTCCCTGGTGACCGATAGCGGACAAGTACCGTGAGGGAAAGGTGAAAAGTACCCCGGGAGGGGAGTGAAATAGTACCTGAAACCGTGTGCCTACAAGCCGTGAGAGCCTTATGCGCGTTTACGCGTGGGGGTGATTGCGTGCCTTTTGAAGAATGAGCCTGCGAGTTAGCGGTACGTGGCGAGGTTAACCCGTGTGGGGTAGCCGTAGCGAAAGCGAGTCCGAACAGGGCGTTTGAGTCGCGTGCTCTAGACCCGAAGCCGAGTGATCTACCCATGGCCAGGTTGAAGCGCGGGTAAGACCGCGTGGAGGACCGAACCCACTTAGGTTGAAAACTGAGGGGATGAGCTGTGGGTAGGGGTGAAAGGCCAATCAAACTCGGTGATAGCTGGTTCTCCCCGAAATGCATTTAGGTGCAGCGTCACGTGTTTCTTGCCGGAGGTAGAGCACTGGATGGTCTAGGGGCCCCACAAGGTTACTGAAATCAACCAAACTCCGAATGCCGGTAAGTGAGAGCGTGGCAGTGAGACTGCGGGCGATAAGGTTCGTAGTCGAGAGGGAAACAGCCCAGATCATCAGCTAAGGCCCCTAAGCGTGTGCTAAGTGGAAAAGGATGTGGAGTCGCAGTGACAACCAGGAGGTTGGCTTAGAAGCAGCCACCCTTGAAAGAGTGCGTAATAGCTCACTGGTCAAGTGATTCCGCGCCGACAATGTAGCGGGGCTCAAGCACACCGCCGAAGCTGTGGCATTCACATGAACCCGTCTCTGATTTCGGTCAGTGGCCAGGTGTGTGGATGGGTAGGGGAGCGTCGTGTGGCGATTGAAGCGGCGGAGTGATCCAGCCGTGGACGCCACACGAGTGAGAATGCAGGCATGAGTAGCGAAAGGGGAGTGAGAAACTCCCCCGCCGGATGACCAAGGGTTCCTGGGCCAGGCTAATCCGCCCAGGGTGAGTCGGGACCTAAGGCGAGGCCGACAGGCGTAGTCGATGGACAACGGGTTGATATTCCCGTACCCGCGAAAGAACGCCCATGCTGAACCCAGCGATGCTAACCATCCGAAGCTCGTGACTGCCCTTCGGGGCTGATCGAGTGGAGCGTGGGACCCGGACTGGTAGTAGGCAAGCGATGGGGTGACGCAGGAAGGTAGTCCTACCGGTGAGTGGTAGTACCGGTGCAAGGGTGTGGCCCGCGATGTAGGTAAATCCGCATCGCATACAGGGTGAGGCCCGACGCATAGCCGAATGAGGCGAATTGGATGATCCTATGCTGCCGAGAAAAGCCTCTAGCGAGTTCTTAGCGGCCCGTACCCCAAACCAACTCAGGTGGTCAGGTAGAGAATACCAAGGCGATCGAGCGAACTGTGGTTAAGGAACTCGGCAAAATGCCCCCGTAACTTCGGGAGAAGGGGGGCCATCTGCTGTGAACCGCCTTGCGCGGGGCAGCGGTGGGTGGCCGCAGAGACCAGTGAGAAGCGACTGTTTACTAAAAACACAGGTCCGTGCGAAGTCGAAAGACGATGTATACGGACTGACGCCTGCCCGGTGCTGGAACGTTAAGGGGACGGGTTAGTCCTTCGGGGCGAAGCTCAGAACTCAAGCGCCAGTAAACGGCGGTGGTAACTATAACCATCCTAAGGTAGCGAAATTCCTTGTCGGGTAAGTTCCGACCTGCACGAATGGCGTAACGACTTCTCAGCTGTCTCAACCACAGGCTCGGCGAAATTGCACTACGAGTAAAGATGCTCGTTACGCGCGGCAGGACGGAAAGACCCCGGGACCTTCACTATAGCTTGATAT
Source organism: Modestobacter sp. VKM Ac-2977 (assembly GCF_026968045.1). Taxonomy (GTDB): domain Bacteria; phylum Actinomycetota; class Actinomycetes; order Mycobacteriales; family Geodermatophilaceae; genus Modestobacter. Next base: position 825 of record NZ_JAPVBQ010000006.1, on the reverse strand, counting down.
TGGTGTTCGGTTCGGCTTGTGTAGGATAGGTGGGAGACTGTGAAGCGGGCACGCCAGTGTTCGTGGAGTCGCCGTTGAAATACCACTCTGGTCGAATTGGATGTCTAACCTCGGTCCGTGATCCGGATCAGGGACAGTGTCAGGTGGGTAGTTTAACTGGGGCGGTTGCCTCCCAAAATGTAACGGAGGCGCCCAAAGGTTCCCTCAGCCTGGTTGGCAATCAGGTGTCGAGTGCAAGTGCACAAGGGAGCTTGACTGCGAGACCGACGGGTCGAGCAGGAGCGAAAGCTGGGACTAGTGACCCGGCACCGGCATGTGGAAGCGGTGTCGCTCAACGGATAAAAGGTACCCCGGGGATAACAGGCTGATCTTCCCCAAGAGTCCATATCGACGGGATGGTTTGGCACCTCGATGTCGGCTCGTCGCATCCTGGGGCTGGAGTAGGTCCCAAGGGTTGGGCTGTTCGCCCATTAAAGCGGCACGCGAGCTGGGTTTAGAACGTCGTGAGACAGTTCGGTCCCTATCCGCCGCGCGCGTAAGAGACTTGAGAAGAGCTGTCCCTAGTACGAGAGGACCGGGACGGACGAACCTCTGGTGTGCCAGTTGTTCCGCCAGGAGCACTGCTGGTTGGCTACGTTCGGCAGGGATAACCGCTGAAAGCATCTAAGCGGGAAGCTCGCTTCGAGATGAGGTCTCTCACCGGGTCAACCGGGTAAGGCCCCCGCCCAGACCAGCGGGTTGATAGGCCGGAAGTGGAAGCGGCGCAAGTCGTGGAGCTGACCGGTACTAATAGGCCGAGGGCTTGACCACATACTCATCCAGCCC
>NZ_JAPVBQ010000005.1:233188-255070 GCF_026968045.1 Modestobacter sp. VKM Ac-2977 | reverse complement strand
TCGATGCCGACGACGTCGTGCCCGAGCTCGGCCATCGACGCCGCGTGCACAGCGCCCAGGTAGCCGCAACCGATGACCGAGATCTTCATGCGCGTGCCACTCCCCTGCTTGCGGACACCCGACGCGCCCAACTCCCCGCGCACGGTAGACAACGGACCCGACCGGGCGCCAGCCGCCGTCACCCAGGAGTGGCCGACTGCTCACCGGTGGGACCTACGTCACCGGCACCACCCGCGCGGCAGGACGTCCCTCCCGCGGATGACGTCGTCGTCCGTGACCGCTGCTCGACGGCCTGCTGCGCTTACCGTCCGATCAAGTGACGGAGAGGCGGTGGGCATGAGCGTCCAGACGCATGGCGACGAACCCGCCGCGGAGTCCGGCGGTACGGATGCCGAGGTGGGCGAGACCGCCCCTCGACGACGATGGGTGCGGCGCACGCTGATCAGCCTGGGTGCCCTGGCACTGGTGCTCGCCCTGGCCATCGGTACCGGCCTGTGGTTCGTCAGCAACCGGTACGGCGGCAACATCGAGCGGGTCGGCGACGTCTTCGCCACCCTCGAAGAGGGCTCCCGGCCTGCCGCCGCCTCGCCGGTCGACCAACCCGAGGCCACCGCCGACCCGGTCACCTTCTTGTTGGTGGGCTCGGACACTCGCACCGAACTCGCACCCGGCGAGCTGCCCGACGCCCGCGCCGACGCGATCATGCTGGCCCGCTTCGCCGGCGACCGCGAGCACGCTCAGGTCATCTCCATCCCCCGCGACTCCTGGGTCGACGTACCCGGCTACGGCAAGAACAAGATCAACTCTGCCTACGCTCTGGGCGGCCCGACGCTGCTCATCCAGACGATCGAGCAGCTGACCGGTGTACGGATCGACCACTACGCGGCGATCGACTTCGCCGGGTTGATCCAGGTGACCGACGACCTGGGTGGCGTCGATGTCGTGGTCTCGGAGACGACGAGCAACGGGCCCTACACCTTCACCGCGGGACTCAACCACCTCGACGGCGACCAGGCCCGCTGGTACGTGGGCCAGCGCTACGAACTGCCCGGCGGCGACTTCGACCGGGTGAGGCGGCAGCAGAACTACCTGCGGGCGATGTTCACCAAGCTGTTCGACCAAGAGGTCTTCACCTCACCGGGCAAGCTCGACTCGACGCTGCTGGCGGTCACGGATGCGGTCGCCGTCGACGACGCTCTCGACAACGGCGACCTGCTGTCGCTGGCCTACTCGCTGCGCGGCCTCACCCCGGCCGACGTCGAGTTCTTCACCGCACCCGTGCTCGGCACCGGCACGGAGGGCGCAGCCAGCGTCGTCTACCTGGACCCGACGGCCGGCGAACGCATGTGGGGCTACCTGCACACCGACTCGCTGGGCCAGAACGCCGCCGAGTTCACCGACGAAGCGCTGCAGGACGTCCCCCGCTGACCGACGGGATCAGTACGCGCCAGAGCCTCGGAAGACGGCACCCACGGTCTTCCAGAGGATCATGAAGTCGAAGGCCAGCGACCAGTTCTCCACGTACCGGACGTCGATGCGCACCGAGTCGTCCCAGGACAGGTCGGAGCGACCGCTGACCTGCCAGAGGCCGGTGATGCCCGGCTTGACGAGGAACCGCCGGTGCATGTCGAAGCCGTACCGCTCGACCTCGGTGGGGAGCGGCGGCCGGGGACCGACCAACGACATGTCCCCCCGCACCACGTTGATCAGCTGAGGCAGCTCGTCGAGGGAGTAGCGGCGCAGCACCGCGCCGATCCGGGTGACGCGCGGATCGCCCCTCATCTTGAACAGCACGCCGTTCCCGTCGCTGCTGCCCTCGAGCGTCTCGACCATCCGATCGGCACCGGCCACCATGCTCCGGAACTTCAACATCCCGAAGGTCTGGCCATCCCGGCCGACCCGCTCCTGCCGGTAGAAGACGCCACCGCGACTCGTCGCAGCCACCACCACGGCGATCATGGCCAGCAGCGGTGCCATGAGCAGGAGTCCGCCCGCTGCAGCGGAACGGTCGAAGCTCTCCTTGGTGAGCCTGCGCACGCCGCGCAGCTCGGGTCGCTCCAGGTGCAGCAGCGGCAGACCGCAGACCGGCCGGATGCGCACCCTCGGGCCGGCGATCTCGGTGACTGCGGGCGCGAGCAGGAGCTCTGCACTGGTCTTCTCCAGGTCCCACCCGAGCCGACGCAGCGCTGGCCCGTCGAGTTCGGGAGAGGGCAGCACGGCGACGGTGTCGACCTCGTACTGGCGCACCACCTCCACGACCTCGTCCAGGGTGCCGAGCACCGGGATCCCGTCGAAGACCACCGACTGGGCACCGGCGTTGGCCGGCGGGAGGCAGCAACCGATGACCCGGTATCCGTGGTACGCCTCCCGTTCGATCTGCTCGTGCAGCGCCACCACACCACTGCGGTGCCCGACGATGAGGGCCGTCTGGAGGAGGTCGCCCTGCGCGCGGCGCCGGTGCAGCCAGGTCCGCTGGGCGTGACGCTGCAGGAGCGTCAGCAGTGCGGCGAGCGGTAGGGCGACGACCACGAAGCCACGCGCGATCTCGAGCCGGAAGGCCCAGCTGAACGTGCCCACCCCGGCCACCAGCAGGACTGCGGCGAAGAAGACCCGCCGGAACTCCTCGGGACCGACCCAGAGGAAACGCTGCTCGTAGGCCCGCCCGACCAGCATGGCCGCGACCCAGACCACCGGGAGGAGGGCGATCATCCAGCGCGAGGCCTGTTGGACCGGGAAGCCGCTGACGCCGGGGCCGAACCGGACGAGGTAGCCGACCAGCGCGGCCACCAACGCACAGGCGATGTCCCCGATCACCACACGCCGGACGTACGCGGGCTTCCACGCCCGACGCGCTGCCGTGCCTTCACCGCGGAGTCGGGCGATCGACCATCCCCAGCGACGGTCGGCGTTCGGACGACTCTCGGTGGCGGCGCGCTGGCCGCTCTCGAGCAGGGTCATGCTCCGGTTCCCCCCCGTTCGGACAACGCATGCAGCAGGTCGGTTCTCGACTCTCTGTCGAGTGGCCCGGAGACGGCGTCGTGCAACGGGTAGGGAGAACCTAAGGGAGTCACTCCTGCTCCTGGGACACTTGAGCGGCGCTCGCCACCCACGACACAGCGAATGCGGAGTGGACGTCGCTGTCTGCGAGTAGCACGCCACGTAGCGTTCTCGATCGCCTCACAGGATCGCGATCCGCCCTGGTCAGCGGGGCCGTGGGGTCGGGTCCGGATCAGCTGCCCGACACCAAGACGCCTGCTGCGCGCGCCGCCCAGCGGCCGCCACCGCCAGGAGCTGACCACGGGCCCGACGGCCCACCTGCTACAGGTGGTCTGCCCGACCGGCGACCACCGTCGCCGATGCACCGGACCGGCTCTTCAGCCAGATCCGGCCGCGAGCCCACCCGACACAGCAGGCGAGCACGAGCACGGCGACCAGCACCCCGGTCGCCGAGGACTGGTCGTGATCTCCCAGGCTCGGCACCACCAGGACGGCGATGCTGAGGATGAGGTAGCTGTCCAGGCTGAACTGCCCCACATCGGTCAACGGGCGGATGGCGGTACGCACCGCCGGGACCCGCTGCACAGCCGTCACGGCTCTCCAGAGCACGAAGAAGACCGCCAGGGCCAGGAGGATGCGACCAGGCCCGAAGGTCTCCTTCTCGATGACCCGGACGGCGATCCCGGTGCTCGTCATCAGGACGGCGACCACTGTGCCCACGGCCATCGCTGCTGTGCCGATCACCAGGGCCCGCCGGGAGCGGACGGCGGACTGGACCCCCGGTCGCCGCCAGGACCACCCGATCGTCGCGCCGACCGCGAAGACGCCGAACCAGGCTCCATAGGACCAACCACCGCGATCCCCACCACGTTGCGCCATCTCCGTCAACCCGGGCGAGGCGATGCCGATGCCGTAGACGATCACCGCATACCCCGCGCCCAGCGCCCAGCGCCCCCGGTGCAGCGCCCACAGGAGCGGGAGGACCGCGAGCATCACGACCACGTAGACCGAGAGGACCGACACGTAGGCCGGGTTGATCTGCAAGGTCACCGCGCGCAGGAGGGCCAGGGCCCAGCCGCCTTCGCCGGCGACACTGGGCAGCTCTGCCGCCCGGGTGGAGTCGAAGGCGACCACGGTCAACGCGAGGCCGGAGATCGCCAGGTGAGCCAGGTAGAGCAGGCCGACACGGCGCAGCAACTTGCGTCGACCGGCAGACTCCCCGTGCCGCTCGATGGTCGCGCGCTGCACGAGCCCGACGAGCAACCCGGAGAGCAGGAAGAACCCGGACGCACCGTCCACTCCCGGCAACGGGTGCGCGGCTTGGTCGAGCCACGACCCCTTCGCCAGGTGAGCGACGACCATGGCGACGATGCACAGGCCCCGGAGACTGTCGATGGCCGTGTCGCGGCCCGACGCGCCTTCACCTGCACCCGCCCGCGGCATCACCACGACGGGAAGCTAGCAGCGCCGACCGACGCGCCGGGGAGATGAATCTCACGCTCGTGCGGTGACCCGGGATGCTCGCTCCCGGCCGTCCGGGTGGCGGCCAGGCGCATCAGCCGGCGGCGACCGGCCCCTCCCGGGTCTCCCTCACGGGCTCCGTGCCACCGGCGGCGTCCAGTTCCCGCCCCGTGCGGTGACGTCCGACCGAGACGCGCAACCAGCTGGCCACCGCGAGCAGCATGAGGAAGACCATCACCGTCTGCTGGAAGGCCATCGCGTCGAAGAAGAAGGCGGAGACCGCGTATCCGAGGAAGGCGCAGCCGAGGGCCAGCGCAAGGTGCCTTTCGGCGGGCCGCAGGTCCCGACCCCAGGCCAGTCGAAGCGTCATGAACGCGGGCCCGAACAGCAGCCCGAGCAACGCGAGCAGGCCCAGGAGGCCGCTCTCCAGGAGCGTGGAGAGGTACTGGTTGTCCAGGATCTGGGCATTCGCCTCGGCTCCGGTGACAATCCGGCTGCCCACGCCGGTGCCGAACCAGAGGTGGTCCTGCGCCTGGACCAGGCTCGGTCCCAGATCCGCGAGCCGGCCACTGCCTCGCCACCCGGGAGAGGAGTACTGCGACTCGATCAGCGCACTGGGGTCGGTGAAGGAGCTGACGAGGTTCAGCACCGTGCCCGGAACGGCCAGCAGCGCCACCACCCCAACCGGCACGGCGGCCACCAGCATCCGACCGAGGACGGCGCGGTCCAGCAACAACAGGACGCCCATCATCACGCCGACCATCACGACGAAGGTGCGCGATCCGGTGAGCACGGCCGCCAGCACCATCGCCGACGCCAGCCCGAGGAAGACCAGGAGGCGAAGTGGACGAGTGCGAGGCCAGGGGCTGTGCCTCGCCAGGAACGCGGCCACCGGCAGGAGCATGACGAGCATCACCGAGAGGGCGATGGGGTGGTTCGCCGAGCCCAGCGCTCGCACGGTGCCGAAGCGGGAGACGACCGGCGCATCGGCGATCAGCTGCAGCGGCAGGAACTGGTGCAGGTTGATGAAGATGTTGAAGCCGGTGGCCCGCTCCCAGCCCACGCTGAGCGCCACGATCCCGGCGCCGACGACGAGCAGGCGCAGCAGCCAGTCGGCGGCCCAGGACGTGGTGACCAGCTGGCGGGTGACCACGAAGATGGTCAGGAGGAGAGTCCCTTGGACGACAGCGAGCGTGCCCGGCACCAGGAAGTTGTCGGCGTCGAGGGACCACACGTTGGCGAGCAGGGAGAGCAGGCCGGTCACCGGCACGGCCAGCACGACGAGGACGAACGGCGAGGGACGCCAGGAGGCCGAACGGTCCAGCGCCAGCCGCAGGAACAGCAGCAGCAACATGCCGAGGACCACGAGCCGCCAGGGCAGGGCCGCGGGGGCGCCCACGACCGAGTAACGGCCTGCGGGGATCCACAGCACGGTGAGCGCCAGGACGGTGAGCAGACCGGAGGGGGTCGTCAGACGGGGGATCAGCACCGCCCCGACAGCCAGGACCAGGATGGCCGGCGCCGACACGTCCGCCGGCGCGGCCACGGCCAGGGCGAGACAGACGATGAGGACGACTGCGGTGACGACGCCCGTCCGATCCGACCCGTCACCCGCCCCAGGAGATCCCGGGACCCCGGACGACCCGCGCTGCCGGAGCCCTGCCGACCCGGGTGCAGCCGTCACTCGGCGCCCCTCCCGGCCAATGCGGTCGCCCTGCCCTCCTCCTGGTCGTCCCAGGCACCCCGGTCGGCCCGCCGGTTCGGCGCCGGGCTGGCGTGCGCTCCCGTCGACCCGCCTGCCGCGCTGGCCGGGTCCGTCCGGGCCTGCCGGACGTTGGTGCGGTAGACGACCAGGACCAGGGTCGCCAGCAGGATGGCCAGAGCGACGAGGATCGAGGAGGTCAGCGAGGAACCGGCGTCTTCGAGGGTGGCACTCGGATTGCGCAGGATGCTCGCACCGACCCGCTCGCCCGGGGCCAGCTCGTCGACGGTCTGCTGCGACACGAGGTAGTCCATGAACACGGCAGCGGCGGCATCGGCGATCTCGGTCGCGCGCTCGGCCGACGTGGCGGTCGTGATGATGTCGAGGATCGGCAGGGCGTTGCCGCTGCCGAACTCCTCGCTCCCGGTCGGCTGCGTGCTGCGCCGCTGGGCGGTGAGCACCTCTTCGGGCCCCAGGTCGCCGATCCGGGCCTCGACCTGGCTGCGGATGTCGTCACCGGAGATGACCCACGCGTACACGATGGCCAACTGGGCCAGGTTCGCGTTCTGCGGGACGGCGGCCACATCGGCCCCGCCCTCTGCGTTGATCTCCGAGGCGTAGATGGAGAGGTTCGGGTTGTTGAACATCAGCGTGACCGAACCCCGGTAGTCCGGGGGCGTGCGCGGCTCGACCCCCTCGGAGGACACCGCGTAACCAGCGAAGAAACCGCCGACGATGGCCAGGACGACACCGAGAGCCACCAGCGTCTTGTTCTGTCGGACCGCTCGGCCGACGAGGGACAGGTCCATGGAGAGAGTCTCTTTCGGCTTCGTGTCGAGCATGCGCCCCGAGCGGGTGATGCTAGAGGACGGGCCGCCACCACCACTATGGCGTCGCTCACCACCAGCTGGTCTCGTCAGGGGTCGCGGCGTACGCCACAATCCCCAGAGCCCGCGATCGCGTGGCACGGGACGTCCGGAGGGAGCGCAGTGAGAGAGCGGCTGCGCGTCTTCTACTCGTTCCCCCATCCGCTGGGCTCGCCCGGGATCGGTCGCACGGCCTGGCACCACGTCGACGAACTGGCTCGTGCCGGCCACGAGGTGCTCGCGGTGGTCCCCCGCACCACCGGGGAACTGCCCGCCGGGGTGCAGATCCGTCGGACGTTCCCCCGGGCGGCCGGCGCCGCAGGCCGGGGGCTGCTCGGGATCGACCGCGCGATGGCCTGGCACGACGCCGCAGCCGCGCGGGTGCTGCGCGGGGCCCGGACGGGATTCGACGTCGTGCACACCTGGCCCGCCGGGGGTCTGCGGACCATCCGAACGGCCACCCGTCTGGGCATCCCCACGTTCCGGGAGCTGCCCAACACCCACACCGAGCACGCCTATCTGGTGGCCAACCGCGAGGCTGCGGCGGCCGGCGTCCGCCTGACGGCCGCGACCCCCCATGCCTTCCGCCCCGGCCGCCTTGCCACCGAGATGACCGAGTACGCCGAGGCCACCGCGCTGCTGGCACCGTCCCCCGCGGTCGCCGACACCTTCCTGGTACGCGGGCACGATCCGCGGAAGGTGCTGCGGCACCGGTACGGCTTCGACCCCCGTCACTTCCGCGAGGAGGACAGCCTGACCCGCGAACTCGACTCCGGCGGCGGCCTGCGCGCTCTGTTCATGGGCCGCGTCGAACCACGCAAGGGCCTGCACCTCGCCCTGCGCGCCTGGCAGGCTTCCCGAGCGGCCGAGAACGGCACCTTGACGGTGTGCGGCACGGTCATGCCGGGCTATCGGGAGGCCCTGGGCGACCTGCTGACGGCGCCAGGGGTGCGCATCGCGGGCTACGTCCCCGACCCTGCGGCGTTCTACGCCGAGCACGACGTGCTCCTGCTGCCGTCCGTCGAGGAGGGGAGCGCCCTGGTCACGTACGAGGCGTCGGCCATGGGCTGCCTGCCGCTGGTCTCTGCGGCCGCAGGGGCAGCTGGTGAGGCCGGGGTGACCACCCTGGTGCACCCCACCGGCGACTGGGAAGCGCTGCGCGACCACCTGGACCGGTTGGTCGACGACCCGGAACTGCTGCGACGGATGCAGCACGACTGCATCGCCCAGCGCGAGTCCCTCACCTGGGCAGCCGGCGTCGCCTGCACGATCGAGGCCTACCGCACCGCCGGGGCCCGCCCCGGGATCCCGGTGTACCGGTGACCCGCCCGGCGCCCCTCTCCGCGACCGTGGTGGTCTGCACCCGGGACCGGCCGGTCATGCTGGCCCGTCTGCTCGCGTCACTCCAGGAGCACGTCCCGGACGTCGACGTCCTCGTGGTCGACTCCGCCTCGGCCACGGTGGAGACCCGCGAGGTGGCCGCTGCCGCCGGTGTGCCACTCCTCCGGCTCGAACGACCGGGCCTCTCCATCGCCCGCAACGCCGGCGTGCAGGCCGCCTCCGGCGACGTCGTGGTCTTCACCGACGACGACTGCCTCGTTCGCGACCGCTGGCTCGACCCCCTGGTGGCCCCCTTCGCCGACCCCCGCGTGGGAGTCGTGACGGGTGAGATGGTCGACCTGGCCGCCAGCGACTCCGTTCCCTCCGAACGGCAGCACCCCGACTTCCGCCGCACCGTGCAGGGTCTGGACCTGGGACACGGCGCCAACATGGCCTTCCGGCGGTCAGCGGTCCTCGACGTCGGGGGGTTCGACGAGCGGCTGGGTGCGGGCACCGACCTGGCCGGCGCGGAAGACCTCGACATGTTCTGCCGCCTGCTGCACGCCGGGTGGACCGGCAAGCGGACATCGCACAGCAGGATCATCCACGCGCACGTCCGTCAGGGCGCCGAGCACACCCGCCTGATCCGGGGGTACGCGAGAGGCTCCGGCGCCGCACTGGCCAAGTGGCTCCGCATCGACCGGACCGTCGCGACCGACATCGCCACCGTCCAGCTGCGGCGACTCGCCCGTCAGAGCGCTCGGGCTCTCCGACGGCCTGCGCAGCGGCAGCTCGTCCTCGCGCATGCGGCCGGACTCGTGAGTGGGTTCATCCAAGCCACTCGGATGCCGGTGACCGACGGCGTGTTCGTACCCGCCCCCGCCCCCATCTCCGCGGGGGGGTCGCAGGAGCCGGTCCCCAGGCTGATCCCGCTCCGGCCGGTCGAGGAACGCTTCTTGCGCACGCCTCCCGGCCAGCCCGAGCAGGTCACCACCGCTCTCTACGTCACGGACGGCGTGGGCATGCGCCTCGACGACGGCCAGCTCGACACCGCGGGGATCCACCGACACATCACCGCGTGGGGGCACAGCAATCCCCACCTCATGCTGCAGCTGGCGACCACGTGGCACGGATTGACCCCTCCGGTGTGGGTCACCGCAGCCGGAGTACCTGGATCGGCCATCGACGTGTGGCCACAGCCGGTGCCAGCTGCCGATGTCGACGACGTCGCCGCGGCGCTGCAGTTGGCGCCCTTGGACGTCACGGCCCTGGGGTGGCACGTCACGGTCCTCGACGACCCCGCCGGGCCGGTGGCGTTCGTCATCCGCGGGCACCACGCCTGGACCGACGGGGCCATGGGGCTCCGAGTGCTCTCCACGCTCACGGCACCGGAAGCCCGTCCCCTGGGTGAGCTCCCGGTGCACACCGCTCCCCCCGGGCCGAGTGGGCCGGTCGCCCTCCCGCTGGCCCTCCTCCGCCGGTGGTGGGGCCGCCAGCCAGGTCCGTCGGCCGCAGTCCGCAGCTGGCGTGCCAAGCCGCTGGCCGGTCGTGTGCGCCGCGTGCTGGGCCGGCACCGGTGGAACATGACCCTCGCCCGGCACCTGGACGACCGTCAGGCCACCGTCCAGCGGGCCTTCACCCGGATCGAACTGCCGCTGACCGAGGTCCGCTCGCACGCCAAGGCCTGCGGCGGCAACATCAACGAGCTGCTGGTCGTGGCGACCGCGCACGCACTGCGAGCGACAACCACGACCACCGGCTCGAAATCAGCCGAGGGGCAGCAGGTCACGGTCCCGATGTCCGATCGCGGGAACGAGACGTCGGATGCGGGCAACCGCGTCCGGGTGGTGCCGGTGACGGTCGACGTGACCGCAGACCCCGCCACGGCCGTGCCGGACGTCCGCCGCCAGCTGCGCGCGAAGGAGCTGCCGGCCCCCGAGCCGTGCCGCGCCCACGCGACCACCATGCTGGGACCGCGCACGAACGCGTTCCTCGGCGAGGCGAAGGTGGAGGAGTGGGCTCTGCTCCCCTCGCTCGGTCACGACGAGGAGTTCGGCGTACTCGGCCTGGTGCTGCGTTCGACCCTGGTCGTCGCCGTGGCCACGAGCAGACCGGCAGACCTGGACAGCTTCTCCCGCACGCTCGTCGACCTCCTGCGCGGCGGATCGGCCACCGCGGATGCGGCATCGTGAGTGCGCCCGCCTTCTCCCCGCCGGTGTCCGTGGCTGTGGTGGTGGTCAGCTACGACAACGTCACCACACTGTCGGACTGCCTCGACAGTGTGCTGGCGGCTGATTCGCCGAGCCTGCGAGTCGAGCTCGTCGTGGTGGACAACTCATCCCGGGACGGATCGGCTGCCCTGGTGGCCGAGCGGTACCCCGAGGCCCGGCTGATCCAGACCGGCGAGAACGCGGGCTTCGCCCGCGCCTGCAACGTCGGCGCCGAGGCCAGCACCAGCGAGTTCGTCCTCCTGCTCAACCCCGATGCCGTCCTCCGGCCCGGCGCGCTGGCGTCACTGGTCACCTTCGCCGTCGCCCACCCCGAGCACGGCCTCTACGGCGGTCGCGTGGTGGAACCGGACGGGTCGAACGACCCGACGTCCTGCTGGGGCGACATGACCATCCGCAGCCAGCTGTGTTTCGCGACCGGGCTGTCGACCGCCTTCGCCCGGCATCCCGTCCTCGACCCGGAGTCGCTCGGGACCTGGGCCCGCGACTCCGTTCGCGAGGTGCCGGTGATCACCGGGTGCCTCCTCCTGACCCGCCGGGAGACCTGGGCCGACCTCAGGGGCATGGACGAGACCTTCTGGCTCTACGGCGAGGACAGCGACTTCTCGCTGCGCGCACGGGCGGTCGGCCTCCGGCCGGTCGTCGTACCCGAGGCCGAACTGCTGCACACGAAGGGCGGGTCGTCCCCCGGCGGGACCAAGATGCCGCTGGTCATGGCCGGCAAGATCACGCTGATGCAGCGCCGATGGCGGCGCCCCGCCCGCATCGCCGGCCGAGTGCTGCTGCTGAGCGGCGTCGGCCTCCGCGCCCTGGCGGGCCGGCTGTCCGGTCGCAGGGACACCGTCTGGACAGGCGTGTGGTCCACGCGCGCCCAGTGGGGTCGGGGTTACCCGGCCGCGAAGGAGCTGGTCGGTCTCCCACCCACCGCGCCGGCGCCCGTCCTCCCGTCGGGCGCAATCGATGAGACACGGAGCGACTCGTGACCACGCCCACGCCGCAGGGCCGCCAGCGGCCCGGTGACGTCGTGATGACGTTCTCCTTCGACAGCTGGGGCGACGCCGTGCGACGCGGCATGCACCGGCCCCCGGAGCGCTTCATCCTGACCCTGGTCGACCACCCGAGCGTGGAGAAGCTCCTGGTCGTCAACCCGTTCCGCAGTGCGCCGGTCCGGATGGCGCGCACGCTCGTCGGCCAGGGCGATCCAGCGTTCCCCACGACGCCGGCCCAGAGCCTGCTCACCCCGCTGCGGCTGCGGCGTCAGGACCCGATCGACGTACCCCGTCTGGCGGAGACCTACCGGCGCTGGGACCGGGTGGTCGAACGGGAGGCCGCAGCCCGCGGACTGCACGACCCGGTGATCATCACCACCAATCCGTTCGTGGCCGCCTTCTGCGAGGCGGACTGGGCCCGGCAGGTCGTGTTCTATGCCCGCGACGACTGGTCGGAGCTGCCCGCCAAGCGTCCGTGGTGGCCCGCCTACCGGGCCACCTATCGACACCTGCGGACCAATGGCCGGCCGATCATGGCGGTCAGCCAGCAGATCCTGGACCGGATCGAGCCCACTGGCCCGAGCCTCGTCGCGCCCAACGGCATCGAGCCCACCGAGTGGCAGGGTGCCGCGCCGTCCCCGCCTGCGTGGTTCACCGAGGTGCCCGGTCCACGCGCCGTCTACGTCGGGACGCTGGACACCCGGATCGACGTGGACGGCCTGATGCACCTCGTCCGTGCCCATCCACAGCTCCAGGTCTTCCTCGTCGGCCCGCTCGCGGACGGCGAGCACCTCCGCCCGTTGATCGAGTCCCCGCAGGTGCACCTGCCCGGCGTCGTCGATCGAGGGGGCGTGGTCTCGTTGCTCCGCGCCGCCGACGTCTGCCTGATCGCGCACCAGCGGACCCGGCTGACCGAGGCGATGTCACCGCTCAAGCTCTACGAGTACCTGGCCGCGGGGTCCCCGGTGCTCACCCCCGGTTTCGGCCCGGTGCGCGACGTGAGCCCGCACGTCCTGATCACCGAGGACGTCGGGGGCTTCGCTGATCGGCTGCCCGAAGCGCTGGCGCTGGGGAGGATGGACGAGACCACCCGGTCGAGCTTCGTCCAGGACAACTCCTGGGCCGCCCGACACGAGCTGATGCTCGACTTCTGCTTGACGCCGTGAACCTGCCCGGCTCGACGACTCCCGGCCGCCGCTCCTCGGGGGCGGCCGAGCAGCCGCTGCTCGTCTACGCCGATCCGGCCTTCCGGACGCAGCAGGCGAATCCCTACAACGCGATGCTCTACCAGCACCTGATCGCTCGCGGGGTCCCGGTCGAAGAGCTCACCCTCGGCAACCTGCTCCGTCGCCCGCCCCGCGTCGTCCACGTGCACTGGCCCGAGCTGACCTACCTCTCCGGCCGACGGTGGCGGCACACCGGCTACCGGATCGGCACCTTCCTCGCTGCACTCGCCCTGGCCCGTCTCCGTCGAGGAACGGCACTGGTCTGGACGGTGCACAACCTCCAGGCCCATGAGCGCGACTACCCCGCGCTGCAGAGCCGGCTGCTGTGGGCCGTGTTCCCTCGGCTCGTGGACGGTTTCCTGACCCTGACCCCCTCGGCCCAGGACCAGGCCCGCGCCGTCCACCCCGCCCTGCGCTCGGTCCCGGGAACGGTGACCCCGCACGGCGACTACCGGGCGGAGGTCGACCGGTCACTCGACCGGGCCGCAGCACGCCACCAGCTGGGCATCGAACCCGATGTGCGCTTGCTGCTCTTCGTCGGTCAGGTGCGCGCCTACAAGAACGTTCCCGCGCTGATCGACTCCTTCTCCGAGGTCGCCGACGCAGACGCCCGGTTGGTGGTCGCCGGTCAGGCAAGACAAGGCGTCGAACGCGACCGGGTGATCGCACGGGCGGCCCGCGATCCGCGGGTGCGGACGGAGCTGGAGTTCCAGACCCCGGAACGGCTCTCCGCCTGGCTCGCCGCAGCGGACGTCGTGGTCCTGCCGTACACGGCGGTGCTCAACTCCGGCACGGCCCTCCTGGCGCTCTCGGCCGACCGCCCGGTGGTGGCGCCCCGGATGGGCGCCATCGGCGACCTGCAGGACGCAGTCGGGCGGGCGTGGGTGCACGCCTATGACGGCGAGCTGGACGAGGCCGTGCGAGCGGCGTTGCGGATGGCGGCTGAGTCCCGCCCGGAACCGGTCGACCTGTCGGCATTCGCCTGGCCCCGGATCGCAGAGCTGACGGAGGGTGCCTACCGCGGGGCAGTCGCGCGCCGCCGGTCCCGGGGCATCCCGTCGCGGATCGGCCGAGTGTGGGCAACCGTCAGCCAGCGGCTCCTGGTCCGCCGCCGACCCTGAGCAGCGGTGCGACCTCGGTCAGCGCCTCGGCCACCGAACCGGCCTGCCGGATGTGCGGGTGGTCGCCGACCCAGAGCGTCGATGCACGCGTCACCTTCCCGTGCCGGTCGGCCAGCAGGACCTGCGGGATCCCCATGAGATGACTCAGCAGGTGGGCGTGCAGGCGATCGGTGACCACCACCCTGCCGGCGGTCAGCATCCGGCACCCGCGGGCGACCTCCCGGACGGCCCGACGCTGCATGGCCTGGCCGATGACACCGTCGACGGAGCCACCCAGCACGTCGGGGAGGACCCTCTGCCCCCGGCCGACCAGGTCGATGCCACGGTCGACGAGGCTGACGTCTCCGTCCCACCGCGATCCGATCCAGTCGGCATGATCCACTCCGAGCGCATCCGCTTCCGCCCGTGGGCCAGCGGTCTCATGATCCGAGCGGAGCAGGGCCAGCACGTCCTGGGTGGGCGCCGCCGGGCGGGGAAGCGGACCGAGCGCGAAGACCATGTCCGGGCTCAGGACCGGTTCGTTCGCCAGCCGGCCCGACAGCAGGTCCCGGCTCTGGTGGTCGCGCACCAGGACGACCAGCTGCTCGTGCCGCCCGTGGGACGTCGCAAAGGCGTCCAGCGCGGCCGGCGAGCTGAAGTTGACCGTCTGCGGCAGCTGCACGACCCGGTGGTCGGGCAGGTCGGCCAGCACCCGTTCGCGCAGCTGCTGGTGCCGACGGTAGAGGTCGCCGAAGTTGCCTCCACCGTTGAGCAGGACGATCCCGTCGGGTCCCAGCCTGGATCGCAGCGTCTCCGGGTGATAGGTGCGCCAGGTGGCGCGGTGCACGACCTCTGCCTCGCGCCCGCGCAGGTACGCCGCCGACCCCAACCAGATGGCGCTGTCCCCCACGTTGCTGTGCAACGGGAAGTCCAGCAGCGCGACACGCGAGCCTGGCAGGACGACCGGGTCCAACGCCTCCCTCAGCTTGTCGCCTGTGGCCCTGATGGCTGCTGCACCGAGGTTCACGCTCATCACCGGCGTCGGATCCCTTCTCTCACCTGACGGACGACGGCCGGAGCAGCCACCATGAGCAAGCACCCGTAGACCAGCGCCGCCGCGGCGACGGCCAGGGCGAGCCGCACCGGGTCGGGCAGCTCCACGAGGTAGACCACACCGGCGGCCACGGCGGCGCTCACCAGCGCGGCCAGCGCGAGGGGCAGGATCGCCAGGCCGTAGGGCCGCAGCGGGATCCCGACATGGTGCAGCGCCCACAGCCGGACCGGCCAGAAGACGACGTTCCTGATTGCGTAGGCCGCAGCGACGGCTGCGATGCCGAACGGCACCGCCACCGCGAACGCGACCACGTTGCCGACGGTGGCCAACATGGTCACCTTCAGCTCCAGCCCCGGCCTGCCGACGGCCAGCAGCAACGGCCGGTCGAAGTAGGTCAGGCACTGCACCAGACCGGCGAGGGCCAGCCACTGCATCACCGGGACGCTGGGGAGCCACGTCTCACCGAACACCACGGGGACGAAGGCCGGTGCCACCGCAGCCAGGCCGAGGAAGACCGGGAAGGCGACCACGGACCCGAGCCTCACGGCCGAGAAGAACCCGCGGCGGAGCCGCTCGGCATCTCCGCGGATCTTGGCGAACAGCGGCAACGCCACGGCCCCGGTCACCGACGTGAGGATCTCCAGCAGGATCAGCAGGACCCGGTAGCCCACCGAGTAGTAGCCCAGCGCCACCGGGCCCAGGACGACGCCGACGAGCAGGTTGTCGGCGTAGCGCCCGACCGCCGACAGCGACTCGATGCCGAGGACACTTCCGCCGTAGCGCAGCGAGGCCACCGCATCCGCGCGGGAGAAGTCGAGCCGGGGGCGGAAGGGTGCGAAGGCGAGGAGCACCACGGTGGAGACCACGGAGGAGACCACCGCCTGGGCGACCAGCGCCCACACCCCCGCGCCCGCGAACGCGAGCCCCACCGCGACCACCGTGGAGGCGGCGGTGGCCCAGAGGCGGCGGACCGCGATCGGCCGGAAGTCCAGCTCCCGCTGCAGCAGTGCGACGGGCACCAGAGCCGCGGTGTTCACCAGCACCAGCGGCGCCAGGACCCGAACGACCCACACCAGGTCGGGCGAGTCGAAGGCGACCGCCAGCCACGGCGCAGTGACCACCATGAGCAGCGCACCGATCGCGGCGAAGCCCATCGAGGACCAGAAGACGGTGGACTGCAGCCCCGGAGTGACCTCGTCGACCTGCACCAGGTACTTGCCGAGGCCGGCTTCGACGAGCAACCCGGCGAGGCCCAGGATCGTCGCCGCGGCGGCGACCACACCGAAGTCCTCCGGAGCCAGGAGCCGGGCCAGCACCAGGAAGGTGGCCAGCGTGCCCAACCGGGTGAACCACTTCTCCACGGCCGACCACAGCAGCGCGGACCGCGCCTGGTTGCGCAGGGTCGGTCCTCCGTCCCCGGTCACGACGCCGCCGACCGCACGACCTCCGGAGACCACGTCGCCGTCGACACCTGCCGGCGTGGGCGGTTCCGCCGCCGTTGCCCGTTCTGCCCGACTCACGGCTCACCCGTGCGGAGCCGGGCAGCACGGCTCCACCAGCGTGTCCGGGGGGCACTGAGGTGGCCGTCGTCCACCCGGCGGAGCAGGGCTGAACAGAGTCCTCGGGTGGCTCCGACCAGCGTGACCAGCCCGGACGCGGTCCGGAACCAGCGGAGGGTGACGATGCCGACCACCACGGCCATGGCTCCCTCCCGCAGACGGCTGCCCAGCAGCAGCCTCGCCTGCCGCTGGTCGGCTGCCCCACCGAGCCGCCAGCACTTCACCGCCAGCGCACCGGCTCCCATCGAGTACCCCAGGCGGACCCTCAACGCCTGGCTCGTGGCGCGCCACTGCTCGTGCCGCACGACCGCTCCGGGGACGTAGACCAGGGCACCCCCCGTACGCAGCAGCCGGAGGAAGACGTCCCAGTCGTCGGCCGCCCGCAGAGGAGCGCCCGCTCCGAGCTGCTCGTCGAAGCCACCGATGTCCTCCAGGGCCTGACGCCGCATGGCCATGTTGGCAC
Source organism: Modestobacter sp. VKM Ac-2977 (assembly GCF_026968045.1). Classification (GTDB taxonomy): domain Bacteria; phylum Actinomycetota; class Actinomycetes; order Mycobacteriales; family Geodermatophilaceae; genus Modestobacter. Next base: position 238,105 of record NZ_JAPVBQ010000005.1, on the reverse strand, counting down.
CGTGCCCCAGCGGGTTGGTGGCGATCGGGTGGGTCTGCCGCTCTCCGGTCGCATGGGTCATGCCGGACAGGAAGCCCTCGCCCAGCGGGACCACTGCTCCGGTCGCCACCACCGCGTCGTCCGCCGACAGACCCTCCAGCAGGCCCTCGATCCAGCCGGTCTCGGGCCGGCAGTCGTCGTCGGTGAACACGACCACGTCAGCCGTCGAGGCGCGCAGACCGGCGTTGCGCGCCCGCGAGAGGCCCTTCAACTCGCACCGCACCACCACGTCCGCACCGCCCTCGTGGGCGACTCGCTGGGTGTCCGGAGTGCCCGAAGCGGAGTCCACCACGATGAGCTGGTCCCCCGGCAGGCGGACCTGGCCGATGGCAGCCAGGGACTGCGCCAACTGGTCGGGACGGTCCCTGGAACAGACGACGATGCTGACGCTCCGCGGCCCCGCGTGGGTCTCCGCGACGGTCTGCGCCTCATCGGCTCCCTCCGAGGCATCGCCGTTCGTCAGCAACGATCTCCTCCTGGGGACGGTCAAGGCGCGTTGACCCTAGTGCACCGAGGGGCGCACCAGGCCTCCCGGCGATCAGCTGGGACGCGACTCACTCTCGAGGAGAGCGGAGACCTAGTTATCGACCTCGAACATCTCCTGCGGACTGCTCACGAGCTCGCCAGCCGCGTCGACCGCCACCGCGAGCACTGGGTAGGTGCCATCGGCCACGAGCCGGGTGTCGATCCGGGCCGTCCAGGTCAGCCCCCCGTCGACGCTCTGAGCGGGGAGGCTCAACGCACGACCCGGGACGCTGAAGCGGGCGTTCGTCACCGGCCCCCCAGTGGCCTCCGCGGTGAAGACAGCGAGCCCCGACAGCGGCTCTGCTGTACGAACGAGAGCGATGCCGGTCGTCGGAGCCGGCTCACCCGTCGGAGCAGCCGGCTGCCCGCTGGACGAGCCGGCGCCCTCGGAGTCCGTCTCGTCAGCGCCCGGGCCCTCTCCCACGACGTCATCGCTGGCAGGTGCACCGGTGGGAGGGACGACCGCCGGGGACTCGACTGAGTCGGGGGCGGCGGGTACACCACCCGGCTCGTCCGCGCCGGCCGTCCCCGCGGTGAGCAACTCCCCGTCGAAGTCCACAGCAGGCACCCTGACGTTGCGCGCTGCCACCTGGACCGGCGAGATCTGGACGCTCTCCCGCGCCGATGCGCTGACGTGGAAGTCGACCGCACCCTGGTCGACGTACTCGGGACTGCCCTGGCGGTTGCCGTCGGACCCGACGGCATCCGGGACCCGGCAGAGGCCCTCGTTCCAGCGATCGACGATGGAGTTGGTCATCGGGGTGCTGCACGAGGACAGGTACCCGAAGACGTTCCGGTCGTTCACCAGCCCCGGCAACTGCGCGATGCGCACGCTCCCACCGGCGAAGGTGTTGTTCCGCACCGTGACGTCCTGGGCGTTCTCCCGGAGGTCGATCGCCGTACCACCCCGGCACAGCTCGCCGACCGTGCGACAGCCGGTCACGAAGTTGCCCTCGAGCAGCACGTTCTCGATCCCGAGTCCGGCTCCGGGAGAGAAGATGATGCTCGCGTTGTCGCAGTCGTGGAGCGAGTTGCCGCGAATGGTCACGTTGCGCACGTCGAACAGCTGGAGGCAGTCGGCGTGCAGGTGACCGACCGTGGCATCGAAGAACCGGATCGTGTTCCCCTGGACGAGGATGCCGTCGCCCTCCTTGATCTGCAGACCATCCACCCCGCTGCCGTTCTCGATGACCGAGTCCAGCACCTCCGAGTCGTCGGACCGCAGGAAGACGCCTGCTCCGTCGACGTGCAGGCCGCGCAGGCTGGTGCCCACGGCCGAGGGATGGACGTACACCGTCCCGGTCATCCGGAGGCCTTCCAGCCGGATGCCGGGCGCCTTCAGGTTGACGCCGTCGATCTCGACGAGCCCTTCCCCGGCGGGGCGGAGGACCACCGGCGCCTCCACACTCGCCGGGAGCGCCGTCGCAGCGATGTCCTGCTTCGGGTAGGAACCGGGGAGGAGGGCGACGACGCTCCCCGGGGTCGCCTTGCTGATGGCCGTCGCGGAGTCGCAGGGCGCCTGTGCGGTGCAGGAGGTCCCGGCCCCGTCGACGGCCGCGACGCGTACGTCCGCGGTCGGGTTCACCTGGTCGACCGTGGCGAGACCGGCACTGGCCGCGGCGGCGCTCCCGTCCACGGGTTCCACCCGGGACCCGCTCAGGGTCATCACCGCCGACAGCGACAGCATCCCGGCGAGACCGAGTGCGGCCATGCCGGCACGAGCGCGAGCGATGGACATGAGGCCTCCTGATGAAGATGCAGTCCCCGAGCCGATCACGCGGGCGCGATCGCCACTGCACCGCCGGGGTCCTTCGGGAGGCACCGTAACCATGCCGAGGGCGCATCTCGACGATCGTTGCCGAGTGCACCTGCCCATCGGACACCTCGTGGACCACCAGTCACACCCGCTACCTGCGCAGCAGGAGTCGGTTGTGAGACTGATCACCAGTCTCGGATCAGGGCAGCAGCACGTCGGCTGCACGAGGGTCCGCGACTGCGGCGTCCCACATCAACTCGGCGAGGCGCGCCTGCCCAGCAGCCGACGGATGGAACCTGTCCACCTCCGACAGGTCCTCGAGCACCGGCTGCCAGTCATGGACAGCTCCGGAGTCCCAGACGCAGGCCTCGTCGGCATCACAGACCAGGCGGAGGGCCTCGTTGTACGCGTCGATCAGCTGCCGCACCGACTGGACGGCAGTGGCGACCTCACCGGGGGCGTCGCCGTTAGACCCGGACAGCCCGGCGCAACGGACACGGGACCCCACGGCCGGCGAGGCGTCGGTCACGACGGTGAACACCGCTCCCAGGTCGGGTACCGAACCGAGCACCACCACGGCCTCCGGCGCACGGTCCCGCACGGTCGCCAGCACGTCGTCCACCGCCGTCGCGAACTCCTGTGCGCCCGGCGGGCCACCGGACGCACCGCAGACGTCGTTGGCGCCGACGAGGACCGTGACGACGCCGCGCATGCCCTCGGGGACCTGCCGAGCCTGTCCGACGACATCGCTGACCGTGGCCCCGGGCTCGGCGAGGTTGACCGCCTCGATCTCGTCGACGTCCCAGGCCGCGGCGAGACGAGTGCGGAGGCTGTCCACCAGCGGAGCCTCCCCCGTGGACCAGGACGTGGCCTCGCAAGGGGCCGCGGAACCGCAGGCCGCGAAGCCGACCGAGATGGAGTCACCGAGCGCCGCCACCGCTGGCACCGGGCCCCGCTCGACGCCTGTCGGCGGAGCCTGCGCCGATTCCGGTGGAGCCGTGCAACCGGCGACCGCAACCGTGAGGACCAAGCCGACCGACGCGAGCACCGAGCGCAGCTTCACGATCGAGCCGCCGCGCGGAGCCGACGCCGGCCCTGTCGAGCCCGGAGGCCCGGCCGAGTGCGCAAGCCTGCCCATGCCAGACAGGCGCAGAGACTGGCCAGCGCGACCAGGACACCGATCGGCGAGCCCTGTTCGTACGTCCACAGGCTGGGCAGGACCAGTACCAGGACGCTCAGGATGAGGTAGCTGTCCAGACCGCGCTTCCCGATGAGCGACACGGGGGCCACCAAGGCTGCGAGTGAGGGGATCCTGGCGGCTCGATCGGCCACGACGTAGACGAACGCCCATAACGTCACGGACACGAGTATCCGCACCGGGCCGATGACGTCCTTGTCGACCAGTTCGTCGGAGAGGCTCCCCAGGTCGGCGCGAGCAGCGAGGACGCCGATGACGGTGACGATCGCGAGGGTGATCGGCACCCACCCCTGCGTCAGTGCAGACCGCACGTCCGCCCACCACCAGCCGGCGAGGAGCCCCAGCGTGAACAGCCCGAACCACGCAGCCCAGGACAGGTCGAGTGGCGTGCCGGCCTCCCTCGGCAGGTGGACCCATGCCGGGTCGATGAACCCGAGCGCGTAGACGGCCGCCGCGTACCCCGCCGCAACCGGCCACCACCCCTTCCGCAGGAGGGCGACCGTTCCCAGGCTCAGCAACATGACGATCACGTACAGGCCGAGGATCGATGCGTTGGGCGGGTTGACGCGCAGCGTCACCGCGGCCGCCAGTGCGGCCACCCAGCCACCCTGGTCATCCGGATGTGGCAGTCGCTCTGCTCCCTCGGGATCGGCAGCAGCGAGCCCGAGCGCCAGTGCCGCCAGCAGCACGTGCCCCAGGTAGATGACCCAGACACGGCGCAGCAACTTCTCGCGGGCAGCTGCGGTGTCACCGCGGTCGCCCAGGCGGCGCTGGACCACACCCACCAGGACGCCGGAGACGAGCACGAAGCCACTGGCCCCGTCGACCCAGGGGGACGGGTGGGTGGCCCGGTCGAAGACCGAGTGATGAGCGAGGTGAGAAGCCGTCATGCTGACGACGCACAGCCCGCGGATGAGGTCGAGTGACAGGTCCCGGCCGATCAACGGGCGCCTGGTCATCGTCCTGCGGAGCTCCTCACCTGATCCGGATGCCGGCTCCGATGAGGTCAGTTCCGGACCATGATCGCGATGCTGGTGCTGTAGCCGACGTTCCCGGCAGCGTCGTAGGCGCGGGCAGCGACCCGGTAGTTCCCGTTCGGGGTCTGCCTGCTGTCGTAGACCAGTTCCCAGTAACCATCGACCCGCGTGGCGACGCCCAGCTGGGTCGCCCCGCTGAAGAAGCGGACGGCGGTCACGCCGACGTCATCGGACGCGGCAGCCCGGACCGCAGTCGTGCCGCTGACCGTGCTCCAGTTCGCCGGGGAGACGATCTCGACCGTCGGGTCGGTGGTGTCCGGGCCCGGCGCCGGGGTCGTCGTGGGAGCCGGGGTCGTCGTGGGAGCCGGGGTCGTCGTGGGAGCCGGGGTCGTCGTGGGAGCCGGGGTCGTCGTGGGAGCCGG
>NZ_JAPVBQ010000005.1:209525-233088 GCF_026968045.1 Modestobacter sp. VKM Ac-2977 | reverse complement strand
GGAGCCGGCGTCGTCGTGGGAGCCGGCGTCGTCGTGGGAGCCGGCGTCGTCGTGGGAGCCGGCGTCGTCGTGGGAGCCGGCGTCGTCGTGGGAGCCGGCGTCGTCGTCGGCTCACCCGCCGGCGGCGCGGCGACGAACGAGGTCGTCACCACGTGCCCGCGGTACTTCGCGCCGTCCTGGGCGTAGGGATCACCGACGAAACCGTTCTGCGGGCCGACCGCAGCCGCCGAGGCGCGGATCGTCTGGATCACCTGCGCCGGCGGCAGGCCGGCGCACGGCTGACCTGCCTGCATGCAGTCGAGCACCACGCCTGCGGTGACGGCCGCAGACATGCTCGTGCCCGACTGGATGTAGCCGTAGCGGCCGCCCTTCAGCGTTGCGAAGGGGCACTCACCCGGAGCGGCAACGGTGTGGGCGATGTCAGCCGCGCTCACCGCGTAGTTGCTCGCCACGGCGGCGGTGTCGTCGACGTTCGGAGTACCGCACGGCGCCTGGGTGGCGAGACGGCCGGGCTTGCCGTCGAAGTCGACGACGTTCGTCGCGGTGAGGACCTCGTCGTAGGAAGCCGGCACCTGCCCGGCGAAGTCGGTCGCGTTGTTGCCGGCTGCTGCCACGGGCACGACGCCGGCGGCCACGATCGTGCAGATCGCCTGGTGCAGGACGTCGCCGTCGGTACGGCCACAGTTGCCGTCGTCGGCACCTGGGCTGCCCAGGCTCATGTTGGCGACCCGGATGTCGAGCTCGTCGGCGTGCTGAGCGACCCAGTTCAAGCCGCAGGCGACGCCGGACAGCGTGCCCTTCAGCTTGCTGTCCAGCACACGGACGGAGTAGATCCGCGCGCCCGGGGCGGTGCCGACGATCCCCGTTCCGTCGCTGGCAGCCGCAGCGGCGCCGGCCACGGCGGTCCCGTGGCCGTTGGTGTCGTTGAGGTAGCCGTTCGGGCCCACGCAGTCGACCCCACCGGCGACGACGTAGTCCCGGTGCGGGTCCACCCCTGTGTCGATCACCGCGATGCCCCCGGTGACCGACCCGATGGCCGTTCCAGCCGACACCGGCGGCTGGTCCGCACCCACGCGGGAGACGGCGGGGGGGATCCGGTCGGCGTTGGCGACGAACTCCACGTTCGGGGAGATCGCGAGAACCCGGTCGTCGCCCTGCAGCGCAGCTGCTTCCTCGGCATCGAGGTGGGCCGTGAGCGTGTTGATGCCGCCACTCGTCGTCTCGGTGGCGTCGACCCCGTGGTCACCCGCGACGGCCGCGGCCACCTCGCCGTCCAGGAACAGGACGTAGTCACCGGCACCCAACGCCTGCGCCGCGGGAGCGGACGCCAGCGAGACCAGCGGCACGGCCGCGCTGGCTGCCAACAGCAGGCCCAGAGCCGAAGCGATGTGACGCGGCGACATGCGGGGGGAGTTCATCGGGGCCTCCGGCGGCTCGATCTGCGGCTCGGAACGCTCCGGTGCCTCGGCCGGACTGTTGCACGAAGGGAGCAGGCCCCAATAGATCTGGGGCGCAAAAAGCGGCGCGGTTCACAGAGATCGACGAGAACACGCCCTCCAGAGCAGCAATTCAGCCATCACCCGACTACTCATCGTGATGCCCACCCCGCAGTCAGCGGTGCTCGCGATGTCCCTCCCCGACGGCGCGCACGCTCCCGTGCGCATCCACCAGCAGCCCGGAACGGGCCACCCGCAGCAGTGGTCCGTCGGCGACCGGGTCGTCGGTCACAGCACAGCCCACCTGCTCGAACCCCTCGTCGCGCAACCGCGCGACCTTCGCCTCGTACACGTTCTCCACATACGTGCCGCCGCGCCACCCACTGGCGTGCACGGCGTCGAAACCGAAGAGTGCACCCAGGCCGTGGGCATAGGCGCCCGGCGCTGCGGTGGTCAGGATGCGGGGCCCCTCCCAGCGGGCGACCAGGTCCGCGACGGCGGGGTTCACCTGCTCACGGGCGATCGACGCCACCCAGCGGGCCACGGCCTCGTCTCCCAGTCGCACCGCCACTGCGTCGGTCGCCGCCTTCAGGTCGACGTGCCGACCTCCCAGGAGCTTCCGCCGGGCCAGTGCACCCGCCAGTTGGACGAGTCCACGCAGGTCTCGTCGCGCGAGCAGCTCGCCGAGGCAGAAGCGGAGGAAGACCGGGAAGGTGTTGACCCGCATCAACGTGCCGTCGAGATCGCAGGCGAGCACGTCGATCTCAGCTCCGTCCGACGGCATCCAGACTCCAGGGAAGCCGCAGCAGCGTCCGGTCGTGCAGGCAGTAGTCCGGTCGGACCGGCGGGTTGCGCCACGTCGAGGCCAGCACGGCGATCCGTACCTCCGCCCCGGGACACGTGCGCCGGAGCGCCTCGCGCACCACTGTCACCGTGCGGCCGGAGTCGATGGTGTCGTCGACGACGACGATCCGCTGGAAGGACCGGGAGAAGGTCAGCGCGCTGAGCAACTCATCGCTGCCGGCCCACTCGGCGCCGGCCGGCGACCTGTCCGTCCGGAGCGCCTGCTCTCGCACTTCCACCTCCAGCCAGCGGAGGTGCTCGGTCACGATGCGCGGCAGCCGGCTGATCACACCACCCAGGCGCAGACTGGACTTGGCCTGGGTGCCGGGTCGCTGGACGCGCACCGCGACGTACTCGGGCTGTCCGAGCGCCTCCAGCATCTCCTCCGCCACCCGCGCTCCCCCACGCTCGATCCCGATGACAAGATCGGGTGCGTAGTCGTGGACGGTCGCGGCCAGCTCGAGGCAGATCTCGACGAAGTCGTGCGACAACACGTCCATGCAGACCGGCCGGGATCTCATGAGGGCACCATAAGGCCGCCCGCGAACGTTTCGGCCTCCGGCAAAAGATGGTGATCACGATCACGAAGAGTGCTGTCACGCGAGTGCACTTGATAGCGAGCCTGGGCGGACACCTGGAGTTGCTGGTGAACGTCGCACAGGTGCTGTCGCACATGGAGCGGACGTGGATCACCAGCGAGGGGGCTCGCGCAGAGGCGCTGCGCACCGACGGGGAGACGGTACGGGTCCTCCGCCGACTCGACCGCGGCAACCGCAGCATCCGGGCGGTGTGCGCCGGTGTGCTCCTCGCCCTGCGGGAACGCCCGCAGCTGGTCGTGACCACCGGCGCCGGACTCGTGGTCCCGTTCGCAGTGACCGCCCGGCTGCTGGGCGCCCGTCTGGTCTTCATCGAGACCATGGCCCGGGTGCGCCGTGGCAGCACCACCGGCCGGTTCCTCCGCCGCATCGGAGCCGAGGTCCTGGTGCAGTGGCCTGGCCTCACGGCCTCGTACCCAGGTGCCGTCGTGTGCTTCCCGACCCTCCTCGAGGGAGTCCCCCGGGAGCGGGCAGGAGACCGAGGCGCACAGGGGACCTTCGTCACGGTGGGCTCGCACGACGAGGCCTTCGACCGCCTCCTGGAGGCCGTCGACGACGCCGCGGACCGACAGGTGCTGCCCGGACCCCTGCACGTGCAGTTCGGGGTGTCCGGGCGGACGACGCGGCACGGGGAGACAGCCGCCTACGTCACCCCCCGCGAGTTCGCGGAGCGCATGGCGGGTGCAGCGGTGGTCGTCACGCACGGCGGTGCTGGCGCGATGGCCACTGCGCTCCGCAACGGCATCGCCCCCGTGGTCATGCCGCGTCGCGCCGAGCTGGGCGAACACGTCGACGATCACCAGGTGGAGCTCACCGACCTCCTCGCCCGGCTCGACATGGTGGTGCCTGTCGAGGACAGCATCGAGGAACGCCACCTGCGGGCTTCCCGCGAGCTCACGTTCGCAGGTCTCGACGAACTGGCCGACCTGCCCCGGGTCCCGGATGCGCTGGCCAGGATGTTGGCCGAACGCAGGGGCTCCGCGAGGCGGGCTCGCAGCTGAGCCCCCGCCCCGTCCCCGGTCCGGACGGCCACAGGACCGCGTTCTCCAACCCTTCCCCGAGGAGTTGACATGCCCCACTCACCGCTGCGTTCCTTCACCCGCCTGGGCACCTGGTTGCACACGTTCCGGCTGATGCACTACCACAGCTACAGCCACGTGGAGCAGCTGCGCAGCCTGACCGTCGGGGCAGGCACCGGCATCTCCCCGATGGCCTCGTTCCGGAACGCCGAACGGATCACCCTCGGCGCTCGCGTCCACGTCAACGAACGGGCCGCCCTCTGGGCGGGTGACACACACGGACGGATCTCCCTCGGGGACGACGTGCTCCTGGGCCCCAACGTCTTCATCACGGCATCCGACTACGGGGTGGAGCGGGGCCAGCCGATGCGTTCCCAACCCCGCCGCGAGGCCGACGTCGTCATCGGCAGTGACGTGTGGCTCGGCGCCGGGGTCGTGGTGACCGCCGGGGTGACCATCGGGGACGGATGCATCGTCGGCGCCAACGCCGTCGTCACCAAGGACCTGCCGCCGAACACGATCGCCGGCGGAGTCCCGGCGCGGGCGATCCGCGAGAGGTAGCCGCTCAGCCGCGGCTGGACTCGTCCCGGGTCCAGCGGATCTCGCGTTGCCGCAGCCGCCGGCCGCGGGCGCCCAGGAGCACGACGACCTGGGTGGCCCCGAACACGAGGACGTCCAGGAAGGACGACCGGGAGGACACGGCCGTGCGGACGAGGTGCCGGGCGGTCGAGGGGGCAGGCGTGTCGGCGACCCGGGCAGCGTCGCCCCCCTCGCCCTTCTCTCGCAGTTCGATGCGCCCGGCCCCGACCCGCTGGGACCGCCGGACGATGCCACGCAGAGAGCGCGCGGGGAACACCGTCAGCGGGTGCTCGACGAGCGTCTTCTTCTGGTCGCGGTGGAACAGCCCGTTCACGAACTCGTCGTCGTTGGTGAGGGTGGGGAACTGGTCGAAGCACGCGCGTCCTGCTTCGGACAGCGCGTAGCAGCCCGAACCGACGTACCCGGCGTCGAAGACGGGCAGCGACTGCCACACCCGGAGGTACCGGGTGGCCAACCGGCCCACGCCGCTCAGGTCCAGGGTCAACCGCGGCGCTGCGGCGAGGGGCTGGCCCGTCGTGAGTGCACCGGCAAGCGCACGGGCCGTCGCAGTGGAGATCACCACGTCGGCGTCGAGGTAGATGCGCGGGAAGCCACTCGCCCGCGCATCGCCCAGGCGCAGCGCCTCCACCTTGGAAGCGATCGGCGTCTCGGTCACAGAGACACCGCGGTCGGCGTACCGGGCCGCTACGGCAGCCGTGTCGTCGGTACAGCCGTTGGCGACCACGATGACGTCGAGCTCGCCGTCGTCGGCGTACCGGAGGAGGTGGTCCAGGCATCGAGCCAGGCCGGTCTCTTCGTTGTGGGCTGGGATGACCACAGTCGCGCCGGTCATGACCGTCCTCTCGCAGGCAGATGCCGAGGTGCGTCGCCGATCGACCGGACGATGAGCTCGCGGACTGCGTCGGCCGCGGCGCGGCAGGACCACGCAACCGCCAGCAGGATAGAGGCCGTACGCGCGTCGGGCCGACGACGCCGACTCCAGCCTGCCCGGCGCCCCGGATCGGGCGCTCGGCGACCCTCGCGCGCCAGCTCCCTCCGACGTCCGCGCCAGGGACGGGAGACCGGCGAGAAGGCGAGAGGCCGGGAGCCCAGGTGGCAGCCTGTGCCTGCTCGGGTGTAGGAAAGGCCCCTCCCTGGTCAACAGGGGGTGAACTCCGCACGAACATCAAACTCGCCACGCCGTGCAGCGCACCCTGCGGTGCACGCCGAGGTCCAGCGCCCACCCCGCCCAGCGGGTCGGGCGCCGGGCCCCCTGCACCGAGGACAGCCATGACGATCGACAGGTCCACGGCTCAGGACGCACCCGCCGACGGCACTGCCCCGAGCACCGCCAACCGCTGGGCACAGGCCCTGCTGGCCGGCCCCTGGCTGGGCGCCTTCCTGCTGCTGGCCGCAGCCGTGCTCTATCGACCGCTCTTCTACGCCATGGTCAAGGAAGACCGCATCCTCGAATGGCTGCAGTTCCTCCTCTTCGCCGGGGCCGCCGGTTACGCCCTCGTGGCAGCACGTCGCCACTGGCCCGCGGACAAGCTCGCCAGCGCCCTGTTCCTGTCCTCCGGCTTGGTCCTGCTCTTCGTCACCGGTGAGGAGATCTCCTGGGGGCAGCGGATCCTCGGGATCACGACTCCCAGTTCGCTCGAGTCCGTGAACAGGCAGGCCGAGTTCAACGTCCACAACATCGCCAGCGGCGTGCCTGTGGAGCAGGCCTTCATCTGGGCGCAGTTGGCGATCGGGTTGGTGGGTTCGGTCCTCTGCGTCGTCTCCTGGCTGAGGCGGGGCCAGCCGCGCGGACGTCTCGGGCGACTGGTGCTCCCGACGCCCGCACTGTTCTCCTGCTTCGCGCTGCTGTTCGCCTTCCGCCTGACCCGGGAGCTCTACCAGGATGACCAGAACGAGGTGTACTGGCGGTTCGCTGAATGGCCGGAGACCTGCTTCGCGCTGGCCTTGTTCACACACGCGTTCCTGTCCGCACGACGCGCCGGGAGCGAAGCGAACGGGGTGGCAGCGGTGTCCGGCCAGGAGTCCCGCCAGCCGGCTTGACCTCGCTGCAGGACCCGCTCCCTGGCGAGGCGTCCACCGGGAGCTGCCGGCGTGTGAGCACCTCTGCGCACGTGTCTGCGGGCAACACGCCGTAGCGCCATGGGCACGGAGTGCCAAACCCACTACCTTGCTGCCGTCGGCCCTCGGCCGGCGCACGAGGGGGGAACGCGCGACGTGCACACCGATCGACCAGGCCCGGAGACCTCGGGCCGACACCGCCAGGTCCAAGTCCAGGTCCCACCGTCACTCACCGAGACCGGGCGACACCGGCTGGCCGCACCGCCCGACCTGCCTGCACTCCCGACGTCAGGGGCGCAGCTGCCGGTGCGCCGGCGGCACGCCGCCGACGAGGCGCCGAGTTCGCACCCCGACGCGCGCCGCCCCCGTGGTCTGACCCCACGGCGGGTCCTCGCCGGCGCAGTGCTGCTGCTGGTCGCCGCGACGCCGGTGCTCGCCCGGTCGGCCAGCGCCTTCGGCCTCGACGACGCTGCCGCCGCCGAGGTGGCTGCCCACCCCGACCGGACCGACGACACGCTGGCGACGATCACCGGGGGTGCGGTCCTGGCCGGCGCCCCATCGCCCAGCGCGACTCCGGCAGACCGCACCCCCGGCAGCTCCCCCTCCGGCGCAGCAGCGGCTGACCGCACGGCCCCGGTCGTACCGGGTGGGCCCGCCTCATCGGACGCGCTTCCGCTGCCCGGCTCCACCCTCCCCCCGACCGACGGCGCGCCGATCCAAAGCAGCCCGGCCGCCGGTTCGATGGCCGCCGCCCAGCAGGCCGGACCTGCGCCGTCCGGGCCCGGGCCGGCGCCATCTGCGCCGCCCGGGGCTCCGATCGACGAGACCGCACCGACAACCGGAGCCGTTCCCAGCAGAACTCCGGCTGCCGAGACGTCGGAGGCCCCGGCGACCGACGAGCCGCCCGCCGGGGTGCTCCTGCCCCGGGACGCGCCGCCGAGCCCGAGCCCGATGCCGGTTCCGACGCCCCCGCCGTCCACCGGCGCCCCGGAGACGACGGCGCCCCCGTCGTCCGGTCGGGCCGCGGGCGAGACGTCCACGCCGCCCCCGGCTCCGACGGAGACCCCCACCGGGATGGTGTCCGAGCTCATCGACCGCGTCGGCGCCTCGTTCGAGTCCTGAGCCCCCCGGCCGCGGGGCACCCCCGGCCGGCGAACCCGGCCGCGAGCCGACGGGCGGTTGCCCTCCCCCCGACGGGGCACCTCGGTGGTCGCGGGACTCAACCGCCCCCTCCCGGACGACGACAGCTCCTGTATGCCGATCGCCGCCCACCGGGTCGCCCACGAGGCGCCGCCACCCCGCGACCTCGAGGCGACCGCCGCCGTCACCCTGCTGCCCACCCGCGCCACCCTGCTCGACCGGATCGCTGCGCACACCCCGGCCTCGGACGTCTCCCCGGCCGCGCTGGTGCTGGTCGGGCTGCTCCGCCGGGACACCGGCTGGCCGCTGCCGAGCAGCCACCTCGACCAGGTCGCCGCAGCCCTGTCCGCCGGCGTGCGCGGCGACGACTGGCTGGCCCGCTCCGGGCCCAGCGAGTTCGCCGTGCTGCTGGGCGCCGCCGCGCATCACGCCGAGACCGCGGCCAACCGGCTCCTCGTCGTCGTCGCCGACGCCGGCGTGCCCGGTCTGACGGCCTGCGCCGGCATCGCCGGGCTCTCCCCGGACGCCTCACCCAGCGAGGTGCACCGCCGGGCCACCCTCTGTCTCACCGCCGCGCGCAGCATCGGTGGCGGCCGGGTCATCCGCTACAGCGGCGCACGCCGCTGATCCCACGCGTCCACCGCAGCGGCGCGATGGACGGGTGGACGACCGGCCCCTCCCAGACCTGCCCCGTGTCGCCGAGTCCCGGCGGCACGGGGCAGCTCCACGTGTGCGGCCCGGCGCCGCCCACCGGCCCGCCGGAGAGCCGCTCCAACCCGCCCCTGGGCTGCTGCAGCGCTCTTCCCCCGGACCGGAGTGACCTCCACCGGAGCGGAGTGACCACCCTCCCGGACAGGCGCCGCCGCGAAGCCCGTCGGTGCACCGCCTCGGCGGACTGACTGCCTGGTGAGACGCGCGATTGACGGGAACGCCCGACCGGGCGAACCTTGGCAACAGGACGCTGCCGGCGTGGGCAGAGCGGCCGAGACGAGGGAAGTCCGTGGCGTGGTGGTGGCTGCTGCTGGTCGCATGGCCTGTGGTCGGCCTGCTGGCTGCTGTCCTCTTCGGCACCGTCGTCAAGCACGTGCCACCGGACCACTGCCATGAGCTGATCCGGTTCCCGACCTCGCAGCTCCCGGGCGTGAGCCCCCTGGGGCTGCGCCGCAAGCCCGCCTCCCGTCCACCGGCCGGCCGCCCCTGTGGCGTGTCCGACACGAGGCACCGGCGCCCGACCGCGGTCCACGCGCACGGGTCCACCCCTCCGGCCCGCGGGATCGTCCGACACGTCCGCCCCGAGTCCCGGCGGGTCGCTGGTCACGCAGCCGTCTCCTCACGGGCCCGGCACCGCACCGCCGTCTCCGTCGCGGTGCCGCCCCACCGGCCTTCTCGATCGATCCGCCCCGTCCGCGCGGGCGTGGTGCTGACCGGTCTCACCCACCGCACCAGGTCGGCCCGGAGGCTCGGACCGCCCCAACAGTCCGGCCCTCGGGGCCGCGGCCCGCAGCGCCTGCTGGCCCTCACCGCACTCGCGGCGGTGGCGCTCGCCCCGGTCCTGGCCCGGTCCGGCACCAGCCTGGGGTTCACCGACCCGCTCGCCGCCGAGCTCGCCGCCCACCCCGACCAGGTGCCAGCCACCTTCGAGGCCCTCAACCGGGGCGCGGCGATCTCCGGGCAGGAGACCCCCGTCTCCGTCCCCGAGTGGGAGGACGCCCTGGCCGACGCGGCAGTCACAGAGTCGAACAGCCGGACACCGGAACGCGTGACGGACCCGGGTTCGGACCCGACCTCCAGTGACTCGCGCCGGTCGAGCTCCGCCCCCGCGACCTCGACCGGCGGTGGCACCAGCGAACCGCCGACGGCGCCTCCTGCCCTCGGGGACCCGCAGCCCTCGGGTGACGCACCGACCGCCCCGGCGCCCCGCACGAGCGCGCCGACGCCGACGGACTCGCCCGACCCGACCGCACCGCGGCCCACTCCGACGCCGAGCCCGACCGACCCGGAGCCGACCCCCACACCGGAGCCGACCGACCGCGAGCCCACACCCACACCCACACCCACACCCGGCCCGACCGACCCCGGGCCCACCCCGAGCCCCACGCCCACCGACCCCGAACCGACCCCGAGCCCCACCGACCCGGTCGAGCCCACCGACCCGGTCGAGCCCACGGAGCCGGCCGACCCCGCAGAACCGACCGGACCCACTGAGCCCGGGGAGCTGCCCGATCCGGCCGACGGCGCCGCCTCCCCGACGACGGTCACGGCACGCCTCACCGGTCCCTGAGGCCCCCGCCGCACGGCACCCGCCATCGGACCGGGGCGTCGCACCAGGAACCGCAGGCGCGGAACGGCGAACTGCCCCGCGCCCCCGGGGGCGGTACGGGGCAGTTCGGGTGGGGCGGGTCGTCAGCGGGTGACGGACCTGGCCTCGTGCTCGTCCCCGGCGGCCGCCGCCGCGCGGGCGGCCATCCGGGCCCGCTGCGGCACGACGGTGTACTTCGGGTCCTTGGCGCTGGCCATGCCGGCCTCGAAGACGCCGAACCGGGTGAGGAGCGAGCCGGCCGCCAACAGCGCACCGGAGACCGCGGCACCGGCCCGGGTACGGCCGGCCACCACGGTCAGGCCGGCACCGCTGGCAGTGCATGCCTTCGCGGCCTTCATCATCTTCCCGGCCTTGCCCAGCTGGTACGGCTCACCGACGATGCCGTGGTCGTGCTCGACCTTGTGCATCGCGGCCAGCTCGACCGCCGCGCCGGCGACCGCCATCTTCCGGGCCGGCCCCGCCTCGGCGACCGGGGTGAACGCCATGCAGATGCCACCGCCGGCGGCCATCCCGGAGCCGGCGAAGACGAACGGCAGCTCCTTGTACGGCTCGTGCCACGACGGCACCGCGGTGTTGGCCAGCAGCACCGCCGTGTACGTGGTCATCGGACCACCGAAGACCGCCGAGGTGGAGCCCACGACCTTCCGCAGGCCGGGGAACCAGCCGGCGATCCGCCGCAGCCCGAACTTCTGCAGACCGGGGAAGGCCTCCAGCAGCTGGATGCCCGCGGTCGCCGCGGTGAGGGCGCTGAACGGCGCCAGGATGTAGGAGCCCACCGACAGCGGCGACGTCGGCTTGATGACCCGCAGCATGTGCAGGAACCGCGCCGGCCGCCCCAGGTCGTGGATCAGCCAGACGACCGAGGCCAGCGCGCCACCACCGGCGGTGTAGTGCGCGGCCCGGGTCAGCGCCGGGCGACCGGTCACGTCGGCGATCGCGCCGAGCACCGCCGACGAGCCCGCCGCCCCGCCCAGGAACAGGTACAGCGGCACGTCCGGCGTCTTCCACACCGGGGGCTTGATGATCGGCCGGCCGTAGTACGAGGTGAACTCGGCCTCGTCGACGGTCGGGTCGCCGTCCCGGCCACCGCCGCGCCGGCCGCCCTTGCGCCGCTTCTTCTCGCGCGCCTGCGCCGGCGGGCCGTCGGCCCGCCGCCAGCCGGCGCCCGGCGTCACCAGTCCCTCGGTCATCGGCGCAGCCCCTTACGTGAGCCCAGCACGGCGGAGAGCGCGAACCCGACCACCATGGCGGCCCCGCCGACGGCGTGCTTCCACATCGACGGCAGGTCCCGGGTGGTGACGATCGGGTCCGGCGGGAGCCCGTAGACCTCCGGCTCGTCGAGCAGCAGGAAGAAGGCCCCCGCGCCGCCGACGCCGTCGTCCTCGTCCCGCCCGTAGAGCCGGGCGGTCTCGACACCCTGCTCCTTGAGCGTGGCCAGCCGGGCGTCGGCCCGGGCCTGGAGCTCGTCGAGGTCACCGAACTGGATCGACTGGGTGGGGCAGGCAGTGGCGCAGGCCGGCTGCAGCCCGTCGGTGAGCCGGTCGTAGCACATCGTGCACTTGAAGACCCGGCCGTCGTCCTTGCGCTGGTCGATCACGCCGTAGGGGCAGGCCGGCACGCAGTAGCCGCAGCCGTTGCAGATGTCGCCCTGCACGACCACGGTGCCGAACTCCGTGCGGAACAGCGCCCCGGTCGGGCAGACGTCCAGGCAGCCGGCGTGCGTGCAGTGCTTGCAGACGTCGGAGGACATCAGCCAGCGGATCTCGCGGTCGGCCGAGTGCCCGGTCTGCGGGTCGAACTCGCTGAGCGCCTCGGCGTTCAGCACGCTGGACTGGGCCAGGCCCACCCCGTCGGCATTGCCGCCGGCCGAGACGGCGTGCGGGTCACCCGAGCCACCCCCACAGCCCCCGCCGCTGCTGCCGCAGCCGGCCGCGGGTGCGTCGACACCCGCGCCACCGGCTCCCGGCAGCCCGACCCCTGGCATGGGGAGGTCGACGGCGCGGCTCTGCTCGACGAACGCCACGTGCCGCCACGAGTTGGCCCCGAGCATGCCGGTGTTGTCGTAGGACATCCCGGTCAGGGCCATGGCGTCGCGCTTGCCGTCCGCGTCGTCCATCGGGAGCGTGTTCCACTCCTTGCAGGCGACCTCGCAGGCCTTGCAGCCGATGCAGACCGAGGTGTCGGTGAAGAAGCCCACCCGCGCGGGGTGGTCCTCCGCGTAACCGGCCTCCCCGCTCACATCGGGCAGCGGACCGTAGAGCCGGTTGGCAGGGTCGTTGCCGGTGAGCGCCGGGCTCGCCGAGCTGACGGTCGTCACGAGCGCTCCTCTTCCATCGGGTCGAGCCACATCAGCTCGTCCCCTCCTCGATCGGTGCCCGGCCGCCGCTGGGGACGAGGCCCGACTGGACGCCCGCCCGGATCCGGTAGTCCTCCACGTACTGCACCAGCTCCTTGCCGCGCGGACGCCGCCCGGGCTGGATGTCGCAGGTGGCGACCTTCGTCTCCTGGATGTGCACGTTGGGGTCCATCACCACGCCGAACAGGTCGTTGCCCGAGTCGCCCGTGGACAGCCCCTGCTCACCCCAGTGGTACGGGATGCCGATCTGCTCGACGACCTGGCCGCCCTTGAGCTTCATCGGCCGGATCCGCTCGGTGACCAGCACCCTGGCCTCGATCGCCGTGCGGGCGCTGATCAGCGTCGCCCAGCCACCGTTCTCCAGCCCGCGCTCCTCGGCCAGCTGCGGGCTGACCTCGACGAAGAACTCCGGCTGCAGCTCCGACAGGTAGGGCAGCGTGCGGCTCATCCCACCGGCGGTGTGGTGCTCGGTCAGCCGGTAGGTGGTCATCGCGTAGGGGTAGACGGTGCTGCGCGGCGGGTTGCCCCGGTTCCACGCCCCCTGGATGCCCTCCCGGCCCGGGTTGGCCTGCTGGCCGTACAGCGCGTTCTCCACCGGCGACTCGGCCGGCTCGTAGTGCGCCGGCATCGGGCCGTCGGCCAGCCCCGCCGGTACGTACAGCCACGCCTTCCCGTCGGCCTGCATGACGAACGGGTCGGCACCGCCGATGCCCGCCTGGGCCACTGCACCCTCCGGCGGGACGTAGTCCGGCCGCTTGGTCGCCTCGAAGTCGGGGACGTCATGACCGACCCAGCGACCGGCTCCGTCCTCCCCCGCCTCCTCGTCCCACCAGACGAAGGCCTTGCGCTCGCTCCACGGCTTGCCGTCCGGGTCGGCCGAGGCGCGGTTGTAGAGCACCCGGCGGTTCGACGGCCAGGCCCAGCCCCACTCGGCGGCGACCCAGTCCTGCTCGCGGCCGGGCTTGCGCCGGGCGGCCTGGTTGACCCCGTCGGCGTAGACACCGGTGTAGATCCAGCAACCGCCGGTGGTCGAGCCGTCGTCCTTCATGTCCAGGTAGGTCGACAGCATCTCCCCGTCCGGGCCGGCGCCGTTGATCTCCCGGAGCACCGCGTCCGCACTGGGCTCGTCGTGCTCGCCGTGCGTCGGGTAGTCCCAGGTGAGGTCCAGCAGCGGACGGTCCCGGGGGTCGGTGGAGGCGGCCAGCTTCTCCCGCAGCCTGCGGCCCAGGTGGAAGTAGAACCACAGGTCGCTGCGACAGTCGGCCGGCGGCTCCACCGCCTTGTGCCGCCACTGCAGCAGCCGCTGCGTCTGGGTGAAGGTGCCCTCCTTCTCCACGTGCGTGGCCGCGGGCATGAAGAAGACCTCGGTGGCGATGTCCTCGGTGACCAGCTCCCCGGTCTCGATCTCCGGGGCGGTCTTCCAGAACGTCGCCGACTCGATCATCTGCAGGTCGCGGACGACCAGCCACTCGAGGTTGGCCAGCCCGAACCGCTGCATGCGGCCGTTGGCGCTGCCGACCGCCGGGTTCTCGCCCACGAGGAAGTAGCCGGGCACGTTGCCCTGGATCATGTCGGCGACCGTGCTGTACGTGCCGTGGTCACCGGTCAGCCGGGGCAGGTAGTCGAAGGCGAAGTCGTTCTCCGCCGTCGCCGCGTCACCCCACCAGGACTTCAGCAGGCTCACCGAGTACGAGCGCATGTTGCCCCAGAAGCCCGCCCGGTCGACGCTGGAGGCACAGAAGCTGTCCAGGTCGGTGTGCTGCTGGGCGTGGGGCATCGGGATGTAGCCGGGCAGGATGTTGAACAGCGTCGGGATGTCGGTGGAGCCCTGGATGCTGGCGTGCCCGCGCAGCGCCAGGATCCCGCCACCCGGGCGGCCCATGTTGCCCAGCAGCGCCTGCAGCACCGACGCCGTCCGGATGTACTGCACACCCACGGTGTGGTGCGTCCAGCCCACCGAGTAGACCCAGGCCGTCGTCCGCTCGCGGTTGCTGTTCGCGGTGACCCACTCGGCGACCTTGAGGAAGACCTCCGGCTCGATGCCGCAGATGTCGGCGACCATCTCCGGCGTGTACCGGGCGTAGTGCCGCTTCAGCACCTGGAAGACGCAGCGCGGGTGCTGCAGCGTCTCGTCGCGCTTCGGCTTGCCGGCGATGTCGGCCGAGCCCTGCGCACCCTGCTGCTGGTCGGCCTCCTTGACGCCCTCGGTCTCGTCGTCGCTGCCGTCGTCCGCCGCGTCGTCGGGCCGGTCGCCCTCGTCGTCGTTGCGGAAGGCCGACCCACCGGGCTGGCTGGGCGAACGCTGACCGGCCGATGCGGGTACCGCGGTGCCCTCGTACTGCCAGGTCGTCTCGTCGTACTGGCCGGTCTCCGGGTCGAAGCCGGAGAAGAGGCCGTCGAGGTCCTCGGTGTCCTGGAAGTCCTCACGCAGGATCGCCGCGGCGTTGGTGTAGGCGACCACGTACTCGCGGAAGTCCAGGTCGTTGTCCAGGACGTACTTGATCAGCCCACCCAGGAACGCGATGTCCGTGCCCGCGCGCAACGGCACGTGCAGGTCGGCCAGCGCACTGGTGCGGGTGAACCGCGGGTCGATGTGGATGACCTTCGCGCCCCGCGCCTTGGCCTCCATGACCCACTGGAAGCCGACCGGGTGGCACTCGGCCATGTTCGAACCCTCGATCACGATGCAATCGGAGTTCACCAGGTCCTGCTGGAAGTTCGTGGCGCCGCCACGACCGAACGAGGTCCCCAGACCGGGGACCGTCGCGGAGTGCTATATGCGGGCCTGGTTCTCGATCTGGATCGCGCCCATGGCGCTGTAGAGCTTCTTCATGAGGTAGTTCTCCTCGTTGTCGAGGGTCGCCCCTCCGAGGCTCGCTATCCCCAGCGTGCGGTTGACGGCGTGGCCGTCCACCTCGTCCTGCCAGCCCTTGCGGCGGGCGTCGAGCACGCGATCGGCGATCATGTCCATCGCCGTGTCGAGGTCGAGGTCCTCCCACTCCGTCCCGTGCGGACGGCGGTACTTGACCGTCGTGACCCGGCTCGGGCTCGTGACCAGCTGCTTGCTCGCGCTGCCCTTGGGGCAGAGCCGGCCGCGGCTGATCGGCGAGTCGGGGTCGCCCTCGATCTGCACGACCTGCTCGTCCTTGACGAACACCCGCTGGCCGCAGCCCACCGCGCAGTACGGGCAGACCGACTGCACCACCTTGTCGGCGGTGGCGGTGCGGCTGACCACCTGTTCGGTCGCCTTGCTGCGCGCGGCCTTGCCACGCCCCAGCGGGTCAGGACCCGTCAGCTGCCGGAACACCGGCCATGCATCCAGCCACGTCTTCACCCCGACGAGCTTGCCACCCGGAGGCGCCGTTCGCGCGCCCAGCCCTCCGGCGGGTCGCCCGGTCGTCCCCGCCGGGCCCGCCTCCGGGAGGACGACGCAGACGAGGGGCTGGTGCGGCTGAGTAGCGTCGTCGGGGACACCAGGAGGCGCCCCATCGCAACCGACCACGCACACTGCTCAGAAGCCCACCTCGACTGCCCGTGCGCCGGCGACGCGGCCGTCCACGCCCGGCACGCCGGCGAGGCCCCGCCCGGCACCGCGGCGATGGTCGACTGTCCCGAGTGCGGTGAGCCCAGCAGCCACGTGCGGATCTCCACCTGGGGTCACTGCCGGGTCTGCCGCACCGCCGACTCCCGGGCGACCCAGCCCCTGCGCTGGTGAACCGACCCGACTGAGCGGGCGCCCCGCTCCTCCGCCCCCACCCCTTCGTCCCCGCCCCTTCGGGTGAGTGGCGCCGGCCACTGGTGCAGTCCGGGCGCCCGCGGTCCGACAACTGATCCGTGACCTCCGGAGCCCTCGCCGCACCGATGCGGGCCATGGCCGCTCCGACGCGAGGCGGCCCGGCCGCCGTCCGCACGCTCAGCCGGCCACTGCTGCTCGCCGTCCTGGCGGCCTGCGCGACCCTGTCCACCGGGCTGCTGCCCGGACGGACCGCCGTCACCGTCGCGGTGACGGTGAACTTCCTCGCCGTCCTCGGTGTGCTCGTCCTCCTCTCCCGCGCCGGGCGCCGGAGCGCCCACCCGGCCGGCTGGCGCTGGTACACGGCCTCGGTCGCCGTGGGCGCCGGCGGCGCCCTGGCCGCCGCGTCGGTGCTGCCCTGGGGGCAGACCGCCCTCGGCAGCGTCCCCGGTCAGCTGCTGGTGGTCGTGGCGATCCTGCGGATGCTCGACCGTGCGTCGCTCCGGGCCGCCCGGGCGCAGGTCGCCACCATGTTCACGCTCTTCGTGCTCGCCGACCTGCTGACCGTGCACACGCTCTACCACCTCACCATCGCCCGGGACGGCGTGCTGCCCCTGTCGGAGACGATCGCGCTCTTCGCCCTGCTGTCCAGCATCGCCCTCGGCACCGGCTTCTCGCTGGTCCTCATCGCGGTCTGCCCGGCCGCCCAGCGCCCGGTCGGCTGGCTGCTGTTCGCCTCCCTGGTCGCCACCGCACTGTCCGGCGCCTGCTCCTCCCTCGCATCGGGGCCGGGCCTCGTCCAGTACCTGGCCTGCGGGCTGAGCGTCCTCGGGCTGGGCCTGCTCGTGGTGGCCTGCCACGCCGACCGACCGCAGCCCGCCGCCGACCGCGGGGGTGCAGACGGCTCCACCCTCGGCGCCATGCTGCCGCACGCCACCGCACTGGCCGGCGGCTCGCTGCTGCTGCTCAGCGTCCCGGTCACCGGGACCCTCACCATCTTCGGGACGACGCTCGGCGTGCTCGGGCTGGGCGCCCTGCTGGCCCACCAGGTGGTGTCCTGGCGCACCCAGCAGCGGCTCACCACCGACCTGCAGCGCAGCGAGGCCTACTTCCGCACGCTGGTGCGCGGCAGCGCCGACCCGGTGCTGATCCTCGACGACCAGCTGCAGGTGCAGTGGGTCTCCCCCGCCATCACCGCGCTGCTCGGCCTGGACCCCCAGCGCATCGTCGGTTCCTCGATCGCCGCCGCCGTCCACCCCGACGACGCCCCGGGACTGGTCGCCGCCCTGAACTCCACCTCCGTGGACGCCTCGGAGACCAAGACCCGGACGGCGCGGGTGCGGCACCTCGACGGCCGGTGGCGACTGATCCAGTCCCAGGTCCGCGACCTGCGCGGCGACCCCGACGTGGGCGCCCTCGTGCTCTACTGCCGGGACGTCAGCGCCAGCGCACCGCAGCCGGCCGAGCCCGTGGTCACCTTCAGCACGAGCGACCCGGCGACCGGCCTGCCCAACCGCTCGGCCCTGACCCAGCGGCTCGCCGCCACCCTCCGCACCCCGTCGGCCGGCAGTGCCTCGCTCATCGTGCTGGGCGTCGACGGGCTGCCCGCTGGCGACGACGTCGCGGTGCTGCGCGAGCTGACCACCCGGTTCGCCCGGGCCCTGCGCGGCGAGGACTGGCTGGCCCGCTCCGGGGTGAGCGAGTTCGCCGTCCTCGTCTCCGGCACGGTGGCCGACGCCGAGGTGATCGCCGGCCGGCTGGTCGCCGCCGTCGAGCCGGTCGCCACCGGCAACGGCACCCTGCGGCTGACCGCCGCGGCCGGCGTCACGCCCCTGGACGCCGACGCGGATGCCGGGGAGGCGCTGCGCGGGGGCGACCTGGCGCTGCGCAGCGCCCGCGCCGCCGGTCCCGGCCGGGTCCGCCGGCACTCCGACGCCCTCCGGATCACCCAGCAGCGCGAGGAGACGCTGCGCACCGACCTGGACCGGGCCCTCGCCGAGGGCCAGCTGCGGCTGGTCTACCAGCCGGTCGTCGACCTGGCGCTGCACCGCACCGTCTCGGTCGAGGCGCTGCTGCGCTGGCGGCACCCCGTGTACGGGGAGGTGTCGCCGGCGGAGTTCGTGCCCCTGGCCGAGGAGTCGGCGCTGATCACCGAACTCGGTCGGTGGGTGCTCGCCGAGGCCACCGCCACGGTCGCCGCGCTCCCGCACCAGGACCTGTCCGTGGCGGTCAACGTCTCGGCGCGGCACGTCCGCAGCGGCGAGCTGGTCTCCGACGTGCTCCGGGCCCTGGAGTCCAGCGGGCTGCCCGCCTGCCGGCTGGTCCTGGAGATCACCGAGTCGGTGCTGCTGGACGACGAGCACGTGACCGACGACCTGGCCGCCCTGCGGCGGCTGGGCGTCCGGATCGCCGTCGACGACTTCGGCACCGGCTGGTCCTCGCTGGCCTACCTCGTCGGCCTGCCGATCGACGTGCTGAAGATGGACCGGCAGTTCCTCGCCCACGTCGAGACCGACCCGCAGCGCCGGGCACTGTGCAGCTCCGTCCTGCACCTGGGCACCAGCCTGGGCCTGGTCGTGGTGGTGGAGGGCGTCGAGACGGCGGCCGAGCTGCAGCTGCTGCGCGACATGGGCCACCGGTTCATCCAGGGCTACCTGCTGGCCCGGCCGCTGGACGAGGCCGCGCTGACCGCCCAGCTCCCGGGGCTGGGCGGGGCGCCGGTGCCCACCTCGGCAGCGGCGCTGCCCCGGGCCGCGGACGACGGACTGCCGAGGTGAACCGGCTCCGGCGTGCACCGCTGACCCTGGCGATGCTCGGCGCGCTCGTCGCCCTGGGGATCACCGTGCCGGCCAGCCCGCACGGAGCACTGCCGCAGTGGGACAACCTGGTGCTGACCGCGGTCGGGGCGTGGGCGGCGTGGCGCTGCAGCCGGCTGACCCGGCAGATGGCCCGCTGCGACCGGCTGCCCTGGCAGCTGCTGGGCATCAGCTCCCTGCTCTTCGCCTGCGCCGGCCTGGTGACCGGACTGGGCGTCGGCGGCGCGCAGGGCCGGTTCAGCGTGGGCGTCGTCCTGGTCCTCGTCGCCGCGCTCGGGCCGACGGTGAGCGCCGCGCTGATCGGCGGGCGGGTCCGCGGCACCCGCTGGCCGATCCTGGTGATCGACGGGGTGCTGGTCACCGTCGCCCTCGTCATCGTCGCCGACGTGCTCGTGCTGGCCCCCGCGATGACGCCGGGGGCGATCGCGCCGGACCTGCAGCCCCTCGTGCTCGCCTACGGCATCTACCCGGCCGTGGCCGTGGGCGTCGTCGGGGCGCTGTGCACGGTGTCGACCGCAGCCGTCCGGCGTCCGGCGACCGCGATGATCCTGATGACCGCCCTGCTGGGGCTGGCCTCGACGCTGCTGGCCGCGCACATCGTGCAGCCGACCGGGCTCGCGTCCGCCGCTGCCGACGTCGTGATCGCCGGCGCGCTGCTCACCGGCGTGCGCACCGTCCAGCTGGCCAGCGCCGTCCCGACCGAGCTGTCCCCCGCCGACACCGCACCGACCGTGAACACCGCCGGCGTGGTCGTCGACGTGCTGGCGCTGGTCGGGGTGCCGGTCACCCTGGTGGCCGCCCTGCTGCTGGACCTCCGGGTCCCCGACGGTGCGCTCGCCTGCACCGCCGTCGTCGTCCTGCTGCTGCTGGTGCGGCTGTTCATGCGCATCCGGGACAGCGACCGCATCGAGGAGGACCTGCTCCGCAGCGAGGACGACTTCCGTGGCCTGGTCGAGGCCAGCTCGGACGGCGTGGCGATCGTGGACGCCGAGCTCCGCCTCGAGTTCACCTCTCCCGCGGCCCGGACCCTGCTCGGGGTCCTCGACGCCGACCCGCACCCGCTGCTGCTGGACCTGCTGCACGAGGAGGACCGCCCCCGCGTCCGCCGCGAGCTGACCACCGGGCCCGGCGGGGTGGCCCCCGCGGTGCACCTGCGGCTGCGCGACGCCGCGGGTGAGCCGCGCGAGCTGGAGGTCACCCACCACGAGCGCCCCGGCAGCGGACGCCGGGTGCTCCACCTGCGGGACGTGACCACCCGGCGACGCCGCGAGCGGGAGCTGGAGCGGATGGCGTTCACCGACCACCTCACCCGGCTGCCCAACCGCGCACTGCTGTTCCAGGAGATGGCCGCCGGGTCGGCGACCACCAGCGAGCGGTCCCTGCTGGTGCTGGACCTCGACGGGTTCAAGGCGGTCAACGACTCCGCCGGCCACGAGGCCGGCGACCTGCTGCTGGTCGAGGTGGCCCGGCGCCTCCAGGGCCTGCTGCGCGCCGACGACCTGGTCGCCCGTCTCGGCGGCGACGAGTTCGCCGTGCTGCTGACCGGGGCCGAGGACGCCGCCGTCGAGGCCGCCCAGCGGGTGCTCGACGCGCTCGCCCGGCCCTGCCGGATCGGCGACCGCACCTTCACCGTCGGCGCCAGCGTGGGCCTCTGCCGGGTGCACCCCGGGGGCGGCCAGCTCGCCTTCCGCCAGGCCGACGCCGCCCTCGGCGCCGCCAAGCGGGCCGGCAAGGGCTGCTGGCGGATGCACACCGACGACCGGGTGGCGCAGGCCGCGGCCAGCAGCTCCGTCGTCACCGCCCTGGCCGACGGGGAGGTCCAGCTCCACTTCGACACCATCGCCAACGGCGACACCGGCATCCTCGCTGCGCTGCACGCCCAGCCCGTGTGGGTGCACCCCGAGCTCGGCGCGCTGCCCGCCGCGGAGCTGTGGGCCGCCGCCGAACGGCAGGGCTGCACCGCGACCCTGCAGCAGTGGCTGATCACCCGCGCCTGCGCCGACGTGGCCGCCCTCGACGACCAGCTGCTGGTCGCCGTCGACCTGCCTGCAGGCGTGGTGCACGCCGACGAGCTGCCGGGCGAGGTGGCCATCGCGCTGGCCGGGGCAGGCCTGGCGCCTCCCCGGCTCACCCTCTTCGTCACCGAGGAGGTGCTGCAGACCTCCTCCGCGGCACTCATCCCCGCGCTGCACGCCGTGCACCGGACCGGCGTCCGGCTCGGACTGGACGACTACGGCATGGGCTCCACCCTGTGGTCGCAGCTCGCCCGGCTGCCCCTGGAGGTGGTGATGGTCGACGTCCGCAACCTGTCGTCCGGCGACAACCACGACCGGACGCTGGAGCTGCTGGGCGCGATCGGCCGCAGCGCCCGCGACTTCGAGGTGTCGACCGTCGCCAAGGAGATCACCTCCCCGCAGCTGCTCCACGAGCTGCGCGTGCAGGGCGTGGTCGCCGTCTCCGGCCCGGTGATGCCGACCGGCCTGACCGCCGCCGAGGTGGCCGCTCTGCTGCGCCACCCCAAGGGCGCGGTGGTCGCGCCCCTGCCCACCCCCGCGCCGCCGCCGCGAGCGCGTGCCGGGGTGTGATGACCGGGCGGGTGGCCGGCGCGACACTGACCCGGTGACCGCACCGTCCCTGCGCTTCCTCGGCCACTCGACCGTCCGGGTGGAACTGGCCGGCCGGACGGTGCTCACCGACCCGCTGCTCACCCACCGGCTGGGCCCGCTGCGGCGGGTGGTCCCCCGCCTGTCCCCCGAGGCCTGGGCCGGCGTCGACCTGGTGGTCGTCTCGCACCTGCACAACGACCACCTGCACCTGCCCTCGCTGCACCGGCTGGGCCGGAGCACGCCGATCGTGGTGCCCCGCGGCGCCGGCCGGTGGCTCACCCGACACGGCTTCACCGCCGTCGAGGAACTCGGTGCGGGTGCGAGCCTCTCCGACGGCGGCCTCACCGTCACCGCCACCCCCGCCGACCACGCCGCCCACCGCTGGGGACCGCTCCTCACCCACGGCCCGCACGCCCCGGCGGTCGGGCACCTGCTCGCCGGGGACGGCGTCACCGTCTACGCCGCCGGCGACACCGACCTCTTCCCCGGGATGGCCGACCTCGGTGACGACGGCGTGGACGTCGCCCTGCTGCCGGTGTGGGGGTGGGGCCCCACGCTCGGGCCCGGACACCTGGACCCGGCCGGTGCCGCCCGGGCCGTGGCGCTGCTCCGCCCGCAGGTCGCCGTCCCGGTGCACTGGGGCACCTTCGCCGTCGCCGGGCTGACCTCGGTGCCCAGCCCTTGGCGGGCCCGGATGCGGGCGCTGCTCGTCGAGCCACCCCGCCGGTTCGCGGCCGCGGTCGCCGCCGCGGGCTCGGCCACCGCCGTGGCGCTGACCGCCCCCGGCGCCCGCGTGGCACTGGACGCCGTGGAGCCCGGCCGGGAGAGCACCTGACCGACCTCCGGTGCCCCGACGCGGCCGTCCCACGGGATTTGCCGGGTGGCCACACAGCAGTCACCCTGGTTCGCAGGGGGAACGTGAAGTTCATGTGAACGCCGCCCCGCCGACGTGCCGGAGGTGGCTGGATTGCTCGACAGTGGGCTGATGCGACCTGACGCCCGGGCCTGGTTCGAGCACCGCACCACGTCGGCCACCTCCCTGGCCGAGATCGACGCCGATGCGCTGCTGCTGGCCAAACGCCGTGGCGGCCACCGGGTCAGCGTCGTCCTGCCCGCGCGGAACGAGGAGACCACCGTCGGGGTCCTGGTCCGCGACCTGGTCGAGCGCTGGGTCGAGGGTGTGCCGCTGATCGACGAGCTCGTCGTCATCGACTCCCACTCCACCGACGCGACCGCCGAGGTGGCCCGGGCAGCCGGCGCCGAGGTCGTCGCGGTCGGCGACGTGCTGCCCAGGCAGGGCGACCGCCCGGGCAAGGGCGAGGCGCTGTGGAAGTCGCTGGCGGCCACCACCGGCGACCTCGTCGTCTTCATCGACTCCGACCTGCTGGGCGACGTCAGCCACTACGTGCCGGGCCTGCTCACCCCGCTGCTCACCGACCCCCGCGTCGAGTACGTGAAGGGCTGCTACACCCGCCCGCTCACCGTCGACGGCGAGCACCGCCCGGCCGGCGGGGGCCGGGTCACCGAGCTCACCGCCCGTCCACTGCTGAACGCGCTGTGGCCGGAGCTGGCCGGGTTCGTGCAGCCGCTGGGCGGGGAGTACGCCGGCCGCCGATCGGCCCTGGAGCAGGTGCCGTTCGTCTCCGGCTACGGCGTGGAGGTCGGCCTGCTGGTCGACCTGCTGCAGGTCTGCGGCCTCAACGGGCTGGCACAGGTCGACCTCGGCACGCGCACGCACTCCCACCAGACCGACGAGGCGCTGGGCACGATGGCCGGCCAGATCGTCTCGACCGTGCTGTCCCGCGCCGAGCGCGGCCGGTCGGACCGGCGCCGCCTGGAGCCCGGCGGGCTGCTCACCCAGTTCGCCCACGACGGACGCGGCTTCGTGCCGACCAGCCACACCGTCGCCGTCGACGAACGGCCGCCGATGTGCGCGGTGGACGAGTACACCTCGCACCGCGCCGGCGTCGTCGGCTGAGGAACAGGCACCGCACTGTGCACGGAGGGCGCGTTCCCGGCCGGGAGCGCGCCCTCCGTGCA
>NZ_JAPVBQ010000005.1:0-209515 GCF_026968045.1 Modestobacter sp. VKM Ac-2977 | reverse complement strand
CTCCCGCATCAGCCCGTGGTCGACGTAGACGCAGCGGGAACGCGCCCTCCGTGCAAGGTGCCGCCTGCTCGACTCCGCCCCGAGACGGGGCCGGAGGACGGGGCTCCTCTCTCAGGCGAGCGGGGTGTCGTCCAGTGCGGCCGCGAGGTCGCCGGGGGTGTCGTAGATCCCCACGGCACCGGCGTCGTGCAGCTCGTCGTCCCCGAAGCCACCGGAGCGGACGACGATCGCCGGCATCCCGGCGTTCTTCGCCGCGACCACGTCCCAGACCGAGTCACCGACCATCACGCTGCGCGTCTCGTCGGCGGCCCCGAGCATCTGCCGCGCCACCTGCAGCAGGTCCGGCTCGGGCTTGGAGGACTCGGCGTCGCCGCTGTCGGTGACGGCGTCGGCGAGGTCGCGGGCGTCGAGGAGGTCGAGGAAGACCTCCACGTGCTTCGGCTTGCCCGAGCTGGCCAGCACCAGCCGGTGCCCGCGCTCCTTGATGGCCACCAGCAGGTCGCGGGCGCCGGGGAGCGGGGCGATCTCGTCGATCATCGTGTCGACCTCCGTCACCCACCTGTCCCGGGCCTCGTCACCGATCCGCCGCTCGACCTCCTCGCCACCGAGGGCGGCGACGAGTTGGTCACCGCCCATGCCGATCAGGCGGTGGATGCGCCAGACGGGGTAGGTCTCCCCCAGTGAGCGGAGCGCCCGGTACCAGGCCAGGGCGTGGTGGTAGTTCGAGTCGACGAGGGTGCCGTCGACGTCCATGACGGCGATGGTGGGTTCGGCCATGCACGCTGACCTGCCCAGCCACCTGGACGATCACCCCCTGAGCCACCAAAATGGCCATTTTGGTGGCTCAGGGGTGGGTCAGTGCTGGTGCTGGAGGACGCCGCGGATGACGGTGCCGTCGCGCTGGTCCTGGTAGCCCTGGTTGACCTCGTCGAGGGCGTAGCGCTCGGTGATCAGCGAGTCGACCTCGAGCGCGCCGTCCTCGTAGAGCCGCAGCAGCCGCGGGATGTCCCGGTAGGCGTTGCACATCCCGTACAGCGCGCCCTGCACCCGCTGCTCGTAGACGGTGGTGATGTTGCCGGGCAGCGCGACGGTCGTCGCCATCGTGTGGTCGGCCAGGCCGGTCAGCACCAGCGTGCCGCCCTTGCCCAGGCAGCGGTAGGCGCCGCCGGTGATCTCCGGGCTGGTCGTGCCGGTGGCCAGGATGACGACGTCGGCCCCGGTGCCGCGGGACAGCTGCTTCGCCAGGCCCGCCGCCTCCTCGGTGCTGGCGACCGCGTGGGTGGCGCCCAGCGTCCGGGCGAACTCCCGGCGGAAGGCCACCGGGTCGACGGCGACGACGGCGCCCGCACCGGCCATCGCCGCGCCCTGCACCGCGTTGCAGCCGACCCCACCGGTGCCGACGACGACCACGACGTCGCCCTGGCGCACCGGCCCGGCGTTCACCGCGGAGCCCCAGCCGGTCGGGACGCTGCAGGCCATCAGCGCGGCGACGTCCAGGGGCAGGTGCGGCTCGATCTTGACGCAGGAGAACTCCGACAGCACCGAGTGCTGGGCGAAGGCGCCGACCATGCAGAAGCCGCCGAGCTCCTCGCCGTCCAGCCGGAACGGCCAGGTCCCGTCCGGCAGCTGCCCGGTGCCGATCGTCGCGCCGAGGTCGCAGAGGTTGGACCGGCCGGTGGCGCACCAGCGGCAGTGGCCGCACGCCGGCAGGAAGGAGGTGACCACGTGGTCGCCGGGCTGCACGCCGGTGACGCCGGCCCCGACGGCCTGGACCACGCCGGCGCCCTCGTGCCCGCCGACGATGGGGTAGCGCTGGCTCTCGAACCGCAGGTGCTCGTCGGAGTGGCACAGCCCCGCGTAGGCCATCTCGACCAGCACCTGCCCCGGGCCGGGGTCGACCAGCTCGAGCTCCGCGACCTCCCAGTCGCCGGGACCCCGCAGCACCGCACCGTGCGTCTTCATCCACCGTCTCCTGTCTCGAGCGTGACCTGGCCCACGCTAGGGGGTCCGGCGCCACCCCCCGCCGTCGGGTGGCACCCAGTGCCACCCCGCCCGGTCGGCGCTGCCCGTCCCCGTACGGCACGATCGACCGTCGTGACCGGCGCCGACACCCCGAGCCCCCAGCAGGCGCCGGAGACCTCGGCCTGTCCCGGCTGTGGCGCGGTGCTCGCCGTCGTCCCCGGTCTGGCCGGCACGCACGCCGGCGCCTCGGCCAGCTGCGCCGGGCTGTTCGCCGTGACGGTGCGCGGCCTCCGCGAGGAGGCCGGGCAGGACGTGCAGGCCGCGTCGCTGCTCCGGGTGGCCGCCGACGCCTACGAGGCCCAGCACCTGCTGCCCGGTGCACCGGCCGCCGCACCGGTCCGGCTCTGCCTGGAGCTGGAGCGGAGCGTCGACCACGCGCGCTCGGCTGCGCTCGGCAGCCGGGTGGACGACGCCGCCCCCCGTGACCTGACCGCACCGGAACGCTGGACGACGACCGTCGCGGACCTGGCCGCCGACCTGGACGTCGTGGACCTGCCGGCCCTGGTGCGCGCCTGGGCCGACGCGGTGTGGACGGACTGGACACCGGCGCACGACCGGCTGCGCGCCGCCGCGGACACGGCCCTGACCGGCTGACACGGCATCACGAGCGGTGAGTTGCGCTCTACATTGTCGATCGTGGACGCGGCGACAGGGGGACGCCGGGAACGCCGCAAGGCGCAGACCCGGACGGAGATACGCGCGGCGGCTCAGCGCCTGTTCGCCGAGCGCAGCTTCGACGCGGTGACCATCGCCGACATCGCCGCGACCGCCGACGTCGCGGTGCAGACCGTCTTCAACCACTTCGACAGCAAGGAAGCACTGTTCTTCGACGGCCGGACGCCGTGGGTCGAGGGGGTCGCCGCCGCCGTCACGGCCCGGCCGCACGGCACCGGACCGCTGGCCGCGCTGCGCAGCTACCTGGAGAGCGACCTCCACCAGCTGCTGGAGCAGGAGGCGCAGCCGGAGCACCGCAGCTACCTGGAGGCCCTGGCGCGGACGACCAGCCTGCAGCAACGGGAACGGACCCTGGTGGAGGAGGCCGGCGGGCGGGTGGCGGCGGCGCTGGCGACCGCGCTCGCGGCGACGGAGCAGCCGGACGGCGCCTCAGTCGACCTGCTCAGCCGACTGGCGGCCGACCTGTTCCTGGTGGCCGGGCGCGTGCTGGTGCTCGCGAACCGCCGGCAGGTGCTCGGCACGGGGCACGGCACCGCGGCGCGTGGACCCGAGCACGCGACCACCGCCGCCACCCTCGCCGTGCTCGAGGACGGGGTGCGCCGGCTCGCCCGCCAGCTGGACGTGCGGATCGACTGAAGAAGGACTCCACCGGCCCCGTCCAGAGGCTCGTCCCGAGCCTGAGGGACGAGGAGGACGGGGTCCTCCCTCAGCCGGGCGGCTGCTGCTCCGACTCGACGATCGGCAGCAGCACGTCGGTGACCAGCTGCTCGACCTGCGCGGTGCTCATCGGCGCCGGACCGAAGGCCGTGTAGCGCTGCCACCACAGCGCCTGCACCGCCGATCCCAGCAGCGCGACCCGCTGGTGCGGCAGCTCACGCCCGCGGGCGGCCTCCCGCGCCGCCAGCTCACGCACTGCGCCGGCCAGCGGGCGCACCAGCGCCTCCTCGAGGCCGGCGCGCAGCTCGTCGTCGTGCCGAGCTGCCCCGACCAGGCTCGCGGCGGCTCGCTCGGCGCGGTCCAGCGGCCGGGTCCAACGGGCCAGCAGCTCGCAGAGGTCGCTGCGCAGCGACCCGGAGTCGGCGGGCAGCTCGACCAGCGGCGCGGTGTTCAGGGCGTGCCGCGCCAGTGCGGCCATCGTGGGCCAACGCCGGTAGATGCCGGCCTTGCCGGCCCGGGCCCGCGCGGCCACGCGGTCGCTGTTGAGCCTCCCCCACCCCTCGTCGGCGAGGATCTCCACCGCCACGGCCACCAGTTGCTCGGACAGCTCCGACGACAGCGGGCGCCCCGGGGGACGGGCGGCGGCGGGTCGCGGAGGCAGATCGGTCGTGGTCACCGTGCAATCGTGCCCAAGAAGGTGGAGTGACCACAACAACCGAGCGACTCCGCATCGAGATCACAGTTCGCCGGGCGGGTCGCGGAGCGCCCTCAGGCCGACGCGGCGGGCTCCACGTGCACCTGCAGGCTGGCTCCGTCGTCCGCCGCCCAGCCCTTCTCGACGGCCTGCGCCACCATCCCGTCGAAACGCTGCGCCCAGTCGTCGGCGGTCGCCTGCGGTTCGGCGGCGGCGCGCAGGGCCGCCACGTCCAGCAGGCCGGTGTCACCCTCGCTCAGCCGGCCCAGGCCCGCCTCGCGCAACGCCCGGTCGACGTCCTCGTCGGTCAGCGCCCCCACGGCCAGGTGCAGCCGGGCCAGGTCGTCGACGTCGGCCACCCGCACCTCGGGCACCTCGTCGGTGCCCCCGATCACCTCGACGATCATCCGTGTCCTCCTCCTTCAGGCGTGCCATGGGAAGCGGGAGAAGTCGGCCGGGCGCTTCTCCAGGAACGAGTCCCGGCCCTCCACCGCTTCCTCGGCCATGTAGGCCAGCCGGGTGGTCTCCCCGGCGAACAGCTGCTGACCGACCAGCCCGTCGTCGATCAGGTTGAACGAGTACTTGAGCATCCGCTGGGCGGTCGGGCTCTTCGCCACGATCCGGCGTCCCCAGTCCAGCGCGGTGGCCTCCAGCTCGGCGTGCGGCACGACCCGGTTGACCATGCCCATCCGGTGCGCCTCCTCGGCGGAGTACTCCTCCCCGAGGAAGAAGACCTCCCGGGCGAACTTCTGCCCGACCTGGCGGGCCAGGTACGCCGAGCCGAACCCGCCGTCGAAGCTGCCGACGTCGGCGTCGGTCTGCTTGAAGCGGGCGTGCTCGGCGCTGGCCAGGGTCAGGTCGGCGACCACGTGCAGGCTGTGCCCGCCACCGGCCGCCCAGCCCGGGACGACGCAGACGACGACCTTCGGCATGAACCGGATCAGCCGCTGCACCTCCAGGATGTGCAGCCGTCCGTTCGCGCCGTCGCCGGCCTCGTAGCCGTACCTGCCGCGTACCCGCTGGTCGCCGCCGGAGCAGAACGCCCAGCCGCCGTCCTTGGCGCTGGGGCCGTTGCCGGTGAGCAGCACGCAGCCGACGTCGGTCGCCAGCCGCGCGTGCTCGAAGACGGCGAGCAACTGGTCGACCGTCTGCGGCCGGAAGGCATTGCGCACCTCGGGCCGGTCGAGCGCGATCCGGACGACACCGGCGTCGACGGCGCGGTGGTAGGTGACGTCGGTCAGCTGCTCGAAGCCCTCGACCGGCCGCCAGGCGGTGGGGTCGAAGATCTCGGAGACGTCGGCGCGGGCACTCACGGTCCCGAACCTAGTCGCAGCAGGATGCACCCGCTCCGCCGAGCAGGTGCCTCCTCGGCGCCTCGTGCGCTGCTCACCACCGGCGAGCAGAGCACGAGTGGCCCCGGACTGGTCTGATGGTGGCGTGGAACTCCGGATCGGGACGTTGAACCTCGCCTCCGGCCGGGACGGTGGCGGTCGCTCGCTCGACGCCGCGACACTGCGGGCCGCCCTGGCGGAGGTGGACGTCGACGTCCTCGCCGTCCAGGAGGTCGACGTGGGCCAGCCCCGGTCGCACGGTGCCGACCAGGCGGCCGAGGTGGCCGCCGCGCTCGGTACGCCCGAGTGGCGGTTCGCCGCAGCCGTCGCCGGCACCCCCGACCCGTTCCGCAGCTGGACCCCGGTCGACCCGCCGGTGCTCCGCGGGTCCTGGGAGACGCTGACCGGCCCGCACTACGGGATCGCGCTGTTCAGTCGGCTGCCGGTGCACCGCTGGTCGGTGCTCCCGCTGGGCGCCGGGCGGGCCCGACTCCCGCTGCGGGCGCCCGACCCGCGCACCGGGCAGACCCGCCGGTGGTGGTTCCCGGACGAGCCGCGGCTGGCGATCGCCGCCGAGCTGGAGCACTGCACCGTGGTCAGCACCCACCTGTCCTTCGCGCCGCACACCGCGCTCCGCCAGCTGACCCGGCTGCGCCGGTGGTGCGCCGAGTTGCCCGGCCCGGTGGTGCTGGCCGGCGACCTCAACCTGGTCGGACCGGTGCCCGCGCGGGTGTTCGGCGCGGCGCGGTTGGTCAGCGCGCCGACCTACCCGGCCCCGGCGCCGCGGGTGCAGTTCGACCACCTGCTCGGCCCGGCCGGCCTGGACCCGCAGCGCCCCGAGGTGCGGCAGCTCTCGCTCGGCGACCACCGACTGGTCACCGTGTCGGTGTCACCGGGCTGAGTTCCGGGCGCCCGAGGGCGCCCGGTCCGTCACCGTGGTGGCGCGCCCGCCCGCCGTCTCGATCACACGGTGCGCACCAGGGACGTCGCCAGGCACACCCCCACGACGAGTGCCACCACGGCCCAGTGGACCCTCGCGGTCTGGCGTCCGCTCATGTGACGTCGGAGCCGGTCACCGCGCGGGCGAGCACGGGCAGGGTCGCGGCGAGCCCGGGGTGTAGCACCGGCAGCGCATCGAGGGCGAACCAGCCGACGCCCGCGCTCTCCTCGTTCAGCGCCAGGTCGTCGGGCTCCAGTGCGCCGGCGGGCGTGGCCAGCACGGTGGTGTAGCTCCAGCCTCCGTGGTCGTCGACCCACTCCGCGCCCAGGACGACGTCCGCGGAGCGCAGCCCGAGCTCCTCCCCCGCCTCGCGCAGCGCGCCGTCGGCCGCGGACTCCTGCGGGTGCAGCGCGCCGCCCGGGGTGCCCCAGGTGCCACCGTGGTGCGACCACTCCACCCGCAGCTGGAGCAACACCTCGACCCCGTCTGCACCGGGCCGGTGCAGCAGCAGACCGGCCGCTCCGGCCAGGCCCCAGTGCCGGTGGCCCAGGGCGCAGGTCGTCCAGCCATCGGTCGGAGAGCGCACGCCGACAGTCTGCCGTGGGTTGGCCGGCCGCCGCGCGGGGCACCGGTCGGGCACGACCGACCGAGGACGAGGGAGTGCTGACGTGGCGAGTGGTGTGGCGAGTGTGTGGGTGCCGGTGACGGACATGGCCCGGGCCCGGGCGTTCTACCGGGACACCCTGGGGCTGCCCGAGGGGAAGACCACCGACGACTGGAGCGAGTTCGACGCCAACGGCCTGATGATCGGGCTCAACGCGCGGGAGAGTGCCCAGCCCGCCACCGGCGGCGCGGTGATCACCTTCCAGCCCGACGGCGACCTGGACGCCGAGGTGGCCGCCCTGCAGGACAAGGGCGTGGAGTTCAGCGGGATCGCCGACCACCCGTGGGGCCGGCTCGCCCCGTTCAAGGACTCCGAGGGCAACGACCTGCAGTTCTACGCCCCACCGTCCTGAGCTGCCGTCCTGATCAGCGTCGGACGACGACGGGCAGGATGAGTGGCATGGAGACCGTGCAGCTGCGCCGATACGTGCTCGAGCCGGGCCGGATGGCCGACTTCCTGGCCTGGTTCCCCACCCTGCTGCCGGTGCGTGAGCAGTACGGGTTCCGGGTGCTGTTCGCCCTGGCCGACGAGGAGCACCAGACGTTCACCTGGGCCGTCGCGCACGACGGCGACCAGGACGAGTTCCGTCGGGTGGAGGAGACGTACCACGACTCCCCCGAGCGGGCCCGGGTGTTCGAGACCTTCCCGGCGTGCGTCGCCGACAAGGAGATCGGCTTCGCCGTCTCCGCCGTCTGAACGTCCGCGGGGGCAGGGACGGTCCGTCCCTGCCCCCGCGGGTCGCTCAGTGCCCGCCGCCCTCGCAGCACTGGTGCGGGTCCTCGATCTCGAACGGCTGGAGCACGCCCCCGGCGGCCCGCTCGACCAGCAGCGTGAGCCGGCCTCCGGAGAACCGCGGCCGCAGGAACCCGTTCGGCCCGGTGTCCACGACGTCGGTGCCGGCCGGCGCCACGCCGATCCCGACGACCTGCTCGATCGCGGTGGTGGCGATCAGGTCGGCCACCGAGACCCGCCCGGTGACCGACGTCGAGCCGGGGAAGCGGACCGCCCGGCCGGCGTCCCCGGCACCGGCCTCGACCAGCGCCGTCCGGGCCGGGCCGGCGACGTCCGCATCGAGGGTGCCGTCGGCCACCACCGGGCCGGCCAGCGCCCGGGCCAGGGCCGACCGGGTCGCCGCCGGGTCCGCCGGTTCCCCGGTCAGCCGGATCGAGACGCCGACCCGGGGCGCCGGGGCGGAGCTGTCCACGTGGGTGCAGACCAGCTCCGCCTCGGCTCCCGAGCCGGACAGCGCCTCGTCGACCGCCGCCAGGAGGTGGGCGTCGGCGATCTGGTCGTCCACCGGCGCCCCGCCCCACCAGACCGCCGTCAGCGAGGCGGTCATCAGATGGCGTCGACGAAGACCGGGTTGGCGTAGAACCAGAGGTCCTCCCACGGGTTCGCCTCCCCGACGACGTCCATGAGCGGGTTGCCGTTGGCGTCCAGCTGGTTGCCGTCGCTGCCCCGCAGGCGCACGTAGAAGGACCGGTCCACGTTCGTGAACGTGTGCTCGAACGTCCACTGTGCCCGGCCGCGACCGACCTCGAAGGTCTTCGCGACGGCGGTCTCCGGGGCGGTGAACCGGTCCCGGTCGCTCGCCTCGCCGGTGATCGGGCCGCTGATCAGGTCGACCTTGGCCAGCTTGGGCACGTCGCCGTTGGCGTTCGCGCCACCGGCCACCTTGACCGTGATGGTCACCGTGACGCTGCCACCGCGGCGCACCCAGGTGCGGCCACCGAGCGTGGCGCCCTGCGGGTCGCCGTCCTTCGCCGAGCGGACCCGCACGTCGAGGCCCTCGATGATCCGGCCGTGCACGGCCACGACCTTGCCGGCCTGCAGGCCCTGCATGATGCCGACGTAGGAGCGGGAGTCCGACCCCACGAGGGTGCTGCTGTACTGGCCGGGCCAGAAGTCGCCGTACTGGGTGATCGGACGGCCGGTGTCGACCGCGTCGCCCTTGGTGCCGTGGGTGTTGAAGTCCAGCGGGCCCTGGATGCGGGTGTCCCGGAACACCCGGTGCGAGTCCGACGTGGCCGTGACCCACCAGGGCTTGCCCTCGGCCAGCAGCGAGTCCCACAGGCCGCCGACGGTGGAGGTCATCCAGTCGAAGCCGCCGAAGGTGCGGTAGGACTCCGGCGGGTACGCCAGGAAGCGGGTGGGGTTGGTGCCGGCGTTGTCGTAGTAGCCGCGGCCGCTGCCGGGGCCACCCTGCGACGTCGGGATGCCGGCGGCCTGGTGACCGGGCGCGCCCTCCATGCCGACGGCGACCTGCGGGGCCGCGTCGCGCCAGTTGCGGATCTCGTGCGGGCTGTCGATGCCCTGGCGGCTCGGGTGGTTGGCGAACATCAGCGCGATCTCGGTGCGCCGGTTGCGCACCTGGTTGTCCAGGTACTTCAGCGCGTCGATGGCGTAGGGCTCCACGTTGCCGGTCACGCCCTTGGCCGCCAGCGCGCTGCCGTCGTAGCCGGCCTCGAAGGCCTTCAGGATGTCGACGGTCGCACTCCCCGGGGGCAGCATGACGGTGGCGTGCTCGGCGCCCGGGATGTTCCACTCCAGGCCCTGGTAGACCATCGTGCCCGCGTACTGCCGGCGGACCTTCTCGATCTCCGGGGTGATCTTGTCGATCGAGAGCTTCTGGTGCGCGACGCCACCGTGGTCGGTGATGACCATCCAGTCCAGGCCGTACTGCCGGCCCTTGATGACCTGGGTCGACACGTCGTACTGCGCGTCCGGCGAGTACTTGGTGTGGATGTGGTGGTCGCCCGCGTAGTACCGGGTGCGGCCGGTCCACGCGTTGGTGGTCGTCCCGGCACCAGCGGCGGCAGCGACTCCCTGGCCGACGCCGGAGACGGCGCCGCCCAGCCCGGCAGCCGCACCGACGGCGGCGGCGGTGGCCAGGAAGGCCCGCCGCGAGACCGACAACGGGTCGTCGGCCTGCGGGTCGGCCCAGGTGCCCTCCACGCCGGAGACCGCCCCGTGGGAGTGGCCGTGGCCGTGGTCGTGGTCGTGGTGGGGGTGATCGTGGTCGTGGCTCATCGAGGCGCTCCCGCATAGTCCGTGCTGCATCTGTCGCGGGAACTCTCCGTCGCCGGTACGGACCAACGGGTGACACCCAGAAGATCATCGGGAGAACTCCGGGAGTCCGGTAGCGCGCCGTACATCAAGCCTCGGCCGGGCCTCCGGCCAGGGTGCGGCTGATTGCCCGGGCGGCGGCCCGGACGCCGGGCGCCATCGGCCGGACGGCGGCCGGGGAGCTGCCCCGCACCACGATCGACAGCGCCGCGACCACCTCGCCGCGGGCGGAGATCGGGGCGGCCACCGAGACCGCGTCGTCGGTGACCTGCCGGTCGCTGACCGCCACCCCGGCCCGGCGGACCTCGGCCAGCACCCGGCGCAGCTGCACCGGGTCGGTGATCGTCTGCGCGGTGTACCGGCGCAGCGGCGCGGCCAGCACCTGCTCCTGCACCGCGATCGGGGCGTGGGCGAGCAGCACCAGCCCGACCCCGGTGGGCGGGAGCGCGAACCGGCCGCCGACCTCGGTGTAGACCGCGACCGCGTCCCGGGAGGCGAAGCGCTCGACGAACACCACCTCGACGCCGTCCCGCACCGCCAGCTGGACGTTCTCGTGGGTCACCTCGTAGAGGTCCTCCATGAACGGCAGCGCCGCCTCCCGCAGGCCCAGGCCACGCGGGGCCAGCGCGCCCAGCTCCCACAGCCGCAGCCCGACCCGGTACCGGCCGTCGGGATCCCGCTCGAGCCCGCCCCAGCTGCACAGCTCGGCGATCAGCCGGTGCGCGGTGGACAGCGGGACGTCGGTGGCCCGGGCGATCTCGGAGAGCGTCAGCGCGCGCCGGTCCCGGGTGAAGGCGTCCAGCACGGCCAGCAGTTTGCTGCCCGCCGTCCTCCGCGCCGCCGACCCCGGGGGGGCCGGGCGGGCTCAGAGCTCCAGGACGAGCTTCGGACACGCGGCTCGGGAGACGCAGATGAACATCGTGTCGTTCGCCGCCTGCTCCTCGGGGGTCAGCAGCGAGTCGCGGTGGTCGACGGTCCCCTCCAGCACTCCGGTCTCGCACGTGCCGCACGTCCCCTCCTGGCAGGAGGACAGGACCGGGATGCCCGCCTCCTCGACCACCTGCAGGATCGACTTGTCCGGCGGGACGGTCAGCGTCGCGCCCGACAGCGTCAGCTCGACGTCGAAGTCGCCGCTGAGCACCCGCTCGCCCTGCTCCTTGGGGGCGAATCGTTCCACGTGCAGCGCCCCGGGCGGCCAGTCGGCGCAGCGCTGTTCCACCGCGGCCAGCAGCGGCTCGGGGCCGCAGCAGTACACCCTCGTGTCCGGCTGCGGGGTGCCCAGGATGCGGTCGAGGTCGATCAGCCCCACCTCGTCCTGCGGGTGCAGCGTGACCCGCAGACCGTGCCCGGTCTTCTCCTCCAGGGCCTCCAGCGCCTCGAGGAAGGCCATCGACGTGCGGGTGCGCCCGCCGTAGTGGAACTCCCAGGTGGCGCCGGCCTCCTCGGCGGCGGCCGCCATCGGCAGGATCGGGGTGATGCCGATGCCGCCGGCGATGAAGACGTACCGCGCGGCGGGCACCAGCTCGAAGTGGTTCCGCGGCCCACGGACGTCGATCTCCGCGCCCTCCTGCACCTGGTCGTGCACGAGGGCCGACCCACCCCGGCCCTCCGGCTCGCGGAGCACGCCGATCTGCCAGACCGCCCGGTCGTGCGGGTCGCCGCACAGCGAGTACTGCCGGGTCAGCCCGCCGGGCAGCAGCAGGTCGATGTGCGCGCCGGGCGACCAGGCCGGCAGGTCGGCCCCGGTCGGGTCGCGCAGCTCCAGGACGACGACGCCCTCGGCGCCCGTCGTCCGCCGGGCCACCTGCAGCCGCAGGTCGACCTCGTCATGCGTGCTGTGCACTGCTCTCCTCATCACGATCGCACCGCCAGGGCCCCCGGCCCCGTCCCGAGGCTCGCCCCGTGCATGCGCGGGGTGAGGAGGACGGGGTCCTCCTTCAGGCGGGGACCGGTACCCGGCGGATGATCACAAGCGGGTCGGTCACCAGGTGGGCGGGTGGGGTGGGCAGCGGGCCCGCCGCCGGGGGCTCGACCGGTCCACCGGCCGGGTGGTCGGGGTGGGCCAGCAGCCACTCCCACATCTCCACCGGGTCCGACGCCTCGGCCTCGGCGCCGCAGTGGCACAGGCCGCGCAGCCGGTCGGAGCCGGGCAGCCAGTTGACCCGCAGCACCCGCTCGCCCTCGAGCACCTGGCGCGGCGCGGGCAGCGTCAGCCCGGGCTCGGACCCGTCCCGGGGCTCGGGGACGGTCACCGGGTGGCCGCCGCGGGGCTGCGCACACCGGCGGGGGTGCGGGCCGGCGGGGCGGCCGGGGCGGCCTCGCCGGTGCCCTCGGCCGCCAGCCGGGCGATGATCCGCCGGGCGGCCAGGCCACCGGTGTCGATGTTGATGGAGAGCTCCTGGTAGCCGTCCGGCTCGCCGGTGAGCACCTTCTCCAGCACGTCGAGGGCGACGACGTCCTGCAGGACGACGGTGCGGTTGCTCTCCCGCAGGAAGTCCGAGACCCCCTCGTCGTCGAGGGCGAAGTCGCGGGCGACGGCCCAGAAGTCGTGCGTGGTGGACTCCGTCTCCGGGGTGATCGCGTAGACGACCTCGACGTGGAAGGCGTCCGGGTCGGTGCCGTCGTCGTCGGGCAGCACCCCGACCGGGGCGATCCGGCTGTGCAGCTTGTACAGGCAGGGCGGGGTGAACTCGATGTCCTGCCAGCGGGTGATCCGGCCGGTGATGCCGGTGCTCTTCGCGTAGAACGGCGGGCACTCGGCGTCGGCCATGTGCCGGCTGACGTAGACGACCCCCGCGGCGTCGTCGACCTCGGTGGTGATCGGGGTGTTCGCCACCTCCGGCGTCCCGATGTACCCGCCGTGCAGGTACGTCTCGTGGGACAGGTCCATCAGGTTGTCCACGAGCAGGCTGGCCCGCGCGGCGAGCGGCTCCATGCCGCTGACCGTCGTCCAGCCGTCCTGGGCGAGCCACGGTGCGCGCGGGATCGCCGTGGCCTCGGCCTTCTCGGCATCGCCGATGAACACCCAGACGAAGCTGTCCTGCTCGAAGACCGGGTAGGTCTTGAGCCGGGCGGTGCGTGGCACCCGGGTCTGGCCGGGCACCGCCACGCAGCCGCCGTCGGCGCCGTAGGTGAAGCCGTGGTAACCGCAGACGACGGTGTCGCCGACCAGGTGGCTGGGCGCCTGGGAGAGCGGGAACCGGCGGTGCACGCAGCGGTCGCTCATCGCGGTGACCTCGCCGGCCTCGGTCCGCCAGAAGAGGATCGACTCCCCGCAGATCGTGCGGCTGAAGAGCTCGCGGCCGACCTCGCGGCCGTAGGCGGCCACGTACCACTGGTTGCGGACGATCGACGTCATGGGTGTTCCTCCCGCTGGTGTCCTCTTCGACGTCTCCACGGTGACGCCCATCACGTCACCTCGACCATGGGGCTTCCGCGTGACGGAAGCCCCGCTCCGCAGCTCCGGGGCCGCCTCACTCCTCGGGGAGGAGCCCGTCCAGGTCCGCCGGCTCCTCGATCAGGCCGTCCTCCTCCATCAGCCGGCCCAGCTCCTCGAGCTGCGCACGGCGCAGGTCGGTGCCGAACTCCTCCAGCCGCACGCTCTGCGCCACCTCCGCCGGCAACTGCGGCAGCACCTGGGGGATCTGGGCCTTGACCGCGTCGGGGTTCTCCTCGGCGTAGGCGAGGGTCTCCTCCAGCGCCGCGGTCATGTCCGCGACCAGCTCCGGGTCGGACTCGGCGAGCTGCCCGGAGGTGAAGAACAGCTGGGTGGGGTGCCCCGCGACCGACTCCAGGCTCGGGTGGGTGACCACGGTGTTCCCCTCGGCCTGCAGGCTGCTCAGGAAGGGCTCGGGCACCCAGACCGCGTCGACGTTGCCGGCCGCCAGTGCGGCGGGCATGTCCGGGAAGCCGAGCTCGAGGAAGGACACGGCGTCCGGGTCGCCCCCGTCCTGACGGACGGCCTCGCGGATGGTCAGTCCGCCCATGCCGTTGAGCGTGTTCACGGCCACCTGCTTGCCCTCCAGGTCCGCGGCCGAGTCGATCCCGGAGTCCGGCGCGGCGACGACGGCGTTGACGTCGGCGTCCCCCGACGACAGCGCGGAGGTCCAGTGGGCGACCACCTCCACGTCCAGCCCGCGCCCCCGTGCCTGCAGCAGGGAGACCGGGTTGCTGGTGGCGAACTCGAGGTCACCGGAGAGGACGGCCGGCAACAACGCCGCCCCACCCTGACCGGTCTCCACGACCACCTGGAGTCCGCGGTCTTCGAAGAACCCCTGCTCGATGCCCGCGTACAGGGCAGCGGTCGGCATGATCGGCAGCATCCCGACCGAGACCTCCCGCAGGTCCCCGGACGAGCCCGACGCGGCATCCGGCGTCTCTTCGGACTCCCCTCCGCAGGCGGAGAGCGCCAGCAGGACCGAGACCAGGACAGGGACCGACTTCCGGACCATCGCACTCTCCCCAATGAGATACATGACGACGTCAACGATTGACGTTGGTCATGATGCACGTCACACCCGTCGACGGCCAGCCCCTCCGTCGCGGCCGCGGTCAGCCGCGGCCGGCCGCCGATCCGCCGCCGAACACCAAGCGGGTCAGCAGCTCCTGCAGCAGTTGACGCTCCCCGGCGGAGAAGTCGGTGAGCTCGCCGGCGAGGGCGAGCTCGACGTCCCGGGCCGCCGCCGTCCGGACGGCCTGCCCGGCTGCGGTGCCGAGGACCAGCTTGTTCCGGCGGTCGGCCGGAGACGGCCGCCGCTCCACCAGCCCGGCCGCGGTCAGCTCGTCGACGAGCAGGACGATCTGGCTGGGGTCGAGCCCGAGCACGTCGGCCAGCTCCCGCTGGGAGACCCCCTCGGCCGCGTCGCACGCCAGCACCAGCACCGACCAGGGGCGGACCCGCAGCCCGTGGCCGGCGAGCACGGCGTT
Source organism: Modestobacter sp. VKM Ac-2977 (assembly GCF_026968045.1). GTDB lineage: Bacteria > Actinomycetota > Actinomycetes > Mycobacteriales > Geodermatophilaceae > Modestobacter. Next base: position 194,540 of record NZ_JAPVBQ010000005.1, on the reverse strand, counting down.
GCTGGCCCGCACCAGCCGGCCACTGGCCCGGGAGAGCAGGAACCCGACGTCGTCGGTCAGTCCGGGTCGATCGAGCTCGATGTCCATGGGACCTCCATTCGTTGACATCATCCAACATCGCGCCCTAGCGTCCGCGCTGGCCCGTCCCGATCGAAGGAGCTCTCGTGGACCTGACCGGCAAGGTCGCCGTCGTCACCGGATCCGGACGGGGCCTCGGCCTCGCCTACGCCACCGAACTCGCCCGCTGCGGGGCCGCCGTCGTCGTCAACGACGTCGACCCCGACGTCGCCGCGGCCGCCGTGCAGTCGATCACCGACGCCGGGGGCACCGCCGTCGCCGAGGTCGTCGCGGTCGGCAGCAGCGAGGCCGCCCAGGCGCTGGTCGACCGGGCGGTGGGCGAGTTCGGCCGGCTCGACGTGCTGGTCAACAACGCCGGCATCCTGCGCGACACGACGCTGTGGAAGATGACCGACGAGCAGTTCGACGCCGTGCTCACCACCCACCTGCGCGGCACCTTCACCTGCACCCGCGCCGCCGCGGTCCGGATGCGCGAGCAGGGCGAGGGCGGCCGGGTCATCTGCATCGGCTCCCCCACCGGCCAGGTCGGCAACTTCGGCCAGACCAACTACGCCGCCGCCAAGGCCGGGATCGTCGGGATGGTGCGCACCTGGGCGATGGAGCTGGCCCGGGCCGAGATCACCGTCAACGCCGTCGTCCCGGTCGCCGCCACCGCGATGACCGAGACGGTGCCCTTCCTCAAGCCCTACGTCGACGCGCTCGCCGCCGGCGACCCGCTGCCGGCCTTCGCCCGCCAGGAGCTGGGCTTCGGCTCCCCCGCCGACGCCGCCGGGCTGGTCGCCTTCCTCGCCTCCGACGCAGCCAGCGGCATCACCGGGCAGGCGGTGGGCATCGGTGGCGACCGGTTGGCGCTGTGGAGCCACCCGACCGAGGTGGTCGTGGAGTTCGCCGACGGCACCGGCTGGTCACCCGACGCCATCGCCGAGGTCTGGCCGCGGCAGTTCGCCGCCGCGCAGCAGACCGTGGGCCAGCAGCTGCCGGAGCCCCCGAAGTGACCGGGCTGGACCTGGACGCGCTGGTCGCGATCGACGTGCACGTCCACGTGCACGCCGACCAACACGGGCACCTGGCCCTGGACGACGAGCTCAACGCCGCCGCCAGCCAGTACTTCAAGGGCGACCCGTACGACCCGACCGTCCCCGACATCGCCGCCGACTACCGGGACAGGAAGATGGCCGCGGTCGTCTTCACCGTCGACGCCGAGGCGGCCACCGGGCAGATGACGCTGTCCAACGAGGAGATCGCCGACCTCGCCGCGCAGCACCCCGACGTGCTCATCCCGTTCGGGTCGATCGACCCGGCACGCGGGGTGGCCGGCATCCGCGCCGCCCGCCGGCTGGTGCAGGAGCACGGGGTGCGGGGGTTCAAGTTCCACCCCAGCCTGCAGGACTTCCTCCCCAACGACCGCGCGGTGTACCCGCTGTACGAGGAGCTGCAGAGCCTCGGCATCCCGGCGCTGTTCCACACCGGGCAGACCGGGATCGGCGCCGGGCTGCCCGGCGGGCGCGGGATCAAGCTGCGCTACTCCGACCCGATGCTGCTGGACGACGTCGCGGCCGACTTCCCGGGCCTGACGATCATCATGGCCCACCCCTCGGTGCCCTGGCAGGACGCCGCGATCTCGGTGGCCACCCACAAGGCCAACGTCTACATCGACCTGTCCGGCTGGTCACCGAAGTACTTCCCGCCCCAGCTGGTCCGCGCCGCGAACACGATGCTGAAGCGGAAGGTGCTCTTCGGCTCGGACTACCCGCTGCTGCGCCCCGAGCGCTGGATCCGCGACTTCGCGGCCCTGGAGATCAAGGACGAGGTCCGGCCGCTGATCATGAAGGAGAACGCGATCGTGGCCCTGGGGCTGCGATGAGGAACGCCGGACTGGGCTCCTGGCCCGAGCGCCGGCTGCGGAGCTCCCCGCACAGGCCGGCCCTCTGGTTCGAGGGGACGACGACGACGCACGGCGAGTTCGCGCTGCGGGTGCGACGGGCCGCCACCGCGCTGGCCGGGCTCGGCGTGCAGCGCGGTGACCGGGTCGCCTGGTTGGGCGCGAACCACCCGGCCGGACTGGAGGCGCTCTACGCGTGCGGCCAGCTCGGCGCGATCTGGGTGCCGGTCAACGCCCGGCTCACCCCGCCCGAGGCGCAGTACGTGCTCGAGCACTCCGGCGCCTCGCTGGTCGTGCACGGCCGCGAGCAGGGGGCGACGGCGGACACCCTGCGGGACGCCCTGCCCGCCGTCCGGCACTGGGTGGCCGCCGAGCCCCCACTGGCCGGCGGCGCCGACTCGCTGGACTGGGCGGCGCTGCTGGCGGAGGCGGAGCCGGTGCATCGCGACGAGCCGGTCACCCTCGACGACATCTGCCTGATCATGTACACCTCCGGCACCACCGGCCGACCCAAGGGCGCGGTACTGACCCACGGGAACATGACCTGGTCGTGCATGAGCCAGGTGCTCGGGTTCGACTTCACCCCCGACGAGCGGACCCTCGGCCTCGCTCCGCTGTTCCACATCGGCGGGCTGAACGGGACGCTCAACCCGACCCTGCTGCGCGGCGGCTGCGTGGTGCTGGTGCGGGGGTTCGACCCGCCGGCGACGCTGGCGGTCATCGCCGAGCAACGGGTGACGTCGTTCTTCGCCGTCCCCACCATGCTCGACGCGCTGAGCCGCCAGCCGGACTTCGGCACCCTCGACCTGTCGGCGCTGCGCACCATCGGCGCCGCCGGGGCACCGCTCCCCCTGCCGCTGCTGCGCACCTGGCTGGACCGCGGGGTGACCGTGCAGCAGGCCTACGGGATGACCGAGACGGCCCCGGCCGGCACGGCGCTGGACAGCGCGGACGCGGTGACCAAGGTCGGGTCGGCCGGGAAGTCGCAGTTCTTCACCGACGTCCGGGTGGTCCGGCCGGACGGGACCGAGTGCCCGCCGGGTGAGGTCGGCGAGATCGTGCTGTCCGGGCCGAACGTCATGGCCGGGTACTGGAACGCCCCCGAGGCCACCGCCGCCGCGATCGTCGACGGCTGGTACCACTCCGGGGACGCCGGCTCCACCGACGAGGACGGCTACCTCTACATCCGCGACCGCTACAAGGACATGATCATCTCCGGCGGGGAGAACGTGTACCCGGCCGAGGTCGAGTCGGTGATGCTGGAGCTGCCCGAGGTGCAGGAGGTCGCGGTCATCGGCAAGCCCGATGCGCACTGGGGCGAGGTCGGCCTGGCCGTCGTCGTCCCCGCGCCCGGGGCCCCCCGGGACGCCGACGCGCTGTGCGCCGCGCTGCGAGAACGGCTCGCCGGGTTCAAGGTGCCCAAGGAGGTCCGCTACGTGGACGAGCTGCCCAAGACCGCGACGGGCAAGATCCGCAAGCCGGACCTGCGACGGACGTACGTGCCAACCGAGGAGGACGCATGACCCGCACCACCACCACCATCGCCGAGCTGCCCTCGCTGAAGGGCCAGGAGCTCGGCACCAGCGACTGGTACGAGGTGACCCAGGAAGCGGTGAACCTCTTCGCCGACGCCACCAACGACCACCAGTGGATCCACGTCGACGTCGAGCGGGCGAAGGCGGAGAGCCCGTTCGGCGGCCCGATCGCCCACGGCTACCTGACGCTGTCGCTGCTCGTGCCGCTGGTCTCGCAGACCTACACGGTCACCGACGCGAAGATGGGCGTGAACTACGGCCTGAACAAGGTCCGCTTCCCCGCGCCCGTGCCGGTCGGGTCGAAGGTCCGGGCCCGGGTGACGCTCAAGGACGTGGAGGAGATCGCCGGCGGGCTGCAGAACACCGTCACCGTCACCATCGAGCGCGAGGGCGGCGACAAGCCGGTCTGCATCGCCGAGTGGGTCACCCGCACCTACGCCTGAGGAAGGACCCCGTCCTCCTCACCCCTCGCAAGCTCGGGGCGAGCCTCTGGACGGGGCCGGACGGCGGGCCGGCAGCGGACCCTACGGTGGAGACGTGCGCATCGCCGTCTTCACCGGGTCCCACGTCGGGCCGCCGTCCCACCAGCGGGCCGCCGCCGCCTTCGCCACCGAGCTGGCCCGGGCCGGCGTCGGCATCGTGTACGGCGGGGGGAACGTGGGCCTGATGGGCGTCGTCGCCGACGCGGCGCTGGCCGCCGGCGGCGAGGTGGTCGGGGTCATCCCGCAGCACCTGGTGGACGACGAGGTGGCGCACCCCGGCCTGCCCCGGCTGGAGGTCGTGCAGACGATGCACGAGCGCAAGGCCGTGATGGCCGACCTGTCCGACGCGTTCGTCGCGCTGCCCGGTGCCGCCGGCACCCTCGAGGAGCTGTTCGAGGCCTGGACCTGGGGGATGCTCGGGCTGCACGCCAAGCCCACCGCGTTCCTCGACGTCGACGGGTTCTGGCAGCCGCTGCTGGACCAGCTGCGCCGGATGGTCGACGACGGCTACCTGGCCGCCAACCGGCTCGACGCCCTCGGCGTGGTGCACGACGCCGCGGAGCTGCTGGCCTTCGTCGCGGGCTACGAGCACCCGGCGCGCAAGTGGACCCCGCCACCGGCCGCCTAGCCTGCTGCCCATGGAGCGCGCGGACGTCGTCGTCGTCGGGGGCGGGCCGGCCGGCGCGGCGTGCGCGGCCGCCGTCCGCCGGGCCCGGCCGGACGCCGACGTGCTGGTCCTCGACCGCGCCGACTTCCCCCGGGACAAGGTCTGCGGGGACGGGATCGCCCCCGAGGCGCTCGACGTGCTCGCCGGGCTGGGGATCGACGTCCCGGCGCTGACCGCGGGGTTCCCCGCCGTCCCCCGGCTGCGCCTGCAGGGCCCGGGCGGGACGACGGTGGAGCGGGCGCTGCACCGGCCCTCGCTCGTCGTGCCCCGTGCGGTGCTGGACGGGCGACTGCTCGCCCAGGTGCTGGCCACCGGCGTCCGGTTCCGCCGGCACACCGTCCGCCAGGTCACCGTGCACCCCACGCACGTCGAGGTCGACGGCGTCGTCCGCGCCGGGGTGCTGGTGGGCGCCGACGGCGCCGAGTCGGTGGTGCGCCGCACGCTCGGGCTGGCCGCCAACCCGCCGGACCGGCTGGCCATCGCGATCCGCGGCTACGCGCCGGTGCTCCCCGGCCTGGACGGCGTGCAGGTGGTGACCACCACCGACCAGCGGTGGCCGGCCTACGCCTGGTCCTTCCCGATCGGCGACGGGCGGGCCAACGTCGGCTACGGCGAGCTCGTCTCCGGGGACGTGACCCGTACCGAGCTGGTCGCCGGGCTGCACCGGATGCTGCCGGGCGTGCAGCCGGAGGGCCTGCGCGCGCACCGGCTGCCGCTGTCGACCGGCCGGCCCCGGCTGCCCGGCGGGCGGGTGCTGCTGGCCGGGGACGCGCAGTCGCTCATCAACCCGCTGACCGGGGAGGGGATCTTCTACGCCGTCCTCTCCGGCGCGCTGGCGGGCACGGCGGCCGGCCACGGTCCGCGGGCCGGCGAGGTGCACCGGCGGCTGCTGCGCCGCCGGCTCGGCGGGCACCTCCGCGCCTCCGCGGTGACCTCCCAGCTGAGCCGGTGGCCGGTGCTGATGGACGCCGCCGTGCGGGCGGCGCAGGCCGACCAGCGGGTCTTCGACGACGTCGTCGCCCTTGGGCTGGCCGACGGGCGGCTCACCGCCCGGACCCTGGCGGCCACCGCGCGCCGGCTGCGCTGACCCGCCCCGTCACAGACTGCCGACCGACGTGGCCACGGTCGCCAGCCCCGTGACCATGACCAGACCGAGCGTCAGCAGCCGGAACGGGGCCAGGGGCAGCCGGGAGCCGTAGGCCACGCCCAGGAGGTTGCCCAGCACCGCGCCCGGCAGCCAGCACGCCAGCAGCAGCCCCACCCGGTCCACCGACAGCCCACCGGTCAGCCCGATCAGGATCAGCGCCATCCCGTTGCAGGCGAGCAGGTACACCGCCATGTCGGCGATGAACGCCCGGGGCGCCACGTTCCGGTGGGAGAGCAGGATGACCGGGGGCGGGCCGTTCATCGAGGTCGTGATGCCGAGGAACCCGCCCAGCACCCCGGCGACCCCCGGGGCGAGGCGGGACGGCGCGCCCGGGTCACCGGGCGGGACAGCCGGCCGCCGGAGCAGGAGGAACCCCGCGGCGACGACCGCCACGACTCCGGCCGTCACCTTGAGCGCGTCGGCGTCCACCCGGTCGAGGGCGAGGTGGCCGAGCAGCAGTCCGGGGACGCAGCCCGCCACCAGGTACGTGGACCGTTGCCGGTCGACCGAGTGCCGGAGCCGGAGGACGGCTCCGAACCGGGTCACCACGCCGACCGTGAGGTTGATGACGACGACGTCGGCCAGCGGGATGCCGGCCAGCAGCAGGAGCGGCGCGCACACCAGGGAGTAGCCGAAGCCCGTCCCGCCGGCCAGGACGCTGGCGAGGAAGACGACGACGCCGCCGGCCACCAACAACGTCCCGTCCACTGCACGCCCTTCCCTCCACCGACCGCAGGTCAGCCGGGTCGCACCGAGGTCGTCGCGCCGACCGTAGCCACCTCGACCCGGCCGCGGCCGGCCCGCTTGGCCGCGTACAGCGCCGCGTCGGCGGCCGCGTAGAGCTCCTCCAGCCCGGTGGCGTGCGTCGGGGCGTGGGCCACGCCCAGGCTCACCGAGATCGCCAGCAGGCTGCCGTCGGGCAGCGCCAGGGGCGCGGCCCGGACCGCGTCGAGCACCTCGGCGGCCCGGGCGGTGGCCACGTCCGCCGAGCAGTCGGGCAGCAGGACGGCGAGCTCGTCACCGCCCATCCGGCTGAGCACGGCGTCCCCGGCGCGGACCACCGAGCGCAGCACCGCGGCGATGTGCACCAGGGCGTCGTCGCCGACCGGGTGGCCGTGCTCGTCGTTGATCGTCTTGAACGAGTCGACGTCCACGAGGACCAGCGAGGTGCCCCGCGACGCGGCCGGGGCGGCCAGCGCGGTGCCCAGCGCCGCGTCGAACACCCGCCGGTTGACCAGCCCGGTGAGCGAGTCGGTGGCGGCCTGCTGCTGCAGCTGGGCGACCAGCCGGGCCTGGGTGTCCCCGGCGCGCACCAGCATCGCCGCCATGACCACGAGCACGGCGCCGAAGAAGCTCAGGTCGCTGACCGCGTGGCCGGCCGGCTGCAGGTGGAACAGCACCACGGCGTCCCCGGCGAGCGCGACGGCGGTCACCAGGACCACCGCGGTGCGCCGGAGGTGGACGCCGGCCCAGAGCACCGGGAAGGCCAGGAACGCCTGGCCACCGGCGGAGGGGTCGCGGGTGATCCAGTTCATCCCGCAGCACAGCACGACGCCGACGAGGGCGATGAGCACGTACCCGCCGCGGGCGTCGACCCGGGCGGTGTCGGTGAGCCGGTAGACCAGGGCCAGGCCGGCGAGCAGGGCGGCACACACCCAGGAGGCGACGACGCCCCCGGTCGTCACCGCGTTGGGCCCGAACAGCGAGAAGACCAGCAACGTCACCGCACAGACCAACAGCACCGGGACCGCGGTCCGCGCTGCCGTCCGAGGGTCTCGCGCCCTCATCCGCTCGTTGATCTGCACCCTCCGGTGATCGGCAGCCGGGGAGACCGACTGCCCCCCGGCCGCCCCGTACGGGTGAGTCCCCGCCCGCCGCAGGGCACCGACGGCGACGGGCCCCCCACCGGAGTGGGGGGCCCGCCGTCGTCCCGTCGTGCTGGTCAGTGCCTCGGCTCGGGCCGGTCGTGCGCCCGAGCCGGTGCACCGGTGGTCACCGCAGCCAGGTGCCCAGCAGCTGCCGCAGCCACGAGGCCAGCTTCTGCAGCAGGGTGCCGGGGTCGACCGGCTCCGCCTCGTCGGTCACCTGCACCTCGACCGTCGCGGTCGAGCCGGAGGTGACGCCGGTGGCCGTGACCTCGACCGTGCCGGTGTCCACGGAGCCCGGCACCCGCACCCGGACCGTCGCGGCGCCCTCGGCATCGGTCGTGACCCGGCCCAGCGGCCGGCCGTCCACGGTCACCTGGACCCGCTCGGCGGGGCCGAAGCCGCTCACCGAGAAGGTCACCAGGTCGCCGGGGGCGAAGGTCGACGGCGAGACCGCCACCTCGGCCGCCGGCTGCTGCGGCTGCTCGGAGGCGTCCCCGACGGTGACCCGTCCGGTGAACTCCTCCGGGCTGAGCGGGGAGAACTCCTCCAGGTAGCCCTGGAAGGAGTCGAAGTCGATCAGACCGGTCTGCTCCGTGGTGCCCTCGGCGAAGGTGGTGAAGTTGTCGCCGCCGGAGGCCAGGAAGCTGTTGGTCGCCACCCGGTAGGTCGCGTCCAGGTCGATCGGCTCGCCGGAGACCCGGATGCTGTCGACGATGATCCGCTCACCGGGGGCCGCCTCCGGGTCGTAGGACCAGGTGAGCTCCTCCGAGGTGCCCAGGGCCAGGAACGGCCGTGAGCTGCCCTCGGGCTGCCACTGCTGCTCCAGCACCTGCACCAGCTGGGCGCCGGTCAGCGAGACGACGACCAGGTCGTTGGCGAACGGGGTGACGTCGTTGGCCTCGGCCAGCGTGATCTCGCCGTCCTCCCCGTAGAGCAGGTCGGCCCGCAGGCCACCGGGGTTGACCAGGCCGAGATCGGCCGGCTCGATGGCGCTGTCCGCGGCGCCGTACACGTAGCTGTCCGCCACCAGGCCACCGAGGGCCGAGTACGACCCGCGGTCCTCGACCTGCCCGCCCTGCGGGCCGGTGGTGAAGGCCCGGGTGATGTCGGCCGTGACCGACCCGACGACCACGCTGCCGAGCTCGTCGGCAGCCGCCTGGGCGGCCGCGACGGTCTCGGCGACCTCGGCGACCCGCGGGTAGGCGGCCACCAGGTCGTCCTCGGGCACCTCGGTCAGTGCCAGGTTCTCCACCGTCGAGGCGGTGACCTCGTCGGTCGACTCGTCGTAGCTGAGCACGATCCGCCCGAGGTCCGCAGCGTAGGAACCGGTCTGGATCACCGGACGGGTCTCGTCGGTGCCCGGGACCGGCGCCTGCCACGCGTAGGTCTGGTGCGTGTGCCCGGTGAAGATCGCGTCCACGTCGGCGTCCACGCCGTTGACGATCGCGGCGAACGCGGTGTCGGCGGCGAGCTCGGCCTCCAGCGTGCTGGTGGCCTCACCCTCCGGTGCGCCCTCGTGGGCGACCAGGACGATGACCTCGGCCTCGTCCCCGACCCCGTCGGTGAGCTCGTCGGTCACCCTGTTCACGGCCTCCACCGGGTCGCCGAACGTGATGCCCTCGATGCCGGCCGGGGAGACCAGCGAGCTCGTCTCCTGGGTGACGACGCCGATGACCCCGACGGTGACGCCGGCGGCCTCCACCAGCTCGTACCCCGGCAGCACCGGGTCACCGTCGGTGCCGTAGACGTTGGCGCCCAGGTAGTCGAAGTCGGCCAGACCGCTCTCGCCGTCGACGCCCACCCGGCCGGTCAGGTCGGCGAAGCCGCGGTCGAACTCGTGGTTGCCCACGGCCGAGGCGTCGAGGCCCATCTCGTTGAGCACCTCGATCGTCGGGGCGTCCTGCTGGCTGGCGGAGACGAACGGCGAGGCGCCGATGTTGTCCCCGGCCGACAGCAGCACGGTCGCGTCGACGTCGTCCCGGGCCCGCTGCTGCTCGATGGTGCCCGCCAGGGCGACCGCGTCGTCCAGCCGGCCGTGGAAGTCGTTGATCCCCAGCAGCTGCAGCTCGGTGGTGCCGTCGTCCTCACCACCGCCGCCGCCGGCACCCTCCTCACCCAGGTCCAGGCCGACCAGGATCGGGTCGTGGTCGGAGGACCGGAACGGGTCGTCGTCGTACCAGCCCGGGTAACCGTCGTACTGGTAGCCGTAGGACTCGACGGAGTTGATGTTCCAGATGTCGACGCCGGTGACGTCCTCGAGCAGCGCCGGGGAGGCGAACGCGTGGTCCAGGGAGCCGACCCGACCGGAGAAGACGTAGGTGCTCTCGCCGGTCCGCGCCCCGAGGTTGGTGTAGCCCTCGGCGACGAGGACGTCGAGCGGGTCCTCCATCGTGTAGCTGTTGAAGTCACCGATCAGCAGCACGTTCTCGGGCGCGCTCTCCAGCGACTCGACGAAGGCGGCCAGCCGCTGCGCCTCGGCGACCCGGGTGGCGTTGGCGTTGCCCTGGCCGTCGCCGGTGTCCTCGTCGCCCTCGGGCGCAGAGCCCTTGGACTTGAAGTGGTTCACCACGACGGTGAACTCCTCGCCGTCGGCGCGGAAGGTCTGCGCGAGCGGCTGGCGGGCCAGGCCCGCCCACACCTCGTCGGTGTCGACCACCGACTCACCCACCAGCTCGACGGCGGCCGGCTGGTAGATGAAGGCGTTGCGGATGACGTCCTGGTCCTCCACCGGCGGCAGCACCGCCGGCGAGGGCACGAAGGCCCAGCGCTCCTCGCCGGCCGCGGCGTTCAGCGCGGCGGTGAGGGCGGCCAGGGCCTCGTCCCGGTCCTCCCCGAACTTGACGGAGTTCTCGATCTCCTCCAGGGCGACCACCTCGGCGCCCAGGGCGTTGATCGCCGCGACGATCTTGGCCTCCTGCTCCGCCAGCTCCGCGGCGTCCTCGGCACCGCGTGCCTCACCGCCGAAGGTGGTGAAGTAGTTCAGGACGTTGAACGACGCGACCTGGACGTCGCCGCCGACCTGCTCGGGGACGTCGGTGCGCGGGTTGGCGTCGTCGAAGGTGGCGGCGCCGGCGGTCTCCGCGGTCACCACGGTGGCCGGCTGTGCGCGCCAGGCGTCGTAGCGGTAGTCCAGGACGTAGGGCACGTCGCCGAAGGAGGCGACCTGGTCACCGACCCGGACGGCGTCCTCGAGGGCGCCGTAGCTCGGCTCGATGCCGGCGTTGGCGAGGTTGGTGCTGCGGCCGTCGTCGAGCAGCAGCACCCGGGCCGCGTTCGCCGCCTCGTAGTCGATGGCGGCCTGGCCGGGCTCGACGACGTCGGTGGCCTGGCGCAGCGGCTCGTCCCCGGGGTTGAGCATGATCTCGCCGAAGCGGTTGAGGTTGTAGACCTCGGTGACGGTGTAGGGGCCGCTGAGGGAGATGCGCACGCCCTCCAGCGCCTCACGCTGGGCGGCGGTGGTGCCCGCCCAGTCGACGGCGACCGGATCGGGCAGCGCGGCGTCCTCGGCGCAGACGTCGACCGTGTCCGCGGTGACCTGGGTGAGCCCCTGGTACTCGGCGACCTCGCCGGTGACCTGGACGGCGTCGCCGATCTCCAGGCCCTCGGTGGAGCCGAAGACGTTGACGGCGGTCGAGGCCGCGCCCGGAGCCGCCGCCGGGTCCTGCACGTAGACGCTGCCGAAGCCCTCGGGGCTGCTCGTCACCACGCCGGCGACGGTGACCGTCTCGCCGACCAGCGGGCTCTCGTCGCCGGTGCCCTGCACGTCGGTGATGGCGGTGAGCCCGTCGGTGGCGCAGTCGACCGGCTCGGGGTCCGTGGGCTCGGGGTCCGTGGGCTCGACGACCGCGTTGACCGCGCCGAAGGTGTTGGTGTCGGTGACCACCCAGGCGCCGTCGACCAGCTGGATCGAGCCGTCGGCGCGGCTGCTGCCGGTCTCGCTGACGCCGACGTCGGTGGAGTCGACGGACTGGTCGCCGAACGTGCCGGTCAGGGTGCCCTCGTAGGAGAGGAACTGCACGACCGTGCCGTCCGGGGCCACCAGTGCGATGCCGTCCGGGGCGCCGTTCTGCAGCCCGGCGAAGTCCACGACCAGCACGCCGGAGTCGCCGACCACCCCGGAGAGGGTCTGCGTGTCGTAGTTCGAGCCATTGCTGCCGTTGACGCCGACGAGCGTCCAACCGGTGAGGTCGGTGCCCGGCGCGGCAGTGACCTCGATGCGCTCGTTGGCGTCGTCCCCGCCGTTGTCGTAGTGGAACTCGCTGATGAACGGGCTGCCGGCGGGCGGCTCGAGCGCCAGTGCGGGTGATGCGCCGAGCAGCGCACCCCCGACGGCGACGGCGGTGACGGCAGCGACCCTGCGCGCTGTCATCGAGTGGGCAAAGGGCACGGATGGCCTCCGGGTGCGACGGGTCGGTACGACGCCGAGGACTGTCACTCATTCGTGTGAACGCGACGTGTCGACATGAAAGCAGTCAGTCGTCGATACGGACAGGTCCTGTTCATCTCCGTCTGCTCCGGACCCCTCGACTGCCGCGCGCCCCGGGGCGGACGGCCGACTCAGTCGCCGTGGAGCAGGTCGGCGACCGCCCGGGTGACCGCCCGGGCGGCACCGTGCGCCGCGACCGCCGGCCCCGGCGCCCGCTCGGCGTCGACCGACATGCCCAGCGCGACCAGGACCGCGTCGGGCCGGGCCCGGAGGAGCCGGTCGAGCCACGCGGTCTGCCAGGGGCTGCGGTAGGCGTCGCGGACGGCGACCACCAGCGGCCGGCCGGTCGCCGAGGCGGCCACCTCCTCTGCAGTGACCCCGCCCTCGGTCACCGTCTGCAGCCCGGCCAGCAGGCCGTCCTCGGCCAGCGGCTGGGCCAGGCTCCAGGCGGCGTCCCCGACCGCCAGGTTCGTCTCGGCGCGCAGCTCGGCCACGACCGCCGGCCCGCTCAGCGGCGCGACGCCACGCGGCTGGAGGGCGGCCCGGGCAGCGGCCCGCCCGGTGTCCGGGTCGGTCGCCGGGGGCTCGGGGCGCTCGACGTCGGCCAGCCGCTGCCGCAGCGCGGTCACCCGGGCCGCGGCGTCGCGCAGCCGGGCCGCGGGCAACGTGCCGTCGGCGAGGGCCGCCCGCACCGCCGCCCGGATCGCCGCGCAGTGCTCCTCGCCGTCCTCGGCACCCAGCAGCAGCAGGTCGGCACCGGCGGCCAGGGAGAGCACGGCCGCCCCGGCCAGCCCGTGTGCGGCCCGGACCCCGGCCATGTCCAGGGCATCGGTGACCACGACGCCGGTGAAGCCCAGCTCGCCGCGGAGCACGTCGACCAGCAGCCGGCGGCTCAGCGTGGCCGGCGCGGTGTCCAGTGCGGGGAAGACGACGTGCGCCGTCATGACCAGGTCCACCCCGGCCCGGACGGCGGCGGCGAAGGGCGGCAGCTCGCGCTCCCGGAAGGTGGCCTCATCAGCATCGATGACCGGCAGGCCGAGGTGCGAGTCGACCGTGGTCGCCCCGTGCCCGGGGAAGTGCTTCGCGGCGGCGGCGACGCCGGCGGCCCGCAGCCCCTGCACGTAGGCCACCCCGTGCCGGGCGACCAGCGCAGGGTCTGCGCCGAACGAGCGGACGCCGATGACCGGGTTGGCGACGTCGCTGTTGACGTCCACCGACGGCGCGAGGTCGACGTCCACCCCGACCCGGCGCAGCTGGGCGCCGATCCCGGCGGCCACCGCGAAGGTGACCGCCTCGTCGTCGACCACGCCGAGGGCGGCGTTGCCCGGCCAGCTGCTGCCGACCGTGTACTCCAGGCGGGTCACGTCCCCGCCCTCCTCGTCCAGCGCCACCAGCACGTCGCCGCGCACGGCCCGGGCCGCCGCGGTGATCGCCGCGACCCGCTCGGCCACCGGCGGGCCCTCGCCGGTGAGGTTCTGGCCGTACAGGCAGACCCCGGCCAGGCCGTCGGCCAGTGCGTCGGCGACCCAGGCGGGGAGCGTCGCACCGGTGAAGCCCGGCATGAGACAGGCGTTCACCAGCCGGTCCAGGTCGGTCGTGCTGTGGTGCTCGGTGGACATGCTCTGGTGCTCCTCGTCGGGGGAAGGGGGTGCCGCCGGACCGGTCACGACGGGGTGGGCACCGGGCGGCGTCCGCCGGCGGCGGCCCGGTCCCGCACCGCGAGCGCGGCCCCGATCGGGGCCACCGGCACCCCGTCGGGCACCAGCTGGACCCGGTCGGCGATCTGCAGGCTGTCCAGGAACGGCGATCCGGAGGCCTGCCGCCGGCACTGGAGCGCCACCGCCGCCATCAGCGGGGCACCGACCTCGGCGACCCCACCCCCGAGCACCACGTGCTCGACGTCGCAGGTGAGCACCAGCAGCCGGACGGCGGCGGCGACCGCCCCGGCGAAGGCGTCCCGGACCCGCACGGCGGCGGCGTCCCCGGCAGCGGCCGCCCCGAACACCTCCACGGCGGCGGGCCGACCGGTGCGGCTGGGCCAGGCCGCGCCCAGCGCCGCCCCGGAGGCGTAGAGCTCCAGGCAGCCCCGCTGACCACACGGGCAGCGCGGGCCCGCCGGGTCGTACGGGATGTGCCCGATCTCCCCGGCGCCGCCGCGGTGGCCGCGCCGCAGCTCCCCGCCGAGCAGCAGCCCGGCGGCCACCCCGGTGCCCAGGGAGAGGAAGGCCAGGTCGCCCCGCAGGCCGAGCACCCGGGCCGCGCCGACGGCGGCGACGTTCAGGTCGTTCTCCACGGTCACCGGCACACCGCCCAGCCGGTCGGCCAGCAGCGGGGCCAGCGCGACCGGCTCGTCGGAGATGCCCAGGTTCACCGCGTGGGAGACCTCACCGGTCAGCGGGGCGACCAGGCCGGGCACCCCGGCGCCGACCCCGGTCAGCTCGCCCGGGGGGATGCCGGCGGTGCGGCACAGCCGCGCCACGACCTCGGCCGCGGCCCCGACCACGCCCTCGGTGCCCGGCCGGCTGGGGACCCGCACGCTGGCCCGCACCGTCGCCGCGTCGTCCAGCAGCACCCCGAGCACCTTGGTGCCGCCGATGTCCAACCCGACCGTGCACCCGCCCTCACCAGCCGACAGCGCGGTCACCCCTTCACCGCCCCGGCCACCAGACCGGAGCTCATCCGCCGCTGGACGAACAGGAAGAACGCGATGACCGGCACGGTGATCAGCGCCGCGCCGGCCATGACCACGCCCCAGTCGGTCGCCCGGTTGGCCTCGACCAGGCCCTGCAGCCACAGCGGGAGGGTGCGCTCGGCCGGGTCGGTCATCACGACCAGCGCGAGGGTGTACTCGTTCCAGGCCTGCAGGAACCCGTAGACACCGGAGGCGACCAGCCCGGGGGCGAGCAGCGGGAAGGTGATCCGGAAGAACGCGCCGGTGCGGGACAGGCCGTC
This sequence comes from Modestobacter sp. VKM Ac-2977, assembly GCF_026968045.1. Taxonomy (GTDB): domain Bacteria; phylum Actinomycetota; class Actinomycetes; order Mycobacteriales; family Geodermatophilaceae; genus Modestobacter. Next base: position 179,503 of record NZ_JAPVBQ010000005.1, on the reverse strand, counting down.
CATCATCGCGGCCTCCTCCAGCTCGATCGGCACGCCGCTGACGAAGCCGCGCAGCATCCAGATGGTGAACGGCAGCACGGCGGCGACGTAGACGATCGAGAGGCCCAGCACCGAGTTGACCAGGTGCCAGGTGTCCAGCATCTGGTACTGCGAGATGAACAGCCCCTCGGCCGGGATCATCTGCACGACCAGCACCGTCACGACGAAGCTCTTGCGGCCCCGGAAGCGGAACCGGCTGATCGCCAGCGCCGCGACGAAGGCGAAGAGGATCGCGGCGGCCAGGGTCAGCCCGGTGACGGCGAGGGAGACCTTGAAGGCGTCGTAGAACGACGGGTCGGTGAGCACCCGGCGGAAGTTGGACAGGGTGCCGCCGAAGGGCAGGAACGACGGCTCCGGGGTGCGCAGCCGGTTGGTCGGCAGGAACGCGCTGTTGATCATCCAGTAGACCGGGAAGACCCAGGCCAGCGCGACCAGCACCGCCAGCGCCCCCAGCAGCCAGCGGGCCGCGGTGGCCCGGCGCCGGGGCCGGCGCCGGTTGGGCACCACCTGGGCGCGGGCGGGCACGGCGGTGGACGGCGGCGGGACGACGGCGGTCATGCCTCGTCCTCGCGCAGCATCCGGCGGATGTAGAAGACGGTCAGCGCCAGCGTGATCACCAGCATGATCGTGGCCATCGCCCCGGCCATCGAGAACTCCTTGGACAGCGAGTAGATGTAGGTGCCCAGCAGGTGGGTCTCCCGGGTCGGCGCACCGGCCCGCTGCAGCACGTGGATCTGGGTGAACACCCGCAGGTCCCAGATCACCTGGAGCAGGGCCACCACGAAGAGCACCGGCTTGATCATCGGGAGCGCCAGCCGCCACAGCCGCTGCCAGCTGCTCGCCCCGTCCAGCTGGGCGGCCTCCATGCACTCCTCGGGCACCTGCAGCAGCCCGGCGTAGACGGTGAAGACGACGAACGGCACGCTCATCCAGACCACGATCACCGTGGCCACCGCGTAGAAGGACAGCGGCTCGATCAGCCAGGAGTGGCCGCGCTGCCCCTCCATCCCCAGCGGCCCGGCCAGCACCCAGTTGACGACGCCGTACTGGGAGTCGAACAGCCATTGCCAGACGGTCATCGTGGCCAGCACCGGCGTGCCCCAGGCCAGCAGCATGCCGACCTGCAGGGTGATCCGGGCGGCCCGGCCGACCTTGGTCATCAGCACCGCCAGCGCGATGCCCAGCGCCATGGTCAGCGCGGCGTTGACCAGGCAGAAGGCGATCGACCGGGCGATCACCCCCCAGACGTAGGGGTCGGAGAGCAGGGTGACGTAGTTGTCCAGGCCGACCCACTCGGCCGGCCGGCCGAACTGCTGGGCCAGGCCGTACTCCTGGAAGGAGAAGACGAACTGGCGGACCAGCGGGTAGCCCAGGCCCACCCCGAGCGGGACCAGGGCCGGGATGAGCAGGAGGTAGGGCCCCAGGCGGGAGCGGAGCGGCCGACGGCGGCGGCGCGGCGGGGTCGCGGAGCTGCTCCCCGTCGTCGGGGCGGACGTGCGGGGCGGGGCCGGTGCGGTCGCGGCGGGTGCGGGTGGCGCGGACATGGCGGGCTCCTGGATCCGGGCAGGACCGGGCCGGGCCGGGGGACGCGATCGCGGCGCGCTGGCGCCGGACGGCGGGCGGGCGCGGTCGCGCCCCCGGCGAGCGGGGTCAGGCGGTCAGTTGAGCGTGTCGGTGATCAGCTGGTCCGCCTCCGCCGCGGCCGTGGCCGGGTCGGTGCCGCTGGCGATCTCCTGGAAGAGGTCCTCCAGGATCCGGGCGCCCTCGACGTCGGCCCACTTCTCGGCCGGCGGCGTGAGCTCGGCGTCGACCGCAGCGGCCAGCGCCACCTGGGAGTAGACGTCGTCGCCGAGCGCGTCGGCGTACTCGGTGTTGCCGGGGATCAGCCCGTTCTCGGCCAGCATCGTCTGGTACTCGGGGCTGAAGATGATCCGCAGCAGGTCCCGGGCCAGCTCCTGGTTGCCCGACTTCGCCGGGATGCCGATGTTCGAGCCGCCGGCGAACACCGGTGCGACCGAGCCCTCCTCCAGACCGGGGAGGGCGAAGATGCCGGTCTTCTCCTCGTTGCACGCCTGCTGCTCGGCCAGCAGCGCCTTCGCCGCCTCGGACTCGTCGTCCGCGGCCACGCCCTTGTTGCACTCGGGCAGGTCGATGCTCCACCGGGCCCAGGTCGGGGCGGAGAACATCGCCGCCTCACCGTTGTTGAACGCGATCCACGGCTCGTTGGAGTCGGCGTCCCGCGGTGCGCTGGTGGCCGTGGTGAACAGCTCCTGGACCTCGGCCAGCCCCTCCTGCGACTCGGGGCTGGACAGCGCACCGGTCCACTCGCCGCCGTCCTCGACGGCCAGCTCGCCGCCGTGGCTGTTCAGCCAGGCGACGCCGTTGTACCAGTCCTGACCGGGCAGCCAGAACCCGGAGAAGCTCGGCGCCCCGGTCGGGTTGGCCTGCTGGAGCGTCTGCGCGACCTCGGTGAACTCGGCCAGGGTGGTGGGCACCTCGACCCCGGCGGCGGCGAAGAGCTCCTTGTTGTAGAAGACCGCGCGGGCACCGGAGTAGTAGGGCACCGCGTACAGCGTGTCGTCGACCGTGCCGGCGTCGACGAAGCCCTGCAACAGGTCGTCGCCGCCCAGTTCCTCGTACATGTCGGTGATGTCGCTGAAGGCGCCGGCGTAGGTGAACGTCGGACTCTGCGTGTTGCCGATCTCGACCAGGTCCGGGGTCTGGCTCTCCGACGTCAGCGCCGTCTGCAGCCGCGGGACGAGCCCGTTCCAGTCCTGCTCCTCGATCACCAGCGTGGAGTCGGGGTGCTGCTCCTCGAAGGTCTCGACCAGATAGTCGCGGAGGTCCTGCGGGGTGTCGGAGCCGGCCAGCCACAACCGCAGCTCACCACCGCTCTCACCGCCGGCGTCGGCGGCGTCCTCGCCACCGCCACAGGCGGTCAGCGCCAGCATCCCGACGGCCAGGGCCGCCAGGCCTCTCGTGCGTACCCTCTTCATGTTGGGGTTCCTTCCCGATGCGCGGACGGTGCCGGACAGCGCCGTTCCAGGGGGGCGTGCTCTCCCGACGTGCGAGGGTCGGCTCGGGGTCGTCACGTGACCCCGAGCTGACCGGACAGCACGAGCACGGCGGCCCCGGACAGGGCGCCGTGCTCGCCGAGCGAGGTCATCCGCAGCTGGACGTGGCTGCTGACGACCGGGATGGTGCGTTCGCGCAGGGTGGCCAGCGCCGCGTCACGCAGCGGCCCACCCAACAGCTCCCCCGGGCCGCAGAGCACGACCTCGGAGAGGTTCAGGGCGCTGACCACGGGGGCCAGCACGATCCCCAGCCGACGCCCGACCGAGGCCAGTGCGGCGTCGGTGGCGGCGGGGTCGAGCCCGGCGATCCGCCGGCGCATCGCCGGCACGGACAGCACCGTCTCCAGGCAGCCGCGGCGGCCGCAGGCGCAGGGCTCGGGGCGGCCGAGCGGGGCCTGGTCGTGCTCGTCGCGCTCGTCGAGGGCGGTGACGTGCCCGAGCTCTCCGGCGGCGTGCTCGTTGCCCTGGACGAGGGCGCCGTCCAGCACGATGCCGGCGCCCACGCCACCGCCGACGGTGAGCACCAGCAGGCCGTTGCCGGAGGCGCCGCCCCAGGTGAACTCGCCGAGGGCCGCGGTGTCCGCGTCGTTGGCCACGTGCACCGGCAGCTCCAGCGCGGCGCTCAGCTGCTCGGCGAGCGGCAGGTCGTACCAGCCGCGGTTGGGGGCCTGCAGCACGCGGCCGGAGGGGTCGATGACGCCCGGGGAGCCCACCCCCACCCCGAGCACCGGGCGCGTGGTCGCCGCGACGAGCTCCCGGCACAGGCCCAGCAGCACCTCGACCGCCGCGGCGCCGGTGCGGCCGCCGACCGCCGCCGTCCGGCGCTCCTGGACGGCACCGGACAGGTCGAGCACGGCACCGTGCACCAGTTCGTCGTCGGCCAGGTCGACGGCGACGATCTGGAAGGCCTCGGCGTCCAGGCCGACCAGCGTGCCCGGCTTGCCGACCTTGCCGTCGGCCTGCTGCCCCAGCTCGGTGACCAGACCCTGGGCGAGCAGGGAGGACACGAGGTCCGAGATCGTCACCCGGGTCAGCCCGGTCGCCCGGGCCAGCTCGGCCCGTGACCGCGGCCCGGCGTGGAAGAGCAGCTGGAGCACCATCGACCGGTTGCTCGCCCGGGCGTGCTCGGGCAGCACCTTGGCGGTCGAGCGCAGCGCTCGGCGGTGCTGCGGGGTGTCTGCGACGGCGGTCACATTTGTTAGGCAACCGTCCTTACAAACACCTGTCAAGAGGGTGGCGCGCGGGTGAGCAGAACGAGACCTGCTGATGGACCGGGGCCGGTTCCACAGCCGGCGCGCCGGGTGGCACACCGGGGCCGGGGCCGGGTGGGCGACCGGCGCACGGCGTCCCGGGTCCGGGTGGGAGCCACGGCGAGCCGGGGCGCGGCCATCTCACCGGCGTGTCGACGTAGCATCGCGGGCCACACCCGGGGGACCCGGCCGCCCAGGGGGCGCCGGACGACGACGAGGACGGGAGGACGGCCGTCAGCGAGCAGGGCAAGGGTGCCGTGACCATCAACGACGTCGCCCGGGAGTGCGGTGTGGCGGCATCGACGGTGTCGCGTGCCTTCTCCCGCCCCGGCCGCGTGAGCGCGGCGACGGCGGAGCGGATCAAGGAGGCCGCGGAGCGGCTCGGCTATCGCGCGACCCCGCTGTCGCTGCGCACGGTCACCGGGCAGACGGGGATGATCGGGCTGGTCGTGTCCGACGTCACCAACCCGGTGTACTTCCCCCTCATCCGCGGAGCCGAGGCCGCCGCCACCGAGCGTGACTGGATGACCCTGCTCACCGACGCGCAGGAGTCGGCACGCAAGGAACGGGACGGCATCGACCGCTCGCTGACCGCGGTCGACGGCCTGCTGCTGGCCGGCACCCGGATGTCGGACGCCTCGATCCGGCTCGTCGCCCAGCAGCTCCCCGTCGTGGTCTGCAACCGCGCGGTCACCGGGGTGCACAGTGTGGTCGCTGACAACGCCCGCGGGATCCGCCGAGCCGTCGAGCACCTCGCCGACCTCGGCCACACCACCATCACCTACGTCGCCGGCCCCGAGGCCTCCTGGGCCGACGGGGTCCGGTGGCGCGCCCTGCGGGAGGCGACCTACGAGCTGGAGATGCGCGCGGTGCGGGTGGGCCCCTTCCCCCCGACCGTCGACGGCGGCGTCAGCGCGGTGCAGGCACTGCGCCGGCTCGACCCCACCGCAGTGATCGCCTACAACGACCTGCTCGCGATCGGGCTGCTGCGGGGGCTGGCGGCCGCGGGCGTCGCCGTGCCCTCCGACGTCAGCGTCATCGGCTTCGACAACATCTTCGGTTCGGACTTCTGCACGCCGGGCCTGACGACGGTCGCGATCCCACTGCGCGGGCTCGGCGGTGAGGCCGTGGCGCGGTTGGCCGCCCAGATCGACGGCGGCGCCGGCCACCAGATCCGGCCCACGGTCGTGCCGACCCGGCTGGTGGTGCGGGACTCGACCGCGCCGCGGCGCGCCCAGCACCGCAGGGCCAGGAGCAGCCCTCCGACCTGAGCGAGGACGCCGCGCCGAGCGGGTGCAGGACGCAACGGCAACCGGCGGCAAAGACTTGGCGCGGTGGGGGGCGGCGTCCAACCATGACGGGATGCAGCGCCCCGCCCCGTTGAGACTGCACCCCGACCGTCTCCTCCCCGCCGACGCGGGCGTCCGGGCGGTGGCTCGCGAGATCTACGGCGCCGTGCGGGACCTGCCGGTCATCTCCCCACACGGGCACGTGGACCCCCGGACACTCCTGGAGGACCAGCCCTTCCCGGACCCGGCTTCGCTCTTCGTGACACCGGACCACTACGTGACCCGGCTGCTGCACGCGAACGGCGTGCCCCTCGACGCCCTCGGGGTGGGCCGGACGGCACTCACCGAGGCCCAGTCCCGGCAGGCGTGGCAGGAGCTGTGCAGCCACTGGCACGTCTTCCGCGGCACCCCCGTCCGGTACTGGCTGGAGTCCGAGCTCGCCGAGATCTTCGACGTGCAGGTCCGGCCGTCGGCGGAGACCGCCGACGCCGTCTACGACCAGGTGGCCGAGCGGCTGGCGCAGCCCTCGCACCGGCCGCGGGCGCTGTTCCAGCGGTTCGGCATCAGCGTGCTGGCCACCACCGACGACCCGTGCGACGACCTGGCCACCCACGCCGCGCTGAGCGCGGACCCGACCTGGGCGGGCCGGGTCATCCCGACCTTCCGGCCCGACGCCCACCTCGAGGTCGCTGCGGAGGGCTGGGCCGACCTGGTCGAGCGGCTGGGCAAGGTCGCCGACGTGGACACCGGGACCTACGCCGGCTGGGCGGCGGCGATGGAGCTGCGGCGGCAGCACTTCATCGCCCACGGCGCGGTGTCGACCGACCACAGCCACGTCGACGTCCGCACCGACGCGTTGCCGCCGGCCGAGGCCGAGCGCATCTACGCCGCCGCGCTGGCCGGCCGGGTCACCACGCAAGAGGCCGCAGCGCTGCGTGGGCACATGCTCCTGGAGATGGCCCGGATGTCCTGCGACGACGGCCTGGTGATGACCCTGCACCCCGGCGTCCGGCGGGCCCACCACACCCCCACGCTGGAGGCCTTCGGCGCCGACACCGGCCACGACATCCCGCTGCGGATGGAGCTCACCGACGCGCTCCGGCCGCTGCTGCAGCGGTTCGGCATGCACCCGAACCTGCACCTGGTCGTCTTCACCCTGGACGAGACGGTCTTCTCCCGCGAGCTCGCCCCGCTCGCCGCCTTCTACCCGTCGGTCCACATCGGGGCACCGTGGTGGTTCCTCGACGCGCCGCTGGCGGTGCGCCGCTTCTACTCCGCCGTCACCGAGACCGCGGGCTTCAGCCGGCTGTCCGGCTTCATCGACGACACCCGGGCGTTCTGTTCGATCCCGGCCCGCCACGACATGTCGCGGCGGCTGGACAGCGGCTTCCTGGCCAACCTGGTCGCCGAGCACTGCCTCGACGAGGAGGAGGCCGTGGCGACGGCGGTCGACCTGGTCTCGGGGCGCCCCACCGCGACGTTCAAGCTGTGACCGCGCTGACCCGGTCGCACCCGGCGCCACCCGTCCGGATCGTCCACCTCGGGCTGGGCAGCTTCTCCCGCGCCCACCAGGCCTGGTACACCGCCCACGCCACCGATGCGGTGGAGTGGGGCATCGCGGCGTTCACCGGGCGCAGCACCGAGCTCGCCGCGGCCCTGTCGGCCCAGGACGGGCTGTACACCCTCGTCACCCGCGCGCCCGACGGCGACCGGGCCGAGGTGGTGCCCAGCGTCGTGCGCGCGCACCCGGGCACCGACCACGGCGCGTGGCTCCGGTACCTGGCCGATCCGCAGGTCGCCGTCCTCACCGTGACGGTGACCGAGGCCGGCTACGTGCGGCGGGCCGACGGCGGCCCGGACCTGGACCACCCCGACCTGCGGGCCGACCTCGCCGCGCTGCGCACCGCGGTGACCGAGCCGGTGCGCACCGCCCCGGCCCGGCTGCTCGCCGGGCTGCTCGCCCGCCGGGACGCCGGCGCCGGGCCGCTGACCGTGGTGCCGTGCGACAACCTCCCCGACAACGGGCGCGTCACCGGCCGGGTCGTCCGCGACCTCGCCGCCGAGGTCGACCCGTCGCTGCTGCCCTGGCTGGACCGGACGGTCTCCTTCACCACGACGATGGTCGACCGCATCACCCCGCGGACCACCGCCGAGGACGTCGCCGCGTGCCGAGCCGCCAACGGGTTCGACGACCGCGTCCCGGTGCTCACCGAGCCCTTCAGCGAGTGGGTGCTCAGCGGCCGGTTCCCCGGCGGTCGGCCGGCGTGGGAGACGGCCGGCGCCGTCCTCACCGACGACGTCGGGCCCTACGAGCAGCGCAAGCTGTGGCTGCTGAACGGGGCGCACTCGCTGCTGGCCTACGCCGGTCCGCTGCGCGGGCACGGGACCGTCGACGCCGCGATCGCCGACGCCGGCTGCGCGCGGTGGGTGCAGGACTGGTGGGACGCGGCGGCGGCCCACCTGCCGCAGCCCGCGGCGGAGGTCGAGGAGTACCGCGCCGCGCTGCTGCGGCGGTTCGCCAACCCGCGGATGCGGCACTCCCTGGCGCAGATCGCCGCCGACGGCTCCCTGAAGCTGCCCGTGCGCATCCTGCCCGCGCTGCACCGCGCGCGGGCGGCCGGCGCGGACCTCGCCGGCCCGGCCCGCGTACTGGCCGCCTGGGTGCTGCACCTGAGCGGCCAGGGCGCGCCGGTGACCGATCCGCAGGCGGACCGTTTCCGGGCCGCGGCGGGCGGCCCGCTGCCCGACGCGGTCGCCCGGGTCCTCGACGAGCTGGACCCGGAGCTGGCCGACGACACCGTCCGCGCCGCTGTGCTGGCCGCGGCGCACGAGCTGGAGCCGGCGTGACGACGCGATCGGCCTCGAGGGAGATCCGTGGACACCACTGACCAGCTGGCGCAGGCGCGGCTGGTGCCGGTCGTCGTGCTCGACGACGCCGGGCACGCCGACGCGCTCGCCCAGGCGCTGGTGGACGGCGGCCTGCCCCTCGCCGAGATCACCTTCCGCACGGCGGCAGGCCCGGAGGCCATCCGGATCATGGCCGCCCGCGGGGACGTCGTGGTGGGCGCGGGCACCGTGCTCACCCCCGAGCAGGTCGACCGGGCCGTCGACGCGGGGGCCACCTTCGTCGTCTCCCCCGGGCTCAGCCGCCCGGTCGTCGAGCGCTGCCGCGAGCGCGGCGTCCTCGCCCTGCCCGGCGCGGTCACCGCCACGGAGGTCCAGGCCGCGCTGGAGCTGGGCGTCGAGACCGTCAAGTTCTTCCCGGCCGCGACCTCCGGTGGGGCCGCCGCCATCGCCGCGCTGGCCGCGCCGTTCCCCGGGGTGCGCTTCGTGCCGACCGGCGGCATCGGGCCGGGCACCGTCCAGGAGTACCTGGACCTCCCGTCGGTGACCGCCGTGGGCGGCTCCTGGATGGTCCCCCGGGACCGGATCGCCGCCGGCGACCTCGCCGAGGTCACCCGGCGCACCGCCGCGGCGGTGGCCGCGCTGCCGCGCGCCGAGTGACCCGGCCCCCGCCACCCGCTGCGCCCGCCCCGAGAGGACAGCCATGCCCGGCCTGACGATCAGACCCGCCGCCGAGTGCCGCTACGACGCGGTCTCCCTCGGCGAGGTGATGCTCCGGCTGGACCCGGGCGAGGGGCGGATCCGCACCACCCGCCAGTTCCGCGTCTGGGAGGGCGGCGGGGAGTACAACGTCGCCCGGGGGCTGCGCCGCGCCTTCGGGCTGCGGACGGCGGCCGTCACCGCGCTCGCCGACAACGAGGTCGGCCGGCTGGTCGAGGACTGCATGCTCACCGGTGGGGTCGACACCTCGCTCGTGCGCTGGATGCCCCACGACGGGGTCGGCCGGGCGGTCCGCAACGGCCTGAACTTCACCGAGCGCGGATTCGGCGTGCGGGGCGCCGTCGGTGTGTCCGACCGCGGCCACACCGCGGCCGCTCAGCTGCGGCCGGGAGACGTCGACTGGGACGACCTGTTCGGCCGGCTCGGGGTGCGCTGGCTGCACACCGGTGGCATCTTCGCCGCGCTGAGCGACAGCGCCGCGGAGGTCACCCTGGAGGCGGTGACCTCCGCCAAGCGGCACGGCACGGTGGTCTCCTACGACCTGAACTACCGGCCGAGCCTGTGGCAGACCTTCGGCGGGCTGGCCGGGGCGCGCGAGGTCAACCGCCGGATCGCCCCGCACGTCGACGTGATGATCGGCAACGAGGGCCACTTCACCGCGTGCCTGGACATCGCTGTCCCGGACGCCGGCACCGAGCCCCCCGTCGGGGGCTCCTTCGCGGCGATGGTGGCCAGGGCGACCGCGGAGCACCCGAACTTCGCCGTCATCGCCGCCACCCGGCGGACGGAGCACAGCGCGACGGTGAACGACTGGGGCGCGGTGGCCTGGTCGGCGGGGACCGGACCGGTCAGCGCCACCCAGCGCGACGGCCTGGAGATCCTGGACCGGGTCGGCGGCGGGGACTCCTTCGCCTCCGGCCTCGTCTTCGGACTGCTCACGGGGCTTCCCCTGCAGACAGCGGTGGAGTACGGCGCCGCGCACGGCGCCCTGGCGATGACCACGCCGGGCGACACGACCATGGTGACGGAGGCGGACGTGGAGAAGCTGGTACGCAACGGCGGCGCGGGGGCGGACCGATGACCGGCGCGGGCAGCCTGATCCGGTCGGCCGAGGTGCTCGTCACGAGCCCGGGCCGCAACTTCGTCACCCTGCGGCTCACCACCGAGGACGGCGTCGTCGGGCTGGGCGACGCCACGCTCAACGGCCGCGAGCTCGCCGTGGTGTCCTACCTGCGCGACCACGTCGTCCCGATGCTGATCGGCCGCGACGCCCAGCGCATCGAGGACACCTGGCAGTTCCTCTACCGCAGCGCCTACTGGCGCCGCGGGCCGGTCACCATGACCGCGGTGGCCGCGGTCGACGTGGCGCTGTGGGACATCAAGGCCAGGACCGCGGGGCTGCCGCTCTACCAGCTCCTCGGCGGGGCCTCGCGGGACGGCGTGCTGGTCTACGGGCACGCTGCCGGCCGGACCACCCCGGAGCTGTTCGACTCCATCCGCTCCCAGCTCGCGGAGGGCTTCCGCGCCATCCGCGTCCAGACCTCGGTCCCCGGGATCGACAAGGTGTACGGGGTGTCGTCCCAGCCGCCGACCGGGCGCTACCAGTACGAGCCGGCGCACCGGGCTCCGCTGCCGGTCGAGGAGGACTGGGACTCCCGGGCGTACCTGCGCCACCTGCCCGGCGTGGTGGAGGCCGTGCGCGCGGAGTTCGGCGCGGAGCTGCCGCTGCTGCACGACGCCCACCACCGGCTGACCCCCATCCAGGCGGCCCGGCTGGGGAAGGACCTGGAGCCCTACGACCTCTTCTGGCTCGAGGACTGCACCCCCGCGGAGAACCAGGAGGCGCTGCGGCTGGTGCGGCACCACACCACCACCCCGCTGGCGCTCGGGGAGGTGCTCAACACGATCTGGGACTACCAGACGCTGATCCGCGAGCAGCTGATCGACTACGTGCGCTCCTCGGTCACCCACGCCGGCGGCATCACCGGGCTGCGCCGGATCCTCGACTTCGCCGGGCAGTACCAGATCAAGTCCGGCATGCACGGCCCCACCGACGTCTCCCCCGTCGGCATGGCCGCCGCGACACACCTCTCCCTCGCCATCCACAACTTCGGCATCCAGGAGTACATGCAGCACAGCCGGCTGACCGACGAGGTCTTCCGGCAGTCCTTCCGCTGGGCCGACGGCCACCTCCACCCGGGCGAGGAGCCGGGGCTGGGGGTCGACTACGACGACGACGCAGCCGGACGCCACCCCTACGAGCCGGCGTACCTGCCGTTCAACCGGCTCAAGGACGGCACGGTGCACGACTGGTGACCCGCCCGACCGCCACGTCCGGGGCCCCCGCGGCCCCCGCGACCCCGAGGAGAACCGTGGACACCGAGCCGCACCCCTGCTGGCTGCCCGAGCATGCCCTCGCCCCCGTCGGGCGCCGCGCCGTCGTCGTCCTCGGCACGGGCGCCGTGGTCGACACCGTCCGCGCCGAGGTGGACGCCGCCGTGCGGGCCCACGGCGGCGTGCTGAGCGAGGCCGACGGCTCCGGGCTGCCGGACCTGGTCCTGGCCACCGTCGACGGGGCGCGCGACCAGCCGGCCGGCGGGCCGCTGGCCGAGCCGCTGCGGACGGCGGTGTCCCGGTACGAGGAGGCCCCCCTGGTCACCGAGGGGTTCCTCGTCACCCGGCACGGCGACACCACCGTGGTCCTGGCCGGCGGCGGCCCCGGCCTGCTGTACGGGCTGCACCACCTCCTCCGGCTCGGCCACCGCGCGTTCGAGGACGGGCCAGCGGAGGCGGGGGGCCTGGTGACGCGGCAGGAGCCGGCGCAGCCGATCCGGATGCTCGACCACTGGGACAACCTGGCCGCCGACTCCCCGATGGGGCCCGTCGAGCGCGGCTACGCCGGGGCGTCGATCTTCTACGCCGACGGCCGGGTGCGTGCGGACCTGTCCCGCGTGGCGCGCTACGCCCGCCTGCTCGGCAGCCTGGGCATCAACGCGGTGGGGCTCAACAACGTCAACGTGCACCGCCGGGAGGCGGAGCTCCTCACCACCCACCTGCCCGACGTCGGCCGGCTGGCGGCGGTCTTCCGGGCGCACGGCATCCGGGTGTGGCTGAGCGTCAGCTACGGCTCGCCGGTCACCCTGGGGGGGCTGGACACCGCCGACCCGATGGACCCCCGGGTGCAGCAGTGGTGGCGGGACACCGCCGAGCGGGTCTACTCGGTGGTCGGGGACCTCGGCGGCTTCGTCGTGAAGGCCGACTCCGAGGGCCAGCCGGGGCCCTTCGCCTACGGCCGCGACCACGCCGACGGGGCGAACCTGCTGGGCCGGGCGCTGGCCCCGCACGGCGGCACGGTGTTCTGGCGGGCGTTCGTCTACGACCACCGGCAGGACTGGCGGGACCGGTCGACCGACCGCGCCCGGGCCGCCTACGACCACTTCGCCCCCCTCGACGGGCGCTTCGACGACAACGTCGTCGTGCAGGTCAAGTACGGCCCGATCGACTTCCAGGTCCGGGAGCCGGTCTCCCCGGTGATCGCCGCGATGCCGCGGACCCGGCTGGCCGTCGAGCTGCAGGTCACCCAGGAGTACACCGGGCAGCAGCAGCACGTCTGCTACCTGGTGCCGCAGTGGCGCGAGCTGCTCGGCTTCCGGCCGTGGGACGACGACCGGACCGTCTCCGACGTCGCGGCCGGCGCCACCGGCCCGGCCGGTGGCATCGCCGCGGTGTCCAACGTGGGCGACGACCCGTTCTGGACCGGGCACCCGCTGGCCCAGGCCAACCTCTACGGGTACGGGCGGCTCACCTGGGACCCCACGCTGGCGGCGGAGGACGTCCTGGACGAGTGGATCGGCCTGACGTTCGGGGACGACCCGGAGCTCCGCCGGGGGCTGCACGAGATCATGGACGGGTCCTGGCTCACCTACGAGCGGTACACCTCCCCGCTGGGCATCGGGTTCATGGTCAAGCCCAACCACCACTACGGGCCCGACATCGACGGCTACGAGTACTCCCCCTGGGGCACGTACCACTTCGCCGACCGCGACGGCATCGGCGTGGACCGCACGGTGGCGACCGGGACCGGCTACGCGGGCCAGTACCCGGAGCCGTGGCGGAGCGTCTACGAGTCGGTCGACACGTGCCCCGACGAGCTGCTGCTGTTCTTCCACCACGTGCCCTACGGGCACGTCCTGCACTCGGGGACGACGGTGGTCCAGCACATCTACGACACCCACGCCGCGGGGGTCGAGGAGGTCGAGCGGATGGCCGCGCGATGGGCCGAGCTGGCGGACCGGCTGCCGCCCGACGTCGCCGAGCGGGGCACCGGACGGCTGGCCGAGCAGCTCCGCTCAGCCCGCGAGTGGCGGGACCAGGTGAGCACCTATTTCTTCCGGAAGTCCGGGGTGCCCGACGCCCGCGGCCGCACCTTCTACTGAGCCCAGCCGGTGCCGGGCCTCGGCGTCGCCGGGGCCCGGTGCCTGCTGGGCCCAGACCGGGGGACCTCGGCCTACTGCTGCGACGTCCCGGCCAGGAACCGGGTGGTGACGTCCCCGGCGACCGGGGCGGTGATCCGCGTCAGCTGGAAGGTCAGCGGGGAGGCCAGCAGCCACAGCACCCAGTCCGACAGGAAGTACGCGATCCCGGCGCACAGCACCAGCCAGGACAGCAGCCCGAGGGTCACCAGCGGGCGGGCGCCGAGGTAGTGGGCGCCCAGCCGCGCCACGTCCCGGGCCCGGAACCGGAACAGTGCGGTGATCACCACGGCCAGCAGCATCCAGAGGACGACCCCGACGGCGAGCAGCACCTGGAGCGCGGTCAGCGGTGCGGGGAGTCCGACGGCCTCGCGGTAGGTCAGGTTGATCCCCAGCACGGTCAGGACGGCGAGGCCGGGCACCCACGAGCGGAGCACGTCCAGGGCGTTGAGCCGGTACCCGCGCCAGAAGTGCCGCGCCGGTGCGGTGTCCCGCTCCCGGTCGAACACCCGCCAGGCGAACACCGCAGCGGCCAGCGCCGGCCCCACCGGGACGGCGGCGAGGGCGACGAGGGGGATGTTGCTCGGGTGCCGGTCGAGCAGGACCACCGCGATCACGCTGGGGCCGGCGGTCACCGCGAGCAGCAACTCGACGACCAGGAACCAGTAGACGACGGCGGTGGCGCGGGACAGCGGTCCCTCGCCGAACTCCCGGGCCGGCCGGCTCATCGGCCCGACGCCGGCCTGCTGCGGCGTGAGGTGCTCATCGGGCAGCACCGTAGCCGGGGATGGCGGCATCGTCGGTCCACGGCGGCGTCTCCTCCCGCACCGGCTCCACCTCCACGAGGGTGACCTCGTGCCGCGACAGCGCGAGGTCGAGGTCCACCCGGCCTTCCACCACCGGCACCCGCCGGTGCTCGACCGCGGGCCGGGACGCCTCGTGCAGCAGGCCGAGCACCCGCTCGTCCGGGTGCCGCGGGCGGCCGAGCTCGCGCCAGGCGGCCCATGCGTTCCCGTCCTGCTCGCCGACGCGGGTCCGCAGGACGAAGGCGTGCCCGGCTGCCCCGGGCGCCAGCGGCACCGACAGGTGCACCCTGTGCCGGTCCGCGGCCGGCTCCGGGCCGCCGTCCACCGGCTGCCAGGCCAGCACTGCGATGCGGCCGTCGTCGTGCCGGGTCACCAGGTGGTCCGCGCCGCGGGCGAGGACCTGACCGCCGAGGCGGGCCATGAAGGCGTACAGGTGGTAGGTGGGCTTGCGGACCTGCCGGTGGGTCAGCAACCCGAACCCGCCGTGGAACGGCGCCACCGGCACCCCCTCCTCCTCGAAGACGTCGCAGAACGTCCAGTAGGAGAACGAGTCGACCAGCTCCCCGCCACCGGCGAGGACGGGGGCGAGATAGGCCGCGTTGTACGCGGTGTCGTGGACGGGGTTGTCCGGCCGGTAGGAGGTGTTGAACTCCGTGATGTGCACCGGGAGGCCGGCCAGCGCGGTGCCGGCCAGGTGCCGGCGGGGGGCGCCGAACTGCTCGAGCAGGGACGCCGGTGGGCGCAGGTCCTGGTGGGTGCCGAACGGGACGTGCCGTGCGGGGCCGGAGCTGTAGGCGTGCCGGGAGACGAAGTCGATCGGGACGTCCCGGGCGGTGACGAACTCGGCGAAGGGCGCCCACCACTCGTCCGCACCCGGGGAGATCGCCGGTCCGCCGACCTGCAGCGCGGCGTCGACCTCCTTCACGGCGCGCGCGCTGACCTCGTACAACCGGAAGTACTCCTGCTGGTCGGCGCCCTGCCAGAAGTTCGTCAGGTTCGGCTCGTTCCAGACCTCGATGGGCCAGTGCCGCACCTCCTCGAGCCCGTAGCGGTCCACCAGGTGCGCGACCGTGCCCCGGACGAGCTCCCCCCACTCGGCGTAGGACGACGGCGGGGTGACGTTCCCCTGCCACCAGAAGACCGTCTGGTCTCCCGAGGCCAGGCCCGAGGGCATGAAGCCGAGCTCGACGAAGGGCCGGATGCCGGTGCCCAGGTAGGCGTCGACGACCTGGTCCAGGTAGGTGAAGCCGTGGTGGACCGACCGCACGCCGTCCCGGGTGTAGGGCCGGTGGACGCCCATGTCGTCGCTGAACAACCCGTGGCCGCGGATGAACCGGAAGCCGATCTCCCGCTGCACCTGCGCGAGCGAGAGCTGGTGGTCCTGCCGCAGCGCGAGGCTCATGCGGCCGGTGCCCACACACTCCCGCCACGCCGTGGGCAGGGGACCGACGGGATGGTCGGCGATGCGGATCGCGGTCATGCTCGCTCCTCGTGCGTCGGGGGTGGTGGACCGGGGCGGTCCTGGTGCGGGGTCACCCGGCCCGGACCACGACGACGTCGATGGGGGCCAGCCGCAGCCGGTCGCCCGGCTCGATCCGCCGTCCGGTGAGGAGGTCCTCCCCGGCGACCTGGGCGGCCACCTCGACCGGCTCGTCCCCGTGGTGCAGGAGGAAGTCCACCCGCCGCCCGTCGACGACCCGCACCGCGTGCTCCAGACCGGCCACGCCGGCGTAGGGCCCCACCACCCCGTGCCGGTCGACCGCGCGGCGGATGAGCCAGTCGACCCCCTCCTGCGCCAGGCAGGTGCCGACGTACCAGGCCTCACCGGCCCCGACCCGGTTGCGGGTCACGGCCGCGACGCCGGCGTAGAAGTCCGACCCGTAGGTGCCGACGACGTCCGCGCCCCGGGGCAGGACCAGGTCGAAGACCGTGGTGGCCCCGGCCAGCAGTTCGTCCGCGGCACCGTCCGGGCTGCGCAGGGTCACCGGGTTGACGACGTCCGGGGGCTGGGCATCGGTCTCGTCGATGCGCACGCCGAACAGGTCGGCCAGCGGCCCGGGGACGTCGCTCAGGAAGGCGTTGTCGTTCTCGTCGACCCGCCCGGACAGGACGGTGGTGAGCACCGTGCCACCGCGGTCGGCCACCGCCGCCAGCCGCTGGGCGAGGTCACCCTTGACCATGTGCAGCAGCGGGGCGACGACGACGTCGTAGCCGCTCAGGTCCGCGGTGCCGGGCACGACGTCGACCTGGACGCCGGCCGCCCACAGCGCCTGGTGGTAGCTGATCAGGACCTGCTGGTAGCGCAGGTGCCGGTTCGGGCCGTCGGAGATCTCCACGGCCCACCACGAGTCCCAGTCGAACAGCAGCGCCGTCCGGGCCGGGGTGCGCCCGCCCAGCAGCGCGTCCCCGACCCGCTCGAGCTCGCCGCCGAGCGCGGCGACCTCCCGGAACGACCGGGTGTCGGTGCGGCCGGCGTGGTCGAGGACCGCACCGTGGTACTTCTCCGAGGCACCGCGGGACTGCCGCAGCTGGAAGAACAGGACCGCGTCGGCGCCGTGGGCGACCGCCTGCCAGGACCACAGCCGCATCACCCCGGGCCGCTTCACCGGGTTGACGTCGCGGGAGGCCGTCACCGTGGGGGTCTGCTCCATCAGCCAGAACGGCTGACCGTCCTTGAGCCCGCGCATCAGCGCGTGGGTCAGCGCCATGCGCGAGGCCGACCGGCTGTCGGGCGGGTAGTTGTCCCAGGACGCGAAGTCCAGGTGCGGCGCCCAGCGGTGGTAGTCGATCGGGCGGTACATCCCCATGAAGTTCGTCGTCGCCGGGAGGTCCGAGTGGGCGCGGATCGCCTCCTTCTCCTCCCGGTAGGTGCGCAGCAGGTTGTCGGAGGTGAAGCGCAGGTAGTCCAGGGTGATGCCCTGGAAGGCGGTGTGGTCGGGCCCGCGCCAGTGCTCCGAGAGTGCGTTCGGGGGCACGATCTGCCGCCAGTCGGTGAACCGGTGGGACCAGAACGTGGTGTTCCAGGCGTCGTTGAGCGCGTCCAGGCCGGCGTACCGGTCGCGGAGCCAGACTCGGAACTCCGCGGCGCACAGGTCGCAGTAGCAGGCCCCGCCGTACTCGTTGTTCACGTGCCAGGCGATCACCGCGGGGTGCCCGGCGTAGCGCTCGGCGACGGCGCCGGCGAGTGCCGCGGCCAGCCGCCGGTAGGCCGGGGAGCTGGGGCAGGCGTTGTGCCGCTGCCCGTAGACGTGCCGGCGGCCCTCGAAGTCGGTGCGGGTGACGTCGGGGTGGCGGTCGGCCAGCCACGGCGGGAGCGCACCCGTCCCCGTCGCCAGGCACACCTGCCGGCCCTCCGCCTGTGCACGCGCCAGGACCGCGTCCAGGACGGCGAAGTCGTAGGTGTCCTCGTCGGGCTGGGTGAGCGCCCACGCGAAGACCCCGACGGTGAGCGTGTCGATCCCGGCGAGGTCGAACGCCGCGTGGTCCTCGCCCCAGAGCTGCTCGGGCCACTGCTCGGGGTTGTAGTCCCCCCCGTAGGGGATGCGGGCGGTCGAGGGGAGTGGCATCGGGCTCTCCGGGTCGGGATACGGGAGCGGGCCCGGTCGCGCGTGCACGCGACCGGGCCCGCAGTGGATCAGTCCGTCTCGGCGAAGTCCGGGTTCTCCTCGACGAACCGCTCACGCGCCTGGTTGGCCAGGTCGACGTAGGCGGTCATGTTCCGGCCCTCGAGCTCCTCGACGAAGGCGTCCCACTCGGCGAAGTCCCGCTGGCCGAGGATGAACTGCAGGGTCATCTGGTCCACGTAGTCCTGGAGACCGGTCCGGTAGAGGCTCACCTGCTCGAGCTCGAGCTCGTCGAACGGGTGCGGCGGCAGCGGCTCGGCGATCTCCTTGTCGGCCATCGACTGCTGCCAGATGACCTCCTCCTCCGGCAGCGTGGACTGCGTGAGCTCCTCGGTGGAGCCGTGCGCCAGCATGAACACGCCGTTGGCGAAGCCGAAGTCAGCCTGCAGCTGCTGCGTCCCACCGGGGTTCAGGTCGGCGTAGTTGACGTCGGCCGCCAGGGTGCGGGTGCCGTCCTCGGCGACCTCGTACGTCTCACCGGGGACGCCCCACTTGGCGAACTCCAGGCCCTCGTCGGAGTAGTACAACCAGTCGATGAACTGCATCATCGCGACGAAGTCGTCGTTCTCCGCGCACTGAGCCGAGATCATGATGCCGCTCTCGATCCGTGGCGCGTCGATGACGTCACCGGCGGGACCGGCCGGGATGCGGATCTTCGAGATCGCGAAGTTGTCCGCCCCGAGCGTCTCCTCCATCGTCGCCCGGTGCCGGAGGATCTCCTGCCAGTTGGTGGTGATGCCCAGGGACTCCCCGGTCGAGAGCTTCTGGATCGCCTGGTCGTCCTCCTGCGTGAAGCTCGCCGGGTCCATCAGGCCCTGCTCCACCAGGCTGTTGAGGTACTCCAGCATGTCGCGGTAGCCGTCGGACGCGGCGGCGTACTGGAACTCCCCGGCCTCCTCGTCCCAGACCAGGCCCTCGCCGTAGCCCCACCCGCCGACCGTGCCGAAGCTCGCGTCGGCCAGGTTCAGCAGCGCCAGCCCCTGCCAGCGGTCCGAGATCGGGTAGGCCTCCGGGTTGGCCTCCTTCATGTCCGCCAGCATCGTGCGCAGGTCGTCCCAGGTCTCCGGCTGCTGGTTGCCGCCGGTCTCCTCCAGGACGTCGGTGCGCAGCCCGATGGTGTAGTCGGGGGCCACCACCTCGCGCAGGCCCGGCAGGAGGTAGTACTTGCCGTCCGCCTGGCGCAGCGTGTTCAACTCCGACTCCAGGCCCCACTCCTCGACCTTGGCCTGGTAGTGGGGCATCAGGTCGACGTAGTCGCTCACCGGGAGGATGGCGCCCGAGGCGACGAACGGGACCTCCTGGCCGGGGTAGGTGATCGGGATGATGCACGGGGCGTCGCCCGCGCCGACCAGCAGACTGCGCCGCTGCTCCCAGTCGCTCAGCGGTGCCAGCGTGGCGTCCAGGGTGACGTTGGTGCGCTCCTCGAGCGCGTCCCAGAGCAGCCACTCCTCGCTGTAGGCGTAGTTCGGATGGTCCCGGTAGAGCAGCGAGAAGTCCACCGGCGCAGTCGCGGTGAACGTGTCCCCGACGCCGTAGTCCTCCATCGCCCCGACCATCTGGCCGCTGAGGTCGAGCTCCTCACCCTCTTCTGCGCCGTCCGAGCTTCCGCAGGCCGCCAGGCCCGTGACGAGCGCGCCCGCCGTCATCAGCGCGATGGTGTGCCGTCGCGACGTCCTCATGTCTGTCCCTTCATCGGTGTGCCCTTCGTTGGGCATGTCTGCACGAGCTGCATGGGTGCACGAGCCGGTCGGCAACTGGTCCGGGCCGGCGGACGGGGGGGCCCCGGGAGCGGTCAGCCCTTCACCGAGCCGAGCATCACGCCCGACACGAAGTACTTCTGGATGAAGGGGTAGAAGCACACGATCGGCAGGACGGTGAGCAGCATCGTCACGGACTGGATGTTCGCCGCGATCTGTGCAACGTCCCCGACCCCTGCTCCGGTCGACGACGCCGTCGTCGTGCCGGCGATCAGGTTCCGGAGGTAGACGGTGACCGGGTAGAGCTCCGCCCGGTCCAGGTACAGGAAGGCCTGGAACCAGGAGTTCCAGAAGCTGACGGCATAGAACAGCACCATCGTGGCGATCACCGCCTTGCTCAAGGGCAGGACGATGCGGAAGAAGACGCCGTAGGTCGTCAGCCCGTCGACCGCGGCGGCCTCCTCGAGTTCCGCTGGGAAGTTCTCGAAGAACGCCTTCATCACGAGCAGGTTGAAGACACTGATCGCATTCGGCAGCACGATCGCCCAGATCGTGTTGGTGAACCCGAGCGTGTTGATGAGCACGTAGTTCGGGATGAGCCCGCCGTTGAAGAACATGGTGAAGACGGCGATTCCGATGAGGAACGTCCGGCCTTTCAGATGACGCTTGGACAGCGCATAGGCATAGGGGGTCGTCAGCGCCATGGCGATCGCCGTCGCGACGACGGTGTACACCACCGTGTTCCGGTAGTTGATCCAGAACAGGTCGTCGGACATGACGACCTGGAACGTGTCGATGTTGAAACCGCGCGGGATGAGGTTCACGTCGCCGGAGACGATGTAGGACTCGCTGGAGAACGCCTGCGCGATGATGTTGAGGAACGGGTACAGCGTGATGACGACGACCAGCAGCAGGATCGTGACGTTGACGAACCGGAAGGCCCGGTAGCCGCGGCCCTCCTTGACCCGCCGGGGACGCGGCGTGGTGGCCAGCCGGGTCGTGGCCCGGTCGGGGGAGGCGGTCGTCACCACAGGCTCGTCCCCACTGTGCGGCGCGAGATCGCGTTGGCGGACAGGATCAGCGTGAGGCCGATGACGGCCTCGAACAGGCCGATGGCCGTCGCGTAGGAGAAGTTGCTCGAGAGGATCCCGACCCGGTACAGGTACGTGGAGATGACGTCGGCCGTCGGGTAGAGCAGCGGGTTCTGCAGCAGCAGGATCTTCTCGAAGCCCACCGCGAGGAACGTCCCGATGTTGAGGATGAGCAGGGTGATCATCGTCGGGCGGATGCCCGGCAGTGTGATGTGCCAGGTCTGCCGCCAGCGGTTCGCCCCGTCCATGCGCGCCGCTTCGTAGAGGTTCTCGTCGATCGTGGTCAGCGCTGCGAGGTAGAGGATCGACCCCCAGCCCACGGTCGCCCAGACCTCGGAGCTCACGTAGATCGCCGGGAACCACTCGGCCTGGCGCATGAACGGTATGGCCTCGCCGCCGAAGGCCTCGATGACCTGGTTCACCGTGCCCTGCACCGACGTGATCTGCAGGATCATGCCGGCGATGATCACGATCGACATGAAGTGCGGCAGGTAGGAGACCGTCTGCACGAACCTCTTGAACCGCGCCGAACGGAGTTCGTTGAGCAGCAGTGCCAGGACGATCGGCATCGGGAAGGTGAAGACCAGGCCCAGCGCACCGAGGATCAACGTGTTCTGGAAGACCTCCCAGAACACGGGGTCGTTCAGGAAGAGCTCGATGTAGCGGAGACCGACCCATTCGTCGCCGAAGATGCTGCCCCCGGGCCGGAAGCGCCGGAAGGCGATGATGTTCGTGGCCATCGGCAGGTAGCGGAAGACCAGGAGGAACAACAGCGGCAGCAGCACCAGGGTGTACAGCCGCCAGTCCCGGCGGACGGCCCGCCGCCAGGTGTTCTTGGGCGGCTGGACCGGGGTCTGCCTCTCGATCGCGAGCGCCGCCGCGCGGGGCTCGATCGGCGCAACGCCAGGGGCATCGGCTCCGGTCACCGCCATGGTCGCACCTCCTGACTGCTCTGTCGGGTCGCTTGCGTCATCACCGCAAGGCACTCACGCCTTGTTCCGGCACGCCCGAACCGACCGGGGTAAATGCGCTGGATTGCGCAGAACATCGCCTCGGGTCGGGCATTACCTCGGGAGTCGGACACCAATGTTCGATCGGCCGGTTGGCACTGAAACGTAGGTGGGGCCCCAGGGGGGGTCAAACATTTGCCGCCGCTTGCCAGGGACGTGGCGTCGGTCACTCTGCGCTGGTAGATGTACAGGCGCTCGGGCGCCGCTCAGGACGTCGTCGGACCCCCCGGATGCCGTCCACGGGATCGCCGGGTCGATGCCTCCGCCGGTGCCCTGCGGCCTGCGGTGCGTGCCCTGCCGGCCCGACCGCGGGCTCCCGCCCACCCCTCCCCCGACCCGTGACCGGACCGCTGCGCCCGGCTGCACGACACCGCCCCTGGAGAGCTGACCATGGCCCTGTTCGACCTCCCGCTGGACGTGCTGGAGAGCTACCGCCCGACGGTCGACGAACCGGAGGACTTCGACGCCTTCTGGTCGACGACGCTGGCCGAGGCCTCCAGCCACGAGCTGCTGCTGCACGTCGAGGCCGTCGACACCGCGCTCGTCGGCGTGGAGACCTGGGACGTCACGTTCTCCGGCGCGCACGGCCACCCGGTCCGCGCGTGGTACTCCCGTCCCGCCGGGCGAGCGGGCGACCAGCTGCCGGGGGTGGTCGAGTACCTGGGGTACGGGCGGGGCCGCGGTTGTCCACAGGAGCGGCTGACCTGGGCCACGGCCGGGTACGCGCACCTGCTGATGGACACCCGGGGGCAGGGCGGCTCGCACGGATCGGGGGGGGCGACCGCTGACCCCGTCGGTGCCGGGCCGGCCACCCCCGGCTTCGTGACGAGGGGCGTCCTGGACCCGTCGGACTACTACTACTGCCGCCTGATCACCGACGCGGTCCGGGCCGTCGAGGCGCTGCGCGCCCTGCCGGGCGTCGACGGCTCCCGGGTCAGCGTGGTGGGGAACAGCCAGGGCGGCGGCCTCGCGCTGGCTGCCGCCGGGCTGGTCCCCGACCTCGCCGCCGCGCTGCCCAGCGTGCCGTTCCTCTGTCACGTCCGCCGAGCGGTCGACATCACCGATGCCGACCCTTACGGGGAGATCGTCCGCTACCTCGCCACCCACCGGACCGCGACCGAGCAGGTCTTCCGCACGCTGTCCTACGTGGACGGCGTCCACCTGGCGCGGCGGGCGAACGCGCCGGCGCTCTTCGCCGTCGGGCTGCGCGACACGATCTGTCCCCCGTCGACGGTCTTCGCCGCCTACAACCACTACGCCGGCCGCACCGGCGTCGACGTACCGCGCGAGATCGCCGTGTACCCCTTCAACCACCACGAGGGCGGCGAGGCCCTGCACGTCGACCGGCAGCTGCGGTGGCTGCGCGAGCGCGTCCCCGCCGGCGCCGCAGGCCCGGCGGGGACCTGAGCACCGCTCGGTCGGCGTCCGGCACCCGCCCCGCCCGAGCCCAGGTCCGTGCGACCGGGCGTCCGGGATGTCCTGGGACATCACAACGCGGAGGGCGTGGGATTCGAACCCACGAAGAGCTGTGAACTCTTAGCGGTTTTCAAGACCGCCGCCATCGGCCACTAGGCGAGCCCTCCTGGCACCCCGAAGGCTAACGCCCGCACCGGGAACGGGTCCGGCCCCGCCCCGCGGATGCGGGACGGGGCCGGAGGAGTGCGGCGGAGCGGGGTTACTGCGCCCGGCGGCGGGAGGCGACGAGCAGGCCACCGCCGGCCACCAGGGCGAGCGCGCCGGCGCCGACGAACGGCAGCGGCGAGAAGCCCGTGTAGGCCAGGACGGCCGTGCCACCGGAGACGGTGACCTCGACGACCAGGTTGCGCGGGTTGCCGTTGGCGTCGACACCGGAGGCCACCAGGTGGTGGGTGCCGTTGGCGAGCTCCTTGGGCAGCGTGACGGTGGCGCTGAAGGTGCCGTCGGCCAGCACGGTGGCGGTGCCGAGCTCGACCGGGGTGGAGTAGACCACCAGGTCGACCGTGGAGCCGGGGAGGAAGTCCTTGCCGGAGATGGTGATCTTCTCGCCGGCGACGACCTTGCCGTCGGCGTCGTCACTGGTCAGGGTGCCGTCGGCCTTGGGGAGCGAGGCCGCGACGGACGAGGCGAGGACCGGCCCGACGGTGACCTGGTCGGAGCGGCCGAGCCGCTCACCAACGGCGTCGAGGGAGTGGACGCTCAGCTTGTAGGTCGTGCCGGGGACGGCGGGCAGGGCGCAGGCGGTGCCCAGGGCGGCCGCCGGCTGGCAGGACCTCGAGCCGGCGCTGCTCTGCGCACCCTCGGGGGACGCGGTGACGAGGTAGCCGGCGACGCCCTCGAGGCTGGCCGGTGCGGCCCAGTTCACCTTGATCGAGGCGGGGCCGGCGACGGCCTTGACGTCCCGCGGTCCAGGCACGGCGGTGCGGCCGGTGACGGTGTCGGAGGCAGCCGTCGGGGCCTGCTTAGTGGTGAACCGGAAGTTGACCGAGTACGTGGCGCCCGACTCGAGGCCGGTGATCGTGCCGGAGTACTGGTAGTCGCCCAGGTTCGCGGCGGCGACGCCGGTCCAGGTCTTGCCACCGTCGAGGGTGTACTCGACGCCAGTGACCGGGTTCGCGGAGTCGACGGTGCTGGTGTTCAGCTGGAAGTCCAGGCCGTTGGCCACCCCGTAGACCCAGTTGGCCCGCGGTGCGCCGGTGACCTGCGTGTCCACGGGCGTCTGGTCACCAGGGGGCGGCGTGACCGGGCCGTCGGTGGGGGGCACCGCGCAGGCGATGGCCTGGCCGGAGACGAAACCGTCGCCCGTGTCCCCACCTGTGGACCCGTCGGTGGTCCCGTCCGAGTAGACGTTCGTCGTGTCTCCGGCACCCACGCCGGCGGCCGGGTCACCATCCGAGTCCGCGTAGCCGCCGTCGCCGCCATAGGCGAACAGGAAGTCGGCCGGAGTGCCGTCGACCATCACCTCCACGCGCGAGCCGGCGCCACCCCCGCCGCTGTACGCGTTGCCGCCCCCGGAGCCGAAGCTCGCACCATCGGTGCCGTCGTCACCGACTGCGTTCTCACCCCCGACACCGACCATTCCGTCGGCCAATGCCTCGGCCGACTCAGGCTCGGCGGCTGTGCCCGCCGTACCAGGAGAGAGCCGGTAGGTCTGTGCACCGGTGATGTCGACGACCTCGTAGAGGAAGCCGCCGCGGCCACCCTCACCCGCGGCGCTGCCGGCGCCACCCTGACCGCCGACGACGGTCCACTCGACGGAGCAGTAGCCCTCGGGGACCACCAGGACCCCGTCGGCGCCGACCGTCACGTTGGCCGCATCGGCGGAGGAGGTGCTGAAGGTGAAGTCGCCTGTGACGTCAGCCGAGGCCGAGCCGGTGACGCTGAGGACTGCGGTGGACACGCCGATCGTGGTGACGGCCAGCAGGCCGGCCGCACGACGGGCCGGAGACGTGAGACGCACGTCGATCTCCCAGGTGGGGGTGCCCGGAACGCCGGGCTCGTCTACCCGGAGGTCCGGGTGCTGCACGGAACCTGGCACTCACCTGAGCGTCGACTGTGCGCCGCCGAGCCGTTGGTGCGTGCCGTTACCAGACCGTTACCTGTGGTGAGCAGATGGTTCCTTGGTCACTTGCCTACAGTCGATCGAGCAGACGCCGACTCCATGCGCCCCACGGCTTGGCAGAGCTGCACGACCATCCTCTGGATCGTCGTGGAGCCCTGGATGGGGCATGATGGGAGCACTGGCGGTGTTCCACCCTGCGATGGTCCGCGCACGTGCGCGTCGACCTCCCACCGCCTGATCCCTCAGCGAAGGACACTCCCTGTCTGTGACCGGCCCCCAGCACTCCCCCACCCGGCGCCGTGAGCGCAGTGCGGCTCGCGAGACCGCCGCCCGTGACGCCGACCGGACCGCCGCGCGCGACGAGAAGCGCGCCCAGCAGATCTGGGTGGACGGCGCCGCGCCCGAGCTCCCCACCCGCGCCACCCGCCCGGAGAAGGTGGTCTTCCACCTCGGTCCGACCAACTCCGGCAAGACCTACGAGTCGCTGCAGGCGCTGGCCGCCACCGGCTCGGGCGTCTACGCCGCGCCGCTGCGTCAACTGGCGCACGAGGCCTACGCCAAGCTCTCCGCCCAGCTCCCGCCGGGCACCGTGGGCCTGTCCACCGGTGAGGAGGAGATCGACCCGAACGCGGCGATCGTCTGCTGCACCGTGGAGAAGGCCCCCGATCGCGGCGAGCTGCTCGTCCTCGACGAGTCCCACTGGGTCACCGACCCCGACCGCGGCCACCACTGGGCCCGGCTGCTGCTGACCGGCGAGTACCGCGAGATGCACCTGATCTCCGCCGCCGAGGCCTACCTGGTGCTCAAGCCGCTGGTCACCGACGCCCAGCAGGTGCAGGTCGTCAACCACAAGCGGCTCTCGCGGCTCGACGTCCTCAAGGCACCGGTGCGCACCGACGCCGTCCGCCCGCAGACGCTGGTCGTGGCGTTCTCCCGCAAGGCCGTCTACGCCGTCGCCGCCGAGCTGGACCAGCACCGGCCCGGCAAGGTCGGCGTGCTCTACGGCGCGCTGCCGCCGGCCACCCGCCGCCAGGTCATCGACAGGTTCACCCGCGGTGAGTTCGACGTGCTGGTGACCACGGACGTCATCGGCCACGGGATCAACGTGCCGGCCACCACGGTGCTGTTCGCCGAGACCACCAAGTTCGACGGCCAGGAGCTGCGTCCGCTGCGCACCTGGGAGGTCGCCCAGATCGCCGGGCGCGCCGGCCGGTACGGGCTCACCGGGCACGGCCAGACCGGGATCCTGATCGGGGTCGCCGGGCTCAAGCCGGTCGGCGCGCTGGTCGGTGCCGGTGCCGCGGTCGCCCGTGGCGACGAGATGAGCGACCTGCCCAAGCGCCGGCCCCGGCTCCGCCCGGAGCTGGAGGACCTCGGTGCGTACGAGGCGGTCGACCTGCCCGAGGCGCTCACCCGCTGGATGGCCTGGGCGCGGGTGGCGACCCAGGGCGAGGGCATGACCGCCGACGACGTCACCGGCCTGGTCCTGCGCGTGCACGCCCTCCTGCCGATGCTGCGCGGGCCGCTGGGCGAGGCCGGCGACCTGCAGACGGTGTGGCGGCTGATCAACCTGGCCATCGACTACAACCCGCCGCGGCGCACCCGCTGGCTGGTGCTGGCCCGGGCCGCCCTGCAGCACGCGGTCGGCCTGCCCGTGCCGGTCGCGACCGTGCTGCCCGAGTACCCGGTCAAGGGATCGGTCGAGGAGTACGAGCAGGCCGCTGCCGCCGCGCGGGACGCCCAGACGCTGCTCCGCCAGTTCCCCGGCGTGGCCGGGCTGGACAGCGACGACGCCGCCGAGCTCGAGGAGGCGTGCGCCGAGACCATCACCGAGCTGCTGCCCGACGCGATCGCCATCGGCCGCTCGGGCACGTGCACGGAGTGCGGCACCTCGATCGCCCCGTGGTTCACCACCTGCCGCCCGTGCAGCGGCCCGAGGTCCGGCCGGGGCGGCGCCGAGCGCTCCCGGCCGGCCGGGGGCCGCGGCGGTCGCGGCCGCTCCGACGGTCGCCCGGCGCCGACGGCGAACACCGGTGGCGGCGCCGGACGGCGCAACCGCTCCTCCCGGGGGTCGCGCCGCAGCTGACCGGGAAGCGGCCGCTACCGACGACCGGCCGCCACCGTCTGCGCGGCGTCACGCACCTCGCCGACCAGCTCCTCCAGCACGTCCTCCAGGGCCACCACGCCGACGGTCCGGCCCTCGTCACGGACGACGGCCAGGTGTGCGCCCTCCCGCTGCATGGTGGCCAGCACCTCGCGCAGCCCCTGGTCGGTCGTCGCGGTGGCCAGCGGCCGGATGAGCGCCGGGTCGACCGGGGAGTCCCGCTGCTCCGCGGGGACGGCGAGGAAGTCCTTGAGGTGCACGTAGCCTCGGAGGTCGCCGTCCTCGGCCACCACCGGGAAGCGGGAGTACCCGGTGGTGGCACAGACCTCCTCGAGCTCCGCGACGGTGATCCGGGGCGGCACGGTGACCAGGTCCGCCGTCGGGATCGCGACGTCTGCGGTCCGCTGCTCGTCGAACTGCAGGGCCCCGGTCAGCAACTGGTGCTCCCGCTCGTCCAGCAGCCCCTCGCGGCGGGACTCCCCGATCAGGCCGGTCACCTGGTCCCGGGTGAACGTCGAGGCGACTTCGTCCTGGGGGGTCACCCGCAAGGCCCGCAGCACCAGGTTGGCCACCTGGTTCAGCAGCCAGATCAGCGGGTGCAGCGCACGGACGACCCAGTACAGCGGTGGTCCGAGGAGCAGCGCCGCCCGCTCCGGGCCCGCGAGCGAGATGTTCTTGGGCACCATCTCCCCCAGCACCATGTGCAGGAAGACGACGACGGCGAGCGCGATGGCGAACGCCACCGGGTGCACCAGGGCCTCGGGCAGGCCCGCGGCGGCGAAGGGCCCCTCCAGCAGGTGTGCCACGGCCGGCTCACCCACCGCACCCAGCCCCAGCGAGCAGACCGTGATGCCCAGTTGGGCACCGGCCATCATCAGCGAGACGTTCTCGATCGCCTTCAGCGTCGTCCGGGCGCCGCGCACGCCCTCGGCCGCGCGCGGCTCGACCTGGGTCCGCCGGGCGGAGACCAGGGCGAACTCGGCTCCCACGAAGAAGGCGTTCCCGGCGAGCAGGAGCACCGCGAGCAGGATGGCCACGGTGTCGCTCATCGGGCGGTCTCCGTCTCGGTCCGTCGTGCCGAGGCTGCGGTCGCGCCCCCGGTGCGCCGCATCCGCACCCGGTCGACCCGGTGGCCGTCCAGCCGGGTCACCGTCACCGCCACCTCGGTCGGCACGGGGACGCCGTCAGGATCCGGACGGGCGACGTCGCGGGCGGGCAGGACGACGCGGTCGCCGACCCGCGGCAGCCGGCCCAGCCGCTCGGTGAGCAGTCCGCCGAGCGTGTCCGTCCCCTCGCCCTCGGGCAGCTCCAACCCCACGGCCTCCCCGGCCTCGTCCGGCCGCAGCAGGCCGGAGAGCACCCAGGACCCGTCCGGCGCCTGGCGTTGCCGGTGGACGGGGGCGTCCTGCTCGTCGTCGATCTCGCCGACGATCTCCTCGATGAGGTCCTCCAGGGTCACGATGCCGGCGGTGCCGCCGTACTCGTCGACCACCACGGCCACCTGCAGCCCCGGCTCGCGGAGCGTCTCCAGCAACGGGTCGAGCTCGACGGTCTCCGGCACCGCGCGCACCGGCACCATCACCTCGCCCACCGTGCGGGTCACCCGCTGTGCCGCCGGCACCGCCATCGCGTGCTTGAAGTGGACCACCCCGACGACGTCGTCGACGCTCTCGCCCTCGACCGGGAAACGCGCGTGCCCGCTGGACCCGGCCAGCTCCAGCAGGTCGGCGACCGGCTGGTCCGCACGGAGGAACCGCACCCGCGGGCGGGGGGTCATCACGTCGGCCGCCGTCCGGTCGCCGAACTGGATGGACCGGGCGACGAGGTCGGCCGTGCCCACGTCCAGCGTCCCGGCCTGCCCCGACCGGTTGACCAGCGACGCCAGCTCCTGCGGAGCCCGCGCCGAGGCGAGCTCCTCGGTCGGGGTGATGCCCATGAGGTGCAGCAACCGGTTCGCCGACCCGTTGAGGAAGGTGATCAACGGCCGGGTCGCGGTCGTGAAGGCACGCTGGGGCCCGGCCACGAACTTCCCCACCCGGGTCGGCTCGGCGATCGCCCAGTTCTTGGGCACGAGCTCACCGAAGACCATCTGCACCCCGGTGGCGACGGCGAGCGCCACCCCGACGGAGATCGCGGTCACCGCCCCGTCGCCCAGCCCGGTCAGCCCCAGCGGGCCACGCAGCAACGTGGCCAGTGACGGCTCGGCGATGAACCCGACGACCAGACTGGTCACGGTGATGCCCAACTGCGCGCCGGAGAGCTGGGTGGACAGCGAGCGCATCGCCGCGACCACACCGGCCGCCCGCCGGTCGCCGGCCGCCGCCTCCCGTTCCAGGGTGACCCGGTCGGCGGCGATGAGGGAGAACTCGGCCGCGACGAAGACCGCGTTGGCGGCGACGAGGAGGACGGCCGCCAGGAGCAGCAACCACTCGATCACCGGCGTCCCCGCCGTGTCCGGTCATGGCGCGGCCCTGGGCAGCGCGTGCTCACCGTGGTCCCCTGTTCGTCGTCGTCGATCCGGCGTCCGCACCCGGCTGCACCGCTGCACCGCGCAACGCCCGAGCGGACCGGGTGGTTCCACGATAGGACTGAGGACTCGCCCGCCCCGGCCCGCGCGGTGCTGCGCTGCACGGTGCCGGGAGCCGCGCCACCACCCACGGACGTCACCACCCACGGAGCCGCCAGGATGACCGCACAGACCCACCGCCGGCGGGGCGGTCCGCCAGCAGACCCGGCCGATCCCACCGCCGACACCCCCAGCCGGCTGATCGGGATCGCCTACCGGCTGGAGAACGGCCTGCGGGACCAGCTGGCCCGGGTGGCCCGACGCCGGGGCTGGCACCCGGCGGCGCTGACCTTCCCCGGCTACGGCGCCAGCGGCCGCGCCCGGGTGCTGGGCCGGGTGCTGCTCGCACCGGTCGGCACCGACCCGGGGGCCCGGCGGGACATCCCGGGCTGGCGGCGGTTCCTCACCCTCGAGGAGCCCGGCGGTGAGGTGGAGATCGCGCTGGGCGACGTGCGGCACACCGCCCGGTCCGATGCAGCCGGCCTCGTCGACGTCACCCTGGACGTGGCCCTCCCGCCAGGACCGGCGCAGGTCGAGCTGCGCGTGCCCGGGCGCGAGCCGGCCCGGGCGACCGTGCACGTCGCCGCGCCGGACGTCCGCCGCGGCGTGGTCTGCGACGTCGACGACACCATCTGGGTGACCGGGCTGCGGCACCCGCTCCGGGCCGCCTGGCGGACCTTCGCCCGGTCCAGCAGCGGGCGCACCGTGGTGCCGGGCATGGCCCTGTTGCTCACCCGGCTGGTCCAGGAGCACCCGCACGCCCCCGTGGTCTACCTCAGCAACGGCCCGTGGAACCTGGCCGGCCCGGTGGCCCGCTTCCTGGACCGGAACCGGTTCCCGGCCGGGGCCCTGCTGATGACCGACTGGGGCATCACGCCGCGCGCCTGGTTCCGGGACGGCCGGGCCCACAAGCGGAGCTCGCTGGAGCGGCTGTCCACCGACCTGCCCGGGATCCGCTGGGTGCTCGTGGGGGACGACGGCGAGCACGACCCGGAGATCTACCAGGACTTCGCCCGCCGGCACCCGGACCGGGTGGAGGCAATCGCGCTGCGGCGGGTCCTGCCGGTCGGGGGTGAGCAGGACGGCGGTGAGCCGAGCGGTGCCGTCGGCGAGGTGCCGGTCGTCCGGGCTCCGGACGGCGCCGAGCTGGCCGCCCGTCTGGACACCACCCTCGACCTGCCACCTGCGGCCCCGGCCGGCCCGGAGGCGTGGTTCCTCACCGCCGCCGAGCGCGGCAACGCCGCCACCCTGCTGCGACCGTGGACCGAGGGCAACCAGGTGCGGCCGATCGTGCACGGCCGCGCCTACTTCCGCGCTCTGGCCGAGGCGCTCGCCCGCGCCGGGCGCGGCGACGTGGTGTTCCTCGCCGGCTGGCGGGGCGACACCGACGAGCTGCTCACCGACGACGGGCTGACGGTGGGGAAGGCGTTGTCCGACGCCGTCCGCCGCGGCGCCGTGGTCAAGGGGCTGATCTGGCGGTCGCACGTGGAGGCGATGAGCTACTCCGCGGAGGAGAACCGGGGCCTGTCCCGGGACGTCAACGAGACCGGCGGGGAGGTGCTGCTGGACCAGCGGGTCCGGCCGATGGGCAGCCATCACCAGAAGTTCGTCGTCGTCCGGCACCGCGACCGCCCGGCCGACGACGTCGCGTTCGTCGGCGGGATCGACGTCGCGCACAGCCGCCGGGACGACGCCGCCCACGGGGGCGACCCACAGCCCCGGCCGTTCTCCGAGGCCTACGGCGACACCCCGGCGTGGCACGACGTCCAGGCCGAGCTGCGCGGGCCGGTCGTGCGCGAGGTCGAGACGGTGTTCCGGGAGCGGTGGGAGGACCCCGCAGCGCTGTCCCGGATGCCGTGGCACGTGTTGCCCGACCTGCTGCGCGGGCAGGACCGGACGCCTTCGTCCCTGCCCGAGGCGCTGCCGGCACCACCGGGTGAGGGGTCGTGCGCGGTCCAGCTGCTGCGCACCTACCCCAACCGCTGGCCCGGGTACCCGTTCGCCCCGGAGGGCGAGCGGAGCGTGGCCCGCGGGTACGCCAAGGCGCTGGCCCGGGCAGAGCGACTGGTCTACGTGGAGGACCAGTACATGTGGTCCACCGACGTCGCCCGGGTGTTCGCCGAGGCGCTGCGCTCCCGGCCCCGGCTGCACCTGGTGGTCGTCGTGCCCCGGCACCCGGACAAGAACAGCCCGGTCAGCATCCTGCCGGCGGCCGTCGGGCAGGACCGGGCGCTGGACATGGTCCGGGCCGCCGGTGGGGACCGGGTGCAGGTCTTCGACGTGGAGAACGCGCGGGGGAACCCGGTCTACGTGCACGCCAAGGTCTGCGTCATCGACGACGTGTGGGCCACGGTCGGCAGCGACAACTTCAACCGCCGGTCCTGGACGCACGACTCGGAGCTGACCGCCGCCGTGCTCGACAGCGAGCGGGACCCGCGGGAACCGACCGACCCCGGCGGGCACGGGGACGGGGCCCGCCGCTTCGCCCGGGAGCTGCGGCTGGAGCTGATGCGCGAACACCTCGGCCGCGCCGACGCCGACGGTGAGCTGCTGGACCCGGAGCGGGCGGTGGCGGTGTTCCGGGAGTGCGCCGCCGCCCTGGACGCCTGGCACGCCGGCGGGCGTCACGGACCCCGCCCCCCCGGCCGGCTGCGCGCCCACCACGTCGAGCGCCCGCCCCTGCAGGAGCGGCTGATGGCCGCGCCCCTCTACCGCTACGTCATCGACCCCGACGGCCGCCCGCCGCTGCTCAAGCTCCGCCGCAGCATGTGACCGCGCGACCCGCGCGACGTCTGACCTCCTCAGCCGGGCCGGTTCACTGGTCGATGGTCACGTCGTTGAACGGGAGCATCGGCTCGACCCACGGGAAGACGACGAGCAGCAGCAGCGCGCAGACGGCGAGCGCCAGCAGCAGGGAGAGCAGCGCCTTGCTCGTCCGTGCGCCCGGGAGGATCCGCCAGATCCAGCCGTACATCAGGAGTCCTCTCCGTGCTGGAGCAGGGCCGGCGGGCCGGCGGGCGCATCCGCCTTGGCGACCGGGGCGCCGTCCAGGCCGGCGTGCACGATCAGGCGCTGCCGCGCGGAGTACTTCGGGTGGCAGGTGGTCAGGGTCAGGTACGTGCCCGACGGCGCCGCACCGGCAACGCCCGGCGTGGGGGCGATGACGTCGACGTCGGACGGCCGGACGATCTGCTGGCCGGGGATCCCGCTGGGATCGGTGGCGAAGTCGCCGGTGACCGGATCGCCGAGCACCCGGTACACGAACCACGCGTCCGCGGTCTCCACCACGATCGGGTCCCCGGGCCGGAGCTGGTCGAGGTCCATGAACGGCGATCCCTTGCCCACCCGGTGCCCGGCCATGGCCAGGTTGCCGGGCTGCCCCGGCATCGCCGTCCCGGCGTAGTGCCCCGGCCCCTGCGACAGCTGGGCCTCGTCGGTGCCCTGCAGCACGACCTGCTGGTGGTCCTCCCCGAGCCGCGGGATGCGCAGCACCGCGAGCGGCTCACCGGCCGCCGGTTCGACCAGCACCGGGAGCACGCCCGAGGACTCCGGGGCGTCCGCCCAGAGGTCGCGGATCTCCTCGGTCAACTGGTCCTGCCGGCGGTCGTTGAGCAGGTCGGTGACGTAGACCTCGTAGACGACGAACAGCAACAGGACCAGCCCCACGGTCACCATCAGCTCGCCGGCCCCGCGGGTCAGCAGCCGCCAGACCGGGTCGCGCACCGTCCCCGGAGTGGACTCGTGGTCTTCCACGGCCTGCTCCTCGTGTTCGTGCCCGCCGGAGGGCTCCGCGTCGAACAGCCATTCCGGCGTCCTGGGGGGCTCCACCACGGCGGTCCGCGCATCATCGACGGAGACCGCTCTCCCGGCCGACGGCACCGGGACCAGGTCCGGGATCCGACGCCAGCGCTGGGTGTCTTCGATGTCCTCGTCGCCGCGCCACTCCGGGTCGGCCATGAACTCCCCGGTTCGCTCGGCTGCACGTTGCTGTCCGGGATGCTATGGACTCGGCGAGCGGGCTTCGCGCGCCACGCGGTCGCTGTGACGGATGGGTAGCGGTGGGGCGCGCCGCCGCTCCGGGACGGCCCAGGCGCAACGGTCGCTGCAGATCCGGCCGGGAGTCAGAGGGCCACGTGGACCGGCGCTCGTCGAGCGCCTCGGGGCCGGTCTCCGGCCGCCGTTGCCGGAGGTTCTGCAGCGCCCGGATCTGGCCGCCTCGGCCAGCGTCAGGCGGAGACCGCCGTCCTCCTCGATCCGGGGCGCGCGAACGGGGCGGACCCCGGAAGGGGTCCGCCCCGTGACGGTGTGCGATGGGTCAGGCGGCGCGCCGCCGGGCGAGGACGACCAGACCTGCACCCAGGAGCAGGGTCAGCAGTCCGGCGCCGGCGACCGGCAGCACGTCGACCCCTGTCCACGCCAGCTGCGCCGACGCCGCGGCGGCGGCGGCCAGCGTGACCTCGGTGCTCAGGTAGCGCGGGTTGCCGGCGGGGTCCAGGCCGCTGGCGACCAGGTGGTGCTGACCAGCCTCGAGGTCACGGGGCAGCGTGACGGTCACCGCGAATGCGCCGGCGTCGTCGGTGACCACCGTGCCGAGGAACTGCGGCGTCGAGTAGACGTAGAGGTCCACACGGGTGCGCGGCGCGTACCCGTCGCCGGTCAGCGTGATCGTCTCCCCGGGCGTGATGGTGCTCAGGGATGCGCCGCCCGCACCGGTGACCGCGCCGCTGCCTGCCGGCGGCACGGCCGGCACCGCCGGGGCCGCCGGCGGTGTGACGACCCGTGGCCCACCGGTCCCGGTGCCCTCCGGGTCGGTCGTGACGGGAGTCGAGGGCCCACCGCCACCCCGGCCCTCGACCGAGACGACGTCGTAGTCACCCACGTGCCCGTGGCTGTCCACCGCGCTGACGTAGAGGACGTAGTCACCGTCGGCCGGCACGTCCTCCATCACGCACCGGCGGGCAGTGGCATCGGTCGTGCAGGCCCACTCATCCCCGGGATCCTCCTCAGTGGCCTCCGCGGTGACCGCCGTGACCCGGTAGCCGTTGACGGGGTAGGTGCCGTTC
The DNA here is from genome assembly GCF_026968045.1 of Modestobacter sp. VKM Ac-2977. GTDB lineage: Bacteria > Actinomycetota > Actinomycetes > Mycobacteriales > Geodermatophilaceae > Modestobacter. Next base: position 144,317 of record NZ_JAPVBQ010000005.1, on the reverse strand, counting down.
ACCGTGGGCGGCGCCCAGGAGACGACGAGCCCGTCGGACGTGAACTCCGCCGCCGCCGAGGTCGGCGCGCCCGGCAAGGCGAAGGGGGTCACCAGGGCCGGCTGGCTGACCGCGCCGGCGCCCAGGAAGCTCGTCGCGCGGACCCGGACCTGGTAGGTCTGCCCGTTGACCAGCCCCTGCAGGTAGAACTGCGGCGAGAAGCCCCCGAAGTCGCCGGGGTTCTCCACCCTGGTCCACACCCCACCGTCGATGCTGTACTCCCAGCCGGAGCTCGGCGCGACCTCGGGACCACCCGCCGAGGCCGGCTGGAACCACACCGACAGCTGACCGGGCCCAGGCACCGCCTGGGTGATCGTCGGGGCACGGGGGGCCTGCGTGGCCTCCGTGCCGCAGGTCACGCCGGTGCCGGAGATGCGGCCGTCGAACTGGCCCTCGGGCAGGGTGAACGTCGGGTTGGCCGAGGGGTCCTCGATGCGCTGCGCGGCCCAGCCGTCCGGCACCGAGCCACCGGCGCCACCGTCGACACCCGCCCCGTCCCGACCCGACCCGGCCAGGTAGACGGCACCGTCCTCGAGCACCACCGAGGCGGCGCCCCCGCCGCCACCGGTCGACGTGCCCGCGGCACCGTTCCAGGCCGCCTCCCCCCGTGGGTTGGTACCGCCGTCGGGGGCGCTGCCGGCGTCCGCCCCCGCGCTCCCCGGCGCGAGGACGAACTGGTCACCAGCGGCGACCAGGGTGCGAATCTGCAGACCGGCGGGCGCGCCGCCGGACGACCCGTCCGACCCGGCACCGCCTCGACCACCCGAGACGATCCAGTCGATGGCACAGGTGCCTGCGGGCACCGTGACCGTGGTGACCTCGCCGGTCACGGAGGAGAAGGACAGCCCGGACGGCGTCGCCTGGGCGAGGCCCGCGCCGAGCACGGTGGTGGAGAAGCCGACCGTCGTGACGGCCAGCAGGCCGACGAGACGGCGGGTGCGGAAAGCGGCGCGCACGCCGGACTCCCATCCCTGGTGCCCGGTGCGCCGGGCGCGTCGCCCGGTGCCCGGACGTACCGGGGGGTCAACCCCCGACAGGGACGTTCTCGGCAACCACACGACGATGATGATCACTCGTGATCAATCCGTTACCGATCGAGTCGGATCGCTCTCCCGCTCGACTCTCAGCCCGGTCGGACGACGCCCACCAGGTGCTCGATGCCGCTCTTCCCGTTGCGCACCGCGAGGTCCCAGCGGCCGCCGGTCTGCTCCGTGGCCAGGATGACCGTGGAGGGCAGGAACAGCGGCTTGCGGAACCCGACGTCGACGCTCACCGCATCGGGCAGCCGGCCGGACAGCGCTGCCAGCGCCCGTGCCTTCACCCACATGCCGTGCGCGATCGCCCGCTTGAAGCCGAACGCCTTCGCGGTCAGGCCGGAGAGGTGGATCGGGTTGACGTCCCCGGAGACCTTCGCGTACCGGCGTCCGGCGTCGTCGGGCACCCGCCAGCGGGCGGCGATCTGCGCGACGTCGCCCACCGAGACGTCGACGTCGGCCGCGGTCGCGCCGTCCGGTGCCGACGCACCGCGGGCCAGGTAGGTCGACCGGCCGCGCCACACCTCGTCGCCGCGGCTGCGCACCGAGGCCACCAGGTCGACGGTCGCCCCGATCCGGTGCGTGGCGAACCGGTCCGGCCAGACCTCCAGGTCCAGCTCTTCATCGGCCCGGATCGACCGGTTCACGGTGATCTGGTTGCGCACGTGCACCAACCCGGGCAGCGCCAGCGGGAACGCGCGGTCGGCCATCAGCGCGACCTGCAGCGGGAAGGTGAGGACGTGCGGGAAGGTGATCGGCAGCGCATCGGCCAGCGGGAGACCGCAGACCCGGGCGTAGCCGGCCAACTGCGCCGGATCGACGGCGACGCCCGTGCGAGCCAGGTGGGTGTCGGGCAGATCGCCGCCACGGCCGCGGGCGGTAACCGCTGCCTTCGCGAACAACGCTGCCATGTTCGGCGGGTCGGTGAGGACGATCATCAGGCGCCCAGCAGCGACTGGCCGCAGACCCGGACGACCTGGCCGTTGACCCCGGCGCTGCCCGGCTGCGCCAGCCAGGCGATCGTCTCGGCGACGTCGACCGGCAGGCCGCCCTGCTGCAGCGAGTTGAGCCGGGAGCCGACCTCGCGGGTGCCCAGCGGCATCTTCGCCGTCATCTCGGTGACGATGAAGCCGGGCGCGACGGCGTTGATCGTGGCCCCGCGCTCGGCGAACTCCGGTGCCCAGCTGCGCACCATGCCGATGACGCCGGCCTTGGACGCCGCGTAGTTGGTCTGCCCGCGGTTGCCGGCGATGCCGGACTGCGAGCTGACGCAGATCACCCGGGCGTCGGGCTTCAGCGCCCCGTCGGTGGCCAGCAGCGCCTGCGTGAGGTCGAGCTGGGCCTGCAGGTTCACCGCCATCACCGAGTTCCAGCGGGCGGCGTCCATGTTGACCAGCAGCTTGTCCCGGGTGATGCCGGCGTTGTGCACGACGACGTCCACCCCGCCGTGCCGGGCCACCAGCTGGGCAGCGAGCCGCGGGCCGGCGTCGTCCCCGGTGATGTCCAGCGCGACCGCCGTCCCGCCGACCTCGTTGGCCACCTGGGCCAGCTGCTCGCCGGCCGCCGGCACGTCGACGGCGACGACGTGGGCGCCGTCCCGGGCCAGCACCCGGGCGATGGCGGCCCCGATGCCGCGCGCGGCACCGGTGACGACGGCGACCTTGCCGGCCAGCGGTTGCTCGGCGTCCGCGGCGTCGGGCAGCTCGGCGGCCGTGACCGCGAGGACCTGGCCGTCGACGTAGGCCGACCGGCCGGAGAGGAAGAACCGCAGCGGGCTGGCCAGCGAGCCCTCCGCGCCGAAGGGCACGTGCACCAGGTTCGCCGTCGATCCGCTGCGCAGCTCCTTGGCCAGCGAACGGACCAGCCCCTCCAGCGCCTGCCGCGCGGCGGCCTGGGCCGGGGACGACGTCTCCGCCGGCGGGTCGGCCAGCACCAGCACCCGGCCCGACGGCCGCAGCCGCTTGAGCGCGGGGGCGAGGAAGTCGTGCGCGGCGGCCAGGTCGGCCGGCCCGGTCAGCCCGGTGGCGTCGAGCAGGACGGCCGCCAGCTTCTCCCCGTCGGCCGAGCCGTCGGCGGCCACCGGGGACACGACGGTGACCCCGGCGTCGCGCAACAGCCCGGTCACCTCCTCGCGCAGCCGGCCCTCACCGGCCGAGCCGACCACCGCCGGGCCGGGCAGCAGTGGCTGCCCGGGCTCGTAGCGGCGCAGCTCCGCCGGCCGGGGCAGGCCCAGCTGCTTGGTGATGGTCGTGCCGAGGCCGGAGTTGGCGAAGTCGCGGTACCAGTCGCTCATGGGGTTCTCCTCAGGGACGTGGGCGCGGGCGGTCAGGACTCGAGGATCGCGACGACGCCCTGGCCGCCGGCGGCGCAGATCGAGATCAGGCCGCGCTTGCCCGGGCCCGCCTCGTGCAGCGTCTTGGCCAGCGTCGCGACGATCCGGCCCCCGGTCGCGGCGAACGGGTGCCCGGCGGCCAGCGACGAGCCGTGCACGTTGAGCTTGGCCCGGTCGATCGAGCCCAGCGGCGCGTCCAGCCCCAGCTTGTCCTTGCAGAACGCCGGGTCCTCCCAGGCCTTCATCGTCGCCAGCACCGTCGAGGCGAACGCCTCGTGGACCTCGTAGAAGTCGAAGTCCTGCAGGGTCAGCCCGTTGCGGGCCAGCAGCACCGGCACCGCGTAGGCCGGGGCCATGAGCAGCCCCTCGCCACCGTGCACGTAGTCGACCGCGGCGGTCTGCGCGTCGACCAGGTGGGCCAGCACGGGCAGGTCGTGCTCGGCGGCCCACTCGTCGGAGGCGAGCAGGACGGCGGAGGCGCCGTCGGTCAGCGGGGTCGAGTTGCCCGCCGTCATCGTGGCGTCAGCACCCTGCCCGAACACCGGCTTCAGCTTCGCGAGCTTCTCCAGCGAGCTGTCCGGCCGGAGGTTCTGGTCGCGGGTGAGGCCGAGGAACGGCGTCACCAGGTCGTCGAAGAAGCCGCGGTCGTAGGCCGCGGCGAGGTTCTGGTGCGAGCGGACGGTCAGCTCGTCCTGCTCCTCGCGGCCGATCTCCCACTCGGCGGCGGTGATCGCCGCGTGGTCGCCCATCGCCAGGCCGGTGCGCGGCTCGGCGTTGCGGGGGATCTCCGGGACCAGCTGACCGGGCCGGATCCCGGCCAGCGCCTTGAGCCGCTGCTGCAACGTCTTGGCGCTGTTGACCGCCAGCAGCGCCCGTCGCATGTCCTCGTTCAGCGCCATCGGGGCGTCGGAGGTGGTGTCGACGCCCCCGGCGATGCCGGACTCGAGCTGCCCCAGGGCGATCTTGTTGGCGACCAGGACCGCCGCTTCCAGGCCGGTGCCGCAGGCCTGCTGGACGTCGTAGGCCGGCGTCGCGGCCGACAGCCGGGAGCCCAGCACGCTCTCCCGCGTGAGGTTGAAGTCGCGGGCGTGCTTGAGGACGGCGCCGGCGACCACCTCGCCCACCTGCTGACCCTGCAACCCGAACCGGGCGACGAGCCCGTCGAGGGTCGCGGTGAGCATGTCCTGGTTGCTGGCCCGCGCGTACGCGCCGTTGGAGCGGGCGAACGGGATGCGGTTGCCGCCGACGATCGCGGCCTTCCGGGTCTGCGGTGCCATGGGGACCTCCAGGAGGTGGTCACCACCAAAATGGCCATTTTGGTGGGGGGTGTTCCAGTCGCGATTCCGATACCCAGAGTATCAGGTACCGTCGGTGTCGTGAACACGGAGACGGCGGCCAGCCGGCGCGATCGGCGCGACTCCCGCTGGGACGAGCACCGCCGCGCACGCCGCGAGCAGCTGGTCGACGCCACCCTCGCCGCGGTCGGCAAGCACGGCGCCGGCGTCGGCATGGAGGAGATCGCGGCCGAGGCCGGCACCAGCAAGACCGTCGTCTACCGGCACTTCGCCGACCGCAGCGAGCTGTACGTCGCCGTCTGCGCGCGGGTGGCGGCGCAGCTCACCCGCAAGCTGCGCGAGGCGATGGGCAGCAGCGACCACCCCCGGCAGATGGTCACCGCCGCCGTCGAGACCTACCTGGCCTTCATCGAGGCCGACCCGGAGGTCTACCGGTTCGTCGTGGGGCAGGCGCTGGTCGACCGCCCGGTCGATGCCGACCCGATCAGCAGCCTGTCCGACCTGGTCGGCGACGAGGTCGGGGCGCTGGTCGGCGCCGCGCTGACCAGCGCCGGACAGGGGACCGCCGCGGCCGCCCCGTGGGGGCACGGCGTCATCGGGCTGGTCCGGGCCGCCGCCGACTGGTGGTTGCGCGCCGACCGCCCCATGCCGCGCGCCGAACTGGCGACCCACCTCACCGACCTGGCCTGGACGGGGTTGCGCGGCGTCGTGACCCCCGACCCCTCAACTCCTGCACCCGCGAGTCCGATGGAGGAATCATGACCAGCACCCCCACCCCCCTGCCGCCGGTCGACCCCGCCCGGCTCACCGAGGTCCTCGACGGCCGCTGGGCGCAGGTCCGCCGGGACAGCCGCGCGCAGCTCGACGACCCCCGATGGGCCCCGGTGTACGGCGAGTCGATGACCGAGGCGCGGGACCGGGTCACCGCACTGGCGGCGGAGCTGGCCTCCACCGGCCGGATCGCCTACGGCTTCCCCGTCGAGTACGGCGGCGCCGACGACGCCGGCGGCTCGGTCACCGCCATCGAGATGCTGGCCTTCACCGACCTGTCGCTGATGGTCAAGGCCGGCGTGCAGTGGGGGCTGTTCGGCGGGGCGGTCCAGGCGCTGGGCACGAAGCGTCAGCACGACCGGTACCTGCCCGACATCATGAGCTTCGCGCTGCCCGGCTGCTTCGCGATGACCGAGACCGGCCACGGCTCCGACGTCCAGCAGCTGCGCACCACCTGCACCTACGACCCGGCCACGCAGACCTTCGACCTGCACACCCCGCACGAGGCCGCGCGCAAGGACTACATCGGCAACGCCGCGAAGGACGGCCGGATGGCCGTCGTCTTCGCCCAGCTGGTCACCGGTCGCGAGGGCCAGGCACCCGAGGGGAAGGGCGTGCACGCGTTCCTCGTCCCGATCCGGGACGGCGACGGCGCCCCGATGCCCGGCGTCACGATCGGCGACGACGGCCCCAAGGCCGGGCTGCTCGGGGTGGACAACGGGCGGCTGACCTTCGACCACGTCTCCGTGCCGCTGGACATGCTGCTCGACCGCTACGGCCAGGTGGCCGCCGACGGCACGTACACCAGCTCGATCGAGAACGAGACCCGGCGCTTCTTCACCATGCTCGGCACCCTGGTGCGTGGGCGGGTCAGCGTCGGCGGCTCGGCCGCGTCGGCGACGAAGGTGGCCCTGGAGATCGCCGTCCGCTACGGCGACACCCGCCGCCAGTTCTCCGCCCCCGGCGAGGACCGGGAGGTCGTGATCAACGACTACCTGGTGCACCAGCGCAAGCTGCTGCCGGCCCTGGCGAAGACCTACGCCCTGAGCTTCGCGCAGGAGGAACTGACGTCGACCATGCACGACGTGCTGGGCGCCGCCGAGCTCGACGAGGCCGCCCAGCGCGAGCTGGAGTCCCGGGCTGCGGGGATCAAGGCCGTGAGCACCTGGCACGCCACCCGGACCATCCAGCTGTGCCGTGAGGCCTGCGGCGGGGCGGGCTACCTGGCGGAGAACCGGCTGCCCACGCTGAAGGCCGACACCGACGTCTTCACCACCTTCGAGGGCGACAACACCGTGCTGATGCAGCTGGTCGCCAAGGGCCTGCTCACCGGCTACCGGGACGCCTTCGGCTCACTCGACGGCTGGGGCCGGGCGGCCTTCGTCGCCGAGCAGGTGCGCGAGACCATGCTGGAGCGGACGGCGGCCCGCGGGCTGATCCAGCGGCTGGTCGACGCCGTGCCCGGGCGGGACGAGGACGTCTCGATGCTCGACCGGGGCTGGCAGCTGGCCGCCTTCGAGGACCGCGAGAAGCACCTCCTGGAGAGCGCCATCCGGCGGCTCCGCGGGGGCGCGGCGGCCAAGAAGGACCGGCCGTTCGAGATCTTCAACGACGTGCAGGACCACGTTCTGACCATGGCCGAGGCGCACATCGACCGGGTCGTGCTGGAGGCCTTCGTCGCCGGCATCGAGCGCACCACCGACCCGGCCGCGAAGGCGCTGCTGGCGAGGGTCTGCGACCTCTACGCGCTGAGCACCATCGAGGCCGACAAGGGCTGGTTCCTCGAGCACGGCCGGCTCACCCCCACCCGGGCCAAGGCGCTGACCGGGGTGGTGAACGACCTGCTCAAGGAGCTGCGGCCGCACATGCGCACCCTGGTCGACGGCTTCGCCATCCCCGAGTCGTGGCTCAACTGCGCGATCGTGGCCGAGGAGCCGGGCCGGCAGGAGGCGATGGCCGCGCACGACGCCGCGCTGCGGTCGGCCGGGGCCAAGCCCCAGCAGGACGCCACCGCGACCTCCCTGGAGATGGCTCCCGCCCAGTAAGAGGACCCCCTTGCCCCCCACCCCTCGCGAGCTCGCGGCGGGACCCTGCAAGGGGGCCGAAGGGGCCAGGACCACCGAAATGGCCATTTTGGTGGTCCTGGCCGTCAGGTGGGGCCGGCCGCCGGGTTGACGTCCGGGGCCGCCTCGATGCCCGGCGGGACCCGCTGGGGGCCGGCCTCGGGGGGCCGCGGCGTGTCCTGCGGATGCAGCCGGACCGCCAGCAACGCGACGTCGTCCTCGGTGTCGGGCAGGTACATCCGCTGCAGCAGCCGGTCGCACAGCTCCTGCAGCGGGAGCTCGGTGAGCCCGGTCAGCACCCGGCACAGCTCGGCGACCCCGGCGTCGAGGTCCCGGTCGCGCCGCTCCACCAGCCCGTCGGTGTAGAGCAGCAGGGTGCCGCCGCGGCCGATGACCGCGACCCGGTCGCTGCGTGCGGTGCCCGGCTCCACCCCCAGCAGCAGGTCGGGGTCGTCGCCGTCCAGCACGGTCACCTCGCCGTCCTCGCTGATCAGCACCGGCGGTGGGTGCCCGGCGGTGGCCCAGCGCACCCGAGTCTGCGCGGCCGACAGCTCCGGGTCGTCCTGCTCCAGCCGGGCGATCAGCGCGGTGGCCATGACGTCGAGGTCCAGGCCGGCGCTGGCCCGGTCCAGGCCGGTGAGCACCTCGGCCGGGGTGCCGCCGGTGTGGTGCCCGATGCCGCGCAGCAGCCCGCGCAGCTGGCCCATCGCCGCCGCGGCCCGGCTGTCGTGCCCGACGACGTCCCCGATGACCAGCATGGTCGCCCCGTCGGGCTGGACGAACGCGTCGTACCAGTCGCCGCCGACCTCGGCCCCGGCCGCAGCCGGCACGTACCGGACGACGATCTCGCAGTGGTCCGGCGCCGGCGGCGCGGTCAGCATGCTCCGCTGCAGCGTCTCCGCCAGCTGCCGCTGCTGGCCGAACAACCGCGCCTGCTGCAGCGCCACCCCGGCCCGCCGCCCGAGCTCCAGGGCGGTCTCCAGTGCGGCGTCGCTGTGCCGACCCCGTTCGGCGTCCACGTACAGGCCGAGCGCCCCGAGGGTGCGCCCCCGGCTGACCAGCGGGACGACGATGCCGGAGTCGGGGTGCAGCCGCGCCAGCTGCTCGCGGGCCACGGGGTCCGGCAGCGCCCGCGCGATGTAGGCCTCGTCCAGGCCGGGCACCCGCAGCGGCCGCCCGGTGCGGGTGACCACCCGCGCGGCGGCGTGCTCGGTCATCCCGCCGACCATCGCGCGGACGTAGTCGGCCAGCTCCCCCGACCTGGCCCGGTCGCGGTGCGCCGAGGCGAGCTCGCGCATCCGGCCCTGCTCGTCGGTGACGACGACCCAGCACCAGTCGCCGAGCGCGGGCACCACCAGCTCGGCCAGCCGGCCCAGCTGCTCGGTGATCTCCAGCGTCCCCGAGAGCACCCGGCCGGTCTCGGCCAGCAGCTCCAGCCGGGCGTTGGCCGCGGCCATCTCCGCGACCGCGGCGTCCCGCTGGGCGTCGGCGTGCAACCGGGAGACGCTCAGTCCGATCTGGGCGGTGAGCGCGCCCAGCAGCTCGACGTCCTCGGGGCTGAACGGGTGGTCCTCCGCCCACACCGCCACGAAGCTCCCCAGCAACCGGCCCTCGAGCCGGAGCGGCAGCGCGGCCACGGCACGGACCCCGACCAGGTCCCCCACATGGGCCATCCGGGGGAACCGGGCCACCGCCGAGGCACGGTCGGGCAGCAGCACCGTCTCCCCGTACCGGGCCACGTACTGGGTGGGGAGCTCGTCGTCGAGCGGCAGCTCCACGCCCTCGTCGGGCAGGACGGCGTCGCTACCCGACTCGACCGCGTCGACCAGGCGGCGGGTCATGTGCAGCCGCAGCGGCCCGCGCCCGCCGGCGAAGACGGCCAGCGCGCTGGCGTCGGCACCGAGCACGGCCGCGCCCCGCAGGGCCGCCTCCGCCAGCTCCGACATCCGGTCGGCGTTGGCCAGCTCCGCGGCGACCTCGGCGATCACCGCGGCACGCTGCACCGCGGCGAGCCGCAGCTGCGCCTGCCGGCGGGCCTCGGTGACGTCCACGGAGGTGCCCAGCAGACGCACGGGTTCACCTGACTGGTCGCCCACCACCCGGCCCCGGGAGACCGTCCACCGGGCCTCACCGTCGGGCCGCAGGGCCCGCATCTCGACGACGAACTCCCCCGAGCCGGCGAGGGCGGCCTGCATCGCCTGCTGCACCACGCCGTGGTCGTCGGGGTGGATCCGCTTCGTCATCTCCTCGTCGCCGGTGAGCACGACCGGGCCGGGGAGCCCGAAGATGGCCGCGTTGCGCTCGTCCCAGGTCGTCGTCCCGGTGCGCAGGTCCCGCTCCCAGGTGCCGACCTCACTGGCCTCCAGCGCCAGCTCCAGCCGGCTCAGCGAGGAGCGCACCGCGATCGAGGCGGCCACCAGCTCCAGCTCGGTGACGACGGTGGACGCCACCTCTCCGGCGAGGGCGACGTCGTCCTCGCTCCAGCGGCGGGGCTCCGGGGAGAGCAGGGTCAGCGCGCCCACCACGTCACCGGCGGTGAGCACGAGCGGGAGGGACAGGCAGGCGCCGACCTCGCCGGAGACCACCGCCGACAGCCCGGTGACCCGGGGATCGGTGGCGGCATCGGGCACCACCAGCGGCGCCCGCAGGCGGGCGGCGACGCTGCCGGGCACCTGGTCCAGCGGGGTGGCCGACCCCATCGCCGTCGGCCGGCCGAAGCCACCCACCCGGACCGCGACGTCGGTGAGCAGCACGACCTGCGCCGTCGGGACGGCCAGCAGCCGGGTGGCCAGGTGGGCCAGCCGGTCGAACGGCGCGCTCCCGGGCAGCTCGGCGAGCAGCCGGCGGACCACCGCGACGCGGGTCGGGTCGGCCAGCGGGTCGGGTTCGGCAGGCGTGCTCGGTGCGGGCACGGCTGGCAGCCTCCCTGCTGGCGCCGGCGGGGCCGGACACGGGTGCCGACGGCCGCCGACACGCCCGACTCGGCGCGGGCTGCCCCATGCTGGCACGTCCGGCCCACCGAGCCCGGCACCGACGGCCGGAGCGGTGTCCCCTGCTGGGGTGCGGACGGCCTCAAGCAGCTGGGCGATGCCGCCGATCCAGAGGAGGTGACGTCGACCCTCCCGGACCGCTGGGACTGCCGCCCGCTGCTCGCGGGTGAGGAGGACCTGACCATCGTCTTCCAGCCGATCGTCGACCTGGCCTCGGCCGAGGTCGCCGGCTACGAGGCGCTCGCGCGCTTCCCGGGCACCGCCTCCCCCGACGTGTGGTTCGCCGCCGCCGCCGAGGCCGGCCTGGGTGCCGAGCTGGAGGCGCTCGCCCTGCGGAAGGCCCTCGCCACCCTGCCGGACCTGCCGCCCAACACCTTCCTGACCGTCAACGTCAGCCCGCACCTGCTGGGCACCGCACCGGTCGCCGCGGCCCTCGCCCAGCCGGCCACGCTGCGGCGGGTGGTCGTCGAGCTGACCGAGCACATGCCCACCCCGGACCTGGCGGCGCTGCGGGAGCAGACCGCCGCACTGCGGGGACGCGGCGCGCTCATCGCCATCGACGACGCCGGGTCCGGCTACGCCGGGCTCCAGCAGCTCGCCGAGGTCCGGCCGCAGCTGGTCAAGCTGGACCGGGCCCTCGTCTCCGGCGCCGACACCGACCCGGTGAAGGCCGCGCTGGCGGAGATGGTGGGTGCCTTCACCAGCCGGATCGACGCCTGGCTGCTCGCCGAGGGCGTGGAGACCGCGGGCGAGCTCGCCGTCTTCGCCCGGCTCGGCGTCCCGCTGGCCCAGGGGTGGCTGTTCGGCCGCCCCACCCCGCACTTCGCCCCGCTCACCCCCGAGGTCACCCAGCTGGTGCGCACCCAGGTGGCCCGCGCCCAGCTGGCCGAGAGCGTCGCCAGCCTGCTGCGCCCGATCCGCCAGCGAGAGGCCTACGACTCCGACGACGGCCCGCCGCCCTACGTCGTGCTGGACCGCACCGAGGTGCCCATCGAGCTGGTGCTCGCCGACCCGCGGACCGGCGCGCCGTACCGGGCACCGGTGTCGCTGCGCGTGCACCCGTCGGCCGGGGTCCCCGAGACCCTGCACCGCGCGCTCACCCGCCCGCCCGTGCACCGGTTCGACCCGGTGCTGTGCACCGACCGCAGCGGCGCCGTCCTCGGCCTGCTGCGGGTCGAGGACCTGGCGGCTGCGGCCGCCACCGGCTGAGCCCCCGGGAGCCCTGACCCCGCCCCCGGTGCACCACCCCTGACCGTCGTCCGGCGGCCGGGTCCCCGCACCACCTGCGCACTGGAGCCCACATGAAGGCATTCGCCTGCGGGGACGTCGTCCCCGGCTGCACCATGACGTTCACCGGCCCGGACGAGGACGCCGTCCTCGGTCAGGTCGCCGCACACGCGACCGCCGACCACGGGCTGGGCAGCGTGCCGCCCGAGCTCGTCGAGCAGGTCCGCACCCACATCGTCGCGGTGTAGGCACCGCGACGATCCGGGCCGCAGCCGCTGTCCACTGCGCCCGGGTCGACGCGGACGGTTCAGGGTTGAGCCGCGTGCGCACGCGGCTCAACCCTCCCGCACCCGGGGTGACCCGGGTCAGGGACCACGGACGGCGGCCCGGGGGCTTCCTCAGGCGCTGGCGTCGGTGAGGCGCTGCCGCTCCTCGTCGGTGAGCACCAGGTCGAGCATCGGCAGCAGGTCGGCCAGCTGCTCGACCGAGCGGCCGCTGGCGATCGGCGCGGTGACCGCCGGGGAGTCGGCCAGCCAGCGCAGCGCCACCGCGGCGCCGGTCACCGCGTGCGCGTCGGCGACCTCGGCCAGCGCGGCCAGCACCCGGTCCCCCTTCTCCCCCACGTACTGCGCGGCGCCCTTGGCCCGCGGCGAGTCGATGGTCTCCCCCGCCCGGTACTTGCCGGTCAGGAAGCCGCGGGCCAGCCCGAAGTAGGGCATCGACCCCAGCCCGCGCTCGGTCACGACGCCGGCCAGCTCGGCCTCGTAGCCCTCACGTTCCATCAGGTTGTAGTGCGGCTGCAGCGCGACGTAGCCGGTGACGCCGAGCTGCTTCGCGGTGTCCAGCGCCTCGGTCAGCCGCTTCGCCGAGTAGTTCGACGCCGCGGCGTACCGGACCTTGCCGGCCTGCACCAGCTCGTCGAAGGCGGTGAGCGTCTCCTCCAGCGGCGTCGTCTCGTCGTCGTAGTGCGCGTAGTACAGGTCGATGGTGTCGACCTGCAGGTTGCGCAGCGAACGCTCCGCCGCGGCCCGGATCTCCGGGGCCGAGAGCGGGTGCTCCTTCTCCCCCGGCGAGGCCTTGGTGGCCACGACCAGCCGGTCGCGCACCCCCCGCTCGGCCATCCAGTTGCCGAGGATCGTCTCGGAGACGCCGTCGCCGTACATCTCGGCGGTGTCGACGAACGGCGACTGGGTGCTGGGGACGGCGTCGAGGAAGCGGTCGAGCAGGGCGAAGGACGTCGGCTCGTCGGCCGTCCAGCCGAACACGTTGCCACCCAGGCAGAGGTCGCTGACGGTCAGATCGGTCCCGGGGAGCTGAGGCATGCCCCCAACGCTAGGACGACCGTGAGCGGGTCGCGCGCCGGGCCGGACGGTCCACAGAACGTGACGGTTGTGACCAACGAGCAGGAAATCCCCGGAAATCCGGGGTCACCGCTCGCCAACACCCAGGTCGGCATGGCAACGTGCCCGCCGTTCCTGGTCGACGACGGGGTCGGCCAGATCCGCCCACCGGACCCCCGCTGCACACCTGGTGTCCAGCGAGTTGGCACGGTGGAGGCCCGGAGGTCCGCCAGGACGACCGGGGAACGCGCCCGGTCCGACCAGGCGCGACACCACGTCTGCGCCCACCCCGCACCGGGGTGGGCTGCTCCACCCACGCGAGAGGAACACCATGAACAAGGCCGAACTCGTCTCCGCCATCTCCAAGCGCGCCGACGTCCCGGCGTCCACCGTCGACTCGGTCCTCAACGGGCTCCAGGAGGAGCTCGTCGAGGCCATCACCCGGGGCGACAAGGTCGCCGTCCCCGGTCTGCTGACCGTCGAGCGCTCGCAGCGTTCGGCGCGTACCGGCCGCAACCCGCAGACCGGCGAGTCGATCGAGATCGCCGCTGCGCACACCGCCAAGGTGACCGCCGGCTCCAACCTCAAGAAGGCTGCTGCCGCCGTCCCGGTGCAGTGAGCTCAGGCCCCGTCCCGGGGCCGCACCGAGCACCACCCCGACGCCCCCGTCGCGCTCCTGGCACCCCGTGCCAGGATGCCCGGCGGGGGCGTCGCTCATCGGGGAGCGGTGCCCGCGACGAGCGGAGTGCCGCGTGACGGCTGTGCAGACCGACCTGTCCGTGACCACCGACCCGGCCGAGGTCGGGCTGGACGCCGGCCGGCTGCAGCGGCTGGACCGCCGGCTGGCCCGCTACGTGGACGAGGGCCACCTGCCCGGGTTCCTGGTCACCGTCGCCCGGCACGGCCGGCTGGTGCACGTCGGCCGGCACGGGCAGCGCGACGTCGAGGCCGGCCTGCCGGTCACCGACGACACCCGCTGGCGCATCTACTCGATGACCAAGCCGGTCACCTCGGTCGCGGCGATGTCGCTGTACGAGGAGGGCGCCTTCGAGCTCACCGACCCGATCAGCCGCTGGCTGCCCGAGTTCGCCGACACCCGGGTCTGGACCGCCGGCCCGGCGCAGAAGCCGGTGACCGTGCCGCTGCTGGAGCCGATCCGGGTGTGGCACCTGCTGACGCACACCTCCGGGCTGACCTACGGCTTCCACCACGCCCACCCGGTCGACGGGCTGTACCGGCTGCGCGGGCACGAGTGGGGCACCCCGCCCGGCGCCGACTCGGCCGAGGTGGTGCGCCAGTTCGCGGAGATGCCGGTGCTGTTCCAGCCGGGCACCGAGTGGAACTACGGCGTCTCCACCGACGTGCTCGGTCGGCTGATCGAGGTGATCGCCGGCAAGCCGCTGGACGAGCTCTTCGCCGAGCGGGTGTTCGGGCCGCTGGGCATGACCGAGACCTCCTTCGGGCTGCGCCCCGAGGACGACGTCGACTCCCTGGCCCAGCTCTACGGCCCTGGGGTGACGTTGCTGCCGGCCCCGTTCGCCCAGGCCGCGCTGCGCAAGCCCACCTTCCTCGCCGGCGGCGCCGGGCTGGTCTCCACGGCGGGTGACTACCTGAGGTTCGTCGAGATGCTGCGCCGCGGGGGTTCGGTCAGTGACGACCCGGACGCCGGCCGGGTGCTGGGCCCGCGCACCGTGGCGCACATGGTGCGCAACCACCTCCCCGGCGGGCTGGACCTGGAGACCGCCGGCCGGCCGCTGTACGCCGAGACCCCGCTGCGCGGCGTCGGCTTCGGGCTCGGGTTCTCCATGGTGCTGGACCCGGTGCGCTACGGCGGGGTGTCCAGCGTGGGCACGTACAGCTGGGGCGGGGCGGCGTCCACGGAGTTCTACGTCGACCCGGTGGAGGACCTGACGGTCACCTTCTACACGCAGCTCCTCCCCTCGAGCACCCTGCCGGTGCGCAACCACCTCCGCCCCCTGGTCCAGCAGGCGTTGATCTGAGGGGCCGAAATCACGACTTTGGCCCCTCCCGCAAGATGAGGGCATGGAGCCTGGTCACGTCCTGTTGCCCGACGAGCGCACGCTGCACGGGCACTGGGACCCCTCGCTCCCGCCTGCCCTGACCGTCGAGCCGGGGTCGACGGTGCGCATCGGGACGCTGGACTCCGGCTGGTCGACCGGCCCGTACACCGGCGCGGACACCGCGGCCGACCTGGCCGAGCGGCCCCGGCACCCGGCGTACGACCCGGCGGCCGGGCACGCGCTCACCGGCCCGGTGTGCGTTCGGGGCGCCGAGCCGGGGCAGGTGCTCGCCGTCCGCATCGACGACGTCGTCCCGGGGGCCTTCGGGACGACGTACTGCGGGCTGCGGTCGACCGCGCTGAACGAGCGGCTCGGGGTGACGGCGGCGCCCGTCGTCCACCGCTGGACGCTGGACGGCACGGCCGGGATCGGGCGCAACCAGGCCGGGCACTCGGTCGCGCTGCGGCCGTTCCTGGGCGTGATGGGCGTGCCGCCGGCCGAGCCCGGTCAGCACTCGACCATCCCGCCGTACTGGCACGGCGGGAACATCGACTGCCGCGAACTGGTCGCCGGCTCGACGCTCTACCTGCCGGTGACCGTGCCCGGCGGGCTGCTGTCGGTCGGCGACGGGCACGCCGCGCAGGGGGACGGCGAGGTGGCCGGGACGGCGATCGAGTGCCCGATGGACGCCGTCGACCTGACCCTGGACGTGCTGCCGGACCTCTTCGGCGCCCCGGTCACCACGCCGGTCGCCCGCACCCCCGCCGGCTGGGTGACGATGGGCGTGGCCGGCGACCTGGACGAGGCGATGGCGATCGCGCTGGACGCGATGCTCGACGTCCTGGCCGCGCTGCACGGCATCGGCCGCTCCGACGCGCTCGCCCTGGCCAGCGTGGTGGTCCACCTGCGGGTCACCCAGGTGGTCAACCAGGTCGTCGGCGTCCACGCCGTCCTCCCCTGGGGCGCCATCCGCTAGCCCCGAGGGGCCGACGTCGCGATGTCGGCCCCTCGGGCTCAGCGGAACGGACATCTCGGTAGATCGGGGGCCGGGGCGTGTCTCTTACGTTCAGGTCCAGGTGAGGACGGCTGCCAGGACGGCGGCTCCGCAGTACACGAGTGCGTGCTCGTCGCAGCGGGTGGCCAGCATTCGGCACCTTGTCGCAGGTGCCGTCCCGGGAGAACCGGGCGTGCCGCCTCCATCCCGTCTGCCACGGACCCGACCGCTCGGGCAGGTCCCGCCAGGCGGACCCCACCGGTAGCGGTGGACCATGCCCGCGACGACCTGCCGGTGATCCCGGTAAGGCCTCGACCGCCCCGTCACCTACGGCCGCCCGGCAGGATCACCAGCCGGTCGCGCAGGTCGAGTTGCCTGAGCCCTGCGCATGACGGGAGACGGTTTCCGGACGTCACATGCGACTCAGCGTCCGGTCGATGGTCGACAGACCGGCCTTTTGCTCGATCTCGAATGCTGGGGGGCGAGCTGGGTATGGCCCGCCCCCCAGCGCTCACCGAGGAAGTGCGCTGTCGATCTTCTTCTCGAGCTTCATCTTCCGCCTGTGCAGCTTCCACCAGCTCCACGTGCCCGACGCCTGGACCTTGCCGAGCTGCTTGACACTCGGCAACCCGTCCGCCGCCAGTTCCTTGTCGACCTCGGTCGCGTCTCTGGACTGGCGCTTGTCCACTATCGCGTGGGCAGCGCGCGTACGTTGAGATGCGAGGGGATGGGCGGAAATGAGTGCGTCCACTTCCTTCAGCTCGGCCTTCAGGGCGTTCACGTCTCGTCGTCCAGTGAACATATTCACCTCCCCATGACGCAACGGACTGCTGCCCAGCCACCTGCAGCAAGCATGGCTGTGACTGTACCCTTCTCCGCAATTCGAGTAATCTGCGGACCATTTAGCCCAATGCCCGTGAGGCACCGGACCACAAAGAGAGGGAGGAAGATCGGGTCGGCTACAACTGGGTATGCGACGGCCCCGGCACTCGTGTGACTCACCACCTGAGTGAGCGTGTTCCGCTCAATCTCAAAGTGAGTGGCAACCGTCTGCCCGTTGGCGTCCTTCGCCCACGGCGCCGTGATCAAGTGCCCAGTAGTGCCGTCTGCATTGAGGACAGCGGCCCCTTCATCAACGAGGGCGAGGCGCTGCCCGGCGGCCAACTCGATCTCGTACGCGTAATGCGTGGGAGCTGCTGCGTCGGCAACGACTGTCAGCATTTGCGCTCCCATCAGCGTGGGCACCACCACGTTGGCGCTTCCGTGGGCGGGGTACACCACAGTCCCGTGCGTCACCGCTGTGCCAGCCTCGCCCCTGAAGGGCAAGCCAATGCTCAGGGTGGATCCGTCCTCACCGGTGAGCACGACATCATGCACCGCGTCATGCGGCGCCTGAACGTCGATGACAGTATTGGCACCAGCCTCATCCGGGCCGCGCACAACAAGCGCGCGCCGGCCCAAGGCGGGGAGCTAGGGCGGCTGACCGAAGCGCTGCGGTGATCTACGCAGCGGTCGCCCTGCTCCGGATCGCTACCGCCGCCCGGGCGCGCAGCTTCGGTCAGGCACCCAGCTTCATCAACGGTACGTACGCCTTGGCTGCCGCCGCGGTGGCCGCCGGGGTGAGCATCAAGGCCACCGAGCAGGCCATCGACCACGTGACCGGACCCTACGTCAGCGACCTGCTCGAGCACGGGCTGATCGTGGTCGCCGGGGTCGCCGCGCAGCTGTTCCTGCTGGCCTTGAGGACCGGGCGCCCCAGCCGCGGGCAGACCGGTATCCGGGTCGCGGTGGCCGGCCTGGTGCTGGCGTTGATGGTGGTGGCCTTCCTGGCCGCCCCGGTGCACGACCGGTACGTCGGTGACCTGGACGAGGCCTACGGGATGCTGGGACAGATAGCGGTCTACCGGCTGGTGTTCAACAGCTACCTGGTCTACGTGCTGGCCGACATCGTGCGGCTGTGCCACCGCTACGCCTTCACCCCTGCAGACCGCGGGATCGCCGTCAGTCTGGCCCTGGTCGGCTGGGGGTCGGCGATCTGTCTGGGCTATCCACTCAGTCGCCTCCTCTACACGCTCATCGCCTCGGTGAGCGCCGCCGATCCTGCGGTGATCCAGCTCAGGGGGTCAGCGGCCGCGGTCGTGGGGTTGTGTGTGCTGGCGGTCGGGGTCCTCACCCCACGGGCCTTGACCGCCGCTCGGCGCTGGGTCACCGCCATGGCCGGCATCCAGCGGTTGGACCCGCTGTGGCGGGACCTCACCGGCTCGTTCCCGCTGGTGGCCCTGCCCACCAGCGCACCGACCACGGTGCGGCGGGCCGAGCTTCGCTATGACCGGCACCTGCTGGAGATCGCCGACGCCCTGGTCCACGCCCGGGTGCACGCGCCACCAGACGGAGATCTCGACCCGGTCACGGCCACGGCCCAGGCGCTGGCCGCCGACCGCGGCCGGTGGAGGAGCGGCGACGAGGAGCCCGGCGGGTGTATCGCCGCCGGGCTGCTGCCCACGGTGGCCAGTACTGCGCAGGAGCGGGAGCACCTGCTGGCCCTGGCCGAGGCCTACCGGGCGGCCCGCACCGGCTGCGCGAGACAGCCGCAGGAGGCCGGGTGAGCAGGAGGACGACGACCAGCCGCACCCGGCCTGCGCGGCGGCAAACGACGGCCCGGGTCATCACCGAGCTCAGCGGGCCGGCGATCTGCGCGGTGACCGGGCTGATGGTGGTGGCCATCCGCAACGCCGGCAGCGGCGCAGGTGCGGCCTGGGGCGGGTTCGCCGCCCTGTTCGTCGCCGGTGTCCCGATGGCCTACATCGCCAAGGGCGTCAAGGACGGCAAGTGGTCTGACCACCACGTCACAGAACGCGCCCACCGCGCCATTCCGCTGCTGATCGCCCTGGGCTCAGTGGCTTCCTGTGCCGCGCTGCTGGCCGCGGTCGACGCGCCCCGGGAGCTGACCGCGCTGATCCTGGCCATGCTGGCCGGCCTGGCGGTGGTGCTGGCGGTCACCCACTGGTGGAAGGTCTCCATCCACACTGCCGTCGCCGGCGGGCTCCTGGCCACCCTCGTTGTCCTCTTCGGCTCCTGGGCGCTGCTGGGAATCCCCGTACTGGCCGCGATCGCCTGGTCCCGCACCGTGCTGGACGCCCACACCTGGCCCCAGGTCCTCACCGGATCCCTGCTCGGCGCCCTGGCAGCAGCCAGCGTCTTCCCACCCCTGCGCTGAGGCCACCCCGCTAGGACGTGGTGCCGTCGGTGCGCTCGCGGAGCAGGTCGGCGTGGCCGTTGTGCCGGGCGTACTCCTCGATCATGTGCAGGTACACCCAGCGCAGCGACACCCGCTCGCCGTGCCGGAGCCCGGCGCCGACGTCGTCCAGCGAGGTGTGCCCGGCGGCCACCGCTCGGCTGGCCTCGACCTCGGCGGTGAAGGCGGCCAGCTCGGCCGGGACGGCGGTGGTCGGGTCGTCGCCGTCGGCCCCGACCCCGTCGAACTCCACGTCGTCCTCGTCGGCCCAGTAGACCGTCGGCGCCTCGCGACCGGCGACGACCCGGGTGAACCAGTACCGCTCGACGTCGGTCATGTGCCGGAGCAGCCCGCGCAGGCTCAACGACGACGGCGGCACCGACCGCTCCCCCAGCTGCTCCGGCGTCAGGCCGGCGCACGTGGTCAGCAGCGTCGCCCGGTGGAAGTCCAGCCAGGCCTCCACCGCGGCACGCTCGCCGTCGGTGAACGGCGGGTCGACCCGGGTGGGCGCAGGCGGCAACGCAGTCACCCGACCAGTCTGCCGGGGCCGACCGTCCTCACCCGGGGCGCGCTCCGCTGAGGCCCCTGGGCCTCAGCGGGTCCGGCGCCGTCGCAGGGGCCCGCCACGAGCCTGCGAGTGGTGGGGGGCGACGGGGTCCTTCTTCAGTCGCCGGTGGCGCCGTCGATGCGTTCGCGGAGCAGGTCGGGGTGGCCGTTGTGCCGGGCGTACTCCTCGATCATGTGCAGGTACACCCAGCGGAGCGAGACCTGCTCCCGGCTCCGGCTGGTGCGGCCCCGGCCCAGCTCGTCCAGCGACCCGAAGCCGTCGGCGATCTCCCGGCTGACCTGGCACTCCTCGGCGAACCGGGCGAACTCCCCGGCCACCGTGTCCGGCTCGTCGGCGTCCCGGCCCACGCCGTCGAAGTCACCGTCCGGGTCGTCGGGCGTGCAGTACTGGTCCGGGGCGTCCTGGCCGGCCAGCACCCGGCGGAACCAGCCCCGCTCGACCTCGGTCATGTGCCGCACCAGCCCGCGCAGGCTCAACGACGACGGCGGCACCGACCGCTCGCCCAGCTGCTCAGGGGTGAGACCGGCGCACTTGGTCAGCAGCGTGCCCCGCTGGTACTCCAGCCAGGCCCGCACCGCGGGGCGTTCGCCGTCGAGGTAGGGCGGGTCCACGCGCTCGGGTGCGTCCACGAAGTCGTCCATGACCGCAGATCATGGCGGGCTGGGCGCTACAGCAGGGACAGCCCCAGCCGCTCGCTGAGCAGGTGCAGCGCTGCCCGGCCGGCCCGGGAGTTGCCGGCGGCGTCCAGGGGCGGGGACCAGGCGCAGACGCCGAACCGGTTGGGCACGTCGCCCATCACCGCGCCGCCCACCCCGCTCTTGCACGGGAAGCCCACGTCGTAGGCGAACTGCCCGGCCGCGTCGTAGGTGCCGCAGGTCAGCATCACCGCGCTGACCCGCCGGGCCAGGGGCTCGGTCAGCACCCGGTCGCCGGTCCGTGGGTCCACCCCGTCGTGGGCCAGGAACCGGGCGGCCCGGGCCAGCTGCCGGGTGGTCACGGTCAGCGCACACATCTGCGCGAAGGCCTCCACCACGTCGGCCACCGGGTGGTGGAAGTTGTCGAACGACCTCATCAGGTGGCCCATCGCCGTGTTCATCGAGGCCGTGGCACGTTCCTCCTCGAGCACCTCGGGATCGATCTCGAGCCGCTCGCCGACCAGGTCGGACAGCAGGTCGGTGACCGCCTGCGTCGCTGCCTCGGCCGACCCGGTGGCGCCCACCAGCACGTCGCAGACGACGACGGCGCCCGCGTTGATGAACGGGTTGCGGGGCACGCCGTGCTCGCGTTCGAGCTGGACCAGGGAGTCGAACGGGTCACCCGAGGGCTCCCGGCCGACCCGCTGGAAGACGTCCTCACCGACGCAGCGGAGGGCCGCAGTGAGTGCGAACACCTTGACCACGCTCTGCACCGGGAAGCCGACGTCGGCGTCGCCGGCGACGTGCTCGGTGCCGTCGAGCTCGCACATCGCCAGTGCGAACCGGTCGGGTCCGGCCCCGGGTGAGGCGACCTCGTCGTCCTCGGCCAGCGGCCGGGCCTCGGCGGCCACCCGGTCGAGGACGTCGGTGAGGTCGTCGGGCACGTCGTCGGGGGTCGTGGACACCCCTGGACGGTGTCACGGCGCACCCGGTCGGGCTGGTTGAGTGGGTCCGTGCTGCGCATCGGTCCCCTGGACGTCCCGGACGGCGGGCTGGTCGTGATGGCGATCGTCAACCGCACCCCGGACTCGTTCTACGACGGCGGCGCGACCTTCGCGCTGGACGCCGCACTGGCCCGGGTCGACCAGGTGGTCGCCGAGGGCGCGGACATGGTGGACGTCGGCGGGGTGAAGGCCGCCCCGGGCGCGGAGGTGGACCCGGCCGAGGAGATCCGCCGCACCGTCGACCTGGTCGCGGCGATCCGCGCGGCACACCCGCAGCTGCCCATCTCCATCGACACCTGGCGGGCCGAGGTCGGCCGGGAGGCGCTGGCCGCCGGCGCCGACGTGGTCAACGACGCGTGGGGCGGGGTCGACCCGGAGCTGGCACACGTCGCCGCCGAGGCCGGTGCCGGGATCGTCTGCACCCATGCCGGCGGCCTCCCGCCCCGCACCCGGCCGCACCGGGTGACCTACGACGACGTCGTCGCCGACATCGTGCGGCGGACGACGGCGCTCGCCGAGGCCGCGGTGGCCGCGGGCGTGGACCGCGAACGGGTGCTCATCGACCCCGGGCACGACTTCGGCAAGAACACCCGGCACTCGCTGGAGGCGACCCGGCGGCTGGACGAGCTGGTCGCGACCGGCTGGCCGGTGCTGGTGGCGCTGTCGAACAAGGACTTCGTCGGGGAGACCCTCGACCTGCCGGTGGACCAGCGGCTGACCGGCACGCTGGCGGCGACTGCGGTCAGCGCGTGGTTGGGGGCCCGGGTGTTCCGGGTCCACGACGTCGCCGCGACCCGGCAGACGCTGGACATGGTGGCCTCCGTCCGCGGCGACCGGCCACCGGTCCGCACCACCCGCGGCCTGGCCTGAAGAGGACCGCGGAGGTGCGGGGATAGGTTGCCCGGCATGGCCGCCACCGGGTTCCACACCGCCGACGAGCTCAACGACCTGCTGCCGGGCACCTTCCCGGGGCTGCTCGGCATCGTCGTCGACACGCACGAGCCGGGCCGGCTGACCTCCCACCTGGACGTCCGGCCCGAGCTGCTGGCGCCCAACGGCTACCTGCACGCCGGCACCGTGGTCACCCTCGCCGACACCAGCTGCGGCCTGCCCACCCGGGCACTGCTGCCGGAGGGGTCCAGCGGCTTCACCACCATCGAGCTGAAGAGCAACCACCTGAGCACCGCCCGGGAGGGCCGCATCTCCGCCGTCGCCACCAACGTCCACGCCGGCCGGACGACGCAGGTCTGGGACGCCGTGGTCACCGCCGAGGCCACCGGGAAGACGCTCGCGCTGTTCCGCTGCACGCAGTCCGTCCTCTGGCCCCGGTGACGCGCTGGGCTACCGGCGGGTAGCCCCCGGGTGTGGCGCACGACACGCCGAGTGTGAGACTGGCGTCACCGCACCTGAGTCGAGGAGGACCCCGTGGCGTTCGCCAGTCGCTATCCCGATGTCGAGATCCCCGAGCTGTCGGTACCGCAGTTCGTGCTGGGCGGTGCCGCGGAGCGCGCCGACCGCCCGGCGCTGATCGACGGCCTCTCCGGCGAGACGATCACCCACGGTGAGCTCGCCTTCTACGTCGAGCGGGTCGCCGCCGCGCTGCACGCCCGGGGCCTGCGCAAGGGCGACGTCGTCGCCGTCTTCAGCCCGAACACCATCTGGTACCCGGTGGTCTTCCACGGCATCGCCGCGGCCGGCTGCGTGATCAGCCCGGTCAACGCGCTGTACACGCCGGAGGAGATCGCCTTCCAGCTGAAGGACTCCGGCGCCAAGGTGCTGGTCACCGTCTCGCCGTTCCTGGACCGTGCGCTGGCCGCGGTGGAGAAGTCGCCCGTCGACGAGGTCATCGTGATGGACGGCGCCGAGGGCCACACCTCGCTGCGCGACCTGATCACCGCCGACGCCCCCGCCGTCCAGGTCGACATCGACCCGGCGAACGACCTGATCACGCTCCCGTACTCCAGCGGCACCACCGGGCTGCCCAAGGGCGTCATGCTCACCCACCGCAACCTGGTGGCCAACGTCAGCCAGTCCCGCCCGCTGGCCGGCGTCGACGAGGGCAACGAGCGGATCATCGCCGTCCTGCCGTTCTTCCACATCTACGGCCTGACCGTGCTGATGAACCAGGGCCTGCAGTGGGGCGGCGCCGTCGTCACCCTGCCGCGGTTCGACCTGGAGCAGTTCCTCCGCACCATCCAGGACCAGAAGATCACCCGGGCCTTCGTGGCCCCGCCGATCGTGCTCGCGCTGGCCAAGCACCCGATGGTCGACCAGTTCGACCTGTCCTCGCTGCGCAGCGTCACCTCCGGCGCTGCCCCGCTGGACGAGTCGCTGGCCCAGGCCGCCCAGGACCGGCTCCGCAAGGGCGCCGCCGAGGGCACCGCGGTGGGCCAGGGCTACGGCATGACCGAGCTCTCCCCCGTCTCGCACACCACCCCCGAGGCCGGGCTCGAGCCGGCCGGCGCCGGTGAGACCCCCAAGGGCACGGTCGGCTACGCGCTGCCCAACACCGAGTGCCGGCTCATCGACCCGGCCACCGGCGAGGACGCCGCCCCCGGCGAGCGCGGTGAGCTGTGGGTGCGCGGGCCGCAGGTGATGAAGGGCTACCTGAACAACCCGCAGGCCACCGCCGAGACGCTGGACGACGAGGGTTGGCTGCACACCGGTGACGTGGCGATCGTCGACGACGAGGGCCGCTACACCGTGGTCGACCGGGTCAAGGAGCTGATCAAGTACAAGGGCTACCAGGTGGCGCCGGCCGAGCTGGAGGCCGTGCTGCTGAACAACCCGCAGATCGCCGACGCCGCGGTGATCGGGGTGCTGGACAAGGAGAGCGGCGAGGAGCTGCCCAAGGCCTTCGTCGTCCGCGCCCCCGGCTCGGAGATCACCGAGGACGACATCAAGGCCTACATGGCCGAGCACGTCGCCCCGCACAAGAAGATCCGGCTGGTCGAGTTCATCGAGCAGGTGCCCAAGTCGATGGCCGGCAAGATCCTCCGCAAGGACCTCAAGAACCGCTGACGGGCCCCGCCCGCACCGGACCTCCCAGGAGCGCGGAATGCGCGGTTGGACCTACGGGTGCGGCCGGCGGGGCTGGCCTTCGGCGCCGTTTCCGTGGGCCGGATGGACGACGCCCGGCTGCGCCGGGCCCAGCAGCAGCGGATCGGCCACAACCGGCTGACCGACCTGCTGCTCGGCCCGGTCGCGGCGGGGGTCGAGCTGACGGACAGCATCGCAGCCGGGGCGGACGGCGACGTCCCGGTTCGGGTTCCTACGCCTCGCCGCGGGACGCCGCCGACCACCGCAGCCTGCCGCCGGCGCTGGTCCAGGTCGCCGAGCACGATCCGATCCGGGACGACGGGCTCCGGTACGCCGAGCAGCTGCGCGCGGCCCGCTCCCGGTGCGTACGACGAAGTACGTGGGCATGCCGCACGGGACCATGTCATCTCCTCGACCACCCCTACCGGTGCGATCGCTCTGGAAGGGGCTGGCCGGCGGCCAGTTGCCCGCGGTGCGCCGGTGCGTCGGGCGATCGGGCCGGGCCGACTGAGCCGCGCCGGATCAACGGGCAGGCCACCAGGCGGGCGACAGCCGGTGGGCGCTCTGCGCCCTCCACCTCGGCGAGCAGGAGCTGCGTCGCGGCCTCCCCCATGGCGTAGTGCGGCAGGGCGACCGTCGTCAGACCCGGGGACAGTTCGCGACCGATGACGTAGAGGTCGTCGAACCCGACGACCGACAGGTCCTCGGGGATCCGCAGGCCCCGCTCGCTCGCAGCGTGGTAGACCCCGACCGCCATCTGGTCGTTGAAGGCGAAGATCGCGGTCGGCGGCTCCGCCTGGTCGAGCAGTTCGAGGGCTGCGCGCCGCCCACCCGCAGAGTCCGACGCCGCCCGCACCACGCGGCCGGGGTCGTCCAGGAGTCCCTGCCGAGCGAGTTCCGCGCGGTACCCCCGCAGGCGCCCGCGGGCCGCCGGGCCATCCCGTTCGTCGAGCACGAATGCGATGCGGCGATGCCCGTGCCCAGCAAGCTCCTCCACCGCGGTACGTGCGCCGGCTTCCTCATCCGGGACCACGCACGGGAAGCCGTCCGTCTGGGGCCGGGCGTCCAGGACGACGACGGGCAGACCGTCGAGGCCCTGCGGGACGGAGACGACCCGGTGGTACATCGTGGCGTACAGAGCGCCGTCGACCTGCTGCTGGCGCAGGGCGCGGATCGCGTGCTCCTCCAGCTCGGTGTTGCCGCCGGTGTTCACCAGCACCAGCAGGTACCCGGCCCGCCAGGCTGCGTCCTGAGCCCCCTGGATCAGCTGTCCGGCGTAGGGCGTCGTGGCGATCACGTCGCTGATGAGCGCGAGGGTCATGGACCGCCGGGTGCGCAGACCACGGGCGATCCCGTTCGGCACGTACCCCAGGCTCCGCGCGGCCTCGTGGACGCGCTCGCGCGTGGCGACGCTGGCGCGTGGGCTGCCCTCGTCGTTGAGGACCGCGGACACGGTTGAGGGCGCCACGCCCGCCAGGGCGGCGACGTCCTTGATCCGTGGTCGTGCAGCCACTCGATCCCCACCCAGCCAGGTCCTGCCGACGATCCCGGTGCAGGCAGTATCCGGTCTCAGAGGCGCGCGGGGGAAGCGTGCACCCGCAGCTCCCCACCCGGACCGACGTGCACGGGCATGGGATCGGTGAGGTGACCGACGAACCGTCCGTCGTCGTCCTCGTTCTCCCAGGCGAAGAAGCTCCACTCCCCACGGTGCTCCAGCAGCCGTCCGGCGTAGTGGCGCGCCCGCTGGTCGCCGACGAGGAAGTCGTCGCGCTCCAGGACGTACGGGCCGAACCGGTCGGCCGAGGTCAGGTAGTGGGTGCCCCCTTCGGCCACCACGCCGGCGCGCGCCAGCCGCCGTGCGCTGTGCTCCCCCGAGGTCGTGCAGAACAGGACCCGCCACGCACCGCCGATGCGGACGAGCTGGGGCACCTCCAGGTGGTAGAACTCCCCTGGCTCGGACACCGGCGGCCCCGCCACCCAGGACGTGAGGTCCGGCGCGGAGGCGTGGCCGACGACGCCCCGGCCGTCGTGCGGCCCGTGGTTCGCCCGCGCGGTGATGAACATGTGGAACTCCTGCGTTCCCTCGTCCCACCACACCCACGGGTCGCGCCAGGCCTCCTCGCGCGTCCGGTCGTCGAGCTTCTCGTACCAGCGGGGGTCCGCCTCCAGCACCTGACCGTGCTTCGTCCAGGACGTCAGGTCTGGGGAGCTGGCGCGTCCGATGCGCTGCACGCGCCCGGACTCGGCCCGGGACACCCCGGTGTAGAACATGTGCCACTCGCCCCCGGCGCGCAGCACGCTGCCGGTCCAGGTGGCCAGGTCGTCGAAGGCACCGGCCTGCCCCGGCTCCAGCGCCGTGGGCAGCACCTCCCAGGAACGCAGGTCCTGCGAGACCGCGTGCCCGATCGTGGCGTGGTGGTGGCGCAGGTCCGGATCCCCGAGCGAGCGGGGTGCCTGCAGGTAGAAGACGTGGATGTCGTCGCCGTCCTGGGCGAACCAGAAGTCCCAGACCCATCGGTCGGCAAGGGCGAGGGTCATCGGATCAGCCCTTCAGGCCAGAGGAGGCGACGCTCTGGACGAACCATCGCTGGAAGAGGAGGAAGACGAGGAGGACCGGCAGCACCATGAGGACTCCGAAGGCGAAGATCTGACCCCAGTCGTAGGGCGGCTGACCTTGGAAGACCGCGATCTCCAGCGGCAGCGGCCTGCGCTGCGGCTGGTCCACCATCATCACCGGCCACAGGAACGACCCCCACGCGGTGAGGAACGACAAGATGGTCACCGTCGCGAAGACCGGCTTGGAGTTCGGCACGATGATCAGGAAGAAGGTCCGCCACGGACCGGCGCCGTCGACGCGGGCGGCCTCCTCCATCTCCTTCGGCAGGCCGGCGAAGAACGAGTAGAAGAGGTAGATCGAGAAGGCGCTGGCCACGAACGGCAGGAACTGCACGTAGTACGTGTTGCGGTGGTCGTTGAGCAGGTAGAACAACGGCACCGCGATCGCCTCGAAGGGCAGGATCACCAGCAGCACCACGATCATCAGCACCGCGTCCCGCCCCCGCCAGCGCAGCCGGGCCAGGGCGTAGGCGGCCATCGAGTTGACGACCAGTCCGCCGAGGACCACGACACCGGCGACGATGAGCGACGTGAGGTAGAAGTCGCTGAAGCGGCCGGTCGCCGGGCTGTCGAACCGGTCGAGCATGCCCGTGTAGTTGCCCAGGGAGAGGTCCCGCGGGAGGAACCCGGACAACCCGTCGATCACCTCGCCGGCGGGCTTGAAGCTCCCGATGACCATGTAGGCGATCGGGGCGACGAAGACCACGGTGAGGACGGTGAGGAGGAGGTAGGCACCGGCGCGGCCGGCCCGGCCCTGCGCGCGGCGACGGTGGGTGCGACGGTGGACGGTGGCGCTCATGCGACCTCGCGCTCCTCACGCAGCAACCGGCGCTGCACCAGGGTGACCACCAGCACGATGACGAAGAACAGCACCGTGATCGCCGACGCCCTCCCGACGTTGTTCGCGTCGAACGCCGTGGTCACCGCCTGGTACATGACCGTCGTGGTGGCCTCCTGTGGACCGCCTTGGGTCATCACGTAGACCTGGTCGAACAGGCGGAAGGACAGGATGGTGGTCACCATGACCACGAAGATCAGCGTGTTCCGCAGGCCCGGCAGGGTGATGTGCACGAACTGCCGCCACCGTCCGGCCCGGTCCAGCGCCGCGGCCTCGTAGAGGTCTCCAGGGATCCCCTGCAACCCGGCCAGGATGATCACCATCTGCAGCCCCACGCCCTGCCAGATGGACATGATGATGATCGAGAGCAGCGCCGTGCTCTCGTTGCCGAGCCAGTCGTAGGGGCCCAGCAGCCCGAAGGACGCCGTGTCCAGGAACGCGTTGAGCATCCCGAGGTCGTCGCGGGCGTAGATGAGCTTCCAGACCACCGCGACCAGCGCCATGGGGAAGACGACGGGCATGAAGAAGAAGGTGCGGAAGAACGCCATCCCGCGCAGCGGCCGGTTCAGCAGCACGGCCAGGGCCAGGGCCAGGGCCGTCTGCACCGGCACCACGACGGCGGCGAAGACGAGGTTGTTGAGCAGGCCCCGGTAGAACTCACCCCGGAAGTTCGGGTCGAACAGGATGCGCCGGTACTGCTCCACGCCGAACCAGCCCGGCGGCGTGGGCGAGTCCAGCCGCACGTTGTGCAGCGACAGCCACACCGCCAACCCGAACGGCACGACCACGAAGGCCAGCAGCCCGAGTGCAGCAGGTGCGGCCATCGTCATCGCCGGCAGGGTGTCGCGGCGCAGTCCGCGGGCCGCCTTGCGCGGGCTGAGCAGCGGCGCGGGGTCTGAGGTGCTCATCGCTCGGTGTCTCCTCCCTGCCCGGAGCCGGCGCGGAGCGCGCGCGTGTCCGCGTGCGCTCCGCGCCGTGCCCTGCCCGGACCCGTCGTTGCCGTCAGGACCCGTAGTTGTCGTTGTCCTGGTAGTCCAGGTCGATCAGCTCGGCCGCCGAGTCCAGCAGCTCCTGGGCATCGCCACCGTCGTAGGCGCCGAAGAACGCCTCGGAGAACTGCTGGCTGATCACCGGGTACGCCGGGGTGACCGGCCGGGGCACCGCGACGCAGTCCGGCGTGGGCTCACCGTCACCGCAGGTCAGCTCCAGCTGGCGGGCGAAGAGCTCGAGCGGCCCGCCCTCCTGGTACAGCTCGCTCTCAGCGGTCACGCTGGTGGTTCCCGGGGGTGCGGCGTTGGCGTCGGTCATGCCGGAGACGGCCTCGTCCGAGGCGAGGCAGTCCAGGAGCGCCCCGGCCGCCGCGCCGTTCTCGGTGGCGGGGTTGACCCCCCACGCCCACGAGCCCTGGCCGCTCTTCGGGCCCGCACCGAAGTCCGGCAGCGGGAGGACGACCAGGTCCTCCCCGAGCGCCTCGTCGTAGGTGTTGTAGACCCAGTGACCCACCCAGCTCAGCGGGACCCGCCCGTCGACGAACGCCTTGTCGTCGGTGTTGGGGTCGATGTACTGACGCAAGCCGGCAAACCGCTCGACGGCCTCCACGACGGGCGCGCTGTTCAGGTTCCCCTGCGCGACGCCGTCCTCCACGACCTGCTCACCCGCGGAGTAGACGATCGGCAGGAACCCGAAGGTGGGCCACTCCGCGCCGTAGTTCTCCTTGATGTCGAGCACCTTCTGGTCCGGGTCCGCGGCCGCGAGGGTCTGCAGCGCGGCCTCGAACTCCTCCGCCGTCCAGGCGTCCTCGAGTCCCTGCGGGTAGGACACCCCCGCGGCGTCCAGGAGCGCCTTGTTCCCGTAGATGCCGAGCGAGGAGTCGTACTGCGAGATGCCGTAGACCTCGCCGTCGGCCGGGTAGGTGTTCTGGGCCAGGACCGAGTCCGTCTGGTTCTCCAGCGTCTCGGCCGAGACCAGGTCGCCCACGGGTGCGAGCTTCTGGGCGTACGCCAGGGAGGCCATCATCGGCCCGTCGTACTCGAGGACGTCGGGCAACTCGTCCGGGTCCGTCGTCGTCACGGTCCGCATGTAGTCGGCCTCGGGGATCAGCTGCAGCGTCGCCTGGACGTCCTCCTGGGAGGCGTTGCAGTCGTCGATCGTCTGCTGCAGCACATCGACCTCGGCCGGCTGGCCCTGGTGGGCCCAGACCGTGATCTCCCCCGTGCCGTTGCCGGGCTCCGCACCACTGTCGGTCCCGCCTCCGCTGCAGCCCGAGACGGCGACGACCGACGTTGCGGCGAGGACGACGCCCCACCGTGCCCGTGCTACGTGCATGGCTACCTCCAAGCAAGATCCACCCTCGTTGGCGAATCGATTCGCCAACCGTGGCAGCGTGTCCCTAACCTGTCAAGCGTCGGCCGTGACCGACGTGTCCACCCCGTCGGGAGGAGGTTCCGTGGAGGTCGTGATCGTGCCGTGCCCGGCAGCGGTCGGGCGACTGGTCGCCGACGTGGCCACGCAGATGCTCGTCGGTGGGGCCCGCACGCCGGGCCCGGTCACCGGCTCGCCCCCGCCGGCGGTCCGCCAGGAGCTCGCCCGACGCGCGGCCGGCCACCTGGAACGGGCGGACCGCCACCGGCACCTGGCCGCCCACCGGCTCGTCCGGCAGGGCTGGTGACCGCTTCCGGCCCGGTGCGCACCGTGGTCGCGGTCGACCTCGGCGGGACGGGCATCAAGGCGGCCCGGCTGGACCTGCACGGCAGGGTGGTGGCGCGTCGGACCGTGGCCACACCGGTGGCCGCCGGAGCCGGGGCCGTGGTGAACGCCGTCGGCGAGGTCGCTCGGTCCCTCGTCGTCCCCGGAACCGTCGGCGTCGGCCTCTGCGCCCCCGGGGTGCTCGACACCGCAGCTGGCCTGGTCCGCTACGCCCCCAACCTCGGGATGCGCGACGTCGCGCTGGCCGCTGCGGTACAGCAGCACGTGGGTGCGCCGGTGGTCATGGAGCACGACGTGCGGGCGGCCTGCCTGGCCGAGCATCGGATGGGCCTCGGGCGTGGCGTCGACGACCTGGTCGTCATCGCCCTGGGCACCGGGGTCGCCGCCGGGGTGGTCACCGGCGGACGTCTCGTCACGGGCGCGGCAGGAGCGGCCGGCGAGCTCGGCCACGTGCCCGTGCACGTCGGTGGGGAGCCCTGCCCGTGCGGGCAGCGCGGGTGCCTGGAGGCCTACGCCTCGGCCGGCGGGATCGTCCGCCGCCACCGTGCCGCGGGAGGAGCTGCCGGCCGAACCGCGGCGGACATCGCCGCGAGCGCGTTCCACGAGCCCGTGGCGGCCCGGATCTGGCAGGAGGGCGCAGAGGCCCTCGCCCGCGCGCTGGTCACGATCACCATGATCCTGGACCCGTCCGTGATCGCCCTGACCGGAGGACTCACCGGGGCCGGCGAACACCTGCTGGGGCCCGTCCGAACCGCGCTGGCTGCCGGTCTCGCCTGGCGCGAGCCCCCGCGGGTGGCCATCTCGGCGCTGGGGGCGGAGGCGAGCCTCTACGGTGCCGCGCTGCACTTCCTGGAGACCGCCGGGCTGCACGCGGTCCCCACCTCGTGGCAGGCGCCCACCGGTGACCGGGGCGCAGTGCCCAGCCAGGAGGACGGCGGTTGCTGATCACCGCTGGGCGGCTGGTGACCCTGGCACCGTCCTGACCCCTCGCTGACTCGAGGTCAGCGGAAGCCGGCTGATCAGCTGGTCGTGCCGGGGTTCGTGGACGTCCATGTCCAGGGCGGCGGGACGCGTACGCCGGGCGGGGACCCTAGGGTCGGGGGCATGCGTGCGGTGACGATCTCCTCCCCTGGCGGCCCCGAGGTGCTCGGCTGGGGTGAGGTGCCCGACCCGGTCTGCGGGCCCGGCGAGGTGCTGGTCGACGTGGCCGCCACCGCGGTGAACCGCGCCGACACGCTGCAGCGCCAGGGGCACTACCCGCCCCCGCCGGGTGCCAGCGAGGTGCTCGGCCTGGAGTGCAGCGGGGTGATCAGCGAGGTCGGCGCCGACGTGACCGGCTGGTCGGTGGGCGACGAGGTCTGCGCACTGCTGTCCGGTGGCGGGTACGCCGAACGGGTCGCCGTCCCCGCCGGGCAGCTGCTCCCCCGGCCGGCGGGTGTCGAGCTGGCCACCGCCGCGGCGCTGCCCGAGGTCGTGTGCACCGTCTGGTCCAACGTCTTCATGCTCGCCGGGCTGCGGGCCGGCGAGGTGTTCCTGGTGCACGGCGGCTCCAGCGGCATCGGCACCATGGCGATCCAGCTCGCCGCGCGCGCCGGCGCCCGGGTGGCGACCACGGCCGGCAGCGCCGAGAAGCTGGCCTTCTGCCGCGAGCTGGGCGCGGACATCGGCGTCGACCACCGCGAGCAGGACTTCGTCGAGGTGGTGCGGGAGGCCACCGACGGGCACGGCGCGGACGTCGTCCTGGACATCATCGGCGCCAAGTACCTGGCCCGGAACCTCGACGTGCTGGCCACCGGCGGCCGGCTGGTGGGCATCGGCATGCAGGGCGGCACGAAGGCCGAGATCGACCTCGGCAAGCTGATGCGCAAGCGCGGGTCGGTGCACGCGACCACGCTGCGCTCACGGCCCGCGACCGGGCCCGGGGGCAAGGCCGAGATCGTGGCGGCAGTGCGGCACGACGTGTGGCCCGACGTCGAGCGGGGCGTCGTCCGGCCGATCGTGGACCGGCGGCTGCCGATGTCCCGGGCCGGCGAGGCACACGCCCTGCTGGAGTCCAGCACCCACATCGGCAAGGTCCTGCTCGTCCCCGACGCCTGACGGCTACCGCAGGTCGGCGACGGCGTCGACGAGGCGGTCGACCTCCTCGACGGTGTTGTAGTGCATCAGGCCCAGCCGCACGGCGCCGCCGGTCTCGTTGACCCCGATCGCATCGAACAGCTCGCGGGAGTAGAAGTCGCCGTCCCAGGCGCAGACACCGCTCCGGGCGAGCTCGGTGGCCGCCTGCCGGGGGCGCAGCCGGTCGACGGTGAAGGACAGCGTCGGCGTGGTCCACGCCGGGTCGCCCAGCACCTGCACGTGCGCCATCGACCGCAGCGCCCCGTCCAGCCGGGTGAACAGCTGCTCCTCGTAGCGGCTCACCGCGGCCATCGAGGTGCGCAGCCGCTCCCGCCGGGTGCCGGTGGCCTCGAGGCAGAGGGCCGCCAGGTGGTCCACCGAGGCCGCGACGCCGGCGTAGAGCTCGAACGGCGGCGCGCCCGTCTCGAACCGGTCGGGCACCCGCTCCGACGCGGGCAGCAGCTTGTCCGGCCACAGCTCCTCGAGCAGTCCCGGGTGGGCGACCAGCGCGCCGACGTGCGGCCCGCACCACTTGTAGGCCGACAGCAGGAGGAAGTCCGCACCCAGCTCCTCGACGTCCAGCGGGGCGTGCGGTGCGGCGTGCGCGGCGTCGACGACCACCAGTGCCCCGACCCGGTGCGCGCGCTCGGCGATCGAGGCGACGTCGGGGCGGGTGCCGATGGCGCTGCTGGCCGCGGTCACGGCGACCAGCCGGGTGCGGTCGGTGACCAGCTCGTCGTACTGCCAGTCCGGCAGCTCGCCGGTCTCGATGTCCACCTCGGCCCACCGCACGACCATGCCGAGCTCGTCGGCGACCTGCAGCCACGGGCGGATGTTGGCGTCGTGGTCCAGCCGGCTGACCACGAGCTCGTCGCCGCGGCGCCAGTGCTTGGCCAGCGCCCGGGCGACGGCGTAGGTCAGCGTCGTCATGTTCGGCCCGAGGACGACTCCGGCGGGTGCGCCGCCCACCAGGTCGGCCACCGCGGAACGCGCGCCGGCGACCAGCTGCTCGGCCCGGGCGGAAGAGGCGAAGACGCCGCCCCGGCCGGCGATCGGCACCCGCATGGCCTGGGAGACGGCGCGCACCACGCTCTCCGGCACGAGCGCGCCCCCGGGCCCGTCGGCGTGCACGAGGCCGTCGGACAGCCCCGGGAACAGGCCCCGGACGCGGGCCACGTCCAGCTGGCCCTCCCCCGACGACATGCGGGGAGCGTAGTCAGTCGGCCGGTCGCGCCGGACCGGTGCGGCCCCTCGGCGGGCAGCCCGACGACACCGGGGCAGGATGGGGGCATGACAGCACCAGGCACCGGTGAGCCAGGCCGCCAGCAGGTCCTCGTCGTGGGCCCGGACGGGCAGCCGGTCGGCGGCATGCACCTGCCGGAGGGCGACGAGGGCGGCATGGCGGGGGTCGGCGACCTCGTCGAGCAGCCGGCGAAGGTCATGCGGATCGGCACGATGATCAAGCAGCTGCTCGAGGAGGTCCGGGCGGCGCCGCTGGACGACGCCAGCCGCAACCGGCTGCGCGACATCCACGCCTCCTCCATCCGCGAGCTGGAGCAGGGGCTGGCCCCCGAGCTGCGCGAGGAGCTGGAGCGGATCACGCTGCCGTTCACCGAGGGCGAGACCCCCTCGGACGCCGAGCTGCGGATCGCCCAGGCTCAGCTGGTCGGCTGGCTGGAGGGCGTCTTCCACGGCATCCAGACCGCGCTCTTCGCCCAGCAGATGGCCGCCCGGGCCCAGCTGGAGGAGATGCGCCGCAAGGCCCTCCCACCCGGCGCACCGGCCCAGGAGCACCGCCCCGGTGGAGGCCAGTACCTCTAGCCGGAGCCGATCCGCTCAGTGGACGAGGAGCTCCTCGTCCGGGGCCGGCCGGGGCACCGGCACGGCGGACTGGCCGTGCATCGTGCGGGCCACGTGCTGCAGGTCCAGACACGGCAGCAGCCGGGTGTCCGCACCCACCTGCACGAGGGGCGACCGCCGCAGGAGGTCCGCCAGCCGGTCCGCGCCCGGCCGGCCGGGCTGGTCGGGGTCGGTCCAGGTCAGCGGGTCGATGCTGCGCAACGCGTCGACGGCGAACGCCACCGGCTCGCCGACGTCCACGACCAGCAGACAGCTGGCCGCCGTCACCTCCAGCTGGGGCAGCCCGAGCAACGTGGCCAGGCACAGCACCGGGACGGCCGCCCCGCGGTGCACCACGACGCCCAGCACACCCCGGCCGACCGACGTCCCCGTGACCTCGGCCGGGTACGGGACGATCTCGCCGACCTGCTCCAGCGGCGTCGTGACGTCGATGCCGACGGAGAACGTCAGGTACGAGGGTGCACCGGTGGCGCTCACCCGCCCGCTGCCGCCCGGCGAGCCGGGGTCCGCACCGGCCGCCGGGGTGTTCATCGCGGCGAGCGCCAGCACCCGCGGATCGGCCAGCAGCGCCGCGCCGTCCAGCACCAGGCAGGTCGTGCCGTCCACGTCGGCCAGGCCACGCAGCAGCTCGGGCCGGGGGACGGCGAAGGCCGGCACCGGGAGCACGGCGCCCTCGGCGAGGTCGGTGAGCGCGATCAGCGCGTCCACGGCCAGGACCACGTGACCGCTGCCGGTGTCGACCACGACCCCGGCCTCAGCGGTGGACGTGCCCAGGCTGCCCAGCCCGAGCAGGGCCAGCGGATCGACGACGGCCACGTCCTGCCCGGCGAACCCGGTCACCCCGGGGCACACGCTGCCGGACAGCACCGAGGGCCGCGGCGACGGGCTCGGCAGCGTGGTGTGCACCTGGGCCACGTCCAGCGCGAGCACGTGCGGGCCGCACCGCAGCAGGGTCACCGACACCCGGTCGCCCGACGGGACCGGACCGTCCGCGCCGACCGACGAGGCCGACCGCGCCACGTCGGCGACGGTGGGCAGCCCGGGCCGGCACACGACCGCCGCCGCGTCGAGCACGCTGGTGGCCCGGCCGGTCTCCGGGTGCTGGAAGGTGTGCGAGAAGAGCAGCTCCCCGGCCGCCACCCGCATCGGCAGCAGCGCGGTGCGCGGGACCCTGGCGACCCCGCACACCTCGTCGGCCAGCAGACCCAGCGACTGCCCGTCCACCGCGACGACGACCACGACCTGGCCCGGGTGCCGCGCCGCCGGACGGCCCAGCACCAGCCGCAGGTCCACGACCGGCAGCACCGTCGTCCGCAGGTCCATGGCCCCCAGCAGGCCCACCGCATCTGCCGGCAGGCCGGCCAGCTCGGCCGGGCACGGCACGACCTCGCGCAGCACCGCCAGCGGCAGCGCGACGTCGACGCCGGCCAGCCGGATCATCCCGTAGACCTCACCGGCCGCCGTCCCGGTCGACGCGGCCGGCTGCACCCCGGACATCGCCCAGTCCTCGCCGGGCCGGCTCAGCGGGCCGGGTCGGCGGAGGTCAACTGGGCGATCAGGGCGTCGACCTCCTGCGAGGCTGCCTGCTGCCGGCAGGTGGCCGAGGAGATGGACTTGATGACCTCGTTGGTCTGCCCGACGCTGTCGACGATCCGGGCGAACGCCGCCTCGGCCCGCTGGGAGACCGTCGACCCCTGCTCCACCCGCTCCGCCGACTCCTCGATCAGCTTGCCGATCTGCTGTGCGGCGTCGAACGACCGCTCCGCGAGACGGCGGACCTCGCCGGCCACGATCGAGAAGCCCACCCCGTGCTCGCCGGCGCGGGCGGCCTCGATCGAGGCGTTGAAGGCCAGCAGGTTGGTCTGGTTGGCGATCTCCCCCATCACCCGGACGATCTCGGAGATCGACACCGAGGAGCGCTGGATCAGCGCGATCGCCTCGAGCGACGCCTGGAGCGCCTCGACGCCCTCCGCGGCGTCCCCGTGGGTCTTCTCGGCCAGGCCGGTCGCGGCGGCCGAACTGCGGGCGATCTCGTCGATCGAGGTGGCGAGCTTGCGGACCGAGGCCGTCATGTCCCGGGTGCCGTCGGACACCCGGCGCTCCCGCTCGACCTCGTTCGTCACGTCGTAGGCGTACTTCACCACCTTGACCGGAGCACCGGACAGGTCGAGCACCGGGTTGTAGGTGGCCTGGATGTGCACGTCGCGGCCGAACTTGCCCTTGCGGTGGAACCGGCCGGCGATGAGCTCGCCCTTGCCCAGCCGGAGCCAGAAGTCCCGGTACTCGGGGGAGACGCGGTACTCCTCGTCGCAGAAGAGGCTGTGGTGCTGACCGGTGACCTCGCGGAGCGAGTAGCCCATGGTGCGCAGGAAGTTGTCGTTGGCGGCGAGCACGTTGCCGTCGAGGTCGAACTCGATGACCGCCTGCGCGCGGTCGACGGCGTTGACCCGCGCCTCGATGTCGGCGTTGCGCAGCTTGGCGTCGGTGACGTCGCTGGCGAACTTCACGATCTTGAAGGGGCGGCCGTCGTCGTCCAGGATCGGGTTGTAGGTGGCCTGGATCCAGACCTCACCGCCGTCCTTGCCGACCCGGCGGTACTCGCCGCCGGCGTACTGGCCCCGGCCCAGCAGCTCCCAGAACTGCCGGTACTCGTCGGTGGCGGTGTACTCGGGGTCGCAGAACATGCGGTGGTGCCGGCCGACGACCTCCTCGAGCCGGTACCCCATGACCTCGAGGAAGTTGGGGTTGGCGCCCAGCACAACGCCGTCCAGGCCGAACTCGATCACCGCCTGGGAGCGCTCGATGGCGGCGACCTTGCCCCGCGACTCGGCGTTGTGGGTGCGCTGCTCGGTGAGGTCGCTGGCGAACTTGACGACCTTCACCGGACGACCGGTCAGGTCGAGGATCGGGTTGTAGGTGGCCTGCAGCCACACCTCGCGGCCGCCCTTGGCCACCCGCTTGTACAGACCGGAGGTGTAGCGGCCGGTGCCCAGGTCGGCCCAGAACTGCCGGTACTCGTCGGTGGCGACGTGCTCGGGCTCGCAGAACATGCGGTGGTGCTCGCCGACGACCTCGTCCAGCTCGTAGCCCATCGTGTCCAGGAACAGCTGGTTGGCGGAGAGCACGTGCCCGGCCAGGTCGAACTCGACCACCGCCTGCGAGCGCTCGATGGCAGCGACCTTGCCCGCGGAGTCGGCGGCGGCGAGCTTGACGGCGGTGACGTCGCTGGCGAACTTGACCACCTTCACCGGCGTCCCGGCACCGTCCAGGATGGGGTTGTAGGTGGCCTGCAGCCACACCTCGCGGCCACCCTTGGCGAGCCGGCGGTACTCCCCGCTGCTGAACGCCCCGGTCGCCAGGGCCGCCCAGAACTGCCGGTACTCCTGGGTGTCGGCTTGGGCGGGGTCGCAGAACATGCGGTGGTGCTCACCGACGACCTCGTCGAGCTCGTACCCCATGACGTCGAGGAAGTTCTGGTTCGCGGTGACCACGTGACCGGTCAGGTCGAACTCGATCACCGCCTGCGCCCGGTCGAGCGCCGCCACCAGGCTCGCGTACTCGTGCAGCTGGGCGGGGATCGGGGTGGAGCCCTTGGTGGTGGCGGCGGGCATGGGGGCCTCCGGTTGCTACGTGGCGTCGTCGCCTGCGGCCGGGTGTTGGACCGGTGACGGGGACCTCATCGGCAGTCCACGGATGCGGCGTGACCGGGTGGGCCACCATCCGGTGCCGAGCAACGCGAACGGCCCCGGCACACTGCGCCGGGGCCGTTCGTGCCGATCGGTCAGACGGTGAAGCGCCGGACGGCGTCCTGCAGCTCGTCGCTCATCCGGGCCAGGTCCGCGGCCGAGCGCTGCGCCTCCGCGACGCCCTCGTTGGTCTGCTGGGTGCCCGCGGCGAGTCCGGTGATCGCGGTGGCGATGCTGCGCGAGCTGCCCGCCGCCTCGGCCACGTTCCGGTTCATCTCGTTGGTCGTGGCGGTCTGCTCCTCCACCGCGGCGGCGATGGTGGCCTGGTAGTCGTTGATCTGGCCGATGACGTTGCTGATCTCCCCGATCGCCTCGACCGCACCGGCGGTGTCGGCCTGGATGGCCTCGACCCGCTGGGAGATGTCCTCGGTGGCCCGGGCGGTCTCCTGCGCCAGCTCCTTCACCTCGCTGGCCACCACCGCGAAGCCCTTGCCCGCCTCACCGGCACGCGCGGCCTCGATCGTGGCGTTCAGCGCCAGCAGGTTGGTCTGCTCGGCGATCCCGTTGATCAGCTTCACCACCGTGGCGATCTCCTGCGAGGAGTCACCCAGCTTGCCGACGGTCCGCGTCGTGTTCTCCGCGACGTTCACCGCCTGCCCGGCCACCCGCGACGCCTCGCTGGCGTTCCGGCTGATCTCCCGGATCGCCGCCTCCATCTGCTGGGAGCCGGTGGCGACGGTGTCCACGCTGGCGGCGACCTCCCCGGCGGAGCTGACGACGACGTCGGCCTGGCCGGTCGCCGCCCGGGCACTCTGGGCCATGCCCGCAGCGCCGGCGTTCAGCGCCTGCGACGCCACCGCCAGCCGGCCGGCGGAGTCGTTGACCAACCGGAGCACACCGCTGAGCGAGTCCAGCGTCGAGTCCAGGGAGCGGGCGACCTCCCCGATCTCGGCACCACCGGTGGCGCCGGCCCGGACGCTCAGGTCACCGTCGGCCACCTGGTCCAGCACCTCACGCACCCGCTGCACGGGGCGCATCACCGACCGGACGACGAGCAGCGCCAGGACGACGGAGACCAGCAGCCCGACCACGATGATCCCCAGCGTGAGGGCACGCGCACTGCTGTAGGCGTCCTCCGCCTCTGCCGCCGTGGCGACCGCGTCGGCGGCCGCCGCGTCGGTGGCGGCCACGATCGCCGTGGAGATGGTCGTCTCGGTGTCGTTCATCCGGGCGATGAGGGCGAGGGTCTCCTGTGGGGCGCGGGTGCCCTGGCCGGCGGACAGCTGCTGGAGCAGGCCGAGGTACTGCTGCGACGCGGCGACGAACTGGTCGTAGCCGGCCCGCGCCTCGGCCGACAGCGGCAGCTCGCCGGCGGCTGCGGTCTCCTCCGTCAGCGCCTGGAGGTTCTCCGTCGACGCCTGGGCGAAGGCCGCCCGGGTCTCGGCCGGCAGGGACGCGATGCTGGCCCGGGCGTTGCTGGCGGAGAACTGCCACCAGCCGGCCTGCAGTCGGCGGAGCGCATCCAGCGGGACGGCGCCCTCGGAGTACACCTGCTCGGCCTTGTCGCTGAGCATCGACATCCGCTGGATGCCGACCAGCCCGACGGTCAACGTGGTCAGCGCCACCAGCAGGATCGCCAGGAGGAGGCGGCCACGCAGCCCCACCCGGGCGGACAGCGACGGGCTCCCGGCCCTGCTCGACTCGGTGGTTGCCGGTCCCTGCGCCATGACGTCCATCTGTCCCTCTTCTGCCCACGGCGCGCCCGTGCGGCCCACCGCCTCTGTGATCGGCAGCGGCGCCCGCTCCTCGACCCGGTGTGTCGCACGCGATCGAGATCGGGAGGCGGTCCCCGGCCGGCCCGGGACGACGACGGCGCCGGCCACCGCGAGCTGCGGTGACCGGCGCCGCCGGGTCGGGCCCTGCGTCAGACGGTGAACCGGCTGACCGCGTCCTGCAGCTCGTCGCTCATCCGGGCCAGCTCGACCGCGGACCGCTGGGCGTCCTCGACCCGCTGGTTGGTCTCCGCCGTACCGGCAGCCAGCCCGGTGATCGCGGTGGCGATGCTGCGCGAGCTGCCCGCCGCCTCGGCCACGTTCCGGTTCATCTCGTTGGTCGTGGCGGTCTGCTCCTCCACCGCGGCGGCGATGGTGGCCTGGTAGTCGTTGATCTGGCCGATGACGGTGCTGATCTCCCCGATCGCGTCCACCGCACCGGCGGTGTCGGCCTGGATGGCCTCCACCCGGCGGGAGATGTCCTCCGTCGCCCGGGCGGTCTCCTGCGCCAGCTCCTTCACCTCACTGGCCACCACCGCGAAGCCCTTGCCCGCCTCACCGGCACGCGCGGCCTCGATCGTGGCGTTCAGCGCCAGCAGGTTCGTCTGCTCGGCGATCCCGTTGATCAGCTTCACCACCGTGGCGATCTCCTGCGAGGAGTCACCCAGCTTGCCGACGGTCCGCGTCGTGTTCTCCGCGACGTTCACCGCCTGCCCGGCCACCCGCGACGCCTCGCTGGCGTTCTGCGAGATCTCCCGGATCGCGGCCTCCATCTGCTGGGACCCGGTCGACACCGTGTCCACGCTGGAGGCGACCTCACCGGCCGAGGCCACCACGACGTCGGCTTGACCGGCCGCCGTCCGGGCGTTCTGCGCCATCGACTCGGCACCCGCGTTCAGCTGCAGTGACGCCGTGGCCAGCCGCCCGGCCGAGTCGTTGACCAGGCTCAGCACGCCACTGAGCGCGTCCAGCGTCTCGTCCAGCGACTCCGCGACCTGACCGAGCTCGGCACCGCCGGTGGCGCCGGCGCGCACCCGCAGGTCACCGGCGGTCACCTGGGCGAGCACCTCCCGGATCCGCTCGACCGGCCGGGTCACACTGCGTGCGACCAGCACGGCGAGGGCGACGGAGATCGCGAAACCGATCGCCACGCCGAGGAGCGTCAGGGTGCGGGCGGCGGCGTACGCGTCGCGGGCCTCCTGCACGGTGGCCTCGGTGGCGGCGATCTGCGCGTCGCTGGCCGCCGCGAGTGCATCGATGGCGTTGGTCTCGGCCTCGATCAGCGTGGGCAGCACGGACATCGGGTCGCCCCCGGACGCGGCGATCTCACCCATCTGGGCGCTGGCGTCGTCGTAGAGCGCGATCGCGGTCTGGAAGTCCTGGAACGCGGCCTCGGTGGCCGGCCGCAGGGTCACCTCGTCCAGGCCGGCGCGCAGCCCGTCCAGCGTCTCCCGGATGGCCGCCGTCTGCTCCTGCAGGGACTGCACGATCTCCGGCGAGAGGCCCGCACCCGTGGAGCGGGAGATGGTCGCCTGGTACTGCCAGTAGGTGGAACGGAGCAGCAGGATGTCGCGGAGCGGGACGGCTCCCTCCTCGTAGACCACCTCGGCCTGGTGGCTGAGCGCGGACATCCGCGAGATGCCGAGGCCGCCGACGACGAGCGTCATCACCGCGACGGTCAGGAAGGCCGCGAGCAACCTGCCGCGCAGCCCGATCCGGGACAGCGGGTTGCCTGCACGCTCGTCCGTCGGGTCGGGGACGTGCGTGGCGGGGTCGTGGGTCGTCGGGTCCATGGCGTGCCTCTCGTCGCGCGGGCGCACGAGCGCGCCCCTCGCCCATGGGATCGGCACCATGGGCGACCGACTCCACCGGAGATCCGATAACGAAACGAATCGGTCGCCCGGTGGACGGTCAGGCGCGCAGGGAGGCCAGCAGCGTCGCGACGCCCTCGGCGTCGTTCGAGTCGGTCACGTCGGTGGCCGCCGCGAGCACGTCCGGGTGGGCGTGCGCCATCGCCACGGCGCGGCCGCCGCCCTCGCGCACCCAGTCGAAGGCGGCCAGGTCGTTGGGCATGTCGCCGAAGTAGACGACGTCGGCCGCCGTCAGCCCGCGTTCGGCGGCGAGCCGGGCCAGACCGGTGGCCTTCGTGATCCCGACGGCGGAGATCTCGGCCATCGCGTCGGACGAGGAGTACGTGACCGTGGCGGTGTCCCCCACGACCTCTGCGACCAGGGCGACGAACTCCTCGCGGCCCATCCGCTCGTGCCGGGCCAGCAGCTTGGCGACCGGCTGGGCGACCATCTCGGCCAGCGTGGCCACCGCGACGCCGGGGGCGTCCCGGTCCCAGCGCGGCCGGTAGATCGGCTCGTGCCGGAACTGGTCG
Source organism: Modestobacter sp. VKM Ac-2977 (assembly GCF_026968045.1). Lineage (GTDB taxonomy): Bacteria > Actinomycetota > Actinomycetes > Mycobacteriales > Geodermatophilaceae > Modestobacter. The sequence goes on along the minus strand of NZ_JAPVBQ010000005.1, from coordinate 101,754 downwards.
CCGTACTCCACCGCGAACCAGGTGTCCGGTTGGTGCTCACGCAGCTGCCCGGTGACCTGCTGGAGCACCTCCGGCTGGACCGGGTGCTCCTCCAGCACCCGGAACTCCCCCAGGTCCAGCAGCACCGCGCCGTTGCAGCAGATCGCGGTGCCGCCGCCCAGGCGGTCCCGCACCCCGAGCATCCAGCGGGGCGGGCGGCCGGTGGCCAGCACCAGCGGGACGCCCTCGTCGGCCCAGCGGTGCAGCTCGGCCAGGGTGGCGTCGCTGATCGTCTCGTCGCTGCGCAGCAGCGTGCCGTCCAGGTCGCTGACGATGAGCTTCGGCCGCCAGTCAGACATCGGTGCCCTCCAGGGCGAGCAGGGCCTCGAGGTAGCGGGCGACGCCGTCGGCGTCGTGGCCGCTGGTCCGGTCACCGGCGGCGGCCCGGACGGTCAGGTGGGCGTTGGCCATCGCGACCGCCCGGCCCCCGGCGGCGGTGACCGCCTGGAACATCGGCAGGTCGTTGGGCATGTCGCCGAACACCAGCACGTCGCCGAAGCCGATGCCCAGCTCGGCCAGGACGACGGCCAGCCCGGTGGCCTTGGTGACCCCTGGCGGCAGCACCTCGATGAAGCCCAGCCCGGCGTGGGTCAGCTCGGCGTCGGCCGGGTCGACCACCGAGCGGGCCAGCGCGACCAACTGGTCCTCAGCCAGCCGCGGGGAGCGGAGGAACACCTTGAGCACCGCCCCGACCGGCAGCACCTCGTGCCGGGGCAGCAGGTGGGCCGGCTCCGGGTAGGGCCAGTCGAAGCCGTGCTGCACCCGCAGCGGGCGCAGCGCCTCGGCCTGCTCGGCGGCGTCCTCCACGGCCACGACCAGCTCACCGGCGACGTCCTCGATCGCGGCGATGACCTCGGTGGCGACCTCGCGGGTCATCCCGACGGTGCGCAGCACCTCGTCGGCGGCGCCGCCGGAGCCGAACCGGACGACGTAGCCGCCCTGGGCCAGGACGGCGATCCCCTGGCCGCCCAGCGCGGCGCGGACGCTCTCCAGCAGGCGGGGGCCGCGGCCCGTGGCCCCGACGACCGGGATGCCCGCGGCGCGGCAGGCGGCGACCGCAGCGGCGGTGCGCCCGCTGACCTCGCCGGCCGAGTCGAGCAGGGTGCCGTCCATGTCGCTGACCACCAGCCGCGGCCGCCAGCTGCCCAGCCGTGCCCCGAGGTCGCCGAGGTCGACCAGCTCCTGTGCGCGGCCGGCCGCGGCCGGCGCGGTGAGGCCACCACCGCCGGGCTGGTCCCCGGTCATGCGGGGAGGCCCGGTGCGGCGACCGCGGCCAGCGACATGCCGGGGGTGAGGACGGCGTGCCCGCCCAGCCAGGGGCGCAGTGCGGCGGGCACGTGCACCGAGCCGTCGGCCTGCTGGTGCACCTCGAGCAGGCAGGCGATGGTGCGGGCGATCGCGCACAGGGTGCCGTTGAGGGTGGCGGCCGGCTGCGGCTTCCCGTCGGCGTCCCGGTGCCGGATCTGCAGCCGGCGGGACTGGAAGGTGGTGCAGTCCGAGGTGCTGGTCAGCTCGCGGTAGGCGCCCTGGCTGGGGAACCACGCCTCGATGTCGAACTTGCGGGCGGCGCTGGTGCCCAGGTCACCGGCGGCGATGTCGACCACCCGGTAGGGCAGCTCGAGGAGTTGGAGGAACTCCTCCTCCCACTGCAGCAGGCGGCGGTGCTCGGCCTCGGCCTCCTCCGGCGCGCAGAAGCTGAACATCTCGACCTTGTCGAACCAGTGCACCCGGATGATGCCGCGGGTGTCCTTGCCGTAGGAGCCGGCCTCGCGGCGGAAGCAGGACGACCAGCCGGCGTAGCGGCGGGGCCCGGCGGAGAGGTCGAGAACCTCCTTGGCGTGCATCCCGGCGAGCGCCACCTCCGAGGTGCCGACCAGGTAGAGGTCGTCGCGCTCGACCCGGTAGATCTCCTCGTCGTGCTCGCCGGTGAAGCCGGTGCCCTCCATCGCCTCGGGCTTGACCAGGGCCGGGGCGATGACGGGGATGAAGCCGGCGGCGACGGCGCGGGTGATCGCCAGCTGGGCCAGCGCGAACTCCAGCAGCGCGCCCGGGCCGGTCAGGAAGTAGAAGCGGGCGCCGGAGACCTTCGCGCCGCGCTCCATGTCGATGGCGCCGAGGGCCTCACCGATCTGCAGGTGGTCACGCACCTGGAAGTCGTAGGTGGGCACCTCCCCCACGGTCCGGATCTCCACCGCGTCGTCCTCGCCGCCCGGCGGCACGTCGGGGTGGACGACGTTGGGGATCCGCAGGTGCAGCGCGTGCAGCCCCGCGTCGGCGGTGCGCTCGGCCTCCTCGGCCTCCTTCACCTGGGCGGCCAGCGCCTTCGCCTTCTCCAGGACGGCGGGACGCTCCTCCGGGCTGGCCTTCTTGACCGCCTGGGACGCCGCCTTCTGCTCCCCGCGCAGGTCGTCGGCGGCCTTCACGGCGGCCCGGCGTCCGGCGTCGGCGGCCAGCAGGGCGTCGACCAGCGACTCGTCGGCACCCCGGGCACGCTGACTGGCGCGGACGAGGTCGGGGTTCTCGCGGACGAGGCGCAGGTCGATCACGCCCTGATCGTAGGTGCCGGGGCCCGCGGCGACGGACCACCCGAGGGACACTGGGGCCATGCGGTTCCTCGGTGACACCCGCCCGGCCCACGACTTGACCTACGCCGACGTCTTCATGGTGCCGGCGCACTCGACGGTCGGTTCCCGGCTGGAGGTCGACCTGACCACCCCGGACCGGGTGGGGACGACGATCCCGATCGTCGTCGCCAACATGACCGCGATCTCCGGACGGCGGATGGCCGAGACCGTGGCCCGGCGCGGTGGCCTCGCCGTCCTGCCGCAGGACATCCCGGTCGACGTCGTCGGGGAGGTCGTGTCCTGGGTGAAGCACCGGCACCCGGTCTACGACACCCCGATCACGCTCTCCCCCACCTCCACCGTGGGCGAGGCGCTGTCGCTGCTGACCAAGCGGGCGCACGGCATCGTCGTGGTGGTGGAGGCCGGTGCCCCGGTCGGGATCGTCACCGACGGCCAGTGCCAGGGCGTCGACCGGTTCACCCAGCTGGCCGAGGTGATGACCCGCGACCCGCTGACCATCCCGGCCGGCACCGACCTGCCCAAGGTCTTCGACGTCCTGTCCGGCGAGCGGGTGAGCGCGGCCCCGGTGGTCGAGGGCGACCGGCTGGTCGGCGTCATCACCCGCAAGGGCGCACTGCGCTCGGCGATCTACACCCCGGCCACCGGGCCCGAGGGGCACCTGCTCACCTCCGCGGCGGTCGGCATCAACGGCGACGTCGCCGGGAAGGCGAGCGCCCTGCTCGCCGCCGGTGTCGACGTGCTCGTCGTCGACACCGCCCACGGGCACCAGGAGAGGGCCATCGAGGCGGTGGCCGCGGTCCGCTCGGTGGCCGGCTCGACGCCGGTCGTCGCCGGCAACGTGGTGACCGCGCAGGGCACCCGAGACCTGATCGAGGCCGGCGCGGACGTCGTCAAGGTCGGCGTCGGCCCCGGCGCCATGTGCACCACCCGGATGATGACCGGCGTCGGCCGCCCGCAGTTCTCCGCGGTCGAGGAGTGCGCCGCGGCCGCCCGCGAGCTCGGCAGGCACGTCTGGGCCGACGGCGGCGTGCGGCACCCGCGCGACGTGGCCCTCGCGCTGGCCGCGGGTGCGGCGAACGTGATGGTCGGCTCCTGGTTCGCCGGCACCTACGAGAGCGCCGGGGACCTGTACGAGGACGGCACCGGCCGCCAGTACAAGGAGAGCTTCGGGATGGCCTCGGCCCGCGCGGTGAAGGCCCGGACGTCGACGCAGAGCGGCTTCGACCGAGCCCGCGCCGGGCTGTTCGAGGAGGGGATCAGCTCCTCGCGGATGTACCTGGACCCGGCCCGGCCCGGCGTCGAGGACCTCATCGACCAGGTCGTGGCCGGCGTCCGCTCGTCGTGCACCTACGCCGGGGCGCGCACGGTCGACGAGCTGCACGAGGGTGCGGTGCTGGGCGTGCAGAGCGCAGCGGGCTACGAGGAGGGCCGCCCGCTGCCGACCAGCTGGTGACCCGACGCTGATGGACGCGATCCCGCTCCCCCGCTTCGAAGAGCTCGTCGCCGACGCCCTGGACGAGGTGCCCGAGGAGCTGATGGCGCTGCTGGACAACGTCGTCGTGCTGGTCGAGGACCGGAACCCCGAGGAGCCGAGCCTGCTGGGCGTCTACGAGGGGTACGCGCTGACCGAGCGCGGCTGGGACCACTCGGGCGCCCTGCCGGACCGGATCATGATCTACCGCGCGGCGATCTGCGACATCTGCGAGGACGAGGAACAGGTGGCCGACGAGGTCACGATCACCGTCGTCCACGAGATCGCCCACCACTTCGGCATCGACGAGGAGAAGCTGCACGCCCTCGGCTGGGGCTGAGCCTCCGGGTAGCGTTCGATGACGTGCCTGAGGACGACGCGAACGCCGGCGGGTTGCCGATCAAGATGCTGCACGACCGGCTGCTCGTCTCCCTCCGCAAGGAGGACGGCGACCGCCGGTCCAGCGGCGGCATCCTCATCCCGGCCACGGCCCAGGTCGCCAAGCGGCTGGTCTGGGGCGAGGCGAAGGGCATCGGCCCGAACGTGCGGCAGATCAAGGTCGGCGACCGGGTGCTGTTCTCCCCCGAGGACCAGCACGAGGTCGAGGTGCACGGCGAGGACCTGGTCATCCTGCGCGAGCGCGACGTGCACGCCGTCGCTGCCGAGCGGATCGAGGAGTCGACCGGCCTCTACCTGTAGCGGCAGGGCGCCCTGGCCGTCACGCCAGCCAGGGGAGGCGCTCAGGTACTGGCAGTGATGAGGCGCAGGGCGCCGTTGCGCTCGGCCAGCTCGCGCAAGTCTCCGTACTTCGTGTCCCACGCCCCGTTGCTCAGGTCCTTCTCGAGACGGGCGAAGCCGCGCTGCACCGCTTCTGGGTCGGTCAGCACCAGACCGGACGTGGCGGCCCGGACCTCCGGGCGCAGAAAGGCCTCCGGGCGGGCGTAGAACGCCTCACCGAACCCGTCGGTGCAGTCTCGGGGCACCGGCACCACGTCGACGCGGACCTCGACGCTGCCCTGGGCGAGGGCGCTCGTCACCTGGTCGAGCGTCGGAAACCGCGCCTGCTCGACGGCGACGACCTCGGGAATATAGTCGGTCAGCCAGAACTGCTGCAGCGCCGGGGCGTCGAAGGTCAGCACGACCACTGGCCCGCGGCTGACCCGTCGCATCTCGCGCAGACCCTGATCGACGTCGCCCCACTGGTGCACGCTTACCACGGCCATGGCGGAGTCGAAGCTGTCGTCGTCGAGCGGCAGGTGCTCGGCGGCCGCATCAACAGCTGGTGCCGCTCCGACTGGCCGTTGGGCACGCATCGCCGCCGACGGCTCAACAGCCAGCACGTACCGGTCGGTGGGCTCGTAGGACCCAGCCCCAGCGCCGACGTTGAGCACAGTTTGGCTGGCGCCCAGAGCTGCGTGGACCCGAGCCGCGATCCGCGGGTCCGGCTGACGCACAGACGCGTAGCCCCCGCCGTGACGTTCGTAGTCGAAGTCACCAGCGGGACGCGCGCGTGTGGACACAGGGCCATCGAAGCACCGACATGGCGACCGCACTCCTGCTGCTGTCAGGAGATCGCGGCAAGTGAGGGGTCGAGTGCGCCATGCGGCCGACAGGCCGTCGCCAGATGTCGATCGCCAACCGGGAGCTGCGCCAGCAGACGGTCGCCCGTCGGGCGGTGGTTCGAGGACCCACTGGTGGTGGACGTGCAGGACTGGGCGAGGTTGGGGCGTCAGGCGGGGGCCGGGGGCAGCAGGCCGGCCAGCAGGCCGTCGTCGCGCAACTGGTCCAGCACGTCCTCAGGGACGTCGTCCTCGCAGTTCAGGCCGTGGGCGATCAGATGGTGGTACGAGCCGATCTTGGCCTGCACGACGGCCAGGTCGTCCCGCAGCTCGGCCAGTCGCTGCTCGATCGCCGCACACTGCCGCTCCAGCAGCGCCAGCCGGCCCGCGTGGTTGGCCAGCTCGCCCCCACCGGCCTCGATGAACGCCCGCACGTCGGCCACCGGCATCCCGGTCCGGCGCAGCGCCTGCACCAGCCGGATGAACCGCAGCGCCCCCGGCGGATAGCGCCGCCGGCCGTCGGTGCTGCGTTCCACCAGCGGCAGCAGCCCCTCGCGCTCGTACCAGCGCAGCGTGTCGATGCTCAGGCCGGTCTCCTCGGAGACCTGCCGGATGCCGAGGGACGTCTCCCGGGTGACCGCGGTCATGACCGCCAGGCTAGGCCGCGGCACGGCGCGGCACCCCGTCCTCGGCTGCCCGGCCGGTGATCGCGGCCATCAGCAGCACCGCGCGCCGCCGGGTGAGCAGCCGCACGGCCCGGACCGAGGCCCGGTTCGCCCGGCCGACCGCCACGCTGGGCGGCGGGTTGCGCCGGTCGAGCGCCCGGAACGCGGTGGCCACCACCTCCTGCGGTGACTGCCGGGGCCGGCCGCCGTCCGCGGCGTCGTTGCCCACGACGTCGAAGAACTCGGTGTCGGTGGCGCCCGGCGAGAGGGCGAGCACCCGCAGCCCGCTGTCCCGCGACTCGGCCCACAGCGCCTCGGTGAAGCTCAGCACGAACGCCTTGGCCGCGGCGTAGACGGCCATGTCGGGCGCGGGCAGGTAGGCGGCCATGCTCGCGACGTTCACCAGCACGCCAATACCGGCCCGCAGCCCGTCGACGAACGCCCGGCTCACGTCGACCAGGGCGGTGACGTCGACGGCGATCATCTCGGCCAGCCGGTCGGCGTCCTCGGAGTGGACGGGCCCGTGCGTGCCGAAGCCGGCGCAGTTCACCACGCTGGTGACCGCGATGCCCCGCCGGTCGACCTCCGCAGCCAGCGCCCGGCCGGCTGCGGGCCGGCCGAGGTCGAGCGGGACGACGTCGACCCGGACGCCGGAGGCCGCGGTCAGCTCGGTGGCCAGGGCCGTCAGCCGGTCGGCGCGCCGGGCGACGAGCACCAGGTCCGAGCCGCGGGCGGCGAGCTGCCGGGCGAACTCGGCGCCGATCCCCGCGCTGGCGCCGGTGACCAGCGTGGTCTGCCCGGCCCAGTCGACCCGGGTCACGAGGCCACCGCCAGCACGAACCGGTACCGGACATCGTTGCGCCGCAGCCGCTCGAAGGCCGTGTTGACCTGGTCGAACGGCAGCACCTCGACGTCGGCGGCCAGGCCGTGCTCGCCGCAGAAGTCGAGCATCTCCTGGGTCTCCCGGGTGCCGGCGGAGCCCGAGACCGTGAGCGAGCGGCCGAGCAGGCTCATCGGCGACACCGCGTACTGCTCCGGGAGGCCGAGCACGCACAGCGTCCCGTCCAGCCGGAGCGCACCCAGGTAGGGCGCGAGGTCGTGCGCACCGGAGGCGGTGTCCAGCACGAAGTCCAGCCGGCCGGCGACCGCGGCCATCGCCGCCGGGTCGGTGGAGACGACGACGTCGTGCGCGCCGAGGGCCCGGGCGTCGTCCGCCTTGGCCGCCGAGGTGGTGAACACGGTGACCCGGGCGCCGAGCGCGACGGCGAACTTGACCGCCAGGTGGCCCAGCCCGCCGAGGCCGACGACGCCGACCTGCGTGCCCGGCCCGACGCCGGCGCGGCTGAGCGGCGACCAGGTGGTGACCCCGGCGCACATCAGCGGCGCGACCGCGGCCGGGTCTAGCCCGGCGGGGAGCGCGTAGACGAAGGCGTCGCGGACGACGTACCCGGTGGAGTACGCGCCCTGGGTGGGGGTGCCGTCGCGCAGGTCCCGGCCGCCGTAGGTGGTGGCGGGGAACTGCCGGCAGTAGGGCTCCCGGTGGGCCAGGCAGTTGTCGCACTCCCCACAGGAGTCGACGATGTTGCCCACGGCGACCGCATCGCCGACCCGGAAGCGGGTGACCTGGGGCCCGACCGCGGTCACCTCACCGGTGAACTCGTGGCCGGGCACCAGCGGCGGGTCGCCGGCCGACAGCGCCTCGACCGCGTGCAGGTCGCTGTGGCAGACGCCGACGTGGGTGACCCGGACGGCGACGTCGTCGGGCCGCAGGTCGCGGCGGGTGAACTCGATCGGCCGCAGCGGCTCGCGCGGACCGGAGGCGGCGAACCCGGTGACTGCTCTCATGCCGCGGACGCTAGGAGCTGGAGTGCACTCCAGCGCAAGGTCCGCTGCACAACCGGCGTGACGGAACGGTCCCACTCCGGGTGTGCGTCCCGTTCCGGGAGGAGCACACTGTGTGATCATGGGCAGTGCTGCAGTACGACGGTCAGACCGCCGTCCCGGCGCGCACCCGGGCCACCCACTCCTCCGCTGCGGCGAAGGCCTGGTCGCCCACCCGTCCCTCCACCGGCTTGCCCGGCTGCTCGTCGGCCCGGGCGTAGGAGCCGAGGAAGCGCACTTCCGCACAGCGCCGGTGCAGCGCGGCCAGCGCGTCGCCCACCCGCCGGTCGGACACGTGCCCCTCGACGTCGATGGAGAACGAGTACACACCGAGCCGCTCGCGGGTGGGCCGGGACTCGATGCGGGCGAGGCTGATGCCGCGCACCGCGAACTCGGCCAGCAGGTCCAGCAGCGCACCCGTGCGGTCGTGCACCACGGCGGTGATCGTCGTCTTGTCCGCCCCGGTCGGGGCCGGCAGACCGCCGGGCGGCTCCACCAGCACGAAGCGGGTCACGGCGCCGGGGTGGTCGGCCAGGTCGGTGACGAGGGCATCGAGGCCGTAGCGGTCGGCGGCGATCGCCGCGCAGACCGCGGCGTCGAACTCCCCCTCGGCGACCCGGCGGGCGGCGTCGGCCGTGGAGGCGGCCGGGACGACGTCGGCCCCGGGCAGGGACTCGGCGATCCGGCCGCGGCACTGGGCCAGCGCGTGCGGGTGGCTGGCGACGGTGCGCACGTCGGCGGCGTCGCTCCCCGGCCGGACGGCGAGCACGAAGGCCACCTCGAGGAAGACCTCGCGGGTGATCACCAGCGGGTCGCCGGTGACCAGCCCGTCCATCGTGGCCGGCACCGAGCCCTCGACGGAGTTCTCCAGCGGCACCAGGGCGGCGGCGCACTCCCCGTTCCGCACCGCGGTCAGCGCGGCCGCCACGCTGGGTTCCGGCCGGGTGCCGGCCGTCCCCAGCGACCCGGTGACGGTGCCGAGCGCGGCCTCGGCGAAGGTACCCTCGGGGCCCAGATAGGCGAACTCCGTCGGGGCTGTGCTGCGTGGTGCAGTCGGCATCCGGCGAGGGTAGTGCGGCCGTATCGGACACCGACTCCCGTCGGGTCCCCGGTGCGGGGGGAGCTGCCTCGTCACCGGCCGGGCACGCGCACGATGCGTGCCCCGACAGCTGAGTGGAGGGACGCGTGAACCCTGGGCTCCCCGCCGACGAGCGGCTGCAGACCGCCCGCTGGCGGCTGCTGACCGCCAGCGCCGCCGAGGACGCCCGGGTGTTCGCCGACGAGTTCGCCCTGGCCGCGGACGACCTGGCCGCCACCGGCGAGCCCTGCTGGGACGCGTGGTCGGCCGCCTTCACCGCCCGCGCAGCCCTCTTCGACGCCGACCTGGACGGTGCGGCGGACGCCGTCGGCGCCGCCCGGGCCGCGCTCGCGGAGTGCCTCCCGTCCGCCGACCACGCCCTGACACTGGCCTACCTGGCACACCTGGAGGTGGCCGCCGACCGGTTCGACGCGGCGATGCACCTGGCCGTGGACGCCAGCCTGCTCGCCGACCAGCTGGCCGGGGAACAGCCCAGCCGGCCCCTGCACCAGGCCCACCACTGGTTGTCCCTGGCGCTGACCCGGCTGGACCTCGAGGAGCTGGCCGTGGCCCAGTCGCTGCGGGGCGCCCGGGTCGCCGCGGCCCTCCCCGACCTCGGCGACCAGTGGCAGCTGCTCCGGCTGTGCGCCCAGCAGCACGCCGAGCTGGCGCAGACGGTGCACCGGCGCGGCCAGCTCGACCGCTCGCAGCAGTTGGCCCAGGCCGCGCTGGAGTGCGCGACCACCGCCCGCGCGCTGCCCTGGGACCCGAGCGACGCCGACGCCGACCTGCTCGACGTCGTCCAGTCCTGGGCCCTGACCCTGGCCGGTCAGCTCGACGACGCCCTCCCGCCGCTGCGCCGGGTGCGCCGGCACCTGTCGGCCGGAGAGGGCGGGCTGTGGCTGGTCGGGTACACCGACCTGGTGCTGGGCCGGCTGCTGACCCGACTGTGCGCCCTGGAGCCCGGCGCGCACGGCGAGGAGGCCATCGACCTGTTGGTCACCGCCTCCGGTGCCTTCGCCGCGGTGAACGACCGCCGGCGGTACCGCCAGTGCCTGCTGGAGCTGGGGCAGACCACCGCGGCGATGGGCTCCACCGCCGAGGCGCTGCACTGGCTGGAGGCCTACCGGGCAGAGACGACCCGGGCGCACCGGCGCGGGCGCGAGCTGTGGGCGGAGATGTTCGTGCGCCGCAGCCGGTTGCGCGAGGCCGAGCGGCAGAACGCCGTCCTGCGCCGGCACGCCCTCGAGGACACCCTGACCGGCCTGGGCAACCGGCGCAGCGCCGAGCGGCGGCTGACCGACCTGCGGTTGGACGGCGAGCCGGTGTCGCTGGCCGTCGTGGACGTCGACGGCTTCAAGTCCGTCAACGACCAGAACTCGCACCTGCACGGCGACGCGGTGCTGCGCCGGGTCGCCGAGCTGCTCCGCCAGCACAGCCGCACCGGCGACGAGGTCTTCCGCTGGGCCGGCGACGAGTTCGTGGTCGTGCTGCCCAACACCACCGAGGCACAGGCCGTGGTCGCGACGGAACGGCTGCGCAGCGCCGTCGCCTGCGCCGAGTGGGCCCACCTGCAGATGCCCGCCCCGGTGACCGTCAGCATCGGCGTCGCCACCACGGGGCCGGCCGGCGCGCCGGGGCCGAGGTCCTGGCGGGAGCTGTTCGACCGGGCCGACCTGAACCTGTTCGGCGCCAAGCGCGGCGGCCGCAACCGGGTGCGGGCCTCCGGCGGAGTGCAACACGCGCCCGCGCCCGCCGCGCGGCCCGGCGGGCTGCCGGCCGACGCCTCGGTCGACGACCTGGTGGCCGAGGTCCTCGGCACGACCCCCCGGCGACCGGGCTGGGCCTTCGACGACGGCACCGAGGTCGCCTCGTGAGGCTGCGGCGCGTCCGTGGTCCAGAGGGGCCGATGGGGCAGGAGGGGCCGGCCGACGCGCCGGTGCGTGACACGCCGCCGACTCCGGGGCACAGTGCCCTGGTGCCACCCGGTCTCCTGCACCAGCAGGTGAGCTCAGCCCTGGCGAACTGGCAGCTCGACACGGCCGAGACGCTGCTGCGCGAGATCGACGGCGAACTGCCCCCCGCCCCGGCCGACGACCGCTCGGCGCCGCCGCTCACCTCGCTGGCCCGCGCCTGGGCCGACACGCTCCGGGCCGAGCTCCTGGTCCGACGCCTGCGGCGGGCCGGCTACTCGCTGCTGGGCGACCCCCTGGTCGAGGGGGGCCCCGAGCAGGAGGGCCCGCTGGACCTGCACGGCCCGGTCGGCGCCCCGGGCGAGGCCGTGGACCGCGACAGCCGGTCGGAGTCGGCCACGCACGCGGCCCTGGCCATCTCCCTGGTCCGCTCGGCACGCGCGGCCTTCGACGCCCAGGACGACGACCTGCAACGCGCCGCCGGCCTGGCCCGGCACGCCCGGATCGAACTGCTGTCCCGCCGGGTCGACGCAGCGATGGACGAGGCGGTCGAGGCAGCCAGCCTGCTGGACCCGGCCCTGCCGCCGAGCCCGTTGCTGGTGCACACGCTGAGCTCCCTGGCGGCCGTGCTGGCCGACCTGGAGCTGATGCCGCTGGCCCTGGACTACCAGCGCCGGGCCGCCGACGTCACCGCCGAGGCGATCGACGCGGCCGGCACCGACGACGAGGCAGGCTCCGTCGACGCGCTCGCCGGGGAGGCCGCGACCCGGCTGGCCGCGCTGTGCGCCGAGGTCGGCGAGGGCCTGCTCGACGACGGCGGCGCCGACGCCGCGGCACCGCACTTCGCCGAGGCCCGCGACCTCGCCGTCCGGGCGCTGGGGCAGCTGCCCCCCGGCGTCCCCGGGCTGCTGGACGCGCAGGTCGTGCACGGCTGGGCGTTGGTCGGCCTGGGCGAGCACGCCGCCGCGCGGTCCCTGCTGACCAGCGTCGTCGGCGCGGCGGCGAGCGTGGCGGACCGCGCCCTCCTGGCCTCCGCCGAGCTGGGCCTGGGCCGCGCGCTGCGCCGCTCGGGCGACCCGCGGGCCGCCGACGACCACCTGGCCACCGCCCTGGCCGCCGCGACCGAGCACGGGCTGCCGCGGTTGCGCCGGGCCGCGCTGCGCGAGCTGTGCACGCTGCACGCCGAGCTGGACGACGCCGCCCGGGCGCTGCCCTACCTGCAGGCCTACCTCGCCGACGAGCTGGACCGGGTCGACGAGCGGCGCACCCGCTGGGTCGAGCTGTTCGGCCGGCGCAAGAGCCTGCTGGAGACCGAACGGGCCGCCGGCCAGCTGCGCCGCCAGGCCTACGAGGACCCGCTCACCCACCTGCCCAACCGCCGTTACGCCGAGGCCCGGCTCGACGGGCTGCTCTCGGCGGGTGGCGTGCCTGCCCTGGCCGTGGTCGACGTCGACCGGTTCAAGGCGATCAACGACGCCGCCGGGCACCCGACCGGCGACGCAGTGCTGCGTGCGGTCGGCCAGCTGCTGGTCGACGGCTGCCGGGACACCGACGAGGTGTGCCGCTGGGCCGGCGACGAGTTCGTCATCCTGCTGCCGGACACGACGTCCGAGCAGGCCGAGCGGGCCATGGAGCGCATCCGCCGGTCGATCGCCGCGCACGACTGGTCGGCCCTCGGCGTGGAGGTGCCGGTGCGGATCAGCGTCGGCATCGCCCAGGCGGCCCGCGGTGACGACCGGCGCACGCTGTTCGCCGCCGCCGACGGGGTGCTCTACGACGCCAAGCGGGCCGGGCGGGACCGGGTCGTCCGGTTGTCCGGGGTCACCCAGACCCGGGCCCCCGACGCCGCCCCGACGACCATCGACGGTCAGGTCGCCGAGGCCCCACCGGCGATCGACCCGTCCCCGGCAGCGGACGACGCGGGCCCGGTCGAGGCCACCGGTCACGTCCCGGCGTCGCCTCCCGTCCGCGACGTGACCGCCTCCCCGCTGCCCGAGGAGCAGGACGAGCAGCCCGAGGACGCCACCGGTGGCTTCGCCCCCCTGCTGGTCGAGCCGGCCGCGGAGGAGCTCGCCGTCCAGGAGCCCGCCGTCGAGGCGGCCGACGTCGAGCCGCCGGCCAGCCCGCTGGACGAGCTCTTCGGTGGTCCGTCGGCCGGGCGACGGCTGGAGTCCGCCGAGCCCGCGGCTCCGGTGGTGAGCCCGTCGCCGTCCCCCACTCCGATGATCGACGTGCCGGCCCTCGCGCCGGGTCCGGACGTCATCTGGGGCACCGGACGGAGCACCGAGCAGGTGCTCGCCCTGGTGCGCGAGGCCCGCCGCGAGCACCCCCAGCACCCGGCGGTGGTGGTGCGGGCCAGCGCCGACACCCTGGTCGCGCTGGCCACCGAGCACGACGCGTACACGACGATGGACGCCGCGGCGATGTCCGCCGCCGTCGGCCCGGTGCCGGAGCCGGTCGGCCGGGTGGGCGTGCTCTGCGCCAGCAGCGGCGACACCCCGATCGCCGCCGAGGCGGCCTTCGTCGCCCGGGTCACCGGCACCGAGGTGATCCGGGTCGACGACGTCGGCGGCAACCGGATCCGCCCGCTGCTGACCGACCGCTCGCTGCTCACCGACGTCGACTGCCTCGTCGTCGTGGCCGGTCTGGACGCCGCGCTGGCCAGCGTGGTCAGCGGGCTGACCGAGGTGCCGGTGGTCGCCGTCCCGACGTCGGCCGGCCAGGGCGCCAGCTCCTTCGGCGGGTTCAGCGCGCTGCTCACCATGCTCAACTCCGCCGCGCCCGGGGTCGTGGTCAGCAACATCGACAACGGCTGGTCCGCCGGCGTCTTCGCCGCCCGCATCGCCCGCCGGGCCGCGTCCCTGCCGAGTTGATCATCGGCGGACGGCGGTCCGGCCCGGCGTGTCGGGCGGCCGCCTGCCGATGATCGTCCCGGTCAGGTCATGATCGGCCCGTGACCATCGGGTGGTTGGACCTCTCGGCGGGGGCGTCCGGGGACATGCTGCTCGGCGCGCTGGTCGACGCCGGGGTGCCGCTGGACGTGCTGACCGGTGCCGTCGCCGCGCTGCCGGTCGAGCCGGTCACCCTGACCGCCGAGCCGACCACCCGGCACGGGCTGGGCGCCACCCGGGTGCACGTGCACGCCCCGGCCAGCGACGTCCACCGCACCTGGACCGACGTCCGGACGGTCCTGGCCGACGCCGCGCTCGCCCCGGCCGTGCGGGACGGTGCCCTGGCCGTCTTCGAGCGGCTCGCGGTGGCCGAGGGCCGGGTGCACCGGGTGCCCGCCGACGAGGTGCACTTCCACGAGGTCGGGGCCCTGGACGCGCTGGCCGACGTCGTCGGGGTGGTCGCCGGGTTCGCCCACCTGGCGCTGGATCAGCTCACCGCCTCCCCCGTCGCGCTCGGCAGCGGCTCGGCCCGCGGGGCGCACGGCGTCGTCCCGGTGCCCGGCCCCGCCGTCCTGGAGCTGCTGCGCGGCGTGCCGGTGGTCGCCGGCCCGGTGCCGGCGGAGACGTGCACCCCGACCGGTGCCGCGCTGCTCGCCGCGCACGTGCAGGAGTGGACGACGCTGCCGCCGATGCGGGTGGCCCGGGTCGGGTCGGGCGCCGGCGGCCGGAACCCGGAGCAGCTGCCCAACCTCGTGCGCCTGGTGCTCGGCGAACCGGTGGACGAGCCGGCCACCGGGCTGCTGCTGGAGACCAACGTCGACGACCTGGACCCCCGGCTGTGGCCCGGGGTGCTCACCGAGCTGCTGGCCGCCGGGGCGTCGGACGCCTGGCTCACCCCGATCCTGATGAAGAAGGGCCGCCCGGCGCACACGCTGTCGGTGCTCTGCCGGCCGGCGGTGCGCGCGGCGGTGCAGGACGTCGTCGTGGCCGCGACCTCCACCATCGGGCTGCGCGTGCAGCCGGTGCAGAAGGTCGCGCTGCAGCGGGTCGAACGCAGCGTGGCGGTGTTCGGCAGCCCGGTGGGCGTCAAGGTCGCGGGCATCGACGGCCGGGTGGTGAACGTCAGCGTCGAGTTCGAGGACGTGGCGGCGCTGGCCCGCTCGCTCGGGCTGCCGGCCAAGGAGGTGCTGCGGGCGGCGACCGCGGCGGCGCACCAGGCGTACCCGGGGGCATCGGCTACGCTCCTGCACCCAGAAGGGGAGTAGCCCCCCGACCGCTGGTCGACATGCTGGCGCGTCCGCGCGCCCGGTCAGCGGGCCCGCGTCGCCGCGGGTGGGCGAGACCTTCCGCCCGCAGTCCACCCATCGGTGCGCTGCCGGACGGAGGCGCCCCGCATGCCCCGGCCGGTCGGCGCGAGCAGAGAGAGAACTCGTGGTCCTGTCCGTCGTCCTGGCCGCCTTCGTGCTGATCCTCCCCGTCGAACTGCCCGACAAGACGCTGTTCGCCACCCTGGTGCTGGCCACCCGGTTCCCGCCGCTGCCGGTCTTCGTCGGCGTCGGCCTGGCCTTCGGCCTGCAGGTGGCGATCGCGGTGACCGCCGGCAGCCTGCTCTCGCTGCTGCCCGAGGCGGTGGTCAGCGCGGTGGTCGCGGTGCTGTTCCTGACCGGCGCGGTGCTGCTGTGGCGGGAGTCCCGCAAGGGCGGGGACGAGGACGAGGCCACCGCGCAGGCCCGGGAGCAGACGTCGTTCCTGCGTGCGGCGGCGATCTCCTTCGGCGTCCTGTTCGCCGCCGAGTGGGGCGACCTCTCCCAGCTGGCCACCGCAGGGCTGGCCGCCCGCTACGCCGAGCCGCTCTCGGTGTTCGTCGGGGCATGGGCGGCGCTGCTGGTGATCTCCGGGCTGGCCGCGTTCCTGGGCCGCAAGCTCGCCGACCGCCTCCCGGTGACGCTGCTGCACCGGATCGCCGCCGGGCTCTTCCTGGTCTTCGCCGTCATCGCGGTGGTGGAGACCGTCCGCACCCTGACCGGCTGAGCGCCCCGGTCAGCCGCCTCCGCCACCACCACCACCACCGCCACCGAGCATCCAGCTGCTCTTGTTGACGGCGCCGCGGGCGTCCGGGCCGGCGGGGTCCCCGGGACGCGCCGGGTCGTTGCCGTTCAGGCCGGCCGCGTCCCCGCGGCCAGAGGTGCGCCCCGCGCGGACCCCCAGTCCGACGAGCACGAGCAGCGCGAGCCCGATGACCACCAGCAGCAGCACCTCTCCTCCCATGGCGCCAGCGTAGGGCGGCCGGGCGGACCTGCCCGCCTGCCGGCGACCGCACCCGGAGGGGGCAGGCCGGCGACCGGGGCGCTCAAGCGCCGGCGACGTCCTGCCGACTCCCCCTCCACGGCCGGCATGCGGCCGGACGGGAGCAGGGAGAGGTCATGCAGACGATCAAGCTCGAGGAGTCGCAGGACGTGCTGGTGCAGACGGCGGCGGTCGTCGCCGCCCAGCGCCAGTTCGCGCAGCGGCTGCGGCAGCGGACCGTGGCCGACCCACTCACCGGCCTACCGGTGCGCAGCCTGCTCATCGACCGGCTGGAGCTCGCCCTGGCCGCCGCGGGCCCGGCCACCGGCCGGCTCGCCGTCCTCTCCTGCAACCTCGACGGCATCACCGTCCTGGAGGACACCCGCGGCTCCGTCGTTGCCGACGCCGCCCGCGCCGAGGCCGCCGGCCGGCTGGTCGGCGCCGTGCGGCAGGGGGACGTCGTCGCCCGGATCAGCGCCCAGACCTTCGTGCTGCTCTGCCCCGGCATCCAGGCCGCCGAGGACGCGCAGGGCATCGCCCTGCGGATCGCGGCCGCGTTCGACGAGCCGCTGCGGCCGCTGCCGGGCGTGGAGCACCGGGTGCGGCTCAGCGTCGGCGTCGCGCTCTCCGGGCGGGCCTCGACGCCGGAGTCGCTGGTGGCGGCGGCCAACGAGGCGATGACCTCCATCCGGCACGACCGCCAGGGCAGCGGCCGGCACGGCTGACCCGCCGTCCCCTCAGCCCAGCGTCGGGATCCACTCCGCCAGCGCGCGGCCGATCTCGTCGGGCGAGTCCTCGGGCACGAAGTGCCCACCCGGCACCGTGACCTCGGTCAGCGCCGGCCACCGCCGGACCTTGTCGCGCTGCCGGCCGACGAGGATCGACCCCGGCTCGACATTGACGAACAGCTTGGGCACCTCGCTGTGCGCCAGCCACTGGCCGTACCGGTCGACGACGTCGTGCACGCCCGGCGGCACGTGCTCGATCGGCAGCTGCCGCGGCCACTCCAGCGTCGGCCAGCGGTCGGCGCGCTCCTGGAACGGCGCCCGGTACCTGTCGTGCGCCTCCGCCGAGAGCCCGCGCCGCACCTCGGCGGGGAGGATCTTCTCGACGAACACGTTCTGGTCGAGCACCCGGCGCTCGCCGTCCTCCCCGCGCATCGCCTGGAAGACCGGTTTGGCGGCCCGCGGCCAGTCCGCCCAGATCATCGGGGTGACGATCGCCTCCATGAAGGCGATGCCGCGCACCGCCTCGGGGTGGGTGGCCGCCCAGTCGAAGCCGAGCCCCGAGCCCCAGTCGTGCAGCACCAGGGTGACCCGCTCGGTGACGCCGACGGTGCTCAGGAACTCGGCGAGGAACTCCGCGTGCCGGTCGAAGGAGTAGCTGCCCGGCCCGGGGTGGGCCAGCTTGCTCGACTCACCCATGCCCACGAGGTCGGGGGCGAGGCAGCGGCCCAGGTGCCGCACGTGCGGGATGACGTTGCGCCACAGGTAGGACGACGTCGGGTTGCCGTGCAGGAAGACGATCGGGTCGCCCTCCCCCACGTCGACGTAGGCCATCTCCTGGTCAGCGACCTGCACCCGCGAGCGCGGGAACGGGTCGTCGGCGGACACGGGCGTGCGGACGTCGTCGGCCATGCCCTGGGTCTCCCCGCCGTCCCCCCGTCCGAACCTCCCGCACCACCACAATGGCCATTTTGGTGGCTTGACCCTGACGCGACGTCAGGCTGTTGCGTGGTCTCCGTCAACGAGAGAGAGGAGGGGCGATGAGCTGGACGGTGGGTGAGCTGGCCCGGCTGGCCGGCGTCACGGTGCGCACGCTGCACCACTACGACCGGATCGGGCTGGTGCGGCCCAGCGAGCGCACGTCGGCGGGCTACCGCAGCTACGACGCGCACGACCTGGACCGGCTGCAGCAGGTGCTGCTCTACCGCGAGCTCGGGTTCCCCCTCGACGAGGTCGCGACCCTGCTGGACGACCCCGAGGCCGACCCCGCGGCGCACCTGCGCCGGCAGCACCGGCTGCTGCGGGAACGGCTCGAGCGCACCCGGGCGATGGTCGCGGCCGTGGAGAAGGAGATGGAGGCACGGCAGATGGGGATCTCCCTGAGCCCGGAGGAACGGTTCGAGGTGTTCGGCGACTGGCTCCCGGAGGAGTACGCCGCCGAGGCCGAGGAGAGGTGGGGCGACTCGGACGCCTGGGCGCAGTCGCAGCGGCGCACGGCGGCGATGACCAAGGAGGACTGGCTGCGGGTCAAGGCCGAGGGCGACGACGTCGAGCGCCGCTTCGCCGCGGCGCTGGCCGCCGGCGCACCGGCCGACTCGAACGCGGCCCAGGACTTGGCCGAGGAGTACCGGCAGCAGATCAGCCGCAACTTCTACGACTGCTCACCGGAGGTGCACGCCGGGCTGGGCCGGATGTACGTCGAGGACGAGCGGTTCAGCGCGTACTACGAGCGGATCGCCCCCGGCCTGGCGCAGTACGTGAGCACCGCCGTCCAGGCCAACGCCACCCGCCAGAGCTGACCTCCCCCGAGGGGCCAAAGTCGCGATTTTGGCCCCTCGGGCGAGCGACGTCACGTCACCCCAGCGCCGTCGTCGGGGCGGCGGGCCGCATCCTGGTCGTGTGGGTTGGGTGATCGGGCGACTACAGCAGCCCTGGGTGCAGCGGATGGTCCGGGCGGCGCTGGCGGCCGGGCTGTCCTGGCAGGTGGCGTTGCTGCTGCCGCCGATGCTGTCGGACTACGCCTACTACGCGCCGCTGGGCGCGGTCATCGCGGTCAGCCCGACGATCGCCGACTCCGCCTCGGCGGCATGGCGCAGCATCGCCGCGATCCTGGTGGGCTTCGCCCTGGCCGTCGTCGTCTACGAGGTCACCCGGGCGGTGCCGAACGCGCTGACCATCGCGCTGATCGTCGCCCTGGCGATCGTGGTCGAGCAGTGGCGGTCGCTGTTCCGCGAGCAGGCCAGCTGGGTCAGCTTCGCCGCCGTCCTCATGCTGACGGTCGGGACGTCGGACCCGGCCGAGTACGCCGTCCGCTACGCCGGGCTCACCCTGCTGGGCGCCGCGATCGGCGTGCTGGTGACGACGGCGCTGTTCCCACCACTGCAGCTGACCACCGCCGTCGAACGGATCGCCCGCACCCGGGAGACCCTGGCCGCGCACCTGGAGTCGATGGCCGCCGCCCTCCGCAGCGGGCAGCTCCCGGCGCCGCACGAGTGGGAGGACCGGGGCGAGGCGCTGGACGTCGCCCTGGAGCAGATGCGCCGGGCGGAGACGCAGGTCGAGCGGGCCCGGCGGGCCAACCCGCGCGCCCACCGCTGGCAGGGTGCGGCCGGCAGCATCCGGGACCAGTCGCGTGCGCTCGACCGCGTGGCCGTGCTGGTCGACGACCTCACCACGCTGGTCGTGGAGTTCCAGCCGCACCGGCGTGGGCTCGACCGGGTGGACGACGGCACCGGCTGGGTCCTCGCCGATGCGCTGGACGGCCTGGCCGGCGTGGTGCGGCTGCCCTTCCACGACGCCGCGGACCAGCCCGACGACCGGGACGCCGCGATCGCCACCGCGGTGGCCGCGTCGAACCGGCTGACCGCGCTGCTGCGCAACTCCGAGATCGCCGACGACGAGGGCTTCTTCGCCCTGGGGGCGGTCACCGTCGGGATGCACCGGTCGCTGCAGACGCTGGAGGCGCACGTCCGCTTCCCCGCCGCTGCCTGACGTCGACCCGCCCGGGGCGGTGCCGGTTGCACGTGGAACGTCCGCCGTCAGCGGAACGAGGACGACGCCGTCCCTGAGCGGGGCTAAGGTCTCCTCCTCGTGAGCCGCATCGGTGAGGTCCTGGTCCCGGCGCGGCTCGGTACCGGGTTCCGGTGGTTGCTGGCCTCGTCCTGGACGACGAACCTCGGGGACGGGATCGCGCTGGCCGCCGGGCCACTGCTGGTCGCCTCGCTCACCCGGGACGCGTTCCTGGTCGCCCTCGCCGCGACGGTGCAGTGGCTGCCGCCGCTGCTGTTCGGCCTGGTGGCCGGGGCGCTGACCGACCGGCTGGACCGGCGGCTGATCGTGCTGACCGTCGACCTCGCTCGCGCCGCCGTCCTCATCGTGCTCACCCTGGCGGTGGCGACCGACCGGGTGTCCATCGTCGCGGTGCTCGGTGCGCTCTTCCTGCTGGCCACCGCAGAGGTGTTCGCCGACAACAGCTCCCAGACGCTGGTGCCGGTGCTGGTCGCCCGGGAGGACCTGGCGGTGGCCAACGGGCGCCTGCAGACCGGGTTCATCACGGTGAACCAGCTCGCCGGGCCGCCGCTGGGTGCGGCGCTGTTCACCGTCGGCGCGGCCTGGGCGCTGGGCGTCCAGGCGGTGCTCGTGGCCCTCGGGGCGGTGCTGATCACCCGGGTGGTGCTGCCCGCCCGGGCGCGCGTCGAGGGCCGGCGGACCGCGATGCGGCACGACATCGCCGAGGGGCTGCGCTGGGTGCGGCACCACGCCGCCGTCCGCACGCTGGTGCTGACCATCACGATCTTCAACGTCACCTTCGGCGCCGCCTGGTCGGTGCTGGTGCTCTACGCCACCGAGCGCATCGGGCTGGGTGAGATCGGGTTCGGGCTGGTGACCACCGTCGGTGCGGTCGGCGGCATCGTCGGCGGCCTGACCTACGGCTGGATCACCCGCCGGGTGAGCCTGGGCGACCTGATGCGGATCGGTCTGGTCGTCGAGACGCTGACCCACCTGGCGCTGGCCCTCACCTCCAGCCCGTGGGTGGCACTGCCGGTCTTCTTCGTCTTCGGGGCGCACGCCTTCATCTGGGGGACGACGTCGGTCGCCGTCCGGCAGCGGGCGGTCCCGGCGGCGCTGCAGGGCCGGGTGGGCAGCGTCAACGTGGTGGGCGTCTACGGCGGGTTGGTGGTCGGCTCGGGCATCGGAGGGCTGCTCGCGCAGCACTGGGGGGTGACCGCGCCGTTCTGGTTCGCCTTCGCCGGGTCGGCCGTCTTCGTGGTGCTCATCTGGCGCTCGCTGCGGCACATCGCCCACGCCGACGAACAACCGGCGCCGGCCGCCGCCTGACACGCGCCCGCCGGCGGCGATCCGCGCTCGTCAGACGCGGATGAGCAGCTCGCCGTGCAGCATGCCCAGCCAGCCGTCGTCGGCCTCGGCCCACTCCAGCCACGCGTCGGCGACCGCCTGCAGCTCCTCCTGGGTGGCCAGTCCGTACGCCCGGGCCTGCTCGGCGAACGCCGACGCGGTCGCCCGCCCGGCCCAGGAGCGCCCCCACCAGGTGCGCTCGTCGGGGGTCGCGAAGCACCAGGCGGACGTCGTGGCCACCGTGTCCCGCAGCCCGGCGGCGTGCGCCCACGACCGCAGCCGCCGGCCGGCGTCCGGTTCGGCCCCGTTGGCCCGGGCCACCCGCTGGTAGAGGTCCAGCCAGCGGTCCAGCCCCGCCGACGGCGGGAACCAGGTGGTGGCGGCGTAGTCGACGTCGCGGACGGCGATCAGCCCGCCGGGGCGGCAGACCCGGGCCATCTCGCGCAGCGCGGCGACCGGGTCGGTCAGGTGCTGCAGCACCTGGTGGGCGTGCACGACGTCGAAGGAGTCGTCGGCGGCGGCCAGCGCGTAGCCGTCGCCCACCCCGAACTCCACCGCCACCCCCGCCTGCTCGGCCAGCGCACGGGCCTCCGCGAGCGGCGCGGGCGACACGTCGAGCCCGACCACCCGCCCCGGCGCCACCCGGGCGGCGAGGTCGACCGTGATCGTGCCCGGCCCACAGCCCACGTCGAGGAGCTCCAGTCCCGGACGCAGGTGCGGCACCAGGTGGGCGGCGGAGTTCTCCGCCGTGCGCCAGCGGTGGGACTGCAGGACCGGTTCGGCGTGCCCGTGCGTGTAGGTGTCCACGGCGACACCCTGCACCGTCGGCTCACCCAGTGGAACGGTCTTCCCGGAGGCTGGGACGGATCAGCTCTCGGCGGCCAGCACGGCCGCGGCCAGCGGCGCGGCCCGTTCCCGGTCGGTGGGCACCAGGCCGATCCGGGTGCGCCGGTCCAGCAGGTCGTCGACCGTCCGCGCCCCCTCGGCCCGGACGGCGAACCGCAGCTCCCCCACCGTCTCCGGGCGGCCGTCGACCACCGGCTCCTCCCCCAGCCCGGCGACCACCGCGGCCTCGGTGCCGTACCGGCGCACCAGCCGGGCGGCGGCGTCCACCCGGGCCAGCGCCCGCCCGGGCGCGGCACCGACCAGCGGCAGCCGGGCCGTCGGTGACCGGACGGCGCCGCGGCCCAGCCGGGCCACGACGGCGTCGACCGCCTCGGCGGCCGTCGACCGGTAGGTGGTCAGCTTCCCGCCGACCACGGTGAGCACCGGCCCGTCCCAGGCCAGCAGGGGCCGGCGGGACAGGTCGGCCGGAGCACCCCCCGACCCGTCCCCGGCGGAGACCGGCTCAGCCAGCGGACGCAGCCCGGCGTACGCACCCACCACGTCGGCACGGTCCAGCGGCCGGGCCAGCACCCGGTTCACGGCGTCCAGCAGCTGTGCCACCTCGGCGTCGCTGGGCACCGGGTCGTCCTCGGGCACCGGCCCGGCCACCGGCTCGTCGGTGATCCCCAGGTGCACCAGTCCGCCGGGTTGGGGCAGGGCGACGACGAACCGGGTCCGCGACCCCGGCAGCGGCACGGTCAGCGCGGCCGTCGGCGAGCCGAGCCGGGCCGCCGGGACGACGAGGTGCGATCCGCGCGAGAGCACCAGCCGGACGCCGGGCGCCAGCCGCTGCGCCCACGCCCCGGTGGCGTTGACCACCACCCCGGCCCGCACCGTCGCCGACCCGCCGTCGACGGTCAGCGCGACCGCCCCGCCGTCCACGCCGGTGACCGTCACCCCGGTGAGCACCCCGGCCCCGAAGGCGGCGGCGGTGCGGGCCAGCGAGACGACCAGCCGCGCGTCGTCGACCAGCTGCCCGTCCCAGAAGACGACGCCGCCGCGCCCCGGGCGGACACCGGGCACCAGCCGGGAGACGCCCTCCGGCCCGATCCGGCCGGTGCCGGGCAGCGAGCGGCGCCCACCGGGCACGGAGAGCCGCACCGCATCGCCCAGCCGCCCGCCGAGCCCGGCCAGCGCACTGACGTCCCGGCCGGCCACGTCGGGTACCAGGAACGGCAGCCGCCCGACCAGGTGGGGTGCGGTGACGCCCATCAGCACGGCCCGCTCCCGGGCGCTGTGCCGGGCCAGTCCGATCTCCCGCTGTGCCAGGTACCGCAGCCCGCCGTGCACCAGCTTCGACGACCAGCGGCTGGTGCCCGCGGCCAGGTCCACGCGCTCGCACAGCGCCACGCTCAGCCCACGGGCGGCGGCGTCCAGCGCGACCCCGGCGCCGGTCACCCCGCCGCCCACGACCAGGACGTCGACCCCCTCGGTGACGAGCCGGTCGAGGTCGCGGGCCCGGCGGCGCGCGTCGAGCGCTGCGGGCCGGGCGACGTCCCTCAGGTCCGGCTCGGGCACCGGCAGACTGTAGCGGTGCCCGACCGTCGTGGCCGGTCGATCCAGGGCGAGGCGTACTGCGTCCCAGCTGATCGCGTTTCGGCAGCTCCGCTCGGGTACCGGTGTTCTGTGTCCAGCGGCCCCGATCCAGTCGCCGGCGAGGTGGTCCGGGTTGAGGACGGGGACGGTCCGCTGCTCCGGTTCTCCGGCCGCATCGACCGGGAGGCCGTGCGCCGCTTCCGGGTGCTGGTGACCCCGGCGGACTGGCCGGACCGGGCAGACCTCTCCGCGGTCACCGCGATCGACGCTGCGGGGCTGCAGCTGCTGGTGCACCTCAGCCGCAAGCCGCTGCGCCGCGGGGAGCACCTGCGCCTGCTGGCCGTGCCCGCCGCGCTGCAGCCGGCGCTGGTGCGGGCCGGGCTGTCCCGGCTGCTCACCGGGGACGGTGTCGCGCGATCCGGAGCCGCCGTGGACCCGGACCGCACCGCGCCCGGCTGACCGGCTCGGAGGCGGCGACTGCCCCACGGGAACGGCAGGACCGCGCGGACTCACCCCTTCCGGGCTGGCCGACCCGAGCAAGATCCAGCAGGCTCGGGGGATGCCTGCCCCGAACTCCACTGCCCCCGGCGTGACCAGTGAGGTCGGCCGGCTCCGCACCGTCCTCCTGCACCGCCCCGGCGCCGAGCTGCGCCGGCTCACGCCGCGCAACAACGACGAGCTGCTCTTCGACGGCGTCCCCTGGGTGGCCCGCGCGCAGGAGGAGCACGACGCGTTCGCCGCCGCCCTCACCGACCGCGGGGTCGAGGTCCTGCACCTGGACCGGTTGCTGGCCGAGGTGATGGCGGTGCCGGCCGCCCGCGCGGAGGTGATCGCCGCTGCGGTCGACGACCCCCGGCTGGGCGCCACCCTGCAGCACGCCACCACCGCCCACCTCGACGGTCTCGCGCCCGAGGACCTGGCCACCGCCCTGATCGCCGGGGTGGCACACGACGAGCTGCACGGCGGCCGCGGGCTGGCCTACGAGCTGATGGGGCGCGGGGACTTCGTGGTCCCGCCGCTGCCCAACCTGATGTTCACCCGCGACTCCTCGGTGTGGGTCGGCGGGCAGGTCGCCATCACCTCGCTGGCCATGCCGGCCCGGGACCGGGAGAGCGCGCTGACCGCGGCGCTGTACACCCACCACCCCCGGTTCGCCGGTGTCGAGCAGCTCTACGGCCCGCACCTGGAGCACCTCGAGGGCGGCGACGTGCTGCTGCTGGCCCCGGGCGTCGTCGCCGTCGGGGTGGGCGAGCGGACCACGCCCGGCGGCGCGGAGCGGCTGGCCCGGCGGGTGTTCGCCCGCGGGCTGGCACACACGGTGCTCGTCGTCCCGATCGCTCAGCAGCGGGCCACCATGCACCTGGACACCGTCGCCACCATGGTCGACGTCGACGCGATGGTCATGTACCCGGCGATCGCCGACCACCTGCAGGCCTGGACCGTGACGGCCGGGGACGCCTCCCCCGACACGGCCGAGCTGTCGGTGCAGGGCCCGCAGCCCTTCCTGATCGCCGCCGCGCAGGCGATGGGGATCGACCGGCTGCGGGTGATCGACACCGGGCTCGACCCGGTGACCGCCGAGCGGGAGCAGTGGGACGACGGCAACAACACCCTCGCGCTGGCCCCGCGGCTCACCGTCGCCTACGAGCGGAACACCGTCACCAACGCCGCGCTGGAGGCCGCCGGGATCGAGGTCGTCGCGATCGCCGGCTCGGAGCTGGGCAGCGGCCGGGGTGGCCCACGCTGCATGAGCTGCCCGGTGCTGCGCGACGCCGTCCCCGCGTAGTCGGTCAGGGCGCGGGGTCGAAGGCCTCCACGGCCGGTTCGAAGACCTGCTCCCGGTGGACGTCGATGCGCTCCGGGCTCGAGGTCAGCTGCACCACGGCCAGGCCTGCCGGGGTGTCGGCCAGGGCCAGGTCGATCCGCTTGCCGAGGTCGTCGAGGCGGTACAGGTCCCAGGTGGCCGACCCCGTCTCGCGCTGACCCACCGGCTCGAGGGGCTCACCGGTGCCCAGCTGCGCGGCCAGCTGCGGGAGCAGCTGGTCGGCCGTCGCACCGGGCACCACCTGCTGCACCAGCGAGACCAGCGGC
Source organism: Modestobacter sp. VKM Ac-2977 (assembly GCF_026968045.1). Lineage (GTDB taxonomy): Bacteria > Actinomycetota > Actinomycetes > Mycobacteriales > Geodermatophilaceae > Modestobacter. The sequence continues at coordinate 75,793 of NZ_JAPVBQ010000005.1, read as the reverse complement.
GACTCCTGGAACGCACCGGGGAGCACCTCCGACCAGCCCTCCGGCCGGACCCCGGCGACGCCCAGCTCCTCGCTCTCCCAGGCCGTCATCTCCACCTGCACCCCCTCCGCGGTGAAGGCGGGGAGCTCGACGTCGTCGGCGCAGGAGGCGTCCGGCTCGCTGTCGGGGTCGGCGAGGAAGTCGCGGGTCAGCTGCACCGCGCACTCGTGCGTCGCCACCGAGCCGTGCCCGGTGGCAGGGAACTCGACGAAGACGCTGTTCCCCAGCTGCTCGGCCAGCTGCGCACCCCACCGGGGCGGGGTGATCGGGTCGAGCTCGCCGGCCAGCACCAGGGTGGGCAGGTCGCTGCCCAGCGCCTCGTTCTCCCCCGCACCGGGCTCACCGGCGTCCCAGTCGGCGCAGACGTCGAAGATGCCCGGCCCCATCGTGGGCGTGCTGTCGAAGAAGCTCTCGACCAGCGGGTGCTCGGCGGTCGCGTCCGCCACCGCCTCCGGGTCGCTGAAGCTGATCTCCTCCTCGCACTGCACGGCCAGCTGCTGACCGACGCTGACCAGGTCCAGCTGCTGGGAGAAGGCGCCGAGCAGCAGGCCGATCGAGCCGAAGTCGTCGTTCGCCGCGGCCTCGATGATCTCCGGGAGGAACGGGATCAGCTCGGTCGAGTACATGCTCTGGAACAGGAACCCGACGAGGCCGGCGCCGTCCAGCGGGCTCTCCACCCGCTCGCCGGTCGTCGGGTCGAGCACCGTGACCGAGGCAGGCGCGGCGTCCAGCTCCGCGACCAGGTCGGTGACCGTCTGCTCCAGGTCGGGGTACCGCTCGGCGCACCGGGCGTCGGCGGCGCAGGTGGCGAACAGCGCTTCCAGCGCCTGGGCGGCGTTGCCCGGCGTCTCCTCGTAGAGGTCGGCGTCGATCGGGTACGCGGCGTCGAGCACCACCGACCGGATGCCCTCGGGGTGGTCGCGCATCGCGGTCTGCGCCAGCCGCGTGCCGTAGGAGATCCCGTAGAGGTTCCACTCCTCGTGGCCCAGCGCCCGGCGCAGGTCCTCGAGGTCGGCCGCCGAGGCCGCGCTGTCGTAGTCGGCGAAGTCGACGCCCTCGTCGACCAGCCGCTGCCGGCACTCCTCCAGCGAGGCCGCGGCCTGGGCCGCCAGCTCCTCGACCGGCTCCTCCGACCCCAGCGACTCCCGCACCCACGAGCTGTACTCGTCGCACGCCAGCGACGGCTCGGTCAGCCCGGTGCCGCGCTGGTCGAGCAGGATCAGGTCCCGGTCCTGGGCGAGCGGCTCGTACAGCTCCCCGAAGGCGAGCGGCACGAACTCCAGCGCACCCTGCCCCGGGCCGCCGGAGAGGTAGACGAGCGGGTCCTCGGCCGGGTCCTCGGCCGCCGCGGCGACGACGCCGAAGGCCAGGCTGACCGTGCCGGCACCCGGGTCGTCACGGTCGGCCGGCACCTCGAGCGTCCCGCACTCGATGTCGACCCCCGCCGGGACGTCGAAGTCGCAGGCGCCCCACTCGACCTCACGGGCCGCCGAGGTCGACGCCGTCCCCGCCGCGTCTGCGCCGTCGTCCTCGCCGTCCCCGGTACAGCCGGCCAGGAGCAGGACGGCGAGCGGCAGCAGAGCCAGGCGACGGTCCATGGGGTTCCTCCGTGTTCACTGCCGGTCACACCGGCTGGTCAGCGCGGGCAGTCAACCAGGGGCACGCGGTCAGGCGGCCGCGCGCTCGCCACCGCCTTCGGCCCGGACCGCGGCACGCGCGGCCGGGCCGGCGGCCCGCCAGCCGGGCGCCGCAGGACGCTCGGCCCACCGCCTGGGCTCCGCTCCCCGGGCGACGGCCCACCTCGTCACCGGCCGGGCGACCCGCTCCCCGGTCGGACCGGTGCGGGCACCCCGGTTCCGCAACGCGAGCCAGCTGACCAGCACGGCCCCGCCGAGCAGCAGCAGGTGGCCGACCGCCCGGCCGGTGTGCACGTGACCGGCGCCCAGGTCACCGACGGTGACCCAGGCGAGCACCGCGGTGAAGGGCAGCAGGAAGGGCAGGGCCCCGGCCGCCAGCCGCGGCAGCACGGCGACGCCCAGGAAGCAGGCAGCCAGCCCCAGGTTCCAGGCACCCGTCTCGTGCGCCAGGTGCACCGGGGCGGCCGCCGCACCGCCGGCCCCCAGCAGCGCCGGCAGGCTGACCGCCAGCTGACCGGCGCCGACGGCCAGCAGGGCGAGCCGGAGGGCGGCGTCCAGCCACGCCCGGGAGCGGGCCGCCGGCTGTACCGCCGGCAGCCGGCCCAGCACCGCGGCGGTCACGTCGGGCACCGCCGCGACCGGGGTCAGCCGGGCCCGCCGGGTCACCTCCGCCGCGGCCTCGGCCCACCCGCGGCAGGCCGGGCACCGGCCCAGGTGCTCGTCGACCCAGGTCTGCGGCGCGCCCGGGGACTCGCCGTCCAGGTCGGCGGAGACCGCCTCACGACAGGCTGCACAGCTCACGGTGGCATAGTCGCCGCCGACGACCGCAGAGTTCCCGGAGGGTCCACGTGGGGCAGCTGGAACGTCTCGCTGCCCGTGCAGCCGAGGGCGACAGGCTGGCGCAGGCCGCGCTGATCCGGGAGACGCAGACCGACGTGTGGCGGCTGTGTGCGCACCTGGCCGACCGCCAGGCCGCCGAGGACCTCACCCAGGAGACCTACCTGCGGGCCCTGCCGGCGTTGCGGGGCTTCGAGGGCCGGTCGTCGCTGCGCACCTGGCTGCTGTCCATCGCCCGCCGGGTCTGCGCCGACCACCTGCGGGCCCGGAAGCGCCGGGGCCTGGTCCTGGTCTCCGACGACACCGACCTGGCCGACCTGGTCCGCGACGTGCCGGACGACGAGGTGGGCGGGTCGGTCGCCGCGCAGGACGTGCTGGACCGGCTGGAGCCCGAGCGCCGGGAGGCCTTCGTGCTCACCCAGCTGATCGGGCTGCCCTATGCCGAGGCCGCCGAGGTGGTGGGCTGCCCGATCGGCACGATCCGCTCCCGCGTGGCCCGGGCCCGCGCGGACCTGGTCGAGGCGCTGGTCGCCGCCGACCACCCCCGCACCCGCCGCCCCTCCTGAGGCGCCCCGGGCGGACGCGCCCGCGGTCAGGGCGCGGTGACCTGCTCCCCGCGGCGGCGGGTGCCCGCACGGTGCACGTGCCAGCCGACGGCATACACCACCAGTGCCACGATGAACGCGGTGCCGCCCTCGACCAGGAACGTCCGCAGCTCCGCCTCGGCCACACCGACCCGGTCGACGACCCCGTCCACCCGGTAGGCCTCGCGGATCTCCGTCAGCCGCCTCATCGCGGCGACCGCCCCCGCCACCACCGCCACCGCGGCGAGCAGCGCGGCGACGCCGGTACGCAGGGGGCGGGGCAGCAGGACGCCGTCCGGCACCGGCTGCGGGGGCGTGGCCCGCCACCAGCGGACCAGCCACCCCAGCAGAGCGACCCCTCCCAGCACGCTGAAGGCGACCTCCAGCCGCAACGCCCACGGGTGGCCCGGGGAGCGGGTCAGCTCGTCCCACGCCAGGTGGGTCGCCGCGCCGACGACCAGCGAGACGGCGATGAGAGCCAGCGCCGCCGAGCTGCGCCAGCGGAAGCCCAGGGCCGCGGGCGCCGCGCGCCCGCCGGCCGACGGCGGCAACAGCGCGAGCAGCGGGCCCTTGAGCAGGAGCTGGAACGTGGCCAGCAGCACCGACCCGATGATCGGGTCCACCCAGAGCACGGACGACCACTCGTGCGTCAGCGTGAGGTTGTAGTCACCGCCGATCCACTGCAGCGAGACGTAGTAGGGCAGGTCCGGGGCCATCGCGCCGGCCACCAGCGCGGAGGGCACCAGGGGAGTGCGCAGCAGCGGGAGGACCACCGCTGGGTGGGCGAGGGTGAACGGCACGCGGGGAGGGTAGGGCGCGCCGACTCGACCGACGGGGACCCGACCGCGCGCGCCCGGTCAGCCCGCGGTCAGGGGTGCTGGGCCGCCAGGCGGCGGAGTCGTTCGTTGTAGGCGGTCAGCTCCGGGTCCTCGCCGCTCTCGCCGCGGGCGATGGCGCGGTCGCGCGCCCGGTCGGCGGACCGGTTGGCCCGGTCCTCCGACCGGGTCCACTGGAAGAAGACCACCGCCAGCACCAGCACGGTGGGGAACTCCCCGAACGACCAGGCGATGCCGCCGGCGGCCCCCTGGTCGTAGAGCGGGTCGATGCCCCAGGACTCCGGCGGGGTGGTGTAGCTGGTCAGCAGCAGGGTGTTGCTCATCATCACGATCACGCCGAAGAAGGCGTGGAACGGGGCGGGCAGCAGCAGTTCCAGCATCCGCGCGCCGTGCCCGGACCGCCGGGGCCACGGGTCGATGGCCATGATCGGGCCGAAGAAGAGCAGCCCGGTGACCAGGAAGTGCAGCAGCATGAACGTGTGCCCGGGCACCGTCGACATCAGCTCGTCGAACAGCGGGGTGAAGTAGACGCCGTAGAGGCTGGCGATGAACAGCGGGATGGTGAACAGCGGGGAGGAGACCAGCTGGCCCAGCCGGCTGTGCAGGGCGCCGAGCAGCGCCCGCCGCGGCATCCCGACCGGCCCCTGGGCCGCGGGGAGTGCGCGCAGCATCAGGGTGACCGGGGCGCCGAGCAGCAACAGCAGCGGCGTGATCATGCTCAGCACCATGTGCTGCACCATGTGCAGGCTGAACAGCGCCATCCCGTAGCTCTGCAGGCCACTGGCGGTGACGTGGAACAGGGTGGCGCAGCCGAGCAGCCACGCGACCGTCCGGGACGGCGCCCAGCGGACGCCCCGGCGGTGCAGCCGCCACAGCCCGACCAGGTAGCCCGCGGCCATCAGCACGGCGAGCCAGGCCACCGGCGACGCGGCGCCCAGGTCCAGTCCCAGCACCCGACCGAGGGTCGGCGGCAGCTCCGGGACGTGCATCGCACCCATGCCGCCGTGCTCGTGGCCCACGTTCGTCCTCTCTCAGCTCTGCTGTGCGGCCCCCACGGTAGGCCTGGCCCGACCCTCTCGCCGCAGTCGGCGAGGGGGCCGGGGCCTCCGGCTCAGCGCAGCGTGACCTGCCGGGACAGCAGCCCGGCGCGGGCCCGTCGCTCGTCCGCGTCCAGCGGCTCGGTGACCGCCAGCGCGGCCTCCAGCCGAGAGTGCAGCTCGGCCGAGGGGCCGGCCCACTCGGCACCGGGCACGGCGCCGGGCACGTCCCACACCGGGACGACGAGCCCGAGGGCGCGGAAGGCGCCGGCGTAGCGGGTGCCCTCCCCCAGGCTCAGCTGCTCGGCCGCGCCGAGCCGGGCCAGGGCGTCCAGGAGCGCCTCCTCCGGCTCGGGGCGCACCCAGCGCACGTGCCCGCGCTCGGTGGTGGGCCGGCACCAGTAGGCGGCCTCCAGCCCGTCCAGCCGCACCGTGGGCATGACCATCTCGTTGGCCTGCTGCATGCTCGCGCGGGCGGTCGCGTCGACGTCGGCGCCCTCCAGCCAGAACTCGAAGTCGTCGTGCACGGTGACCTCGAACGGAGCCGAGAGTTCCAGCAGCTCCTGCAGTCGCGGTCCGGCCGAGCCGGCGGCACCGATGGGGCCCGGGTCGACCGGGGCGCCGGCCGGGGCCTCGAGCGCGGCGGCGAGCGCGGTGCCGAGGTCGCGGCTGACGTCGTCGGAGGAGGTCTGCAGCTGGACGCCGAGCAGAATCTCGCCGTTGGCCCGCACCAGGGCGGGGGTGCCACCGGGGAGCACGCTGGCCAGCGTGACCGACCGGCCCTCCGTCGTGGTCAGCGAGGCCGTGGCGGCCGGCACGAGCTCGCGCAGCGCCACCCAGTCGACCTCGCCGGGCAGGCCCTCGAACGGGCGGCGCACGGGCTGGCCGTAGCCGGAGCCGTGGCAGTGCTTGTAGCGGCGGCCGGAGCCACAGGGGCAGGGCGCCTTCGGGTTGGTCTCGCCGTCGGCCGCGGCAGGAGCGGTGGGGCGGCGACGGGTCGTGGAGCGGGCCATGCATGCGAGCGTAGGAGGCGCCGTCGGCGACCGGGGGACGGCGTCCCGTCCGGCTGCCGCCCGTAGGCTCTGCCGGTGGCACCGGCTCCCGTCCCGTTCGACCTGACCGACCCCGCGCTCGTCGCCGATCCCTATCCGGCGTTCGCCGTGGCCCGCGCCGCCGCGCCGGTGCAGTGGGACGAGCGGCAGGACCTGTGGCTGGCCTTCGGCCACGCCGAGGCCAACGCCGTCCTGCGGGACCGGCGGCTGGGCCGGATCTGGTCGGACCGGACCCCTGCCGAGCGGTTCGAGAGCTTCAACCTGATCCACCGCAACGCCATCCTGGAGATGGAGCCGCCCACGCACACCCGGCTGCGCCGGCTGATCAGCGCGGCGTTCGCCCGCGGCCACGTCGAGCGGCTGCGGCCGTGGGTGCAGGAGCTGGCCGACTCCCTCGTCGACTCCCTCGTCGAGCGCTCCGCCGGCGAGACCGGCGTCGACGTGCTGTCCGGCATGGCCGAGGAGCTGCCGGTCGCGGTCATCGCCGAGCTGCTCGGGGTGCCGGTGGCCGACCGGCCGCTGCTGCGCCCGTGGTCGAACGCGATCGTGAAGATGTACGAGTACGGGCGGACGACGGAGATCGAGGCCGACGCCGAGCGAGCCGCCGCCGAGTTCGTCGCCTACCTGCGCGAGCTGGCCGCCGAGCGGCGGACCACCCCGGGCGAGGACCTGCTCACCCACCTGGTCACGGTGCGCGACGCCGAGGGCGACCGGCTCACCGAGGACGAGCTGGTGACCACCTGCATCCTGCTGCTCAACGCCGGCCACGAGGCGACGGTCAACGTGAGCGGCAACGGCCTGCTGGCGCTGCTGGAGCACCCCGACCAGCTGGCCCGGCTGCGCGCGGACCCGGGCCTGCTGCCGACGGCGATCGAGGAGCTGATGCGCTACGACTCGCCGCTGCAGCTGTTCGAGCGCACCGCCACCGAGGACGTCGAGATCGGCGGGGTCACCGTCGCACGTGGACAGAAGATCGCCGCCCTGCTGGGCAGTGCCAACCGCGACCCGGCCGTCTTCGTCGACCCCGACACCCTCGACGTCGGGCGCGCGGACAACCCGCACATCTCCTTCGGCGCGGGCGTGCACTTCTGCATCGGCGCCCCGCTGGCCCGGGTGGAGCTGCAGGCCTCCTTCGGCGCACTGCTGAGCCGCACGTCCCGGCTCGAGCTGGCCCGCCCGGCCCGGCGTCGTCCGGAGTTCGTCATCCGCGGCCTCCAGGACCTGCCGGTCGTGCTCGCCGGCCACTGAGCCGTTGCGCCGGGAAACGACCTCAGCGCACCGACCCACGCCGCGTCCATGATCCGTCACAGCCGGTGCTGACCGCGTCGGGGCGCCCGGGAAAGCTCGTCGCCGACCGACGCCTCCGGCCGACGGCCTGCCTACCGTTGTCCCCGTCCGCCGCACGGCGGGCTCCGGACGACGGCACCGCCGAACCTGCCCACCGTCGCCCGGACGTCACGAGACCACGGGCAGGCGCGGGGGACCCACCTCGCAGGACCAGGCCTCCGGGCCTTGGGGTGAAGCCGCAGAACGCGGCCGGGCAGCTCTCGCCCGAACCCGACAGCTAACTCCGCAGGCGGCGAGAGGCACACACACCCATGCTCAATCGCTTCACGGCACGGCGCGACCGCTCCACCGGGCGCTCCGCCTTCGCTTCCGCGGCACGCCCCGCGATGGTCGTCGCGGCAGCCGCGGCGATGTCCTTCGGGGTCATCGCACCGGCCCAGGCCCACACCGGCAGCCACACCGTCAGCCCCGGTGACACGCTCAGCAAGCTCGCCGCCAGCCACGGCACCACCTGGCAGGGCATCCACGCCGCCAACCGGGACACCATCGGCAGCAACCCGAACGTGCTGCGTGTCGGGCAGGTGCTGTCCATCGGCGGCGGCTCGGCCGCGGCCCCGGCTGCCGCGCCCGCGGCGGCGTCCGGCTCCTACGTCGTGCGCGCCGGCGACACCCTCAGCAAGATCGCCGCGGCGCACGGCACCACCTGGCAGAGCATCTACTCCGCCAACCGCGACACCATCGGCAGCAACCCGAACGTGCTCCGCATCGGGCAGCGCCTCACCCTCGGCGGCGGGGCGGCCGCGCCCGCGGCCCCGGCACCCAGCCGCCCGGTCCAGCAGGCAGCCAGCCGCAGCGCCGACCGGAGCACCAGCGGTGACCCCCGGTCCATCGCCCGGACCATGGTCGCCGAGCGTGGCTGGGGAGCCGGCGAGTTCGCCTGCCTGGACAGCCTGTGGGAGAAGGAGAGCAACTGGAACCCGCTGGCCGACAACCCGAACTCCAGCGCCTACGGCATCCCGCAGGCGCTGCCCGGGTCGAAGATGGCCTCGGCCGGCCCGGACTGGCGCACCAACCCGGCGACCCAGATCACCTGGGGCCTGGGCTACATCAGCGACCGCTACGGCACCCCGTGCGCCGCGTGGGCGCACTCCCAGGCCAACAACTGGTACTGATCGACGAGCGCGACGGGTCGGTCGGCGCGATCACGCGCTGACCGACCCGGCGGTCCGGGCGACCGGACCACCGGCACGACGACGCCCCGGCCGGGCAACCGGCCGGGGCGTCGTCCGTTCCGGACCAGGGCCTCCGACCTCTGTCGGAGGCGCCCCCACCGCGCCCGCTGCACCGTTACCGGATCGTGACCGGAGGACCTGGGGGCCATCCGGACTGCCGATGCGTCTCCTCAGTGGGACCAGCGGAAGGGACGCGGTGGCGGAGGAGCAGGACGAGGAGTTCACCGACTTCGTCGGTGCGCACGGCCCACGGCTGCTGCGCACCGCCGTGCTGCTGACCGGCGACCGTGGCCGCGGCGAGGACCTGCTGCAGACCGCGCTGGCCCGCGCCTACGGCCGGTGGGGCACGGTCCGCCGCGCCGACGACCCCGTCGCCTACGTGCGCAAGATGCTGGTCAACGGCCACCTCAGCTGGCTGCGCCGGCTCAGCAACACCGAGCAGGTGGTCGAGTGGTTCCCCGACTCCCCGGACCGGGTGGACCTGCAGGCGCTGCACGCCGAGGCCGACGAACTGCGCACCGCGCTGCGCGAGCTGAGCCCGCGGGTGCGCACCGCAGTGGTGCTGCGCTACCTCGACGACCTCAGCGAGGCCGACACCGCACGCCTGATGGGCTGTTCGGTGAGCACGGTCGGCAAGCACGTCGCCCGCGGCCTCGCCGTGCTGCGCACCGTCCTGGACCGTTCCCCGGAGCCGTCCCTCGCCCCCTCCCCCGAGCCGTTCCCGGACCCGGCACGGACCACCCGGAGGCCTGCGTGAACCCACACGAGCGCGACCTCGCCGGCCGGCTGCACGGTCTGGCCGACGAGTTGACCGCCGGCGGAGGCGGCGACGCCGAGGGCGCGATGGCCCGATGGCGCCACCGGCGCCGGACCCGGCGGACATTGGCCGCGGTCGCCGCCGGCGTGGCCGCGGTGGCCGTCGGGGGCGCGGTCGCCGTCGGCCCACCGTCCTCGGCACCGCTCCCCGGGGACACCGCGCGCCCGACGGTCACCTCGTCGGCGCCGGTCACGGCACCGACGCCGCCCGGGGGGTCCACACCGTCCGGGACACCGGTGCCCGACGACCGCCCGGTCACCGCCGACGCGGGGGACGCCACCCTCACCGGCGGTGGGACCGAGGCCTACGGCAAGGAACCGATCCCGGTGGTGTCCGCGGCGGAGAAGGCTCGGCTGACCGCAGAGGCCCAGGCCGACCTGGACCGGGTGGTCGGCGCCCTGCCGTCGTCCCTGGCGTTCCCCTCGCCCACCGAGTGGGACCGGTGGCTGCCGGAGCCCAAGCCGTACCCGGGCCGGGACACCGCGGACGACCTCTCCACCTGCCCGGTGCTGTCCGACGGCCTCTCCGCTGCGCTGGGGCCCCGGATGAGCTACTGGACCGGCACGCTGCCCGGCGCGTGCACCTGGGCGCCGGTGCCGCTGCTGTACGACACCATCGACTACCCGTTCACGGTGCGCGTGGGCTTCCTGGGCGACGGGACGACGCCCGCCGACGTCGCCCGCGATGCGTTCGACTGGATGCCCCAGGGCGATCCGGCCCCTTGCCCCCGGGCCGACGTCGCCGACGGCGGCGTGCTGATCCGGTGCGGCTCGGTCGACCAGGCATCGTTCCAGCTGGCCGTCCCCGACGCCCGTGGCCAGGGCACCTGGGTGCTCGACGCCACGGCCGACCAGGACGGCGAGGTCACCGCAGCCGCGGCGTTCACCGCGCTGCTCGACGGCGTCGCCCGCAACTACGGGTGAGACGACGACGCCCCGCCCGCAGAACCGGGCGGGGCGTCGTGCGTCAGGCGCTCAGAGGCGCTGGTTGAGCCGGTGGTAGGCCGCGCTCCAGCGCAGCTCCTTGGCCAGGCTGCGCCGGGTGGTGCCGGCGTCGATGAGCACCAACTCGGTGTCGAACACCTCGGCCAGGTCGGTCAGCTCGTCGGCCCCCAGCTGGGTGGACAGCACCGTGTGGTGCGGCCCGCCAGCGGTCAGCCAGCCCTCGGTCGCCGTCTCGAAGTCCGGCCGGGGCTCCCAGACCGCCCGGGCGACCGGCAGGTTCGGCAGCGGCTCGGACGGCTCGACGACGTCGATCTCGTTGGCCACCCAGCGGAACCGGTCGCCCAGGTCGCACCAGCCCACGGTGATGCCGGCGGCGGGGGCGGCGGTGAACACCAGCCGGGCCGGGTCCTCGCGGCCGCCGATCCCCAGCGGGTGCACCTCCAGCCGCGGCTTGTCCCCGGCGATCGTCGGGCACACCTCGAGCATGTGAGCACCGAGGATCTTCGGGGTCTCCGAGGCCAGGTCGTAGGTGTAGTCCTCCATGAAGGACGTGCCGCCGGGCAGCCCCTGGGCGGCGACCTTGAGCACCCGCAGCAGGGCGGAGGTCTTCCAGTCGCCCTCGCCACCGAAGCCGTAGCCGTCGGCCATCAGCCGCTGCACGGCCAGGCCGGGGAGCTGGCGCAGGCCGCCCAGGTCCTCGAAGTTGGTGGTGAAGGCGCCGAAGCCGCCGTCCTCCAGGAACGAGCGCAGCGCCACCTCGATCCGGGCCTGGTAGCGCACATGAGAGTGCCGGTCGCCGCCGGGGCGCAGGTCGGCGTCCATCTCGTACAGGTCGCCGTACTCGGCGACCACCGCGTCGACGGCGGAGTCGGCGACGCGCTCGACGACGGCGACCAGGTCGTTGACGCCCCAGGTGTTCACCGACATGCCGAAGCGGATCTCCGCCTCGACCTTGTCGCCCTCGGTGACCGCGACGTTCCGCATGTTGTCACCGAACCGCGCCAGCTTGAGGCCGCGGGCGGCGGCCGCACCGGCGGCGGCGCGGGCCCAGGAGCCCACCCGGGCCTGCACCCGCGGGTTGCCCGCGTGGCCGGAGACGGTGGTCCGCGGCGTGCGCAGCCGGGTGAGCATGAAGCCGTACTCGCGGTCGCCGTGGGCGGCCTGGTTCAGGTTCATGAAGTCCATGTCGATCGTCGCCCACGGGAGGGCGGCGTCGGCCTGGGTGTGCAGGTGGAGCAGCGGCTTGCGCAGCGCGTCCAGCCCGGAGATCCACATCTTCGCCGGGGAGAAGGTGTGCATCCAGGTGATCACGCCGAGGCAGTTCGGGTCCTCGTTCGCCTCGCCCATCATCTTCCGGATCGCACCGGCGTCGGTGAGCACCGGCTTCCAGACCACCCGGACCGGGACGGCATCCGCGCCGTCCAGCGTCGCGGCCACCCGCTGCGACTGCTCGGCGACCTGCTGGAGGGTCTCCTCGCCGTACAGCCCCTGACTGCCGGTGAGGAACCAGATCTCCGAACCCTCGAATGCCACCTGCTGCTCCTTCGTGCTCATCGTTGTCCGTAGACGTTCTGGTAGCGCGCGTACAGCGAGTCGATGTCCGCCTGCGCGATCGGGACGGGCTCTCCCAGCTGGCGGGAGAGGTGCACCGTGCGGGCGACGTCCTCGGTCATGACGGCGGCCTTGACCGCCGCCTTCGCCGAGGGCCCGATGGTGAAGACGCCGTGGTTCTTCATCAGCACCGCCGGCGAGCGGTGCCCCTGCAGCGTCTCCACGATGCCCTGGCCGATGGAGTCGTCGCCGATCAGCGCGAACGGCCCCACCGGGATCGGCCCGCCGAACTCGTCGGCCATCGCCGTGAGCACGCAGGGGATCTCCTCGTGCCGGGCCGCCCAGGCCGCGGCGTAGGTGCTGTGCGTGTGCACCTGGCCGTTGACCTCGGGCATGTTCCGGTAGACGTAGGCGTGCGCCGCCGTGTCGCTGGAGGGTGCCCGGACGCCGTCGACGGCGTTGCCGTCCAGGTCGCAGACGGTGATGCCCTCCCAGGTCAGCTGGTCGTACTCGACGCCGCTGCCCTTGATGACGAACAGGTCCTCGCCGGGGACCCGCTCGGACACGTTGCCCGAGGTCCAGGTCACCAGCTCGTAGCGGGTGAGGTAGGTGTGCAGGTGGGCGACGTGCTCGCGCTGGGCGCGCAGCGTCCCCTGCTCGGTGCGGGTCGGGGTGGTGGTCATGCCGGCTGCTCCTCGGTCTCGGCGGCAGAGGTGGTCTCGGTCTGCGGTGCCGCCGGCCGGTGGCCGACGTCCACGTGGTCCACGGCGGCCCGCTGCACCGGGAGCGCGGCGACGTAGCGCTGCATGAACGCCTCGAAGCCCGCGACGTCCGCGGGGTCGGGGTCAGCGGTCGTCAGGCTCGCGTCGGTGAAGACCTCGGCGTCCAGGTAGTCCGCCAGCTCCTGCTCCGGCGCGCGCCCGGCGGCGAAGGCGGCCAGGACGGCGATCCCCCAGGCGCCCCCCTCGGCTGCGACGTCGCCGACGGCGACCGGGGTGTCGATGGCGGCGGCCAGGAAGCGCTGCGCCACGCCCTCGGTCTTGAACAGGCCACCGTGGGCGTACATCCGGTCGAGCCGCACGCCCTCGGTCTTCTGCAGGACGTCCATGCCGATCTTCAGCGTGGCCAGGGAGGCGAACAGGTGCGTCCGCATGAAGGTGCCCAGGTCGAACGGGCTGTCGGGGGACCGTAGGAAGAGCGGCCGGCCCTCCTCGAAGTCGGTGATCGGCTCCCCGGAGAGGTAGTTGTAGGCGAGCATCCCGCCGCAGTCGCTCGCGCCGCCCAGGGCAGCGGTGAAGAGGGTCTGGAAGACCGTCGAGGAGTCGACGTCGGCACCCAGCGCACGAGCGAACTCGGCGAACAGCCCGGCCCAGGCGTCCAGCTCACTGGCGCCGTTGTTGCAGTGCACCATCGCCACCGGGTCACCGGCCGGCGTGGTGACCAGGTCCAGTTCACGGTGCACCTGGGCGAGTTCCCGCTCGAGCACGACCATCGCGAAGATCGACGTCCCGGCGGAGACGTTGCCGGTCCGCGGGGCGACCGAGTTGGTGGCGACCATCCCGGTGCCGGCGTCACCCTCCGGCGGACAGACGGGGACGCCGGCACGCAGCCGGCCGCTCGAGTCCAGCAGCGCCGCGCCCGCCTCGGTGAGCGTGCCGGCCGGCTGTCCGGCGCGGGCGATGCCGGGCAGCAGCTCGGCGAGGGTCAGCTCTACCCCGGCCTCGGCGGCCAGCTGGTCGAACCGGGGCAGCATCGTGGTGTCGTAGCCCCCGGCGGCGTCGATCGGGAACATGCCGCTGGCGTCCCCGATGCCGAGCACCTTCTCGCCGGTGAGCTGCCAGTGCACGTACCCGGCCAGGGTGGTCAGGTGGTCGAGTCGGCCGACGTGCTCCTCGCGGTCCAGGATCGCCTGGTAGAGGTGCGCGACGCTCCACCGGTGCGGGATGTTGCACCCGAACTCCGCGCTGAGCCGCTCGGCCGCCCGCCCGGTGTTCGTGTTGCGCCAGGTGCGGAACGGCGTGAGCAGCTCGCCCTCGGCGTCGAACGCGAGGTAGCCGTGCATCATCGCGGACACGCCGAGCGCGCCGACCCCGGACAGCTCGACCCCGTGGCGCTGCCGTACGTCCTCGGCCAGGGCCGTGACGCTCTGCTGCACCCCGGCCCACACGGCGTCCAGCGAGTACGTCCAGAGCCGGTCCACGAACTGGTTCTCCCAGTCGTGGCTGCCGACGGCGAGGGGCACGTGGTCCGGCCCGATCAGCACCGCCTTGATCCGGGTCGATCCGAATTCGATCCCCAGAGCCGTGCGACCCGAGGTGATCGCCGTGCCGGCGTCCATCGTCATGTCAGGAGCCCCTTCCGCCCACCGTGACGGGCCTGGTCCCAGCGAACCGGTTCGCCGCGGGACGCGGCACCGGATGGATTGTTAGCGTTAACAACAGCTCCGTCAAACCGCCGTGCGCGCCGGTCCGGTGGACCGCCGCACGACCAGCTGGGGCAGGACCGGCTGGGACTCCAGCGGCTCCCCCCGCAGCCGGGCGAGCACGAGCTCGACCCCGCGGCGGCCCAGCTCGGCGAAGTCCTGCCGCACCGTGGTGAGCGGCGGGGTGAAGTACGCGCACTCGGGCACGTCGTCGAAGCCGACGACGCTGACGTCGCCCGGTACCGAGACCCCCTCGTCGGCCAGGGCGCTGAGCAGGCCGAGTGCCATCTGGTCGTTGGCGACGAAGACGGCGGTGACGTCGTCCTGCCCGGCGCGCACGCGCGCGGCCAGCTCGCGACCGGCCTCGTGCCCGGAGCAGGGCCACCAGTCACCGTGCAACGGCTCGGGGACCGGTGCGCCGGCGTCCTCCAGTGCGCGGCGCCAGCCGACCATCCGCCCACGGGCCTCCAGCGAGTCCGGCGGCCCCGTGACGTGGTGCACGGTGCGGTGCCCGAGCTCGAGCAGGTGGCGGGTGGCCAGCTCCGCCCCCACCTCCTGGGCGACCCACACGGTGGGCCGGGACTCGTCCCTGCCCACCTGCACCGCGATCAGCGGCACCGGCGCCTCGAACCGCCGCAGCGCCTCGACCGCCTGGCCGTAGGTGGACAGCGCGACCACCGCATCGACGGACTGCGCCACGAAACGGTCGACCGCCTCGCGCATCGCCGCCTCGCTGTCGTCGTCGAGGATGGCGACCCCGAGGGAGTAGCCGGCCGCCCGGGCGGCCTTCTCCAGCCCGAGCAGCGTCTGTGCCGGCCCGTACTGGTTGATGTGCGAGGTCACCAGGCCGAACGAGCGGGTGGACCCGGTGACCAGGGCACGGGCCGCCGTGTTCGGCCGGTAGCCGAGCTCGGTGATCGCCCGCTGCACCCGTTCCCTGGTCGCCGGGGCCACGTTCGGGTGCCCGTTGACGACCCGGGACACCGTCTGGTGCGAGACCCCGGCGTGCACGGCGACATCGGACAGTGCCAACGCGCGCGGCGCTCCATCGGGCAGCACGGTTCCCCCTTCAGCAGAGGACGGCGCCGATGCCGTCCTCGAGGTGAGGACGGCGCCGGTGCCGCCCTCGACTTGGTGGCTCCGCGGCCTGCGTCAGCGGGCGGCGCCGGCGCGCCGCTTGTTGTAGACGTCGAAGGCGACGGCCAGCAGCAGCACGAGACCCTTGACCACCGACTGGATCGACTGGTCGACGCCCAGGAGCGACATGCCGTTGCTCATGACCGCCATGATCAGGCCACCGACCATGGCCCCGACCACGGTGCCGACACCACCGGTGACCGCCGCACCGCCGATGAAGGCGGCGGCGATGGCGTCGAGCTCGAACATCTCGCCGGCGGCGGGCTGGGCACCGTTGGACCGGGAGGAGTAGATGACCCCGGCCACCGCGGACAGGAAGCCCATGTTGACGAAGATCCAGAAGTTGACGGCCTTGACCTTGACGCCGGACAGCGTCGCCGCCGAGAGGTTGCCGCCGATGGCGTACACCTGGCGCCCGAACACGGTGTTCTTGGTGATCAGGCCGTAGGCGATCGCCAGCACGCCGAGGATGATCAGCACGATGGGCAGGCCGCGGGCGTTGGCCAGCTGCCAGGCGAAGGCCATCACGACCGCGCCGACGGCGACGACCTTCAGGACGAACAGCGCGAGGGACTCGACCGGCTGCCCGTAGCGGACCCGGGCAGCCCGGGAGCGCCAGTTGCTGACCGCGTAGCCGGCCACCGCGATGGCACCGATCACCAGGGTGAAGGTGTCGTACCCGTAGCCGCCGAGCAGGCCGTTGAGGAACCCGCTGGCCACCTCGCGGTACTCCGCCGGGAACGGCGACAGCGAGACGTTGTCCAGCACCTGGAGCGTCAGGCCACGGAACAGCAGCATGCCGGCGAGGGTGACGATGAAGGCGGGGATGCCGACGTAGGCGACCCAGAAGCCGTGCCAGGCGCCGACGAGCAGGCCCACCGCGATGGCGGCCAGGATGCCGACCCACCACGGCAGTCCTCGGTCGATGACCAGGACGGCGGAGACCGCGCCGGTGAGCGCGACCACCGACCCCACGGAGAGGTCGATGTGCCCGGCGATGATCACGATGACCATGCCGATGGCCAGCACCAGGATGTAGGAGTACTGCAGGACGAGGTTGGTGACGTTGCCGGCGCTGAGCAGGGTGCCGTCGGTCAGGAACGCGAAGAGGGCGACGATCGCGACGAAGGCGACGTAGATGCCACTGGTCCGCAGGTTGCTGCGGAGGAACTCGCGCAGGTCGCCGGAACCGCTCTGCCCGGCCGGGGTGGGCGTGAAGTCCGCGTTCGGCGGGGTCTGGCCCGCCTGCGGGGGAACGGTCCTGGTCATGCTGCGAGCTCCCTCTCCTTGGTCATGAGCGCCATCAGGCTCTCCTGGGTGGCCTCACGCACCGGCACCTCGCCGGTGATCCGGCCGGCGGACAGCGTGTAGACGCGGTCGCAGGTGCCGAGCAGCTCGGGCAGCTCGGACGAGATGACGACGACGGCCTTCCCGGCCGCCACGAGGTCGTTGATGATCGTGTAGATCTCGTACTTGGCGCCCACGTCGATGCCGCGGGTGGGCTCGTCGAGGATGAGCACGTCCGGGTCCGTGTAGAGCCACTTGGACAGGACGACCTTCTGCTGGTTGCCGCCGGAGAGCTTGCCCACGATCGAGGAGACGCTGGGCGCCTTGATGTTCATGCTCTTCCGGCTGGACTCGGCGACCTTCGTCTCCTCGTTGCTGTTCACCCAGCCGCGGCGGGACAGCTTCCCGAGCCCGGCGGCGGAGACGTTGCGCCGGATGTCCTCGATCAGGTTGAGGCCGTACTTCTTGCGGTCCTCGGTCGCGTAGGCGATGCCGTTGTCGATCGCCTCGGTGACCGTGCGGGTCCGCACCTCCTTGCCGTGCATGAAGATCTGCCCGGAGACGTGCCGGCCGTAGGAGCGGCCGAAGATGCTCATCGCGAGTTCGGTGCGCCCAGCGCCCATCAGCCCGGCGATGCCGACGACCTCGCCGGCGCGGACGCTGAAGCTGGCGTGGTCGACCACCAGGCGGTCCTGGGTCGGGTGCTTGACCGCCCAGTCCTCGATGCGGAGGACCTCCTCCCCCGGGTGCGACTCGCGCTCGGGGTAGTAGGACTCCAGATCGCGGCCGACCATGCCGCGGATGATCCGGTCCTGGGTGACCTCGCCGGCGTGCAGGCTCAGCGTCTCGACGGTCTTCCCGTCCCGGATGATCGTCACGTTGTCGGCGATCGCGGTGATCTCGTTCAGCTTGTGCGAGATGATGATCGAGGTGATCCCGCGCTCCTGCAGCGTGCGGAGCAGGCCGAGCAGGTGCGCGGAGTCGGTGTCGTTCAGCGCCGCGGTGGGCTCGTCCAGGATGAGCAGCTTCACGTCCTTGGACAGCGCCTTGGCGATCTCCACCAGCTGCTGCTTGCCGACCCCGAGCTGCCCGACGGGGGTGATCGCGTTCTCGCGCAGACCCACGGACTCCAGCAGCTCGCTGGCCTCGGCGTTGACCTTGTTCCAGTTGATCAGGCCACCGCGGCCACGGCGCTCGTTGCCCAGGAAGATGTTCTCGGCGATCGAGAGGTAGGGCACCAGCGCGAGCTCCTGGTGGATGATCGCGATCCCCACGTGCTCGCTGTCGCGGATGCCGGAGAACCGGCAGACGTCACCGTCGAAGACGATCTCGCCGTCGTAGCTGCCGGCCGGGTAGACGCCGGACAGCACCTTCATCAGCGTGGACTTGCCGGCGCCGTTCTCACCGCAGATCGCGTGGACCTCGCCGCGGCGCACCGTCAGCGAGACGTCCTCCAGCGCCTTGACGCCGGGGAAGGTCTTGGTGATGGAGCGCATCTCCAGGATGTTGTCGTCCATGGACTCCGTCGTCCTCGTCGTTCACAAGGGATGGGTGGGCCGAGTGTCGACCACTCGGGGTGTGCGCCTGCGGGGCCCCCACCCGGCCGGCGTCCGGCCCGAGGTGGGGTGGAGCCGGCCGGGTCCGACAGCATGCTGCCGGACCCGGCCGGGTCTGGAGGACGGACGTCAGTCCGTCTGGCCTGCGGCGACCTCTTCGGCGGTGTAGTAGCCGGAGTCGATCAGGACCGACTGGATGTCGTCCTGGTAGACCGTCTCGATCGGGAGCAGGTAGGACGGGACGACCTTGACACCGTTGTCGTAGGTCTCGGTGTCGTTGGCCTCCGGCTCCTCGCCCTCGAGGTAGGCGGTCGCGGCGGCGACGGCCTGCTCGGCCAGCAGCCGGGTGTCCTTGAAGACCGTGGAGTCCTGGACGTTGTCGGCGATCAGCTTGACCGAGGCGATCTCGGCGTCCTGACCGGTGATCACCGGCATCGGCTTGGGCTGCGCGTCCTGCGTCGGGCCGTAGCCGGCGTTCTGCAGCGCGGTGATGATGCCGCGGGAGATGCCGTCGTAGGGCGACAGGACGCCGTTGACGACCGAGCCGTCGTTGTAGCTGGAGGTGAGGAGGTCCTCCATCCGCCGCTGGGCGGTCTCCTGCGACCAGCGCAGCGTGGCGGCCTGCTCGATGCTCGTCTGGCCGGACTTGACGACGAGCGTGCCGTTGTCGATGTAGGGCTGCAGGACCGACATGGCGCCGTCGAAGAAGAAGCCGGCGTTGTTGTCGTCCAGCGAGCCGGCGAACAGCTCGATGTTGAACGGCCCGGTGGCCCCGGTCGGGTTGCCCTCTTCGTCGGTGATGCCCAGGCCGGTCAGCAGGGCGGTGCCCTGCGCGACGCCGACCTTGAAGTTGTCGAAGCTGACGTAGAAGTTGACGTTCTCGGTCTCCCGGATCAGCCGGTCGTAGCTGATCACCGGGATGTCCTGGTCGGCCGCGTTCTGCAGCTGCGCGCTGAGCGCGGTGCCGTCGATCGCCGCGACGATCAGTGCGTCGACGCCCTGGGCGATCATCTGGTCGATCTGCTGGGACTGGGTCGGGATGTCGTCACCGGCGTAGAGGAGCTCGACCTGGTACCCGGCCGACTCGAGCTGGTCCTCGACGTTGGCGCCGTCGGCGATCCAGCGCTCGGAGGTCTCGGTCGGCATCGAGACACCGATCGTGAGGTCCTCAGGAGCTGCGTTCTCGGTGTCGTTGGAACTGCCGGCGCCCTCGCCACCACATGCGGTGAGGCCGATGGCCAGGGTGGCGCCCAGGGCGGTGAGGCCCAGCTTCTTGTTCACTGCCACATCTCTCCTTCGAGACATCTGCCCCCTAGTGGCGCAGGCCCGCCGCTGCGGGCTGAGACAGTGTGAGCGCTAACAACCCCCGTCCGTCAAGCCCGTCACCCGAACTGGATCGTCACGGTCGCGTAACGGGACGTTCACCTCGCAGCCGGCCGGCACCGAGGCGGCAGC
The DNA here is from genome assembly GCF_026968045.1 of Modestobacter sp. VKM Ac-2977. Lineage (GTDB taxonomy): Bacteria > Actinomycetota > Actinomycetes > Mycobacteriales > Geodermatophilaceae > Modestobacter. Next base: position 56,083 of record NZ_JAPVBQ010000005.1, on the reverse strand, counting down.
CCGCCCCCCCGTCCGGGGGTGGACCGGCGCGTCCTCGGCGGGTGGCGTCCACGGGTAGAACGTGAGCTCGGTCACTGGCACCATTCGGCCATGCGTGGGCTGATGCAGGACGTCCCCCTGACCGTCGACACGATCTTCCGGCACGCCGAGCAGCACCACGGCGACGTCCCGATCGTCACGAACAACCCCAGCGGCAAGGTGCGCACCACCTACGCCGAGTGGGCCGACCGCACCCGGAGGCTGGGCGGGGTGCTGGACACCCTGGGCGTCAGCGCCGAGGGCCGGGTCGGCACGTTCGCCTGGAACTCGGCCCGCCACCTCGAGCTGTACTTCGCTGCCCCCTGCACCGGGCGGGTGCTGCACACGCTCAACGTGCGCCTGTTCCCCGAGCAGCTGACCTACATCGCCAACCACGCCGAGGACGAGGTCGTCTTCGTCGACCGCACCGTGCTGCCCCTGCTGTGGCCGCTGATCGACACGATGACGACCGTCCGGCACGTGGTGGTGATGGACGACGGCGGCGACAACGAGGTGCCCGACGACCCGCGGGTGCTCGACTACGAGACGCTGCTGGCCGACGCCCAGCCGGTCGAGTTCACCACCACGGACGAGAACGCGGCCGCCTCCATGTGCTACACCAGCGGCACGACGGGCAACCCGAAGGGCGTCGTCTACAGCCACCGGTCGACGGTGCTGCACACGATGGCCGTGGTCTCCCCGAACGGCTTCGGCATCGGCGTCGAGGACGTCGCGATGCCGATCGTGCCGATGTTCCACGCCAACGCCTGGGGCATCGCGCACGCCGCCCCCGCGTCCGGTGCGGCGATGGTCTTCCCCGGCGCGATGATGCAGCCGCAGGCACTGGCCGACCTGATCATCGACGAGGGCGTCACCTTCACCGCAGGGGTGCCGACGATCTTCCAGGGCGCGCTGCCGCACCTGGCCGGCCGAACCCACCGGCTGCGGAAGATCGGCTGCGGCGGCTCGGCCGTGCCGAAGGCGCTGTCGGAGGCCTACCGCGAGCAGGTCGGCCTCCCGCTGTACCAGGCGTGGGGCATGACCGAGACGCACCCGGTCGCCTCCGGCGGCACGCTGTCGGCTCGCTGGGCAGACGCCGACGAGGGCGCCAAGGCCGAGCGGCGAGCCCGGGCCGGCCTGCCGCTGTTCGGCGTGCTGGCCCGGATCGTCGACGCGGACACCCTGGAGGAGCAGCCCTGGGACGACAAGGCCACCGGCGAGCTCCAGGTCCGCGGCCCGTGGTGCGCGCAGGACTACTACCGGCCGGACGCCGGGGTGGAGCTGGCCACCCCGGACGGCTGGATGAAGACCGGCGACGTCGCGGCGATGGACGAGAACGGCAACATCCGGATCGCCGACCGCACGAAGGACCTGATCAAGTCCGGGGGCGAGTGGATCTCCTCCGTCGACCTGGAGAACGCGATCATGAGCCACCCGGCGGTGAAGGAGGCCGCGGTCATCGCGATCCCGCACCCGAAGTGGGACGAGCGGCCGCTCGCCTGCGTCGTCCTCAGGGAGGGCGAGACCGTGACCGGCCAGGAGATCATCGACCACATCACCCCGCTGGTGGCCAAGTGGTGGCTGCCCGAGGCGGTCGAGTTCATCGACGAGGTGCCCAAGACCAGCGTCGGCAAGTTCTCCAAGAAGGACCTGCGCTCCCGCTTCGCCGACTACCCGGTCAACGACTGAGGGGCCAAAAGCGCGACTTTGGCCCCTACACGACGTAGGGCGGGCGGCCGGTCTCGCTCACCATGGGCCGGCCGGCCGCGTCCCACTCGCCCATCCCGCCGCCGACGTTGACCGCGTCGTAGCCGTTCTGGTTGAGCCACGCCGTCACCCGCGCCGAGCGCCCCCCGCTGCGGCAGGTGACGTACAGCGGGTCGCCCTCGGGCACCTCGCCGAGCCGGGCCGGGACGTCGCCCATCGGGATGTGCGTCGCACCCTGGACGTGCCCGGCGGACCACTCGTCGTCCTCGCGCACGTCCAGCACGACGGCGTCGTCGGGCACCTCGGCGGCGGGGACGGTCGGCACCTGCTGGGGCATCATCACGCGATCCATCGTGGCACGCGGTGCGCCGCCCCACCGGCGGTGCGGCCGCTCGGCCGGTCGGGCACTGCGAGGATGGTCCCGATGTCCGCTCCCCCGCCCGCGCCCGTCCGGGAACCCGCCTGGTCGCTGTCCCGCTCCGCGATCGGCCTGTGGGTGACGCAGGCGGTCCTCGGCACGATCGTCTACGCGGTGATCGTGGCGACCGCGATCGTCCTCGTGCCCACGGACGCAGGCTGGTGGGTGCCGCTGCTGCGCTGGGGAGGCCCCGCGTTCGTGGTGGTCTACGGCATCGTGACGATCGGGGTGCGCCCGCGGCTGCGCTACCGGGTGCACCGCTGGGAGGTCACCGCCGAGGCGGTCTACACACTCACCGGCTGGCTGACCCGCACCTGGACCCTGGTGCCCATCTCCCGGATCCAGACCGTCGACGTCAACCGCGGGGTCTTCCAGCAGCTGTTCGGCCTGGCCACCGTCGCGGTGCTGACGGCGTCCTCCCAGGGCACGGTCCGGGTGCCGCACCTGGAGGTGGACGTCGCCCGGCGGGTCGCCGACGACCTGGCGCGGCGGGCGGAGCTGGTGCGCGACGAGGCCACGTGACCGGCCTGGAGTCGCTCGGACGGCGGACGTCGCCGTGGGTGCTGGTGCTGCACACCGTGACCTTCCGCCAGGCGCGGGCCCTGGTGCCGGCGGTGCTCGCCCTCGGGGTCACCCGAGGCCTGGGCGACGGGCTGGGCACGGTGATCGCCCTGGTCGCCGGGATCACGCTGCTGTCGCTGCTGGGCGCGGCGATCAGCTGGTGGCGGTTCAGCTACACCGACGGGGACGCCGCGGTCGTCGTCACCCGCGGGCTGCTGACCCGCTCGGCGCGCACGGTGCCCAACGACCGGATCCGCGGGGTCGAGGTCGAGGCACCGGCGCTGCACCGGCTGCTGGGGCTCGTCCGGGTGCGGATCGACGCGGCGGCCGGCTCGGTGACCAGCGAGGAGGAGCTGCTGATCGACGGTGTCACCCGCGCCGAGGGCGACCGGCTGCGCAACCGGCTGCTCACCCATGCCGCCTCCGCGCAGGACCTGCTCGCAGGCCGGCACGCCGCGGCCGAACCGGAGGAGGAACTGCTCCGCTTCGACTACCGGTGGCTGGTCTACGCCCCGCTGGTGGGCAGCTACCTGGCGGTTCCCCTGGCCGCCGGGGGCGCGTTGCTCCGGGCCGCCGAGGAGCTGCCCGAGCAGTTCCTGCCGGAGTTCTGGTCGCCGGACGTCTCGGACACCCGGATCGTCGTCCGGCTCGTGGTGAGCGCCCTGCTGCTGCTGATCCTCGGCTCGATCATCGGCAGCGCCCTGGTGAACTGGCGGTTCCGGCTGCTCCGGCGCGGTGGGGCGCTCGTCGCCGTCCGTGGACTGGTCACCCGCCGGCACACAGAGCTGGACATCGACCGGATCCGGGGCTGCACGATCAGCGAGGGGCTGGGCATGCGGCTGGTCGGCGCGGCCCGGGTCAGCGCCCTGGTCACCGGCCTCGGTGACGCCACGCGACGGGGGCAGGTGCTGCCGCTCGGGCCGGTGGAGCTCGCCCGTGCGCTCTCCACCGAGCTCGTCGACCACCCGGGTCCGCTGCGGCGGCACCCCCCGGCCGCCCGTCGGCGCAGCATCGCGCGGGGCACCACGCCCGGGCTGCTGGTGGCGGCCGCCGGTGGGGTGGTGCTCGCGCTGACGGGCTGGTGGCCGCTGCTGGCCGCCGGGGCCGCCCTCGTGCTGCTCGGCGTGCCCCTCGGCCTGGCCCGCTACAACGCCCTGGGGCACGTCGCCGGCCCCCGGTCGTTCGCGCTGCGCTCGGGGTGGCTGGTGCGCAGCCACACCGTGCTGCAGGACCGCGCCGTCGTGGGCTGGGAGGTGCGGCAGTCGCTGGTCCAGCGCCGGGCCGGGCTGGCGACCGTGCTGGCCTGCGTCGGCGCCGGCAGCGGCGGCTACACCGCGCGGGACATGGCCGCCGACGAGGTGGCCGAGTTCACCCGGGCCGCCTCCGGGGAGTGGGCGGCCACCCTCACGCCGTACGACTGACCCTCCCCCGCACCCTGCCGCGCGGCGCGGCCAGGATGGTGCCGTGCCGATCGACGCGACCGACCTCGAGGCCCTGCTCCCGCCGCTGGCGGACGCACCTGGACCGGAGCTGGCCGGCGCGGGCACGGCCGACGGCCTGAGGTTCGCCGGCCTGGAGCTGACCGGCGACGCGACCGACGCCTCCTTCCTCGAGTGCGTGCTGACCGGGTGCGACCTCGCCGGCGTGCCCTTCGACCGCGCCCGGCTGTCCAGCTGCCTGCTCACCGACCTGCGCGCGGCCGGCTGGTCGCTGGTCGACGCGACGCTGCTGGACGTCGTGGTCGCCGGCGGGCGGTTCGGCGCGGTGACCGCGCACGGCGCCGGGCTCACCCGGGTGGCCCTGCAGGAGGTGAAGGTCGACTTCCTCGACCTGCGGGGCGCCACCCTGGTCGACGTCACGCTCACCGGGTGCACCGTGGGCGAGCTGGACCTCGGCGGCGCCGACCTGCGTGACCTGCGGCTGGTCGACTGCACCGTGGAGTCGCTGGTGCTCAGCGGTGCCCGCAGCCGCTCGGTCGACCTGCGCGGCGCGGAGGTGACCCGGCTCGACGGCGTGGCCGACCTGCGCGGCTGCACGATCAGCACCGCCCAGCTGGCCGGCTGGGCCGCCGGGATGGCGGCCGAGCTCGGCATCAGGGTCGGCTGAGGCGGCTCCGGGTCAGTCCGCCAGCAGGCCGGTGAGCAGCCCGGCCGCGGCGGCCGGTGCGTCCCCGGCGAGCAGCCCGGCCGCGGCCAGCACGTACCGGTCGTCGACGACCACCCGTGCGCCGGCCAGCACACTCCCCGCCCCGCCCCGGTCGGCCGCCACCCGCTGCACCACCGCGGCCGTCACCGCCGGCGCCGCGTGCCGGAAGACCCCGCCGGAGAGCACCACCAGCCCCGCCCCACGCGCGCTCGCCCCGCCCGGACCGTAGGCGGCCTCGGCCCGCAGGTGCCGGCGCAGCGCCACCACCGCCGCGGCCTCGCCGAGGTCCAGCGGGTCGCCCCCGGGGGTGCGGAGCCCCTCGCCCGCGGCCGCCTCCCGCAGCGCGTCGGCGCTGGCGTGCACCCCGAGGTCGCCCTCCACGGTGCGCCGGCGGGCCGGCACCCCGACCGCCGCCCGGTGCAGCGACGCCTGCTCGGCGTCGACGGCGGGCACGCAGTAGACGTCGGTCGTGGCGCCGCCGACGTCCAGCACCAGCACGCCCGGGGCGTCGGCGCCGGCCCGCAGCTCGGCCAGCACCGCCACGCCGTCCAGCACCGCGTCCGGCGTCACCGCTCGCACCCACCGGCGCAGCCGCGGATCCGCCGACAGCCGGGCGCCGCCGATGACGTGGGTCAGGAAGACGTCCCGGATCGCGGCGCGCGCGGACTCCGGGGCCAGCTGCCCGATGTCGGGGAGCACGTTGCCGGCGGCGGTGACCGGGGTGCCGGCCGTGGTGAGGACGGCGCAGACCTCCGCCCGGACGTCGACGTTCCCGGCCACCACGACCGGGACGGACCAGTTCGTACCGGCGAGCGCGGCGGCGTTGTGCCGCAGCACGGTGGCGTCCCCGCCGTCCGTCCCGCCCACCAGCAGGACGACGTCCGGGGCGGCGGCGGCCAGCTGCCGGAGCGCGGCGGCGTCCAGCCGACCCGCGGCCACGTGCACCACCCGGGCGCCCGCCGACAGGGCCGCCCGGTGCCCGGCCTCGGCGCTGATCAGCTCCTCGTAGCCGACGACCGCCAGCCGGAGTCCGCCACCGGCGCTGGAGCACGCGCGCACCGGCGCGCCCCAGCCCTCCGTCGCGGCCAGCACCCCGGCCACCACGTCCGCCGGGGTCGTCGGCGCCTGCCGCGTCTCGACCAGTCGCCCGGTGTCCAGCTCGACCAGCGCCGCCTTCGTCCAGGTCGAGCCGACGTCGACGCAGGCGAGCAGGGTCACGCCGGCCGCAGTCCGGCGGTGGCCGCCCCCGCGGTGAGCTCGTCGAGCCCGAAGGCCTGCACCGGACCCAGGGCGCCGGCGCCGGCGACCCCGCCCTCCGCGGCCCGGACCGCCCCCCAGGCCAGCAGGTCCGCGGTCAGCTCGTAGGGGTCCGGGCCGAGCAGCCGCACGCGGGCGACCCGCGCACCGGACCGGTCGCGCACCTCGGCGACGACGTGCGTGCGGGTCTCTCCCTGGGTCGTCGGCGCCTCGGCGAACCGGCGTCCGACCAGGTCGGCGAGCTGCTCCACCCGTGCCGTGGCCCCGGGGAGCCGGCCGAGCCACGGGGCGAGCGGGGCGAGCCGGCGCGCGACCGGCGTGGCCGGGCCGAACCAGTCCAGGTAGACGCCGACCTCACGCAGGGACGGCGAGAGCCCGGGCAGCGTCAGGTGCTCCGAGCCGCCCACCGAGAGCCCGCGGCGGGTGCGGCCGGCGACGTCGAACCACCAGTCCCGCGCGCCGGCCGGCTCCTCGACCAGGCGACCGTCGCGCCAGGCGTGCCCCTGCTCCAGCAGCACCCCGACCAGGGAGACCAGCGTGCCGCGGGAGAAGCCCTGTCCCCGGACGCCGTCCAGGCTGTAGCCGACGTCGAGCCGGTGTGCCCGGTCGCCCGCCTCGGCCAGCGCCAGCGCGCCGGCCAGGACGCCGGGTACGTAGTCGTGGCCGAAGGCGGTCAGCAGCCGTGCGCCCGACTGCTGCGCCTGCGGCCCGAACTCCTCGAACACCCGACGCAGGAACGGGGGCTCGCCCGTCGAGTCCAGGTAGACCGCACCGGCGTCGGTGGCCGCGGCGACGGCGGCCTCCCCCAGCCGCTGGAAGGGCCCGACCGTGGTGACCAGGACGTCACCGGCGCCGAGCAGGGCCCGCACCGAGCCCGGGTCGGTCACGTCGGCGGCCGCGGTCTCCAGCGGCCCGGCCGGCCCACCGAGCCGGTCGGCGAGCGGGACGAGCCGGGCCGGATCGCGCCCGGCGAGCACCGGCCGGGCGCCGCGGGAGGTCAGGGCGGCCGCCGTCCGACCGCCGGTGTGGCCGGTGGCACCGAGCAGGACGATCCGTGCAGGCATGGTCGGACCCTAGCCACGACGCGCCGGAGCAAACCGGAACTGCTTGGTCCGCGGGTGCGCCGCGCCGCGCCGGGTAGCCGGGGCATGATGGCCGCTCCGCTGCACCACTCAGCGCCCCAGGCTGGTCCCGGTCGCCTCGAGCCCGACCCGGCCGGCGAGCGCGGCCGCCTCCACCCGGGTCGAGACCTTCAGCTGGCGCAGCAGGTTGGCCACCAGCCGCTTCACCGTGCGCTCGGAGACGTGCAGCGTCGTGGCGATGTCCACCGTGCTGGTGCCGGCGGCCACCAGTCGCCAGAGCCGGCGGTCGTCGGCGCTCAGCTGAGCGGCGATGCCCTGGTCCGCGGTGGGCGCCGCGTCGTCCAGCAGCTGGCGCAGCAGCGACTCGGGGATCACCGACCAGCCGTCGAGGACGGCGAGCAGCGGACGCACCAGCGCCTCGGGGCTGGCGGTCTTGGGCAGGAAGCCGCTCGCCCCGGCCCGCAGCGCCTCCAGGGCCGCATCGGCCTCGGCCAGCCCGGAGAGGGCCACGATCCGCGTCATCGGCCGCGCCCGACGGATCGCCGCGATGGCCCGGGTGCCCCCGGGGGGCGGCATGTGCAGGTCGACCACGGCCACGTCGGCGTTGTGCCGGAGCACCAGCGCCGCACCGGCCGAGGCGTCGTCCGTCGTCCCGACGACGCGTACCCGCCCGCCGCTCTCCGGCGGCAACAGCAGTTCCAGACCCCGACTGAACAACGGGTGGTCATCGACCACCACGACGTCCACGGGGGGACGGTGCTCAGCAGCGGCACCGACGTCCAGTCCCTCCACGTCACTCCCACAGATCGGCTGCGCTCGGCGTGGCTGACCGACCGCTCTCCCGGAGGTGCCCGTGACCCTCGCTGCCGACACACACCCTGCGACGCTGCCCGGACTGTTCACCGACCTGCTGCGCGTGGTGCGCAGTCACCTCCCCCGTCCCGCGACTGACCCGGTGAGCACCGGCGACGCGCTGGTGCGGGCGCTCTGTCACGACATGCGCAGCCCGCTGGCCGCGCTGGAGTCGGTGCTGGCCCGGCTCGAGGACGACGACAGCCGACCGGAACTGCTCGACCTCGCCCGCGCCCAGGCGCAGCACCTGGCCTCCATGCTGCGCACCGCGAACGCCACCGGTGGGGCTGCGGAGCGGGCGGGCACCCGCGGGCTCATCGACGTCGTCCGCGCCTCCATCGCCGCCTCCGGTCTGCCCGACCACCAGCTGCGGGTCGAGCTCGGCGACGACGCGGCCGACGTGGCCGTCGCCGACGCCCGCGTCCAGCGGATCCTGACCAACCTGCTGGAGAACGCCCATCGGCACGGCGGGGGCCGGCCCGTCCGGCTGCGGGTGGAGCGACGGGACGGGTGGGTCGACCTCGCCGTGACCCAGCCGGGCGTGCCGGCCGATCGGGTCCTGGGTCATCTGAACCGGACGACCCCGCCGGTGGACCTCAGCGGCCTGGGCCTGTGGTCGGTGCAGCGGCAGACCCGGGAGCTCGGCGGCCGGCTGGCCTGGTCCGAGGGCCCCGACGGCGCCTTCACGCTGTGGGTGCGACTCCCGGACCGCTGACCCGCCCGATCCCGACGTCAGGCGGTCCTGACGTCGGGAAGAGCAGGGCCGCTGGACACCGCCCTCCTCAGGTCTCGGGGGCGAGGCGTCGCGCTCCCGGACCGACGGCGCCCAGCGCGTCGTCCGGGTTCATCAGGGCGCACGAGCGCATCGACAGGCACCCGCAGCCGATGCAACCGGTCAGCTCTCGCTCCAGCCGTTCGATGGCGCGGCGGCGTTCCTCCAGAGTCGCCTTCCACACCTGCGCCGCCCGCTGCCAGTCAGCCTGCGACGGAGTCCGGTCCAACGGCACCGTCGCAAGCGCCTCCTGCACGTCCGCGAGCGGCACGCCCAGCCGCTTCGCGACGGTGACCAGCGACACGCGGCGGAGCATGTGCCGCGGATAGCGCCGCTGGTTCCCGCTCGTACGTTCCGCGGCGATCAGCCCCAGCGTCTCGTAGTACCGCAACGCCGACACCGCCACGCCGCTGCGCCGACCGAGCTCCCCGATCGTCAGCCGATCACCCAGCGAGTGCCCCTGCGCCATCCCGACCTCCCTGGCCCCCTTGACCTCAAGGTTACTTGAGCTTCTAGCTTTCGTGGTGAGTCACGGCGCGGCCGACCGACCTCGAGGGGACGACGACAGCACCGCTGGAGCTCGACCCCCCGGGGTGGCGACGACGACGCACGCCGGCCCGGACCACTCATCGGAGGACGACCATGACGACTGCAGGAGACCACCCCCTGGACACGCCGATCGAAGGGCTGCTCGCCACCCCGACGTCACGGCTCCCCTACCAGCACGACGTGCTGCTGCGCTCGTACGTGCTCGAGCGCCCGCAGGGCAACCTGGTCGTCTACAACTCCCCAGGGGTGAGCGAGTCGGCGGCGGCGATCCTCGCGCTCGGCGCACCGGCCCGCCTGCTGGTCAACCACGGCCACGAGTCGATGTACGGGCAACCCGACCTCGACGTGCCCATCTGGGTCCACCGGGACGACCGCTCGGAGCTCGCGGCGTCGCTCGACGTGGCGGGCACCTTCGATGGGCCGGGGATGATCGACGACGACCTCGAGGTGGTCCCCACCCCCGGCCACACCGCGGGGACGACCTCCTACCTCTGGGACAACGGCACCCACCGCTTCCTCTTCACCGGCGACTTCATCTGGATCGAGGACGGCGAGTGGAAGGCCGTCGTGCTGAGCTCCGGACTCCGCCGCGACTACCTGGACAGCCTCGCGCTCGTCCGCGAGTTGGACTTCGACGTGCTCGTCCCCTGGGGCACCACCGAGGGAGACCCGCCCTACGGACTCGTGCCGAACCCGGCACAGCGACACGATCGCATCGACGCGATCATCGATCGGGTCGAGGCCGGCGGTGACCGCTGACCTCGGCAGCCATCCGCGCGCTGCCACCCGTCCCACGGTTCTCGTCCGCTCCCCGTCGACACCGCATGCCCTGCGGTCGGCCCCTCCCGACTCGCGCGTCGACCGGGCCCGGCTGCCGGGCCCGCCACCCGGTCGTGCACGGAGAGCAGGGGCGGAGCTCCCGGCGCCGGGCCGGCGGACAGGTAGGCCCCCGGGGGCCAGCGGACGGCACGGGGGTGACACCGGGAGGGGGCATCTGTCTGTTGTCACCGCGAGGGCGGCGACAGCGACCGACGCAGAGGGAGAACGCCCGTGTTCACGCACACCCACGCCCTGCAGTACGAGGCCAAGCCCGACGGCCCCGACGCCAACTACGCCCGCCGGCTCCAGGAGGTGCTCGGTGGTCAGTGGGGCGAGATGACCGTCGCCACCCAGTACCTGCTGCAGGGCTGGAACTGCCGCCTGCCCGGCAAGTACAAGGACATGCTGCTGGCCATCGGCACCGAGGAGCTCGCGCACGTCGAGATCCTGGTGACGCTGATCGACCGGCTGCTGGACCACCAGCCGCTCAAGCCGGACTCCGCCGACCACTCGAAGGAGAGCGCAGCCGCGTACGGCCAGAGCAACCCGCAGCACGCCATCGTCAACGGCGGCGGCGCCTACTTCCGGGACAGCATGGGCCTGCCGTGGAGCGGCGGGTACGTGACCGCCAGCGGGAACCTGATGGCGGACTTCCACTACAACGCCACGGCCGAGATGATGGGCCGGCTGCAGGTGAGCCGGCTCTACAACATGACCGACGACAAGGGCGTCAAGGACACCCTCCGCTTCCTGATCGCGCGGGACCACTACCACCAGATGCAGTGGCTGGCCGCGGCGGAGGAGCTGAAGGCCGACGGGCTGGACAACATCCCGGTGCCGGCCGCCTTCCCGCTGGACGAGGAGCCGCCGGAGTTCGCCTACGCGTTCCTCGACGCCTCCGACGGGCCGGATGCCGCCAACGGCCGCTGGGCCAACGGGCCGGCGCTGGACGGCACCGACAACCAGCTGACCGCCCGGCCGATCGCGGCGAACGCCGACGCCCCGATCCTGCCCCCGGGCGACCCGCGCCTCTACGGCACCCCGCCGGTGCCGATGCAGGGGATCCTCCAGAAGGCCAAGGACGCCCTCAAGTGAGGCGCCGCCTCCTGTGATCTGCCACGGGAGGCCCGCCCGATGCGCCGTCGCCGTGCCGGCGCCCCGGCTCCGCTCCCCAGCGGACCTGGGACGCCGGCCCGGCGGGCGCCCGAGCACTCGCTGGAGGTACGTCGTGCACCTGCCCGTCCCCACCCCCCACCTCGCTCTCCCCCACCTGCCGGTCCTGCACCTGCCCGGCCGGCTCCCCGTCGCCACGGTGCTGCTGTCGGTGGTCTACGCCGCGGCGATCGCCGTCGCCCTCACCGCCCCCGGGCAGCACGTGCTCGCCGGTCTCGTGGTGCTGGCCGGGCTGGTCAGCCGCTCCGTCGTCCGCCGGCGCCGCTCCGCCGCCGGCGCGGTCAGCGTCGCGACCGTCGCCGTCGACGCCGTCCTGCCGGAGCCCGCCATCCGGCCCGGCACGGCCCCGGACGAACCGGCCACCGCGCCGGCTGCCGCCTGAGGCACCCGGAGACGACGCGAGGCGCGCCCCCACCGGGGACGCGCCTCGCGCTTTCAGGACCTGCTCAGCTCAGGCCCTCAGTGAGCGACTGCCTTCTCGGCACCGATGCCGGTCAGCGACCGGACCTCGAGCTCGGCGTACTTGTCGATGTCGGGCTTCTCCTTGGACACCTTGGTGCCCAGCCAGCCGAGGAAGAACGACAGCGGGATGGAGACCAGGCCCGGGTTCCGCAGCGGGAACCACGCGATGTCGAAGTTGGAGAACATCGCCGTCTCCGACCCCGAGACCACCGGCGAGAAGATGATCAGACCGATGCAGACGATCAGCCCGCCGTAGATCGACCACAGCGCGCCCTGGGTGGTGAAGTTCTTCCAGAAGAGCGTGTAGAGGATCGTCGGCAGGTTGGCCGAGGCCGCCACCGCGAAGGCCAGGGCCACCAGGAAGGCGATGTTGATCCCGGCCTGGAGCGCCAGGATGCCCAGGCCGATGGAGACCGCGCCGATGACGACGGCGGTGATCCGGGCGACCCGGACCTCCGCGTTCGGGTCCACCTGCCCCTTCTTCAGCACCGAGGCGTAGACGTCGTGGGCGAAGGACGCCGACGCGGTGATGGTCAGCCCGGCCACGACCGCGAGGATCGTGGCGAAGGCGACGCCGGCGATGATGCCCAGCAGCACGGTGCCACCGAGCTCGAACGCCAGCAGCGGGGCCGCCGCGTTGACCCCACCGGGTGCGGCCAGGATCGTCTCGGAGCCCACCAGGGCACCGGCGCCGTAGCCGATGACCAGGCTGAACAGGTAGAAGCCGCCGATCAGCCAGATGGCCCAGACGACCGACTTCCGGGCGTCCTTGGCGGTGGGCACGGTGTAGAAGCGCATCAGCACGTGCGGCAGGCCGGCGGTGCCGAGCACCAGGGCCAGCGCGAGGCTGATGAAGTCCAGCCGGGTGGCGTTCGACACCCCGTACTGGGCGCCGGGCTCCAGGACCTGCCCGCCCTCCGACGCGACCGCCCCACCGAGCAGCGCGGAGAGGCTGAAGCCGTACTCGGCGAGCACCCAGACCGTCATGACCAGTGCACCGGCGATCAGCAGCGTCGCCTTGATCATCTGCACGTAGGTGGTGCCGCGCATGCCGCCGACCAGCACGTAGAAGATCATCAGCGCGCCGACGACGACCACGACGATCGCCTCGGCCGCGGCGCCGCTGACCCCCAGCAGCAGGGCGACCAGGCCACCGGCACCGGCCATCTGCGCGAGCAGGTAGAACAGCGAGACGAACAGCGTCGAGATGGCCGCCGCGGTGCGCACCGGCCCCTGCCGCATCCGGAAGGCCAGGACGTCGGCCATCGTGAACCGGGCCGTGTTGCGCATCAACTCCGCGACCAGCAGCAGCGCGACCAGCCAGGCCACGAGGAAGCCGATGGAGTACAGGAAGCCGTCGTAGCCGTAGATGGCGATCGCGCCGGCGATGCCGAGGAACGAGGCAGCCGACAGGTAGTCGCCGGCGATGGCCAGGCCGTTCTGGGTGCCGGTGATGTTGCGGCCGGCGGCGTAGTAGTCGGCCGCGCTCTTGTTGTTCCGGCTGGCCCGGAAGGTGATGATCAGCGTCACCACCACGAAGGCGCCGAAGATCGAGATGTTGATCGCCGGCTCGCCGATGGTCGCGCTCTCGGCGGCGAACACGTCAGCCACGGGGGGTCTCCTCGTTCCGGGGGGAGGCGAACTCGTGGGCCTCGAGGCGGGTGCGCATCTCGTCGGAGATGGGGTCGGTGTTCTTGCTCGCGTGCCGCACGTAGAGCTGGGTGATCAGGAAGGTGCTCACGAACTGCCCCAGCCCGAGCAGGATGCCGAGGTTGACGTTGCCGAAGACCTCGGTGGACATGAAGTCCGCCGCGTACGTGGAGAGCAGGACGAACAGCGCGTACCAGACCAGGAAGGCGACCGTCATCGGGACGGCGAAGCTGCGGAACCGGCGACGCAGCTCGGTGAACTCCGGGGAGTCCTGCGCTTGGCGGTACTCCTCCGGGGTCAGCAGCTTGCGTTCGTTCGGGGGTGTCACATGGCACCTCACTGTGTGTCGCCTGTCGGGTGATCGCGGTCACCCTAGGGTGTCAACGCTCACAATGGCAGCCGGGGTGTCCCGATAGTTATCGAAGCGGTCTCGGCGGACGCCTGGAGTCCACGCAGGGGCAACGCCGGGGAAACGGTCGGCTGGTGCCATGGGCGCATGGCCTCCTCCAGGACCGCGAACTCCCGGACCACCACCCCCCTGACGGGCGGGCGGGCCATGGCCTCCACCGGCTGGTACCCCGTCGCCCGCTCCAGTGAGGTGGGGACGACGCCACGGCAAGTGGGCGCGGCCGGGCAGGCCTACGTCGTCCTCCGCACCCGGCCGGGGGCCGAGGTGACCGCCCTGTCGGCGCGCTGTCCGCACCGGCTGGTGCCGTTGACCACCGCCACCGTCGTCGACGGGCGGGTGCGGTGCTCGTACCACGGCTGGGAGTTCAACGCGGAGGGCCGCTGCGTGGAGATCCCGTCGCTCGGGCCGGCCGGCACCCCTCCTCCGCGGGCCGACCTGTCCGCACCCTGGGCGGTCGAGGAGCGGGACGGCTGGGTGTGGCTGGCCCCCGACCCCACGCCGGCCGCGCGGCCACCGCGCACCGACGGGACGACGCCGTCGCCGGAACCGGTGCCCGATCTGCCACCGCCGGCGGGACCGGTCCTGGACAACCTGCACCCCGCCCTCGAGCACGCCTGGCACCCGGTCGCCCCGTCCACCGACCTCCGTGCGAGCGGCTACCTGCAGACCCGGTTGCTGGGGCGCACCTGGACGGTGCACCGCCGGGCCGGCGGCGAGCTGGACGCCGACCCGCCTGCGTGGGGCGTCGCGGAACGCCTCGGGGTCGTCTGGATCGCACCGGCCGAGCCGTGGGCCGAACTGCTCGCCGTCCCGGAGACCGCCGACCCGCTGGCCGTGTCCGGCTGGCTGCCCCCGACCCGCAGTCCCGCCTCGGCCGGTGCGCTGGCCGACGCCTTCCTCGACACCTCCCGTCGCGCCGGGCACCCCACGTCCGAGGTGGCCGTCCCGGAGCTGACGTACGAGCGCAACGGCTTCTCCGGCGTACAGGAGGAGCAGCTGGGCGGTCGACGGGTCACCGCCGTCCACCGGGCCCCGTTCCAGCTGGTGCGGCGGGAGGAGGACCTGCGGACGGGCGTGGTGACCACGGTCCTCCGGCTGCTGCAGCCCGAGGACGCCGACTCGACCCGGGTGCACACCTGCGTGCTGGTGCAGCGGACCAGCGGCGCGGTCTCCCCCCGTGCTCTGGCGACCGCGGTGGCGTCCGCGACCGCCGCGCTCGACGAGGACCTCGCGTTGCTGGCGCGCTGGGGCGGCACCGGGCTGCCGCTGCTGCCCCGGGACGAGCTGCACCTGCGGGCCGACCGGCTGGGGGTGGCGCTCCGCCGGACGCTGGCCGACTTCGCCGCCGACGGTGCGGCCGCCGGGCAGGCGGAGGAGCTGCAGCGGCGCGCCACCGCCTGATCCCGCAGCGCTCCGGTCGCGCAGGATGGGCCGATGACCGCAGCGGGGCAGTTCGAGCGGGGCACCGACGGCCCGCGGGTGATCCTCGTCGGGGTGGACGGCTCCCCGACGTCGCTGCGCGCCGCGGCCTACGCGGCCGGGCTGGCCCGCCGCCAGCGCTCCCGGCTGGTCGCGGTCTACGTCGAGGAGCCGCCGTCGATGGTCGGCTGGGTGCCCGAGGCCCAGGCGATCGCCCGGGACGCCGCTGCCGAGGTGGGCGAGGAGCTGCGCCGTGAGCTGCAGTCCGCGGTCGAGCACCTGGGCATCGCAGCGGAGCTGCGCACCGCACAGGGCGATCCGGTGACCGAGCTGTCCCGGATCGCCGACGAGCTGCCGGCGGACGCGGTGCTGGTGGGCGCGTCCGAGCAGGCCGGCCACCGGGTGATCGGGTCGGTGGCGGTCCGGCTGGTGCGGGTCGGCCGCTGGCCGGTGACCGTCGTCCCCTGACCGTCCCGGCTCACTCAGGGCGCAGCCGGCTCCTCGTCCGCGGCGAAGGCGTTGGCCACCAGGTCCCGGTGGGCGGCGAGCAGCCACCAGAGTGCCCCGGCGAGCACCAGCTGGGCGGCGCCGGACATCGCGAACACGGTGGGCACGCTCGTCGCGTCGGCCAGCAGCCCGCCGGCCAGCGCGCCCAGCGGGATCCCGCCCCAGACCAGCGTCCGGTAGCCGCCCTGGACCCGGCCGAACAGCGCCTCGGGGATGAGCGCCTGGCGCAGCGACATGGTGAGCACGTTCCAGAACAGCACCCCCACCGTCCCGGCCCCGAACAGCACCCCGGCCACGACGCCGTTCTCGGTGAACGCCATGGCGCCCAGGGTCAGCGCGGCCAGCACCGACCCGGCGACCAGCGTGGCGGTGCGGCCGATCCGGCCGGCCAGCGGTGCGGCGGTCAGCCCGCCGGCCACTGCGCCCACCCCGGCGGCGGTGAGCAGCAGCCCGTACCCGGCCGCGCCGATCTCCAGCGTGTCCAGCGCGTACAGCACGAAGACGCCGGTGGTCATCGACGAGGTGAGCGCGGTGCTCGCCGAGACGAGGGTGAGGCCGCGGAGGAAGCGGTGCCGCCACAGCCAGCCCACGCCCTCGGCGACGTCCCGGCGGATCGTCGTGGGCGGGCCCCCGCCGCGGACCGGCCGGTGCGTGCCGGCGATGCCGACCACCAGGACGGCGGCGAGCAGGAAACCCCCGGCGGTGGTGAGCAGCGGCGCGGCGGCCGCGAGGACGAACAGCACCGAGCCCAGCGGCGCGCCGATGAACCCCTGACTGGCCTCCTCGGCGGTGGTGAGCAGCCCGTTCCCGCGGTCGAGCTGGTCACGGCGGACCACCTGCGGGAGCATCGCCCGGGCCGCGCTGTCGTACACGGTCTCGGCGACCCCCACCGCGAACGCCACGGTGTAGAGGACGACGAGCGACGTCGTCCCGGTGAGCACCGTGGCCGCCAGCGCACCTGCCCGGACGACGTTGGCGGCGGCCATCGCCCGCTTGCGGTCGGTCCGGTCGACGAAGGCACCGGCCGGCAGGGCGAACAGCAGCCAGGGCAGGAACGCCAGCGACGTGAGGGCCGCGACCGCGACCGGGTCGCGCGTGAGCGTCGCGGCCAGCAGCGGCAAGGCGACCCGGTTCACCCCGTCGGCGAGGTTGGACGCGGCGCTGGCCGAGTAGAGCCGCCAGAACGCCGGACCGAGGGGCGAGGACACGACCGGCACCCTGCCAGTGCGGTCCGACAGCCGAGCCCGCACGGCGGTCCGCCGAGTGACAGCGCAGTGGGGAACCCACCCCGCCGGTCGCCCGCTGAGCTGTCACTCGGCGCCGGGGCGCCCGCGGACGGCAGCTCATCCCGCAGGCGGACACGCGGTTCACCCCGCGGGACGACGACGGACGGCGCGACCCTGCCTAGGGTCGGCAGCATGGTCCGGTCGCTGCTCGAACGTGCGGCGACACGTCTCCGACGGCACCCCTTCGGCGTGGACGTCGCCCTCGCCGGCCTGGTCGCGCTGGTCACGGTCCCGGTGCCCGGGCTGTCCGGCTACAGCGAGTCGAGCCCGGAGGTGGCCGTCCTGCTCGGCCTGGCGCTGTGCGCCCCGCTGGCCTGGCGGCGCCGCCGCCCGGTCCCCGCAGCCGCCGCGGTGGTGCTGGTCTGCCTGGTCCAGCTCCTCGTGCTCCCTGGCGAACTCCTGCTCGCTGACGTCGCCGCCCCGATGATGGTCTACGCGCTGGCGGCCCACGGTCCCCCTTGGGCCGGCCGGGCGGGGCTGGCCGCCGGGTTGACCGGCGCGGGGCTCGCAGCGGTCACGGTCGGCCAGGGCGCGCCGCTCAGCGACGGCATCCCCTTGATGATCTTGCTCGCGGTGCTGGTGGTGGCGGCCTGGGCGCTGGGGCTGCTGGTCCGCACCCGCGTGCAGGACGCGCAACCGGACCGGGTCCCCGCCGCTGCGGATCAGCCGCTGCTGGAGCGCGCGGCCGGGTGGCTGCGGGAGCACCCGTTCGGCGTCGACGCCGTCCTCGCCGGCGTCGCGGTGCTCGTCCTGGTCAGCGCCTCCACGGACATCGCCTACCCCGGGTCCGGCCTCGCCGCGATCCCGCTGTCGCTGGCGCTGCTGGTCCCGCTGGCCTGGCGCCGCCGCCGACCGGTCCGTGCCGCCGCAGTCGTCACCGTCGCCAGCCTGCTCGAGCTGGTGCTCATGCCGGGCTACTTCCTCCCCGCCAACATCGCCGCGCCGGTGATGGTCTACGCGCTGGCCGCGTACGCCCCCCGCTGGGCCAGTCGGGCCGGCCTGGTCGTCGGGCTGGTCGGTGCCGTGCTCGCCTCGGCCGTCTACTTCGGCGCGGGCACGTGGTTCGGCTTCGTCTTCGCCGCCGGCGTCATCGGCGTGCTCGTGGTGGCGTGCTGGGCGCTGGGCGACCTGCGCCGCGCCCGGCTGCAGCAGGTGGCCGGCCTGGAGGAGCGCGCCCGGCTGCTGGAGCTGGAACGGGAGCAGGAGATGCGGCTGGCGGCGTCGACCGAGCGGGCCCGGATCGCCCGGGAGATGCACGACGTCGTCGCCCACTCGCTGTCGGTGGTCATCGCCCAGGCCGACGGTGGCCGGTACGCCGGGCAGACCGACCCGGCGGCCGCGACCGGGGCCCTGGACGCGATCTCGGCCACCGGCCGGCAGGCGCTGACCGACATGCGCAAACTGCTCGGGGTGCTGCGGGAGGGTGACGGGCAGGAGTACGCCCCGCAGCCCGACGTCGCCGCGATCGACCAGCTGGTGGCCGACGTCCGGGCCAGCGGCCTGGCCGTCGACCTGATCGTCGAGGGCGACCCGCGGCCGCTGCCGGCCGGCGCGCAGCTGGCCGCCTACCGGATCGTGCAGGAGTCGCTGACCAACGTGCTCAAGCACGCCGGCCCGGCCGGCCGGGCGTGGGTGCGGCTGCACTGGCGGCCCGATGCGCTGGAGCTGGCCGTGCTGGACGACGGCCGGGGCGCATCGGCGGCGATCGTGGAGTCCGACGGCCAGGGACAGGGCCTGCTGGGCATGCGCGAGCGGGCGGCGCTGCACGGCGGGCGGCTGACCGCCGGCCCGCGGACCGGCGGCGGGTTCGGCGTGCACGCGTCCCTGCCCTACGGTCCACCTCGATGAACATCAGCCAGATCCGCGTCGTCCTCGTCGATGACCAGCAGCTGGTCCGGGCCGGGTTCCGGATGGTGATCGACTCCCAGCCCGACCTCACCGTGGTCGGGGAGGCCGGGGACGGCGCCGCGGCGGTCGAGCTGCTGCGCCGGACGCCGGCCGACGTGGTCCTGATGGACGTCCGGATGCCCGGCACCGACGGCATCGCCGCGACCGAGCTGGTGACGGCGCTCCCCGAGCCGCCCCGGGTCGTCGTGCTCACCACCTTCGACCTCGACGAGTACGTGGTCGCGGCGATCGGCGCCGGGGCCAGCGGCTTCCTGCTCAAGGACGCCCCGCCGGAGGAGATGCTCGCCGCGGTGCGCACCGTGCACGCCGGCGACTCGGTGATCGCGGCCAGCTCCACCCGCCGGCTGCTGCAGCACGTCGCGCCGATCCTGCGCGGGGCCGGCAACGGGGGCGGGACCGGCCAGGTCGACCCGGATGCGCTGGCCGAGCTCACCCCACGGGAGCGGGAGGTGCTGGTGCAGATGGCGTACGGCGCGTCCAACACCGAGATCGCCGCGCAGCTGTTCGTCAGCGAGGCGACGGTGAAGACCCACGTCGGCCGGGTGCTGTTCAAGACCGGCTCCCGGGACCGGGTGCAGGCCGTCGTCCTGGCCTACCGCACCGGCCTGGTGGCCCCCGCCGACCTGCTGCGGAACGCCCCCGCCTGACGAAGGACCCCCTCCTCCCCACCCCTCGCAGGCTCGCGGCGGGCCCCTGGAGGGGGCCGGTCCGCCGAGTGCGGAGCTGTCGACGCCTGCCGGCCCGGCGAGGCGTCGACGACACAGCACTTGGCGCCACCCAGGGGCGGGGGCATGCACCTGGGGGATGACCCCGGGTCAGCCCACAGGTGCAGCACAGCCTCCGTGGAGACCAGCCCCTGCGGCGACGCGGCCGGTTGTCGCGCCGGGAGAACGTGATCTCAGTCGAAGACCACGTCCCTGGAGGCCGAAAGTGTCCGTCCCCGTCATGACCGTCCCGGGTGAGCCCGCGGCGACGCAGTCCGCCGCCGTCCACGCCACCGACCTGCGCAAGACCTACGGCTCGGGTGAGACCGCGGTGCACGCACTGGCCGGCGTCGACGTCGCGTTCGACCGGGGGGCGTTCACCGCGATCATGGGCCCCTCGGGCTCGGGCAAGTCGACCCTGATGCACTGCCTGGCCGGCCTGGACGCCGCGACCAGCGGCAAGGTCTGGCTCGGCGAGACCGAGCTCACCAGCCTGCGCGACGACCAGCTGACCACGCTGCGCCGCGAGCGGATCGGCTTCGTCTTCCAGTCGTTCAACCTGCTGCCGGTGCTCAACGCCCAGGACAACATCCTGCTGCCGATGCAGCTGGCCGGACAGCGCCCGGACCGGGCGTGGATGGACTCCGTCATCGGCCGGCTCGGCCTGCGCGACCGGCTCCAGCACCGCCCGCACGAGCTGTCCGGCGGCCAGCAGCAGCGGGTCGCCGTTGCCCGGGCGCTGCTCCCCCGCCCGGACGTCGTCTTCGCCGACGAGCCCACCGGCAACCTGGACAGCCACGCCGGCGCCGAGGTGCTGGACCTGCTGCGCTCCAGCGTGCGGGAGACCGGCCAGACCGTCGTCATGGTCACCCACGACCCGGTGGCCGCCGCCTACGCCGACCGGGTCGTGCTGCTGGCCGACGGCCGGCTGGCCGGCGAGGTCCACCAGCCCACCACCGACTCGATCATCAACGCGCTGCGTGGACTGGGGGCCTGACCGTCATGCGTGCAGTCACCCTGGCGAGCATCCGGGCGCACGCCGGCCGGCTGGTCGCCTCGACCCTGGCGATCGTCATCGCGGTGGGCTTCGTGGTCGCCACCCTGGTGCTCAACGAGACCACGAAGGCCACCGTCCTGGAGGCCGCCGGCGCCCAGTACGTCGACACCGACGTGGTGGTCACCTCCGACAGCGGAACCGGGCTGGCCGAGCACGTCGACACCCTCACGGCGCTGGACGGCGTGCAGGCCGTCGACCCGACCTGGCAGACCTCCGTCCAGGCAGTCGCCCCCGGCCGCACCGGTGCCCAGTACCTGCTGGTCGAGTCGGTGGCCGGCGACCCGGCGCTGCGCTGGCAGCAGCTGAGCGACGGCTCGCTGCCGGTGCGCCCGGGCGAGGTCGCGGTCAGCGAGCGCGTCGGTGCCGCCGTCGGCGACGTCCTCCCGGTCACCGTCTACGACGCGGAGGGCACCGGGACCACCGCCGATGTCACCGTGACCGGGGTGGTCGACCTGGGCGGCGACCCCACCGCCGGCATCTACGGCAAGGGCTACGTCACCGCCGACCAGGCCCAGGCCTGGGGTGCGACGGAGCCGACCGAGCTGCGCATCGCCGGGCCGACCCGCACAGACCCCGGCCTCCTGGCCGAGGAGGTGCGCGCCACCCTGTCCGGCGAGGACGTCACCGTGCGCACCGGCACCGAGCAGGCCGAGGAGTCCGTCGCGATGCTGACCGGTGACGCCGACTGGCTCACCACCTCCCTGCTCGTGTTCGCCACCATCGCGGTGCTCGTCGCCGGGCTGGTCATCGCCAACACCTTCGCCGTGCTGCTGGCCCAGCGGACCCGCGACCTGGCCCTGCTGCGCTGCGTCGGCGCGACCTCCCGGCAGGTCCGTCGCAGCGTGCTCGGCGAGGCCGTGCTCACCGGGCTGGTCGCCTCCGTGATCGGCGTGCTCGCCGGGATCGGGCTGGCCGCCGGCGTCTCGGCGCTGGTGTCCGGCATCGACTCCCCCATCCCGCTGTCCGGGGTCTCGGTGCCGCTGTACGTCGTCGGCGTCGGCATAGCCGTCGGCACGGTGACCACGCTGATCGCCGCACTGGCCCCGGCCCGCGCCGCCACCCGGGTCGCCCCGCTGGCCGCGCTCCGCCCGACGGACCCGGCTCCGCTGCGTTCCCGCGGCGGCGTCGTCCGGCTGGTCACCGGCCTGCTGCTCACCGTCTCCGGCGTGGCGCTGATGACCCTGGGCGTGGTGACGGCGGACATCCTGATCGCACTGGGCGGCGGGGTGCTCAGCTCGCTGGGGCTCCTGCTGCTCGCCCAGCGGGCGGTTCCGCCGATCGTCGCGGCGGCGGGCCGGCTGCTCGGCCGGTTCGGCGGGCTGCCGGCGCGCCTGGCCACCGGCAACGCGACCCGCAACCCCCGCCGGACGGCGGCCACCGCCACCGCGCTGCTGATCGGCGTCACGCTGACCACGGCGATGGTCGTCGGGGCCAGCTCCACCCGGGCGACCGCCCAGGCCGGACTGGCGGCCAACTACCCGACCGACGTCATCGTGCAGAGCTTCGACGAACCGGTACGCCCCTCCCTGCAGTCGCAATTGGAGTCGGTGGACGGCGTCGTCGCCGCCACCGGGCTCACCGGCGCGACGGTGACCGGGCCGGACGGCGTGAACACCTGGGCTGCCGGTGTCGACGCCGCGCAGGCCCTCCCGGTCCTCCGCTCGACGACCGACGTGACGCTGCCCGAGCTCGGCCAGGTCGTGCTCCCCGACTGGGAAGCCGACTCCTGGAGCGTGCAGCCTGGCGACTCGCTGACGCTGACCGCCGGTGACCGTTCGCGCACGTTGACCGTGGTGGCCGGCGAGACCGACCGGACGCTGCTGACCCGCGCCGACCTGCAGGCCCTGGTGCCCGACGCAGCGGTGGACGCCATGTGGCTGCGACTGGCCGACGGGATCGACCAGACCGCGGCGATCGACGAGGTCACCGACCTGGCCGGCACCGCACTGCCCACCGCGTTCGTCACCGGCCTGGCCAGCGAGCGGGCCGCCATCGACCAGGTGGTCGACGTCCTGCTGCTGGTGGTCACCGGTCTGCTCGGCGTGGCGGTGCTCATCGCCCTGATCGGGGTCGGCAACACCCTGGCCCTGTCGGTGGTCGAGCGGCGTCAGGAGAGCGGCCTGCTGCGGGCGCTGGGGCTGACCCGGCGCCAGCTGCGGGCGCTGCTGGCCTGGGAGGCGGTGCTCGTCGCCGGCGTGGCCGCGGTGCTCGGCGTGCTGGTCGGCGGCGCCTACGGCCTGGTCGGGGCCGCCTCCGCGCTCGGCGAGATCGGCGAGGTGGTGATCAGCATCCCGTGGCTGCAGATCGGCGCGATCGTGCTGGTCGCCACCGTGGCCGGGCTGCTGGCCTCGGTGCTGCCGGCCCGCCGTGCGGCGAAGACCCCGCCGGTGGCCGCCATCGCCGGCTGAGGACACCGCTCGTGCTCTGCTCACCCACGGTGAGCAGAGCACGAGCGTCTTCCGCACCACTTCCTGGGCAGCGCTCAGCTGCGTCGGGGATGCTGGGGACGTGCCGTTCCTCCGTCGTGTCGCCACCGCCACCGCTGCCACCGCCCTGTTGGGCGGCGTGAGCTGGGTCGCCCGCGCCGCCTGGGGCCTGCCCGTCGCCCTCGGCGCCAGCCAGCGCCGGCTCCGCCCGACCGTCACCGCCTCCTCCCAGTTCTCCGAGGGGAAGTTCCACAACAACCTGCCCACCCCCGCACTCGCCCCCGCCAACGCGCGCGACGGGCTGCTGCGGCAGTGGCACGAGGACCGGCACAAGGGGCTCCCCGGCGGCCCCATCCCGCTGATCACCCCGGACGTGCCCGAGCAGGCCGCCGAGCTCGCGGTCACCTGGTTCGGGCACTCCAGCGCCCTGCTGGAGATCGACGGCCGGCGGGTGCTGGTCGACCCGGTGTGGGGCGAGCGGGTGTCACCGTCGCCGCTGCTGGGCCCCACCCGCCTGCACGAGCCGCCGGCGCCGGTGGAGAGCCTGCCCCCCGTCGACGCGGTGCTGATCAGCCACGACCACTACGACCACCTCGACCTGCCCACGGTGCGGGCGCTGGTGCGCGAGCAGTCGGCGCCGTTCGTCGTCCCGCTGGGCATCGGCGCGCACCTGCGCCGGTGGGGCGTGCCCGACGAGCGGATCGTCGAGCTGGACTGGGACGGCGCCACGACCGTCGCCGGGCTGACGCTGACCTGCACCGAGGCCCGGCACTTCTCCGGCCGGTTCTTCGCCCGGGACACCACGCTGTGGTCGTCCTGGGTCGTCGCCGGCCCCCGGCACCGGGTCTTCTTCGGCGGGGACACCGGCTACACCCCGGCCTTCGCCGGGATCGGCGCCCGCCTGGGGCCCTTCGACCTGACGCTGCAGCCGATCGGCGCCTACAACGACGCCTGGCACGCCATCCACATGGACCCGGAGGAGGCCGTGCGCGCGCACGGTGACCTGGGTGGCCGGGTGCTGGTGCCGATCCACTGGGCGACGTTCAACCTGGCCTTCCACCGGTGGGCCGAGCCGGTGCAGCGGCTGCTCGCCGCCGCCGAGGCCCGGGACGTGCAGGTCGTCGTCCCGCAGCCCGGTGAGCGGGTCGACGTGCTCGCCCCGCCGCCGCTGCGCGACTGGTGGACGGCGGTCGGCTCCGTCGACGACCTGCCCCCCAGCGGTGCGGCGGCCGCCAACGCCCGCGTCCGGCGGCTGACCGCCCGGCGGGCCGGCTCCCGGGGCTGACGGCGGCGCTCAGCCGACCAGCAGCGCGCTCCGGTCCGTCCGGGTCAGCGCCCGGCCGGCCAGCGCCACCAGGACGACGGCGGCCGCGCAGACCGCCGCCACGGCGACCTGCCGCGGGCCCTCCGCGGCAGCGATGCCCAGCAGGCCCCAGATGACGGCAGCGGCGAACGGACCGGCAGCCACGTAGGAGCCGAGCAGCACCGCGGCCGCGATCCCGGCGACCGTGACCAGCGCGGCCACCGCCCACGCCTGGGCGGCCAGGGTGTCCGGGGAGATGCCGAGCGCGACCCCGGTGCTGCCCACGTTCGCCACCGGCGCCACGGTGAGCCAGCCCAGCAGGAGCCCGGCGGTGGCCCGCGGCAGCACCCGGGCCAGCCCGTCGGCCGGCACCGTCTGCAGCCGGACGTAGGCGACGGCGGCCGCGGCGGTGATGCCGAAGATCAGCACCTGCGCGACGTACTGCCACGCACCGCCCTGCGGGTAGACCACCTCCCAGACGGCGTTCCCGGCGAACGCGATGGCCAACGGCCAGCCGGTCCGCCGGTGCACCTCGCGTCCGCGCTGCGACGGCAGCGCCTGGTAGACCGCCCAGGCCAGCGACCCGGCGAAGATCACCCCCCAGATGCTGAAGGCCCAGCCGGCCGGGGTGACCAGGGAGCGGTCGGCGTCGCTGACGTCGCCGACGCTGCGACCGGCGAGCGCCGCGCCCAGCGGGCTGCCGACGATCTGGGCGACCGCCGCGACGACCACCGCCATGACCCGGGGGGTGTCCCGCATCGGTTCCTCCTCGTCCGCGCGCAGCCACCGGGTCGGCCACGTCCTCGGTGAGCGCTACCCGGCGAGGGCGGCGAGCACCCGGGGGAGCTCGAGGAGATCGGTGACCTCGTGCTGCGGCTGCGGCCCGTCCGGGTCGACCCGGTGCCCGGGCCGGCGCACCCGGACGACGGTGAGACCGGCCTCGAGCGCTCCCCGGGTGTCCCGCGCCGACGCGGGGACGTGCACCGCGGCCCCCGCGTCGGCCGCCCGCCGGTAGATCTCCGGATGCGGCTTGTAGGCGTGCAGCCGCTCACTGGTCAGGACGGCGTCGGGGTGCACCAGGCCGGCCGCCCGGGTGCGGGCGAACAGGTCGTCGTCCACGTTGGACAGCACGCCGACCTGGTGCTGCTCGGCCACCAGCGGCAGCGCCCGGCCGACGTCGGGCCACAGCGGCCAGTCCGGCAGCGACGCCAGCAGCGCGAGGGTGTCCGCGGTGGCGTCGGCGTCCAGGCCCCGGGCCGCGTAGGCGTCCGCGAGCGCGCGCCGGCAGTGCTCGGCGAAGGGCATCCAGTCGGTGAGGTCCTTCTGCGAGGCCTTGTTCCGGGCGTCCCAGTCGTCGTAGAGCTCCGTGCCGGAGACGTCCCAGCCGTGCCCCTGGGCGAGGGAGTCGAACGTCGCCGAGCCACCCGTCCGGGAGTCGATCAGCGCGCTGAACAGGTCGAAGGTCACCAGGGCCATGGGCCCATCGTGGCCCGGCCGGCTCAGCGCAGCAGCTTGGACATCCGCCGGTCGGCCAGCGGCTTGCCGCCGGTCTGGCAGGTCGGGCAGTACTGCAGCGAGGTGTCGGCGAAGGACACCTCGCGCACGGTGTCCCCGCAGACCGGGCAGGGCAGCCCGGTGCGGGCGTGCACCTGCAGACCGGCCCGCTTCTCGCCCTTGAGCGTCGCCGCCCGCTGCCCCAGCTGGCGGTCCAGGGCGCCGGTCAGCGTCTCCCGCATCGCGGTGTGCAGCCGGAGCAGCTCGTCGTCGGTGACCTTGTCGGCCATCTTGAACGGGGAGAGCCGGGCGGCGTGCAGGATCTCGTCGGAGTAGGCGTTCCCGATGCCGGAGAGCACGGTCTGGTCGGTGAGGGTGCCCTTGAGCTGGGTGTGCCGGCCGGCCAGCAGCGCCCCGAGGGTCTCGGCGTCCAGCTCCAGCGCGTCCGGGCCCAGCCGGGCGATGCCCGGCACCTCGGCCGGCGAGCGGACCACGTAGACCGCCAGCCCCTTGCGGGTGCCCTGCTCGGTCAGGTCGAACCCCTCGGGCAGCTCACCCTCGCGCGGCTCCAGGTGCACCCGCAGCGCCAGCGGGCCCTTCCCCGGCTTGGGCGGGGCGGTGGGCAGGTTCTGCCGCCAGTGCAGCCAGCCGGCCCGGGCCAGGTGGACGACCAGGTGCAGCCCGGAGACGTCCAGGTCGAGGAACTTGCCGTGCCGGGTGGCGCCGGTGAGCTCCAGCCCGGCCAGCGAGGACAGCGCCGGGTCGAAGGTCTTGATCGCCTGGACGGCGGCCAGGTCGACGCGCGTGACGATCCGGCCGACCGCGTTCTCCCGCAGGAACGCCGCCAGCGCCTCCACCTCGGGCAACTCGGGCACCCGCCCATGATCCACGCCGGACGCCGTCCCCGTCGTCCTCCCCAGGGGCCAAAATCGCGACTTCGGCCCCTCCGTCGTTCAGGGAAGGGCGGCGGCCATGCGCTCGACGATGGTGCGGAGCACCGGGCGGGGGGTGGCCAGGTTCAGCCGCACGTGCCCGGCCCCGGGAGCACCGCACTCCGGTCCGTCGACCAGCGCCACCCCTGCCTCGCGCAGGAAGAACTCCCCCAGGGGCTCCTCGATGCCCAGTTCCCGGCCGTCCAGCCAGGCCAGGTAGGTGCCCTCCGGCGGGGTGTACCGCACCTGCGGCAGGTGCTCGGCGAGCAGCTCGCTAAGCAGCCGGCGGTTGCCGTCCAGGTACGCCAGGACGTCGTCCAGCCACTCCTCCCCCTGGTCGTACGCCGCGGTGCTGGCGAGCACCCCGGGAGTCGAGGCCCCGTGGCCGGCCAGCTCGCCGACCTCGGCCCAGTGCGCGGCGTCGGCGGGGTTGGACAGCAGCAGCTGCGCGGCCTTGAGCCCGGGCACGTTGAACGCCTTGGACGCCGACGTCGCGGTCACCGTGTGCTCGGCGGTCACCGGCGACAGCGAGGCGTAGGGCCGGTGCACCGCCCCCGGGTACACCAGCGGCGCGTGGATCTCGTCGGCGAACACCCGGGCACCGTTGCGCCTCACCACCTCGGCCAGCGCGAGCTGCTCGGCGGCGGTGAACACCCGGCCCACCGGGTTGTGCGGGTTGACGTGCACCAGCAGGGCCCCGGGGGTCAGCGCCCGGTCCAGCGCCGCGAGGTCGTGGGTGAGCCGGCCGCCGTCGACGACCATCGGCACCTCGACGAGCTCGCGGCCCATCAGCCGCGGCACCTTCAGGAACGGCATGTACGCCGGGGTGGGCAGCACCACCGGGGCACCGGGCGGGGTGAAGTGCTCGATCGCGGCCTGCAGCCCGGCGACGACGTCGGCCAGCGGGGTGATCCACTCGGCCGGCAGCTCCCAGCCGTACCGGCGGCGTTGCCAGCCGGCGCACGCCCGCGCCATCGCGGTGGCGGTCGGGGTGGGCAGGTAGCCCAGCGCCCCGGCATCGACCGCGTCGTGCAGCGCGCGGGTCACCACCGGCGCCGTCCCGAAGTCCATCTCGGCGACGAACGCGCCCAGCGCGTCGCCGTACGTCGTCCACTTGAGGCTGCCGGCCGACCGCAGCGCGTCCTCGGTCAGTGCGTCGAAGGAGGTGCCCACCCGGTCAGTCTGCGTCGCCGGGTACGTCGGCGGTGGCCCCGGGCTCGGCGCGGGCCGACTCCTCCACCGCGGCCGCCACCGCCTGCGCGACGGCCGGGTCGAAGACGCTGGGGATGATGTAGTTGGCGTTGAGCTGGTCGTCGCCCACCACTGCGGCCAGTGCGTCGGCAGCGGCCAGCAGCATGCCGGGGCGGATCTCCTTGGCCCGGGCGTCGAGCAGCCCGCGGAAGACCCCGGGGAACGCCAGCACGTTGTTGATCTGGTTGGGCAGGTCCGAACGGCCGGAGGCGACGACGGCGGCGTACTGCCGGGCCCGCACCGGGTCGACGTCGGGCGTCGGGTTGGCCATCGGGAAGACCACTGCCTGGTCGGCCATCCCGGCCAGCACCTCGGCCTGGATGACGTTGGCCGCGCTGACCCCGATGAACACGTCCGCGCCGACCAGGGCGTCGGCCAGCTCACCCCGCCGGCAACCGGGGTTGGTGCGCCGGGCCAGGTCCAGCTTCGCCGGGGAGAGCCGCTCGTCGTCGGGGGAGAGGACGCCCTCCCGGTCCCAGACCAGCACGTTCGTCGCCCCGGCCTCCAGCAGCAGGGTGACGATCGCCGTCCCGGCCGCACCGCCGCCGGCCACGACGACCGCGACGTCCTCGAGCTGCTTGTCGACGACGCGCAGCGCGTTGCGCAGCGCGGCGAGCACGCAGATCGCCGTGCCGTGCTGGTCGTCGTGGAAGACCGGGATGTCCAGCTTCTCCCGCAGCCGGGCCTCGATCTCGAAGCAGCGCGGCGCGGAGATGTCCTCCAGGTTGATCCCGCCGAAGCCGGGGGCGATCAGCTCGACGGTGCGCACGATCTCGTCGACGTCCTGGGTGTCCAGCGCGATCGGCCAGGCGTCGATGTCGCCGAACCGCTTGAACAGCGCGGCCTTGCCCTCCATCACCGGCATCGAGGCGCCCGGCCCGATGTCGCCGAGCCCCAGCACCGCCGAGCCGTCGGTCACCACGGCGACGGTGTTGCCCTTGATGGTGAGCCGGCGGACGTCCTCCGGGTGCTCGGCCAGCGCGAGGCAGACCCGGGCGACGCCGGGCGTGTAGGCCATCGACAGGTCGTCGCGGGTCTTCAGCGGCACCCGGGAGGCGACCTCCAGCTTGCCGCCCAGGTGCAGCAGGAACGTGCGGTCGCTGACCTTGCGCACGTGCACGTTGTCGACGGCGTCGAGTGCGGCGACGACCTCCTCGGAGTGCTCGGCGTCGGCGGCCGAGCAGGTGACGTCGACGGTGAGGCCGTCGGGGCGGGACTCCACGACGTCGATCGCGGTGACCGCACCGCCGGCGTTGCCCACCGCGGTGGCGATCCGGCCGACGCTGGCCGGGTCACCGTCGGCGGAGAGCCGCACGGTGATCGAGTAGGACGCCGACGTCACCGGACCGCGGTGGACGACGGGCGCGGGCGCCGAGCCAGGAGTGAGAGACGTCACCTTCCCATCGTGGCACCCCCACCACGACATTTCCACCTGACGGGGCACGCTTCCCACCATGCGGAATCACGCCGTACGACGGGGGCCAGGCAGCGTCAGGCGGAGACCTCGGCCGCCCGCTGCTCGGCCCGGGCCTTCAACCCGACCGCGAACTGGCGGAAGGCCGGGTTCAGGTCGGGCACCGTGCGCATCATCAGCGGCGCCAGCGGGCCGCGGTACTGCTCACGGACGGTGAACTCCGTGCTGCCGTCGCCCTGCGGGTCGAGCCGGAAGGTGCGCTCGGCGACGAACAGGTCCAGCGGCAGGCCGCTGTGCCAGCGCATCGACTCCGCCGGCCGGATCTCGGTGACCGTGACCCGCAGCGGCCGGCGCCGGGTGCCGGTGGCCACCAGGAGGAGTGGCGCGCCCAGCCGGACGACCCCCTCCACCCGGTCGATCCCGGAGTGCCAGTCACGCCAGCCGCCGACGTCGACGAGCACCGACCACACCTGTTCGGCCCCGGCGTCGATGCGGGTGGCCGCCTCGTAGCTCCTCATCGGGACCGAGTGTGCTCCCCGTCACTCGTCGGTGGAAGAGCCAGCCGCGGCGGGGCCGGGTCCGGCAGCACCCCGGCCGCGGCATCCGCACCCAGCCGGGCGCCCCAGGCGACCAGCCCGGCGACGTCCACCCCGTGCCGGGCGGCGGCCGGGCCGGCGGTGCCGAGCGACCGGGCGCCCCGGGTCAGCAGGGTCGCCGCACCCGGCAGGTTGCCGCGCAGGGCGTGGGTCAGGCCGACGGCGAGCTGGGCCAGGCCGCGCCACAGGTCCCGTTCGTCGTCCGGGCCGGTCTTCCACGCGTCCTCGAGCACCTCGTGGGCGTGGAACGGCCGGCCGGCGTCCAGCAGCTCCTGGGCCTCCACCAACGTCTGGTCCGGCGTGCGGACCAGACCCTCGGGCGCCCGCGGCTCCCCCGGCGAGCCGTACGGCAGCGGCCGGCCCAGCGCGTCGCGCGGTCGGGCACTACGGGCCCGGCCGGCGTCGTCCCGGTCGCGGGGGGCGCCGGGCACGTCAGCGCAGGACGGTGGTGAGCCGGACCTGCACGCCTTCGCCGGCCACGGTGATGTCGACGTGGTCGCACAGCTGGCGGGCCAGCCACAGCCCCATGCCGCCCAGCGACAGGTCGTCGCCGTGTGCCGGCCCGTAGCCGATGAACGGGTCCTGCAGCCCGGCGCCGTGGTCGGTCACCGTGCAGACCAGCCGGTCGCCGCCGGCCCACAGCCGCAGGTCGACCGGCGGCCGGCCGTGTCGCAGCGCGTTGGTGGTCATCTCGTCGACGGCGAGGAGGAAGTCCTCGAGCGCCGGCTCCGAGCCGGACGGCAACCGGGCCTCGGCGGCGCGCGCGGCGAGGTCGCGGCGCAGTCCGCGCAGGTCGCGGACCGAGTCGGCGTGCACCAGCGGCTGGGTCGACTCCAGCGGCTCGAGCGGGACCGGCAGCGAGGCCAGGTACTCCTCGGGGTCGACGTGGTCGGGGTTGACCTGCTCGTGCCCGTCGACCTGGAGCACCGGGTGGGTGGCCCGCACGGCGTCCACCAACGGGGTCGGCACCCGGCGGGTGTCGCACAGGCAGAGCACCAGCAGCGGGTCGTCCCCGGCGCGGTTCGCCTCACCGAGCTGGTGGTCCAGGACGGCCTCGTAGCGCTGCCACTCCCGCCAGCTGTCCGGGTCGGACCCGGGCAGCGGCTCGAGGACGACGCGGACCACCGGGCTGGCCGCCACCCGGTGGCGCACCCCGAGGCGGCGGACGGCGGTGATCGCCGCTGCCGGCCCGTTGCCGTACACGTCGGACCACGCGGTCCAGATCACCTGCGGACGGTCGGGGAGCGCCTGCTGCAGGAGCTGGGTGGTCTGGTCGCTGCAGACGACCACCACCGGCTCCCCGGCGTCCAGCCCGGCGCAGACGAACGCGACGGTGCCGTCGACCAACTCGCTGTCCGACGCGCCGATCAACGCCCGGTGTCTGCCGGACCCGGCTGCCCCGTCCATGCGTGCTGATCCCCGTCCTGCCCGATGCGGAGCCGCCGTCCTGGCAGCCGTGTCCACGGGCTCACTACCCGCTCCCCGGCGACCTAGGCGTACGGCCGGCCGCGAGCTGACCGGACGGCCCGGAGGTGCGGGTTGCCGCGTCGGCCCAAGCGTGGAAGATGGGCAGCGAGGACGGCCGCCACCCGGCACGCCGCCCCCGCACCGACCCGCGGTCGACACGACCGGTCCGGACCTGGAGGGGGCGACATGACCACGTCCACAGCACTCGCCGACCATCCCGCCGACGACGTCCTGCCCGACCTCGACGCCGCCCGGGAGCACGTCGGCGTCCGCGCGCTGCACCCGGCGGCGACCGGGCCGATCGGGCTGGAGCTCGAGGCGCACCTGGTCGACCGGGCCTCCCCCGGCACCCGGGTGCCCTGGCACCGGGTCACCGCCGCCGTCGCGGCGCTGCCCCCGCTGGACGGCGGCAGCCGGGTCACCCTCGAGCCCGGCGGCCAGGTCGAGCTGTCCGGCCCACCGGCCCCCGACGTCACGGCTGCGGTCACCGGCCTGCGGTCCGACCTCGCGGCCGTCCGGGGCCGGCTGGGCACGGCGGGCCTGGGACTGGCGCCGCTGGGCGCAGACCCGTGCCGCCCCGCGCAGCGGGTGAACCCGGGCTCCCGCTACGTGGCGATGGAGGAGCACTTCCAGGCGCTGGGCCACCGGGCGGCCGGCGTCACGATGATGACCAGCACCGCGGCGCTCCAGGTCAACGTGGAGGCCGGGCCCCGGTCCGGCTGGGCCGCACGGGTGCGGCTGGCCCAGTCGCTCGGCCCGGTGCTGGTGGCGGTCTCCGCCTGCTCCCCGCTGCTCGCCGGGAGGGAGACCGGGTGGCGCTCCGGCCGGCAGCGGATCTGGGCCGAGCTGGACCCCGCTCGCTGTGCGCCCCTGCCGGAGGGGCCCGACCCGGCCGACGAGTGGGCCGCGTTCGCCCTGGCGGCGCCGGTGATGCTGGTGCGCGGGCCGGCGGGGGACGCCGTCCCGGTGCGCGGCCGGACGTCGTTCGCCGACTGGGTCCGCGGGGCCGGGCCGGCCGACCGGCGGCCGACCGTGGCCGACCTGGAGTACCACCTGACCACGCTGTTCCCACCGGTCCGGCTGCGCGGCTACCTGGAGCTGCGGTACCTCGACGCCGCGCCCGAGCCGTGGTGGCCGGCGCTGTCGGCGGTGGCCGGCACCCTGCTCGACGACCCGGTGGCCGCCGACACCGCCGCCGCCGCGACCGAGCCGGTCACCGGTCGCTGGGAGCCGGCCACCCGGCTCGGACTCGCCGACCCGGAGCTCCACGCGGCCGCCTCCGCCTGCCTGGAGGTCGCCGTGCGCCGGGCGCCGGCGGGCCTGCGGGCACAGGTCACCGCCCTGGCCGAGCTGGTCGAGCGCCGGGCCAGCCCCGGCGACGCACTGCTGCACACCGCCCGGACCCACGGTCCGGCAGCCGCCCTGCTGGCCGCGACCCACGACGCCGAGGAGGAGACGTGACCGACCTGAGAGAGACGCTCGCCCAGGAGCTCACCCGCGCCCGGGAGCGCACCCTGCTGCTCACCGAGCACGACGAGCCCGAGCTGCTGCGCCAGCACTCGCCGCTGATGAGCCCGCTGGTCTGGGACCTGGCCCACGTCGGCCAGCAGGAGGACCTGTGGCTGCTGCGCGGCGGCGATGCCCGGTGCACCGGGGTGCTGCCGCCGGACGTCGAGTCGCTGTACGACGCCTTCACCCACCCCCGGGCCGCACGGGTCAGGCTCCCGCTGCTGCCGCCGGTGGAGGCCCGGGCGTACTGCGCCGAGGTGCGCGGCCGGGTGCTGGACCGGCTCGACCGGTCCGGGCCGGACGACGACCCCTTCGACGTGGCGATGGTCGTCAGCCACGAGCAGCAGCACGACGAGACGATGCTGCAGACCCTGCAGCTGCGCGCCGGCCCACCGCTGCTGGGCACCGGCTCCCCGCTCCCGCCCGGCCGGCCCGGGCTGGCCGGCACCACCGCGCTGGTCCCCGGCGGGCCCTTCCGCCTGGGGGTCGACGGCACCGAGGAGCCGTTCTCCCTGGACAACGAGCGGCCGGCGCACGTCGTCGACGTCCCGGCGTTCCGGATCGGGCGGGTGCCGGTCACCAACGCCGAGTACGCCGCCTTCGTCGCCGACGGCGGCTACACCGACCCGC
The DNA here is from genome assembly GCF_026968045.1 of Modestobacter sp. VKM Ac-2977. GTDB lineage: Bacteria > Actinomycetota > Actinomycetes > Mycobacteriales > Geodermatophilaceae > Modestobacter. The sequence continues at coordinate 22,306 of NZ_JAPVBQ010000005.1, read as the reverse complement.
GCTGGTGGTCCGCGCGCGGCTGGCAGCACCGCTGCGACGCCGGCCTCACTGCACCGGAGTCCTGGGGGCCCGAGGGCACCCGGAACCGGTTCGGCCTGGTCGAGGATCTGCCGGCGGACGAACCGGTCCAGCACGTGACCTTCTTCGAGGCCGAGGCGTACGCCGCCTGGGCCGGGGGGCGGCTGCCGACCGAGGAGGAGTGGGAGAAGGCGGCCGTCTGGGACCCGGCCACCGGCAGCCGGCGGCGGTTCCCGTGGGGCTCGGCCGAGCCGACCCCGGAGCTGGCCAACCTCGGCGGCTCGGCACTGCGCCCGGCCCCGGTGGGTGCCTACCCCGCCGGCGCCTCGGCCTGCGGCGTGGAGCAGCTGATGGGCGACGTGTGGGAGTGGACCTCCTCGGACTTCCGCCCGTGGCCCGGCTTCACCCCGATGCTCTACGCCGACTACTCCGCGCCCTTCTTCGGCGGCGACTACAAGGTGCTGCGCGGCAGCTCCTGGGCGGTGGGCGCCTCGGTGTCCCGGCCGAGCTTCCGCAACTGGGACCATCCGGTGCGCCGGCAGGTCTTCAGCGGCTTCCGGCTCGCCTTCGACGCATGACGGGAGACGTCTGATGTGCCGGCACCTGGCGTGGCTCGGGCAGCCGCGCACGCTGGCCGCGCTGGTGCTCGAGCCGCCGTCGTCCCTGCTGGTGCAGTCCTACGCCCCCCGCCGGCAGCGGTACGGCACGGTGAACGCCGACGGCTGGGGCGTGGGCTTCTGGGCCGACGGCCGTCCGGAACCGGCCCGCTGGCGGTCGGCGCAGCCGTTGTGGGGGTCGGCGTCCTTCGCCTCGGTCGCGCCCGCCGTCTCGGCCCGCTGCGTGCTGGCCGCGGTGCGCTCGGCGACCGTGGGGATGCCGATCGAGGAGGCGGCGGCCGCCCCGTTCACCGACGGTCGCTGGCTGCTCTCGCACAACGGCCGGGTCGACCGGGCGGTGCTGCCCCCGGCCCGGGACGCCGAGTCGGTGGTGGACAGCGCGCTGCTGGCCGCGCTGGTCTTCTCCCGCGGCATGGCGGCGCTCGGCGAGACCGTCCGCGAGGTGGGGGCCGCCGACCCGGCCGCCCGGCTCAACCTGCTCGCCGCCGACGGCACCCGCCTGCTGGCCACCACCTGGGGCGACACCCTGTCGGTGCTGGCCACCGACGAGGGGACGGCGCTGGCCAGCGAGCCGTGGGACGACGACCCGCGCTGGTCCGACGTCCCCGACCGGACGCTCGTCGAGGTCACCCCCGACGGCCTGACCCTGACCCCCCTCGAGGCATCGGAGCCCGCATGACGTTCACGCTCACCGACCACCTCGGCCCGGTCGACGCCGGCGCTGCGCTCGCCGCCGACGCACGCGCCGGCCTGACGGCGAGCCCGAAGACGCTGCCGCCCCGCTGGTTCTACGACGAGCGCGGCAGCGAGCTGTTCGACGAGATCACCCGGCTGCCGGAGTACTACCCGACCCGCGCGGAACGGGCCCTGCTGGCCGAGCGCGCCGCGGACGTCGCCGCGGCCACCGGCGCCGACACGCTGGTCGAGCTGGGCAGCGGCACGTCCGAGAAGACCCGGCTGCTGCTCACCGCGCTGGCCGAGGCCGGCACCCTGCGCCGCTTCGTGCCGGTCGACGTCGACCCCTCGGTGCTGCGGGCGGCCGGTGCCCAGATCACCGCGGCCTACCCGGGGACGGCGGTCGACGCGGTCGTCGCCGACTTCACCGTGCACCTGGGCGACCTGCCACAGGAGGGCCGCCGGCTGGTCGCCTTCCTGGGCTCCACGATCGGCAACCTCGAGCCCGGGCCGCGGGCGGCCTTCCTCTCCTCGCTGGCGGCGACCCTGCGGCCGGGGGACTCGTTCCTGCTCGGCACCGACCTGGTGAAGGACCCCGATCGGCTGGTCCGCGCCTACGACGACGCCGCCGGGGTCACCGCGGCGTTCAACCGGAACGTGCTCGCGGTGCTGAACCGGGAGCTGTCGGGCGACGCCGACCCGGCCGCGTTCGAGCACGTCGCGGTCTGGGACCCCGAGCACGAGCGGGTCGAGATGCGGTTGCGCTCGACCCGGGACCAGGTCGTGGACCTGGCCGCGATCGGGCTGGCGGTGCCCTTCACTGCCGGGGAGGAGATGCGCACCGAGGTGTCGACCAAGTTCCGCCGGGCCCGGGTCGAGCAGGAGCTGGCCGCCGCGGGCCTGCGGATGACGCACTGGTGGACCGATGAGGCCGGCGACGTCGCGGTCTCCCTGTCGGTCCTGGCGTGACCCCGTGCCCACGGTGAGCGGCCTCCCGCACGAGGACCTCGGCGACACCTGGCGCGCCGGCCGCCTGCGGCCGGCCGCCGTGCACCTGGACCACGCCGCCTGCAGCCGGCAGAGCACCGCGGTGCTCGACGCCGTCGCCCGGCACGCCCGGCACGAGGCCGAGCTGGGCGGCTACGTCGCCGAGCAGGCCGCCGAGGGGCTGCTGCAGCAGGGCCGCTCGGTGCTGGCCGGGCTGGTCGGGATGGCCGCGGCCGACCTGGCCTTCACCGAGAGCGCGTCGGCGTCGGTGCGCACGCTGGTCTCCCGCTGGCGGCTGGCTCCCGGTGCCCGGGTGGCCGTCCTGCCCGGGGAGTACTGGCACAACGCCGCCACGTTCGCCGACGCCGGGCTGACGCCGGTGGTGCTGCCCGCCGACGCCCTGGGCCGGGCCGACCTCGCCGGAGTCGAGCGGGCGCTGCGCGACGACCCGCCGGCGTTCGTGCACGTCACCCTCGTGGCCAGCCACCGCGGCGTCGTCCAGCCCGGCCGGGAGGTCGCCGCGCTCTGCCGGGCCGCCGGCGTCCCCCTGGTGCTGGACGTCGCGCAGGCCCTGGGCCACGTCGACTGCGACCTGGGCGCGGACGCGGCCTACGGCACGTCCCGCAAGTGGCTCGCCGGGCCTCGCGGCGTCGGCTTCCTCGTCCTGCGCCCGGCGGTCAGCGGACAGCTGACCCCGCTGGTCGGCCCGGAGCTCTACGACGACGACCGCACCGGCGTCGACCACGCTCGCTGGTACGAGTCGCACGACGCGCACCTGGCCGGCCGGGTCGGCCTGGTCGTCGCCGTCGGCGAGCACCTGGCCGCCGGCCCACAGCGGGTCCGCGAGCGGCTTGCGGCGCTGGGCCGCGCCACCAGGGAGCGGCTCGACGGCCGGGGCGGGTGGCAGGTCACCGAGCCGCTGGACGAGCCGACCGCGATCACCACGCTGCGACCCCCGGACGGCGTCGACGTCCGTCAGGTGGTCGCCCGGCTCCGCACCGAGCACAGCGTGCTGACGACGGCGGCCGGCCGGGAGCGGGCACCCGGTGAGCTCACCGGCGCGGTGCTCCGGGTCTCCCCGCACCTGGACTCGACCGTCGAGCAGCTGGACCTGCTGGCCACGGCACTGGCGCACTGATCCCTGCGGGCCGGATCTGGACCGGGTGCATCCAAGACCGGGGGTGGTCAGGAAGTACGGGATGACAGTCCACCCCAACGGAAGGAACGTCACCGTGAACAAGACCCGCCCGATCGCCCTGACCGTCGGCGCCACCGGCGCGTTCGCCCTGCTCTTCGCGGCCACCCCCGCGCTGGCCGACTCGCACACCGCGACCCTGTCGGTCCTGCACGCCATCCCGGAGACCCCGGTCGACGTCTACGCCAACGGCGAGCGGCTGATCGACGACTTCGAGCCCGGCACCCTTGCCGGCCCGCTCACCCTCCCCGGTGGCGACTACGACCTGGCGCTCTACCCGGCCGACGCCGAGGACGCCTCCGGCGAGCCGCTGCTGCAGGCGATGGACGTATCGGTCCCGGCCGGCGCCAACGCCACGGTGACCGCCCACCTGACCGAGGCCGGCGAGCCCGCCCTCACCCCGTTCGTGAACGACACCTCGGCCGTGCCCGCGGGCGAGGGCCGGCTCACCGTGCGCCACGTGGCCGCGGCGCCCGCCGTCGACGTCCGCGCCGGTGGTGAGGTCATCATCGACGGGCTGGTCAACCCGAACGAGGAGTCCGTGACCGTCCCGGCCGGCTCCGTGTCCGCCGACGTGGTCGTCGCCGGTACCGACACCGTGGCGATCGGCCCGGCCGACGTGACGGTGGCCGAGGGTGCCAACACGATCGTCTACGCGTGGGGGTCGGCCGACGCCGGCTACGAGCTCGCCACCCAGACGGTCCAGGCCGGGGCCTCCGCCCCGACCGGCGTCCCCGGCGGCTCGGCGGGTCTGGCCGCTGACGAGGGCATGCCGGCGCCGCTGGTCGGCCTGACCGTGGCCGGCCTCGCCGGTGCGGCGTTCGCCGGCCGCAAGTACGCCACCAGCCGGGTCTGACCCGACCGAGAACAGAGGCACCCACCGTGCGCAGCTCCGCCGTCGTGTTGGTCCTGGGCCTCGTCCTGGCGATCGGGACACCGATCACCTGGGCGTTGACCCGGCCCGACACGACGGCGGGCACCACGGTCCGGTCGCCACGCTGATCGGATCAACTCCTGATCCGGAACAGGTGCATCCGCAGCTGCGGGTGGGCAGTAAGTACGAGATGACAGTCCACCCCAACGGAAGGAACGTCACCATGAACAAGACCCGCCCGATCGCCCTGACCGCCGGCGCCACCGGCGCGTTCGCCCTGCTCTTCGCGGCCACCCCCGCGCTGGCCGACTCGCACACCGCGACGGTCTCGGTGCTGCACGCCATCCCGGAGACCCCGGTCGACGTCTACGCCAACGGCGAAGAGCTCATCGCCGACTTCATGCCCGGCACCCTCGCCGGCCCGCTCACGCTGCCCGGCGGCGAGTACGACCTGACGGTCTACCCGGCCGGCGCGGACCCGGAGACCGCCGAGGTCGCGGTCAGCCTCGACGACGTGGAGATCCCGGCCGGCGCCGACGCCACCGTGGTAGCCCACCTCACCGAGGCCGGCGCCCCGGAGCTCACCCCGTTCGTGAACGACACCTCGGCCGTGCCCGCGGGCGAGGGCCGGCTCACCGTGCGCCACGTGGCCGCGGCGCCCGCCGTCGACGTCCGCGCCGGTGGTGAGGTCATCATCGACGGGCTGGTCAACCCGAACGAGGAGTCCGTGACCGTCCCGGCCGGCTCCGTGTCCGCCGACGTGGTCGTCGCCGGTACCGACACCGTGGCGATCGGCCCGGCCGACGTGACGGTGGCCGAGGGTGCCAACACGATCGTCTACGCGTGGGGGTCGGCCGACGCCGGCTACGAGCTCGCCACCCAGACGGTCCAGGCCGGGGCCTCCGCCCCGACCGGCGTCCCCGGCGGCTCGGCGGGTCTGGCCGCTGACGAGGGCATGCCGGCGCCGCTGGTCGGCCTGACCGTGGCCGGCCTCGCCGGTGCGGCGTTCGCCGGCCGCAAGTACGCCACCAGCCGGGTCTGACCCGACCGAGAACAGAGGCACCCACCGTGCGCAGCTCCGTCGTCGCGATGGTCCTGGGCCTCGTCCTGGCGATCGGGACACCGATCACCTGGGCGTTGACCCGGCCCGACGCGACGGCGGGCACCACGGTGGAGCAGGCGATCGACGCGCCATCGCCCTCGGCGGTGCCGCCGTCGCCCGCACCGTCGGCGGCACCGTCCCCCTCCGGGGCGGTGCCGCCGACGGTGCCTGCACTCGACCTCCCACCGGTGCCGATCCGGGATGCGGCGCCGACCGTGGCCGCGCCGGTCCCGCCGCCGGTCCGGCTGAGCCTGCCGGCCCAGGGCGTGACCGCCCCGCTCGATGCGGTCGGCGTCTCCCCGGACGGCCAGATGGAGTTGCCGGAGGACGTGGACCGGGTCGGCTGGTACCGCTTCGGGCCCGTCCCCGGGGACGACGGCTCCGCGGTGCTCGCGGGGCACGTCGACGACCGGGAGCAGGGGCTGGGCGCCCTGGCCCCGCTGCGCACCACGGAGGTCGGCGACGTCGTCGTGGTCACCGGCGCGACCGGTGCGGAGACCAGGTGGCAGGTGGTCTCCCGGGAGCTGATCACCAAGCAGGTCCTGCCGCTGGACTCGATCTTCAATCGCGAGGGGCCTCCGCGACTGGTGTTGATCACCTGTGGTGGCCCGTTCATCCCCGAGCTCCGCAGTTATCGCGACAACGTGGTCGTCGTTGCCGAACCACTCCCATGAGCCTGCTGGCCGTCCGGCTGCCGCCCCTGGGTACGGTCGCTGACGTGCCCACCACCCAGGGTTCGGTGCAGCAGAGCGCCGAACCCGATGACAGTGAGGTCGCCCGGCGCTTCGTCGACGGCGACGAACAGGCCCTGGCCTGGGCCTACGAACGATGGGCGGCGCAAGTGCACGGCATGGCGGTGCGGGCCTTCGGTCCGGGCCCCGACGCCGAGGACGTCACCCAGCAGACCTTCATCTCGGCGTGGACCGGGCGTTCCCGCTACCGCCCCGACCAGGGGCCACTGCCGGCCTGGCTGGTGGGGGTGTGCCGGCACAAGATCGCCGACACCTGGGCCAAGCGGGAGCGGCAACGTCGGTCGACCGAGGCGGCCGCGAGCGAGGCCCGCTCGGCACCGACCACCGGCCCGGGCAGCGAGCTGGCCACCGAGGTGGCCGACCGGGTCCTCCTGCTGGGCGAGTTGAACCGGATCGGCCAGCCACAACGAAGCATCATCGAGCTCGCGTTCTTCGAGGACCTGACCCATGCACAGATCGCGGCACGCACCGGCATCCCGCTGGGCACCGTGAAGAGCCACATCAGACGCACCCTGGAGCGCCTGCGAGACCGGTTGGAGGTGGACGGTGCAGCACTGCGATCCTGACGAGTTGGCGCTGGCCGCCCTCGGCGAGCAGGCGTCGCCCGAGTGCGCCGCGCACCTGGCCGACTGTGCCGAGTGCCAGCGGGAGGTCGCGTCGCTCCGGCGCAGCGTCGACGTCCTCGCCGTCCCTGCGCTGGCCGCGCCCAGTCAGGCGATGGCCCCACCCCCACAGGTGTGGGCGGCCATCGCCGCTGCGACCGGGGTCGCGGTGTCCCCTCGTCCGGCCGAGATGGAGGCCGGACTGTTGCGTGGGATCCCCATGCCCACGCCGACCGAGGTCGAAACGGACGTTCCCGGATCGGCTGGCTCCCCTCCGGCAGGGGCGACCGTCATGCCCTTCCGGTCGAGGTCCGATCGGCGGCCGGCGACCCGGTGGCTGCCGCTGGCCGCCGCCGTGCTCGTGGGTGGCCTGATCGGCGCCGGGGCGGTCGCGGTCACCCAGGACGGTGCCGGCGGTGCCGTGGTGGCCCAGACCGGGCTCGATCCGCTGCCGGAGCAGGTCGCATCGGGAACCGCGGAGGTCCGGGAGCGCGGCGGGGTCCGGGAGCTGCAGGTCGACCTCGACGTGCCGACGCTGGACGGCTCCTACTACGAGGTGTGGCTGCTGCAGGCCGATGCCCAGCGGATGGTGCCGGTCGGCATCGTCCAGCAGGGCGCCACCGTGCTGCGGCTGCCCGACGGCATCGACCTCGCCGCCTTCCCGCTGGTCGACGTCTCGGTCGAGCCGCTCGACGGCGACCCGACGCACTCCGGCGTCTCGGTGGTCCGCGGAGAGCTCTCCACCTGACCCCGGCGCCCGCTCAGCCGCGCGGGGCCTGCATGCGCTGCGACACCCGCCGGTGGACGGCGAGCTGCTCCTCGAGCCCGGGGTGCACGATGGCGCCCTCGGAGACCACGAAGCGCCCCGCCACGACGGTGTGCCGGGCGGACACCGGGCCGCAGCGCAGCCAGGCCTCCACCGGGTCCGACAGCGCGCCGGCGAACCGGACGCCCTCCAGTGACCAGACGGCCAGGTCACCGCAGGCACCGACGGCCAGCTCCCCGATCTCGCCGGCCCGGCCCAGGCAGGCGGCGCCCCCGCGGGTGGCGATCTCCAGCGCGTCCCGGGCCGACATCGACGCGGCGCCGTGCCGGAGCTTGCCCTGCAGCATCGCGGTGCGGGCCTCCAGCCAGAGCGACGCGGAGTCCGCCGACGCCGACCCGTCGACGCCCAGCCCGACCGGCGCGCCGGCCGCCCGCAGCTCTGCCACCGGGGCGAGACCGCTGCCCAGGATCATGTTCGACGAGGGGCAGTGCGCTGCCCCGACCCCGGCCGCGCCGAGCCGGGTGACCTCCCCGGCGTCCGGCCAGACCACGTGCGCGAGCCACGTCCGGTCGGTCATCCAGCCGACGTCGGCCAGGTGGTCGACCGGGCGCCGGCCGAAGGTCTCCAGGCAGAAGGCGTCCTCGTCCTCGGTCTCGGCGAGATGGGTGTGCAGCCGGACGTCGAGGGACTCGGCCAGCTCCGCCGTCCGGCGCATCAGGTCGGGGGTGACGCTGAACGGGGAGCACGGCGCCAGCGCGATCCGGGTCATCGCGGTGGGCGACGGGTCGTGGTGGGCCTGCACCAGCCGCTGCGAGTCGGCCAGGATCTCGTCGTCGTCCTGCACCACCGAGTCCGGCGGCAAGCCGCCGTCCTTGACGGACAGCGACATCGAGCCGCGGGTGGGCGAGAACCGGACGCCGAGCTCCCGTGCCGCGGCCACCTCCGCCGAGATCAGGTCGCCGGCGCCGCGCGGGTGCACGTAGAGGTGGTCGGTCGAGGTCGTGCCGCCGGAGAGCGCCAGCTCGGCCAGCCCGACGTACGCGCTGACGTACGCCGCCTCCTCGTCCAGCCGGGCCCACAGCGGGTACAGCGTGACCAGCCAGTCGAACAGCCCACCGGTGAGCGCGGGGGCGTAGGCGCGGGTCAGGTTCTGGTACAGGTGGTGGTGGCTGTTCACCAGCCCGGGGGTGACCAGGCAGCCGCGGGCGTCGACCCGCCGGACGGCGGCCGGCTGCGGGTCGCCCGGGCCGCCGAGGCCGCTGACCACGCCGTCGGTGATCGCCACCCACCCTCCGGCGAGCTCGCGGCGGGCGTCGTCGACGGTGGCGATCAGCTCGGCGTCGTGCACGAGCAGGTCAGCGGTCTGCACCCAGCGCATCCTGCCGCCTGGACGTGTCCGGCGTGTGTACGAGCCACGGGCGTCGCGGGTGCGGTCGACCGCCACGTGGCGATGACCCGCGCCACGCACAGCTCGTCGTCCTCACCACCACGGGACCGCCGAGAGTGACCCAGGTCGCATCGCCGTCATCACCCCGTGACACGGCCGGGCTACCGTGGCCGTCCCCCACCGATGAGGAGCCCCATGGACTTCCTGCAACCGGTCACCTGGGCGGAGGCGCTGGAGGCGAAGGCCGCCCATCCCGACGCCGTGCCGATCGCCGGGGGCACCGACGTGATGGTGGGCCTCAACTTCGGCCACCTCCGCCCGGCGCTGCTCCTCGACCTCACCCGGATCGCCGACCTGCGCGACTGGCAGGTCGCTGACAGCGCGGTCCGGCTGGGGGCGGGGGTCAGCTACGCGCGCGTGATCAGCGAGCTCGGCGACCGCCTGCCGGGCCTGGCCATGGCCTCCCGCACCATCGGCTCCCCGCAGATCCGCAACCGGGGCACGGTCGCCGGCAACCTCGCCACCGCCTCACCGGCCGGCGACGCCCACCCCGCGCTGCTGGCGGCGGGGGCCGAGGTCGAGGTGGCCTCGGTGCGGGGCACCCGCCGGATCCCGATCGACGACTTCTACACCGGGGTCAAGCGGAACGCGATGGACGGCGACGAGCTGATCACCGCCGTCTCCGTCGTCCCGCCGAGCGGCCCGCAGCAGTACAGCAAGATCGGCACCCGCAACGCGATGGTCATCTCCGTCGCCGCGTTCGGCCTCGCCCTGCACCCGGACCGCCGCGCGGTCGGCACCGGCATCGGCTCGGCCGCGCCGACGCCGCGCCGCGCTCCCGCCGCCGAGGAGTTCCTGGCCGGCGAGCTCGACAGCAGCGGCCTGTGGGAGTCCCGGGCCGAGCTGCCGGAGGCGACCATCGCCCGCTTCGGGGAGCTGGTCGCCGCCGCGGCCGCCCCGATCGACGACGTCCGCGGCAGTGCCCGTTACCGCGTCCACGCACTGTCCGTGATGGCCCGCCGCGCCCTGACCTGGGCCTGGGCCGACCACCGCTCCGCGACCCAGGAGGCCTGACGTGCGTCTGACCTGCACCGTGAACGGCACCGAGCAGCACGTGGACGACGTCTGGGAGGGCGAGAGCCTGCTCTACGTCCTCCGCGAGCGGATGGGCCTCCCCGGGTCGAAGAACGCCTGCGAGCAGGGCGAGTGCGGCTCCTGCACCGTCTACCTCGACGGCCTGCCGGTCTGCGCCTGCCTGGTCGCCGCCGGCCAGGCCGAGGGTCGGCAGGTCGGCACCGTCGAGGGGCTGGCCGACCCCGAGGCGCTGCACCCGGTGCAGCAGGCCTTCCTGGACGCCGGCGCCGTCCAGTGCGGCTTCTGCACGCCCGGGCTGCTGGTGGCCACGCACGACCTGATCGCCCGGCACGGACGGCCCAGTGACGCCGAGACCCGCGAGGCGCTGGCCGGCAACCTCTGCCGGTGCACCGGCTACGAGAAGATCCTGGACGCCGTCCGGCTCGCCGCGGACCGGATGGCCGAGCCCACGGCAGGGGGAGACCGATGAGCACGCCGACCCGCACGCCGACCGGGGCACCGGAGCACCTGACCGGGCCGGGCAGCGGCGGGGTCGGCGACGACGCCCAGCGGCCCGACGGCGTCCTCAAGGTCCGCGGCGAGTTCGCCTACGGCAGCGACCTGTGGATGGCGGACATGCTCTGGGGGGTCACCCTGCGCAGCCCGCATCCCTATGCCCGGATCCGCTCGGTCGACACCAGCGCGGCGCTGGCCACCCCCGGCGTCTCCGCGGTGCTCACCTCCGACGACGTGCCCGGGGAGAAGGTCTACGGGCTCGAGCTGGCCGACCAGCCGGTGCTGGCCCTCGACGTCGTCCGCTACCAGGGCGAACCGGTGGCGCTGGTCGCCGCCGACCACCCGGAGACCGCCCGACTGGCGGCCGGCCGCATCCACGTCGACTACGACGTGCTGGAGCCGGTCACCGACGCGCGCACGGCGCTGGGGCACCCGACCTGGAACCAGGTGCACGACTCCACCGCCGAGGTCACCGAGCTGAGCCGGGAGAGCGCCCACCTGCACCCGGAGGGCAACCTCGTGCGGCACCTCAAGGTGCGCACCGGTGACCCGGCGCCGACCGCGGACGTCGTCGTGGTGGGCGAGTACGAGGTCGGCATGCAGGACCAGGCCTTCCTCGGCCCGGAGGCCGGCCTCGCCGTGCCGGCCGAGGACGGCGGCGTGGAGCTGCACGTCGCCACCCAGTGGCTGCACGTGGACCAGAAGCAGATCTGCGCAGCCCTCGCCCTGCCGCCCGAGCAGGTGCGGCTGACGCTGGCCGGCGTGGGCGGCGCCTTCGGCGGCCGCGAGGACCTGTCGATGCACGTGCACGCCTGCCTGCTGGCCCTGCGCACCGGGCGCCCGGTGAAGATGTCCTACAACCGGGAGGAGTCCTTCTTCGGCCACGTGCACCGCCACCCGGCGACCATGCGCTACGAGCACGGCGCCACCCGGGACGGCGAGCTGGTCTACGTCAAGGCGGCGATCTACTTCGACGGTGGCGCCTACGCCTCCAGCACCCCGGCCGTGGTGGGCAACGGCGGGACGATGGGGATCGGCCCCTACGTCGTCCCCAACGTGCACGTCGACTGCTACGGCGCGTACACGAACAACCCGCCGTGCGGGGCGATGCGCGGGTTCGGGTCGGTGCAGACCGCCTTCGCCTACGAGTCGCAGATGGACGCCCTCGCCGCCGAGCTGGGCATGGACCCGGTGGAGCTGCGCTGCCGCAACGCGATGGAGGAGGGGTCGGCCACCCCCACCGGCCAGGTGATCGACAGCCCGGCCCCGGTCGCGGAGCTGCTGCGCCGGCTGGAGGCCATGCCGCTGCCTGCCGCGTCCGGCGACGGCGAGGTCGACCTGCGCGACATGCCCGGCGGGGTCTCCAACACCACCCACGGGGAGGGCGTCCGGCGCGGGGTCGGCTACGCCGTGGCGTACAAGAACGTCGCCTTCTCCGAGGGCTACGACGACCACTCCACCGCCCGGGTGCGCCTGGAGGTGGTCGGCGGCGAACCGACCGCGACCGTGCACACCGCGGCGGCGGAGGTCGGCCAGGGGCTGGTCACCGTGGAACAGCAGATCGCCCGCACCGAGCTCGGGGTGGAGCGCGTCGTCGTGCACCCCAAGGACACCAGCGTGGGGTCGGCCGGCTCGACCTCGGCGTCCCGGCAGACCTACGTCACCGGCGGGGCGGTCAAGGCCGCCTGCGAGAAGGTGCGCGCCCAGGTGGTCGCCCGGGCCGAGCGACTGGTGGGACGGACCGTTCCCGACCTCCGGCTGGCCGGTGGTGCCGTGGTGTCCGACAGCGAGGACATCACCGTCCCGCTGGCCGACCTGCTGGGCGACGACGTGCTGGAGGAGACCCTCGAGTGGCGGCACCGCCCCACCGAGGCGATCGACCCGGAGACCGGCCAGGGGTTCGCGCACGTGCAGTACGCCTTCTCCGCGCACCGGGCCGTGGTGGACGTCGACACCGAGCTCGGGCTGGTCAAGGTGGTCGAGATGGCCTGCACCCAGGACGTCGGCAAGGCGATCAACCCGCAGGCGGTGGTCGGCCAGATCCAGGGCGGCACCGCGCAGGGGCTGGGGCTGGCGGTGATGGAAGAGATCCTGATCAAGGACGGCAAGGTGCGGAACCCGTCGTTCACCGACTACCTGATCCCGACCATCCTGGACATGCCGCCGATGCGCATCGAGGTCCTCGAGTACGCCGACCCGCACGCCCCCTACGGCCTGCGCGGGGTCGGCGAGGCACCCAACATCTCCTCCGGCCCCGCGGTGCTCGCCGCCATCCGCGCCGCGACCGGCCTCCCGCTGACCCGGGTGCCGGTGCGACCGGAGCACATCACCGGCACCTGACCAGCCCCGTCAGCCGGCCCGACCGTCGAGCAGGGAGCGGACGGCGGGCGGCAGTTCGCCGGTCAGCGAGCGGGGCCCGACCAGCCGGCCCGCCTCGGTCGGGTCGACGCCGAGCGAGCCCAGCACCTCCAGCGCCGGGACGTCGGGCAGCGCGTCGAACCAGCGGCGTCCCAGTGCGGCGCGGCCGGCGGCGGTGGGTCGCCCCCACAGCCGCAGCCGGGCCATCCCGCCGTCCGGGAAGACGTCCATCCGCACGCTGCTCACCCCGGTCTCCCCGTCCAGGACGAACCGGTGCCGGGTGTCCGGCTGCAGCCGGGTGCGGGGCAGCAGCACGACCTCCGCGCCGTCGGCGGTGCGGCCGGTGAGCGAGGCGGTGCCCGGGGCGTTGCCCAGGAACCAGGAGGTGTCCAGTTCGGCGAGGGTGACCACGCCGTCGCAGGCCAGGTCGACGTCGACCCAGTCGTTGCCCCCGCCGCGGCGGCGGGCGTTCTCCCAGCCCTCCCCCATCGACCGGGCCGTCCCGCGGCCGATCAGCTGGTGCGGGCTGCCGTAGTGGGCGTTGCTCACACCGGTGACCCGCCCGCCGTTCTCCAGGGCGGCCAGGTCGAACGGCCCGGCGTCCACCAGTCGCGGGTCCGGGACGACGGTGCCGTGCACCCGCAGCCGGGCCACCCCGCCGTCGGGGTGGATGGACAGCCGAACGTGCGTGTACCGCCGGTCGGAGTCGACGGCGAAGGCGTTGGCGGCGTCCCCCGCGAGGTCCGACAGCGGCAGCAGCGGCTGCCAGTCGGCTCGGGTCAGCTCCTCGACCGACGGGTGGCCCTCGACCGCAGCGCCCTCCAGCGAGGCCTGCGGCGGGTAGTTGCCGGTGAAGAACGCGGTGTCGACGACGACGCCGGCCACGATCCCCGGCGCCCCGAGCCGCACGATCGCCCAGTCGTGCCCGGGGCTGCGCCGGCGGCGCGTCTCCCAGCCGTCGTACTCCTTGCCCTTGTGCCCGAACTCGGTGCGCGGCACGGCCGGGTGCGGCAGCACCAGGTTCTCCCGGGCGGCGAAGAACTCGTCGTTCGCGGCGACGACGGCGCCGCCGAGGTCACGACGGGCCAGGTCGGGGAGGGCGAGGAAGGCGGGGTCGGTCATCGGGCTCCAGACGGATCGGGACGGACGCGGGTCACTGTGACACGGCGCGGGCCCGTCACCCCTCCGATCGCTCGAGCAACCGGCCGAGGGGAGCCGCCCCGTCGACCAGCGGCTGCCCGCGCAGCCAGGTCCGGCGGACCACCCCGGTCAGCTCCCGCCCCGCGTACGGCGTGACCGGGCTGCGGTGGTGCAGCTGCGCCACCCGCCACGGCTCGTCGGGGGCGAACGCCACCAGGTCGGCGTCCTTGCCCACGGCGATCGCCCCCTTGCCGGTCAGCCCGGTCAGCCGCGCCGGCGCGGCCGCCATCCACCGGACGACGTCGGCGAGGGAGAACCCCCGCGCCCGGGCCCCGCTCCACACCACCGGCAGGGTCACCTGCAGCCCGGCGATCCCGCCCCAGGCCAGCGCGAAGTCGCCGACGTCCAGCCGCTTGAGCTCCGGTGTGCACGGCGAGTGGTCGCTGACCACCAGGTCGATGTCGCCGTTGGCCAGCGCGCGCCACAGCGCCTCCCGGTGCTCGGCCTCCCGGATGGGCGGGCAGCACTTGAACGACGTGTCGCCGTCGGGCACCTCCTCGGCGCTGAACGTCAGGTAGTGCGGGCAGGTCTCGACGGTGATCCGCACCCCCTCGGCCCGGGCGGCCCGCAGCATCGGCAGCGCACCGGCATCGGCCAGGTGGACGACGTGCACCCGGGCGCCGGTGTCCCGGGCAGCGGCGATCAGCCGGCCGATCGCGGTCTCCTCCGCCGCACCCGGCCGCGAGGCGAGGAAGTCGGCGTAGCTCCGCCCGCCGGGCTGCGGGGCGGCGGTGATCACGTCGTCGTCCTCGCAGTGCGCGATGAGCAGCCCGTCGACGGCGGCCAGCTCGGTGAGCGCCGCCCGGAGGCCGGCGTCGTCCAGCGGCGGGAACTCCGGCACCCCGGAGTCCAGCAGGAAGCACTTCACGCCCACCGCGCCGGCGGCGAGCAGCCGTGGGAGCTGGCCGGTGTTGCCGGGCACGGCGCCACCCCAGAAGGCGACGTCCACGCTGACCTGCCCCTCGGCCGCCGCGCGTTTCACGTGCAACGCCTCGACGTCGACCGTCGGCGGGACCGAGTTCAGCGGCATGTCGACGATCGTGGTGATGCCCCCCGCCGCCGCGGCCCGGGTCGCCGAGGCGAAGCCCTCCCACTCGGTGCGCCCGGGCTCGTTGACGTGCACGTGGCTGTCGACCAGCCCGGGCAGCAGCACCTCGTCCTCGGCGAGGGTGACCACCTGGCCGTCGACCTCACCGAAGCCGGTGACGGCGACGATGACGCCGTCCTGCACGTGCACCGCAGCCGACCGCTCCCCGTCGGGCAGCACCACCCGCCGGGCCCGCACGACGAACGACCCGCTCACCGCGTCACCTCCGCCAGCTCGTCGACCGGTCGCGGCGACACCGACGCCAACCGGGTCACCGCGTCGTGCAGCTCGTCGCCCCACGCCGTCCCCACCCAACCGCCGGGCAACGGCAACCGCACGGCGTCGACCCCGGTCGCCACCTCGGGCCACGCGTCGCCGATCGACACCGTGGAGACGTAGGCCCTGGGGGCGACCGGCGGCAGCCAGGCCGGCGCCCCGGGCCCCAGGCCGATCGCGGTGTGCACCAGCGGACGACCGTCCCGCTCGACCCGGGTCGTGCCGGTCCAGCGACCGGGCTCCTCGCCCACCCGGCCGAGCAGCACCTGCTCGGTGGCGGTCAGCTCGCCGCCATCGGCCAGCTGCGCGTGCAGCTCGGCCCGGTGGTCGGCGCGCGCGGTGACGACGGTCGGCTCCGGCGCCAGCTGAAGCACGCCGGCGACCTCGGCGCGCACCACCTGCCGCGACGGCGGAGACTCCCCCCGGGCGGGCAGCACGACGGACGCGGCCACCGTGTGGACGCTGAGCCGGGCGCCTGCCTCCACGACGAGCCGGATCTCCACGTCGTCCCCGCCCAGCGGGCCGAAGGCCGTGGCGACCAGGTGCACGGAGGCAGCGCCGGTGCGCCGCACCGCCAGCTGCCCGCTGGTGCGCACGATCGGCAGGGTCGTGCGCCCCCGCGCGTCGCACCGGGCGACCACCTCCACCCGCGTCCTCACGGCGCCGTCTGCAACGCCCTCGCGCGCACCTGCTCCCGCACCCACTCGGCGACCTCGGTCGCCGCCGGGTCCTCGCGCAGCGAGATCAGCAGCGTCGGCTTGTCCCCGCGGACGGCGGCGGAGTCGCGGCGCATCACCCCGAGGTCGGCGCCGACCAGCGGCGCGAGGTCGGTCTTGTTGACCACCAGCAGGTCCGAGGCGGTCACCCCGGGCCCGCCCTTGCGCGGCACCTTGTCCCCGCCGGCGACGTCGACCACGAACACCTGGACGTCGACCAACCCGTAGCTGAACGAGGCGGTCAGGTTGTCACCGCCGGACTCGACGAAGACCAGCTCCAGCCCTGGGTGCCGGGATTCCAGCAGCTCCACGGCGTCGAGGTTGGCGGTGATGTCGTCGCGGATCGCGGTGTGCGGGCAGCAGCCGGTCTGCACCGCCTCGATCCGGTCGTCGGGCAGTACGGCGTTGCGGCGCAGGAAGTCGGCGTCCTCGGTCGTGTAGATGTCGTTGGTGACGACGGCGAGGTCGTACTCGGCGCCCAGCGTGCGGCACAGCGCGGCGGCCAGGGCGGTCTTGCCCGAGCCGACCGGCCCGCCGAGGCCCACCCGCAGGGGGCCGCCGTGCCGGTGCTCGGGGGTGTACGGGTCGACGTAGTCGTCGATCCGGTGGTCAGGCGGCATGGGCACTCCTGGTCGGGGTCATGAGGCGAAGAAGCGGTCCGCGCGGGCGGCGTGCACCTCGGCGAGCAGGTCGAGGAGGGGGTCGGTGGCGGCAGGCAGTGCTCCGGCGGAGGCGTCGGCCACCTCGTCGACCTCGGGGGCCAGCCGGGCGGTCACCGCGGCCACGGTGATCGGGTCCATGGCCAGCAACCGCTGGGCGGCGGTGGCCGGGCCGCTGATCGAGAGGTAGGCAGCGGCGTGCGCGGCGTCACGCGGGGTCAGCCCGCCGGTGGCCGCGGCGATGCCGAGGGCCAGCGGGTGGTGGGGTTGGGTCGGCAGCGCGGCCCACGCCGGGTGCGGCCAGGCACGGCTGCCGACCCGCACCAGCCCCCGGCCCTGCTGGCGGGAGGCGGCCCGCAGCGCCGGGGAGGGCGTACGGGCATCCGCCTCCGCGTCCAGCGCACCGAGCGCGGCCACCGGGTCGGCGTCGTCCACCGCCCGGCACGCGGCCGCGGCCAGCCCGGCGGCCACCGCGCCCGAGGTGGTCAACCGCCGGCGCAGGAAGACCGCCAACGAGCCCGGGTCGGCGAGCACCCCGGCCGCGATGGCCTGTTCCACGCCGCCGGAGTGGGTGTGTCCCCCAGCGGGCAGTCGCGAGTCGGCGAGGGTCAGCAGCGCAGCCGTCATCAGAACAGGGAGTAGCGCTGGGCCATCGGCAGCTCGGCGACCGGCTCGGGCTCCCACACCTCGCCGTCGATCGCGACCGTGAACGTCTCGGGGTCGACCCGGATGTCCGGCAGCGCGGTGTTCTCCGGCATGTCCGCCTTGCCCAGCCGGGTGGTGTCGGCGACCGCGACCAGCCGCCGGTCGACGGCCAGCCGGTCGGCCAGCCCGGCCTCCAGCGCGGCCGGGGCGACGAAGTGCACCGAGGTCTGCGCCGGCACCCGGCCGTACGCGCCGAACATCGGCCGCGGCAGCACCGGCTGCGGCGTCGGGATCGAGGCGTTCGCGTCGCCCATCTGCCCCCAGGCGATCATCCCGCCCTTGAGCACGACGTGCGGCCGGACGCCGAAGGTCCCCGGGTCCCAGAGCACCAGGTCCGCGAGCTTCCCCGGCTCCACCGAGCCGACCTCGCCGTCGATCCCGTGCGCCACCGCCGGGCAGATCGTGTACTTGGCGACGTACCGGCGGGCCCGCAGGTTGTCGGCCGCGCCGTCGCCGGCCAGGGAGCCGCGGCGGCGCTTCATCACGTGCGCGGTCTGCCAGGTGCGCATCACGACCTCGCCGACCCGGCCCATCGCCTGGGCGTCGGAGCCGATCATCGAGATCGCGCCCAGGTCGTGCAGCAGGTCCTCGGCGGCGATCGTCGTGGGCCGGATCCGGCTCTCGGCGAAGGCGAGGTCCTCGGGCACGGAGCTGTCCAGGTGGTGGCAGACCATGAGCATGTCGAGGTGCTCGTCGAGGGTGTTCACCGTGTGCGGCCGGGTCGGGTTCGTGCTGCTGGGCAGCACGTTCGCCGCACCCGCGACGGTGATGATGTCCGGCGCGTGCCCGCCCCCGGCGCCCTCGGTGTGGTAGGCGTGGATGCTCCGGCCGGCGATCGCGGCCAAGGTGTCCTCGACGAAACCGGCCTCGTTCAGGGTGTCGGAGTGCAGGGCCACCGGGACGCCGTTGCGACCGGCCACGGTGAGCGCGGCGTCGATCGCGGCCGGTGTGGAGCCCCAGTCCTCGTGCAGCTTGAACCCGCTGGCGCCGGCCCGGAGCTGCTCCTCCAGCGAGTCGACCGAGACGGTGTTGCCCTTGCCCAGCAGCGCGACGTTGACCGGCATCCCGTCCATCGCCTCGAGCATGCGGGCCAGGTACCAGTCGCCCGGGGTGATGGTGGTGGCCTTGGAGCCCTCGGCCGGCCCGGTGCCGCCGCCGATCATCGTGGTGATGCCCGAGCCGATCGCCGTCGGCACGATCTGCGGGCAGATGAAGTGCACGTGACAGTCGATGCCGCCGGCGGTGAGGATCTTGCCGTTGCCGGCCAGCACCTCGGTGCCCGGGCCGATGACCAGGTCGGGGTGGACGCCGTCCATCGTGTCCGGGTTGCCGGCCTTGCCCAGCGCGACGACCCGCCCGGCACGGATGCCGACGTCGGCCTTGACGACCCCCCAGTGGTCGAGCACGACCGCACCGGTGATGACCAGGTCGGGGGCACCCTCGGCACGGGTCGCCCGGCCCTGACCCATCGACTCGCGGATCACCTTGCCGCCGCCGAACACCGCCTCCTCACCGGCCAGACCCGGACCACCGCAGCGGTCCTCGGTGACCTCGATGAGCAGGTCGGTGTCGGCCAGCCGGATCCGGTCGCCGACCGTCGGGCCGTAGAGCTGGGCGTAGCGCTCCCGGGACAGCTGCACCATCAGGCCAGCCCGCCTTCCGCAGTGAGCCCGGGGACGACGCGGGCGCCGGCCAGCGGGACGAGGATGACGGTGCGCTGGATGCCGGGCTCGAACCGGACGGCCGTGCCGGCGGCGATGTCGAGCCGGTGACCGTGCGCCGCAGCCCGGTCGAACGCCAGCGCCCGGTTCGCCTGGGCGAAGTGGAAGTGGGAGCCGACCTGGACCGGCCGGTCGCCGGTGTTGTGCACCGCCAGCTCGATCCGCGGCACGCCGGGCAGCGTCTCGATGACGCCCTCGGCCGTGATGACCTCGCCGGGGATCACGAGATCGGGTGGTGGACCGTCACCAGCTTCGTCCCGTCCGGGAAGGTCGCCTCCACCTGCACCTCCTCCAGCAGCTCCGGGACGCCGTCCATCACGTCGTCCCGGGTCAGCACGGTGCGGCCGGACTGCATCAGGTCGGTGACCAGCTCGCCGTCCCGGGCGCCCTCGAGCACGTGGTCGGTGACGATCGCGGTCGCCTCGGGGAGGTTGAGCCTCAGACCCCGGGCCTGACGGCGGCGGGCGAGCTCGGCGGCGTAGCTGAGCATCAGCCGTTCCTGCTCGTGCGGGGACAGCAACACGGGCGTCGTCCTCCTGACGTCGGCGAGCCGGCGGAGTCAGGAACTTAGCGGGCCCGTGTGACGGTCCCGTTGCGGGGACTTGTGCACTGCGATTCCTCGGCTCTATGGTTCGCTACATGAGTAATGAACCAGTGAGCGTGCCGGGTCGTGCGCCTCGGTGAACGAGGACGCCGGGCCGATCTTCCGGCAGGTCGCCACCCAGCTCGAGGACGCGATCGTCGACGGCTCCCTCGCCGAGGAGAGCCAGGCGCCCTCGTCCAACGAGCTGGCCGCCTTCCACCGCATCAACCCCGCCACCGCCGCCAAGGGCCTGAACCAGCTGGTGGCCGACGGGGTCCTCTACAAGAGACGAGGAGTCGGGATGTTCGTCGCCACCGGCGCACGGGAGCAGCTGCTCAAGCGGCGCCGCAGCGAGTTCGCCGAGCAGTACCTCACCCCCCTGCTGGCCGAGGCCGACAAGGTCGGCATCAGCATCGCCGAGATCGTCCAGCTGCTGCGCGAGCGGGGAGGCCGGTCGTGACCGCCGCCGCCACGCTCCTGGGCGTCACCATGCGTTTCCGGGGGCACACCGCGCTGACCGACGTCTCCACCACGCTGCAGGCGGACACGATCACCGGCCTGCTCGGCCGGAACGGCGCCGGCAAGACCACGCTCATGCAACTGCTCACCGGCCACCGCGTGCCCACCGCAGGCCAGGTGACCGTGCTCGGTGCAGCGCCGTACGAGAACGACGGCGTGCTGAGCCGCATGTGCTTCATCAAGGAGGGCCAGCGGTACCCGGACCACTTCCGCGTCTGTGACGCCGTCTCCGCGGCCGCCCACCTCTACCCGAACTGGGACCAGCCACTGGCCGACCAGCTGCTCACCGACTTCGACCTGCCCGGCAGACGGCCGATCAAGAAGCTGTCCCGGGGGATGAACTCGGCCGTCGGCATCGTCCTGGGCCTGGCCTCACGTGCACCGGTCACGCTCTTCGACGAGCCGTACCTGGGCCTGGACGCCGTCGCGCGCCAGCTCTTCTACGACCGCCTGCTGGCCGACTACGCCGAACACCCCCGCACGATCCTGCTCTCCACGCACCTCATCGAGGAGATCAGCGACCTGCTCGAGCACGTCCTGCTCATCGACCGCGGCCGAGTCCTGCTGGATGCGGACGCGGAGACGCTGCGCTCCACGGCGCTGACCGTCACCGGCCCGGCGGCCCAGGTGGCCACCTTCGGCGCCGGCCACGCTGTCCTGCACCAGGAGTCGATGGCCGGCCAGACCCGGGCGATCGTCCGGACGGCGACGGCGACGGCCCGACAGGAGGCCACGACCCTCGGCCTGGCCGTCGAGCAGACGTCGATCCAGCGGCTGGTGGTCGCCATGAGCCTCGCCGCGGCGCAGCCCGCCACACCCTCGACTCTCGACCGCGCCACTCTGCAGGGAGCCCACCGATGAACCGTGTCCTCGGCGCCGCCCGCCTCCAGCTCATCAACCCACTCCTGTCCGTCGGGATCGGCTGGGCGATCGTCGCGCTCGCCTTCGTCGTGAACCTGGCGATCTGGGGCGTCGGTGACCTGGACACCAGCGCGAGCGACTCCAACACCGGCGGTCTGGCCGCGCTGTACATCACGGTGCTGGTGACCTACATCCAGGCGGTGACCATGGTGTTCCCCCTGGCGATGGGGCTCAGCCTCAGCCGTCGGGTCTTCTACCTGGGGACGGCGCTGGTCGCCGTCGTCCAGGCGGTCGTCTTCGGCATCGCCCTGGCCGCGCTGACCGCGGTCGAGAACGCCACGAACGGCTGGGGCGTCGGACTGGAGTTCTGGGCCCCCGGAGCCGTGGACGTCGGGAACCCGGCCCTGCAGGTCGTCGTCTTCGCCGTCCCGATGATGGCCTTCGCCTTCATGGGGATCGGCTTGGGCGTGCTCTACAAGCGCTGGGGGGCGACGGGCATCTACGCGCTGACGGCCGCCCTGATCGTGGGGACCGGTGCCCTCGTCGTACTGCTCACCTGGCGCCGGGCCTGGGAAGAGCTGGGGGCCTGGCTGGCCGACCGTTCGGTCGAGTCCTTCGCCATCGGCCTGCCCGCGGTGGCCGCCCTCGCGCTCGCCGCGCTGGCATACCTGGGGCTGCGACGCGCTGTCCCTTGATCACCGAGCAACAACCGACGGCCGGCCCGCTCTTGGCGCGCCGGCCGCTCGGCGTCCTGTGCGTCCGATAACTCGTCTGACGAATCAGGGCACCACCATCGGGGTCTCGCGCTGGACCAACGACCTGGAGCCCCGGGCATCTCCTCGGCGCCAGGTACCGCTGATGGAGTGGGGCGACAGCCGGCGCTCGACCGCCAGTGGCATGAGGGATGCAGTGGGATTGGCGACAGCCGACGTGTCCTTCTCGGTACAGAAGGCACACCGGCCGGCGTGGCCCAGGTCGACCTCTCCCGGAAATGCAGGAACGGGGCCACAGCCGTAGCTGTGACCCCGTCCTGGGAGTTATGTCCGGCGGCGTCCT
>NZ_JAPVBQ010000004.1:427686-610622 GCF_026968045.1 Modestobacter sp. VKM Ac-2977 | reverse complement strand
TCGATGCCGACGACGTCGTGCCCGAGCTCGGCCATCGACGCCGCGTGCACAGCGCCCAGGTAGCCGCAACCGATGACGGCGATCTTCATGGGTCTCCTGATGTCGGATGGGTGTCGGGTGCCGGCACGCATGCCCTGCCGGTGGGCGGCGCACAGGCTGTGGCCGCCGACTTGGACGCACGCTAAGGCTACGCTGCGTCACCTCGCCACTCGGACGGCTGCGTGTGGCTGCCACCCAGCTCGGCTGTTTACGCCATGTGAGTACACGACAGCGTGCTGCGATGTCACTGAGAGTTAACCCACTCTCAGGCATGACCCCCGAGAGAGTGGGCACCGACGGCCCGACATGCGCCTTGATCGACACCGTGCAGCGCAGCACCGGTCGGTCCGAGGTGCCCCGCCGTCCTGAGCGCAGGGAGCAGCCGAGAGTGGTCGACGTCCTGACCTTCATCACCGAGAACTGGTACGCCGCGCTGCCCATCGGGGTCGTCGGCGTGCTGTCGTGGTCGATCTGGCTGATCCGCAAGATCATGTCCGCCGGCTATCGCTCCCTGGTGAACGACCACCGGACGACCACCTCCGTCGTCGTGCCCTCGTTCCGGGAGGACCCGGACGTGCTCGAGCGGTGCCTGGACACCTGGCTCGGGCAGGACCCGACGGAGGTCATCGTCGTCCTGGACGTCGAGGACGCGGAGGCGTTCGCCCGCCTCACCGCTCGCGAAGACCCGCGGCTCACCGTGATCTCGTTCGCACACGAGGGCAAGCGGTCGGCACTCGGCGTCGGCATCCGGGCCGCCACCAGCGAGGTCGTCGTCCTCTGCGACTCGGACACGAACTGGCAGCCGGGCCTGCTCGAGGCCGTGCAGATGCCGTTCGTCGACCCCCAGGTCGGCGCGGTGGGCACCCGGCAGAACGTGCACCTGCCCACCTCGAACATCTGGCGTCGCGTGGCGGACTGGATCATCGACCTCCGGTACCTGGACTACGTGCCCGCCACCTCGCGGGCCGGCGCGGTCGTCTGTGTCTCTGGTCGGACGGCGGCCTACCGGCGGGCCGCCGTCCTCCCGGTCCTGGAGAACCTCGAGCACGAGTTCTTCCTGGGTCGCCGGTGCATCGCCGGGGACGACGGCCGGCTCACCTGGCTCGTGCTGGCCAGTGGGTACAAGACGGTGCACCAGGACAGTGCCCGCGCGCTGTCCATGTTCCCCAGCACGTTCCGTGCCTTCTGCAAGCAGCGGATCCGCTGGAGCCGCAACTCCTACCGCTGCTACCTGACCGCCGCCTGGAAGGGCTGGCTGTGGCGGGTGCCGCTGGTCAGTCAGATCACCGTGCTGCAGATCCTGTTCACGCCCGTGACGATGTTCGCGGCCGTCTTCTACGTCGTCGCCGCGGGCTTCAGCGACCGCGGCGCGATCGCGCTGGTGCTGGCGCTGACCTGGGTCTTCGTCGGCCGCGCGATCAGGAGCGTCAGCCACCTGCGGCGCCGGCCGAGCGACATCGCGATCCTGCCGCTGGTCGCCCTGGTCATCGTCCTGGTGGCTCTGCCGATCAAGACCTACGCCTTCTTCACCATGAACAAGCAGGGCTGGCTCACCCGGCACGCCGGCCTCACCGGCGGCGAGGGCCAGGACGAGGCCAGCCTCGTCAGCACCCACTCGGCCGCCCCGATGGCGGGGGTGAACGCGTGAACGGGCGGAAGGTCGGCACCGTGACCCGTCTGGTCACCGTCAGCGCAGCGGTCGCCGCCGTGCTGGGCGTGGTCGTCGTCTGGGGTCCGCTGGAGGGCGCCGACTCGGCGGCACAGGCCGGGACGCAGGCTGCCCCGGCCGTCGCAGCGGCCCCGGTGTCCAGCGTCTCGGCCGAGCGGCAGACCGCCCTCCTCGCCTCCGAGGACGAGCGGTTGCTGACGATCGTCGGCTCCGTCCGGCCGGGCTCGGCGCCCTACGTACACGAGTTCGACGGCACCCAGACGCTCGTGCTGACCGCCGGGGGCCTGGCGTACGGGCTGGCCGACCTCATCGAGCTGGGCGCCGCCGAGGTCCAGCCGGACGGGGCGGTCTTGCTGACCGAGCACGTGTTCGTGGCCCCCGGCGCGCGGCTGATCATCGATGCCCCGGGGACAGCGCTGCGGCTGCGCAGTGACGCCTCGGGCTTCGTCTCCCTGGTCGCCTGGAAGGCCGACATGACCCTCACCGGTGCCGACGGGCAGCCGCTCGCGGTGACCAGCTGGAGCGCCGGGGAGCGCGGACCGGACTCCACCCCCGTCGACGGTCGCGCCTACGTACGCGACGCGAGCGGGGCGATGGAGCTGCGACACGTGGCCGTCAGCGACCTGGGCTTCTGGTCCGGCCGCACCAGCGGGGTCGCGTGGACGGGCAGTTCCAGCACCGAGGTGACGGGCGCCATCCTGGACTCCACGTTCCGCGACAACCACTACGGCGCCTTCGCCTCCCAGGCAGAGGAGCTGACCGTGACCGGCTCGGACTTCTCCGACAACGCCGTCGACGGGCTGTCCCTGCACCGGAGCACGGCGCAGACGGTGATCGAGGACTCGACTGCGCGTGGCAACGGACGGCACGGCTTCTCTGCCGACCAGGGCTCGGAGTCGGTGACCTACACGGACGTGACCGCGGAGAAGAACGCGGCCTACGGCGTCTTCTTCAGCGGCACCCCGCTGTCGGACGGCCGGTCCGCCGGCGGTACCTCGCTGCGCTCCTACGGCCAGGTGCAGGTCGACGGCGGGGTCTTCCGGCAGAACGGCAAGGCCGGGCTGCGGGTGGTCGACGGCGACGACGTGACCATCACCGGGACCCGGATCGCCGACAACAGAGACGGCATCGTGTTGGTGGGCACGTCGGCGCCCACGGAGGTCGTGGGCAGCACCGTCTCCGGCGACCACCGGTTCGGGATCACCGTGACCGGCGGGGCGGCCGCCGTGACCGGCAACAAGGTGTCCGGCAGCGAGACCGCGATCCGCGTGCGGGACGCGGCCGTGGACGTCGTCGACAACAAGGTCCGTGAGGCGACCGCGCACGCCATCTCGGTGGTCGGTGCCTCGGCCGGCTCCACGGTCGAGGAGAACACCATCGGCGGCCGGGGGCCCAGCGGTCTGGACGTCTACCGGGTGGCCGAGGGCGTGTCGATCGACCTCGCCGCCAACGACGTCGGGGGCTGGACACGGGACCGGGACAACTGGACGTACTGGTCCACGTTCATCCCCAACCACCCGATGTTGCTGCTCTGGGTCCTGGTCCTGGGTGTGCCGGTGCTGCTCGGCGTCCGCGCCCGGCGTGCGCGGGTCACTCCCGGCACCAAGCCGTACGGGGACGACATCCGCCGGGAGTGGCAGCCTCCGGCCCGGGTCGAGGTCGGCCGGCGCACCACCGGGGGTCGGCTGTGACCCCGCGACGGGCGCCGCAGCGACGGGGTGTGTCGACGGCTTACGGTGGGCGGATGCGCCGACTCGTCCCGCTGCTCGGGGCCCTGGTCCTGCTCAGCGCCTGCTCGTCCGGGGGCACTGACGACGATGCGGCACCTGCGCCCGCCGACACGACCTCGTCCCCTCCGTCCCCCGCCGCGCCGGAGACGTCCGGGCCGGCCGCGGCCCCGCCGGCGGCGGTCGCCGGGTGCGAGGGGGCGCAGGTCGTCGACGTCAGCACCGGGCCCCAGCTGCAGCGGGCGCTGGACGATGCCACAGCCGGGCAGGTCATCCGGCTGGCCGACGGCCGGTACGAGGGGAACTTCGTGGCGACCGCGGAGGCCACGGCGGAGACCCCGATCCAGCTGTGCGGCAGCCGGGGTGCCGTCCTCGACGGCGGCGAGATCGACGGCAACTACACCTTGCACCTCAGCGGCGCGGACCACTGGCGGGTCACCGGTATGACGGTGACCGGTGGGCAGAAGGGCGTGATGGTCGATGCCGGGGTGGGCAACCGGATCGAGGGCCTCCTGGTGACCTCGATGGGGGACGAGGCGATCCACCTGCGCACCGGCAGCACCGACAACGCCGTGGTGGGCAACACCATCCGGGACACCGGGCTCCGCAAGCCCCAGTTCGGCGAGGGTGTCTACGTGGGCACCGCCGAGAGCAACTGGTGCCAGATCAGTGACTGCGAGCCCGACCGCAGCGATCGCAACGTGGTCGAGGGCAACGACATCGCCGGGACCACCGCAGAGGCGGTGGACATCAAGGAGGGCACGACCGGCGGCCAGCTGCGCGGCAACACCTTCGACGGCGCGGACATGGTCGAGGCCGACTCCTGGGTCGACGTCAAGGGCAACGACTGGACCATCGCGGACAACACCGGGACCGCGGCGCCGGTGGACGGCTTCCAGGTGCACGAGGTGGTGGACGGCTGGGGCCGGGGCAACGTCTTCACCGGCAACACCGGTTCGGTCGACGGGGACGGTTACATGATCAACGTCGCCGGTCCCCGGACGATCCGGGAGAACAACCGGGTGGGCTGCGACAACGAGGCCGGCGGCGCGGACCAGGGCACCAGCAACATCGACTGCGGCAGCCTCTGACGCTCCGGGTGGGGTCGGCGGCCGACCCCACCCGGACGGCGTCGCCGGGAAGTCGCCGGCCGGCTCGGCTGTCCCACCAGGAACACCCGCACCCACCTGGGTGAACACGGCAGCGGGGTCGTTGACCCGGCTCGTCTCGATCATGATGCTGAGCCGCCGGACGACGGTCGTCGTCGTCTCCTGGGAAAGGCGTGCTGCGTCCATGAGCCACCCCTACGGGACGGGTGCACCTGCCCCCGCCGCCTGGACTGCAGCCACGGCGACCGCCGCCACGGCTGGTCAGCGCGACCAGCCAGCGGGCACCCCCCCTCCCGGGGCTGCGCGGACGGCCGCTGTCCTGGCCCTGGTCTCCGCGGGGATGCTCCTGCTGTCGGTGGTGATGGTGCTCACCGGGGCGGCCGCCGGGCCGGGGGTCGCGCCCGCCGAACGGTGGTCGACGATCGTCGGCGTCGTCCTGACGTCGGGGCTGGCCGCGCTGCTCCTGCTGGGTGCCGTCTGCCTGCTGCGCGGCGCCGGCCGCACGCTCCTGCTCGTCGGCACCTGGCTGCAGGTGGGCGTCGTCCTGATCACCATCGCCTGGTGGCTGGGTGAGGGGCGCCGGCCGGACGAGTCGTCGACCACGGCCACCGGCGCCGGACTCCTGCTCGTCCTGCTGCTGTCGCTGGCACAGGCGGGGGCCGCGCACGACCGGGCGGTCGGACGGTGGCTGGCGGGCTCGGTGCAGCCGCAGCGGGTCCTCCCCGCCGGTCGCGCCGGAGACCGGGTGCTCGCCGCCGTGCTGGTCCCGGTCGCCACGCTCGCCCTGGCCACGGTGGCCGTGGTCGCGATCGCCGGTGACCCGGTCACCGCCGCGCTAGCCGACGGGCTCCACACGACCGGTGTCGACGTGAGCTCCTCGGGTGGTCCCCTCGGTCGGCCGGCCATGCCGCCGGCGCCGGACCAGCCGGGCTGGGCGGCTGAGTTCGCCCCGGACGCGGAGGCCTGTTTCACCGGGTCGATGGGCGCTTGCGACGACCTGTACTGGGAGAGCGCCGTGGGGGACGTCCACGAGCAGTACGGCTCGACCTGCGGCGGCCGACTGACCGAGTCGGTCGACGGGGGCTGCGCAGCCCTGCTGGGGGCTCGGATCAACTGATCGGGTGACCTCGGGTTTGACCCACAGATGATCACTGGCCACCCTGATCAGCCGGACGGCGGTGGGCGCCGTCGACGAAGAACGGGGTCCGCACGCCGATGAGTCACGCGCACCGTCCAGCAGCCGACGGCGGAGCGAGCCACCAGCCCGAGCCGGCCTGGTCGGGTAGGTCCGCCCCCGGGACCGGGTCCCCGGCGACCGGTGCACCGTCGACCGGGCCGGCCACGGCCGCACCGCAGGAGAGCGCGCTGGTCCGGCGGCCGGTGGTGGCGGTCGCGGCCGCGGTCTTCGGGTTCCAGGCCGCCGCGGCGAGCCTGCTGCTGGTGCTCTTCGCCGACTCGCTGGCCGTGGTGCTGGGCGTGCCGGAGGGTGGTGACAGGGTCTGGTGGATCGCCGCGCAGCTCATGAGCTGTGCGCTCGCCGCGATGCTGCTGCTCGGTGGCGTGCAGCTGATCCGCGGGACCGGGCGACTGCTCCTGCTCGTGGCCACCGTGCTGGAGCTGACGTTGGCTCTCGGCGGGCTGGTCTGGGCTCTCGTCCGGTGGCCTGAGGCCGAGGACGTCGAGACCGGTCTGCCCGGCGTCGCCGGAGACCTCGTGGACCTGGTCATCGGGTGGCTGGTCGCCACGATCGCGCTGTACCTCGGGTGGCTGGTCCTGCGGACGTTGCTGGTCCTCGCGCCGTCGGTGGGCCATTGGTTGCGGGCCGAGCGCAAGGTCCTGCAGGCGTC
Source organism: Modestobacter sp. VKM Ac-2977 (assembly GCF_026968045.1). GTDB lineage: Bacteria > Actinomycetota > Actinomycetes > Mycobacteriales > Geodermatophilaceae > Modestobacter. The sequence goes on along the minus strand of NZ_JAPVBQ010000004.1, from coordinate 604,231 downwards.
GGTCTGGTCCGAGGAGCAGGGGCAGTGGACCAGTCCGCCGGTCCGGCGCACCCGACGGGCCGGCTGGGCGGTGCTGCTGCCGATCGGTGCCCTGACCCTGGTCACCCTGCTGCTGGGCGTGTTCGGGAAGCCACTGCTGCCCGGCTTGCTGGGCGACGCCGAGACCGACGCGGGGGCCAGCTACCGCGGCGACAGCCCGTGGGGGCTGGAGTTCTACCAGGGCGGTGAGCCGTTGAGCCCGCCATCCGCCGGCGACGAGCTGTACCTCGCCGCAGCGGACGCCGATGCGCGCAGCTGCTACGCCGGCGACATGGCGGCCTGCGACGCCCTCTACTTCGCCTCCCCGGTCGGGGACGTCTACGAGTGGTACGGCTCGTCCTGCGCCGGCCGACTGGACCACGGGAGCGCCGGCGGCTGCGTCGACGCGCTGGGCCTCGTGGTCGACTGACCTGGAGCGTCGTCGCCAGCCGCGACGCGTCTGGTGGACGCAGGGCGCCGGCTGGGCCGACGTCGCGTGGCGCGAGCTCAGCATCGACCGAGGGCGAGCCCGGTGGCGGCACGGTCGGGTTCCATGGCGCGCAGTGGTCGGCGATCCAACCGGCCCCCTCGCCGTGGGGCCGGGCGTCGCAACCGAGGTCGAGGAGGTGGTGAGGTGGTACGCCGAGAGGTGTCGTCACCGGGAGCCCGGGCACTGATCGTCGTCGCGCTGGTGGGCGTCCTCGGCCTTGCGGTCTGGGCGTGGGAGATCAGCGGCCCGGCCGTGTTCCTCGTGTTCGGCCCGACCGCGGTCGGTGCGGCTGTCGCCCTGTGGGTCGAACGCGCCAGCGTGACGATGCGCGCCCCAGCGGTCATCGCGGCGGTCGGGGCCGCGTCCGTCGCGTGGGGGCTGATGACGTTGCTGGGTGGTGGGCTCCTCCTCCTGGTGCCCGCGCTGCTGCTGCTGGTCGCCGCCATGATCTCGTGGGTCGACAGACGGCCGGACGCCTCGTGGACGCGCTGACCCGGACGCCGAGTGTCGAGCTTTCGACGCCTGGGGTCGGGGGCAGACGTGCACAGCTCGTCACTCGGCGAGCGCCGCGCGGGCTGCGCCCGGAGCGGACGGCGTTCCCTGTCTGCCGCGGGAGGAGCAGGCTCCGGGGCATGACGATCCCGCCCACGCCCGAGCCCCAGCCGCCCTCGCCGTCCCCGTCGCCGACCGACCCGATCTCCCCGCCGGCCCCGGCGCCCGTCCCGGGCCCGGACCCGACCGACCCCACCGCGCCGCCGCCCGCCCCGGCCCCCGGGCCGCTGTGAGCCGCTGACCTGCGCTCTCACGGCCTGTCAGGACCCCCGGTGTGAACTCGATCACCGGGGGTCCTGGTGTTCCGACACCCCTTCGGCATAGGCTTCGGCCACTCGACCTTGTGAACCAGTTCACAAGCACAGGGTGAAGCAGTTCACAAGGGGTCGTCCGGTCGTCGGATGTGAGCGGAGGTCGTCGCAGTGGTCCGCCCGAGGTCGTGCACGCCCCTCACCGTCCCGCGGAACGCCTGGCTCGGGGGCTGCTGATGCTGTCGAACTACGTGCCCCTGGTCGGGCTCTTCGTGCTCGCGGCGGGCTTCGCGCTCTTCTCGGTCACCGCGGCCCCGTTCATCGGCCCGCGCCGCTACAACAGCGCGAAGGTGCAGGCCTACGAGTGCGGCATCGAGCCGGTCGACCAGCCGCTCACCGGCGGGCGGATCCCGGTCAAGTACTTCCTGACCGCGATGTTGTTCATCGTCTTCGACATCGAGATCGTCTTCCTCTACCCGTGGGCGGTCGCCAACGACGCGCTGGGCCTGTGGGGCCTCACCGCGATGGCCGTCTTCATCGGCACCGTCTTCATCGCCTTCGTCTACGAGTGGCGCCGCGGAGGGCTGGAATGGGACTGACCTGCACCGGACCGAGCACGGACGGAGGCCGCTGACATGGGCCTGGAGGAGAAGCTCCCCAGCGGCGTCCTGCTGACCAGCGTGGAGAAGCTGGTCAACTGGACCCGCAAGTCCTCGCTCTGGCCTGCCACCTTCGGCCTGGCCTGCTGCGCGATCGAGATGATGGCCTCCGGCGCCGGCCGCTACGACCTGGCCCGCTTCGGCATGGAGGTCTTCCGTGCCTCCCCCCGCCAGGCCGACCTGATGATCGTGGCGGGGCGGGTCAGCCAGAAGATGGCCCCGGTCCTCCGGCAGATCTACGACCAGATGCCCGAGCCGCGCTACGTGCTCGCCATGGGCGTCTGCGCCAGTTCCGGCGGCATGTTCAACAACTACGCGATCGTGCAGGGCGTCGACCACATCGTCCCGGTGGACATGTACCTGCCCGGCTGCCCACCGCGGCCGGAGATGCTCACCGACGCCATCCTCAAGCTGCACCACAAGATCCAGCACCAGCCGCTGGGCGCCAAGCGCGCCCGGGAGCAGGCCGCAGCCCGGGCCAACGGGACGGCGCCGGAGCTGCACCTCGCGATGCCCTCCAGCGTCCGGGCCGACCCGGCGGCGAAGCGCGCCTACGAGCAGGCCGCCGCCGAGGGCCGCACCGGTCAGTTCGCCATCGAGCAGCGCGGAGGCAACGCCGTCGCCCTGCCCGGAGCGGAGCGATGAGCGACGAGGCCGGCTTCGACGCGGCGACCGAGCCCGGTGGGGGGTTCCGCAAGGGCGCCTTCGGGGTCACCGGCAGCGGCGACACCTCCGGCTTCGGTGGGCTGGTCCGGGTCGAGCCCGGCGGGGCCGTCGCGCTGCACTCCACCGACCGGCCCTACGGCGGCTGGTTCGACGAGGTCACCGACGCGCTGATCGACGCGGTCGGTGAGGCCACCTACGCCGCCGCCGTCCACCGGGTCCTGGTCGACCGGGGCGAGATCACGTACTTCGTCGCCCGCGAGCACCTGCTCACCCTGGTCCAGGCGCTGCGGGACGACGAGTCGCTGCGCTTCGAGCTGTGCAGCAGCGTCTCCGGCGTCGACTACGCCGACAGCGGCGGTCCGGCTGCGACGCCGGAGCGGCCGCGGCTGCACGTCGTCTACCACCTGACCTCGATGACCTACCGCCGGCGGATCCGGCTGGAGGTGGCGGTCACCGCCGAGGACCCGCACGTCCCCTCGGTCACCTCCGTCTACCCGACTGCGGACTGGCACGAGCGCGAGGCCTGGGACATGTTCGGCGTCGTCTTCGACGGCCACCCGGCGCTGACCCGGATCCTCATGCCCGACGACTGGGAGGGCCACCCCCAGCGCAAGGACTACCCGCTCGGCGGCGTCCCGGTCGAGTACAAGGGCGCGCAGATCCCGCCCCCCGACGAGCGCCGGAGCTACCGATGACCACCACCCAGGACCCCTACGCCGGCTCCCGGCAGACCACCGAGGGCCGGGTCTACACGGTCACCGGCGGCGACTGGGACCAGACCTTCGGCGCCGACACCCAGGGCGACGAGCGGCTCGTGGTCAACATGGGCCCGCAGCACCCCTCCACGCACGGGGTGCTCCGCCTGGTGCTCGACCTCGAGGGCGAGACGGTCACCCAGGCCCGCGTCGTCATCGGCTACCTGCACACCGGCATCGAGAAGACGACGGAGTACCGCACCTGGACCCAGGGCACGACCCTGGTCACGCGGATGGACTACCTGGCCCCGCTGTTCAACGAGACCGGCTACTGCCTGGCCGTGGAGAAGCTGCTCGGCATCGAGGCGCCGCCGCGGGCGCAGACCATCCGGGTGCTGGTCATGGAGCTCAACCGGATCGCCTCGCACCTGGTCGCGCTGGCCACCTTCGGCATGGAGATGGGCGCGCTCACCGGCATGACCAACGGCTTCCGGGAGCGGGAGCTGGTCCTGGACGTGCTCGAGGAGATCACCGGGCTGCGGATGAACCACGCCTACGTCCGCCCCGGCGGTCTGGCGCAGGACCTCCCGGAGGGTGCCGTCGAGTCCGTGCGGGAGCTGCTCGCCGTCCTCCCCGAGCGGGTTGCCGGCACCCACCGGCTGCTCACCGGCCAGCCGATCTGGCAGCGACGGCTCAAGGACACCGGCTACCTCGACCTCACCGGCTGCGTGGCCCTCGGCGTCACCGGCCCGGTCCTGCGCGCGGCCGGCATCCCGTGGGACATGCGCAAGGTCGAGCCCTACCTGGGCTACGAGACCTACGACTTCGAGGTGCCGACGGCCGACACCTGCGACGCGTGGGGCCGCTACCTGGTGCGGATGGGCGAGATCACCGAGTCGATCAAGATCATCGGCCAGGCGCTGGACCGGCTCGAGCCCGGGCCGGTGATGGTCGAGGACAAGAAGATCGCCTGGCCGGCGCAGTTGTCCCTGGGCGCCGACGGCATGGGCAACTCCCTGGACCACGTCCGGCACATCATGGGCCAGTCGATGGAGGCCCTGATCCACCACTTCAAGCTGGTCACCGAGGGCTTCCGGGTGCCGGCCGGCCAGGTCTACACGGCCATCGAGTCCCCCCGCGGCGAGCTCGGCTACCACGTGGTCAGCGACGGCGGCACCCGCCCGTTCCGGGTGCACGTCCGGGACCCCAGCTTCGTGAACCTGCAGGCCACCGCGGCGATGAGCGAGGGCGGCATGATCGCCGACGTCATCGCCGCGATCGCCTCGATCGACCCCGTGATGGGGGGAGTGGACAGGTGAGCGAGCTTGCGAGCTCATCCAGAGAGCACAGCAGCGCCGCGCGAGCGGCGTCGACGAGCGCCAGCGAGGTGACGACGTGAGCGTGTTGCCTGGTTCCCCCGAGGGGACGGCGGTCACCGGGCTGGACTCCAGCCCGGTCGAGCCGGCCGCCCCGGACCTGCCGCCGCTGACCGAGCAGACCGAGGCCGAGGCCCGCGAGCTGATGGCCCGCTACCCGCAGGAACGGTCGGCGCTGCTGCCGATGCTGCACCTGGTCCAGTCGGTGCAGGGCTACGTCTCGCCCGAGGGCGTCGGGTTCTGCGCCCGGCTGCTCGGGCTGACCAAGGCCGAGGTGGGCGCGGTCTCGACCTTCTACACGATGTACAAGCGGCACCCGACGGGTGAGCACCTGGTCAGCGTCTGCACCAACACGCTCTGCGCCGTCCTCGGCGGGCAGCGGATCTACGACGCGATCTCCGCCGACCTCGGCGTGGGCCACGACCAGACCGCCGCCGACGGCTCGGTCACCCTGGAGCACGCCGAGTGCCTGGCCGCCTGCGACTACGCGCCGGTGGTCACCGTCGACTACGAGTTCTACGACCAGCAGGACGTCGAGTCGGCCCGGGCGCTGGTCACCGCGCTGCGGATGGGGGAGAAGCCGCCACCCACCCGCGGGGCGCCGCTGACCGACTTCCGCGGCGTCTCCCGCCAGCTGGCCGGTTTCTCCCAGCACGCCGACCTCGAGGCCGAGCGGGCGGCGATCGACGCCCCGTCGGCCGGTGGGCCGACGCTGGTCGGGGTGCGGCTGGCCGCCGAGCGCGGCGAGACCGCGCCGCCGATGGGCGACGCCCAGCCCGAGCAGGCGCCGGAGCCGGACGTCGAGCCCGCGGGCGGGCCGGGCGAGACGGCGTCCGAGCAGGCCGCCGACACCGCCGTCGCCTCCGCGGACACCCCGGCCGAGCGGGCCGGTGCGGCGCAGCACCACCCGGACACCCCCGAGCCCGCCGGTCGCCAGCCGGCCGAGCGCGGCCGCGAGGGCACCGACACCCCGCCCACCAGCTCGGGCGCCGGGCAGAACAGCTCGATCGAGCGGGAGACCTGACATGCCCCTGACCCCCGTCCTCACCGCCCGCTTCGACGCGCCCCGCTCCTGGACGCTGGACACCTATGAGCGCCTCGACGGCTACCGCGCGCTCCGCTCGGCCCTGGAGATGGCGCCGGACGACGTCGTCGCGCTGGTCAAGGACTCCGGCCTGCGCGGTCGCGGCGGCGCCGGCTTCCCCACCGGGATGAAGTGGTCCTTCATCCCCCAGCCCAAGCCGGGAGAGGAGCCCACCGGCCCGGCCGCGGCGCCGAAGTACCTGGTGGTCAACGCCGACGAGGGCGAGCCGGGCACCTGCAAGGACCTCCCGCTGATGATGGCCGACCCGCACTCCCTGGTGGAGGGCGTGATCATCACCGCCTACGCGATCCGCTCGCACTTCGCCGTCATCTACGTCCGCGGTGAGGCGGTGCACGCCCACCGCCGGCTGATGGCCGCGGTGCAGGAGGCCTACGCCGCCGGCTACCTCGGCAGCGACGTGCTGGGCACGGGTTACGACCTCGAGCTGGTGGTGCACGCCGGCGCGGGGGCCTACATCTGCGGCGAGGAGACCGCACTGCTGGACTCCCTGGAGGGCTACCGCGGGCAGCCCCGGCTCAAGCCGCCGTTCCCCGCCGTCGCCGGCCTCTACGGCTCCCCGACGGTGATCAACAACGTGGAGACGCTGGCCAGCGTGCCGTACGTGGTGCGCGGCGGCGCCGAGTGGTTCAAGAGCATGGGCCCGGAGAAATCGCCCGGCCCGAAGATCTACTCGCTGTCGGGCCGGGTGGTCCGCCCGGGCCAGTACGAGGCCCCGATGGGGACGACGATGCGCGAGCTGCTGGCCATGGCCGGCGGCGTCCGGCCCGGTCACGAGCTCAAGTTCTGGACCCCGGGGGGCTCCTCGACCCCCTACTTCACCGCCGAGCACCTCGACGTGCCGCTGGACTTCGACTCGGTCGCCGCGGCCGGCTCGATGCTGGGCACCACCGCGCTGATGGTCTTCGACGAGACCGACTCGATCGTCGAGGCCACGCTCCGGTTCACCGAGTTCTACGCGCACGAGAGCTGCGGCAAGTGCACCCCGTGCCGGGAGGGCACCTACTGGCTCGTCCAGATCCTGGACCGGCTGGTGCGTGGTGAGGGCCGGGCCGCCGACCTCGACCTGCTCACCGACACCTGCGACAACATCCTGGGCCGCGCGTTCTGCGCCCTCGGCGACGGTGCCACCAGCTGCATCGCCAGCTCGTTGAAGTACTTCAAGGACGACTACGTGGCCCTGCTGCCGGTCGAGGAGCAGGCCCGCCTCGGCCGCTCACTGCGGCTCGAGCCGGTTGGAGCAGCCTGATGACCCTCACCCCGGCCACCCCCGAACCCGCGTCGGCGCTGCCGCCGGGCGCACCCGGCCCGCACACCCCGCCCGACGCCGTCCACTGCACCATCGACGGCTTCCCGGTCGCCGTGCCCAAGGGCACTCTGATCATCCGGGCCGCCGAGCAGATCGGCATCCAGATCCCGCGCTTCTGCGACCACCCGCTGCTCGACCCGATCGGTGCCTGCCGGCAGTGCCTGGTCGAGGTGGAGGGCCAGCGCAAGCCGGCCGCGTCCTGCACCACGCCGGTGGCCCCGGACATGGTGGTGCGGACCCAGCTGAGCAGCCCGGTCGCGGACAAGGCGCAGCAGGGCAACATGGAGCTGCTGCTGATCAACCACCCGCTGGACTGCCCGGTCTGCGACAAGGGCGGGGAGTGCCCGCTGCAGAACCAGGCGATGAGCAACGGGCGCGCCGAGTCCCGGTTCATCGAGGCCAAGCGCACCTACCCCAAGCCGCTGCCGATCAGCTCGCAGGTGCTGCTGGACCGCGAGCGGTGCGTGCTCTGCGCCCGCTGCACCCGGTTCAGCCAGCAGGTGGCCGGCGACCCGTTCATCGAGCTGTTCGAGCGCGGCGCGCTGGAGCAGGTGGCGGTCTACGAGGACGAGCCGTTCGAGTCCTACTTCTCCGGCAACACCACCCAGATCTGCCCGGTCGGCGCGCTGACCAGCGCCACCTACCGGTTCCGCGCCCGCCCGTTCGACCTGCGCAGCGAGCCCAGCGTCTGCGAGCACTGCGCCAGCGGCTGCGCCCAGCGCACCGACTACCGGCGCGGCACGGTCACCCGCCGGCTGGCCGGGGAGGACCCGGCGGTCAACCAGGAGTGGAACTGCGACAAGGGCCGCTACGCCTTCCGCTACGCCAGCAGCAACGAGCGGCTGATGACGCCGCTGGTCCGGCGGGACGGTGAGCTGCAGCCGGCCTCGTGGCCGGAGGCGTGGGCTGCGGCCGCCGAGGGTCTGCGCGCCGCGCGCGCGGCCGGCGGGGTGGGGGTGCTGCCGGGTGGCCGGCTGACCGTCGAGGACGCCTACGCCTGGGCCGCCTTCGCCCGGGTGGCGCTGGGCACCAACGACGTCGACGCCCGGGCCCGCGCGCACTCGGCCGAGGAGCTGGACTTCCTGGCCACGCACGTCGCCGGCACCGCTCCTGGGGCCGGCGCGGTCAGCTACGACGACCTGACCACCGCACCGACGGTGCTGCTGGTCGGCTTCGAGCCGGAGGAGGAGTCGCCGATCGTCTTCCTGCGGCTGCGCCGGGCGGTCCGGACGGCGGGCCTGAAGGTGTTCGACGTGGCCCCCTTCGGCACGCGGGCCGCGGAGAAGCTGCAGGCCACCGTGCTGCCGACGGTCCCGGGCCAGGAGGCCCAGCTGCTGCAGACGCTCGCCGCCAACCCGGTGGACGGCGTCCTCGCCGAGGTGGCCGTCGCGCTGTTCCGCCCGGGCGCGGTCATCCTGGCCGGCGAGCGGCTGGCCGAGGTGCCGGGCGGCTTCTCCGCGGTCAGCGCCCTCGCCGCCGAGACCGGCGCCCGGATCGGCTGGGTGCCGCGCCGGGCGGGGGAGCGGGGCGCTGTCGAGGTGGGCGCGCTGCCGACCCTGCTCCCGGGCGGCCGCACTGTCGCCAGCGCCGCCGACCGGGCCGCCGTCGCCCAGCGCTGGGGAGCCGACGTGCCGGCGACGCCGGGACGCGACCTCACCGGCATCCTCACCGCCGCCCGGGACGGCTCTCTGGGGGGCCTGCTCGTCGGGGGTGTCGACCCCGCCGACCTGCCCGACCCGGTGCTGGCCGAGCGGGCGCTGCAGGCGGCCCGGTTCGTGGTCAGCCTGGAGCTGTTCCCGACCGCGGTCACCGCGCACGCCGACGTCGTCCTGCCGGTCGCCGCCGCCCCGGAGAAGGCCGGCAGCTACCTGGACTGGGAGGGACGGGTCCGCCCCTTCGACGCGACCCTGCACGGCTCCGGCCAGCTCACCGACGGCCGGGTGCTCCAGGGCCTGGCCGAGCACCTCGGCGTCGACCTGCGGGTGGGCTCGGTGACCGAGGTCCGCGCCCAGCTGGCCGCCCTCGGTGGCGCTGCGCAGGCACCCGTCGGCACCGGGGCCGACGTCGTCCCGGCACCGTTGCCGGAGCTGGCCGAGGACGAGGCGGTGCTCGCCTCCTGGCGGCAACTGGTCGACGTCGGGACGCTGCAGCGGGAGGAGCCGGCGCTGGCCGGCACCGCCCGCCCCCCGGTCGCCCGGCTGGGCAAGGACGCCGCCCGCCGGCTCGACCTGGCCGACGGCGACCCGCTCACCGTCACCGGCCCGGCCGGGGCGGTCACGCTGCCGGTGCAGCTGGTCGAGATGCCCGACGGGGTGGTCTGGCTGCCGATGCGCTCGCCGGGCAGCGAGGTCCGCGCCCAGCTCGGCGCCGGCCCCGGCTCCGTCGTCCGGCTGGCGGGTCCGCCGCCCACCCCGGCCGGCGCGACGTCCGTCTCGAGCCTGCGGGGAGCCCAGGAGTGACCGTCTTCGCCGCCGCCGACCAGCCGACGCTGGTGGACTTCGGGAACGACGTCTGGTGGATCGTGCTCATCAAGATCGTCGGCATCTTCGGGGTGCTGGTGCTGATGACGCTGTTCGCCATCGTCTTCGAGCGCAAGGTCGTCGCCCGGATGCAGCAGCGGATCGGCCCCAACCGGGTCGGGCCGCGCGGCTACCTGCAGAGCCTCGCCGACGGCCTGAAGCTGGCGTTCAAGGAGGACATCATGCCGGCGCTGGCCGACAAGCCGGTGTACTTCCTGGCGCCGGTCATCGCCACCATCCCGGCGTTCTTGGCCTTCTCGGTCATCCCGCTCGGCCCGACGGTCAGCATCTTCGGCGAGCGCACGCCATTGCAGCTCGTCGACTCCCCGATCGGGGTGCTCATCGTGCTGGCCTGCTCGGCCATGGGCGTCTACGGCATCGTGCTCGGCGGCTGGGCCTCCGGGTCGACCTACCCGCTGCTCGGCTCGCTGCGCAGCGCGGCCCAGATGATCAGCTACGAGATCGCGATGGGCCTGTCGATCGTCGCGGTGTTCCTCTACGCCGGCTCGATGTCGACCTCGGAGATCGTCGCCGCCCAGGCCGACGGCACCGAGCTGTCCCTCTTCGGCCTCGAGTTCACCGGGCCCAGCTGGTTCGCCGTCCTGCTGCCGGTGTCCTTCGTCATCTACGCCATCGCCGTGGTGGGCGAGACCAACCGGGCGCCGTTCGACCTCCCCGAGGCCGAGAGCGAGCTGGTCGGCGGCTTCCACACCGAGTACTCGTCGCTGAAGTTCGCGCTGTTCTTCCTGGCCGAGTACATCAACATCGTCACCGTCTCCGCGCTGGCCGCCACGCTCTTCCTCGGCGGCTGGCGGGCGCCCTGGCCGATCTCGATCTGGGACGGCGCCAACACCGGCTGGTGGCCGCTGCTGTGGTTCTTCGCCAAGGTCGTCGTCGCGCTGTTCGTCTTCGTCTGGTTGCGCGGCACGCTGCCCCGGCTCCGCTACGACCAGTTCATGAGCTTCGGCTGGAAGGTGCTCGTCCCGGTCGGCCTGGTCTGGATCCTCGTCGTCGCGACGCTGCGCGCCGTCGCCCGGGAGACCGACGTGGACGCCGGCGAGATGGCGGTCTTCGTGGGGGTGCCGATCGCGCTGTTGCTGCTGGGTGGGCTGCTACTGGCCTCCCGGATGCGCAACCGGGACACCCGGGTCGCCGCCCGCGAGGCCGCCGCCGGCGGGCCGGCACCGGCCGAGCCGCAGGTGCTCGACGCCCGGGGCCGGGACCGGGCCGCCGGCGGGTTCCCGGTGCCCCCGATGGACCTGGTCGTCCCGCCCTCCCCGCGGCTGCGCAGCCGGGAGTCCGTCAGCGCCGGGACCGTGGTCGGCACCGGCCGGCGCAGCAGCTCGACCACGCCTGAGGAGACCGACGATGTCTGAGCCCACCCCGCCGCCCCCCACCGAGCCGACGTCCGGCGCCAGCCCGGCCCGGCGGGAGGGCACGGCCATCGCCCGGCAGTCCTCCGCGGCGCCGTCCAGCACGGCCCCCGGCAAGCGGTCCAGCTGGCTGCCCGGGCCCGCCCAGGGGTTCGGGGTCACCTTCGCCACGATGTTCAAGAAGGTGACCACCGAGGAGTACCCGGAGGTCCCGAAGCAGACCAAGCCGCGCTACCACGGCCGGCACGTGCTCAACCGGCACCCCGACGGCCTGGAGAAGTGCGTGGGCTGCGAGCTCTGTGCCTGGGCCTGCCCGGCCGACGCCATCTACGTCGAGGGCGGGGACAACACCGAGGACGCCCGCTTCTCCCCGGGTGAGCGCTACGGCGCCGTCTACCAGATCAACTACCTGCGCTGCATCTTCTGCGGCCTGTGCATCGAGGCCTGCCCCACCCGGTCGCTGACGATGAGCAACGACTTCGAGCTCGCCGACGACGACCGCCAGGCGCTGATCTACACCAAGGAGCAGCTGATGGCCCCGCTGCTCCCGGGGATGGAGCAGCCGCCGCACCCGATGCGGCTGGGCGAGAGCGAGCAGGACTACTACGTGCGGGCGCCGCAGCCCGGGTCGGCCGCCGAGCCGGTGGTCGGGGAGCGGGCATGAGCGTGCTGGCCGCCGCTGCGGACACCGGGGTGGTCATCGGCACCGGGGAGACCATCGTCTTCTGGGTGCTGGCCCCGGTCGCCCTGGCCGGTGCGCTGGGGATGGTGCTGTCCCGCAACGCCGTCCACTCCGCGCTGTGGCTGGTCGCCACCATGCTCAGCCTGGGCGTCTTCTACGTCGTCCAGGAGGCGCCGTTCCTCGGTGCGGCGCAGATCATCGTCTACACCGGCGCGATCATGATCCTGTTCCTCTTCGTGCTCATGCTGGTCGGCCGGGAGACGTCGGACTCGGTGGTCGAGACGCTGCGTGGGCAGCGGGTGGCGGCGATCGTCCTGGGCATCGGCTTCGCCGGGCTGGTGGGTGCCGGTGTCGCGCGGGGCGCCGAGGACCTGCCGGTCATCGGTCTGACGGCGGTGCAGGGCACCGAGGGCGGGCCGGCCGCCGGCAACGTCGAGGCGATCGCCGCCGTGCTCTACGGGCGCTTCGTGCTGGCCTTCGAGGTCACCGGTGCGCTGCTCATCGTCGCCGCGGTGGGTGCGCTGATGCTCACCCACGCCGAACGGGAGCCCGGCGTCCTGCGCAGCCAGAAGGAGCGCTCCCGCGCCCGGTTCCTCACCGACCGGCCGCAGACGCTGCCCGGGCCCGGCGTCTACGCGCGGGCCAACTCCATCGCCGCGCCCGGCCGGCTGCCCGACGGCGGTCTCGCGCCGAGCAGCTTCGCGACCGGGGTCGAGCCCGTGCGGGTCGACGAGCTGCCGCGCACCGGCAGCGTCGGGATCGAACGGGAGGGGCTGCCGCACGCCGGGGGCACCGACGCGGCGCTCGGCACGATCGGCGGCGGCACCACCGGCCCGGTCCCCGGCAGTGGAGAGGGCGCGCCCCGATGACCATCACGAACTACCTGGTGCTGGCCGCGATCCTGTTCACCATCGGCGCAGTCGGCGTCCTGGTCCGGCGCAACGCGATCGTCGTGTTCATGTGCATCGAGCTGATGCTCAACTCGGTGAACCTCACGCTGATCACCTTCGCCCGGAGCACCGGGACGGTCGAGGGGCAGGTCATCGCCCTGTTCGTGATGGTCGTCGCCGCCGCGGAGGTGGTCATCGGCCTGGCGATCATCATGTCGATCTACCGCACCCGCCGCTCGGCCTCGGTCGACGACGTCAACCTGCTGAAGTACTGAGCGGAACGGGAGCCCAGGGGTGAACGAGGTCGTGCCTGCGTCGGTCCCGGTCGACGGACTGTTGTCCGTCGCGTGGCTGGTGATCGTGCTGCCGCTGGCCGGTGCGGCGCTGCTGCTGCTGGGTGGGCGGCGTACCGACCGCTGGGGGCACCTGCTGGCGACCGGCACCGTGGTCGCGGCGTTCGCCGTCGCGCTGGCCTGCACCCTCGCGCTGACCGAACGCGCCGGCCGCACGGTCAGCCTGGACCTGTTCACCTTCATCGACACCGGCAACCTCGACGTCACCGCCGGGCTGCTGTTCGACCCGCTGTCGGCGGTCTTCGCCCTGCTGATCACCGGGGTCGGTGCGCTGATCCACGTCTACTCGATCGGCTACATGGCGCACGACCCCGGCCGCCGCCGGTTCTTCGCCTACCTCAACCTGTTCGTCGCGGCGATGCTGCTGCTGGTCCTGGGCAACAGCTACGTGGCCCTCTACGTCGGCTGGGAGGGCGTCGGCCTGGCGTCCTACCTGCTCATCGCCTTCTGGCACACCCGCCCGGCGGCCGCCACGGCGGCCAAGAAGGCCTTCCTGATGAACCGGGTCGGGGACGTCGGCCTGGCGCTGGCGATCTTCCTGATGTTCGCCCAGCTCGGGACGACGTCCTACGCCGGCGTCTTCGGCTCGGTCGGGCTGCTCGCTGGCGGCACCGTCACCGCGATCGGGCTGCTCCTGCTGCTCGGCGCCTGCGGCAAGTCCGGCCAGTTCCCGCTGCAGGCCTGGCTGCCCGACGCGATGGAGGGCCCGACGCCGGTCTCGGCGCTCATCCACGCGGCCACGATGGTGACCGCCGGGGTGTACCTGATCGCCCGCAGCGCCCCGGTCTACGACGCCACGCCCACCGCCCGCACCGTCGTCCTGGCCGTCGGCGCGGTGACCCTGCTGATCGGGGCCATCGCCGGCTGCGCCCACGACGACATCAAGAAGGTGCTGGCCTACTCCACGGTCAGCCAGATCGGCTACATGTTCCTGGCCGTGGGCCTCGGGCCGGTCGGCTACGCGGCCGCCATCGCCCACCTGCTGGCGCACGGCTTCTTCAAGGCCGGGCTGTTCCTCGGCGCCGGCTCGGTGATGCACGCGATGGACGACTCCGTGGACATGCGCCGCTTCGGCGGCCTGGCCAGGAAGCTGCCGATCACCTTCGTCACCTTCGGACTGGGCTACCTCGCACTGATCGGCTTCCCGTTCCTGTCCGGCTGGTGGACCAAGGACGCGATCATCGAGGTGGCGCTGGACCGCGGCGGCTGGTCGGGCTGGGTGCTCGGCGGGGTCGCCGTCCTCGGTGCCGGGCTCACCGCCTTCTACATGACCCGGCTGATGCTGATGACCTTCTTCGGCCGCCCCCGCTGGGAGGAGGGCGTGCACCCGCACGAGGCCCCGGCGTCGATGACGGCGCCGATGGTGCTGCTGGCCTTCGGGTCGGTCGCGGCGGGCTTCCTGCTGGTGGCGGCCTTCCCGCTCAGCGGCTGGCTGGAGCCGGTGTTCGGCGAGCCGGAGGAGGCCGCGCACCTGGTGTCGCCGCTGGTGGTCAGCATCGTCGTCACCGTGGTCGTCGCCCTTGGGGCGCTCACGGCCTGGCTGTTCGTCGGCCGCCGCGAGGTGCCGACGACGGCGCCGGCCCGCGTCTCGCCGGTGGTCACCGCCGCGCGCCGTGGGCTGTACGCCGACACGATCAACGAGTCGCTCGTCATGCGCCCCGGGGTGTGGCTCACCCGCGCGCTGGTCTGGCTGGACGCCCGCGGGGTGGACGGCGCGGTCAACGGAGCGGCCGCCGCGCTGGGCGGCGGCTCGGCCCGGCTGGGCCGGGCGCAGACCGGGTTCGTCCGCAGCTACGCCCTCGGCATCCTCGGCGGCGCGGTGCTGGTCGCCGGTGCGCTGGTCGCGGTGACGGCATGACCACCCCTGACACCCCCACCCGCGGAGAGGCGGCCCGGCCGTGACCGACGTCCCCTGGCTGGTCCTGATGATCGTCGTCCCGGCGGTCGGTGCGGCGGTCGTCGCGGCGCTGCCGGCCGCCCGGGAGGCGCTGGCCCGCCAGCTCGCCCTGGCGGTGAGCCTGCTGGTGCTGCTGCTCGCCGTGCTGACCACCGTCGCCTTCGACCCCGGCGGCGAGCGGTTCCAGCTGACCACCTCGGTGGCCTGGATCCCCGACTTCGGGGTCGACTTCGCCCTCGGCGTCGACGGCATCGCACTGTCGATGCTGCTGCTGATCGGCGTGCTGGTGCCGGTCGTCGTCGGCGCCTCGTGGCGGGACACCCCGCTGCCCCGGCCGGGCCGCCCGGCGCGGTCGATGACCGCCTTCTGGGCGTGGCTGCTGCTGCTCGAGTCGCTGATGGTCGGGGTCTTCGCCGCCACCGACGTCTTCCTGTTCTACGTCTTCTTCGAGGCGATGCTCGTGCCGATGTACTTCCTGATCGGCAGCTTCGGGGGTGAGAACCGGCAGTACGCCGCGGTCAAGTTCTTCCTGTACAGCCTGCTCGGCGGGCTGGTCATGCTCGCCTCGGTGATCGGGCTGTACGTGGTCAGCAACTCCCAGCTCGGGGAGGGCACCTTCGCCTTCGACGCGCTGCGCCAGCTGGAGATCGACCCGAACGTGCAGAAGCTGCTGTTCGCCGGCTTCTTCCTCGCCTTCGCCATCAAGGCGCCGCTGGTGCCGTTCCACACCTGGCTGCCCGACTCCGGGGCCGAGGCGCCCATCGGCGGCGCCGTGCTGCTGGTCGGTGTGCTGGACAAGGTCGGCACCTTCGGCTTCCTGCGCTACTGCCTGCCGTTGTTCCCCGACGCCTCCCGCGACCTGGCCCCCTGGGTGCTGGTGCTCGCCGTGGCCGGGATCATCTACGCCGCGCTGCTGGCCGTCGGGCAGAGCGACATGAAGCGGCTGGTGTCCTACACCTCGATCGCGCACTTCGGCTTCATCGCGCTGGGCATCTTCGCCTTCACCACCGAGGCGGCCACCGGCGCGGTGCTCTACATGGTCAACCACGGCATCGCCACCGGCCTGCTGTTCATCGTCGTCGGCATGGTCATCGCCCGCGGCGGCTCCCGGCAGATCCGCGACTACGGCGGGCTGGCGGCCAAGGCGCCGCTGCTGGCCGGGGTCTTCCTGCTCGCCGGGCTGGCCTCCCTCGCGCTGCCGGGCACCAACAGCTTCGTCAGCGAGTTCCTGGTGCTGATCGGGGCGTTCCCGACCCGTCCGGTGTTCACGATCATCGCCACCGTGGGGATCGTGCTGGCCGCCCTCTACGTGCTGCTGATGTACCAGCGGGTCATGCACGGGCCGCCGCGCGGCGTGCTCCTGGTCGACGAGGACGGCGCTGGCGACCACGACCCTGCTGATCACGGCGCTGGCGACCACGGCGCCGGGGGTGGCGCCACCGCCGTCCCCGAGCGCGGCGCCGGCGGGGCGACCGCGGTGCTGGAGGCGCCGGCGCGGGCCCGGGTACTGGCGGTCCGCGACCTGTCCGGGCGGGAGATCGCCGTCGTCACGCCGCTGGTCGCCCTGATCCTGGTGCTCGGGGTGTACCCGCAGCCGCTGATCGACCTGGTCAGCCCGGCGGTCGAGGCGACCATGAGCGACATCGGCGTCGACCCCGGGGGCAGCACGCCGGCTGCACCGGGCAGCACCGGGACCGGGGGGACCGACTGATGGGCGCCATCGAGGCACCGGACCTGTCCTACGCGGCGCTCGCACCGCTGCTGTTCGTCTTCGGTGCCGCGTGCGTCGGCGTCCTGGTCGAGGCGTTCACGCCCCGGTCCGTGCGCCATCCCGTGCAGGTGACGATCGCCCTGGTCGGCACCATCGGGGCCTTCGTCGCCACGCTGCTGCTGGCCGGCACCGAGGAGGTCACCGCTGCCGGGGCGCTGGCCGTCGACGGGCCGGCCCTGTTCCTGCAGGGGACGATCGCCATCCTGGGCGCGCTGTCGGTCCTGCTGTTCAGCGAGCGCGCCCTGGACCCGGCCCGCTCGGCGTTCGTCGCCGCCGCCGCGGTCCCGGCCGGCAGCGTCCGGGACCGTGAGCTGGCCACCTCCGAGCGGGTGCAGACCGAGGTCTACCCGCTGGCCACCTTCGCCATCGGCGGCATGATGCTGTTCACCGCCGCCAACGACCTGCTGCTCATGTTCGTGGCGCTCGAGGTGCTCAGCCTGCCGCTGTACCTGCTGTCCGGGCTGGCCCGCCGCCGGCGGCTGCTGTCCCAGGAGGCGGCGGTCAAGTACTTCCTGCTCGGCGCGTTCGCCTCGGCCTTCTTCCTGTACGGGCTCGCCCTCGTCTACGGCGCGACCGGCAGCGTGCGACTGTCCGACGTGCGGGTGGCCGTGGTGACCGAGGGCGGCAGCGCCCTCATGGTGATCGGGCTGGGCCTGCTCGTGGTCGGGCTGATGTTCAAGGCCAGCGTCGCGCCCTTCCACAGCTGGACCCCCGACGTCTACCAGGGCGCCCCCACCGCAGTGACCGCCTTCATGGCCGCGGCCACCAAGGTCGCCGCCTTCGGGGCGGTGCTGCGGCTGCTCTACGTGGCCTTCGGCACCGCCGACTGGACCTGGCGCCCGCTGGTCTACGCCCTGGCGATCGCCTCCATGGTGGTCGGCGCGGTGCTCGGGCTCACCCAGACCGACGTCAAGCGGATGCTGGCCTACTCCTCGATCGCCCACGCCGGCTTCCTGCTCACCGGGGTCATCGGCCTCGGCCCGGACGGCACCGGCTACGGGCTGGCCGCGACCATGTTCTACCTGGTCACCTACGGCCTCACCACGCTCGGCGCGTTCGGGCTGCTCACCCTGGTCCGGGACGGCGACGGCGAGGCCACCCACCTCTCCCAGTGGGCCGGCCTGGCGCAGCGCTCCCCGCTGGTGGCCGCCCTGATGTCCTTCTTCCTGCTGGCCCTCGCCGGCATCCCGCTCACCAGCGGGTTCACCGGCAAGTTCGCCGTTTTCCGGGCCGCGATCGAGGCCGGGGCCTGGCCGCTGGTCGTCACCGCCCTGGTCGCCAGTGCGATCGCGGCGTTCTTCTACCTGCGGGTCGTCGTGCTCATGTACTTCTCCGACCCCGCGCCCGACGGCCCCACCGTCGGCGTCCCCGGCCTGCCGACGACGATCGTGCTCGCGGTCACCGCGGCCGCGACGCTGGTGCTCGGCGTCCTGCCCGGGGCGGTGCTCGAGCTGGCCGAGTCGGCCGCGGTGTTCGTCGGCTGACCGGCTCCGGACGGCCCGGCTGACGGTAGGCCGGTGCGCCGGGGGCCGTGCGCGGCGGCTATCTTCGTCGGTTGATGACCGGAGCCGGCACCACCAGCCCCCAGGGCGGCGGACGCGACCCCCAGCGCGAGGGCCAGTCGTGGCACCGGCCCGCCAGCCCGGCCTCGACGATCGGCCCCTGGCTGCCCGACGGTGAGCTCGGTGCGGCCCTGTCCGACGGGCTGGCGCGGGTGGAGGCCCGGCTGGCCTCCTCGGTCGCCAGCGAGCACGCGTTCGTGAACGAGGCCGCCGGTCACCTGATGGCCGCCGGCGGCAAGCGGTTCCGGCCGCTGCTGGCCCTGCTCGCCGCCCAGCTCGGCGACGCGGACGCCCCCGAAGTGGTCGACGCGGCCGTCGTCTGCGAGCTGACCCACCTGGCCACGCTGTACCACGACGACGTGATGGACGAGGCCTCCGTCCGCCGGGGCGCCCCGAGCGCCAACAGCCGCTGGACCAACAGCGTCGCCATCCTGACCGGCGACTTCCTCTTCGCCCGGGCGTCGGACCTGCTGGCCGACCTCGGTCCGGAGGCCGTCCGGGTGCAGGCCCGGACGTTCGAGCGGCTGGTCACCGGCCAGTTGCGGGAGACCGTCGGCGCCCAGCCGGGCGAGGACGCTGTCGGCCACCACCTCGGGGTGCTGGCCGACAAGACCGGGTCCCTGGTCGCCACCTCCGCCCGCTTCGGTGCCTCGTTCGCCGGCGCCGCCCCGGAGCTGGTCACCGCGCTGACCGCGTTCGGTGAGGAGGTCGGGGTGGCCTTCCAGCTCTCCGACGACCTGATCGACATCGTCAGCGAGGCCGGGGTGTCCGGGAAGCGGCCCGGAACGGACCTGCGCGAGGGGATCGCCACCCTGCCGGTGCTGTTCGCCCTGGCCGGCGACGACCCGGCCGAGGCCCGGCTCCGCGAGCTGGTCGCCGGCCCGGTCGTCGACGACTCCGAGCACGCCGAGGCGCTCGCCCTGCTGCGCAGCTCGACCTCCCTCGCCCGGGCCACCGCGGTGCTCGGCGAGTACGCCGACCGGGCCCGCAACCGGTTGACGGCGGTGCCCGACGGCCCGGTGCGCGAGGCCCTGTCCGGGCTGTGCACGTACGTGGTGACCCGCACCAGCTGACGGCCGCCCCCGTCGGTCGGATCGGGGGCATCCTGGGGAGGATGACCCGCCGTCCCTGGGTGGCCCTGCCCCCGCTCCTGCTGCTCGTCGCCTGCGGTGCCACCGACTCCGGCGCTGCTGACTCCGGCGCTGCTGACTCCGGTGCTGCCGCCCCTGCGCCGGTGTCCGCACCCACCGGTGCCCCCGCGCTGGACGTCGAGGTGGTGCTCGACGGGCTCGACCACCCCTGGGACGTCGCCCAGGCACCGGACGGCACCCTGCTGGTCGACGAGCGCGCCGGCGGCCTGACCGCGGTGCTGCCCGACGGCGAGGCGCGCCCGCTGGACACGGACTTCGACGACCTGTTCGCCGAGGGGGAGACCGGCCTGATGGGCCTCGCCCTCGACCCCGCCTTCGCCGACAACCGGCGCTTCTACACCTGCCAGGGCGTGCAGTCCGCCGATGGCGCCGAGATCCAGGTGATCGCCTGGACGGTGGACGAGGGGTGGACCGCCGCCACCCGGGTCGCCGACCCACTCCTGGGCGGCATCCCGGTCAACGCCGACAGCGGCCGGCACGGCGGGTGCCGGGTCGAGTTCGGCCCCGACGGCGCGCTCTTCGTCGGGACCGGTGACAACGCCGTCGGCACCAACCCCCAGGACCTCGGCTCACTCGCCGGCAAGGTCCTCCGGATCGACCCGCAGACCGGTGAGGCCCTGCCGGACAACCCGTTCACCGACGTCGCCGACGCCGCTGACCGGATCTGGACGTACGGGCACCGCAACGTGCAGGGCCTGGCCGTGCACCCCGACTCCGGCCAGGTGTACTCGGTGGAGCACGGGCCCGACCGGGACGACGAGGTGAACCTGCTCCAGCCGGGTGCCGACCACGGCTGGGACCCGGTCGGGGCGGGCGTCTACGACGAGAGCGTGCCGATGACCGCCCCCGGCGCCGTGCCCGCGGTCTGGTCCTCCGGCGAGCCGACCATCGCGCCGTCCGGGGCGACGTTCCTCGACGGGGAGGCCTGGGGCGACTACGACGGGCTGCTGCTGGTCGGCGTGCAGAAGGACACCGGCGTCCTCGCGCTCCGGCTGACCGAGGACGGCGAGCTGGTCGAGTCCTTCCGGCTCCCCGAGCTCGAGGACACCTACGGCCGCATCCGCACCCCCGAGCAGGGGGAGGACGCGCTGTACGTGACCACCGACAACGGCGGCGGCGAGGACCAGGTGCTCCGGGTCACCCCGGGCGGCTGAGCGCCCGGTCCCGCACCCGGGGCGGTACCGGCACCCCGGCCGGGAGCAGCGGATCGGGCTCCGGCTCGCCGAGCACGGTGCGCAGCGGCAGGACCCCGGCCCACACCGGCGACGGGCCGGCATCGGCCGCCAGGTCGCGCTCGTCGTCCCCGGGCGGGCCGGTGCGCACCTTCAGGCTCGCATCGGCGAGGTCCAGCGCCAGGACGGCGGTGGCGGCCAGTTCCCGGCGGTCCGGCTGCCGGGTCGCCGTCCAGGATCCCGGCGCCAGCTGCTCGGTCAGCGCCGCCAGCGCGCGCAGCCGCTCGGCGGGGTCGATGACCAGCTGCGCGGTGCCGTGCACGACCGCGCAGCGGTAGTTCATCGAGTGGTGGAAGGACGAGCGCGCGTAGACGACGCCGTCGACGTGGGTGACGGTGAAGGCCACCGGCTGGCCGGCCGCGGCGGCGCGCAGTGTGGCCGCCCCGGTCGAGCCGTGCAGGTAGAGGGTGTCGCCGACCCGGCCGTACCCGGTGGGCAGCACCACCGGCGCGCCGTCGAGCACGACGCCCAGGTGGCCGACGAGCCCGGCGTCCAGCGCGGCGTACAGCTCCGTGCGGTCGGTGCGGGCGCGGCGTGCCCCCCGGCGGATGGTGCTGCGGGGGGTGGGGGAGAGCGGGGCTGCGACGTCCATGGCCCCAACGTGCAGCACGCCGTGGCATCCTCCAAGGGCCATTCCGACGCTTTTCTGCCAGGCCACCGGAGGTGTCCGCTGATCGACGTCCCGCCCGTCGTCCTCGACCGGTCGGCCGCGAGGCCGTTGGCGGCGCAGCTGGCCGACGGGCTGCGGGAGGCCGCCGTGGCCGGTGCGCTGCGCCCCGGTGACCGACTGCCGTCCACCCGCGAGCTGGCGACGGCGTTGCGGGTCAGCCGGACGGTCACCGCAGCCGCCTACGACCAGCTGCTGGCCGAGGGGTGGGCTGCCGGGCGCCGGGGGGTGGGCACGTTCGTGGTCGGCTCGGTGCTGGCCCCACCGGCAGCGGCCCGCGCCGGCCGGGTCGCGCCGCCGGCGGGTCCTGCGCTCGTCGACCTGCGGGCCGGGTCGCCCTGTCTCGAGGTGCTCGACCAGGCGGCCTGGCGGCGAGCCTGGCGCGCCGCTGGGGACAGCGCGCCCGATGCCACCACCGAGTCGGCCGGGGACCCGGCCTTCCGCGCCGCCGTCGCCGAGCACCTGCTGCGCCACCGGGGGCTGTCGGCCACCGCGGCCGACGTGCTGGCCACGTCCGGCACGTCGGCCGCCGTGGCCGAGGTCGCCCGCGTCCTGCCCCCTGGCAGCCGGGTCGGGGTGGAGGACCCGGGGTACCAGCGGGTCGTCGGTGCGCTGGTCGACGCCGGTGTGCAGCCGGTGCCCGTCCCGGTCGACCGCGACGGACTGGTCGTCTCCGCGGTGCCGGCCGGGCTGGCCGCCGTCTACTGCACCCCGGCCCACCAGTACCCGCTCGGCCGGCGGATGTCGGCAGCCCGCCGGCTGGACCTCGTCGCCCGCGCCCGCACCGAGGGCTGGTGGGTGCTGGAGGACGACTACGACGGTGAGCTGCGCTACGACGTCGCGCCGCTGCCGCTGCTCGGGGCCCTGGGGCCGGACGTCGTCGTCCACCTCGGCACCACCAGCAAGATCGTGAGCCCGACCCTGGGTGCCGGCTGGCTGGTGGCGCCACCGGGCCTGCGCATCGACCTGCTCGCCCGGCGCACCAGGACGGGCACCCGCCCGGCTCGGGCCGGTCAGCGGGTCCTCGCCGCGCTGGCCGGCTCCGGCGACCTCGCCCGGCACCTGCGGCGGCTGCGCCGCGAGCTCGCTGGCCGCCGGGCGGAGGTGCTCGCGGCGGTGACGGCGGCCGGCTGCCGGGCGGACGGAGACCCCGCCGGAGCCCACGTGCTGGTGCCGCTGCCCGACCCCGGGGCGGAGGCGGCGGTCATCGCGGCGGCCGCGGCCCGCGGGGTGGCCCTGGACGGGCTGGGGCGCCACCACCTGACCGGCGCCGACGGGAACCGGGCGGGGCTGGTGCTCGGGTTCGCCCACCCCACCAGAGACGAGCTCGCCGGGGCCCTGGCGGTGCTCACCGAGGTGCTCCGCGAGACGTAGACGCCGGTGGCCGGAGGACCCTCGAGGTCCTCCGGCCACCGGTGTTCAGCGCTGGACTGCGATCAGCTGACGGTCCAGCTGTCGCCGCCGGCCAGCAGGGCGTCGAGGTCGGCGGGCTCCTGCGCCGCGGCGTCCTCGAGCTGGTCGGCCATCATCCGGTCGTACGTGGGCTTGGCCACCGACCGGAAGACGCCCATCGGGCTGTAGCGCAGGTCCTGGCTGGACAGCCGGGACAGCGCGAACGCGTACGACGGGTCCTCGCGGTGCGCGTCGTGCACCACGATCTGGCTGGCGTCGACCTGGTTGGTCTCGGCGATCCGCAGGCCGCCGAAGTCGTCGCGGACGACGCAGGAGGCGCCCCCCGGGCCGAAGACCAGCGGCTCGCCGTGCACCAGCGGGATCGTCCACATCGGGCCGGTGGCCGGGTCCTTGAGCAGCTCGAACGCACCGTCGTTGAAGATGTTGCAGTTCTGGTAGATCTCCACCAGCGACGTGCCCTGGTGCTCCGCGGCCTGGCGCAGCACGTCGGTGAGGCCCTTGCGGTCGGAGTCCATCGCCCGGCCGACGAAGGTCGCGTCCGCGCCCAGCGCGAGTGACACCGGGTTGAACGGGGCGTCGATCGAGCCCATCGGGGTGGACTTGGTGACCTTCCCGACCTCCGACGTCGGCGAGTACTGGCCCTTGGTGAGCCCGTAGATCCGGTTGTTGAACAGCAGGATCGTCAGGTTCACGTTGCGGCGCAGGGTGTGGATCAGGTGGTTGCCACCGATGGACAGCGCATCGCCGTCCCCGGTGACGACCCACACCGACAGGTCGGGGCGGGAGGCGGCCAGGCCGGTCGCGATGGCCGGGGCCCGGCCGTGGATCGAGTGCATCCCGTAGGTGTTCATGTAGTACGGGAACCGGGAGGAGCACCCGATGCCGGACACGATGACCATGTCCTCGCGGGCGATGCCGAGACTGGGCAGGAAGCTCTGGACCGCGTTGAGGATGACGTAGTCACCGCACCCCGGGCACCAGCGCACCTCCTGGTCGGTCTTGAGGTCCTTGGCCTTCAGCGTCGTCTGCTTCTCACCGTTCGCCGCGACCGAGGCGTCGATGGCGCCGGCGATGGTCGTGACGTCCGGACCTCCGGCGGGCATGCCGAGGTCGTGCACGTGCGCGTTGGTGGACTCGATGGCGGTCACAGGGCCGCTCCCGTCTGTGCAGGGGTGTCGGAGCCGGTGTCGAGGGTGGCGACCGTCCCGGTGGTCCCGTCGATGACGTCCTGGAAGACGGCGGCCAGCTCCGCGGCGCGGAACGGCAGTCCGCGCACCTGGGTGTGGCTGTGTACGTCGACCAGGTACTTGGCCCGCAGGACCATGGCCAGCTGACCGAGGTTCATCTCGGGGCAGACCACCCGGTCGTACCGGGCGAGGATCTCGCCCAGGTCGGCCGGCAGCGGGTTGAGGTGGCGCAGGTGCACCTGGGCGATCGAGCGGCCCGAGGCGCGGATCCGACGGCAGGCCGCGCCGATCGGGCCGTACGTGGAGCCCCAACCGATGACCGCGACCCGGGCGTCCCCGTTCGGGTCGTCGACCTCGGTCGCCGGGATCGAGGCGGCGATGCCGTCGACCTTGGCCTGCCGGGTACGGGTCATGAAGTCGTGGTTGGCCGGGTCGTAGGAGATGTTGCCGGTCTTGTCGGCCTTCTCCAGCCCACCGATCCGGTGCTGCAGCCCCGCGGTCCCGGGCACCGCCCAGGGCCGGGCCAGGGTCTCCGGGTCACGCAGGTAGGGGAGGAACTCGCCGTCCTCACCATTGGGCTCGGTGGCGAACTCCGTGCGCAGGTCGGGGAGCTCGTCGGCGGCCGGGATCGACCACGGCTCGGCGCCGTTGGCCAGGTAGCCGTCGGACAGCAGGATGACCGGCGTCCGGTAGGTCAGCGCGATCCGCGCGGCCTCCAGCGTGGCGTCGAAGCAGTCGCCGGGGGAGCGGGGCGCGATGACCGGCACCGGGGCCTCGCCGTTGCGGCCGTAGAGGGCCTGCAGCAGGTCCGACTGTTCGGTCTTGGTGGGCAGCCCGGTCGACGGGCCGCCGCGCTGCACGTCGATGATGAGCAGCGGCAGCTCGGTCATCACGGCCAGGCCGATGGTCTCGGCCTTGAGCGCCACACCCGGGCCGGACGTCGTCGTCACACCGAGCGCCCCACCGAAGGAGGCGCCCAGGGCCGCGCCGATGCCGGCGATCTCGTCCTCGGCCTGGAAGGTGCGCACGCCGTAGGCCTTGTGCTTGGACAGCTCGTGCAGGATGTCGCTGGCCGGGGTGATCGGGTAGGCCCCGAGGAACACCGGCAGGCCCGAGCGCTGCCCCGCGGCGACCAGGCCGTAGGAGAGCGCCTGGTTGCCCGAGATGTGCCGGTACTTGCCCGGGGCCATCGGGGCCGGCTTGACCTCGTAGGAGACCGCGAAGGCCTCGGTCGTCTCGCCGTAGTTGAACCCGGCGCGGAAGGCGGCGATGTTGGCCGCGGCGATCTGCGGCTTGCGGCGGAACTGCCGCTCCAGGAAGCGGATCGTGCCCTCGGTGGGCCGGTGGTACATCCAGGACAGCAGGCCGAGGGTGAACATGTTCTTGCTGCGCTCGGCCTCCTTCTTGCCCAGGCCGGAGTCCGCGAGCGCGTCGGTGGTCATCGAGGTCAGCGGCACGCTCACCAGCTGCCACTTCTCCAGCGAACCGTCCTCGAGCGGGTTGCTGGCGTAGCCCACCTTGGCCAGGTTCCGCGGGGTGAACTCGTCGGAGTCGGCGATCAGCAGGCCACCGCCGGGGAGGTCCACGAGGTTGGCCTTCAGCGCGGCCGGGTTCATCACGACCAGCACGTCCGGGGCGTCGCCCGGGGTCATGATGTCGTGGTCGGCGAAGTGCAGCTGGAAGCTGCTGACCCCGGGGAGGGTGCCCGTGGGCGCCCGGATCTCGGCGGGGAAGTTCGGCAGCGTCGAGAGGTCGTTGCCGAACGAGGCCGTCTCGCTGGTGAAGCGCCCACCCGTGAGCTGCATCCCGTCGCCGGAGTCCCCGGCGAGCCGGATGACGACGCGGTCGAGCGCGACGACGCTCTTCACCAGTCCGCCGGGGGCGGAGCTGGAGGCGGCGTCGATGTCGGGGTCCACGGCGGGGTGCATGCCAGGGGTAACACCGTTCGCGGCGGAGCTGATTCCGGGGGCGCTGATCCCGTGGTTGGTGCCAGTCATGTGTGAGGTACCTCCGACCCACCAGGCTACGTGCGCGGCGCGCCGGGGGACCGGCTCGGCCGCCGACGTGAGGGAAGCCACACAGGGTCGGCTCACCTCACAGCCGGGCCCCAGCTGCCGGGGGAACGGCGATCGGGCCGGCGGCGTTCTACCGCTCGTGCAACGCTGGAACAACGGACTGAAGACGGCCGTGCTGCTGGGCCTGATGGCCGGGGTCATCCTGCTGGTCGGCAGCTTCTTCGGCCGCGGCGGGCTGCTCATCGCGCTGGTGCTGGCGCTGGGCGTGAACGGCTGGGCGTACTTCAACTCCGACAAGCTGGCGCTGCGGGCGATGCGCGCCTTCCCGGTCACCGAGACCCAGGCCCCGCAGCTGTACGCGATCGTGCGCGAGCTGGCGACCGAGGCCCGGCAGCCCATGCCCCGGCTCTACGTGAGCCCCACGAGCCAGCCGAACGCCTTCGCCACCGGCCGCAACCCGCGGAACGCGGCGGTCTGCTGCACCCAGGGCATCCTGGAGCTGCTGGACCGTCGGGAGCTGCGCGGCGTGCTGGCCCACGAGCTGTCGCACGTCTACAACCGCGACATCCTGATCAGCTCGGTCGCCGGCGCCATGGCCACGGTGATCACCTATCTGGCGCACATGGCGATGTTCGCCTCGCTGTTCGGTGGCCGGTCCGAGGACCGCCAGGGCGGCGGGCTGGGCGGCCTGCTGCTGGTCTTCCTCGGTCCGGTCGCCGCGGGCCTGGTCCAGATGGCGGTCAGCCGCAGCCGGGAGTACCAGGCCGACGCCTCCGGTGCGCGGCTCAGCTCCGACCCGCTGGCGCTGGCCAGTGCGCTGTCCAAGCTCGAGCGCGGCGTGGCGGCCCGGCCGCTGCCGCAGGACGACCGGCTGGTGACCCAGAGCCACCTGATGATCGCCAACCCGTTCCGCGGGCAGGGGATGGCGTCGATGTTCGCCACCCACCCGCCGATGGCCGAGCGCATCGCGCGGCTGCAGCAGATGGCCCGGGAGCTGGGCTGACGGCCCCTGCACCGCAGCGCGGGGGCCGTCTCCCTCAGCTCAGCGGTAGTTGTCGAACTGCAGCGCGATCTCGAAGTCCTTGCTCTTCAGCAGCTGCTGGACCGCCTGCAGGTCGTCGCGCTTCTTGCCGCTGACCCGGAGCTGGTCGCCCTGGATCTGCGCCTGCACGCCCTTGGGGCCCTCGTCGCGGATGGCCTTGGCGATCTCCTTGGCCTTGTCCGAGGCGATGCCCTGCTGGATCCGGGCGGAGATCTTGTAGACCTTCCCCGAGGACTGCGGCTCGTCGGCGTCCAGCGCCTTCATCGAGATGCCCCGCTTGACCAGCTTCTCCTTGAACACCTCCAGCGCTGCGGCCACCCGCTCCTCGGTGTCGGCCTGCAGGCTCACGGCCTCTTCGCCGGCCCAGGCGATGGTGGCGTTCACGCCACGGAAGTCGAACCGCTGCGACAGCTCCTTGCCCGCCTGGTTCAGGGCGTTGTCGACCTCCTGTCGGTCGACCTTGCTCACCACGTCGAAGGACGCATCGGCCATGTCGGTTCCTCCTCAGTGGGGACGGCGCGCCGCCGGGGACCCGGCGAGGACGTCGTCCCCCGTCTTGTAAGCTCTCCCGGTACCACCACGGCGGGTTGCCCGAGTGGCCAATGGGAGCGGACTGTAAATCCGTCGGCTTAGCCTACGAAGGTTCGAATCCTTCACCCGCCACACCTGGTACGACGGCCCCCGACCTCGCGGTCGGGGGCCGTCCTCGTTCATGCGGTGGGGGCCCGGGCGCTGGCCACGGCGGTGCGCTCCAGTGGCTCGCCGGCCAGGAAGAGCCAGCCGAAGGCGATCGGGACCGACCGGCTGCACCGCACGGTCACCTCGGCCCCGTCGGTCGCCGCCGACCACGAGTCCAAGACGACGCCGACGTCTCCGAGCTGGTCGGCCACCGCCGCCTCGGCCGCTGCGCGGGTCAACGGCAGCTCGGTGCCCACCCCGCGGGTGTAGACGGCGCCCTCGTCGACCTGGTTCGCCGCCGCCAGCGCGGCACCGTCGCAGACCGACTGGACCTCCTGCTGCTCCAGGAAGGCGTCGGAGGCAGCGATCGCACCGAACACCATCAGCGCCCCCACCAGCCAGCAGACCAGCACGAACGGCAGGGTCGACCCGGCCTCGGGGTCGCCGACGTCGGACGGTCCGGTGCGCACGCGCGCAGCCTAGAGGCCGGCCGCAACGGTGCTCCGCCGTCGTCCACCGGTTGTGGACGACGCCTGTGGACGGTGTGGACGACGACGCTCCGCTCAGCCTGCGAGGCCAGCGAGCCTGTGGACGACGGTCGGGGGCGACGCCGCTGGGCCGCCAGACTCCCCGGCATGGTGATCGAGGTGGTCCCGGCCGGGCTGTACGCGCTGGCCGGGGTGCTGGACGCCGCGTCGGCCCGGGCGGCCCAGGTCGGTGCGACGGTCGACGGCGCGGGGGTGGGCGGGCCACTCGGCCCGGTCGTGGCCGGGTTCGGTGAGACGGTGGCGGCCGCCGGTGGCTGCCTGGCCGGCGAGCTGGCCTGGCTGCAGAGCGCCGTGGCGACGGCCGCCGACTCCTGGCAGCAGCTGGACGGCGGGTTGCTGCCCGGTCGGGGCGCGGCTGTCCCCCGATGAGCACGCTGCTCCCCACGCCGGCGGAGCTGCCCGACCCGCCGGGCTCCCCGACCGTCCTGGGTGAGGTCCTCGACCAGCTCGCATCGGCCGGCTTCTCGGCGGGGACGACGGTGCACCTGCTGGACGCGGCGGTCGTCGACACCGGCTGGCGGGGAGCCGACGCGGCGGCGGTGACCACCGAGGTCACCACGGCAACGGCGGTGGCCGGTGAGCTGCACAGCGCGCTGACGACGGCGGCTGCCCGGCTCACTGAGCACCGTGAGCTCTGGCTGACCGTGCTCGCCCGGGTTGCCGCCCTGCGCGCGGACCAACGTGACCAGTTCGCCCGCGCCGGGTCCCGGCTCGCGGTGCTGATCGGGCCGGCGTGGGACGGCGGCGTCCCCGCCCCCGGCCGCGACGAGGCCGCCGACCTGAGCGCGGCGGTCGCGGTGGACGACGCCGACCGCGCCGTCGAGCACCGGGCCCTGCTCGAGGAGCTGGCCGCCGACGCCACGGCCGTCGCGGCTGTGCTCGCCGCGGTCGCCGCGTCGTTGGGCGGGGCCGCCCGCCCTGCGGACGCCGCGCGGGTCACCGGCTGGCTCGCCGGGCGGATGCCGGGATGGGGGGACGGCGCGTTCGCCGCGTTGGGGAAGGAGGCGGCGGAGGATCTCCTCCTGCCGGGCACGGCCGAGCAGCTCGATGCTGCGGCCGCCGGCTGGTCCGGCCACGCGGCGAGCCCTGCCTTCGCTGCTGCCGTGGTCGGGCGGCTCGGCGCCGACGGCCTCCGCTGGCTGCTCACCGTGCTGGGCGAGCGGGGTGGCTCCGTCGACGCGCTGGCCGGCCTGCTGGCGGTGACGCTCAGCTCGGTGGCAGCCGGGTCATCCGCCACGAGCCGGGGCGGCCGGGCGCTCGACGAGCTGCGGTTGGACCCCGCAGACCCCGACGGTGCCGTCGACGTGGTGGCCGTCGGGATGGGGGTCGTGCTGCGCACCCTGGTCGGCCCGGTCGGGGGAGGCGCCTCCCGGCTGGCTGCGTCCTGGGCGAGCCAGCTCCTGGCCCGCGAAGCCGCCCAGGGGGTCGGGGCGGCCGTCCGGGTCGGGCCGACGACACCCGACCCGGTGGCGGCGGCGCTGACCGTGCTGCGCAGCGGCGCCGACCCGAGGTCAGCGGGTCGGCTGCTCGGCGAGCCGGCGGCCTGGACGACGCTGCTGAGCCGGCCCTGGCCGGCCGGGACGGCGGACCTGGCCGCCGTGGTCTCGCTCGCCGCCGCGGGCCCGGGTGCGGCGGCCGCGGTCGAGGCGGCCCTGCGGGCACTGGGGCAGGGCCTGGCGCCGGACGCACCGGACCGGGTGCTGGTCGACCAGGCGACGC
This sequence comes from Modestobacter sp. VKM Ac-2977, assembly GCF_026968045.1. GTDB lineage: Bacteria > Actinomycetota > Actinomycetes > Mycobacteriales > Geodermatophilaceae > Modestobacter. Next base: position 574,414 of record NZ_JAPVBQ010000004.1, on the reverse strand, counting down.
TCGCCGGGATCGGCACTGCGGTGAGCGGACTGGTGGCCGGGCAGCCCGGCGTCCTGGTGCCACTCCTCGACGCGGCTGTACGGGACGGCGGAGCCGACGGCGACCTCGACGCGTCGACCGACACCGAGCTGCGTGGACTGGCACACCTGTTCGCCGACGAGGCCCGGAGCGAGCCGGTGGTCGGTGCGGTGCACGCTGCGCTGCGAGCCGGGGAGGCAGGCGGGCCGGCGTCGTCTGCCGCGGCGATCGTCGGTGCCACCGTGGCGGTCCAGGAGCACGGGCAGCGGCTCCGCCATGCACTCGCGCACAGCCAGGCGCAAGGGGAAGCCGTCGACCGGCAGATGCTGTGGACGATCGGGGTGACCCTGCCCAGCGCACCACTCCGCGGGCCACGGGGGGAGCTCGTCGGCGACGTCCTGGACGCCGCGGCCGGCCTGGCCGGCGCCGACGGCGTCGTGCGGATGGGCCCGGACACCGGCCGGGTCCGGACTGTTGAGGACGCCGAGCGGGCCGCGGTCGAGCTGCTGACCGCGGACGCGTTCACCCTCGGATCGCTCGGGTCAGCCGCCCGCGCGGGCTTCGACCAGGTGGCCGCCGTGCTCGGCCGGCCGGGACCACCGGCCCCCTCGCCACTGGACCGGCTCGACGACGTGCCCGACCCCGACGACAGGAACCGGTGGCGCCGACGCAGGCGCACGAACGGGGTCACCCATTAGTGACTCTAGGCAGATCACTCACCGCAGAGAGTCACGACACAACGAAGATCATCAACCCGTTCGTGTTCGATATTGCGCGTGTGGGTGACCCGCTGCAGTCTCTTCATTGCGGTCTGTGCCGGACGACGCTCTGCCCCCGCGCGGGCGGCTACCGCGACCCGAGTCCATCCGCGCCCCTCAGGAGATGTCATGACCGGCACCACCTCGCTCGCCACCGCCCGCCCCTCCGCCGCCAACCGTGGCTGGCGCTGGAACCGCGGGTGGCGCTGGAACCGCTGACCCGGCCGCCTGGCTGCGGGGCGGTCGTGACGAGCCGGCTGCCCCATCGGGTGAGGTGGCTGCCCGGAAGGGGCCACCGCTGTTAACGTCTGTCGACCACGCCAATTGACAGACGGGCTGACGTTGGCCGAGCAGCCGGCCTCCCCACAGTGGGGGGCAGCAGTGATCCGGCGCCCCGAGATGATCGTCGCCGTCGCGCTCTCTGTGGCGGCGGTGCTCGGTGCGTTGACGCTGCCGCATGCCTGGACCACCCCGTCGGTGTGGGCCGTCCTGGCCCTCTTCCTCGCCTTCCTGCTCACCGAGTCGTCCCAGCTGGAGCTGGAGTTCCGTCGCCAGACCTTCGCGGTCTCGCCCTCCGAGCTGGTGCTGGTCATCGCGCTCGTCGAGGTCGGAGGCGTCTGGGCCGTCATCGCCCGCGTGGCCGCCGTGTCCATCGTGCTGGTCCGTCAGTCGCTCCCGTTGACCAAGGCCGCCTACAACATCGGCCTGACCGTCGCCGAGGTGTGCACAGCGCTGCTGGTGCTGTCGTGGCTCCCGCAGCTCGACCTCGACGACCCGCTGAGCTGGCTGTCCCTGGTGCTGGCGCTGCTGGCGGCGACGGTCGTCGGCATCCTGATGACCTGTCTGGCCATCTGGCTGTCCGGGGGCTTCCCGGGCTGGGGACTGCTGCTGAGCGCGATCCCGGCCTTTGCCGTTGCTCCGTTGAGCGTGGTCGTCGGTGTCGTCGCCCTCCTGCTGACCCGTGAGACGGCGTGGGGCTGGGTGCTGATCGGACCCCTCGTACTGGGGGCTGTGGCGATGTTCCGGCAGTCCTCGCACGCCATCCGTGAACGGCGGACCGTCCAGCAGGTCTACGACTTCGCCCGGCGCGTGGAGCTGGTGACCCCGGACGAGGCGGGGACCAGGGAGATCGTGAGCGCGGTCCGTGAGCTGCTCAACGCCGACCGGGTGGCGCTGTGGCTGCCGCCCTACCTCGACGACGGCCCGCAGCTCGTCGTCGACGCCGCCGATGGCGAGCTCGCCTGGTACGACGGTCCCGGTGATCCCGATGACCTGATCCGGCAGCGTGCCCTGGCTCCTGATGCCGCGGGACCGGTCCTCCTCTGGACGGCGCGGGCGGAGCCCCGGGAGCTGGCCGCCCTGGCCCGTCGCCACGCCCGCGAGGTGCTCGGTGCTCCCGTGGTCACCGCAGCCGGTGAGCCCGGCTACCTCGAGGTCTGTGACCGGCGCAGCGACGTGGTGACCTTCGCCGACGGCGACCGCAGTGCGCTGGAATCGATGTTGACCCACGTCAACGCCGCCATCCGGCAGCAGCAGCTGCTCAGTCAGATCCGGCACGACGGCGACCACGACCGGCTGACCGGGTTGCCGAACCGGCAGCGGCTGGGTGGGGAGATCGACGCGCTGCTGCTGGCCGAGCCGGCCACCGCCCGGGCCGGGCTGGTGCTGGCGGCGCTGGACGGCTACACCGACGTCACCGACACCCTCGGGCACGCCGCCAGCGACGAGCTGCTCCTGGTCACCGCCGGGCTGCTCCGCGAGCACGCGCCGCCGCAGGCCGTCGTGGCCCGGATGGAGGGCGGCCAGTTCGCCGTCCTGCTGCCGGGCCTGTCCCTGGCCGCCACCGAGCGAGCCGCCCGTCGGCTGCGGGAGGCCGCCTCCACCCGGGCCCGGGTCGCCGGGCTGGACCTGGAGGTCGCGCTGACGATCGGGGTCGCTGCGGCGCCCGTGCACGGGTCGGAGTCGGGCACGCTGATCCAGCGGGCGGACGTCGCGCTGCTCGCGGCACAGGGCTCCGGGGGAGTGGCGACCTACCACCCCGTCCTGGACCAGCAGAGCCTGCGCCGTCTGCAGTTGGGGGCGGAGCTGGAGACCGCGATGGCCGACGGGCAGATCTCGGTCGTCTTCCAGCCGATCGTGGACACCCGCACCGCGGACATCGTCTCGGTGGAGACCCTCGTGCGCTGGGCGCACCCGCGCTACGGGGACATCTCGCCGGACGACTTCATCAGCCTGGCCGAGCAGATCGGCCGGATCGGGCTGCTGACCGACCACGTGCTCGACCGGGCGCTGGACCGCTGCCGGCGGTGGCTGGACCAGGACATCGCCCTGTCGGTGGCGGTCAACCTCTCGGCCCACTGCCTCGCCGAGCCGGACATCGTCGACCGGGTCCGCCGGGCACTGCGCCACCACGGGGTGCCGGGTGAGCTGCTGACCCTCGAGCTGACCGAGGGCAGTGTCGTCGACGACACGGTCCGCAACAGCACCGTGCTGGCCGACCTGCACGCGCTGGGCCTGCGGTTGTCCATGGACGACTTCGGCACCGGCTACTCGTCCCTGTCCCAGCTGCGGCTGCTGCCGATCGACGAGCTGAAGATCGACAAGTCCTTCGTGCTGGGCATGTCGACGAGCCAGAACGAGTCCTTCATCGCCCGCTCGATCGTCGAGCTCGCGCACAACCTGGGGTTGCGCGTGGTGGCCGAGGGGGTCGAGGACGAGGTGACCCGGGACCTGCTGACCCAGATGGGCTGCGACAAGCTGCAGGGTTTCCTGGTCAGCCGCCCGTTGCCCGAGGACCGGCTCGAGGGGTGGCTGCTGGCGCGCACCGGGGTCCGCGCCGCCGCGCCGGGGGCCACCCACCGGCGGTTGTTCGTCCGCACCTGAGAGAGGGCCTCCCTGCCCCCCCACCGCTCGCAGGCTCGCGGCGGGCCCCTGCAGGGAGGCCGAAGGCATCAGGTACAGTTCTCCACGGCTCTTCGGAGCAGGCCCCTTTAGCTCAGTCGGCAGAGCGTCTCCATGGTAAGGAGAAGGTCTACGGTTCGATTCCGTAAAGGGGCTCGCACGACGACCACCGGTGCAGTCGGAAGACCGGGCCGGACGGTCACCTGGCGGTGTAGCTCAGCCTGGTAGAGCAAACGGCTCATAATCGTTGTGTCACCGGTTCAAGTCCGGTCACCGCTACCCCAGACGGACCCCGGGAACGGGGTCCGTCGTCGTGTTCGGCATCCGCCGGGCACGGGCACCACCCGAGAAGCGTCGAGGGACACTCGACCACCGACAAGGCGAGGATGCGCTCATGGCAGCCACCGACGTTCGTCCGAAGATCACCCTGGCCTGCCAGGAGTGCAAGAACCGCAACTACATCACCCGCAAGAACCGGCGGAACGACCCCGACCGGATCGAGCTGAAGAAGTACTGCCCGACCGACCGCAAGCACACGGTCCACCGCGAGACGCGCTGACCGCAGCGGTCGCGAGGAGAGGGCGGGAGCATGGCGCTGGACGCAGGACTGGTCGGGCGCAGCTACCCGCCCTCTGCCGTGTACGAGGTCGGGCGCGAGAAGATCGCGGAGTTCGCCGCGGCGCTGGCCGACCCTGACCCGGTCTACGTCGACCCGGCCGCCGCCCGTGCCGCCGGTCACCCCGACGTCATCGCCCCGCCGACCTTCGCCATCGTGCTGTCCCTCGGCGCGGGCAACGTCGTCGTCGAGGACCCGGAGGTGGGGCTCGACTACAGCCGGGTGGTGCACGGCGAGCAGCGGTTCACCCACCACCGCCCGATCCGGGCCGGCGACCGACTGGTCGCGACCGCCACCATCGACGCGGTGAAGACGGTGGCCGGCAACGACATGCTGACCACCCGCGTGGACCTGGCCACCGAGGACGGCGAGCCGGTCTGCACCACCCGCTCGATGCTCGTCGCCCGGGGCACGGCATGAGCCCTCGACCGACCGACGTCGAGGTCGGCACCGAGCTGCCCGAGCAGACCTCCCGGGTCACCCGCGCCGACCTGGTCCGCTACGCAGGCGCTTCGGGTGACCTCAACGTCATCCACTGGAACGAGCGGGTCGCCCGCGAGGTCGGCCTCCCCGGAGTGATCGCACACGGGATGCTCACCGCGGGGCTCGCCGTCCGCGCGGTCACCGCCTGGGCCGGCGATCCGGGTGCCGTCGTCGACTACTCGGTGCGCTTCAGCCGGCCGGTGGTGGTGCCCGACGACGACCTCGGTGCCGAGCTGACCGTGCGGGGCCGGGTCGCTGCCCTCCTCGAGGACGGCCGGGTGCGCGTGGACCTCACCGTGACCAGTGGTGGCGACAAGGTCCTGTCCCTGGCCCGCGCCGTCGTCGCGCTGGGCTGATCGCGTCCGCGGGTCTCAGCCTGCGGAGCCCAGGAGCTGCTGCATCCGGCGGACACCCTCGACCAGGTCGTCGTCCCCGAGGGCGTAGGACAGGCGGAGGTACCCCGGCGTGCCGAAGGCCTCGCCCGGCACGACGGCGACCTGGGCCAGTTCCAACAGCAGCTCGGCCAGCTCGGCGCTGGTGGTGGCCGTGCGCCCGGCGATCGAGCGGCCGAGCAGGGCGGTGACCGACGGGTAGACGTAGAAGGCGCCCTGCGGCGCGGGGCAGGCGATCCCGGGGATCTCCCGCAGCATCCGCACGACGGTCCGGCGGCGCCGGTCGAGGGTGGCCCGAAGCTCCGCGACGCTGGACTGGTCACCGCTGAGCGCGGCCACCGCAGCGGCCTGGGCGACGTTCGAGACGTGCCCGGCCGAGTGCGACTGCAGGGCCGTCGCCCCGGCCACCACGTCGGCCGGCCCGATCAGCCAGCCCACCCGCCAGCCGGTCATCGCATACGCCTTGGCGACGCCGTTGACGACCACGCACCGCGGCTGGACCTCCGGCACCAGGGCGGGCAACGACGGCGCCGTCGTCCCGTCGTAGGTCAGGTGCTCGTAGATCTCGTCGGTGACCACCCAGAGGCCGGCAGCCAGCGCCCACCGGCCGATCTCGGCCACCTCCTCGGGCGGGTGGACGGCGCCGGTTGGGTTGGCCGGGGAGCAGAACAGCAGCAACTTCGTGCGCGGGGTGCGAGCCGCTTCGAGCTGTCCGACGGAGACCAGGTAGCCGCTGGCCTCGTCGGCGACCACCGGGACGGGCACGCCGCCGGCCAGCCGGATCGCCTCGGGGTAGGTGGTCCAGTGCGGCGTCGGGAGCAGCACCTCGTCGCCGGGGTCGAGCAGCGCTGCCAGTGCCTGGGCGACCGCCTGCTTGCCCCCGGCGGTGACCAGCACGTCGGTCGGCTGGGCGGTCAGGCCCGAGTCGCGCAGCGTCTTCGCGACGATCGCCTCCCGGAGCTGGGGGAGACCCGCGACCGGGGTGTAGCGGTGCATCGCCGGGTCCCGGGCGGCCCGGACGGCCGCCTCGACGACGTGGTCGGCCGTGGGGGAGTCCGGCTCGCCGGCGGCGAAGCTGATCACGGGCCGTCCGGTGGCCCGCAGCGCCTTGGCGCGGGCGTCGGCGGCCATCGTCGTGGAGGAGGTGACCGCGGCGACCCGCCGGGAGACCCGCCGCTCCGCCGATGGCGTCGGTTCGACGGGCTCGGACCCGGGGGCGGGGGCGGTCGGCATGATCCGATCGTGGCAGACGGACCGGGTGTCCCAGCCCGCTCCGCGCACCCCGCGGGAGGCGACCCGGCTCCCGTGTTGGCTGCTGGCCGGGCCGGTCCCGTACACTCGACGACCTGGGGCCTGTGGGACCCCGCCACCGGCGTGCCCCGGAGGCCCTCTTCGGGGGGTCACGTCGAGTACTGGGGCCGCGTCGCGACGCGGAACCGGCGTTCCCTAGGGGTGTAGCTCAATTGGCAGAGCAGCGGTCTCCAAAACCGCAGGCTGCAGGTTCAAGTCCTGTCACCCCTGCCACGACCTGACGACCGACCGAGAAGAGCCGACCGAAGTGAGCCGGACCGACGTGAGCGAGGCGCTGTGAGCGAGAAGGACGGCGAGCCGAACGGCGAGCAGGTCGACGCCGAGCAGCTCGACGCCGAGACGCCGGGTGTGGAGGACGCGGGAGCGCTCGAGGCCGCCGAGGCCGGTGTCGCCGACGAGGCGGAGACCGACGAGGACAAGGTCGTCGCCACCCCCACCCAGCGCCGGTCCCGCTCGTCCAGCCGTCCCGCCGGCCGGACACCCGACACGGGTTCCACCGGAACGCGCACCCGCGCCGCCGCCGAGCGGGAACGCGCCGCCGAGCAGCGGAAGAAGCGGGACCTGGGGCGGTTCCTCCGCGAGGTCGTCGCCGAGCTGCGCAAGGTGATCTGGCCCGGTCGCAAGGAGCTGATCACCTACACCACCGTGGTGATCATCTTCGTGGCGGTCATGGTCGCGATCGTCGCCGGCCTGGACCTCCTCTTCGCCCAGGGCGTGCTCGCCGTCTTCGGCTGACCGCCCTCCGCGACTGCACCACACCCGACAAGGAAGAGACCCTGTGACTGACCCCCGCGAGCCCTTCGAGACCGACAGCGCCGTCGAGGGCACCGACCTCGACGACGCGCGTGCGGACGTGCGCGGTAGCGCAGACCTCGAGACGGGCGCCGGCGAGACCGGGTCCGCCGAGGGATCGAGCGACACCGCAGACCAGGACACCGACACCGGATCCGCCGACGCCGTCCCCGAGGTGGAGTCCGGTGGCCGCGACACCCTCGTCGCCGACCCCCTGGCCGAGCCCGCCCCCGACCACGACCCCGTGGTCGTCGAAGCTCTCGAGACCGCGGCGGCGGAGGACGAGGACCCGGCAGAGACCCTGCGCTCGACGCTGCGCGGCCAGTTCGGCGACTGGTACGTGATCCACTCCTACGCGGGCTACGAGAACAAGGTGAAGACCAACCTCGAGTCCCGGATCACGTCGCTGGACATGGAGGACTACATCTTCCAGATCGAGGTGCCCACCGAGGAGGTCACCGAGATCAAGAACGGCAAGCGGACCCAGGTCAACCGCAAGAAGCTGCCCGGTTACCTGCTCGTCCGGATGGACCTCAACGACGAGTCCTGGGGTGCAGTCCGCAACACCCCGGGCGTCACCGGCTTCGTCGGGGCCACCTCCAAGCCGTCACCGCTCAGCATCGACGAGGTCGTCAACCTGCTGGTGCCGGCCACCACCGCCAAGCCGGTCTCCACGACCGAGGCGGCCCCCAGCGCCGGCCCCGCGCCGGAGGTCGAGTTCGAGGTGGGCGAGTCCGTCACCGTCATGGACGGGCCGTTCGCGACGCTGCCGGCGACCATCAACGAGATCAACCCAGAGCAGCAGAAGCTCCAGGTGCTCGTCTCCATCTTCGGCCGCGAGACGCCGGTCGAGCTGTCGTTCACCCAGGTCACCAAGATCTAAGGACCCCCTCGCCCCCCAGCCTTCGCAGGCTCAAGGTGGGGCCTGCGAGGGAGCCGTTCCAGCCAGTCACCACCGTCACGAAGAAGGAAGTCATGCCCCCCAGGAAGCGGTTGACCGCGGTCATCAAGCTCCAGATCAACGCCGGTGCGGCCACCCCCGCGCCGCCCGTGGGCCCCGCCCTCGGTCAGCACGGCGTCAACATCATGGAGTTCTGCAAGGCGTACAACGCCGCGACGGAGGCGCAGCGCGGCAGCGTCATCCCCGTCGAGATCTCGGTCTTCGAGGACCGGTCGTTCACCTTCGTCACCAAGACGCCCCCGGCAGCGCGCATGCTGCTGAAGGCCGCCGGTGTGGAGAAGGGCTCGGGTGAGCCGCACAAGACCAAGGTCGCGACGGTCACCCGCGACCAGGTCCGCGAGATCGCGCAGACCAAGATGGCCGACCTGAACGCCAACGACCTCGAGCAGGCCGAGAAGATCATCGCCGGCACCGCCCGGTCGATGGGCATCACCGTCAAGTGACGGCAGCCGCCGGCTGACGGCGGCGCTGCACCACCCGGGTCCACGCGGACCCGGACAGCACTCGTGGGAGGGCCTCGCCAGGCCCGCGCACCACGCGACCCCCGCTCCGGGGGGAAGGAGAACCACCATGGCAAAGCACGGCAAGAACTACCGCAAGGTCGCCGAGCTGGTCGACGCGGACACGCTGTACAGCCCGCTGCAGGCCGCCGGTCTGGCCAAGCAGACCTCGACCACCAAGTACGACGCCACCGTCGAGGTCGCGATCCGGCTCGGGGTCGACCCGCGCAAGGCCGACCAGATGGTCCGCGGCACGGTCAACCTGCCGCACGGCACCGGCAAGACCGCCCGCGTCATCGTCTTCGCGACCGGCGACAAGGCAGCCGAGGCGGAGGCCGCCGGCGCCGACGTCGTGGGCTCCGACGACCTGATCGAGCAGATCCAGGGCGGTTTCCTGGACTTCGACGCCGCGATCGCCACCCCGGACCAGATGGCCAAGGTCGGTCGCATCGCCCGCATCCTCGGCCCTCGTGGCCTGATGCCGAACCCGAAGACGGGCACGGTGACCCCCGACGTCACCAAGGCCGTCAACGACATCAAGGGCGGGAAGATCAACTTCCGTGTCGACAAGCAGGCCAACCTGCACCTGGTGATCGGCAAGACGTCCTTCGACCAGGCCAAGCTGGTGGAGAACTACGCCGCCGCCCTGGACGAGGTCCTGCGGGCCAAGCCCTCGGCGGCCAAGGGCCGGTACGTGCGGAAGGTCACCGTCTCCACGACCATGGGCCCGGGCATCCAGGTCGACCCGAACCGCACCCGCAACCTCACCGTGGACGAGCCCTCCTGATCGGCGCACCTGTCTGATCGACGGACCCCGTCCCCACGAGGGCCCCGCAGCGCACGTCGCTGCGGGGCCCTCGTGCGTTGGGGGACGCAGGGCCGTGTACTCTTCCTGCTGTTCCCCCCAAGACCGCTGGTCGTCGCACGTCCGCGTGCGATCGAAGGTCCGGAATCGACCGGGCGACCCGCGCAGGTGGACGGTTCGACGAACGTGGCACGGCCTGGGCTCGCCGCCCGGACCGTGAACGTCCCTCGCCCCGTGCGCTCTGCGCCGGGGCGTTCCTCGTCTCCGGGCCCGATCGCCCCGGGCGCACGTCGCCGGTGGTCGCCCGACAGACGAGAGGAGGCCCATGCCCACGCAGGCGAAGGCCGCGGTGATCGAAGAGATCACCGAGCGGTTCCAGAAGTCCAGCGCGGCCGTGCTCACCGAGTACCGCGGGCTGACCGTGGCGCAGCTCACCGAGCTGCGTCGTTCCCTCGGTGCGGGCAGCAGCTACGCCGTCGTCAAGAACACCCTGACGAAGCGGGCGGCGGACTCGGTCGGTCACTCCGACCTGGCCCCGCTGCTCAACGGCCCCACCGCGATCGCCTTCATCGAGGGCGACCCGGTCGAGGCCGCCAAGGCCATCCGTGACTTCGCGCGGGCCAACCCGCTGCTGGTCATCAAGGGCGGCGTGGTCGAAGGCCGCACGGTCGACGCTGCCGAGGTCACCCGCCTCGCCGACGTCGAGTCCCGTGAGGTCCTGCTGGCCAAGCTGGCCGGCGCCATGAAGGGCAACCTCACCAAGGCGGCCGGGCTGTTCCAGGCCCCGCTGTCGCAGGTCGCCCGGCTGGCCGCCGCGCTGCAGGAGAAGAAGCCGGCCGAGGGCGCTGCCGCCTCGGACGACGCTGCTCCCGCCGACTCTGCTGCTGACACCACCCCCGACACGACCGATGCTGCCGCGGACTCCGCGGCCAGCACCGACTGACCCCCTCAAGGAGACACCATGGCCAAGCTTTCCACTGACGAGCTGCTCGACGCCTTCAAGGAGATGACCCTCCTGGAGCTGTCGGACTTCGTGAAGGAGTTCGAGACCACCTTCGACGTCACCGCCGCTGCGCCGGTCGCCGTCGCGCCTGCCGGTGGCGCCGGTGGCGGCGCTGCCGCGGAGGCCCCGGTCGAGCAGGACGAGTTCGACGTCGTCCTCGAGTCCGCCGGTGACAAGAAGATCCAGGTCATCAAGGAGGTGCGCGGCCTGACCTCGCTCGGCCTCAAGGAGGCCAAGGACCTGGTCGACAACGCGCCGAAGCCGGTCCTGGAGAAGGTCGCCAAGGACGCTGCCGAGAAGGCCAAGGCCGCTCTCGAGGGCGCCGGCGCCACCGTCACCGTCAAGTGACCCCCACCCGGCCGCCACCTCCGTGGCGGCCGGGTAGCACCACCCCGCACTGACGACAGGGGCCGATCCACTCCGGTGGGTCGGCCCCTGTCGTGCGTCCCGGCCGCTGTCGCCGGGTGGGGTCCGCGGGGTCTCCGTTCACCCACAGGTCGCGGCGTGGCGGTCCCACGTGCGCTGTGGCACTGGCATCATCGGCAGGGCACTCATCCCGCTCACCCCCGATCCCGCGGCGCCGGGCTCCTGCTGGAGCCCCGTGTCCCTCGGGCCGGGTGGGCGCCGGCCACCCCTCGCGGGTGGGTCCCCGACCGCCCCGGCGGCCCGACGTGGACACCGGCGCTGAGCAGGGGTAGGGTCTCCTGTTGCGCTGCCCTCTGACTGCCAGCCCGCCGAGACGGGTCACGAGGGGTGCCCGGGAACGGCTCCGGGTCACCCCGTGTTGACCGTACCGACGGGGCAGGCATCCGCGGTCAGCCTCGCCGACAACGACGACGACCCAGGACGAACTGCACCCACCGCCCGCACGTCGTGAGGTCCTCGAAAGGACGCATCTTGGCAGGCTCTCGCCCCACCAGCACCACCACCACTGATCCCAGCACCACCGCGGTCGACGTCCAGCCCGGTCCCCGTACCGGCGGCACCGACCAGCAGAAGATCCCCGGCGCGCCGCTCCGCGTCTCGTTCGCCAAGATCCGCGAGCCCCTCGAGGTCCCGGACCTGCTCGCCCTGCAGACCGCCTCGTTCGACTGGCTGGTCGGCGCCCCGGAGTGGAAGGCCACCCTCGCCCCCGAGGACCAGGCCAACGCCGTCGGCGGTCTCGCCGAGATCCTCGAGGAGATCTCGCCGATCGAGGACTTCAGCGGTTCGATGTCGCTGTCCTTCTCCAACCCGCGCTTCGAGGACGTCAAGGCGTCCCTCGAGGAGTGCAAGGACAAGGACATGACCTACGCGGCGCCGCTGTTCGTCACCGCCGAGTTCATGAACAACACCACCGGCGAGATCAAGAGCCAGACGGTGTTCATGGGCGACTTCCCGGTCATGACGAGCAAGGGCACGTTCGTCATCAACGGGACCGAGCGCGTCGTCGTCTCCCAGCTGGTCCGCAGCCCCGGCGTCTACTTCGACAAGAGCCTGGACAAGACGTCGGACAAGGACGTCTACAGCGCCAAGGTCATCCCCAGCCGCGGTGCGTGGCTGGAGTTCGACGTCGACAAGCGCGACACCGTCGGCGTCCGGATCGACCGCAAGCGCCGCCAGCCGGTCAGCGTCCTGCTCAAGGCCCTCGGCTGGACCGAGGACCGGATCCGCGAACACTTCCAGTGGTCGCCCACCATGCTGGCCACCCTGGAGAAGGACCACCTCGCCGGCCAGGACGAGGCGCTGCTGGACATCTACCGCAAGCTGCGCCCGGGCGAGCCGCCGACGCGTGAATCGGCGCAGGCGCTGCTGGAGAACCTCTTCTTCAACCCGAAGCGCTACGACCTGGCGAAGGTCGGCCGCTACAAGGTGAACAAGAAGCTCGGTGTCGACGTGCCCAAGGGCACCTCGACGCTGACCGAGGACGACATCGTCGCCACCATCGAGTACGTCGTGCGTCTGCACGCCGGCGAGCCCGACCACGGCGTCGACGACATCGACCACTTCGGCAACCGTCGCCTGCGCACGGTCGGTGAGCTGATCCAGAACCAGATCCGGGTCGGCCTCTCCCGCATGGAGCGCGTGGTCCGCGAGCGGATGACGACCCAGGACGTCGAGGCGATCACGCCGCAGACGCTGATCAACATCCGGCCGGTCGTCGCCTCCATCAAGGAGTTCTTCGGCACCAGCCAGCTCTCGCAGTTCATGGACCAGACCAACCCGCTCGCGGGCCTGACCCACAAGCGCCGCCTGTCGGCGCTGGGCCCCGGTGGTCTGTCCCGTGAGCGCGCGGGCATGGAGGTCCGCGACGTGCACCCGAGCCACTACGGCCGGATGTGCCCGATCGAGACCCCTGAGGGCCCGAACATCGGCCTGATCGGCTCGCTGTCCTCCTTCGGCCGGGTGAACCCCTTCGGCTTCATCGAGACGCCGTACCGCAAGGTCGTCAACGGCACCGTCAGCGACCAGATCGACTACCTGACCGCCGACGAGGAGGACCGCTTCGTCGTCGCCCAGGCCAACTCGCCGCTGGACGCGTCGGGCCGGTTCGCCGAGGACCTGGTCCTCGTCCGCACCAAGGGCGGGGAGACCACCGACCTCGCCCCGGAGAACGTCGACTACATGGACGTCTCGCCGCGGCAGATGACCTCGGTCGCGACGGCGATGATCCCGTTCCTCGAGCACGACGACGCCAACCGCGCCCTGATGGGCGCGAACATGCAGCGTCAGGCGGTCCCGCTGCTGCGCAGCGAGGCCCCGCTGGTCGGCACCGGCATGGAGCTGCGTGCCGCCGTCGACGCCGGTGACGTCGTGGTGGCCGAGAAGGCCGGTGTGGTCGAGGACTCCACCGCCGACTACGTCACCGTGATGGCCGACGACGGGACCCGGCAGACCTACCGGCTGCTGAAGTTCCAGCGCTCGAACCAGGGCACCTCGATCAACCAGAGCCCGGTGGTTGAAGAGGGCCAGCGGGTCGAGGTGGGCCAGGTCGTCGCCGACGGTCCGTGCACCGACGAGGGCGAGATGGCGCTGGGCAAGAACCTGCTCGTCGCCTTCATGCCCTGGGAGGGTCACAACTACGAGGACGCGATCATCCTGTCGCAGCGCCTCGTGCAGGACGACGTCCTGTCCTCGATCCACATCGAGGAGTTCGAGGTCGACGCCCGCGACACGAAGCTCGGTGCCGAGGAGATCACCCGGGACATCCCGAACGTCTCCGAGGAGGTCCTCGCCGACCTCGACGAGCGCGGGATCATCCGGATCGGTGCCGAGGTCGTCCCCGGCGACATCCTCGTCGGCAAGGTCACGCCCAAGGGCGAGACGGAGCTGACCCCCGAGGAGCGGCTGCTGCGGGCGATCTTCGGTGAGAAGGCCCGCGAGGTCCGCGACACCAGCCTCAAGGTCAAGCACGGTGAGTCCGGCAAGGTCATCGGCGTCCGGGTCTTCTCCCGCGAGGACGGCGATGAGCTGCCCGCCGGCGTGAACGAGCTCATCCGGGTCTACGTGGCCCAGATGCGCAAGATCAGCGACGGCGACAAGCTGGCCGGCCGCCACGGGAACAAGGGCGTCATCTCCAAGATCCTCCCGCAGGAGGACATGCCGTTCCTCGAGGACGGCACGCCGGTCGACATCGTGCTCAACCCGCTGGGCGTGCCCGGCCGGATGAACGTCGGCCAGGTGCTGGAGACCCACCTCGGGTGGATCGCCAAGACCGGCTGGGAGGTCGAGGGCACCCCGGAGTGGGCGGCCAAGCTGCCGGGCGCTGCGCGCCAGGCCGCGCCGGGCACCCGCACCGCGACGCCGGTCTTCGACGGTGCCAAGGAGGAGGAGATCATCGGCCTGCTGGGCTCGACGGTCCCGAACCGCGACGGCAACCGGATGGTCAAGGAGACCGGCAAGGCGCGGCTGTTCGACGGCCGCTCCGGGGAGCCCTTCCCCGAGCCGATCTCGGTGGGCTACGTCTACATCCTGAAGCTGCTGCACCTGGTCGACGACAAGATCCACGCCCGTTCGACCGGGCCGTACTCGATGATCACGCAGCAGCCGCTGGGTGGTAAGGCGCAGTTCGGTGGTCAGCGCTTCGGTGAGATGGAGTGCTGGGCGATGCAGGCCTACGGCGCGGCCTACGCGCTGCAGGAGCTCCTCACCATCAAGTCCGACGACATCCTCGGCCGCGTCAAGGTGTACGAGGCGATCGTCAAGGGCGAGAACATCCCGGAGCCGGGCATCCCGGAGTCCTTCAAGGTGTTGCTCAAGGAGCTCCAGTCGCTCTGCCTGAACGTGGAGGTCCTCTCCAGCGACGGCAACGCGATCGAGCTGCGTGACACCGACGACGAGGTCTTCCGGGCCGCGGAGGAGCTGGGCATCGACCTCAGCCGCCGTGAGCCGTCGTCCGTCGAAGACGTCTGATCGGCCGCCGGCCGGCCCTGACCGAGTCAGGGCCGGCCGGCACCACACCCTCATCGATTAGAAGCGAAGAACTAGCCCCGGAAAGGGGTACATCGAGTGCTCGACGTCAACTTCTTCGACGAACTGCGCATCGGTCTGGCCAGCGGTGACGACATCCGCCAGTGGTCACACGGCGAGGTGAAGAAGCCCGAGACCATCAACTACCGCACTCTCCGTCCGGAGAAGGACGGCCTGTTCTGCGAGAAGATCTTCGGTCCCACCCGGGACTGGGAGTGCTACTGCGGTAAGTACAAGCGGGTCCGCTTCAAGGGCATCATCTGCGAGCGCTGCGGCGTCGAGGTCACTCGCGCCAAGGTGCGTCGTGAGCGGATGGGGCACATCGAGCTGGCCGCGCCGGTCACCCACATCTGGTTCTTCAAGGGCGTCCCCTCGCGCCTGGGCTACCTGCTCGACCTGGCGCCCAAGGACCTCGAGAAGATCATCTACTTCGCTGCGTACATGATCACCTCCGTCGACGACGAGGCGCGTCACCGCGACCTGCCGACCGTCGAGGCCGAGATCAGTGCCGAGAAGTCCAACCTCGAGGGTCGCCGCGACGCCGACGTGGAGGCGCGCCAGCAGAAGCTGGAGGCCGACCTCGCCGAGCTGGAGGCCGAGGGCGCCAAGTCCGACGTGCGCCGCAAGGTGCGCGAGGGCGGCGAGCGCGAGATGCGCCAGCTGCGCGACCGGGCCCAGCGGGAGATCGACCGCCTCGACGAGGTGATGGACACCTTCCGCAAGCTCGAGGTCAAGCAGCTCATCGCCGACGAGGGCCTCTACCGGGAGCTGCGCGACCGCTTCGGTGAGTACTTCGAGGGCGGCATGGGCGCCGCGGCGCTGCAGAAGCTGCTCGCCGGCTTCGACCTCGACGCCGAGGCCGTCTCGCTGCGCGAGACCATCCGCAGCGGCAAGGGCCAGCGCAAGCTGCGGGCGCTCAAGCGGCTGAAGGTCGTCGCCGCGTTCCAGCAGACCCAGAACTCGCCCATGGGCATGGTCCTGGACTGCGTGCCGGTGATCCCGCCGGACCTGCGCCCGATGGTGCAGCTGGACGGTGGCCGCTTCGCGACCAGCGACATGAACGACCTGTACCGACGGGTGATCAACCGGAACAACCGGCTCAAGCGACTGCTCGACCTGGGCGCGCCGGAGATCATCGTCAACAACGAGAAGCGGATGCTCCAGGAGTCCGTGGACGCGCTGTTCGACAACGGTCGTCGTGGCCGTCCCGTCACCGGCCCGGGCAACCGTCCGCTGAAGTCCCTGAGCGACCTGCTCAAGGGCAAGCAGGGCCGGTTCCGGCAGAACCTGCTGGGCAAGCGCGTCGACTACTCCGGCCGTTCGGTCATCGTCGTCGGCCCCCAGCTCAAGCTGCACCAGTGCGGTCTGCCCAAGCAGATGGCGCTGGAGCTGTTCAAGCCCTTCGTGATGAAGCGGCTGGTCGACCTCAACCACGCGCAGAACATCAAGTCCGCCAAGCGGATGGTGGAGCGTGCGCGGCCGGTCGTGTGGGACGTCCTGGAAGAGGTCATCACCGAGCACCCGGTGCTGCTGAACCGGGCGCCGACGCTGCACCGTCTGGGCATCCAGGCCTTCGAGCCCCAGCTGGTCGAGGGCAAGGCCATCCAGATCCACCCGCTCGTCTGCACCGCGTTCAACGCGGACTTCGACGGTGACCAGATGGCGGTGCACCTGCCGCTGTCGGCCGAGGCGCAGGCCGAGGCCCGCATCCTCATGCTCTCCAGCAACAACATCCTGAGCCCGGCCGATGGTCGTCCGATCACCGCGCCGACCCAGGACATGGTGCTGGGCCTCTACCACCTGACCTCCCTCTCCGGGTCGGTCGAGGTGCCCGAGGGCGAGCGGCCCAAGTCGTACTCGACGACGGCCGAGGCGGTCATGGCCTTCGACAAGGGCGTGCTCGGGCTGCAGGAGCGGGTCCTCATCCGCCTCGACGAGGTCTTCGGCGTCGACAGCGGCCCGAACGACCCGTGGGAGGCCCCCGAGGGCTGGGAGCCCGGTCAGCCGGCCGTCGTCTCCACCAGCCTGGGTCGGGTCCTCTTCAACGAGGCACTGCCGGAGGACTACCGGTTCGTCAACTACCAGGTGCCGAAGAAGGCGCTGGGCGCGATCGTCAACGACCTCGCCGAGCGCTACCCGAAGGTGCAGGTGGCGGCGACGCTGGACGCCCTCAAGTCGGCCGGCTTCCGCTGGGCGACCCGCTCGGGCGTGACGATCGCGATCGACGACGTCGTCACCCCGCCGGTGAAGGCCGCGATCCTGGAGCGGCACGAGGACGAGGCCCGCAAGATCGAGCGTCAGTACGAGCGCGGCGTCATCACCGACGCCGAGCGTCGTTCCGAGCTCATCGAGATCTGGACGCGGGCCCGCGCCGAGGTCAGCCAGGCGATGGTCGACAACTTCCCGACCACCAACCCGGTCTGGGTCATGGTCAACTCCGGCGCTCGCGGCAACATGATGCAGATCAGCCAGATCGCCGGCATGCGTGGCCTGGTGGCCAACCCGAAGGGCGAGATCATCCCGCGGCCGATCAAGGCCAACTTCCGGGAGGGTCTGTCCGTGCTGGAGTACTTCATCTCCACGCACGGTGCCCGCAAGGGCCTGGCCGACACCGCGCTGCGCACCGCCGACTCCGGGTACCTCACCCGCCGGCTGGTGGACGTCTCCCAGGACGTCATCATCCGCGAGGAGGACTGCGGCACCGAGCGCGGCGTCCTCATGCCGATCGGCACCGTGGTGGACGGCGCGGTCATCCGCGACGCCCACGTGGAGACCAGCGTCTACGCCCGTGCACTGGCCGCTGACGTGGTCGCTGCCGACGGCACCCAGATCGCCCCGGCCGGGGCCGACCTGGGCGACGTGCTGATCGCTCAGCTGGTCGACGCCGGGGTCTCCGAGGTCAAGGTGCGCTGCGTGCTCACCTGCGAGTCGCTGCTGGGCACCTGCGCCACCTGCTACGGCCGGTCGCTGGCCTCCGGCAAGCTCGTGGACGTCGGCGAGGCGGTCGGCATCATCGCCGCCCAGTCGATCGGCGAGCCCGGCACGCAGCTGACGATGCGCACCTTCCACACCGGTGGTGTGGCCGGCGCGGACATCACGCACGGTCTGCCGCGTGTGGTCGAGCTCTTCGAGGCCCGTGTCCCCAAGGGCAAGGCCCCGATCGCCGAGCTGGCCGGCAACGTCCGGATCGAGGACGGCGACCAGTTCCGCAAGCTCACGATCACCCCGGACGACGGGTCCGAAGAGGTCGTCTACGACAAGCTGTCGCGTCGCTCGCGGCTGCGGGTCGAGGACGGCGGGCACGTCGAGGTCGGCGAGCAGCTGACCGAGGGTGCCGTCGACCCGCACGAGGTGCTGCGGATCATGGGCCCGCGCGAGGTGCAGCTGCACCTGGTGCGCGAGGTCCAGGAGGTCTACCGCAGCCAGGGTGTGTCGATTCACGACAAGCACATCGAGGTGATCATCCGCCAGATGCTGAAGCGGGTGACCATCATCGACTCGGGCGCGACGGAGTTCCTGCCCGGTGCGCTGGTCGAGCGGACGCTGTTCGAGACGGAGAACCGTCGGGTGGTCGCCGAGGGCGGCGAGCCGGCCTCGGCCCGTCCGGTGCTGATGGGGATCACCAAGGCGTCGCTGGCGACGGAGTCGTGGCTGTCGGCCGCCTCCTTCCAGGAGACGACCAAGGTGCTCACCGACGCCGCCATCCAGGGCAAGAGCGACAGCCTGCTCGGGCTCAAGGAGAACGTGATCATCGGGAAGCTGATCCCGGCCGGTACCGGCATCAGCCGCTACCGGAACATCACGGTCGAGCCCACCGAGGAGGCGCGCGCCGCCGTCTACACCATGGCCGGTTACGACGACGGGCAGTACTACAGCCCGGACGTCTTCGGTCAGGGCACGGGCGAGGCCGTCCGGCTCGAGGAGTACGACTGGCGCTGATGCGCTGAATGAGTGACAGAAGGGCCCCGGGAGCGCGAGCTCCCGGGGCCCTTCTGTGTCTCGACGGACGTCACGTGACGGAAGGGGCCGGTCCACCCGGCCCCGCCGGCCTCAGCCCGCCAGGCGGCGCATCGTCTCGACGGTGCGGAGTCTGCCCTCGCGGCTGTCGTCGAGGGGCTGCAGGTTGATCGTGGTCACCCCGGCCTCGGCGAACGCGGCGATCCGCTCGGCCACGTAGGACTCCGGCCCGATCAGCGAGGTCGCCCGCACCAGGTCCTCCGGGACGGCGGCGGCCGCCTCGTCCTTGCGCCCGGCCAGGTACAGCTCCTGGATCGCCTCCGCCTCGGCCTCGTAGCCGTACCGGCGGGCCAGGTCGTTGTAGAAGTTCTTGCCCTTGGCGCCCATGCCGCCGACGTACAACGCGATCCCCGGCCGCACTGCCTCCACCAGGTGGTCGACGTCCTCGCCGATCGCCACCGGGACGCCGACGACGACGTCGAGCTCGCCGAGCGACGGGTCCCGCTTGGCCTTGCCTGCCTCGAGCGAGGCGCCCCAGACGTCGGCAGCACGCTCGGGGTGGAAGAAGATCGGCTCCCACTTCTCCGCGATCTCGGCGGCGAGCTCCACGTTCTTGGGCCCGAGCGCGGCGAGCAGCACCGGGATCTGCGGCCGCACCGGGGTGTTGATCAGCTTCAGCGGCTTGCCGAGGCCGGTGCCCTGGTCGGCCGGGAGCGGCACCTGGTACTTCTTGCCGTCGTGCTCCAGCCGCTCGCGGCGCCACACCTGGCGGCAGATCTCGATGATCTCGCGGGTCCGCTGCAGGGGGGCGTCGTAGGGCAGCCCGTGCCAGCCCTCGATGACCTGCGGCCCGGAGGCACCCAGCCCGAGGGTGAACCTCCCGCCGGAGACGAAGTCCAGACCGGCCGCGGTCATCGCGATCAGCGCCGGCGTGCGGCTGTAGATGGGCAGGATGCCGCTCATCAACTCGACCCGGTCGGTCACGGCTGCCAGGTAGCCCAGCTGGCTGACCGCGTCGAAGGTGTACACCTCCGCGCACATCGCGACGTCGAGCCCGGCGGACTCCAGGTCACGGATCTCGTCCGCGGTCTGCTTGAAGTCACCGGCGTAGCTGGCCTGGATCCCGATGCGCACGCGCCCTCCTCGGCGTCCGTGGCACCCTCGTCGGTGCCACTGCCGCCGACGGTAACGGCCCGGCGGGGGAGTGGGCCCCCGGGGCGCTCAGAGGGCGCGGACGGTGCCGATCACGTGCGTGACGACCCGTACGCCGTCGACGTCGGCCGGCACGCGGGCGCCGGCGCCCGCCTCGGTCAGGTCGACCCGGACGACGTAGTCGGCGGCCTGCCGCGCCAGCCCGACCGCGGCGACGCCGGGGTCGGCGGCGAAGCGGGAGGCCAACGCGTCCTTGGCTGCGCGGGCAGAGGCGCGGTCGGTCATGCCCCCATGGTGCCCCCCGGTGCCGGATCAGGACAGGGCAACGCCTGCCGAGGCCCTCCTTCCGGGGTCGCTCAGCCCGCGAACCACTCCACGTCGAGCTCGCGCAGCACCGTGGCCAGCGGGTTGGCGAAGGTGACGCCGCCACCGGCGCTGCCGCCCGTGGTCGACCCGGCGAACAGCAGCCCGAGTGGCGCGCGGTCCCGGCTGCGCCAGATCACCGACCCGCTGTCGCCCCCGGCGCTGAACCCCCCGCTGACGCCCTCGATCTCCACCTGGTCGTCGAAGGTGTGCACGGCGTCGTCGAACTGCACCCCGACGCCGTCGACCTCGACGGCGGTGATCCGCCCGTGGGTGTGACCCGTCGTGCGCCCCACCTTCTCCACCAGTTCGTCGGGGTCGGTGTCATCCGCGGCGGCGACCACGGCGGAGAGCGGGCCGCCGGGGTAGCCGGCGGGGTCAGCCGTCATGCCGGGGTCCAGGGCGGCGACCGCGGCGTCGACCAGGTTCCCCGGCTCGAGGCGGAACCGGATGAAGGCGGCCAGACTGCCGATCCGGTCGGCGTCGAGACCCCCGTCCGCGACACCCGGCTGGAACACCGGGTCGCCCGCCCTGCCCGCGTCGCTGTTGGCCAGCACGTGGTTGTTGCTCAGCACGAGCAGCCCCTCCGCGCCGCGCCGTCGGACGAATCCCCCGATGGTGCCGGCGGTGACGTCGCGATGGCTGACCGACGCCCCGGGCCGCAACGGACGCCCCCGCCGACGCAGCTCGTCAGGGGCGGGGGAGGTCAGCGGCCGGACCGGCCCGATGACCCGGACGTCGACCTCGTCCCGGGCGACGGCGTCCAGCCCGCCCAGCACGACGTCGGCGTCGACCTGCTCGATCAGCCGGATCGCCAGGTGCACCTGACCTCTGGCGACCGGGGCCAGGCCCAGCGCCACCCCGCTCCACCGGGAAGGACCGTCGACGGAGCTGGCCGCGACGCTGGACGGAGGTACCTCGCTCAGCCGCTTGGACAGCCGGGCCTTCAGTTCGCGGGCGTTGTCGGGGAGCACGGCGTACCTCCGAGCGGCAGGCGCACCACCAACGAGGTGCGGGACGTGAGCGGGTCGCCACCGACCGTAGGGCCGGAGTCCGACAGAAGCGACGTGACGACGGACGACGACGCGCGCCGGGACCCCTGCCCGCCGCCGTCCGGTTCCGGTACGGTCCCCGCACGACCCCTCGGGCAGCGCCCGGGGAACATGCCCGAGGCAACGGCAGTCGGTGCAGGACGGACCGGCCGAACCGGTGCGCAGCCCACATGTCGACCCGGCTTTGACCGGTCCGGCAGGGCCGGGTACTGTGGTCAGCTGTGCCCAGGATGACTGGGCCTGCTCCCGTAAGCGGTGCACCTGGGCGTCCATCGGTCTTCGGATCGACCGGATGTCAGGGGCCACTCCCGTCATCGACGGGGTCCACTGCAAGGTGGTGTGGCCGGCGCCGGATCGCGAGGGGCGACGAGTCCGGTTCGATCAACTGGCCGGTTCTCGCCAAGGGCGACACGCCCGAGCGCGGGGGTCGGAGGGTGGGTCGCGGGCAGACTCGAGAGGGCCGGGCCACCGGGCACACCACACGCAGTGCACCACATCCACAGCACGACCCAGCGCAGGCAGGAGATCCAGGCCACCCATGCCCACGATCCAGCAGCTGGTCCGCAAGGGCCGCGAGGACAAGGTCGAGAAGACCAAGACCCCGGCGTTGAAGGGATCCCCTCAGCGCCGCGGCGTGTGCACGCGCGTCTACACGACGACGCCGAAGAAGCCGAACTCGGCGCTGCGCAAGGTCGCTCGCGTGCGCCTCACCAGCGGTGTCGAGGTGACCGCCTACATCCCGGGCGTCGGCCACAACCTGCAGGAGCACTCGATGGTGCTCGTGCGCGGCGGCCGGGTGAAGGACCTCCCCGGCGTCCGCTACAAGATCATCCGTGGCTCGCTGGACACCCAGGGTGTCCGCGGCCGCAAGCAGGCTCGCAGCCGGTACGGCGCGAAGAAGGAGAAGAGCTAATGCCGCGCAAGGGCCCCGCGCCGAAGCGTCCGCTCATCGCCGACCCGGTGTACCAGTCGCCGTTGGTCACCCAGCTGGTGAACAAGGTGCTCGTCGACGGCAAGCGCTCTGTCGCCGAGGCGATCGTCTACGGCGCCCTCGAGGGCGTCCGGGCGAAGAACGACACCGACCCGGTCGTCACGCTCAAGCGTGCGCTGGACAACGTGAAGCCCGCTCTCGAGGTGCGCAGCCGCCGCGTCGGTGGTGCGACCTACCAGGTGCCGATCGAGGTCCGCCCCTCCCGCAGCACGACCCTCGGCCTGCGCTGGCTCATCCAGTACAGCCGGGCGCGTCGCGAGAAGACGATGACCGAGCGCCTCATGAACGAGCTGCTGGACGCCAGCAACGGCCTCGGTGCCGCGGTCAAGCGCCGCGAGGACACGCACAAGATGGCCGAGTCGAACAAGGCCTTCGCGCACTACCGCTGGTGACGCCAGTCCATCAGCAGCCGCTGCCCGCGGTTCAACCGGGCGACCCCCGGACACCGCGCACGGACGAGAAGGAAGAGGAGTAAGGGAATGGCCCAGAACGAGGCCCAACTCGCCAAGACCCGCAACATCGGGATCATGGCGCACATCGACGCCGGCAAGACGACGACGACCGAGCGGATCCTCTTCTACACCGGTATCAACTACAAGATCGGTGAAGTCCACGACGGCGCGGCCACGATGGACTGGATGGAGCAGGAGCAGGAGCGCGGCATCACCATCACGTCCGCCGCGACGAAGTGCTCCTGGAACGACCACGACATCAACATCATCGACACCCCGGGTCACGTCGACTTCACCGTCGAGGTGGAGCGGTCCCTGCGGGTGCTCGACGGTGCGGTCGCCGTCTACGACGGTGTCGCCGGCGTGGAGCCGCAGACCGAGCAGGTCTGGCGTCAGGCCGAGAAGTACAGCGTCCCGCGCATGTGCTTCGTCAACAAGCTCGACCGCACCGGCGCCGACTTCTTCCGTTGCGTCGACATGATGATCGAGCGCCTGGCGGCCAACGCGCTGGTGCTGCAGCTGCCGATCGGTGCCGAGGCCGACTTCATCGGCGTCGTCGACCTGGTCCAGATGAAGGCCCTGACCTGGCGCGGTGAGACCAAGATGGGCGAGGACTACGCCATCGAGGACATCCCCGCTGAGCTGGCCGACCAGGCCGCGGAGTACCGCGAGAAGCTCCTCGAGAACATCGCGGACTTCGACGACTCGCTCATGGAGGACTACCTCGCCGGCGAGGAGATCGCCGTCGACCGGCTCAAGGCGGCCATCCGCAAGGCCACGATCGCCGGCCAGGTGAACCCGGTCCTGACCGGTACGGCCTTCAAGAACAAGGGCGTGCAGCCCCTGCTCGACGCGGTCGTCGACTACCTGCCCAGCCCGCTGGACGTCGAGTCGATCGTCGGCACCGCGCTCGACGGTGAGACCGAGGTCCTGCGGCACGCCGACGAGAACGAGCCCTTCTCCGCGCTGGCCTTCAAGATCCAGACGGACCAGCACCTCGGCAAGCTCACCTACATCCGGGTCTACTCCGGCAAGCTCGACGCGGGTTCCCCGGTGCTCAACAGCACCAAGGACCGCAAGGAGCGGGTCGGCAAGATCTACCAGATGCACGCCAACAAGCGCGAAGAGCGTCAGGGCGTGGGCGCCGGTGAGATCGTCGCCGTCAACGGCATGAAGCAGACCACGACGGGTGACACGCTCTGCGACCCGCAGAAGCCGGTCATCCTCGAGTCGATGACCTTCCCGGCGCCGGTCATCTCGGTCGCGATCGAGCCGAAGACGAAGAGCGACCAGGAGAAGCTGGGCACGGCCATCCAGAAGCTGGCCGAGGAGGACCCGACGTTCCAGGTCCGCCTCGACGAGGAGACCGGTCAGACGGTCATCTCCGGCATGGGTGAGCTGCACCTGGAGATCCTGGTCGACCGCATGCGGCGTGAGTTCAACGTCGAGGCCAACGTCGGCAAGCCGCAGGTGGCCTACCGCGAGACGATCCGCAAGACCGTCGAGCGCTACGACTACACGCACAAGAAGCAGACGGGTGGCTCCGGCCAGTTCGCGAAGGTGCAGATCGCCCTCGAGCCGCTGGAGATGAGCGGCGACTCGGCGACCTACGAGTTCGAGAACAAGGTCACGGGTGGCCGCATCCCGCGGGAGTACATCCCGTCGGTCGACGCCGGCATGCAGGACGCCATGCAGTACGGCATCCTCGCCGGTTACCCCATGGTCGGCGTCAAGGCGTCGCTCCTGGACGGCCAGTACCACGAGGTCGACTCCTCGGAGATGGCCTTCAAGATCGCCGGATCGATCGCCTTCAAGGAGGCCGCCCGCAAGGCCAGCCCGGCCCTGCTGGAGCCGATGATGGCGGTCGAGGTCGTCACCCCGGAAGAGAACATGGGCGACGTCATCGGCGACCTGAACTCCCGCCGCGGGACCATCCAGGCGATGGAGGAGCGTTCCGGCGCTCGCGTCGTCCGGGCCTCGGTGCCGCTGTCGGAGATGTTCGGCTACGTGGGCGACCTGCGCAGCCGCACTCAGGGGCGGGCGAGCTACACCATGGTGTTCGACACCTACGCCGAGGTCCCGGCCAACGTCGCCAAGGAGATCATCGCCAAGGCGACCGGCGAGTAACCGGACGGCGGTCCACCCGCCGGCCACCGCGAGCGTGAGCTCGCACCCCAGACACGCGAACGACTGCGAAGAATCGACGAGAGGAACCCAGTGGCCAAGGCCAAGTTCGAGCGGACCAAGCCGCACGTCAACATCGGCACCATCGGGCACATCGACCACGGCAAGACGACGCTGACCGCGGCGATCACCAAGGTGCTGCACGACAAGTTCCCGAACCTCAACGAGGCGTCCGCGTTCGACATGATCGACAAGGCGCCCGAGGAGAAGGCTCGCGGCATCACGATCTCGATCGCCCACGTCGAGTACCAGACCGAGAACCGGCACTACGCGCACGTCGACTGCCCCGGGCACGCCGACTACATCAAGAACATGATCACCGGTGCCGCGCAGATGGACGGCGCCATCCTGGTGGTCGCCGCCACCGACGGCCCGATGCCGCAGACCAAGGAGCACGTGCTCCTGGCCCGCCAGGTCGGTGTCCCCTACATCGTGGTGGCGCTGAACAAGGCCGACATGGTCGACGACGAGGAGATCCTCGAGCTCGTCGAGCTGGAGGTCCGCGAGCTGCTGTCCGAGTACGAGTTCCCGGGCGACGACGTCCCCGTGGTCCGCGTCTCGGCGCTGAAGGCCCTCGAGGGCGACGCCGAGTGGGGCGACAAGCTCATGGAGCTCATGAACGCCGTCGACACGGCGATCCCCGAGCCCGAGCGTGAGATCGACAAGCCGTTCCTCATGCCCGTCGAGGACGTCTTCACGATCACCGGTCGTGGCACGGTCGTCACCGGTCGCGTCGAGCGCGGCATCGTCAAGGTCTCCGAGGAGATCGAGATCGTCGGCATCCGCCCGAACTCGACCAAGACGACCGTCACCGGTGTCGAGATGTTCCGCAAGCTGCTCGACCAGGGCCAGGCCGGTGACAACGTCGGCCTGCTGCTGCGTGGCATCAAGCGCGAGGACGTCGAGCGCGGCCAGGTCGTCGTGAAGCCGGGTTCCATCACCCCGCACACGAACTTCGAGGGCTCGGTCTACATCCTCTCGAAGGACGAGGGTGGCCGGCACACGCCGTTCTTCAACAACTACCGTCCGCAGTTCTACTTCCGGACCACGGATGTCACCGGCGTCGTCACGCTGCCTGCGGGCACCGAGATGGTCATGCCCGGCGACAACACCGAGATGTCGGTCGAGCTGATCCAGCCGATCGCCATGGAGGAGGGCCTGCGCTTCGCCATCCGCGAGGGTGGCCGCACCGTCGGCGCCGGCCGGGTCGTCAAGATCAACCAGTGACACCCTGACGGGCGGCGGCCGGTTCGGCCGCCGCCCGTCAACCGGGTCGGGAGACCCGACCCCGGGTCAGCAGACCCACTTGTACTTTCACAACCGATCGGCAGGAGCGAAGACAACCGATGGCGGGACAGAAGATCCGCATCCGGCTGAAGGCCTACGACCACGAGGCCATCGATGCCTCGGCTCGGCGCATCGTGGACACGGTGACGAAGACCGGAGCGCGCGTCGTCGGCCCGGTGCCGCTGCCGACGGAGAAGAACGTGTACTGCGTCATCCGCTCGCCGCACAAGTACAAGGACTCGCGCGAGCACTTCGAGATGCGTACGCACAAGCGGCTCATCGACATCCTCGACCCGACGCCGAAGACGGTCGACGCGCTGATGCGCATCGACCTGCCGGCCTCGGTCGACGTCAACATCCAGTAAGGGCTGTCCCAGACATGGCGAGCACATTCCGTGGTCTCCTCGGCGAGAAGCTGGGGATGACCCAGGTCTTCGACGAGAACAACCGCATCGTGCCGGTGACCGTCATCAAGGCGGGCCCGTGCGTGGTCACCCAGGTGCGCACCCCCGAGAAGGACGGCTACTCCGCCGTCCAGCTCGGTTTCGGTGCGATCGACCCCCGCAAGGTGAACAAGCCCGAGGGCGGGCACTTCGCCAAGGCGGGCGTCACCCCGCGTCGGCACCTGGTCGAGCTGCGCACCGAGGACGCCGCCGACTACTCGGTCGGTCAGGAGCTGACCGCCGAGGTCTTCTCCGACGTGGCCAAGGTCGACGTCATCGGCACCAGCAAGGGCAAGGGCACCGCCGGCGTCATGAAGCGTCACGGCTTCAAGGGCCTCGGCGCCGGCCACGGCACCCACCGCAAGCACCGCGCCCCCGGCTCGATCGGCGGGGCCTCGACCCCGGGTCGCGTCTTCAAGGGCGTCCGCATGGCCGGGCGCATGGGCGCGGTCACCACGACCACGCTCTCGCTGAAGGTCCACCAGGTGGACACCGAGAAGGGCCTGGTCCTGATCAAGGGCGCCGTCCCCGGCCCCCGTGGCGGGCTCCTGCTCGTCCGGTCCGCGGTCAAGGGCGGCCCCGTGGGGAGTGACGCGAAGTGACCGCACCGACTTCTACAGAGTCGACCGCAACCCGGACCGACCGTCAGGTCGACGTCCGGACGCCGGCGGGGGAGACCTCGGGCAGCGTGACGCTGCCCGGCGAGCTGTTCGACGCCCCGGCCAACGTCTCGCTGCTGCACCAGGTCGTCGTGGCCCAGCTGGCCGCGGCCCGCCAGGGCACGCACTCGACCAAGACCCGCGCCCAGGTCAGCGGCACCGGCGCCAAGCCGTACCGCCAGAAGGGCACCGGCCGGGCCCGTCAGGGTTCGCTGCGTTCGCCGCAGTTCACCGGCGGTGGCATCTCGCACGGTCCGCAGCCGCGGAACTACGAGCAGAAGACGCCCAAGAAGATGAAGGCCGCCGCCCTGCGCGGTGCCCTCTCCGACCGGGCTCGTGACGGCCGTGTCCACGTCGTCTCCGCGTTCGTCGACGGCGATGCGCCGTCGACCAAGGCCGCGCTCAAGGTCCTGGACGCGATCAGCACCGCCAAGCGCGTGCTGGTCGTCCTCGACCGGGACGACGTCCTCAACTGGGTCAGCCTGCGCAACGTGCCGCGGGTGCACCTGATCGAGGCCGGTCAGCTGAACACCTACGACGTGCTGGTGTCCGACGAGGTCGTCTTCACCGAGACCGCGCTGACCGAGTACGTCACCGGCCCGGCCCGGGGCGGCAAGGGCGCGGCCTCCTCGGCCGAGCTCCCCGACCTGGAGACCCACGAGATCGACGGCGACGTGCCCTCGATCGCGCCGGCCACCACGACCGAGACGTCCGAGGAGAAGGCATGAGCGTCCGCGACCCCCGGGACGTGTTGCTGTCCCCGGTCATCTCGGAGAAGAGCTATGGGCTGCTGGACGAGAACAAGTACACGTTCATCGTCCGTCCCGACGCCAACAAGACCCAGATCAAGATCGCTGTGCAGCAGGTCTTCAACGTGAAGGTCCTCGCCGTCAACACGATCAACCGCCAGGGGAAGAGGAAGCGCTCCAAGGGCGCTGTGATGGGGAAGCGCAAGGACACCAAGCGCGCCATCGTCTCCGTTGCCCCCGGTGACCGCATCGAGCTCTTCGGTGGACCCGGCGCCTGAGCGCCGGTGACCACCGATCGGACCAGAGAGAACAGACAGGGACTCTGAGGAACCATGGCCATCCGTAAGTACAAGCCGACGACGCCGGGCCGCCGCGGCTCGTCCGTCGCCGACTTCGCCGAGGTCACCCGCGACCATCCCGAGAAGTCGCTGGTCCGACCGCTGCACGGTCGTGGCGGGCGCAACGTCCACGGTCGTGTGACTGCTCGTCACCAGGGCGGTGGGCACAAGCGCGCCTACCGGCTCATCGACTTCCGCCGGGCCGACAAGGACGGTGTGCCGGCCAAGGTCGCGCACATCGAGTACGACCCGAACCGCACCTCGCGCATCGCGCTGCTGCACTTCGCCGACGGGGAGAAGCGCTACATCATCGCCCCGGCGAAGTTGAAGCAGGGCGACACGGTCGAGTGCGGCCCCGCGGCCGACATCAAGCCCGGCAACAACCTGCCGCTGCGCAACATCCCGGTCGGCACGGTCGTCCACGCCATCGAGCTGCGGCCCGGTGGCGGGGCGAAGATCGCCCGCTCGGCCGGTACCAGCGTCCAGCTGGTCGCCCGTGAGGGTCGTTTCGCCCAGCTGCGGATGCCCTCGGGCGAGATCCGCAACGTCGACGTCCGCTGCCGCGCCACGATCGGCGAGGTCGGCAACGCCGAGCAGTCGAACATCAACTGGGGCAAGGCCGGCCGGATGCGGTGGAAGGGCAAGCGCCCGACCGTCCGCGGTGTCGCGATGAACCCGGTCGACCACCCGCACGGTGGTGGTGAGGGCAAGACCTCCGGTGGCCGGCACCCGGTCAACCCGAAGGGCAAGCCGGAGGGCCGCACGCGCAAGCGCAAGGCCAGTGATGCCCTGATCGTGCGCCGCCGGCGCACCAACAAGAAGCGCTGAGCGGGTAGAGGAGTCCGACAGACATGCCACGCAGCCTCAAGAAGGGCCCGTTCGTCGACGACCACCTGCTCGCCAAGGTGGACGCTCAGAACGACAAGGGCACCAAGAACGTCATCCGCACCTGGTCGCGGCGTTCGACGATCATCCCCGACATGCTCGGGCACACGATCGCCGTGCACGACGGCCGCAAGCACGTCCCGGTGTTCGTCACCGAGGCGATGGTCGGGCACAAGCTCGGCGAGTTCGCGCCCACGCGCACCTTCCGTGGGCACGTCAAGGACGACCGCCGGTCGCGGCGCGGCTGAGCGACGACCAGGTAGAGAAGAGACCCAGATGACTTCCCAGTTGGGACAGGAGACGCCGGTCGCCCGGGCCACGGCCCGGTTCGTCAGCGTCACCCCCATGAAGGCCCGCCGGGTGGTGGACATGATCCGCTACCTGCCGACTGACGAGGCACTGGCACTGCTGCGGTTCACCCCGCAGACCGCCAGCGAGCCGGTGGCCAAGGTCGTCGCCAGCGCGGTCGCCAACGCCGAGCACAACCTGCAGTTGGACCCCGCTGCGCTCGTCGTCAGCGCCGCGTTCGTCGACGAGGGCCCCACGCTCAAGCGGATCCGTCCGCGGGCGCAGGGCCGGGCGTTCCGCATCAACAAGCGGACCAGCCACATCACCGTCGAGGTGACCGAGGTGAGCTCGAGCGCTGAGCTGGCCCTCCGGTCGCGCAAGGCACGTCGGGAGACCGGGCAGTCCGGCCCGGCCACCCAGCAGCAGAAGAGCAACACGAGGGGAGGGACCCGCTAGTGGGTCAGAAGGTCAACCCGCACGGGTTCCGGCTCGGCATCACCACCGACTACAAGTCCCGGTGGTACGCGGACAAGCTGTACGCCGACTACGTCAAGGAAGACGTGGCCATCCGGAAGCTCATGGGCAAGGGCATGGAGCGTGCCGGGATCTCGAAGGTGGAGATCGAGCGCACCCGTGACCGGGTCCGAGTGGACATCCACACCGCCCGGCCGGGCATCGTCATCGGTCGCCGCGGCGCGGAGGCCGACCGCATCCGCGGTGAGCTGGAGAAGCTCACCGGCAAGCAGGTGCAGCTGAACATCCTCGAGGTGAAGAACCCCGAGTCCGACGCGCAGCTGGTCGCCCAGGGTGTCGCCGAGCAGCTCTCCAGCCGGGTCAGCTTCCGTCGTGCCATGCGCAAGGCGATGCAGTCCGCGCAGCGCAGCCCACAGGTCAAGGGCATCCGGGTGCAGTGCTCGGGTCGCCTCGGCGGCACCGAGATGAGCCGTTCGGAGTTCTACCGCGAAGGTCGCGTGCCCCTGCACACGCTCCGCGCGAACATCGACTACGGCATCTACGAGGCCCGCACGACCTTCGGCCGCATCGGTGTGAAGGTCTGGATCTACAAGGGCGATGCCAGCGGTTCGCGTGCGGAGCGGGAGGCCCTCGAGGCACTCGCGCAGCGCCAGCAGCGCCGTGAGCGGGCCCAGCGTCCCCAGCGGCGGTCCGGTTCGTCCGGCACCACCGCCGGGGGCACCGAGGCCGGCCGCGCTGCGGCTGACGCCCCGGTCTCCACCGAGCAGCCGTCCGAGGCGCCCGCCGACACCACGAGTGCCGTCGCCGTCGAATCGGGTGCTGCTCCCGCGCAGAGCATCGGCGAGGCAGCCGGTGCCGAGGGCACGGCGGCCGCGAAGGCCGCCGGCGCCGAGAACACGGAGGGCTGACCAGTGCTCATCCCACGTCGGGTCAAGCACCGCAAGCAGCACCACCCCGACCGCACCGGACGGGCCAAGGGCGGCACCGCGATCAACTTCGGTGACTTCGCGATCCAGGCACTGGAGCCCGCGTACGTGACCAACCGGCAGATCGAGTCCGCGCGTATCGCCATGACGCGTCACATCAAGCGTGGCGGCAAGGTGTGGATCTCGATCTACCCCGACCGCCCGCTGACGAAGAAGCCGGCCG
Source organism: Modestobacter sp. VKM Ac-2977 (assembly GCF_026968045.1). Taxonomy (GTDB): domain Bacteria; phylum Actinomycetota; class Actinomycetes; order Mycobacteriales; family Geodermatophilaceae; genus Modestobacter. Next base: position 543,002 of record NZ_JAPVBQ010000004.1, on the reverse strand, counting down.
AGACCCGCATGGGTTCCGGCAAGGGCTCGCCCGAGTGGTGGGTGGCGAACGTCAAGCCCGGTCGGATCATGTTCGAGCTGTCGGGTGTCGCCGAGCCGGTGGCCCGCGAGGCCATGCGCCGCGCGATCCACAAGCTCCCCATGAAGTGCCGCTTCATCACTCGCGAAGGAGAGGTGTGATGGCCGCCGGCCTCACTGCGCCTGAGCTGCGCGAGCTGTCCGCCGACGAGCTGGCCACCCGGCTGCGCGAGTCGCGCGAAGAGCTGTTCAACCTGCGGTTCCAGGTGGCCACCGGCCAGCTGGACAACAATCGGCGACTGCAGACCGTCCGCCGCGACATCGCCCGGATCTACACGATCATGCGCGAGCGCGAGCTGGGCCTCTCGGTCGCCCCGAACGAGGGTGTCGCATGAGCGAGGTCACCAACACCACCGAGACCTCGACCGGGCCCGGCCTGGCCGGGCGTGGCTACCGCAAGGTCCGTGAGGGCCTGGTCGTCAGCGACAAGATGGACAAGACCATCGTCGTCGAGGTCGAGGACCGCGTGAAGCACGGGCTGTACGGCAAGGTCCTGCGTCGCACCAGCAAGCTGAAGGCGCACGACGAGCAGAACACCGCCGGCATCGGCGACCGGGTGCAGATCATGGAGACGCGCCCCACCTCCGCCACCAAGCGGTGGCGTCTGGTGACGGTCGTGGAGAAGGCCAAGTAGGAAGTCGACAACCGGCCTCTCGGGGTCGGTGAGCAGGGAGTACTCTGGACGACTGGCGCGCTCTTCGGAGCCCGCCGCATCCCGGTACCCGTGCACGGACGCACCGGCGGCGCTCGCTGCCGGTGCGTCCGCACGTGGGTGCCGGACAGCCGGTTCACCGATCCGGTCCGGCTGTCGCCACTCAGATTCAGGAGCAGGAAGTGATCCAGCAGGAGTCGCGGCTCAGGGTCGCCGACAACACCGGGGCCAAGGAGATCTTGTGCATCCGTGTGCTCGGCGGGTCGGGGCGCCGCTACGCGGGCATCGGTGACGTCATCGTCGCCACCGTCAAGGACGCGCTGCCGGGTGCAGGCGTCAAGAAGGGCGATGTGGTCAAGGCCGTCATCGTCCGCACGGTCAAGGAGCGCCGTCGTCCGGACGGCTCCTACATCCGCTTCGACGAGAACGCCGCGGTGATCATCCGTGACAGCGGCGACCCGCGCGGCACGCGCATCTTCGGCCCCGTCGGCCGCGAGCTGCGCGACAAGCGCTTCATGCGGATCATCTCGCTCGCTCCGGAGGTGTTGTGACCATGGCTCAGCCGACGAGCGGGAAGACCCCGTCGATGAAGGTCAAGAAGGGCGACTCGGTCGTCGTCCTGGCCGGCAGGGACAAGGGTGCCAAGGGCCGCGTCATCGCGGCCTTCCCCCGGACCCAGAAGGTCCTGGTGGAGGGCATCGGCCGGGTGAAGAAGCACACCCGGATCAGCACCACCCAGCGCGGTGCCCAGCAGGGCGGAATCGTCACGCAGGAGGCCGCCATCCACGTGAGCAACGTGATGGTGATCGACTCCGAGGACAAGCCGACCCGGGTCGGTTACCGCAAGGACGAGGAAGGCCGCAACATCCGGGTCTCGCGGCGCACCGGTAAGGACCTCTGATCATCATGAGCGCACCCACCCGTGAGCTGCCCCGCATGCTGGCCCGGTACCGCGAGGAGATCGCGCCGGCCCTGCAGTCCGAGTTCGGCTACCCCAACGTCATGCAGATCCCCGGTCTCGTGAAGATCGTGGTCAACATGGGCGTCGGCGAGGCCACCCGTGACGCCAAGTTGATGGACGGCGCGGTCCGCGACCTCACCGCCATCACCGGCCAGAAGCCCGCCGTCGTGCGAGCCCGGAAGTCCATCGCGCAGTTCAAGCTGCGTGAGGGCATGCCGATCGGCGCGAAGGTCACCCTCCGAGGCGACCGCATGTGGGAGTTCCTGGACCGGCTGCTGTCGCTGGCGCTGCCCCGCATCCGTGACTTCCGTGGCCTGAACCCCAAGCAGTTCGACGGCCACGGCAACTACACGTTCGGTCTGACCGAGCAGTCGATGTTCCGCGAGATCGACGTCGACAAGATCGACCGGCCCCGCGGCATGGACATCACCCTGGTGACCACCGCCACGACCGACGAGGAGGGCCGTGAGCTGCTGTCGCTGCTCGGGTTCCCCTTCGCCGGCCAGACCGTCGTGAACGCCACCCGCTGACGCGGTCTGCGTAGAAGGTAGGAGACCAAGAGATGGCCAAGAAGGCCCTTGTCAACAAGGCGGCTCGCACGCCGAAGTTCGCCGTCCGCGGCTACACCCGTTGCCAGCGGTGCGGCCGGCCCCACGCGGTCTTCCGCAAGTTCGGCCTGTGCCGGATCTGCCTGCGGGAGATGGCACACGCGGGCGAGCTGCCCGGCGTGACCAAGTCGAGCTGGTAACAGACGCAGGACGGCCCGCCCCGCATGGGGCGGGCCACTCGCTCCCGGGCACGACCCGGAGCACCACCCACGTCACCGAGAGGCCCGCGCACGACAGCGTGCGGAACCGCGGTGAGAGAGGCACGACGCACCCATGACGATGACCGACCCGATCGCGGACATGCTCACGCGGATCCGCAACGCCAACCAGGCGTACCACGACGCCGCGGCCATGCCGTCGTCGAAGCTCAAGACGAAGGTCGCCGAGATCCTCCAGCAGGAGGGTTACATCGGCGGCTGGACCGTCAACGACGTCGAGGTCGAAGGCCACGTCCGCAAGGAGCTCGTGGTCTCCCTCAAGTACGGCCCGAACCGGGAGCGCAGCATCGCCGGTGTCCGTCGGGTGTCCAAGCCCGGCCTGCGTGTCTACGCGAAGTCGACTGCCCTGCCCAAGGTCCTGGGCGGCCTCGGGGTGGCGATCATCTCCACCTCCACCGGGCTGCTGACCGACAAGCAGGCGAACAAGAAGGGCGTGGGTGGGGAAGTCCTCGCCTACGTCTGGTAAGAGGAGCGAGCAGACATGTCACGGATCGGACGACTCCCGATTCCGGTGCCGAGCGGGGTTGACATCGCCATCGACGGGCGAACGGTCAACGTCTCAGGCCCGAAGGGGAAGCTCAGCCACACGGTGGCAGCTCCCATCACCGTCGAGCACGGTGAGGACGGTGCGCTGCTGGTGCAGCGTCCCGACGACGAGCGCGAGAGCCGTGCCCTGCACGGTCTGTCCCGCTCGCTCATCGCCAACATGATCACCGGCGTCACCCAGGGGTACGAGAAGACCCTGGAGATCGTCGGCGTCGGCTACCGCGTGCAGGCCCGTGGGTCGGACCTCGAGTTCGCCCTCGGCTTCAGCCACCCGGTGCTGGTGAAGGCCCCCGAGGGGATCTCCTTCACCGTCGAGGCCCCCACCCGCCTGCGGGTGAGCGGCATCGACAAGCAGCAGGTCGGCGAGGTCTCCGCCAAGATCCGCAAGATCCGCAAGCCCGACCCCTACAAGGGCAAGGGCGTGCGGTACCAGGGCGAGGTCGTCAAGCGCAAGGTCGGGAAGACGGGCAAGTGATGGCACAGGCAGCCAAGACCGAGAAGGGTGTCCGGGTGCACAAGCCCGTCGGCACCGATGTCAGCACCGCGCGCCGCGTCTCGCGGCTGCGCCGGCACAACCGCCTGCGCAAGCGGGTGGGTGGCACGCCGGAGCGCCCGCGTCTGGTCGTCAAGCGCAGTTCCCGGCACATCCACGTCCAGGTCATCGACGACACCGTGGGCCGTACTCTGGCCAGTGCGTCGACCATGGACGCCAGCCTGAAGGGCGCGGAGGGCGACAAGTCCGCCCTTGCCCGGCAGGTGGGTGCCCTGGTCGCCGAGCGCGCCAAGGCCGCCGGCATCGCCGCCGTCGTCTTCGACCGCGGCGGCAACCGGTACGCCGGGCGCATCGCCGCCCTGGCGGACGGTGCCCGCGAAGGCGGGCTGGACTTCTGATGAGCACCATCACTGAGCAGATCGAGAGGGACGTCTGATGCCAGGACCACAGCGACGCGGCGGTGGCGCCGGCGGGACGGGTGGCCCCGGCGGTGCCGGCGGCGGCAACGACCGTCGTGACCGCCGTGACGGCGGCCGCGGCCCCGGTGGCGGTACCGCCGAGAAGAGCCAGTTCATCGAGCGCGTGGTGGCCATCAACCGCGTGTCCAAGGTCGTCAAGGGCGGTCGGCGCTTCAGCTTCACCGCGCTGGTCATCGTGGGCGACGGCAACGGCACCGTGGGTGTCGGCTACGGCAAGGCCAAGGAGGTGCCCGCGGCGATCGCCAAGGGCGTCGAGGAGGCCAAGAAGCACTTCTACAAGGTGCCCCGCATCGCCAGCACCATCCCGCACCCGGTGCAGGGTGAGGCGGCCGCCGGTGTCGTGCTGCTGAAGCCGGCCAGCCCCGGTACCGGTGTCATCGCCGGTGGTCCGGTGCGCGCCGTGCTCGAGTGCGCCGGCATCCACGACATCCTGTCCAAGAGCCTCGGGTCCTCGAACCCGATCAACATCGTCCACGCGACCATGCAGGCGCTGAAGGACCTCGTCCGCCCCGAGGAGATCGCGGCTCGCCGCGGTCTGCCCCTGGAGGACGTCGCCCCGGCGGCCATGCTGCGTGCGCGGGCCGGTCAGGGGGTCTGAGATGGCTCAGCTGAAGGTCACCCAGGTCAAGTCGGCCATCGGCACCAAGCCGAACCAGCGCCAGACGCTGCGTTCGCTCGGGCTGAAGCGGATCAACGACTCGGTCGTCCAGGAGGACCGTCCCGAGATCCGCGGGATGGTCGCGACGGTGCCGCACCTGGTCGCCGTCGAAGAGATCGTCTGAGCTTCGGGCGAGAAGGAATACTGACATGACTCTCAAGGTCCACCACCTGCGCCCGGCCCCGGGCGCTCACACCAAGAAGACCCGCGTGGGTCGTGGTGAGGGCTCCAAGGGCAAGACGGCCGGTCGCGGCACCAAGGGCTCCGGCGCTCGCGTGCAGGTCTCTGCCCGCTTCGAGGGTGGTCAGACCCCCCTCTTCATGCGGCTGCCGAAGCTCTCGGGCTTCAAGAACAACAACAAGGTCGTCTTCCAGGTCGTGAACCTGGACCGGATCGCCTCCCTGTTCCCGCAGGGCGGCACGATCGACCCGGAGACGCTGGCCGACGCCGGCGCCATCCGGCGCGGTCAGCCGGTCAAGGTCCTCGGCACGGGCGAGCTCGGCGGGGTGAAGGTCGACGTGCAGGCGCACGCCTTCTCCAAGTCCGCCGAGGAGAAGATCGGCGCTGCCGGGGGCAGCACCACCCAGATCTGACGAAGGTCCCCCCTGCGCCCCGCTGTGAGCACGCTCCCGGCGGGGGACGCAGGGGGGCCTTTGTCTGTCCGGCCGCCGGCCGGAGCGCCACCTGACCGTCGACCGCGCGACCGGGTCCACCTCTCCGGGTGGGCGGGTCGACGGCGCCACGGCCTGACGTTGATAGCCTCATAGGACCTACTCGGGGAGGGCACGTGCTGCAGGCGTTCGCCGCGGCGTTCCGGACGCCAGATCTCCGGCGCAAGCTGCTGTTCTCCCTGGCGCTGATCGCCGTCTACCGGCTCGGTGCCGCCATCCCCGGGCCAGGGGTCTCGACCGAGGCGATCAACAGCTGTCTGGACCTGGCTGCGGCCTCCGACCAGCGGGACGTCTACTCGCTGGTCAACCTGTTCTCCGGTGGTGCGCTGCTCCGGCTGTCGGTCTTCGCGCTCGGCATCATGCCGTACATCACCGCGAGCATCATCGTCCAGCTGCTGGTCGTGGTCATCCCGCGGTTCGAGCAGCTGAAGAAGGAAGGGCAGTCGGGTCAGGCGAAGCTGACCCAGTACACCCGCTACCTGACGATCGCCCTCGCCGTCCTGCAGAGCACCGGGATCATCGCCCTGGCCCGTAGCGGCCAGCTGTTCCCCAACTGCCCGCAGGACATCATCCCGTCGGACTCGGTCTGGACGACGGTCATCCTCGTCATCACGCTGACCGCCGGTACGGCCGTGATCATGTGGCTGGGCGAGCTCCTCACGGAGAAGGGGATCGGCAACGGCATGTCCGTGCTGATCTTCACCTCGATCGCGGCCCGGATCCCCGCCGAGGGCGGCGCCATCCTGCAGACCCGCGGTGCCTTCATCTTCACCGTGGTCTGCATCTTCGCCCTGGTGGTCATCGCCTCGGTGGTCTACGTCGAGCAGGCGCAGCGCCGCATCCCGGTGCAGTACGCCAAGCGGATGGTCGGACGCCGGATGTACGGCGGCACGTCGACCTACCTGCCGCTGAAGGTGAACCAGGCCGGCGTCATCCCGGTCATCTTCGCCTCGTCGCTGCTGTACCTGCCGCAGTTGCTCAGCCAGCTGCAGAGCGACTCGAGCGGCCCGGTCCGCCGGTTCTTCGAGAACTACGTGATCAACCAGAGCAGCCCGGTGCACATCGCCATCTACTTCGGGCTGATCATCTTCTTCACGTACTTCTACGTGTCGATCACGTTCAACCCCGAAGAGCGTGCCGACGACATGAAGCGCTACGGCGGCTTCATCCCGGGCATCCGACCCGGCCGGCCCACTGCGGAGTACCTGCAGTACGTGCTGTCCCGGATCACCTTGCCGGGGTCCATCTACCTCGGGTTGGTGGCAGTGTTGCCCAACCTGTTCCTCTCGATCACCCAAGAGGGACAGAACCAGAACTTCCCGTTCGGCGGGACCGCGGTGCTGATCATGGTGGGAGTGGGCTTGGAGACGGTGAAGCAGATCGAGACGCAGTTGAACCAGCGCAGCTACGAAGGGTTCCTCCGCTAGTGCGCGTCGTGCTGCTGGGTCCTCCCGGAGCCGGCAAGGGAACCCAGGCCCAGATCATCGCGGAGCGGCTCGGTGTGCCCGCGATCTCGACGGGTGACATCTTCCGGGCCAACGTCAGTGGCCAGACCGAGCTGGGTCGACAGGCAAAGGCCTACATGGACGCCGGTGACCTGGTGCCCGACGAGATCACCGTCGCGATGGTCTCCGACCGCCTGGCCGAGTCCGACGCGAAGGCCGGCTTCCTGCTCGACGGCTTCCCTCGCACCATCGCCCAGGCTGAGCAGCTGCGTGACTCGCTGGGGGAGATGGGTCACTCGCTGGACAGGTGCCTGGAGCTCGTGGTCGACGAGGACGAGCTCGTGCGTCGGCTCTCCGGACGCCGGATGCTGGTGGACGGCGAGTGGGTGCAGCGGGACGACGACAAGCCCGAGACGGTGCGCCATCGGCTGGAGGTCTACCGCGAGCAGACGGCGCCGCTCTCGGACTTCTATGCCGAGGCGGGGCTGCTGAGCCAGATCGACGCCATCGGCGAGATCGACGAGGTCACCCGCCGCGCGCTCGAGGCGCTCGGCGCACAGGACGCACTGGACGACGAGCCGGGGGACGACCCGGCCCACGGCTCGACCGGGGTCTGAGACGGCGGGGCTCCGGTGCACGGTGACCGCGGGTCCGCGCTGCTCGCCCGGCTGCCGTTGCTGGCGAAGTGGAGTGGACGCATGATCCAGATCAAGACAGCGCACGAGATCGAGCTCATGCGAGCCTCCGGGCTGGTCACCGCTGGGGCCCTCAAGGCCGTGCGTGCGGCCGTGCGTCCCGGGGTGACCACCGGCGAGCTCGACGCGATCGCCGAGGACCACATCCGGTCGTGCGGGGCCGTGCCCAACTTCCTCGGGTACCACGGGTTCACCGGCACCATCTGTGCGTCGATCAACGACGAGGTGGTGCACGGGATCCCGAACCCCGACCGGGCGCTCGCCGAGGGCGACAACATCTCCATCGACTGTGGCGCCATCCTGCAGGGCTGGCACAGCGACTCGGCGATCACCGTTCCGGTGGGGACCCCGTCTGCCGAGGACGCGGCTCTGCTGGAGGTCACCGAACGTTCGATGTGGGCCGGACTGGCGAAGGCCCTGGCCGGCGGTCGGCTCACCGACATCAGCCACGCGGTGGAGGAGTCGATCACGGCTCACCAGCACCGCTACGGGATCGTCGACCACTACGGCGGTCACGGCATCGGCACCGAGATGCACCAGGACCCGCACGTGCTGAACTACGGACGTCCCGGGCGCGGGCCCAAGCTCGTCCCCGGTCTCGCGCTGGCCATCGAACCGATGGTGACCGTCGGTGACCCGGCCACCGTGGAGCTGGACGACGGCTGGACCGTGGTCACCAAGGACGGTTCCCGGGCCGCGCACTTCGAGCACAGCGTCGCCATCACGCCGGAGGGCCCGTGGGTCCTCACGGCGGAGGACGGTGGCGTCGCCGGCCTCGCGCCGTTCGGGGTCACGCCCCGCTCCTGACAGGCTCTCTCCTGACGGCTCCGAGCCCGAGCAGGAGGGCGCCGGGGGTGCGAGGGGTCCGTCACCCTGGGCCGGGTTGGAGCCCTGGTGCTGCGGGGAGTACAGTGGCCGATGGCGTTCGCGCCGTCCGTCGTCGTGCTGTGGCCGTACGCCGAGGGACGCCCTCAGCGAGAGCGCCCGCACCACCGCACTCGACGTGTCGAGTGCAGCCCGCAAGGAATCCCGCACCACCGCCCTGCCAGTCCGGCATGGGCGCATGCAGTTCCGATCGAACGAGGAGGCCGTGTAGGCGTGGCAAAGAAGGACGGGGCCATCGAGGTCGAGGGTCGTGTCGTCGAGCCGCTGCCCAACGCGATGTTCCGGGTCGAACTGCAGAACGGGCACCGGGTGCTCGCCCACATCAGCGGCAAGATGCGGCAGCACTACATCCGGATCCTGCCCGAGGACCGCGTGGTCGTGGAGCTCTCGCCCTACGACCTGACCCGCGGCCGCATCGTCTACCGCTACAAGTAACCCGCTGCCGGTCCGGGCCCCGTGTGGGTCCGGGCGTCGGCGCACGATCTACAGGAATGAGGGCGGCACCGGTGAAGGTCCAGCCGTCGGTGAAGAAGATCTGTGACAAGTGCAAGGTGATCCGCCGGCACGGCCGGGTCATGGTCATCTGCGAGAACGCCCGGCACAAGCAGCGCCAGGGCTGAGGGAGTACCTGACAATGGCACGACTTGCTGGCGTCGACCTTCCCCGCGAGAAGCGGATGGAGATCGCGCTCACCTACATCTACGGGATCGGGCCGACCTCGGCCAAGGCGACCCTGGCCGCGACGGGCGTCAGCCCGGACCTGCGCGCCAAGGACCTGACCGACGAGGACCTGCTCAAGCTGCGCGACTACATCGACGAGCACTTCCGCGTCGAGGGTGACCTGCGCCGTGAGGTGGCCGCCGACATCCGCCGCAAGGTGGAGATCGGTTGCTACCAGGGTCTGCGGCACCGCCGTGGCCTGCCGGTGCACGGGCAGCGCACCAAGACGAACGCGCGCTCGAGCAAGGGCCCGCGCAAGACCATCGCGGGCAAGAAGAAGGCCCGCTGATCTCAGCACGTCGGCGCACCGTCGCGGGTCCGTAGGGCCGGACCGGCGGTGCGCCTGAGCACGACCGCCCCCTCGGCTAGGACCGGGTGGGGACCAGGCCACGAACACAGACTCAGACCGGAGAGAGATGCCTCCCAGGGCTCGCGCGGCAGCTGGCACCAAGAAGGTGCGCCGCAAGGAGAAGAAGAACGTCGCCCACGGTGCGGCGCACATCAAGAGCACCTTCAACAACACGATCGTGTCGATCACCGACCCCACGGGCAACGTGATCAGCTGGGCCTCGGCCGGGCACGTCGGGTTCAAGGGCTCCCGCAAGTCCACGCCGTTCGCGGCGCAGATGGCTGCGGAGAACGCCGCACGCAAGGCGCAGGAGCACGGCATGCGCAAGGTCGACGTCTTCGTGAAGGGCCCGGGCTCCGGTCGGGAGACCGCGATCCGCTCGCTGCAGGCCACCGGCCTCGAAGTGGGTCAGATCCAGGACGTGACGCCTCAGCCGCACAACGGCTGCCGCCCCAAGAAGCGCCGCCGGGTCTGACCGGTCACTGACGAGACGAACTAGGAGTACCTGACGTGGCCCGTTACACCGGAGCCGACTGCCGTTTGTGCAGGCGCGAGAAGATGAAGCTGTTCCTCAAGGGCAGCAAGTGCGAGTCCCCGAAGTGCCCCATCGAGATCCGGCCCTACCCGCCGGGCGAGCACGGCCGGGGTCGCAGCAAGGACAGCGAGTACCTGCTCCAGCTTCGTGAGAAGCAGAAGGCCCGCCGCATCTACGGCGTGCTGGAGAAGCAGTTCCGCGGTTACTACGAAGAGGCGAACAAGAAGTCGGGCAAGACCGGTGAGGTCCTGCTGCAGATCCTCGAGTCCCGCCTCGACAACGTGGTCTACCGGGCCGGCTTCGCCGAGTCCCGTGACATGGCCCGCCAGTTGGTGCGCCACGGCCACATCAAGGTCAACGGCCGCAAGGTCGACATCCCGTCGTACCGGGTGAGCGCCAACGACATCCTCGAGGTGGCTGCGAAGTCCGCCGAGATGGTTCCGTTCCAGCTCGCCCAGGCCAAGGCCGGCTCTCGTCCGGTGCCGCCGTGGCTGGAGGTGATCTCCTCGCAGCTGAAGGTGTTGGTCCACAACATCCCGGCGCGCCAGGTGATCGACACCCCGGTCCAGGAGCAGCTGATCGTCGAGCTCTACTCGAAGTGATCGGCCGGTAGGACAGCACGACTGCAGGACCAGCACGACTGCAGGACCAGCACGACGGCGGGACGGGCGGACCGATGTCCGTCCCGCCGGCACCACCCCCTCACGGCGTCATATGGCGGGTGCCGGAGGACCTGAAGGAGAACCATGCTCATCGCACAGCGTCCGACCCTCGCCGAGGAGACCATCGACGCCCAGCGCTCACGGTTCGTCATCGAGCCGCTCGAGCCGGGTTTCGGCTACACCCTCGGCAACTCGCTGCGTCGCACCCTCCTGTCCTCGATCCCCGGCGCTGCTGTCACCAGCATCCGGATCGAGGGCACCCTGCACGAGTTCACCACCGTGCCGGGGGTCAAGGAGGACGTCACCGAGATCATCCTGAACCTCAAGGGCCTCGTGGTCAGCTCCGACTCCGACGAGCCGGTGACCATGTACCTGCGCAAGCAGGGCCCTGGTGAGGTCACGGCGGCGGACATCGCCCCGCCGGCCGGCGTCGAGGTGCACAACCCCGACCTGCACATCGCCACGCTGAACGCGAAGGGCCGGCTGGAGATCGAGCTGGTCGTCGAGCGTGGCCGCGGCTACGTGCCGGCCACCCAGAACAAGCAGCCCGGCCAGGAGATCGGCCGCATCCCCGTCGACTCCATCTACTCGCCGGTGCTGAAGGTGACCTACGCGGTCGAGGCGACCCGTGTCGAGCAGCGCACCGACTTCGACCGGCTCGTGGTGGACGTCGAGACCAAGCCGTCGATGGAGCCCCGTGACGCCATCGCGAGCGCCGGTTCGACCCTGGTCGAGCTCTTCGGCCTGCTGCGTGAGCTGAACGTCGACGCCGAGGGCATCGAGGTCGGGCCCAGCCCGGCCGAGGCCGCCGACATCGCCAACTTCTCGATGCCCATCGAGGACATGGACCTCACCGTGCGGTCCTACAACTGCCTCAAGCGCGAGGGCGTGCACACCGTCGGTGAGCTCGTCACCCGCTCCGAGGCGGACCTCCTCGACATCCGCAACTTCGGTGCGAAGTCGATCGACGAGGTCAAGCTCAAGCTCGCGGCGATGGGCCTGGCGCTCAAGGACAGCCCGCCCGGGTTCGTCCCCTCGTCGGTGGAGAGCTACGACGAGGGCTACGAGACCGACGCCTACCAGGGCGACGCAGCCTTCGGTGACCCCGCCACCTTCGACGAGGGCACCTACCAGGAGACCGAGCAGCTCTGAGACCGGGCCCCGCTGCCCCTGGCAGCGGGGCCACATCGGGGCCGCCACACTGGTCCCGGACGTAGCACCGCGATGGACGACGCAGCCGGCAACCGCCCGCCCGGCCGCCTGAGGAAGGACCGACATGCCCACCCCCACCAAGGGCCCCCGTCTCGGCGGCTCCCCCGCGCACGAGCGGCTGATGCTGGCCAACATGGCCACCTCGCTGTTCGAGCACGGGCGGATCACCACCACTGAGGCCAAGGCCAAGCGGCTGCGGCCGCTGGCCGAGAAGCTGGTCACCTTCGCCAAGCGCGGTGACCTGCACGCCCGTCGGCAGGTGCTGACGACGATCCGTGACAAGGACGTCGTGCACCACCTGTTCGCCGAGATCGGCCCGCGCTTCGCGGACCGTCCCGGTGGCTACACGCGCATCGTCAAGGTCGGTCCCCGCAAGGGCGACAACGCGCCGATGGCGATCATCGAGCTGGTCGAGGGCCAGACGGTGGCGCAGCAGGCCGTCGGCGAGGCCGAGCGCGCCCGCGGCACGCGGTTCGCGGCCGGCGCCGGCGCTTCCGCAGCCGCCGGTGAGGTCACTGCCGAGGCCACCGAGGCCGGCAGCGACGAGTCCGCCGAGGCAGAAGAGGTCGTCACCGACGTCTTCGTGCCCGACGGCGAGCGTCAGGACGACGGCGACGTCGACCCGGAGCCGACCTCGGAGAACCTGGCCGTCGTCGACGACCCGACGCTGAGCCCCGACGTGGCCGCTGCGGCCGCCGCCGAGGTCGAGGCCGCCGAGATCGGCGACGCGGCGACCGCGGGCCGGCAGGCTCCCGGTGGCGAACCTGCCGCCGACCCGAAGTGAGCTGAGACCGTCCCCGACGGTCTGCTCGATGCACATGCGCGCTGACGAGCCCGCCACCGATGCCGGTGGCGGGCTCGTCCGCGTCCGGCTGGGCATCTCCTACGACGGGACAGCGCTGCACGGCTGGGCCCGTCAGCCCGGCCTGCGCACCGTCCAGGGCGAGCTGGAACTGGCGCTGGCCACGGTGCTGCGGGTGGACGTGGACCTGACGGTCGCGGGCCGCACGGACGCCGGGGTGCACGCCACTGGGCAGGTCGCGCACGCCGACCTGCCCGGAGATCTCTTCACCGCCCACCAGGACCGGCTGTTGCGCCGGCTGAGGGGCGTCTTGTCGCCGGACATCGCCGTCACCTCGGCGGAGGCGGTCACGGCCGACTTCGACGCGCGGTTCTCCGCGCTGGCCCGGCACTACGTGTACCGCCTCACCGATGCCGACGCGGGCCCACCGCCGTTGCGCCGGGCCGACACGGTCGGGTGGCCGCGCCGGTTGGACGTCGGTGCGATGCAGACGGCGGCGCGCCTGCTGCTCGGGCAGCAGGACTTCGCCGCCTTCTGCCGGCGACGTGAGGGTGCGACCACGATCCGGACCCTGCTCGCCCTGGACGTGGAGCGGGACGGCGACCTGGTGGAGATCCGGGCGTCCGCCGACGCCTTCTGCCACTCGATGGTCCGCAGTCTGGTCGGTGCCCTGGGCGCCGTGGGTGAGGGGCGCCGGCCGGCGGAGTGGCCGTCGTCCCTGCTCGCCCGCAGTGAACGGGCCAACGACGTGCCGGTCGCGCCGGCCGGCGGTCTGACGTTGCTGCGGGTCGACTACCCGGACGACGCCGGCCTCGCGGCCCGGGCAGTCGTCACCCGGGCGAAGCGCAGCTGACCGGCGCCGGCTGCGCCCGCGAGGGCGTCCGTCCGGAGGACGTCAGGGGAGGGCGGCGACGGCCTCGGTGACCGGGGTGTCGCCGGTCAGCAGTTCGACGACGGCGCCGTCCTTGGGGTCGTCGAGCAGGGCCAGCAGCACGGCGGCGACGTCGTCGCGGGGGACCTCGCCGCGGTCCGTGGTGTGCTCGAGCCGGACGCGTCCGGTGCCGGGGTCGTCGGTGAGGCTCCCCGGGCGGATCACCATGGGGGACAGGCCCTCGCGGGACAGCACGTGCTCCTCGGCGGCCAGCTTGGCGCGCAGGTAGGCGACGAACACCTCGTCCATGTCCTCGGGGGCGCCGTCCCCGGCCACCATCTCGACACCGATCGAGGAGATCAGCAGGTAGGGACGGACGCCGGCCGCGACCGCTGCCTCGGCCAGCAGCACTGCGGCGCCGCGGTCGACCGAGTCCTTGCGCGCGATGCCGCTGTCCGGGCCACCGCCGGCGGCGAACACCACGGCGTCGGCGCCCGAGACGACGGCGGCGAGCTCCTCCACCGAGGCCTGCTCCAGGTCCAGCACCACCGGCTGGACCCCGTCGGACTCCAGGTCGGCCTGGTGGTCGGGGTTGCGGACGATGCCGATGGCGGTGTCCCCCCGCTGGCTCAGCAACCGGCCGAGGCGGCGGGCGATCTTCCCGTGGGCTCCTGCTGTGACGACGCGCATGGTGCGGCCCTACCCGGCGGGTGTGGTCCCCACGCAGGCCGGCTGCGTGGGGAACGGCTCACTCCCGGCCGGGCGCGGCCCGGGCGCGGGCGAGGTCGGCGGGGGTGTCGCAGTCGGTCCACGGCGCGGGCCGGCCGGGCAGCGCGGCCGGCCGATGGCGGCCGACGGACAGTCCGGAGAGCACGGTCCGCAGTGGCGTGTGCGGGCGGGGGTCACGGACGGCGGCGCGCAGTGCCGCCGTCCGCCAGACGCCCAGGAGGAGCTGGTCGCGGCCGGTGTCGTCGACGACCAGCACGCCGTCGTCGACGAGTCGCCGGCGCAGGGCGGTCACCAGGTCCCGCGTGAGGAAGGGCAGGTCGGCGGCGAGGACGGCGACCACCTCGGCGTCGCCGACCGCGGCGAGCCCCGCGGCGAGTGCCGGGACCGGCCCCCCACCCGCCGGCACCTCCCGGACGAGCACGACGGCCTCCGGGACGGGCTGTGGGGGTCCGACGACGACGACCGGATCGGCGTCCCGGACGGCGTCCACGACGGTGTCGAGCATCGTGCGCCCGCCGACGTCCAGCTGCGGCTTGGGCTGCCCGCCGAGCCGGGCTGCTCGGCCGCCGGCCAGCACGACGGCCGCGAAGCGCGGGAGCGAGGTCATGCCCGGAACGGTAGGGCGCGACCGGTGAGTACCGTCAGCCGCGTGGGACGAGTCACCAGCCGCACTCCGGTGCTGCGCATCCGCGGCGCCGTGCACACCCGACGGCCCGACACGGTCGCCTCCGAGGAGCCGCTGGAGATCCGGCTCGGCGGCACGCCGCTGGCGGTGACGATGCGGACTCCGGGCGACGACTTCGACCTGGTGCACGGCTTCCTGACCACCGAGGGCGTCATCGCCTCGGCGGCCGACATCGCCGGGCTGCGGTACTGCAACTCCGTCGACGACGAGGGCCGCAACACCTACAACGTCGTCGACGTCGACCTGGCGCCCGGTGTCGAGGCCCCGGACACCGCGCTGGACCGGAACTTCTACACGACGAGCTCCTGCGGTGTCTGCGGCAAGGCCAGCATCGACGCCATCCGCACGAAGACCGCCTACGACGTCGCCGCCGACGACACCCGGATGACCTTGGCGACGCTGCTGGCCCTGCCGGACCGGCTGCGCGCCGCCCAGCAGGTGTTCGACAAGACCGGCGGGCTGCACGCGGCCGGGCTGTTCTCCGCCGGCGGCGAGCTGGTGGCGCTGCGGGAGGACGTCGGCCGGCACAACGCGGTGGACAAGGTGGTCGGGGATGCGGTGCGGGAGGGCCGGGTGCCGCTGGCCGGGCACCTGCTGATGGTCAGCGGCCGGTCGTCCTTCGAGCTGACCCAGAAGGCGGCGATGGCCGCCGTGCCCGTGCTGGCTGCGGTGTCGGCGCCCAGCTCGCTGGCGGTGGAGCTGGCCCAGGAGGTGGGCATCACCCTGATCGGCTTCCTCCGCGGCGACGGCTGCAACGTCTACACCCACCCCGAACGCCTCGTCCTGCCCGACTAGGCACACAGCGCCGGGCGCGATCGCGGGAAACGACTCAGTGCAGGCCGGGACAGCTCCTGGCCGCGCTGGAGCGCGGCAGGGCGACATCAGACGTGGTCGCCACCGCGGAGCTGGCTGACCACGTGCGGCAGCAGCGGGCCCAGCACGGCGAGACCGTCCCGGACGCCGCCGGTGGAGCCGGGCAGGTTGACGATGAGGGTGCGCCCGGCGGTGCCGGCGACGCCGCGGGACAGCACCGAGGTGGGCACCTTCCCCTCGCCGTACCGGCGCACCGCCTCGGCGATGCCGGGGGCCTCGCGCTCCAGCACCGCCCGGGTGGCCTCCGGCGTGACGTCGGTCGGCGAGAGCCCGGTGCCGCCGGTGGTCAGGACGACGTCGGCCCCGCCTGCCACGGCCTCCCGCAGCACCTCGGTGAGCGCCGCGACGTCGTCCGGGCGCACGTGCGGCCCCTCCACGGTGAAGCCGAGCCCGCGCAGCCCCTCGGCGAGCGCCTGCCCGGAGCGGTCCTCGTAGACCCCGGCCGAGGCGCGGTTGGAGGCGGTGAGCACGACGGCCCGGGCGTCGGCCGGCAGGTCGGCGCTCATCGGATCCAGTCGCCCTTCTTGCCGCCGGACTTGGCGAGCAGCCGGACGTCGGTGATGCAGGCGCGCGGGTCGACCGCCTTGACCATGTCGATGACGGTGAGCCCGGCGACGGCGACGGACGTGAGCGCCTCCATCTCCACGCCGGTGCGGTCGGCGGTGCGGGCGGTGGCGGTGATCTCCACGGCGTCGTCGGTGACGTCGAGGTCGACCGTCACGCCGTGCAGTGCGATCGGGTGGCACAGCGGGATCAGGTCGGGGGTGCGCTTGGCCCCGGCGATCCCGGCGATCCGGGCGACCGCGATGGCGTCGCCCTTGGGCACGCCCGTGCCGCGCAGCAGCGCGACCACCTCGGGGCTGACGAGCACCCGGCCGGCGGCGGTGGCGACCCGTGCGGTGACCGGCTTGGCGGTCACGTCGACCATCCGTGCGGCGCCGGACTCGTCGACGTGGGTGAGGCGTGCCGGGCCGTCGGGGGAGGTGGTCACTGGAGTGCTCCTTCGATCAGGACGACGGTCACCTGGGCGCCCACGGGCAGGTCGGTGACGTCCTCGGGGACGACGACGAGGCAGTTGGCGCGGGCGAGGTGGGCGACCAGGTGGGAGCCGGGCCCGCCGACCTGGTCGACGACCTCCCCGTCGAACCGCCCGCGCAGGAACTGCCGGCGGCCGGCGGGGGAGTGCAGCGGGGCGGTGAGCCGGGCGGTGGTGCGCAGCCGATCGGGGGAGGCGTGGCCGAGCGCCCGGCGCAGGGCGGGCCGGACGAACACCTCGAAGGAGACGAAGGAGCTCACCGGGTTGCCGGGCAGCGTGATGACCGGGACACCGTCGACCGTACCGGCGCCCTGCGGACCACCCGGCTGCATGGCGACCTTGCCGAACTCGACCGTGCCCAGACCGGCGAAGGCGTCCTTGACCACCTCGTACGCACCGGCGCTGACCCCGCCGCTGGTGACCAGCAGGTCGGCGTCCGGCAGCTCGGCGCGGACCGTGGCGAGGAACTGGTCGACGTCGTCGGGCACGAAGTGCAGCGTGCGCGCCTCGCCACCGGCCTCGGTGACGGCGGCGGCCAGCAGCACCGAGTTGGACTCGTAGATCTGGCCCGGCTGCAGCGGGCGGCCGGGTTCGACCAGCTCGCTGCCGGTGGAGAGCACCAGCACCCGGGGGCGGCGCCGCACCGGCACGGTGTCGTACCCGACCGCGGCCGCGAGCCCCAGTTGGGCCGCGCCGAGCGCGGTGCCGGCGGGCATGGCCAGCTCGCCGGCCCGGATGTCCTCACCGGCGTGCCGCAGATGGGTGCCGGCCGAGGGGGCGGAGGTGATGGTGACGACGTCGGTGCCGGCGTCGGTGCGCTCGACCGGGACGATCACGTCCGCGCCGTCGGGCACCGGGGCGCCGGTCATGATGCGGTGCACCGTGCCGGGCAGCAGCGGTGGCACGTCGGTGCGCCCGGCCGGCAGGTCGGCGGCGACGGGCAGCTGGACGGGGGCCTCCGCAGTGGCCGCCCCCACCTCGGCGTGCCGTGCCGCGTAGCCGTCCATGGCGGAGTTGTCGAAGCCCGGCAGGGCCACCCGCGCGGTCAGGTCGCGGGCGAGCACCCGTCCCGCGGCCGCGGCGAGCTCGACGTCCTCGACCGGTAGCGGGGCGAGCAGCCCGGCGACCGCTGACTGGTGTTCCTCGACCGTGCGCACGCCCCCATCCTCACCGACGGCGCTCCAGCGGGTGGCGGGGCGGGCCGGGACCGCGCCGGGTCCGGTCGTGCACAGCCGGTGATCGCACGACGCAGCGTGAGCGGGCAGGCTGGGACGGTGACCGACGCCGCACGGCAGGCAGGCCGGGCCGGCGCGGCACCACGTGCGCGATGAGGAGGAGGAACCGTGCCAGTTCCGGAGGGTCCCGCGGTCGTCGTCGGCCAGGTGGGTCGCGACCTGGTGCTGGAGGTGGACCGGTTGCCGCGCGGTGGACGGAGCGCCGACGTCCGCCGCCGCCGGGAGCTGCTGGGTGGGAAGGGGGCGAACCAGGCCGTTGCGATGGCGCAGCTGGGCTGGCCGGTCGCCCTGGTCGGGGTGCTCGGCGACGACCCGCCCGGCGACCTGGTCCTGGCCCAGGCGGTCAGCGACGGTCTGTGGGTCTCCGGGGTGGTCCGCCGCCGGGGCGCCGAGACCGCGCTGCTGGTCGACCTGGTCGAGGCCGGTGGCACGCGGCGGCTGCTGGAGGACGTCCCGGAGCCGACCCTGCTGACCGCTGCCGACGTCGACGCGGCTGCCCGGTCGTTCGCGCGGGCGTCCGCTGTCGTGCTCCAGCTGCAGCAGCCGGGGGTCGCCGTCCGCGCCGCCCTGGCGCGGGCTCCGCGGGACGCGTTGACGGTCGCCGACGGCGCACCGCCGGATCCGGAGACCCGGGAGGCGTTGCTGGGTCGGGTGCGGGTCCTGCGCGCCGACCTGGTCGAGGCCGGGCTGTGGGTGGACGGCGAGCTGGACGGGCTGGCGGACGTGCGTGCCGCCGCCCGCCAGCTGTGCGCCGCAGGCCCCAGGGTGGTCTGCCTGTCGGCCGGGGAGGACGGCGACCTCACGGTGTGGCGGGAGCCCGGAGGCCGGGTGCGCGAGGAGCTGGTGCCGCTGCTCGGCCAGGACCCGGTCGACCCGACGGGCGCCGGTGACAGCGTGGTGGCGGCGCTCGCCGTCGCGCTGCTGCGGGGCGCCGACCCGGGGACGGCCGCCTGGCAGGCGGGAGCCGCGGCGGCCCTGACCGTGGGCAGGCTCGGCGGCCGACCCGCGCTGGACCCCGAGGAGGTCACGCGCCTCGCCGTGGAGTGCCGGGAGCGCGGCGGGGCGGGCCGCTGACGCGCCGCGCTAGCGTTACCGGGACTCAGCGGCGGACGAGAGGTGGCGCAGGGTGACCGAGATCGACCGGATGCTGGCGGCGAACGAGGCCTGGCTGGGTGAGTTCCCCGGCGACCTCCCGGTCGCCCCGGACCGCAAGGTCGCCGTCGTCGCCTGCATGGACTCCCGGATGCCGCTGTTCGGCATGCTGGGCCTCGCCGTCGGTGATGCGCACGTCATCCGCAACGCCGGTGGCGTGGTCACCGAGGACACCCTCCGGTCGCTCACCATCTCCCAGCACGTGCTCGGCACCCGTGCGGTCGTGCTCGTCCACCACACCGACTGCGGGCTCAACAAGGCCACCGACCAGGAGGTCGCCGACCTGGTGGAGCGCACCACCGGGCACCGGCCGCCCTGGGTGGCGCGCACCTTCACCGACGTGGACGCCGACGTCCGGGAGTCGATGCGGCTCGTCCGGGAGACGCCCTACCTGCTCAGCACCGAGGTGCGGGGCACGGTCTACGACGTCGCGAGCGGCCGGCTGCGAGAAGTCGACTGATCTCGGCCGTGAGGCGTCGACGTCGACGCTGGTATGGTCTCCCGTTGGTGCGTGATGCCGGTTGGTGCACACGCGTCCGGGGTGCCGATGTCATCGGATCCGCCCAAGTCTCCCGTCCTCGGTGAGGCGATCCCACCAGCCACCCGCCCGACGACGACAGGACGAGTGAGCCTCGTGCGCACGTACAGCCCCAAGCCCGGTGACATCACCCGGGCCTGGCACGTCATCGACGCCACCGACGTGGTGCTCGGTCGACTCGCCAGCCAGACCGCGATCCTCCTCCGCGGCAAGCACAAGCCCCAGTTCGCGCCGCACGTCGACGCCGGCGACTTCGTCGTCATCGTCAACGCGGGCAAGGTGGCCCTGACCGGCTCCAAGCGCGACACCAAGGTCGCCTACCGCCACTCCGGCTACCCGGGTGGGCTGCGGACGATCAACGTCGGCGACGAGCTGAAGACCCGTCCCGACCGCGTCGTCGAGCGCGCCGTCAAGGGGATGCTGCCGCACAACACGCTGGGCCGGCAGATGCTCTCCAAGCTCAAGGTCTACGCCGGGCCCGAGCACCCGCACGCCGCCCAGCAGCCCCAGACCTACGAGATCAAGCAGGTGGCCCAGTGACCAGCGCACTGACCGTGACCGACGCCGACGGGCGTCCCATCCAGACCGTCGGCCGCCGCAAGGAGGCCATCGTCCGGGTGCGTCTGCTCCCCGGCACCGGCGAGTTCAAGCTCAACGGCCGCACCATCGAGCAGTACTTCCCCAACAAGGTGCACCAGCAGCTCATCCGTGAGCCGTTCGTGATCCTGGAGAAGAACGAGCAGTACGACGTCGTCGGCATCCTGCACGGTGGTGGCGTCAGCGGCCAGGCCGGTGCGCTGCGCCTGGCGATCGCCCGTGCGCTCATCGAGATCGAGCCCGATGACCGTCCGGCCCTGAAGAAGGCCGGCTTCCTCACCCGTGACCCGCGGGTCACGGAGCGCAAGAAGTACGGCCTGAAGAAGGCCCGCAAGGCGCCTCAGTACTCGAAGCGCTGACGGTACGTCCGTGGGTCGGCTCTTCGGGACCGACGGCGTCCGCGGCCGGGCCAACGCCGAGCTGACGCCGGAACTGGCGCTCTCGGTGGCCCGTGCCGCGGCCAGCGTGCTCGCCGACCGCGACGGGACCTCACGTCCCGTCGCGGTCGTCGGCCGTGACCCCCGCGCGAGCGGGGAGATGCTCGAGGCCGCGGTCGTCGCCGGCCTGGCGAGCGCCGGCGCCGAGGTGCTGCGCGTCGGCGTCCTGCCGACGCCGGCGATCGCGCACCTGACCGGCCGCACCGACGCCGACCTGGGCGTGATGCTGTCGGCGAGCCACAACCCGATGCCCGACAACGGCATCAAGCTGTTCAGTCGCGGTGGGCACAAGCTGCCCGACGCAGTCGAGGCCGCCATCGAGCGGCGGGTCATGGGCACCGACGACGGCGACCCCCGCGGCGACCACCGCCCGACCGGTGGGGGCATCGGCCGCGTCCGCGACCTGGCCGGCGCCGCGGAGGACTACACCACCCACGTGCTCTCCGCGTTGCGCGAGCCCCTGCGTGACCTGCGCGTCGTCGTCGACTGCGCCCACGGGGCCGCCTACCGCTGTGCGCCGGAGGTCTACCGCCGGGCCGGGGCGCAGGTGCACGTCATCGGTGGCGAGCCCGACGGCTGGAACATCAACGACGGGATCGGCTCCACCCACCTGGGGCCGTTGATCGACGCCGTCGCGCGGCACGGTGCCGACATCGGCATCGCCCACGACGGGGACGCCGACCGCTGCCTGGCGGTGACCGCGCAGGGCGACGTCGTCGACGGCGACGCGATCCTGGCGATCTGTGCGCTGGCGCTGCACGAGAGCGGCAACCTGACCGACGAGACGGTCGTCGCCACGGTGATGAGCAACCTGGGCTTCCACCACACCATGCGGGCGGCGGGCATCTCCGTGCAGACGACGGCCGTGGGTGACCGCTACGTCCTGGAGGCGCTGCGCTCGCGCGGGCTCTCCCTCGGCGGCGAGCAGAGCGGTCACCTGGTCTTCCTCGACTGGGCGACCACCGGCGACGGGCTGCTCACCGGGCTCGCCCTGATGTCCCGGATGAGCGCCACCGGTGCCTCCCTGGCCGAGCTGGCCTCGGTGGTGCAGCGGCTGCCGCAGACCTTGGTCAACGTCCCGGTGACGGACCGGCTCGCGGTGGCGGAGAGCGACGAGGTCGCACGGGCGGTCAACGCCGTCGAGGCCGAGCTCGGCGACTCCGGGCGGGTGCTGCTGCGCCCTTCGGGCACCGAGCAGCTGGTGCGGGTGATGGTCGAGGCGCCCACCCAGGAGAAGGCCGACGCCGTGGCCTCCCGGCTGGCCGACGTCGTCGCCGCCGCCACCTGAGGAGCGCCCGACCCGCCGGACGCACCGCTGGGCCCGGGGCGAGGTCACAGGTAGCCGACCCCAGCCCCCGGTATCGTCGGGGGAATGTGCGGCATCGTGGGGTACGTCGGCCCGCAGGACTCCTTGGACGTCGTCCTGGAGGGCCTGCGCCGACTCGAGTACCGAGGCTATGACTCGGCGGGGGTGGCGGTGCTGGCTGACGGCCGGCTGAACACCGCCAAGAAGGCCGGCAAGCTCGCCAACTTGGAGAAGGAACTGGTCGAGGCTGCGCTGCCCGCCTCGACCATCGGCATCGGGCACACCCGCTGGGCCACGCACGGCGGGCCCACCGACCGCAACGCCCACCCGCACGTCTCCGCCGACGGCACCGTCGCGGTGATCCACAACGGGATCATCGAGAACTTCGCGCCGCTGCGCGCCGAGTGCGAGGCCGCCGGGATCGAGTTCTCGTCCGAGACCGACACCGAGGTCGTGGCCCACCTGCTGGCCGCCGTCTACCGGGAGACCCCGGCGGGGACCGATCGACTCGCCGAGGCGATGCGCACGGTCAGCCGGCGCCTGGAAGGTGCCTTCACCCTCGTCGCCACCCACGCCGCGGAGCCCGACCGGTTGGTCGCCTCCCGGCGCAACAGCCCGCTGGTCGTCGGCGTGGGCGACGGGGAGTACTTCCTCGGCTCCGACGTGGCGGCGTTCATCGGGCACACCCGCCGCGCGCTGGACGTCGAGGAGGACCAGGTCGTGCTCCTGGACCGCGAGCACGGTGTGACGGTCACCGACTTCGCCGGCACCGTCGTCGAGCCGACCACCCGCACGGTCGACTGGGACGCCGCAGCCGCGGAGAAGAACGGCTACGACTGGTTCATGCTCAAGGAGATCGCCGAGCAGCCGGAGGCGGTGGCCAACACCCTGCTGGGCCGGCTCGGCGAGGCCGGCGAACTGGTGCTCGACGAGGTCCGGCTCTCCGACCAGGAGCTGCGCGACGTCGACAAGGTCTTCGTCGTCGCCTGCGGGACGGCCTACCACGCTGGGCTGATCGCCAAGTACGCGATCGAGCACTGGACCCGCGTCCCGGTCGAGGTCGAGCTGGCCAGCGAGTTCCGCTACCGCGACCCGGTGCTGGACCGGAGCACGCTGGTCGTGGTCATCAGCCAGTCCGGCGAGACGATGGACACCCTCATGGCGCTGCGGCACGCGCGGGAGCAGAAGGCCAAGGTCCTGGCGATCTGCAACGCCAACGGGTCGACGATCCCGCGGGAGTCCGACGCCGTCCTGTACACCCACGCCGGCCCGGAGGTCGCGGTCGCCTCGACCAAGGGCTTCCTGACCCAGGTGGTGGCCTGCTACCTGGTCGGGCTCTTCCTGGCCCAGGTGCGGGGGGTCAAGTACGCCGACGAGGTCGCCGCCATCGTCGAGGACCTGCGGGCGCTGCCGGCCCAGATCACCGAGGTGCTGGGCACGATGGAGCCGGTGCGGGAGCTCGCCCGGGCGCTGGCGACGGAGGACACCCTGCTGTTCCTCGGCCGGCACGTCGGCTACCCGGTGGCCCTGGAGGGGGCGCTCAAGCTCAAGGAGCTCGCCTACATCCACGCCGAGGGCTTCGCCGCCGGGGAGCTGAAGCACGGTTCGATCGCACTGATCGACCAGGGCACCCCCGTGGTGATCGTCGTCCCGTCGCCGCTGAGCCGGGAGTCGGTGCACGGCAAGGTGGTGAGCAACATCCAGGAGGTCCGCGCTCGCGGTGCTCGCACGATCGTGATCGCCGAGGAGGGCGATGACGACGTGCTGCCCTACGCCGACCACCTGATCCGGGTGCCACGGACGCCGACCCTGCTCGCGCCGGTCGTCACCACCGTGCCGCTGCAGGTGCTGGCCTGCGAGATCGCCGCCACCCGCGGTCTGGACGTGGACCAGCCGCGCAACCTCGCCAAGAGCGTCACGGTGGAGTAGCAGCACCTGACCCGGCGCCGAGCACCGATCAGCTGACCTGATCACCGGCTGTCCCCCCGCACCAGCGCTGGTGCGGGGGGACAGTCGTCGGCGGCGGTGGACGGCGGCGCAGGCACACTGTGCGGGTGATCATCGGGATCGGTGTCGACGTCTGCCCGGTCGAGCGGTTCGCCGTGTCGCTGGCCCGCACCCCGGGGCTGCGCGACCGGCTGTTCACGCCGGCCGAGCAGCGCACGCCCACCGGCGGTGAACGCAGCAGCGAGTCCCTGGCCGCCCGCTTCGCCGCCAAGGAGGCGTTGGCCAAGGCGCTGGGCGCCCCGGGCGACCTGCGCTGGCACGACGCCGAGGTGGTCGTCGGGGAGCGGGGGCGTCCACACCTGGAGGTCCGCGGCACGGTGGCCCGCCGCGCCGCGGAGCTGGGCGTCACCACCTGGCACGTGTCGCTGAGCCACGACGGGGGCATCGCCTCCGCCATGGTGGTCGCTGAGGGAACTGCACCGTGATCGGGCTGCACACCGCTGCGCAGGTCCGGGCGGCGGAGCAGGCCGTCCTGGCCGGGCTCCCGGCGGGAGCGCTCATGCAGCGGGCCGCGACCGGGCTGGCGACGATCTGTCTGGGCCTGCTGGGTCGGGCGCACGGCGTCCGCGTGGTGCTGCTGGTCGGCTCCGGTGACAACGGCGGCGACGCGTTGTTCGCCGGTGGCCTGCTGGCGCAGCGCGGCGCCGCCGTCACCGCGGTGCTGCTCAGCCCGGAGCGGGCGCATGCAGCCGGGCTGGCCGCCTTCCGTCGCGCCGGTGGGCGGGTCGCCGACGCGGGGGACGCCGGGCTGCACCGTGCCGACCTGGTCCTCGACGGGATCGTCGGCCTCGGCAGCACCGGCGGACTGCGGGAGCCGGCCGCCGCGCTGGTCCGGGAGGCGACCGCCGGTCCGGGGCTGCTGGTCGCCGTCGACCTGCCCAGCGGCGTCGTCGCCGACACCGGGGAGGTGCCGGGGGCCGCCTTCCCCGCGCAGCACACGGTCACCTTCGGTGCCGTCAAGCCCGGGCTGGTGGTCGGTGCCGGCCGCCGGCAGGCCGGCACCGTGCACCTGGTCGACATCGGGCTCGGTCCCGCGCTGGCCGAGCCGGCGGCCCGGCAGCTGACCGACGCCGACGTCGTCCCGCACCTGGACGCCCCGGACCCTGACGACGACAAGTACTCACGCGGGGTGGTCGGCGTCCTGGCCGGTTCGGCGACCTATCCCGGCGCCGGGGTCCTGTGCACCGGCGCGGCGGTGCGGACCCGGCCGGGCCTGGTCCGGTACGCCGGCACCGCCGCGGAGGGGGTCCGGGCCGCCTGGCCGGAGGTCATCGTCACCGCCGGCCGCCCAGGGGACGCCGGACGGGTGCAGGCCTGGGTGGTCGGCCCGGGGATGGGCACCGACGACGACGCAGCCAGCGTGCTCGCCGAGGTGCTGGCCACCGACCTGCCCGTGGTGGTCGACGCCGACGGGCTGACCCTGGTCTCCCAGCGCCCGGAGCTGGTGGCCGACCGCACGGCACCCACCGTGCTCACGCCGCACGACCGCGAGTTCGCCCGCCTCTTCGGCGAGGTCGGCAGCGACCGGCTGGCCGCTGCGCGCCGGGGTGCGGCAGAGCTGGGTTGCACGGTGCTGCTCAAGGGCGACGCGACCGTCGTCGCCGACGCCGCCGGCACGACCTTCGTCAACGGCACCGGCACCCCGTGGCTGGCGACCGCCGGCACCGGCGACGTGCTCGCCGGGGTGCTGGGGGCGGTGCTGGCGACCGGGCTGCCGGCCGCGGAGGCGGCGTCCGTCGCCGCCCACGTGCACGGCCGGGCCGGTCAGCTGGCCGCCGAGCAGGGCCCGCTGATCGCCGGTGACCTGGTCCGCCGACTGCCCGAGACGCTGGCCCGGCTGCGCGCCGGCGCGGGCTGACCGCGGCGGCCTGGGACAGTGGGCAGCGTGACGCAGGTGCAGCAGGTGCTGGGCAGCCGGGCCGAGGTGGTCGTCGACCTCGACGCGATCGCGGCGAACACCGCGGCGCTGCGCGCGCGGGCCGGCCGGCCGCTGATGGCGGTGGTCAAGGCCGACGGCTACGGGCACGGGCTGGTGCCTGCTGCCCGGGCGGCGCTCGCCGGCGGTGCCGACGCCCTCGGGGTGACGGTGCTGGAGGAGGCGCTCGCGCTGCGCGCCGCCGGGATCACCGCACCTCTGCTGTCCTGGCAGCACGCGCCGGGCGAGGACTACGCCGCGGGGCTGGCCGCCGACGTCGAGCTGTCGGTCAACGCGGAGTGGGCGCTGGCCGAGGTGGTCGACGCCGCCCGGGCCACCGGCCGCACCGCCCGGGTGCAGCTGTTCGCCGACACCGGCCTGTCCCGCGAGGGCGCCACACCCGAGGCCTGGCCCGGGCTGGTGGCCGCGGCGGCGCGTGCCCAGGCCGACGGCGACGTCGTCGTCACCGGGTTGTGGAGCCACCTCGCCTACGCCGACGCCCCCACCCACCCGACCATCGGCCGGCAGGTGCAGGTCTTCGAGGAGGCGGTCGCGCTGGCCCGGCGGGCCGGGCTGACCGACGCCCGTCGGCACCTGGCCAACTCGGCGGCCACCATCGCCCTGCCCGAGACCTGGTACGACATGGTGCGGCCCGGGGTCGCGCTGTACGGCTTGGACCCGCTGGGCGGCGACCCGGGGGAGTACGGGCTCCGCCCGGCGATGACGGTCCAGGCCCAGGTGGCGCTGACCAAGCGGGTGCCGGCCGGGACCGGGGTCTCCTACGGCCACACCTACTCCCCGGCGGGCGAGACGACGCTGGCCCTGGTGCCGGTCGGCTACGCCGACGGGGTGCCCCGCGCCGCCGGCAACCGGGCACCGGTGCTCGCCGCGGGGGCGCAGCGGACCATCGCCGGCCGGGTCTGCATGGACCAGTTCGTCCTCGACGTGGGCGACGACCCGATCGCGCCCGGTGACGCGGTGGTGCTGTGGGGCTCGGGGGCGGACGGCGAGCCGACCGCCCAGCAGTGGGCCGACGCGGTCGACACCATCCACTACGAGCTCGTCACCCGGGTGGGCGGCCGCTTCTCCCGCCGCTACGTGGGCACCGCCGGGGTCGTCTGATGGCGCAGCACGGCCACCTCCGCCTGGGCCGCACGGCCGGTCTGGTCGGCGCCGCGGTCGGCCTGGCCGCGGCCGGCACGGCGGTCGGGGTCGCCGTCACCCGGACGGCGACGGCCCGGGTGCGGGCCGGTCAGGTGGCCGGTCAGCGCGGGGAGGACGGCCGCCCCGTCGAGGACGTGCCGGTGAACCAGCTGCGCCAGGAGGACCCGCTGGGCTCCGGCCGCCGTGCCGCCGACCGCACGGTGGTGGTGCGCACCGACGACGGGGTGGCGCTCACGGTCGAGGAGGTCGGCCCGACCGATGCTCCGCTGACCGTCGTCTTCGTGCACGGCTACGCGCTGTCCATGGCCTCCTGGACGTTCCAGCGCCGGGACCTCGGCGAGCAGCTGGCCACCGCCAACGGTCACCGGCCCACCGCGCGCCTGGTCTTCTACGACCAGCGGGGGCACGGTGCCTCCGGCCGGGGTGCCGCCGAGCACTCGACCATCGACCAGCTGGCCGCGGACCTGGAGTCGGTGCTCACCGCGCGGGTGCCGCGCGGGCCGGTGGTGCTGGTCGGCCACTCGATGGGCGGGATGACGGTGCTCGCCCTGGCCCGGCGCAGGCCAGAGCTGTTCGGGACCCGGGTCGCCGGGGTGGCGCTGGTGTCCACCTCCAGCGGCAACCTCGGCGACCTGGACTTCGGGCTGCCCGCGCTGCTGACCCGGGTGCGCGCCACGGTGCTGCCGGTCGCGGTATGGACCATGCGCCGCAGGCCCGGGCTCGCCGAGGTGACCCGGCGACTGGCCAAGGACGTCGTGTCGGCGGTCACCTGGTCGATGTCGTTCTCCTCGACCGGCGTCGACCCGGCACTGGGGCGCTATGTGGACGCGATGATCGCCGGGACCCCGGTCGACGTGGTCGCCGAGTTCTACCCGGCGATCGCCGGACTGGACGTCAGCGGCGCGATCGAGCCGCTGTGCCGGGTGCCGACCGTGGTGCTCACCGGCGACGCGGACAAGCTGATCCCCAAGGCGCACAGCGAGCGGATCCGGACGCGGCTCGAGGAGTCGGGGGACGGCGCCGTCGAGTACGTCGCCGTCCCGGACGCCGGGCACCTGGTGCCGCTGGAGCACCCGGGACAGGTGACCGACGTGCTGGCCGGCCTGATCCGCCGGGTCGCTGCCGCACAGCGCCCCGCCGGCTGACCGCCGGCTCGGGCCCGCCGTAGGGTCTGCGCGTGGCCTCCACCCGTCCGCCGCGCCTCGACGCGGCCGCCACCGAGGTGGCAGCGACCGCTGCGGCCGCGCCGGACTGGGCCTCGCTGGCCGAGGTCGCCCGCTCCTGCGTCGCCTGCCCCGAGCTGGCCGCCACCCGGCAGCACGTCGTCGTCGGGGACGTGCCGGTGACGGGTCGGCCGCGGCTGGTGGTCGTGGGGGAGGCGCCGGGCGCCACCGAGGACGAGACCGGCCGGCCCTTCGTGGGCAAGAGCGGGGCGCTGCTGGACCTGTTGCTCGGCGAGGCCGGACTGCCCCGGGCTGAGGTGGCCGTGCTCAACATCGTGAAGTGCCGTCCGCCGGGCAACCGCACCCCGAAGGCGCCCGAGGTCGCCCGGTGCAGCGGCTGGCTGCGCCGCCAGCTCGACCTGCTCGGCGCCGACGTCGTGGTCGCCCTCGGGCTCTCCTCGGCCAAGTGGTTCCTCGGCCCACGCACCGTGCTCGGCCAGGTGCGGGGCCGGGCGCACGACGTCGACGGGCGCGCCGTGTGGGTCACCTACCACCCGTCGGCCGCGATCCGGTTCGGCCCGAACGGCGCCCCGCGAGCCGCGCTCGCCGCCGACCTGCGCGCCGTGGCGGGCTCGCTGTGAGGCGGGAGCACGAGCTGCCCACCGTCGTCGACACCCAGGCGTTCGGCCGCGAGCTGGCCGGGTTGCTCCGGGCCGGTGACCTGGTCGTGCTGGCCGGGCCGCTGGGCGCGGGGAAGACCGCGCTCACCCAGGGGATCGGCGCCGGCCTCGGGGTGCCGGGCCCGGTGACCTCGCCGACGTTCGTGCTGGCCCGGGTGCACCGCGGCGGACGGGTCCCGCTGGTGCACGTCGACGCCTACCGGCTGGCCGGCATGGCCGACGTCGACGACCTGGACCTGGACGCCACCACCGACGAGGCGGTCACCGTCGTCGAGTGGGGCCACGGCCTGGTCGAGCAGCTGGCCGACGAGCACCTGGTGGTCGAGCTGGACCGGCGGGACGACGACGTCCGCACCGTCCGGCTGGTGCCCGTCGGCCCGGGCTGGGAGCAGCGGCTCACCGACGCCTGAGTGTCAGCCGGCCTGCTCGACGATCGGGCGCAGCAGGGCCGCCAGCTCCGCCGGCGCGGCCAGGAACGGCGAGTGGCCGGAGTCCAGCCGGAGCACGGTGCCGGCGCGGACGGACATCGCCTCCTGGGCGGCCACCGGGATGGCCTGGTCCTGCTCGCAGACGACGTAGGTGCTCGGCAGCTCGGTCCAGGCGGCGCGGCTCAGCGGCTGGGTGAGCGCGGCCGTGGACTGCAGCTGCAGTTCGGCCACGGCCTGCCGGGTGAGCTCCGGGGAGACGCCGTTGTAGAACACCGCCTCCGGCGCGGTGGCCCGCACGTGCGTCTCGTGCAGCTCCTGCCAGGACGGGACCTGACCGCCCAGGCTGCTCACCAGCGAGTCGCCCACGTCGAGCTGGAAGGCGCACAGGTAGACCAGGTGCGCCACGCCCAGCTCGGCGGTGGCCGCCTCGCTGATCGGGATCCCGCCGTAGGAGTGCCCCACCAGGACGACGGGCCCCTCGACCCCGGCGAGCACGTCCCGGACGGCCGCGGCGTCGGCGGTGAGGTCACCGAGCGACTGCGGGTCGGTGCCGGAGCTGGGCAGCGCGACGCGGACGACGTCGACGCCGGGCAGGTGGTCGACCAGCGGCTGCCAGCACCACGGGGTGTGCCAGGCGCCGTGGACCAGGACCAGGGTGGCGGGCATGCGGGTTCCTCGTCGTCGGGGGAGGCGGGCCCGCGCAGTCGATCAACAGCCTGCCTCGGGCGCAACCACCCGGCCGCTGCCGACGGCGGGCCGGGGAGCGGCATCTACCCTCGACGGTCGTGCTCGTCCTCGCGCTCGACACCGCCACCCCGACCCTCGTCGTCGGGCTGGCCGAGGTCACCTCCGCCCGGGTCGACGGCGCACTGCTGCTCCCCGCCCAGCGCACCGTCGAGGTGCGGTCCGAGCGGGCGCTCCCCTCGGGCAACCGGCACGCCGAGCTGCTCACCCCGGCGATCCGCGAGGTGCTGGCCGAGGCGGGCGTGCCGATGCGTCGGGTGGAGGCATTCGTGGTGGGGCTGGGGCCGGGCCCGTTCACCGGGCTTCGGGTCGGGGTGGTCACCGCCGCCGCCCTGGGTGATGCGATCGGGACGACGGTCTACGGGGTCTGCTCGCTGGACGCTGTCGGCGACGGCGCCCGCTCGGTGGTCACCGACGCCCGGCGCAAGGAGGTCCACTGGGCCACCTACGACGAGGCGGGGTTGCGGCTCTCCGGTCCCGGCGTGGACCGGCCGGAGGAGGCCCCGGTCACCGATCCGGTCGTCGGGGACGTCCGGTTCGCCGAGCGGCTGGGCCGGGAGGTGGTCGCCGCCGAGGTCACCACCACCGGGCTGCTGCGCGCGGCGCTGCCCCTGTTCGACCGGCCGCCGGCACCGCTGGAGCCGCTGTACCTGCGCCGTCCCGACGCGGTGCCGTCGGTGACCCGCAAGCCGGTGAGCCAGTGAGCGTGCGGCTGCGCGACATGACCGTCGCCGACCTGCCCCGGGTGATGGAGCTGGAGGAGGAGCTCTTCGCGCCGGACACCTGGACCGAGTGGATGTACCGGGACGAGCTCGCCCGTCCCGACACCCGGCACTACCTGGTCGCCGTCGATGCCGACGCCGACGGCGACGCCGTGCTCGGTTACGCCGGGCTGATCGCCTACCCCTACGAGGCGCACATCGCGACCATCGGGGTGACCGGCACGCGGCAGCACGAGGGGATCGGGGCGCTGCTGCTGGACGCCCTGCTCGCCGAGGCGGACGGGCGGCGCACCCCGGTGCTGCTGGAGGTGCGCGAGGACGACGAGGTGACCCAGGCGTTCTACCGCCGGCGCGGGTTCGCCGAGATCGGCCGCCGCCCGAACTACTACCCGCTCAGTGGGAAGGACGCTGTCGTGATGCTGCGGGAGGCGCGGCGATGAGCCAGCCGCTGGTCCTGGGGTTCGAGACCTCGTGCGACGAGACCGGGATCGGGCTGGTGCGCGGGCAGACGCTGTTGTCCGATGCGCTCGCCACCTCCATGGCCGAGCACGAGCGCTTCGGCGGGGTGGTCCCGGAGATCGCCAGCCGGGCGCACCTGGAGGCGATGGTCCCGACCGTGCACCGGTCGCTGGCCGACGCCGGGGTGACCCTGCGCGACGTCGACGCGATCGCCGTCACCGCCGGCCCGGGGCTCACCGGTGCGCTGCTGGTGGGCGTGGCCGCGGCCAAGGCCTACGCGCTGGCCCTCGACGTCCCGCTGTACGGGGTGAACCACCTGGCCGCGCACGTCGCCGTCGACGAGCTGGAGCACGGCCGGCTGGCCGAGCCCTCGATCGCGCTGCTCGTCTCCGGCGGGCACAGCTCCCTGCTGCTGGTGCCCGACCTCGCCCAGGACGTGCAGGAGCTGGGCCGGACGATCGACGACGCCGCGGGGGAGGCCTTCGACAAGGTCGCCCGGGTGCTCGACCTGCCCTTCCCCGGTGGCCCGCCGATCGACCGCGCCGCCCGGGAGGGCGACCGGGCGGCCATCGCCTTCCCGCGCGGGCTCACCGGCCCCCGGGACGCCACCTACGACTTCTCCTTCTCCGGGCTGAAGACGGCGGTGGCCCGGTGGGTGGAGGGCCGGCAGCGGGCCGGGGAGCCGGTCTCGGTCGCCGACGTCTCGGCGTCCTTCCAGGAGGCGGTGGTCGACGTGCTGACCGCCAAGGCGGTGCGGGCCTGCCGCGACCACGGGGTCGACCACCTGGTCATCGGCGGCGGTGTGGCGGCCAACTCCCGGCTGCGCGCCCTGGCCCAGGAGCGCTGCGACGCCGCCGGGATCGTGCTGCGCACCCCGAGCCCGCGGCTGTGCACCGACAACGGCGCGATGGTGGCCGCGCTCGGCTCGCGCCTCGTCGAGGCCGGCGTGCCGGCGGCGCCGAGCGACCTGGGCGCCGACAGCTCCATGCCGATCGACCTCATCAGCCGCTGAACCACCAGGATGGCCATTCTGGTGGGGCGACCTAGGGGGCCGCGCAGACCAGCACGGTGGGGGCGCCGGCGACGCGGGTGACGACGACGACCGCGCTGCCCTCGCCGGGGCCGCGGAGCTGGCGGGCGAGCGTCTCGGGCTCGATCGGCGACCCCCGCTTCTTCACCACGACCCGGCCGACGCCGCGGGCCCGCAGCAGCGCCTTCAGCTTCTTCAGGTTGAACGGCAGCGCGTCGGTCACCCGGTAGGAGCTCACCCACGGGGAGTCCGAGGCCGCGTCGGAGGTCAGGTAGGCGATCGTCGGGTCGACCAGGGTCGCGTCCAGCTCGGTCGCGGCCAGGGCGATCAGACCTGAGCGGATGACCGCGGGGTCGGGTTCGTGCAGCCAGCCGCGCACCGGGCCCGGCTCCGCGTCACCCGGGTCGGTGGCGGCGGTCAGCTCGTGCAGCACGCCGTCCCGGCCGACGACGGTGGCCCGGCGCCAGGTGCGCGACGGCGCCCGCCCCCACAGCAGCGCCTCGACGATCGACCCGCCCAGCGACACCCACTCCGCCTCCACCCCGGCGGGCACCCGGTCGTGGTCCAGCCCGGGCGCCACCTTGACCGCGCAGGTGGGGACGGTGTCGAGCAGGGCCTGCACCGTCGACCACGGCGGGGACCAGCGGTCGGGGTCGAGCTGACGGCGTCCGCCGGCCCGTCGGGCGGGGTCCAGGACGGCGGCGTCGCACCCGGCGACCCGGCCCCCGGTCGCGGCGGCCACCAGGTCGACCGCGTCGGCCGCGCGGACCTCGAGGCCGCTGAGCCCCGCCGCCGCGGCGTTGAGCCGGGTGAGCTCGCGGGCGACCGGGTCCAGGTCGACGGCGACCACGGCGGCGCCGGCCCGGGCCAGTGCGATCGTGTCGGTGCCGGCGGCGCAGCCGAGGTCGACGACCGACCGGGCGCCGTCGGCCAGCAGCCGGGCGGCCCGCCGGTCGGCGAGGAGCGGGCGGCCGGCCTGCTCCAGCGCGTCGGCGGTGAAGAAGAAGCGGTCGGCATCGGCGCCGAAGGCCGGCCGGGCCCGTTCGCGCTGCCGGGCGATGCCCCAGGCCGGGCCGGCCAGCTCCACCCCCACCTCGGACCGCAGCCGGGTCAGCGCGGTGACGGCGTCGGTGCGGTCGGCCAGCAGCTCCCGCGCGCGGGTCAGCGCGGCCGCGCCGGACGGGGTCGCGAGCGCCTCCAACTGGCGCACCGTCTCCGCGGCCTGCCCGTCGGTCTCGTCGTCGTGGGGGTCGCCGGGCACCGGCACAGCGTGGCGCATCGCCGTCCCCACCTGGGCGGGACCCCGGTTGAGCGGCTGGCACTCACGTGGGTAGAGTGCCAATCGACACGGGCCGGGCCCCGACCCCCGCGACGGCGAGGCCCAGCCCCCGTGCCACAGCATCAGCACCATCCATTCGAGAGCCCGTCCGACACCGAAGGGGGCGTCACGACGTGACGACCGCTACCAAGGTCAACATCAAGCCGCTCGAGGACCGCGTGGTCGTCCAGGCCAACGAGGCCGAGACCACCACCGCCTCTGGCCTGGTCATCCCGGACACCGCCAAGGAGAAGCCCCAGGAGGGCACCGTCGTCGCAGTCGGCCCCGGCCGCGTCGACGACAACGGCAACCGGGTCCCGCTCGACGTGAACGTCGGCGACGTGGTCATCTACTCGAAGTACGGCGGCACCGAGGTGCGCTACGGCGGCGAGGACTACCTCGTCCTGTCCGCACGCGACCTGCTCGCCGTCGTGGAGAAGTGACCACACTCCTCCGCTAGACCAGCACGACACCGCCCCGGCGACCCGAACCACCGGGTCCCGGGGCGGTCGTCGTCTGCCCCTGTTCTCCTCCGCACCACCACCAGAGAGGTCTGGCATGGCCAAGATCATCCTGTTCGACGAGGACGCCCGTCGCGCCCTCGAGCGTGGCGTCGACAAGCTCGCCGACGCCGTCAAGGTCACCCTCGGCCCCCGTGGCCGCAACGTGGTCATCAACAAGAACTTCGGCGCCCCGACGATCACCAACGACGGCGTGACCATCGCCCGGGAGATCGAGCTCGAGGACCCGTTCGAGAACCTCGGCGCCCAGCTCGCCAAGAACGTCGCCACCAAGACCAACGACGTCGCCGGTGACGGCACCACCACCGCCACCGTGCTCGCCCAGGCCCTCGTGCACGAGGGTCTGCGCAACGTCGCCGCCGGGGCCAACCCGATGAGCCTGGGCCGCGGCATGCGCGCCGCCGTCGACGCGGTCTCCGCCGCCCTCGACGCCGTCGCCATCCCCGTCGACGACCGCAAGGCCATCGCCGGGGTCGCCACCGTCTCCGCCCAGGACGCCGAGGTCGGCGAGCTGATCGGCGAGGCGATGGAGCGGGTCGGCAAGGACGGCGTCATCACCGTCGAAGAGGCCAACGGGATGACCACCGACCTGGACGTCACCGAGGGCGTGCAGTTCGACAAGGGCTACCTGTCGCCGTACTTCGTCACCGACAACGAGTCGATGGAGGCCGTCCTCGAGGACGCCCTCGTCCTCATGGTCAGCGGCAAGGTCAGCGCCCTGGCCGACCTGCTGCCGCTGCTGGAGAAGGTGCTGGCGACCGGCAGCCGCCCGCTGCTGATCGTGGCCGAGGACGTCGAGGGCGAGGCGCTGTCCACCCTGGTCGTCAACTCGATCCGCAAGACCGTCAAGGTCGTCGCGGTGAAGTCGCCCTACTTCGGCGACCGGCGCAAGGCGTTCATGACCGACCTCGCCATCGTCACCGGTGGCCAGGTCGTCAGCGAGGACGTCGGCCTGTCCCTGGACGGCGTCGGCCTCGAGGTGCTGGGCACGGCGCGCCGGGTGACCGTCACCAAGGACGACACCACGATCGTCGACGGTGGCGGCACCTCCGGCGCCGTGGCCGACCGGGTCGCCCAGATCCGCAAGGAGATCGAGGCGACCGACTCCGACTGGGACCGCGAGAAGCTGCAGGAGCGGCTCGCCAAGCTGGCCGGCGGCATCGCGGTCATCCGGGTCGGTGCCGCCACCGAGGTCGAGATGAAGGAGCGCAAGCACCGCATCGAGGACGCGATCGCCGCCACCCGCGCTGCGGTGGAGGAGGGCGTCGTCCCCGGTGGTGGCTCCGCGCTGGTGCACGCCGCCACGGCGATCGACGACCTGGACCTGACCGGCGACGAGCTGATCGGCGCCCGGTCGGTGCGCAAGGCGATCGACTCCCCGCTGGCGCTGATCGCCTCCAACGCCGGGTTCGAGGGGCCGGTCGTCGTCGGCCGGGTCCGTGAGCTGGGCGTCGGCCAGGGCTTCAACGCCGCCACCGGCGAGTACGGCGACCTGGCCGCCCAGGGCGTCATCGACCCGGTCAAGGTCACCAAGGCGGCCCTGTCGCACGCGGCCTCGATCGCGGCGATGGTGCTCACCACCGACTCCGCGATCGTGGAGAAGCCCGCCGAGGAGGAGCACGACGGCGCCGGGCACCACACCCACGGGCACTCGCACGGCCACGGGCACAGCCACTGAGCTGAGCGCGACCGGCTGACACCGCCCCCGTTCCCGTCTGGGAGCGGGGGCGGACCCGTTCGTGGCCGCCGGGCGCACCACCCGTCAGGGTCAGTCCACCGAGACAGGGGCTCAGCGTGCCGCTCGAGCCGTCGATGGGGTGGTGTGCAGGACGTGGAGGACGGTGAGCGGGTGATGCCCCTCGTGCCTCCGGCGACCCCAGCGGACGCCGTCGAGCTGGCGGCTGCCCTCGCTGAGCTCGAGGCGCTGTCCCGCTTCGACGTCGACGGCATCGGCGACCGGGCCCAGCAGGCCGAGGACGCCGCCCGCGCGCTGGGCGCACCCGAGCTGGAACTGCGGGCCCGGCTGGTCCTGGCGGACCTGGCCCGACGGCGGGGCGACGTGGCCGAGGCCGGCCGGATCGCCCGCGAGGTCCAGCGCTGGGCCACCGATGCGGCCGCCCGGCACCTGCTCTCCCGCAGCCACTTCCTCCTGGCGGCCGTCCTGCAGGAGCTGGGTGACCTCTCGCTCGCCCTGGAGCACGCCGTCCAGTCGGTGCACCTGCTCGGTGACGAGGACCCGCCGGTCCAGCGGATCGACCACCTCGCCCGGATGGCCGACTGCCAGGGCCTGCAGGGTGACGAGGGAGCCCGGGAACGCTACGCGGAGGTGCTCGGTCTCGCCGAGCAGCTCGGCGACGTGGACCGCCAGTTGCTGATCCTGAACAACTGGGCCTACGTCGAGACGATCGCCGGCCGGTACGAACGCGCACTGGGGCTGAGCACGCAGCTGCAGGCCCTCGCCGAACGGCACGGGGTGCCGTTGCACGTCGGGCGGCTGGACACCATCGCTCGTGCCCTCCTGGGGCTGGGCCGGCTGGAGGAGGCGGAGCACGCGCTCGCACCGGGCATCGAGTCCGGGGCGCTGGACGCCTCGCCGGACGGGGACGCCGGCGCCGACTTCCTGCTCACCCTGGCCGAGGTGCGCCGCCGGCGCGGGCACGTGGCGGGCGCCCAGGAGGTGCTGGACGAGTGCGTGCGCCGGTGCGAGCAGCACGGGCTGACCGCCATCCGGGTGCGCGCCCGGCGGGAGCAGGCCGAACTGCACGCAGCGGGTGCGGACTACAAGGCGGCGTTCGAGGAGCACCAGCTGTACAGCCAGGCGGCGCTGGACCTCCAGTCCGCGCAACGCGACGCCCGGGCCCGGGGTCTGCAGGCGATGTACGAGGCGACCGAGGCGCGGCGGCAGAGCCGGCGCTACCGCGAGCTCTCCCTGCGTGATCCGCTGACCGGCCTGTACAACCGCCGCTTCGTCGACGACCAGCTCCCGCAGCTGCTGGACCGGGCGGTCGCGACCACCGAGATCGTCTCCGTGGCCCTGGTCGACCTGGACCACTTCAAGCGGATCAACGACACGTGGTCGCACGACGTCGGTGACCAGGTGCTCCGCGCGGTGGCGGCGAGACTCGAGGTCGCGGCGTCGGGCGGCGCCGTGCCGGGTGGCTTCGCCGCGCGGATGGGGGGCGAGGAGTTCCTGCTGGTGCTCGTCGGCGGGGACCTGCCGCGCGCCGTCCGGCAACTGGACGACCTGCGCCGGGCGGTCGCCGCACACCCCTGGGCCGAGCTGGCCGACGGCCTCACAGTGACCCTCAGCGCCGGGGTGGCGACCACGGCCGGGGGTGCGGGGACGGCGCCCGCCGACCTGCTCAGCCGCGCCGACGAGCACCTGTACGAGGCCAAGACCCGGGGGCGGGACCTGGTCGTCAGCGACCTGGGCTGAGCAGGCCCCGGACAGCCGAGAGGGCCGGTCCGACGCGTTCGTCGGACCGGCCCTCTCGGCATCTCGTCAGCGGGGGAGGCCTCCCGCTGACGGATCAGACCGCAGCGGCGATGGCGGCGGGCTCTGCGGCGATCAGCCGCGCTCGCTCCTCCTCGCTCATGCCGCCCCAGACCCCGTAGGGCTCGCGGACCGACAGGGCGTGCTGGAGGCAGGACTCGATGACCGGGCAACGTCCGCAGACGGCCTTGGCGGCGGCCTGGCGGCGCGCACGGGCCGGCCCGCGCTCGCCGTCGGGGTGGAAGAAGAGCGAGGTGCTCTCGCCCCGGCAGGAACCGTGCAGCTGCCAGTCCCAGACCTCGGCCACGGGGTTGGGCAGTCGGCGGATGTCAGCCATTGGACCTCCTCGGCTCGGTGCACCGGGGGGTCTGCCCGGTCGCTTCCGGGCCGATGCCCGCTGCCGACGGGCTGCAAACACGACCGATCGCGTTCGTCGTGCGAGATCGGCGGAGTTGTGCTTCGGCCGCCCCGCGATCAGTGGCCGTCACCCGCGGGGGTGACGGCCACTGTCGCCGCGCTACCCACAGGATCAAGGTGATCACAGTGAGTGCCGACCACCAGGGTGGGGGACACCCCGACACCCGTCCGGGAGACCGGAGGTGCCGGCGCTCCCGGGAGCGGGGGGACCACCCCGCTCCGGCCACCCGCCCGGGCGACGCCCGGTCGGTACGCCGCCGGCTCCGACCGGCGCAGACGGGAGCAGTCGTGATCGAGGACAGGACGCGGGGCAACGGCAGCGGTGGATCCGTCGTCTGGGTGTTCGACGAGCGTCGCCGGGTCCGGGACGACGTCGCCGGCCGGCTGCTCGCCCTGCCCTTCGTCAGCCGCGTCGAGGCCGTCGCCGACCCGGCGGCGCTGATGGCCCGGCTGGACAACCGCACGCCCGACGTCCTCCTCGTCGGCACGCAGCGGGCGACCGACAGTGGGCTGGCCGTGGCCACCCAGGTCCTGCGCGCCCACCCGACGCTGCCGGTGCTCATGCTGGGGGCGCCGGACGACGCCGAGACCGTGCGCGCCGCGGTGTCCCTCGGCGCCCGCGGGTACCTCCGGTGGGACGCCAGCCCCGTCGAGCTCGGGCTGGGCCTGTCCCGCACCGGCATGCGCCCCGACGGCGGGCGCCTGCCCCACCAGCTGGCCCCTGCCCCGCGCAGCCCCCACCAGGCGAGCGTGCTCGCCGGCTCGGGCTGGGGTGGTGCCAGCCCGCTGGCCGGCCTGGCCCCGACCACGGTGCGCTCCACGGTGCCGGAGACGCCGCAGGTCGCCCTGTCGGCGCGGGAGATGCAGGTGCTCACCGGGATGAGCGAGGGCAAGAGCAACGCCCAGATCGGCCGGGAGCTCTACCTGTCCGAGGACACGATCAAGACCCACGCGCGACGGCTGTTCCGCAAGCTGGGTGCCAAGGACCGCGCCGAGGCCGTGGCCACCGGCTTCCGCCGCGGGATGATGCACTGAGCTGGAGCGGCAACCCAGCGAGAAGCGGCTGAGCGCGGTGTCCGGATGCCCGGACACCGCGCTCGGCCGCTTCTCGGGACCATGGACGGGGCGGCTCGGCCGCTGGGTCCTCCGTCAGTCGTCGCGGGCGTGGCGGCCGCCGGTGCCGTGCCGGCCGGTGGGCTCCTCGCGTTCGGCCAGGGCGGCCACCCCGTCGGCGTAGCCGCTGGCGTAGTCCCAGCTGACGTAGTCGTCGGGGTCGGGGTCGAACGGCGGCTCGTGCCGGCCGGTCTGTCCCTCGTCGAGCAGCTGGCGCAGGTTCGCCTGCATCAGCGCCCAGTCGACGTGGTGCTCCTCGTCGCAGTCGGGGCAGTCCACGACGATGCCCTTGACCCCGGTGGGCTCCAGCAGAGTGCGGAAGACCTCCAGCTCGGCCAGGTCGTCGAGCACCCCGGCCCGCTCCTCCATGGTCAGCGGTGGCTGCACCGAGTGGTCACCGGAGCCGAGCTCGCCCCCGAAGTCCGGGTCGCGATCCGGGGTCGCGCCGAATGCGTCGTCCCACGCGTCCACGTGTCCTCCTCGCCGGCCAGGGCCGGCATCCTCGGTCACTGCTGGTCAGCCAGCAGTCGGGCCGGGCACGCCCGACCGCCGGACCACGGTAGCGGGGCGAGGGAGCCCTCCGGTGCTCCGCCTAGCATGTGATGGGATCCCGTGCGCCTCGGAGGCGCTCCCACCGAAGAAGTCGAGAGGGTGGCGGCACATGCAGCCCGACGAGCGCATCCCCGAACTGCCGGCCAAGTTCGCCCCGCTGGGGCTGACCTACGACGACGTCCTGCTGGTCCCCGGGGCCTCGGACATCGTCCCCACCGACGTGGAGACCAGCACCCGGCTGACCCGCGGCATCCGGTTGGCCATCCCGTTGGTCTCCTCGGCGATGGACACCGTCACCGAGTCGCGGATGGCGATCGCCATGGCCCGCGCCGGTGGGATCGGGATCCTGCACCGCAACCTCGCCGCCGAGGACCAGGCCGGCCAGGTCGACCTGGTCAAGCGCTCCGAGGCCGGCATGGTCACCAACCCGGTCACCTGCTCCCCGGACAACACCCTCGCCGAGGTCGACGCCCTGTCGGCCCGCTACCGGATCTCCGGGGCGCCGGTCGTGGACGCCGACGGCGTGCTGGTCGGCATGGTCACCAACCGGGACATGCGCTTCGAGACCGACCAGCACCGGCTGGTGCGCGACGTGATGACACCGATGCCGCTGGTCACCGCCCCGGTGGGCGTCGACCCGGACCGTGCGCTGGCGCTGCTCAAGCAGCACAAGATCGAGAAGCTGCCGCTGGTGGACGACGGCGGGCGGCTGCGCGGGCTGATCACCGTCAAGGACTTCGTCAAGCGCGACCAGTACCCCCACGCCACCAAGGACGTCGGCGGCCGGCTGACCGTCGGTGCCGCCCTCGGCGTGGGGGAGGACGCCTACAAGCGGGCCGGGCTGCTCGTGGACGCCGGGGTCGACGTGCTCGTCGTCGACACCGCCCACGGCCACCAGCGCGCCGTGCTGGACATGGTCGCCCGGGTGAAGAAGGAGTTCGCGAACGTCGGCCACGGCGTGCAGGTGGTCGGGGGCAACATCGCCACCCGGGCCGGCGCGCAGGCGCTGATCGACGCCGGGGTCGACGCGGTCAAGGTCGGCGTCGGGCCGGGCTCGATCTGCACCACCCGCGTGGTGGCCGGGGTCGGCGTCCCGCAGGTCACCGCCATCTACGAGGCCGCGCTCGCCGCCCGCCCGGCCGGGGTGCCGGTCATCGCCGACGGCGGGCTGCAGTACTCCGGTGACATCGTCAAGGCGCTGGTCGCCGGCGCGGACACCGTCATGATCGGCGGCCTGTTCGCCGGGGTCGAGGAGGCTCCGGGCGAGCTGGTCTTCATGAACGGCAAGCAGTACAAGACCTATCGCGGCATGGGCTCCCTCGGCGCGATGCAGAAGCGCGGCAACCAGTCCTTCAGCCGGGACCGCTACTTCGCCGACGACGTCCTCTCCGACGACAAGCTCGTGCCCGAGGGGATCGAGGGACAGGTGCCCTACCGCGGGCCGCTGTCCGGGGTCGCCCACCAGCTGGTCGGCGGGCTCCGCGCCGGCATGGGCTACGCGGGTGCGGCCACCGTCGCCGACCTGCAGGAGCGCGGCCAGCTGACCCGGATCACCTCTGCCGGGCTCACCGAGAGCCACCCGCACGACATCCAGATGACCGTCGAAGCCCCCAACTACCGAGGCCGCTGACCCCATGCCAGTACGTGACAACGTCGAGATCGGCCTGAACCGCTTCGCCCGCCGGGGCTACGACCTGGACGAGGTGTCGATCGTCCCGTCCCGGCGCACCCGGGACCACGACGACGTCTCCACCGCCTGGCAGATCGACGCCTTCCGGTTCGAGATCCCGCTCGTCACCAGCCCCAGCGACGCCGTGGTCAGCCCGGAGACCGCGGTCGCGGTCGGTCAGGCCGGCGGGCTGGGTGTGCTCAACGCCGAGGGCCTGTGGGCCCGGTACGACGACCCGACCGACGTCTACCGCCGGCTGCGCGACGCCGCCGGGGCCGACAGCGGCCCGCCGACCGCGCTGCTGCAGGAGGTCTACGCCGAGCCGGTGAAGCCGGACCTGATCGCCGCCCGGATCAAGGAGGTGCGGGACGCCGGGGTGACGACGGCGGTGCGCGTCTCCCCGCAGCACACCGTGGCGCTCGCCCCGACCGTGCTCGCCGCCGGGGTCGACCTGCTGGTCATCCAGGGCACGATCGTCTCCGCCGAGCACGTCACCACCGGCGGGGACGCGTTGAACCTCAAGGAGTTCATCGCCGACCTCGACGTCCCGGTGATCGTCGGTGGCGCGGCAGACTACCAGACCGCGCTGCACCTGATGCGCACCGGCGCGGCCGGCGTGATCGTCGGCGTGGGCGCCGACAGCTGGTCCAC
The DNA here is from genome assembly GCF_026968045.1 of Modestobacter sp. VKM Ac-2977. Taxonomy (GTDB): domain Bacteria; phylum Actinomycetota; class Actinomycetes; order Mycobacteriales; family Geodermatophilaceae; genus Modestobacter. Next base: position 500,829 of record NZ_JAPVBQ010000004.1, on the reverse strand, counting down.
CGCCGACGCCGTGATGGGCGTCCGGGTGCCGCTGGCCAGCGCGATCGCCGATGCCGCGGCGGCCCGCCGCGACTACCTCGACGAGACCGGTGGCCGGTACGTGCACGTCATCGCCAACGGCCGGATCGAGACCAGCGGCGCCATCGCCCGGGCGCTGGCCTGCGGTGCCGACGCCGTCCAGCTCGGGGAGCCGCTGCGCACCGCCGCGGAGGCGCCGGCCGGCGGCGTGTGGTGGGACTCCGTGGCCGCGCACCCGCGGCTGCCCCGCGGCGGCACGTCCGCACCGGCGACGGCCCGCGGCTCGCTGGAGGAGGTGCTGCTCGGGCCGGCCACCGCCGCCGACGGGCGCACCAACCTCTTCGGTGCCCTGCGCCGCACGATGGCCAAGACCGGCTACCGGGACCTCAAGGAGTTCCAGCGGGTCGACCTGGTGATCGGTGGCAACGGCGAGACCGCGGCCGGTCCCGGCCACCTGGTGGGCTGACGCCCCCGATGAGCAGCCCCACCACCAGCAGCCCGGCCACCAGCAGCCCGGCCACCAGCAGCCCGGCCACGATGGACTTCCCGACCGTGCTGGTCGTCGACTTCGGTGCCCAGTACGCCCAGCTGATCGCCCGCCGGATCCGGGAGGCCGGGGTCTACTCCGAGCTCGTCGGCTCCGACGTGCCGGTCGCCGAGCTGCTGGCCCGCAAGCCGGCGGCGATCGTGCTCTCCGGCGGGCCCTCCAGCGTCTACGCCGAGGACGCCCCACAGGTCGACCCGGCCGTCTTCGAGGCGGGGGTGCCGGCCTTCGGCATCTGCTACGGCTTCCAGGCGATGGCCGCCAGCCTCGGCGGCACCGTGGCCCGCACCGGCGACCGGGAGTACGGCGGCACCCCGCTGACCGTGACCACCCCCGGTCAGCTGTTCGGCGAGCTGCCGAACGAGCAGTCGGTGTGGATGAGCCACGGCGACGCGGTCAGCGCCGCGCCGCCCGGGTTCACCGTCACCGCCACCAGCACCGGTGCCCCGGTCGCGGCCTTCGAGGACGTCGACCGGCGGCTGGCCGGCGTGCAGTTCCACCCCGAGGTGAAGAACACCCCGCACGGGCAGACGGTGCTCGAGCACTTCCTGTTCGACATCGCCGGCCTGGAGCCGAGCTGGACGATGGCCAACGTCGTCGACGAGCAGGTCGCGTCGATCCGTGCGCAGATCGGCGACCGCCGGGCCATCTGCGGGCTGTCCGGTGGGGTCGACTCCGCGGTGGCCGCGGCGCTGGTCCAGCGGGCCATCGGCGACCGGCTCACCTGCGTCTACGTCGACCACGGGCTGATGCGGGAGGGTGAGACCGAGCAGATCGAACGGGACTTCGTCGCCGTCACCGGAGCCGACCTGCGCGTCGTCGACGCCAGCGAGCAGTTCCTCGCCGCGCTGGCGGGGGTCAGTGACCCGGAGACGAAGCGGAAGATCATCGGCCGGGAGTTCATCCGGGTCTTCGAGCAGGCCGCCCTCGACGTGATCGCCGATGCCAAGGAGCACGGCGAGACCGTCGACTTCCTGGTGCAGGGCACCCTCTACCCCGACGTGGTGGAGTCCGGTGGGGGCACCGGGACGGCGAACATCAAGAGCCACCACAACGTCGGCGGGCTGCCCGAGGACCTCACCTTCACCCTGGTCGAGCCGCTGCGCACGCTGTTCAAGGACGAGGTGCGCGAGGTCGGCCGGCAGCTGGGCCTGCCCGACACCCTGGTGCAGCGCCAGCCGTTCCCCGGCCCGGGCCTGGGCATCCGGATCATCGGCGAGGTCACCCGCGACCGGCTGGACGTGCTGCGCCAGGCCGACGCGATCGCCCGCGAGGAGCTCACCGCGGCGCACCTGGACACCGAGATCTGGCAGTGCCCGGTGGTGCTGCTGGCCGACGTCCGCAGCGTGGGCGTGCAGGGTGACGGGCGCACCTACGGACACCCCGTGGTGCTGCGTCCGGTGTCCAGCGAGGACGCGATGACCGCGGACTGGACCCGGCTGCCCTACGACGTGCTGGCGAAGATCTCCACCCGGATCACCAACGAGGTGGCCGAGGTGAACCGGGTCGTGCTCGACGTGACGAGCAAGCCGCCGGGCACCATCGAATGGGAGTAGGGACCCCCTCCTCCCCACCCTTCGCAAGCTCAGGGCGGGCCCCTGGAGGGGGCCTGACCGGCCCTCACCGGCGCTCGGACCGGGCACCAGTGCCGAACGGCTGAACCCTGGCCGTCACCACTCCCGGGCGCTGCCCGCGGAGGGTCGGCGAGGTGCTCCGGCGCGTCACCTGTTCGGGGGCGCCGAGTGGCGGGGCCGGGCGGCTCATGATCAGGTTGTCGGCGATCTGATCGACCACGCGAGGAGGTGCCGGAGTGACCGCCGGGGTGTGGCCACTCTGGCCGAGCGCGCTGGCCCTCGTCGCCATGGCGGCGGTGATCGTCTTCGCCGGCATCCGGCTGACCCGCGCTGCCGACGAACTCGCCGATCGCACCGGCCTGGGCGACGCGATCGGTGGCGCCCTGCTGCTCGGTGCGGTCACCTCCCTGCCGGGCATCGTGACCACCGCGACCGGCGCGCTGGAGGGCGATGCCGGGTTCGGCCTGGCCAACCCGATCGGCGGGGTCGCGGTGCAGACGGTCTGGCTGGCCATCGCCGACCTGGTCTACCGCCGGGCCAACCTGGAGCACGCTGCCGCCTCACTGGAGAACGTGCTGCAGGCGCTGCTCCTGGTCGGGATGCTGTCCCTGCCGGTGGTCGCCTACGCCACCCCCACGTTGCAGTGGGGCTGGATCCACCCGGTGACCCTGCTGATCCCGCTGCTCTACGGCTACGGGCTGGTCCTGCTCCGGCGGATGCACGACCACCCCATGTGGCAACCCATCCAGACCTCGGCCACGGTCGAGGACGTCGAACCCGACGGCACCGACGCCTCGACCCGTCGGCTGTGGGGCCGGCTCGCGTCGCTGGCGCTGGTGGTCGGCGTCGCCGGCTGGGTGATCGGCCAGGCGGGACTGGGTGTCGTCCAGGCGACCGGGCTGCCCAGCGGCGTCGTCGGCTTCACCCTGACCACGGCGGTCACCTCGCTGCCCGAGCTCGTCGTGCTGATCACCGCGGTGCGGATGGGGGCGCTGACCCTGGGCATCGGCAACATCATCGGCGGGAACGTCTTCGACACCCTGATGATCCCGGTGGCCGACATCGCCTACCTGGAGGGGCCGGTCTACCGCGACGCCGGTGAGATCAGCCTGGTCCTGCTCGGCGGCACGATCCTGATGACCGTCGTGCTGGCGACCGGGCTGGTGATGCGCGAGCGCAAGGGAGTCGGGTTCGAGGGCATCCTGCTGCCGCTGATCTACCTCGGCACCGTGGCCATCGCGGTCGTCACGCGCTGAGTGGCCGGGTCCGGGGAGCGTCTCCCGGGCCCGGCCACCGCCGACCTCAGCCCCGGCGGCGGGCCTTGCGCCACTCGTTGACCAGCAGTGCGACCCCGGCCCCGATCAGGATGACCCAGGCGATGCCGTCACCGAACCAGGCGAGGTCCAGGTCCACCCCGGCCATCAGCAGCACCGCCACCAGGATGAACAGCACCCCGGCCACCAGTGCCCCGGGGTCGATGTCGCGTCGGCGGTCGGAGGAGTCGCTGGGGGAGGCGGTGGAGCTGCCGATCGTGCTGCCGGTCGTGCCCTGCGGGAACACCTCGGTGTCCCGCCGTCCGTAGGGGTCGTGCTCAGCCACGGGACACCTCCACGTCGCCCAGTCCGGAGTGGATCATGATCTCGAACTCCGGGTCGGAGTCCCCGGACCACTCGTCCGTCCCCCGACCGGGGAAGAAGCCGCTCGTCACGCTGTCGCCGAGCAGGTCGGTCTCGCCGACCCCCTGGACGACGTCCAGATCCACGTCGGCGGAGAAGGGCACGATCACCTCGATGTCGCCGATCCCGGAGTCGAGCCGGGTGGTGATCGGGGAGTCCAGGTCGTCGAGGTCGACGTCGCGCAGGTCCAGCAGCAGGTCGCCGGCGCCGTTCTCGTAGTCCGACTGCACGGCGGCGGCCGACGCCGGGCGCCAGGTGCGGTCGCCCATCCCGCCGGAGGGGACGTCGACGGTCGAGGCGATCGCGAGCGCCACGGAGAGCACCATGCCCAGCCCGATGAGCCCGCCCTTGGCGCCCCGGCCGATCCCGGTCAGCGCGCCGACCACCAGGCCGACGCCGACGACGAGGAGGGCGACGCCCAGGACGCCGCGGGCGCCCAGCTCCACGTCGGTGAACTGGTCCAGCAGCACCGCGATGCCGGCGATGATCAGCAGCGCCGCGACCGTCACGCCGGGCACCGGCGAACGCGGGCCGGTGCGGGCCTGGTCCGGGACGCCGGGCTGGCCGGGCGGCGCCGCAGGGGCGGCCGGCATGAGCAGCCACAGCAGCACGTAGATGATCAGGCCGCTGCCGCCGGCGAGGGTCAGCGCGATGGCGCCCACCCGCCACAGCAGGGCGTCCACACCGGTGTAGTCGGCCAGGCCGCCGGCGACGCCGCCGATCACCCGGTCCGTGCGGCTGCGGCGCAGCGGCGGACGCGCCACCGGGCCCGGTGGCGGCGGAGGCGGCCACGAGCCCGGTGGCTGCTCGGCCGCCGGGGGCGGGGCGGAGGGAGGGAGCGCTGAGGTCATGCCACGAGCCTGCCGACTCCGATCGCCTCGCGGTATCAGGGAACCCCCTGGACCGACCCTGATCCGCGACGGTCGCCCTGCCTCCGGGTGATCACCGGTGTGCGAGGCGCGAGGACGGTGACACCATCGGTGTCGTGACCCCCAGCACCGCGCCGGCGGCCGGGCATCCCGCCCCGGCTGCGGCTCGGCTCCCCGACGGCCGCCCGGCCCGTCCCCCGCTGGTGCGACCGGCCGGCGACCGGCTGCTGGCCGGGGTGGTCGCCGGCACTGCCGCGCACCTGCGCCTGGACCCGCTCGTGGTGCGGGTCGTCGTGGTCGGGCTGGCGTTCACCGGGGTCGGCGTCGTCGCCTATGCGCTGCTGTGGCTGACCATGCCGGTCGCCGACCCGTCCGGGGAGGACGACCCGACGGCCGTGATCGGGCAGCGCCCCAGCCGCCGCCAGATGATCCTGCTGGCGCTGCTGTCCTTCGTCGTCTTCGGGCTGGTCTCCCAGCTGCTCACGTTCGGCGGTTACGACGTCGTCCTGCCGCTGGTGCTCGCCGGGATCGGGCTGGCGCTGATCTGGCGGCAGACCGAGACCGACGCCTCGCTCTCCCGACGCACCAGTCGCTGGGGGCTGGCCGCCGGCGTCGTCGTCGGCGTGGTCGGTGTGGTGCTGCTGCTGGCCACCACCGGGCAGCTGGCCAACGCCCGCAACGGCTTCACCGCCACCGTGGTCATCCTCGTCGGACTGACGCTGGCGACCGCCCCGCTGTGGCGCCGGCTGCTGGACCAGCGCGCGGCCGAGCGGGCCGCCCGGATCCGCTCGGAGGAGCGCGCCGCGGTCGCCGCCCACCTGCACGACTCGGTGCTGCAGACCCTCGCGCTGATCCAGCGGCACGCGGCCGACCCCACGGTGGTGAACCGGCTGGCCCGCAGCCAGGAGAGGGAGCTGCGGGCCTGGCTGTACGAGCCGACCGTCGCCACCGGCGGCACCTGGGCCGGGCTGGTAGCCCGACTGGTGGCCGAGGTGGAGGCCGACCACGCCGTCACCGTCGAGCCCGTGGTCGTCGGTGACCTGCCGGTCGACGACGCGGTCGCCACCCTCGGCCAGGCCGCCCGGGAGGCGGTGGTCAACGCGGCGAAGCACTCGGGCGCGCCGTCGGTCTCGCTGTACAGCGAGGTGACGCCGGGATCGGTGACGGTCTTCGTCCGGGACCGCGGGACCGGGTTCGACCCCGCCGCCGTGCCGGGCGACCGGCGCGGACTGCGCGACTCGGTGGTGGGGCGGCTGACCCGACTCGACGGCACGGCGACGGTGCGGTCCGCGCCGGGAGAGGGGACCGAGGTGGAGCTCTGCCTCCCACGTGCACAGATGGAGGCGTCGCTGTGAACCGCACCCGGGTCTTCCTCGTCGACGACCACGCGATGGTCCGCGCCGGCGTGCGCACCGAGCTGGGCGAGGAGGTCGAGGTGGTCGGCGAGGCAGCGGACGTCCCGACCGCGGTGGCCGGCATCCGGACCAGCACACCGGACGTCGTCCTGCTCGACGTGCACCTGCCCGGAGGCGGCGGCCACGCCGTCCTCGAGTCGCTCCGCACCGAGCTGCCGGCGACGAGGTGGCTGGCGCTCTCGGTCTCCGACGCCGCCGAGGACGTCATCGCGGTCATCCGGGCCGGGGCGCGCGGGTACGTCACCAAGACGATCTCCGGCGCGGACCTGCGGGACGCCGTCCGCCGGGTCGCCGAGGACGACGTCGTCTTCAGCCCCCGGCTGGCCGGCTTCGTGCTCGACGCCTTCTCCGCCGGACCCGCCGCCCCCGCGCTCGCCGACGACCCGGCCACCGACCCGGGCCTGGACCTGCTGTCGGCCCGTGAGCGGGAGGTCATGCAGCTGCTGGCCCGCGGCTACACCTACCGGGAGATCGGCGGGCGGCTCTTCATCTCGGTGAAGACGGTGGAGTCACACGCCTCCAACGTGCTGCGCAAGCTGCAGCTGTCCAACCGCAACGAGCTCACCCGCTGGGCGGCCACCAACCGCCTGTTGTGAGGCGGCGGCCGGTGGCCGCGGTGCCGTCGGCAGGGCGCCAGGTCAACCGGTGTGCACCACCTGGAAGGCCTCGGCCAGCCGGCCGTCGGGCAGACCGTGGGCACGTGCGTTCTGCCGCATCCAGCCGGTCAGGAACTCCACCAACTGGTCCTCGGGCCAGTGCGAGACCTGGCTGACGTGCGAGCGCAGCGCGGCGAGCTTGCGGTCGAGCACGTCGGTCACGTCCACGGCGTGGTCCGAGCGGGGGCCGCCGCCCAGCCACACCTCGGACACCGTCCAGGCATCCAGGCCCTCATCGGCCAGCAGCTCGGGGAAGGCGAAGGGGTTGCGGGCGTCGGGGTACACCGCGCGCAACGTGGACTCGCCGACGGTCATGTGGTCGGGGTGGCTGGCGCCGATCCGCTCCCAGAAGCGCTCGGGTGAGCTGGTGAGCACCCGCTGCGGTCGCACCTGGCGGATCACCCGGCTGATGTCGCGACGCAGGTCCAGGGTCGGCTCGAGCCGCCCGTCCGGGTACCCGAGGAACCGGACGTCGGTGACACCGACCGCCGCGGCCGCGGCTCGCTGCTCCTCGCGGCGCAACGGGCCCATCTGGTCGCGCGGGGTCTCGTCGAAGCCGCCGGCGTCCCCGTCGGTCACCATGCAGTAGGTGACCTCCGTACCCGCCGCCGTCCAGGTGGCGATCGTGCCGGCGCTGCCGAAGTCGACGTCGTCGGGGTGGGCGAGCACGCACAGGACGCGGTCGACGTGCTCGGCGGGGGCGGTGGGGAGCGGCATCACGCGCCGCAGCTTATGGGCACCCTCCAGGGCGCCCCGCTGCATTCCCGAGGCGCGGGGGAGGGGGCCTCCCTCAGAGCCGGCCGCGGCCCTGGCGCAGCAGCATCATCCCGAGTGCGGCGCCGTCCGGGCCGAGCGCGGCGCGGAAGCGGGCGAGGACCCGCTGCTCGCGGGACAGCGACAGCCGCATGCCGCCCGAGGCGGTGCGCAGCGCGCCGATCTCCTGGGAGACGGCCAGCCGACGCTGGACCAGTTCGATGATCTGCGCGTCGCAGGCGTCGATCTCGGCGCGCAGCGCGTCGATGTGCTCGGCCGGGTCGGCTGGGCGCTCGGTGGGGACGCTGGGGGAGAGGGTGCTGCTCATCGGGTCCTCCGGGGCGGGGATGAGGCCGTCGGACCCGGAGAGACGGAAAACGCCCCGGGGCCTTGGGCCCGGGGCGTCGTGTGCGGTGGCTGATCAGCCAGCGAGTACGGACGCCGGAACCCGGCGGCCGTAGGGAAACTCGCGATGCGTCAGCACGTCGAGGAGTCTGTCACACCCCGGACCGCGCGGCCAGGTCACGCCGTCCCCAGTCGACACGCGGACCTCGGGAGTCGTCGGTGCCCCGGCTTAGAGTGGGCGGGTCATGAGCAGCCCCCAGCACACCCTCCCCGGCACCGCCGCGCTCCCACGGCACACCTCCGGCCAGATCGGCCGCGAGCTCGACCGGATGCTCGCCGGCCTGAACGGCCCGCAGCGCGAGGCCACGGTGCACGAGGGCAGCCCGCTGCTCATCGTCGCCGGCGCGGGGTCGGGCAAGACGCGGGTGCTCACCCACCGCATCGCCTACCTGCTCGGTGCCCGTGGCACCTCGCCCGGCGAGATCCTGGCGATCACCTTCACCAACAAGGCCGCCGGCGAGATGAAGGAGCGCGTCGCGGCCCTCGTCGGCCCGCGGGCCCGGGCGATGTGGGTGTCCACGTTCCACTCGATGTGCGTGCGCATCCTGCGCGCCGAGGCCGGCAAGCTCGGCATGAAGAGCTCGTTCACCATCTACGACCAGGGCGACTCGGTCCGGCTGATGACGATGGTCGCCCGCGACCTGGACCTCGACGCCAAGCGGTATCCCGGTCGCAGCCTGGCCAACCAGGTCTCGAACCTGAAGAACGAGCTGATCGACGAGGAGTCCTACGCCCCGCAGACGGCGCCGGAGAAGGTGCTGAAGGAGGCGTACACCCTCTACCAGCGGCGGCTGCGCGAGGCGCACGCGATGGACTTCGACGACCTGATCATGACCACGGTGCACCTGCTCCAGGCCTTCCCCGACGTGGCCGAGCACTACCGCCGCCGGTTCCGGCACGTGCTGGTCGACGAGTACCAGGACACCAACCACGCCCAGTACGTGCTGGTCCGCGAACTGGTCGGTGGGCACGGCGGCCCGGTCCCGCCGGCCGAGCTGTGCGTGGTCGGGGACGCCGACCAGTCGATCTACGCCTTCCGCGGCGCGACGATCCGCAACATCGACGAGTTCGAGCGCGACTACCCGGACGCCACCACCATCGTGCTGGAGCAGAACTACCGCTCCACCCAGCGCATCCTGCGCGCGGCCAACCAGGTGATCGCCCGCAACACCGCCCGCCGGCCGAAGAACCTCTGGTCCGACGCCGGGGACGGCGAGCTGATCGAGGGCTACGTCGCCGACAACGAGCACGACGAGGCGGCCTGGGTCGCCGAGCAGATCGACGCGCTCACCGACGAAGGCAAGGCGCAACCCAAGGACATCGCGGTCTTCTACCGCACCAACAACGCCTCCCGGGTGTTCGAGGAGGTGTTCATCCGGGTCGGCATGCCCTACAAGGTGGTGGGCGGGGTGCGCTTCTACGAGCGCCGGGAGGTCCGGGACGCGGTCGCCTACCTCAAGGTGGTCGCCAACCCGGCCGACGTGGTGAGCCTGCGGCGGGTGCTGAACACCCCCAAGCGCGGCATCGGCGAGCGGGCGGAGGCTTGCGTCGAGCGGTTCGCCGACCGTGAGCGGATCCCGTTCGCCAGCGCGCTGCGCCGGTGCTCGGAGGTCGGTGACCTGGCCACCCGGTCGCTCAAGGCGATCCAGGAGTTCGTCGCGCTGCTGGAGGAGTTCGAGCAGCTGGTCGAGACCGGCTCGGGCCCGGCGGCGCTGCTGGAGAGCGTGCTGGACCGCACCGGCTACCTCGCCGAGCTCGAGGCCAGCACCGACCCGCAGGACGAGGGACGGGTCGACAACCTCAACGAGCTCATCTCGGTGGCCGCCGAGTTCGAGGCGGCCAACCCCGGCGGCACCGTCACCGAGTTCCTCGAGCAGGTCTCGCTGGTCGCCGACGCCGACCAGATCCCGGTCAGCGGCGACGAGGCCGGCGTGGTCACGCTGATGACCCTGCACACCGCCAAGGGCCTGGAGTTCCCGGTGGTCTTCCTCACCGGCCTGGAGGACGGCGTCTTCCCGCACCTGCGGGCCCTCGGTGACCCGCGGGAGCTGGAGGAGGAGCGGCGGCTGGCCTACGTGGGCATCACCCGGGCGCGGCAGCGGCTGTTCCTCTCCCGGGCGACCGTGCGCACCAGCTGGGGGCAGCCGGCCTACAACCCGCCGTCCCGGTTCCTCGACGAGCTGCCGTCCGACGCCGTCCACTGGGAGCGGCTGGAGCCGGCGCCCAGCAAGCCGATGAGCTCCGCCCAGGCCCGGGTCGCCTCGACCGGGTTGTCGACCGGGGGCCTGCGCGGCGGTGCGGGCAACCGGGCGGTGATCAGCGTCGACGTCGGCGACCGGGTCAGCCACGACGCCTTCGGGCTCGGCACGGTGGTCGAGATCAACGGCGCCGGCGACAAGGCGCAGGCCACGGTCGACTTCGGCTCCGGCGGTACCAAGCGGCTCGTGCTGCGCTACGCCCCGCTCGTCAAGCTCTGAGTCCGTCGGCGGCGACCTCGTAGACCAGCTCGAGACCGTCCTCGTCGTCCTGCTGCTCGCCGACCGGCACGAAGCCGTAGGGCAGCGCCAGGGCCCGGGAGGCGGTGTTGGCCGGGCTGATGGTCACCCGGACGGTGCGGACCGCGGGCTCTGCGCGTGCGCGGTTGAGCAACTGCTCGAAGGCGGCCCGGGCGTAGCCCTGCCGGCGCCATGCGGGTGCCACGGCGTAGCCGATCTCCACCATGCCATCGCGATCAGGTGCGCCGTGGAAGCCCGCCCGCCCGACGGCTGCCCGGCGGGTTGGGTCCCAGATGACCCGGGTGATCCAGCCGGCGTCCTCGGGGTGGGTGATCAACTGTGCGGCGCGCCGGCGCCACACGGACGCCCAGTCGGGGCCGGCGAAGTACGCGGTCAGCGGCACCGGGCTGAGTTCGTCGGCCGCGGCGAGATCACCGGCGGCCAGAGCGGTGAACACCGCAGCCGGGAGCTGGACCAACCGCACGGACGGACCGGACGGCGGGTTCGCGGAGGTCACCGGGCCAGTCTGCCGGGGGCCACCGACCGGGGTCAGCCGACGGACAGGCCTCGCTCGGCGAGCCAGTCCTCGGGGTCGATCGGCTTGCCGTTCATCCCACCGCGGTGGATCTCGAAGTGCAGGTGGGGCCCGGTCGACTGCCCCTGGTTGCCGACCTTGGCGATCTGCTCGCCGGCCGAGACCACGTCGCCGGCTGCCACGTCGTAGTAGCGCATGTGCCCGTAGATCTGGACGTTCCCGTCGGCGTCCTGGATGTACACCGCGTTGCCGTAGCCCGACGCCGGGCCGGCGCGCAGCACGACCCCGTCCGCGGCAGCGAAGATCGGGGTGCCGAGCGGGGCGGCGAGGTCGAGACCCCAGTGCATGGTGCCCCAGCGCTGGCAGAAGCACGTGGTCAGCCGGCCGGCGGTGGGCACGACGAAGTCCGGCTCGCGGGCGGCCCGGGAGGCGGCGATCTCGCTCAGTCGGGCCTGGGCCTCGGCCTGGCTGATCTCCCCGCGGGCGCCCTCGACGTCCACGCCGCCGGCGAAGCTGGCATCGGCCAGACCCAGCCCGTAGTCCGCTCCGGAGGCCACCGGGGCGGGCTCCGGGTCACTGAGTCCGCCCAGCAGCGAGGTCGCCAGGGCGCCGGCGACGGCAACGGCCAGCAGCACCGGTGCCCGGCGCCGCGGGGGGCGGGGGAGCACTCGTCGTACGACGTCGACCGGAGAGCTCGCGGGGGTCTCGTCGGATCCGGCCGCGGCGCGGGCGGCGGTGCTCGGGTCGGCGTCCTGGGTGGCCGCCCACTCGCGGTCCCAGTCCCAGTCGTCGTCGAAGTCGTCGGACCAGTCGCCGGACGGGCCGGTGGGGGCGACGGCGGGGACGATCTCGGACTGCGTGCGGCCCACGAGCGTTCGCACACGGGACAACGGGCACCTCCCGGCCAGCACGCCGCGGGGAGCCGGGCGTCGTCGAGCACCAGCGGGCCGCGGGGAGCGGCGGGTGCTGGCACTGCGGTTCGGTGACGCCGGTGGAGATCCCATCGGTGTCATTCGCGACGCTACGGAGGGGTGGTGGGTGGTTCAACGATCTGACAGCGCGTGTCGACACCACAAACGATGAGTGACGACACCCGCCCTTGGCAGGTGTTGTCGTCGTGGTCAGGCGGCAGCGGCGGGGGTGTCGGCGGCGGGGCTGCGCAGGCCGGCCAGGGTCGCGGCGACCTCGTCGACCACCGCCCGGTGGATCGGCAGCGACATGTGCCCGACGCCCGGCACGAGCACGTTGCGGGCCTGGAGATCGGGGTGCTCGCATCGCCCGGCCGACGACGGCACGACCATCTGGTCCAGGTCGCTGTAGACCGCCGTCACGCGGGTGCGGCACTCCGGCGCCGGGGCGGCGAGCTCCCGGAACAGGTCCGATCCCGGCCGCAGCTGGCGCACCAGGCGGGTGGGCAGGACGTGCGCCCACCGGCTCCCGCCGTGCGGCGTCCCGAGGGTCACCAGGGACTCCACCCGTGCGTCGCCGCCCAGACGCTGCACGAGGTACCGGGCGACCAGCCCGCCGAGGCTGTGGCCGACCACGTGCACCCGGTCGTGGCCGGTCGTCCGGCAGACCTCCTCGATGTGCTGGCCGAGCGCCTCGGCGGCGCTCTCCACGTCCCGCAGCAGCGGGCTGTAGTTCCAGGTGCAGACCTGGGCGAAGCCACGCCGGCGGAGGCTGCGGCGCATCACGGTGAACACCGACCGGTTGTCGATCAGCCCGTGGACCAGCACGACGGGGATCCGGGCGGCGAGGGGGTCGGCGGCGAACAGGGCGCGGACGGCGGCGGGCTGCGCGCCGGGGCGGTAGCTCCCGTCCGGGCGAAGCCGCTCGGTGCGGGTGCCCAGGGGGTAGAGCAGGGTGTGGGCGCCCACCCAGGCCAGCTCGGTGAGGCTGCCGGTGAGCGCAGTCGGGGAGACCAGTCGCCGGAGGCCGGTGCGGCGAGGGGGTGCCGGCACCGCGGGGACGTCGCTCCGTGCTCCAGCACGCGGGGCGTGCCAGGCTGGTGCGGAGGGCAGAACGGGCTCGTGCACGCCGTTCCCCCTCCCGTCCGCCTCGGCACCGCGCCGGGCGGCGCGCCATGAGCAGTGGTGTGCTCGGTTCAGGGGACCGTAATGCCCCGTTGTGTTGAACGTCACACAACTGTCACGCGACACGCGCTCGCGGCCAGAGAGCTCGATCCGGAGGAGAACCCCAGTGCCCGCCCGTGACCGCGACCCCGCCCGCACCGGCGAGCCAGGCCGGCCTGCTGCCGCGCGCACCTCCGCAGCCCGCCGCTCAGGCGGCTCCCGGGCCGGTGCCACCGCGCCGTCCGCCCCCGACCAGCTCGTCGTCGGGGCGGTCCCGGTGCTGGCCCGGATCTGCGGGGTGCTCCTCCTGCTCGCCGGGCTGGCCGGCGCAGCGGCGTTGTTCCCGACCTACCTCGTGGTCGGAGGGGTCGCGGTGAGCCCGGTACGGGGGGTGCCGAGCGCCATCGCCTCCCTCGTGGCACCGGTCGCCTCGATGGCGGTGGGCGCCGGGCTGGCTCTCGGGCGAGTGCCTCGGCTCGGCCTGGCCTACGCGGCGGTCACCGGTGCGCTGGCCGTGGGCCGGCTGCTCATCGAGCTCCATCGGGGGCAGGGGTCGACCACCCGGCCGGCGGTCGAGGTGCTGGCCGGAGAGCTGGTGCTCACCAGCTCGGTGGAGACCGGTGCCGGCTGGGTGCTCGGGGTCCTGGCCCTGGGCCTCGCCGTCCTCGCCGGCCTGACCGCCTTCGCCGCCTGGAGCCGCACCGTGATGGAGGACGGCGGCACGCTGGACCCGCTGCGTCCGGTGCTCGCCGGCGCGGCGGCGTTCCTCGGCGTCGCGGCGGTGCTGGCCCTGGCGCTGCCATCGGCCGACGTCCCGGACCGGGTGGTGACCGACCCGTTGACCGGGCTGGAGGTCGTCGTGGACCAGGAGGGACCGCAGGCGCTGTTGGAGCGACCGGGGCTGGCCCTGCTGGGCGGGCTGCTGCTGGCCGGCGCACTCGTGCTGTCCGCCGTCGTCGCGCCGTCGTTGCGGCCCCGGCTCGCCGCTGTCGGCGGCCTGCTCGCCGTCGCCGTCTTCCTGCTGGACACGGCGCTGGCCGGGCTCCGCGACGCCCGGTCCAGCCCCGAGCTGGAGTGGACCGTGCCGGGCGCCGGCCTGCTGGTGCTGGGTCTCGGCGCGGTGGGGCTCACGCTGCTGGCCTGGCGCTGGCGGCGCGGTTCCCCCGCTGAGGGGTGACGTGGGCCACCCTCGCGCCCCTAGAGTCGCGGTCGTGGCAGCTGAGCGCATTCGAGTCGTGATCGCCAAGCCGGGCCTCGACGGCCATGACCGGGGCGCCAAGATCGTGGCCCGGGCCCTCCGTGACGCCGGCATGGAGGTCGTCTACACCGGGCTGCACCAGACGCCCGAGCAGATCGTGGACACCGTCGTCCAGGAGGACGCCGACGCGGTCGGGCTCTCGGTGCTCTCCGGCGCCCACATGACGCTGTTCCGGCGGCTCGCCGAGCTGCTCCGGGAGCGGGACGTCGACGACGTCGTCGTCTTCGGGGGCGGGATCATCCCCGAGGCCGACCTGCCCGAGCTGGCCCAGCTGGGGGTGGCCCGGGTGTTCACCCCGGGTGCGACCACCGAGGAGATCGTGGGCTGGGTCCGGGACCACGTGGGCGCCTCCGCCGAGGTCTGACCGCCTCGTCCGGCGCCCGCTCAGCGGAAGAGACGGGTGAGACGTCCCCCTCGGTCGGAGGGCGCCTGACGCGGGCGCACCGGGGGCGGGCTACGGTCCTTGCTCGTGGATCTCTTCGAGTACCAGGCCCGTGACCTGTTGGCCTCGCACGGTGTGCCCGTGCTCCCCGGCGGCGTAGCCGAGACGCCCGAGGAGGCGGAGGCGATCGCCCGCGAGATCTCCGCCCCGGTCGTCGTGAAGGCGCAGGTGAAGGTCGGCGGCCGCGGCAAGGCCGGCGGCGTGAAGCTGGCCGACGACCCCGAGGCCGCCAAGGCGCGGGCCCAGGACATCCTCGGGCTGGACATCAAGGGGCACATCACCCACCGGGTGATGGTGGCCCAGGCCAGCGACATCGCCGAGGAGTACTACTTCTCCTACCTGCTCGACCGCTCCAACCGCACCTTCCTCGCCATGGCCTCGGTCGAGGGTGGCGTCGAGATCGAGACGCTCGCCGTCGAGCGCCCGGAGGCGCTGGCCCGGGTCCCCGTCGACGCCTCGGTCGGCGTCGACGCGCAGAAGGCCGCCGAGATCGTGGACGCCGCCGGCTTCCCGGCCGAGGTCCGCGACCAGGTGATCGCCATCGCCGTCCAGCTGTGGGACGTCTTCAGCAAGGAGGACGCCACCCTGGTCGAGATCAACCCGCTGGCCAAGGCGCCCGACGGCACCGTCCTCGCCCTGGACGCCAAGGTGACCCTGGACGAGAACGCCTCCTTCCGGCACGGCGAGCACGACGCCCTCGAGGACTCGGCCGCCGCCGACCCGCTGGAGGCCGCGGCCAAGGAGAAGGGCCTCAACTACGTCAAGCTGGACGGCCAGGTCGGCATCATCGGCAACGGCGCCGGCCTGGTCATGAGCACGCTGGACGTCGTCGCCTACGCCGGTGAGGAGTTCGGCGGCGTCCGCCCGGCCAACTTCCTGGACATCGGCGGTGGCGCCTCCGCCCAGGTGATGGCCGACGGGCTGGGCGTCATCCTGTCCGACCCGGCCGTGAAGAGCGTCTTCGTCAACGTCTTCGGCGGGATCACCGCCTGCGACGCCGTCGCCGACGGCATCGTCTCGGCGCTGGGCCTGCTCGGCGACGAGGCCACCAAGCCGCTGGTCGTGCGGCTGGACGGCAACAACGTGGAGGAGGGCCGGCGGATCCTCGCCGAGGCCGCCCACCCGCTGGTGACCGTGGTCGACACCATGGACGGCGCCGCCCGCCGCGCCGCCGAACTCGCCGCCTGATCGCCCCGGCACCCGAGAACAGGACACAGCAGAGATGTCGATCTTCCTCACCGAGAACAGCAAGGTCATCGTCCAGGGCATCACCGGATCCGAGGGCCGCAAGCACACTGCGCGGATGCTCGCCTCCGGCACCGCCGTCGTCGGTGGCGTGAACCCCAGCAAGGCCGGCCAGTCCGTGGACTTCGACGGCACGACCGTCCCCGTCTTCGGCTCCGTCGCCGACGCGATGAAGGAGACCGGGGCCGACGTCACCGTCGTCTTCGTGCCGCCGAAGTTCGCCAAGGACGCCGTCCTCGAGGCCGTCGACGCCCAGATCGGGATGGCCGTGGTCATCACCGAGGGCATCCCGGTGCACGACTCGACGTACTTCTGGGCGCACGCCCAGGGCGGCTCGACCCGGATCATCGGCCCGAACTGCCCCGGCCTGATCAGCCCCGGGCGGTCCAACGCCGGCATCATCCCGGCCAACATCACCCAGGCCGGCAAGATCGGGCTGGTCAGCAAGTCCGGCACGCTGACCTACCAGATGATGTACGAGCTCCGGGACATCGGCTTCTCCACCGCCGTCGGCATCGGCGGTGACCCGGTCATCGGGACGACGCACATCGACTGCCTCCAGGCGTTCCAGGACGACCCGGAGACCGAGGCGATCGTGATGATCGGCGAGATCGGCGGCGACGCCGAGGAGCGCGCCGCGGACTTCATCAAGGCCAACGTGACCAAGCCGGTCGTCGGCTACGTCGCCGGCTTCACCGCCCCCGAGGGCAAGACGATGGGCCACGCCGGCGCCATCGTCTCCGGTTCGGCCGGCACGGCCGCTGCCAAGCAGGAGGCCCTCGAGGCCGCTGGCGTGAAGGTCGGCAAGACCCCGTCGGAGGCCGCCCGCCTCATGCGGGAGATCGTCGGCGGCTGAAAGAGGACCCCGTCCTCCCCACCCCTCGCGAGATCGGGGTGGGCCCCGGGACAGGGCCGAACGACACCGCTGCTGCCCGGCCTCTCTCCGGAGGGTGCCGGGCAGTGGCGTGCCCGCGGGCGCCCGTCGGCGCCGGGACGGCGGAGACTCGTGGGTGCCCGCCCGTACCCGAACGTCCATGCACGAGGAGCGCACGATGACGTCGAGTGGTCCCGAGCCGGCCTGGGCGCCACCGCCCCAGCCGGCGGCCGGCCGCGGGTTCGACCGGAGCCGGCTGACGACGGTGGACCTCCTGGTGGCCGGGGGAGCCGTCCTCTACCTGCTCGTCGGTCTGCTCCCGTGGGCCTCGGTCACCTTCGACTTCGCCGGCCGGATCACGGCCAGTGGGTACGAGTTCTCCGCGCTGGTCGTGCTGAGCGCGCTGTTGCTGCTCGGCGCGGGAGCGTGGGCGGTGCTCCCGGCCGTCCGCCCGGACCGGGCCGGTCTCCTGCGCGCCGCACCGGCCGTCGTCCTGGCCGCGTTCGCGCTGCTGTGCACCCTCATCGCGTGGCTGCGGAGCCTCGACTACGGCTTCCAGTTCCCCGCTCTGCTGGGCGTCCTCGTCGCCGCCGCCGTGACCGTGCTGGCCGCGTCGTCCCTGCTGCCCGGGCTCCGCGCGTGGTCCGGCCAGCAGGCCGGCCCGGCCGGGGCGCCCACCGGGAGCCGGCCCGGTGAGGGCCGGCCGCTGCAGCACGGGAGGCCGCTGAGCGGGCCGCCGCCGCAGTACGGCCGACCGCACTACGGACAGCCGACGGGCTGGGGACAGCCGCCGTACGGACAGCCGCAGTACGGGCAACCGGCCGAGCCCTGGCAGCCGCCGGTCGGTCCCGTCCGGCCACGGCCTGCACCTGACCGCTGACCCCGTGCCACGGCCGGGAGCGTGACTTGAGTCGCCCCGGCGCGTGCGCCGGGCCAGGTCCCGTGTGCCTTGCGACAGTGGAGGGGTGACCTCCGTGCGGACGCGCCTGCCCTCCGTCGGGCCGGGGGAGCGTCGCACTCGACTGACCGGCGTCCTGGCCGTGGCCGCAGCGCTGGCCGTGTCGGTCCTGGGACTGGCCGGTCTGACCCTCGCCGTCGTCGTCGTCCAGACCCTGGACCCCGACGGCGGGCTGCCGCTGACGGCCTCCGCACGGGTGGCCGGTCAGTTGTGGCTGCTCGGGCAGGGCGCGGAGCTCCAGCTGTCCTCGGGCCCGTTGCGGCTCGCGCCGCTGGTGGTGACCGCGGGGATCGCCTGGGGGATCAGCCGGGCAGCAGGGTCGGTGGTGGCCCTCCGGCGGTCGCGCACCGGAGGGGGAGCGGCGGTGGTGCTGGCGGTCGTCGTCGCCGTCCACGTCGCCCTCACCGCCGGCCTGGCGCTGGTCGTCGACGCCCCGGGTGCCTCGGTCGCCCTGCCGCGTGCGGTGCTGGGAGCCGGCGTCGTCGCACTCGTCGCCGGCGGGCTGGGGGTGCTGCGCGACTCGGGCCTGGGTGTGGAGCTGGTCGACCGGTTCCCCGGTCCCGGCCGGGTGGTCCTGCGCGCGGTGGCCGCCGGGACCCTGGCGCTGGCCGCCTGCTGCACCGCGGTGGTCGCGGTGGCCCTCGTCCACGACGTGGCCGGGCTCGGCCGGGTCATCACCGGCCTCGGCGGCGCCGGTGCCGGAGCCGCCGGGCAGGTGGGACTGAGCCTGCTGCTGCTCCCCAACGCCGTGGCCGCGGTGATGGGCCTCGCCGCCGGCCCCGGCTTCCTGGTGGGCGCCGGGACGTTCGTGTCCGCCAGCGGGGTGACGCTGGGCAGCGTGCCCGCACTGCCGCTGCTCGCCGCACTGCCCGACACGCAGGCGGTGCCGCTGCTGGCCTTCCTCTCCCAGGCCCTGCCCGCGGTGGCCGGCCTGGTCGCGGGCGCAGTGCTCGGTCGTCGACTCGGCGACGACGACGGCGGCACGGTGATCGCTGCGCTGTGGGGCGTCGTCGCCGGGCTGGGTGTCGGGGTCTGCGCCGGGCTGTGGGTGCTGGTCGCCGGCGGCCGGCTCGGTGACGCGGCGCTGGCCGAGGTGGGTGCGCCGGCGCTCGCCACGGGGCTGGCGATCGCCGCCCAGGCGGCCCTCGCCGCCGCCGTGGCCGCCGCCGTCAGCCGCTGGCGCTCGCGGGGCTGACCCCGGCCGCGGTCGGCCCCGGCGGAGGTGACGGCTAGGGTTGGCAAGCGTGTCCGCCGACGCGACCGCCGTTCCGCGGTCTGGCCCCGATCGGGCCCGCGTCGTGGTCCTGCTCTCCGGCGCCGGCACGCTGTGCGCCGCGCTGCTGGCCGCCACCGCCACGCCCGGGTACCCCGCCGAGGTCGTCGCCGTCGGCTCCGACCGCGCCGACGCCCCCGGGCTGGCGCACGCGCGCAACGCCGGCCTCCCCACCTTCGTCCTCGCCCTGCGCGACGCCCCCGACCGGGCCGGCTGGGACGCTGCGCTGGCCGCGGAGCTGGCCCGCCACCGGCCGGACTGGGTCGTCTGCGCCGGGTTCATGAAGCTGCTGGGCCCCGCCGTCCTGGGTGCGTTCGGTGGCCGGGTGGTCAACACCCACCCGGCGCTGCTGCCGGCCTTCCCCGGCGCCCACGCCGTCCGGGACGCCCTGGCCGCCGGCGTCCCCACCACCGGCGCGACCGTCCACCTCGTCGACGCCGGCGTCGACACCGGCCCGGTGCTCGCCCAGCGCCCGGTGCCGGTGCTGCCCGGGGACGACGAGGAGCGCCTGCACGAACGGATCAAGGACGTGGAGCGGGAGCTCCTGGTGCAGACCCTGGCCGGCCTCGTGGTCCAGGCCGCCGGACTGCCCCCCACCGACGCACCTACACAGGAGAGCACCCGATGAGCGACCGCACCCCCGTCCGCCGCGCCCTGCTCGGGGTCTACGACAAGAACGGCGTCGAGGAGCTGGCCCGTGGGCTGGTCGACGCCGGGGTGGAGCTGGTCAGCACCGGCGCCACCGCAGCCCGGATCGCCGCCGCCGGCCTGCCGGTCACCCCGGTCGAGCAGGTCACCGGCTTCCCCGAGTGCCTGGACGGCCGGGTCAAGACGCTGCACCCGGCGGTGCACGCCGGGATCCTCGCCGACCGGCGCCGGCCCGAGCACGTCGCCCAGCTCGACGAGCTGGGCATCGCCGCCTTCGACCTGGTCGTGGTGAACCTCTACCCGTTCAGCGACACGGTGGCCTCCGGCGCCTCGCCCGACGAGTGCATCGAGCAGATCGACATCGGCGGCCCGGCGATGGTGCGCGCCTCGGCGAAGAACCACCCCTCCGTCGCCGTCGTCGTCGACCCGGGCCGCTACGACGAGGTGGTCGCGGCGGTCGCGGCCGGCGGGTTCACCCTGGCCCAGCGCCGGGAACTGGCGGCAGAGGCGTTCCGGCACACCGCCGCCTACGACGTCGCCGTCGCCTCCTGGATGGGCAACGTGCTCGCCCCGGACGACGCGAGCGGCTTCCCCGAGTGGGTCGGCGGGAGCTGGGAGCGCACCGAGGTCCTCCGCTACGGCGAGAACCCGCACCAGGGTGCGGCGCTGTACCGCAGCGGGCAGTCGGGGCTGGCCGACGCCGAGCAGCTGCACGGCAAGCAGATGTCCTACAACAACTACGTCGACACCGACGCCGCCTGGCGGGCCGCGCACGACCACGCCGACCCGTGCGTGGCGATCATCAAGCACGCCAACCCCTGCGGCATCGCCGTCGGCGCCGACATCGCCGCCGCCCACCGCAAGGCGCACGCCTGCGACCCGGTCTCGGCCTTCGGCGGGGTGATCGCGGCCAACCGTGAGGTCGACCTGACCCTGGCCGAGCAGGTGTCCGAGGTCTTCACCGAGGTCGTGGTCGCCCCGTCGTTCACCGAGGACGCCCTGGGCGTGCTGACCGCGAAGAAGAACATCCGGCTGCTCCGCATGCCGGAGGCGCCGCGGCTGTCGGTGGAGCTGCGCGCGATCAGCGGCGGGCTGCTGCTGCAGACCGCCGACCGGATCGACGCCCCGGGCGACGACCCGACCAGCTGGACGCTGGCCACCGGTGCACCGCTGGACGCCGCCGGGCTGGACGACCTGGTGTTCGCCTGGCGGGCGGTGCGTGCGGTGAAGAGCAACGCCATCCTGCTCGCCGCCGACAAGGCCACCGTCGGTGTCGGCATGGGGCAGGTCAACCGGGTCGACTCCGCCCGGCTCGCGGTGGCCCGGGCGGGGGAGCGGGCGACCGGCTCGGTCGCGGCCTCCGATGCGTTCTTCCCCTTCGCCGACGGGCTCCAGGTGCTGCTGGACGCCGGGGTGCGGGCCGTGGTGCAGCCGGGCGGCTCGGTGCGGGACGAGGAGGTCGTCGCCGCCGCGCAGGCCGCCGGGGTGACGCTCTACCTCACCGGCACCCGCCACTTCGCGCATTGATGTCGGATCTGCAGCCACCGGCCCCGGACACCGTCTGGGAGGACGAGGACCTCGCGGGCGTCGACTGGGACTGGGCCCGGCTGGAGCGGGTCACGTTCGTCGACTGCCGGTTCGACGACGCCTCGATGGCGGAGCTGGTGACCAGCCGCTGCGTGTTCGAGCGTTGCGTCCTCACCGGCGCTGCGCTGTCGGGCTCCCGGCACGAGGGGACGGCGTTCCTCTCCTGCCGGTTCGACCGGGCGAAGCTGTCCAACGTCACCTGGACCGGCTGCAAGCTGACCGGCTCGCAGTTCCCCGGTGCCACGCTGCGGCCGATGACGTCGGAGGAGTCCGACTGGTCCTACGTGTCGCTGCGGGGCGTCGACCTGGCCGGCGTCGACCTGGCCGGCCAGAAGCTGACCGAGGCCGACCTCACCGACACCGACCTGACCGACGCCGACCTGACCCGGGCCGACCTCCGGCGGGCGCGGCTCCAGTCCACCCTGCTGCGCGGGGCGGACCTGCGCGGAGCCGAGACCGACGGCGTCAACTGGCGCGGGTTCGACCCCACCGGGGTCCGGCTGGACCTGGTGCAGGCGGTGCTGTTCACCCGCGCCCACGGGGCCCTGGTGGCCGACTGAGACGAGCGCCGGTCCCCGGGACCCGCGCTGCGGCCGGTCATGTCGAGCCCGGAGATCGGGGCGCGTCGGGCAGACTGCACCCCGTGGCAGCGACGACTCTCGACGGCAAGGCGACCGCGGCGACGATCCGGGCGGAGCTGACCGAGCGGGTGGCCGCCCTGGCCGCGGCCGGGCGGCGGCCGGGCCTGGGCACCCTGCTGGTCGGCGACGACCCGGGCAGTCGCTGGTACGTCGGGGCCAAGCACTCCGACTGCGCCCAGGTCGGCATCGACAGCATCCAGCGGGAGCTGCCGGCCACCGCCGACCTCGCCGAGGTGCTCGCCGTCGTCGACGAGCTGAACGCCGACCCCGCCTGCACCGGCTACATCGTGCAGCTGCCCCTGCCGCGCGGCGTCGACGAGAGCGTCGTGCTCGAGCGGATCGACCCGGCCAAGGACGCCGACGGCCTCCACCCGGTCAACCTCGGCCGGCTCGTGCTCAACGTCCCCGGGGCACTGCCCTGCACGCCGGTCGGGATCGTCGAGCTGCTCCGCCGCTTCGACGTGCCGCTGGCCGGTGCGGAGGTGGTCGTGGTCGGCCGCGGCATCACCGTCGGCCGGCCACTGGGCCTGCTGCTCACCCGGCGCACCGAGAACGCGACCGTGACCCTCTGCCACACCGGCACCCGGGACTTGGCCGCGCACACCCGCGCGGCCGACATCGTCGTCGCGGCGGCCGGCGTCCCGGGGTTGATCACCGCTGACATGGTCAAGCCCGGGGCGGCCGTGCTGGACGTGGGGGTCAGCCGGGTCGACGGCAAGATCGCCGGCGACGTCGCCGCGGACGTGCGGGAGGTGGCCGGCTTCGTGGCCCCCAACCCCGGTGGCGTCGGCCCGATGACCCGGGCGATGCTGCTGGCGAACGTCGTCCTCGCCGCCGAGCAGTCGGCCGGGTTCGAGGTGCTGACCGCATGAGCCGGCGCGCCGGCGGGCCGGCGCCCGAGCGGCCGCCGCTCTACCTGCGCCGACCGCTCCTGGCCGGCTTCCTCCGGCAGTGGCCGCTGCTGGCCGTCATCGTCATCGCCGGGGTGGGCCTGCTGCTGGTCGCCGGTGACCGGTGGCGGCAGGGGCTGGTCGTGATGGGGCTCGCCCTGGTCACCGCAGCCGCGCTGCGGTTGCTGCTCCCGCTGCGTCGCACCGGCTTCCTCGCCGTCCGGAGCCAGCGCGTCGACGTCGCCCTGACGGGGTGCGCCGGCGTGGCGCTGGTGGCCATGGCACTGGCCATCCCGCCGTCCTGACCAGCCCGGAGCGGCCCCCGCATGGCCGGACGACGCCGCCCGGGGCTAGGTTGGCGGGCATGGCAGATCGGGCCCGGAACGGCAAGGTGACCGTGGTCGGTGCCGGCTTCTACGGCTCGACCACCGCGTTGCGACTGGCGGAGTACGACGTGTTCGAGACCGTCGTGCTCACCGACATCGTGGAGGGCAAGCCCGAGGGGCTGGCGCTGGACATCAACCAGTCGCGCCCGATCGAGGGCTTCGAGACCCGGGTCGTGGGGGTCGGCGGCGGCTCGTACGCGGGCACCGAGGGCTCCGACGTCGTGGTCATCACCGCCGGGCTGCCCCGCAAGCCCGGCATGAGCCGGATGGACCTCATCGAGACCAACGCCGGCATCGTCCGCCAGGTCGCCGAGAACGTCGCGCAGACCTCTCCGGACGCCGTGGTCATCGTCGTGTCCAACCCGCTGGACGAGATGACCGCGCTGGCGCAGCTGGCCACCGGCTTCCCGAAGGCCCGCGTCATGGGCCAGGCCGGGATGCTGGACACCGCTCGCTTCAGCAACAACGTCGCCGAGGAGCTCGGCGTCCCGGTCGGTTCGGTGCGCACGCTGACCCTCGGTTCACACGGCGACACGATGGTCCCGGTGCCGTCCCGCTGCACGGTCGACGGCAAACCGCTGTCCGACGTGCTGGCTGCCGACCGGATCGCCCACCTGGTCGACCGCACCCGCAACGGTGGGGCCGAGGTCGTGGCGTTGCTGAAGACCGGGTCCGCCTACTACGCGCCGTCGGCCGCAGCCGCCCGGATGGCCCGCGCCGTGATCTCCGACAGCGGCGCCGTGATGCCGGTGTGCGCCTGGGTCGACGGCGAGTACGGGATCTCCGGGGTCTACCTGGGGGTCGAGGCCGAGATCGGCCGGGAAGGTGTCCGGAGGGTCGTCGAAGGCGACCTGTCCGACAGTGAGCTGGCCGGCCTGCGCGAGGCCGCCGAGTCGGTACGCGCCAAGCAGGCCGACGTAGCCGACCTCTGAGGAAGGACCCCGCTGCCCCCCATCGCTCGCACGCTCGCGGCGGGGCCATGCAGCGGGGCCACGAACGCACAAAGGAGAACGACGTGAGCAAGATCAAGGTCGAGGGCAAGGTCGTCGAGCTCGACGGCGACGAGATGACCCGGATCATCTGGCAGTTCATCAAGGACCAGCTGATCCTCCCGTACCTGGACGTCGACCTCGAGTACTACGACCTCGGGATGGAGAACCGCGACGCCACCGACGACCAGGTCACGGTCGACGCGGCCAACGCCATCAAGGAGCACGGCGTGGGCGTCAAGTGCGCCACCATCACCCCGGACGAGGCGCGGGTCGAGGAGTTCGGCCTGAAGAAGATGTGGCGGTCCCCGAACGGGACGATCCGCAACATCCTCGGCGGCGTGATCTTCCGCGAGCCGATCATCATGGAGAACGTGCCGCGCCTGGTGCCGGGCTGGACCAAGCCGATCATCATCGGTCGTCACGCCTTCGGTGACCAGTACCGCGCCACCGACTTCACGTTCCCCTCCGCAGGCACGCTGAAGGTCGTCTTCACCCCCGAGGACGGCGGCGAGCCGATCGAGCGCGAGGTCTTCCAGGCCCCCGGTGCCGGCGTCTCGCTGTCGATGTACAACCTCGACGAGTCGATCCGCGACTTCGCCCGGGCCTCGCTGAACTACGGGCTCAACCGCGGCTACCCGGTCTACCTCTCCACGAAGAACACGATCCTCAAGGCCTACGACGGCCGGTTCAAGGACATCTTCGAGGAGGTCTTCCAGGCCGAGTTCAAGGAGCAGTTCGACGCGGCCGGGATCACCTACGAGCACCGGCTGATCGACGACATGGTGGCGGCGTCCCTCAAGTGGGAGGGCGGCTACGTCTGGGCCTGCAAGAACTACGACGGTGACGTGCAGTCCGACACCGTGGCCCAGGGCTTCGGCTCGCTCGGCCTGATGACGTCGGTGCTGGCCACCCCGGACGGCAAGACCGTCGAGGCCGAGGCCGCGCACGGCACGGTGACCCGGCACTACCGCCAGCACCAGCAGGGCAAGGAGACCTCGACGAACCCGATCGCGTCGATCTTCGCCTGGACCCGGGGGCTGGCCCACCGCGGCGTGCTCGACGGCACCCCCGAGGTGACCCGGTTCGCCGAGACCCTCGAGCGGGTCTGCGTCGAGACCGTCGAGAGCGGCCAGATGACCAAGGACCTGGCGCTGCTGATCTCCAAGGACGCCCCGTGGCTGACCACCCAGGACTTCCTGGCAGCCATCGACAGCAACCTGCAGAAGGCCATGGCCTGACGGCCGCTGTCGTAGCTCGGAACGGCCCCCGCGACCTCCGGTCGCCGGGGCCGTTCTGCGTCGTGGGGCGGTGCCGAGAACGGGGTGGTGGCTGCCTCGGTCAGAACGAGGCAGCCACCACCCCGAGGTGATCACCGCCCTGTGGACGACGCCCACGCCGGGCAGGCTGGTCGCGGCTGGCTGCCCCGGTGCCGCTCCCCCCGTACCGCCCTGCTGCTCCACGGGCGGGTCTTCCGTGGCACCTGGGCGATCGAGGTCGGCCTGCTGACCCGGGCGCAGCTGCGGAGCTCGGCATGGCGCCGGCTGCGCCAGGACGTGTACGCCGACGCGACGCTGCCCGACACCCACCGGCTGCACGGCCGTGGCGCGGCGCAGCGGATGCCCGGGACGCCGTCCTGGGTGGGCGGAGCGCCGCGGACCTGCTCGGGCGCGCGACGTGGCGGGCGCGGGCGACCCGGTCGAGGTGGTGGTCGCACGGGGCACCCGCTGGGACCCGGAGCCGGGGATCGTCGTCCGGGCGGAGTCGCCCCAGGAGACCAGGGTGCGGCTGCTGCTCGCTGCGCACGGGCTGCCCGCGCCGGTGGCGCAGTTCGAGGTGCGCGCTGATGGGCGCTTCCTGGCCCGCGTCGACTTCGGCTGGCCCGAGCGCCGGGTGGCGCTGGAGTACGACGGGGTCTGGCACGACGGACCCGGTCAGTTCGTGCGGGACCGGCAGCGGCTCAGTGCACTCGCGGCCGCCGGTTAGCTGGGCGGCGGGCGGCGGGCGGCGGGCGGCGGGCGGACGGTCAGGCGCCGAACAGCTGGGTCCACCACGGGCCGCCGGAGCCGGTGGCGACGCCGACCCCCAGCGTGCGCAGTTGGCAGTTCAGGATGTTCTGCCGGTGCCCGGGGCTGGACATCCAGGCGGCCATCACCGCGGCCGCGTCCGGCTGGCCGGACGCGATGTTCTCTGCCCGCGCGTAGCCGACACCGGCCGCGCGGGCGCGGGCGAAGGGGTCGAGGCCCTCGGGCGTGACGTGGTCGAAGTAGCCGCGGTCCCGCATGTCGGCGCTGTGTGCCCGGGCCACCGTGGCCAGGCCGGCGTCGGCGTTGACCGGGGCGCAGCCGGCGGAGGTCCGTTCGGCGTTCACCAGCGCGAGCACCTGGTCCTCTGGTCCGGGCGCCGCCGCGGGTGCAGCCGGCGCCGGAGGAGGCGGTGCGGCGCGGGCCGCCGGAGGCGGTGCGGCGGGGGCCGGGGGAGGCGGTGCCGCTGTCGGCGGCGGCACCGCCGAGGCGGTCGCAGGTGGCGGAACGAGGGACCCGCGCCCGGGCTCGGACTGGACCGACGGCGCGGGCGTGCTGGTCTGCCCGGCCGCTGCCGGCGAGGGCACAGGGGACTCGGTCGGCGCCGAGGCGGTGGTCGTCACCGGCACCTCGGCCGGGGTGCCCGGGGAGGGGACCGGTGCGCGACCGGTGGGCGCCGCACCGCCGGTCGCGGCAGCCGGGGGTGCGGCGCCCCGGTCGACGTCCGACGAGCCCGCCGTGTCGCCGAGCCCGGGCAGGGAACCGCCGTTCAGCGCGACGGTGAGCGCCACCGCGGCGACGACGGTCAGCAGCAGGACCACCCGCAGCAGCCGGGACGGCGCGGAGGCGCGGCGCCGCACGGGGGCGTCCTCACCGAGCACAGGTCGTCACCCGCGCGAGGGTAGACGCATGCGGACGGTCACCGGGCCCCTCGGGCGAGGTGGCCCCGGGCGGGGGGCAGGGGTGGTGATCGCGGATCGGCGGGCCGGCCCAGCCACTACCGTGGTCGGTCGCGGGACAGTCCCGTCGAGACCATCTCTGGAGGAACGCGCCGCCCGTGAGCGACGTCTGGCTCAACATCGTCATGGTCTTCGCCTTCGTGCTGGTCGGCGGCGCGTTCTCCGGCGCCGAGATCGCGCTGGTGTCCCTCCGCGAGTCCCAGGTCCGCGCCCTGGCCGAGACCGGCCGGCGCGGGCAGGCGCTGAACAAGCTGCTCGCCGACCCCAATCAGTTCCTCGCCTCCGTCCAGGTCGGCGTCACGCTGGCCGGCTTCTTCTCCGCCGCGTTCGGCGCCAGCACCCTGTCCGGGCCGCTCGGCGACGTCCTGATCGGTTGGGGGGTGCAGCCCGGTGTGGCCGACCCGCTGTCCTTCGTCGCCGTCACCATCGCGATCAGCTACCTGTCCCTGGTCGTCGGCGAACTGACCCCCAAGCGGCTGGCCCTGCAGCGGGCCGAGGGCTTCTCGCTGGTGGTCGCCGCCCCGCTCAACGCCATCGCCAAGCTGTTCCGGCCGATCATCTGGCTGCTGTCGAAGTCCACGAACGTGCTGGTCCGCCTGCTGGGCGGCGACCCGCAGGCGAGCGGGGAGTCGATCAGCCAGGAGGAGCTGCGGGACCTGGTCGCGGCGCACGAGTCGCTGTCCAGCGACGAGCGCCGGCTGATCGACGAGGTCTTCCGGGCCGGTGACCGCGAGGTGCGCGAGGTGATGACCCCGCGCACCGAGGTGCACTTCCTGGAGTCCGGGATGACCGCCAGCCGCGCGGCCAAGCAGGTCGCGGACTCCAACTGGTCCCGCTACCCGGTCGTGGGCCGCAACGAGGACGACGTCGTCGGCTTCGTGCACGTGCGCGACCTCTTCCTGCCCACGCACCCGGCCGGGCGGGCGGCGACCGTGGGCGACCTCGCCCGCGAGGTGAAGCAGCTGCCGGGCACTGCCGGCGTGCTGACCGCCCTGTCGGGGATGCGCAAGGAGAACCGGCACTTCGCGATCGTGGTCGACGAGTACGGCGGCACCGACGGGATCGTCACCCTGGAGGACCTCATCGAGGAGGTCATCGGCGACATCTACGACGAGTACGACGAGGACGTCACGCCCGACTCCGAGGAGCCGGCCGAGGGGCCGCACGACGTCGACGGGCTGCTGAACCTCGACGACTTCGCCGGCGCGACGGGGCTGCACCTCCCCGAGGGCCCGTACGAGACGGTCGCCGGGTACGTCCTCGCCGAGCTGGGGCGCCTCCCCGTGCTGGGGGACACCGTGACGGTCGAGGAGCGCACCCTGACGGTGCTCGAGCTCGACGGCCGCCGGATCGCCCGGATCAGCGTCAGCGCCGCACCGCAGCAGGCCGACGCCGACACCGAGGCGAGCGCTAGCTGAGGTCCTTCGTGAACGCCCAGGCGTCGGCGACGATCTCGCGCAGGTCGGTGTGCTGCGGTGCCCAGCCGAGCTCGTCCTGGATCCGGGCGGAGCTGGCCACCAGCCGGGCCGGGTCGCCGGGCCGGCGGTCGCCGACGATGACCGGCAGCTCGTGCCCGGTGACCTCCCGGACCGCGTCGACCATCTGCTGCACGGAGAACCCGGCGCCGCTGCCCAGGTTGTAGATGCGGTGCTCGCCCGGCGCCGGGGCCGGCAGCGCCAGCAGGTGGGCCGCGGCGAGGTCCGTGACGTGCACGTAGTCGCGGATGCAGGTGCCGTCGGGGGTCGGGTAGTCCGAGCCGTACACGGTGAGCGCCTCGCGGGTGCCCGCGGCCACCTGCAGCGCGATCGGGATGAGGTGGGTCTCGGTGGCGTGCCGCTCGCCGACGCCGTACGCGGCGCCACCGACGTTGAAGTACCGCAGGCTGACCGCGGCGAACGAGTGGGCCACCGCGTAGGAGGTCAGCATCGCGTCGACGGCGAGCTTGCTGGCCCCGTAGGTGTTGGTCGGCCGGGTCGGCGCGTCCTCGGGGATCGGCACCGCGTCGGGCTCGCCGTAGGTGGCCGCGGTCGAGGAGAAGACGATCCGCCGGCAGTCGACCGCGCGCATCGCCTCGAGCAGCGCCAGCGAGCCGCCGACGTTGGAGTGCCAGTAGACCTCCGGCTCGACCTGGCTCTGCGCGACCAGGCTCTTGGCCGCGAAGTGCAGCACCGCCTCGGGCCGGACGTCGGCCAGCACGGGCGCGGAGTCGTGCAGCGAGGCCCGGACGAACCGGGCACCGGCGGGGACGGCGTCCTCGTGGCCGGTCGACAGGTCGTCGAGCACCGTGACCTCGTGGCCGCCCTCGAGCAGGGCCGCCGTGACTACGCTGCCGATGTAGCCGGCCCCACCGGTGACGAGTACGCGCATGCCGCCAACCCTAGTGAGTGGCCCGGACGACCTCCGGTCCGACCGAGGAGGAACCCGTGGTCAGCGCCCGCCCTGCCGTGGCCGCCATGCCGGTCTACCGACCCGGCCGCAACCCCGCCGACCTGGCCCGCGAGATCGGTGTCGACCGCGCCGTGAAGCTGGCCAGCAACGAGGTCGCCTTCCCGCCGCTGCCGGCCGTCGTCCAGGCGATCGCCGCGACGGCGGGGGAGACGAACCGGTACCCCGACAACGGCGCCGTCGTCCTCACCCGGGCCCTGGCCGAGCGGTACGGCGTCGAGCCGGCGCAGGTGGCCACCGGCTGCGGTGCGGTCACCGTCTGCCAGCAGCTGGCCCAGGCCTACAACGAACCGGGCTCGAGCATCGCGTTCGCCTGGCGCTCCTTCGAGATGTACCCGCTGCTCGCCCAGGTCGCCGGGGCCCGGGCCCAGCAGGTGCCGCTGGTCCCGGGGACCCCCGGCGGGGCCGCGGACACCCACGACCTGGACGGGCTGGCCGCGGCGATCGACGACACGACCCGGCTGGTCTTCGTCTGCAACCCGAACAACCCGACCGGGACGGCGGTGCGGCGTGCGGAGCTGGAGCGCTTCCTGGACGCCGTCCCGGCGCAGACGCTGGTCGTGCTGGACGAGGCCTACCGTGAGTTCGTCACCGACCCCGACGTCCCCGACGGGGTCGAGCTGATGCGCGGTCGGCCCAACGTCGCCGTGCTGCGGACGTTCTCCAAGGCCTGGGGTCTGGCCGGCCTGCGGGTGGGCTACCTGCTCGCCGAGGACCCGGCCGTGGCCGACGCCGTCCGCCGCACCCAGGTGCCGTTCAGCGTCTCCTCGCTCGCCCAGGCCGCGGCGGTCGCGGCACTGGCCAGTGAGGCCGAGGTGCGGGAGCGCTGCGCCGCCGTCGTCGCCGAGCGGGCCCGGCTCACCGGCGCCCTGCGGGAGCGCGGACTGCCGGTGGCCGACAGCCAGGCCAACTTCGTGTGGCTGCCGCTGGGGGAGCGGGCCGCCGAGGTCGCCGCCGCGCTGGAGGCCCGCGCGGTGATCACCCGGCCGTTCGCCGGCGAGGGCATCCGGGTGACCGTCGGCACCCCCGAGGAGGACGACGTCTTCCTCGGCGCGCTGGACGACGTCCTGACCAGCGCGCCGGCGGGCGTCGCCGGAGCCTGAGCGAGCGCTCCCGGGGCGCGTGGTTCGATGGAGGGCGTGCCTGCTCCCCGCGTGCTGTCCGGCATCCAGCCGACGGCGGACTCCTTCCACCTCGGCAACTTCCTGGGTGCACTGCGGCAGTGGGTCGCCCTCCAGGACGACCACGACGCCTTCTACTGCGTCGTCGACCTGCACGCGATCACCGTCGAGCAGGACCCGGCCGTGCTGCGGCGCCGGACGCTGGTGTCGGCCGCCCAGCTGCTCGCGTTGGGCGTCGACCCGTCGCGCAGCACGCTGTTCGTGCAGAGCCACGTGCCCGAGCACGCCCAGCTCGGCTGGGTGCTGCAGTGCCTCACCGGTTTCGGCGAGGCCAGCCGGATGACCCAGTTCAAGGACAAGAGCCAGCGACAGGGCACGGCCAGCACCACGGTCGGGCTCTTCACCTACCCGGTGCTGCAGGCCGCCGACATCTTGCTCTACCAGGCCACCCAGGTGCCCGTCGGTGAGGACCAGCGGCAGCACCTGGAACTGACCCGTGACCTGGCGACCCGGTTCAACAGCAGGTTCGGTCAGACCTTCACCGTCCCGGAGGCGTTCATCCCGCAGGGGACGGCGAAGGTGCTGGACCTGCAGACGCCGGAGAAGCAGATGAGCAAGAGCCTGCCCGGAGCCGGCTGCCTCTCCCTGCTGGACGACCCCAAGGTGTCGGCGAAGAAGATCCGCTCGGCGGTCACCGACACCGGCCGTGAGGTGGTCGCCGACCCGGTGGCCAAGCCGGGGGTCACCAACCTGCTGACGATCCACTCGGCCTTCTCCGGTCGGAGCACCGCCGAGCTGGAGGAGCACTTCGCCGGCCGCGGCTACGGCGACCTGAAGAAGGAGGTCGCCGAGGTCGTCGCCGACGCGCTGACCCCGATCCAGCAGCGCACCGCCGAGCTCCTGGCCGACCCCGCCGAGCTGGAGCGGGTGCTCGCTGTCGGGGCCGCCCGGGCCCGCGAGGTGGCGGCTCCCACGCTGGCCACGGTCTACGAGCGGGTCGGCTTCCTCCCCGCTGTCGGGGCACCGACGTGAGGGACCGGCCGCTCCGCGCCGACGACACCTTCGTGCACCGGCTCGACGCCGGCTCGGAGTCGTCGCCGGACACCGCCGTCCTCGGCGTCGTGGTGTCGGTCCCGGATCCCTGGGCGCAGCTGCTGGTCGAGTGGCGGGGCAAGTGCGGTGACCCGCAGGCCGCCCTCGTGCCCCCGCACGTGACGCTGCTGCCGCCCACCGAGGTGCCGATCGGCACCCGCCCGGCGATCACCGAGCACCTGTCCCGGGTGGCGGCGCAGCACCCCCCGTTCGACATGCACCTGTCGGGTACGGGCACCTTCCGGCCGATCTCGGAGGTGGTGTTCGTGGCGGTCGCGCTGGGCATCGCCGACTGCGAGCTGATCGCGACCGACGTCCGGACCGGGCCGCTGGCCCGGCCGTTGAGCTTCCCGTACCACCCGCACGTCACCGTGGCCCACGACGTGCCCGCCGACATGCTGGACATGGCCTACGCCGGCCTGGCCGACGTGCACGCAGAGTTCCGGGTCGACGGCTTCACCGAGTTCGAGCAGCTGCCCGGTGGGGCGTGGGCCGTCTCCCGCGAGTACCCGCTGTCCGGTCCGCCGCACTGACCAGTCGCCGAGGCGGGCCCGTCCCGCTGCCGCGCGAGGTCGCTGGGCGACACCCAGACTGGCTCCGGTGACCAACCCCGTCAGCCGTGCGGCCGGTGCGGCGAAGCGGTCCCTGCAGCGCCAGCGGGCCCGGCGCTCCTGGCTGGACCACCTGATCCGCGCCGGCCGGCGCTACATCCGGGTGCACGCGACCCTGATGGCCTCCGGGGTGACGTACTACGTCTTCCTCGCCCTGGCGCCGGTGACCCTGCTGCTCGTGGCGGTCGCCGGGCTGGTGCTGCGGGGCAACCCGCTGCTGCAGGACCAGCTCCTCGAGGCCCTGCGGGACGCGGTGCCCGGGGAGACGGGGGACAGCCTGGCGGACACCGTCACCACGGCCGTCGACAGCGCCACCACCTTCGGTGTGGTCGGCCTGTTCGGTGTGGTGTTCATCGGGCTGGCCGCCATGGACAAGCTGCGCATCGGCATGGACATCGTCTGGCGGGGTCGGGCGGACCCGCCGCAGTTCCTGGCCGACCGGGCCAGGGACCTGCTGTCGCTGTTCTGGTTCGGCGTCGCGGGCGTGCTCAGCATCGCGCTCACCACCGGCGCGACGAGCATCGCCGGTCGGGTGTTCGGCCTGACCGAGGTCGACGAGGCGCCCGGCTTCTTCCTGCTCGCCCGGACGCTGCCGATCGTGCTGGCCGTGGCCGGGGACGTCCTGCTGTTCCTGTGGCTGCTCAGGGGCGTGCCGGGCACGCCGTTCGGCCACCGGCAGCTGATGCCCGGCGCGTTCTTCGGCGCCGTGGGCTTCGAGGCGCTGAAGCTGGTCGGCGGCCTCTACCTGACGGTCATCGGGGGCAACGTGACCGCCTCGACGTTCGGCGGTCTGGTCGGCCTGATCGTCTGGATCAACGTGGTCTGCCGGTTCGCGTTCTTCACCGCGTGCTGGACGGCGACGCTCCCCGCGATCGAGCACGCCGACACCCTCGTCCCGCACGGGCCACCGGGGCCGACGCCGCTGCCGGAGATGGCGCGGGTCGACGAGCGCGCGGCGAGCCCGGCCCCGGGCCGGCTCGCCGTCGCCCTCCTGGGGGCCGGCGCGGTCGTCGGCGCGACTGCGGGCCGGTTCCTGCCCCGGCTCATCGCCCGTCGTGCACATCGGGGGCGGGCCCGGGCGGTGCGACCCGGCGAACCGCCCGACGCCGGCCGATGACCGTGGCCGCCACGATGACCAGCGCGCCGGCCGCCATCCCGGCGGGCACGAGGGGTGCGGTGCTCGTCGCGGAGCCGGGAGCTGCCACGGAGCCCGTGCCGGCTCGGGTGTCCGGGGTGGCGGCCGCTGTCTCGGCAGGGCCCGCCGCCATCGCCGCCGTCTTCTCGGCCGCCATCTGCTCGGCGGCCTCCGCGGCCTCCATCGCGGCGGCGACCTCACCGGGCTCGACCAGCCGGCCGACGGGCTCGGCGTCGGCCGGGACGGCGAAGCCCCAGTCCAGCAGCCGCCGGGCCTGCTCCAGCTCGTGCACCGGGCGTCGTTCGGCCTGCATGACGCTGACCACCAGGCGCCGGCCGTCGCGCTCGGCGGCCACCACGAAGGTGTGCCGGGCCGCGTCGGTGAACCCCGTCTTCCCGGCGAGGGTGCCCGGGTAGCTGCTGAGCAGGGTGTTCTGGTTCTGGATCTGGTAGCCCTCGTAGGTCCCGACGGTCGGCATCTGTGCGGTGCGGGTCTGCAGCACGTCCAGGCTGTACGGGTCGGTGACGAGCTGGCGGAGGATCAGCGCGAGGTCGTAGGGCGAGGACGACTGCCCGGCCACGTCCAGCCCGGAGGGGGTGCCCGCCACGGTGTCGTGGGCGCCGAGGCGGGCGGCCGTCTCGTTCATCGCGGCCAGGGTGGGCCCCACCCCGCCGGCGGCCCGGGCGAGGGCGTTGGCCACGTCGTTGCCCGACTGCATGACCAGGGCGCGGAAGAGCAGGTCGACGGGGTACTGGCCGCCGCGCACCAACCCCACCCGGCTGCCCTCGATCGCCTCGTCCTCGACGGTGCCCTCGACGACCAGGGCGGGGTCCAGGACGGGCGCCAGGGTGAGCAACGTCAGGGCCTTGAGGGTGCTGGCCGGGTAGTAGCGGCCGTGTGGGTCCCGCGCGCCCAGCACCGCGCCGGTGCCGGCGTCGGCGACCAGCCAGCCGCGGGCGTCGATGCCCTCGGGGAGCGGCGGTGCACCGGCCACGGTCACCAGGCCGCGGGTGTCCAGGCCCTCGCCGCCGACGGTGCTGCCGTCAGGGGCGCTGCCCTGCGGCGGCCCGTTCGGGTGCGGGGTGGTCGGGGTCGGCGCCGAGGGGTCGACGGTGGGCCGGGACCACTCGGCCAGGGCCGGGCCGGCGGAGGCCAGCAGGAGCCCGATCACCCACAGCCCGGCCACGAGCAGCACGGCGGTCAGCCGGCGCAGCGGCAGGGGTCGGCGCATGCCCGACGCTAACCCGCGGTGGCCTGCCCGATCGAACAGCGGCGGTCGACGGTGTGCCGGAGGTCTCCCGGAGGGCCCGTCGTATGTGCCGGGTGTTGCCCCTTGGCAACGATCGGGTCTCTATCCGTTCGCCTGGGGGTCTCCGGCGCCCGAGCCGCGGTTAGCGTGCGCACGTCGCCGTCGGAACCGCCTCGTAACCGTGAGCCGGTACGTGTGAGCCGGACGGCGCAGCAGGCCTGGAACACACCGCACCGGGGCTCCCTCCGACCACTGGTCGGAGGAGCCCTCTCAGAGAGGAGACCGTCTTGCGCCGAGTGCGTGGGATGAAGGCCGCAGCTCTGCTGCTGGCCGGCAGCATGGCCCTGGCGGCCTGCGCGAGTGACGAGACCGACACCGGTTCCGGCGATGGCGGAGGCGGCAGCGCCTCCGGCGATGAGCTGATGGTCGGGCTCGCCTACGACACCGGCGGTCGCGGCGACAAGTCGTTCAACGACTCGGCCTACGCCGGTGTCGAGGCCGCCATCGAGGAGCTCGGCGGCGAGGTCCAGGAGCTGTCGCCCAACGACGACGGTTCCGACCGGGCCGAGCTGCTCACCCAGCTGGCCGAGCAGGGCTACGACCCGGTCATCGGGGTCGGCTTCGCCTACGGCGAGATCATCGGTGACATCGCCGCCGAGTACCCCGAGACGACGTTCGCCGTCGTCGACTCGTCGGTGGAGGAGATGGGCGCCGAGAACCTGACCGGCCTGCTCTTCGCCGAGGAGGAGGGGTCCTTCCTCGCGGGCGCGGCTGCGGCGCTGAAGTCCGAGACCGACCACATCGGCTTCGTCGGCGGCGTCGAGAACCCGCTGATCCAGAAGTTCGAGGCCGGCTACGTGGCGGGTGCCAAGGCGGTGAACCCGGACATCGTCATCGACACCCAGTACATCTCGCCGGCTGGTGACTTCTCCGGCTTCGGCGACCCGGCCCGCGGGAAGATCGTCGCCCAGGGCATGTTCGACGCCGGCGCCGACATCGTCTACCACGCGGCCGGCGGTTCCGGTCAGGGTGTCTTCGAGGCTGCTGCCGCCTCCGGTGGCCGGGCGATCGGCGTCGACTCCGACCAGTACGAGACGGTCGGTGACCCGGCGCTGCAGGCCGTCATCATGACCTCGATGCTGAAGCGGGTCGACAACGCGGTGGAGTCCTTCATCTCCGACTACTCCGAGGGCGCCGTCGAGGGCGGTCAGGACATCGTCAACGACCTGTCCACCGACGGCGTGGGCCTGTCCACCTCCGGCGGGCAGATCGACGACATCCAGACCCAGATCGACGAGTTCCGCCAGCAGATCATCGACGGCGAGATCGAGGTCCCGGCGATCCCGTGACGCGCTCGTCCTGAGCAGCACGGACGCGGCGGGCCCGGGGGCGGTACACGCCCCCGGGCCCGCCGTTTTCCGTGTGTACCGTCTCCGCGTCGGACCGGACGTCGTCCGACGCGCTCACGACCGGAAGACCTCCGGTCACCAGCCCCGGTCCTGCGCCCACATGGAGACCCCGTTGAACGAGTCGGCACCACTGGCGGTCGAGCTGCGCGGCATCACCAAGCGCTTCCCCGGCGTCGTGGCCAACAAGGACATCGAACTGCGCGTCCGTCGCGGCGAGGTGCACGCCATCGTGGGCGAGAACGGCGCGGGCAAGTCGACGCTGATGAAGACGCTGTACGGGATGCACCGCCCCGACGAGGGTCAGATCCTGCTCGACGGGGAGCCGGCGAGCTTCCGGAGTCCGGCGGACGCGATCGCCGCGGGCATCGGGATGGTGCACCAGCACTTCATGCTGGCCGACAACTTCACCGTGCTGGAGAACGTCGTGCTCGGCAGCGAGCCGACGAAGGGCGGCCGGCTGGACCGCAGTGCGGCCCGCCGCCGGATCCAGGAGATCTCCGACAGCTACGCGCTGGGCCTGGACCCCGACACCCTGGTCGAGGAACTCGGCGTCGGCGACCGGCAGCGCGTGGAGATCGCGAAGGTGCTCTACCGGGGCGCCACCACCCTGATCCTCGACGAGCCGACCGCCGTCCTGGTCCCGCAGGAGGTCGACGAGCTGTTCGGCAACCTCGCCGAGCTCAAGCGCGAGGGCCTCACCGTCATCTTCATCTCGCACAAGCTGGACGAGGTGCGCAAGGTCGCCGACTCGATCACCGTCATCCGCCGGGGCACCACCGTCGGCACCGCCGACCCGCGGACGACGAGCGCCAAGGAGCTGGCGGAGCTGATGGTCGGTGCCGAGCTGCCCGTCGCGGCGAAGCGCGACTCCACGGTGCGGGAGGTCCCCGTCCTCCGGATGCGCGGGGTCACCGTCACCGCCGCGGCCGGTGGCCGGGCGGTCGTCGACGACGTCACCCTCACCGTCCGTGAGGGGGAGGTCGTCGGCATCGCCGGGGTCGAGGGCAACGGCCAGGCGGAGCTCGTCGACGCGATCATGGGCCTGCGGCCGCTGGCCGCCGGTGAGCTCCGACTCGGCGACGAGGACATCGCGGACTGGAGCACCCGCCGGCGCCGCGAAGGCGGCATCGGCTTCGTCCCCGAGGACCGGCACCGGCAGGGGATGCTGCTGGACGCGCCGCTGTGGGAGAACCGGATCCTCGGGCACCAGACCCGGCCACCGGCGGTCAAGGGCGCGTTCATCGACCGCAAGGCGGCCCGGGCGGACACCGCCCGGATCATGCGCGAGTACGACGTCCGGGCGCCCGGGCCGGACACCGCGGCGATCGCCCTGTCCGGAGGCAACCAGCAGAAGCTGATCGTCGGGCGGGAGATGAGCGCGCACCCGCGGCTGCTGGTCGCCGCCCACCCGACCCGCGGTGTCGACGTCGGCGCCCAGTCGGGCATCTGGGAACTGCTCAAGGACGCCCGTGCGGAGGGGATGGGGATCCTGCTGGTCTCGGCCGACCTGGACGAGCTGATCAGCTTGTCCGACACGCTGCACGTGATGCTCCGCGGCGCGCTGGTCGCGACGCTGGACCCCAGGCAGGTCACCCCGGAGGAACTCGGTGGGCACATGACCGGCGCGGCGCGCGGCGACGACTCGGTCGGTGCCGCGTGACCGCCCTCCGCCGGCTGGGTCTGTCGCTGATGGCCCCTGCCATCGCGCTGGTCGTGGCGCTCGCCCTGTCCGCGGCCGTCATCGCGCTGATCGGCCAGAACCCGGCCACCGCGGTCCGGGTGATGTTCGACTTCGGTGACTCACCGGACCAGCAGACCCAGGCGATCGTGGTCGTGCTCAACCGGGCGGTGCCGCTCTTCCTGGCCGGGCTGGCGGTCTCGGTGGCCTTCCGGATGGGGCTGTTCAACATCGGGGTCGAGGGCCAGTACCGGATCGCGACGGTGCTGGCCGCCGGCGCCGGTGCGGCGGTGGCCCTGCCCGGGCCGCTGCACCTGCTGTTCATCGTGGTCGTCGCGATGGCGGTCGGGGCCTTCTGGGCCGGCATCGTCGCCGTGCTGAAGGTGACCCGGGGCGTGAGCGAGGTGATCAGCTCGATCATGCTCAACTTCATCGCCCTGGGGTTGGCGTCCTACCTGCTCACCGGGCCTCTGCGGGGTTCTCCCGAGGGCGCCTCGATCATCACCACCACCCCGATCCCCGAGTCCGGCTGGTTCCCCGGCCTGAACGGCGTGCTCACCGGGCTGGGCCTGGCCGAACCGCGCTCGGAGCTCTACGGCTTCCTGGTCGTGGCCGTGCTGGTCGGCATCGCCGTGGCCGTGCTGATCAAGCGCACCCGGTTCGGCTTCGACCTGCGGGCCACCGGGATGTCGGCGTCCGCGGCCACCGCCAGCGGGGTGGACGCCCGCGGGATGGTGCTCAAGGCGATGCTCATCTCCGGCGCCATCGCCGGCCTGATCGGCATGCCCGACCTGCTGGGCGACGCGCGCAGCTACAACACCGAGTTCACCGCCGGCCTGGGCTTCCTGGGCATCGCCGTGGCACTGCTGGGCCGGAACTCCCCGCTGGGGATCGCGTTCGGCGCGCTGCTGTTCGCCTTCCTGGACCGGGCCGCGATCCCGCTGCAGTTCGCCGACATCCCGGCCTCCGTGGTCACGATCATCCAGGGCACGATCGTGCTCGCCGTCGTCGTCGCCAACGAGGTCGCCCGCCGCGTGACCAGGCGGCAGGCCGAGGGTGGCAGCGCCGTCGCGCCGCCCACCTCCGGGGACGGCAGCACCGGTGACGGGCAGGGGCCCGGTGACGGGCCGCCACCGGACGTCGGCCCCACGACCGGCACCGGCACCGGCGTCGGGGTCCGCAACGCGACCGGCGAACCCGGCCGCACCGACAGCCGTCAGGGAGCAGGGGCATGAGCACCGTGACCGCCGTACCCACCTCCGGCACCCGCCGTGGCCCGCTGACCGAGCTGTTCCTCGGCGGTGGCCGGGCGAGGAGGGTGACCTGGCTGCTGGTCGGGCTGCTGGTGCTGTTCTCCGCCGTCCGGGTGATCTCCGGGCAGCAGGCGCTGACGTCGTCGTCGACCTTCGGCGCCGCGCTGCTGCTCGCCGTACCGCTCCTGCTGGTCGCCCTCGGCGGCTTGTTCGCCGAGCGCGCGGGCGTGGTGAACATCGGGCTCGAGGGCATGATGATCCTGGGCACCTGGGGAGCCGGCTGGGCCGGCTACCAGTGGGGCTGGGCCGGTGCCCTGGCCGGTGGTGCGATCTTGGGGGCGCTCGGCGGCCTGCTGCACGCCGTCGCCACCGTCACCTTCGGCGTCGACCACGTCGTCTCCGGCGTGGCGATCAACATCCTGGCCGCCGGCGTCGTCCGCTTCCTCTCCGAGCTCCTCTACACCGACAACGCCGCGGGCGGTGGGGTCACCCAGTCACCGACGCTGTCCAGCCGTCCACCGAGCTTCTCGCTGCCGGTGCTCTCCTCCGGCCCCGACCTGCTCGGTGACCTGGAGTCCCAGCGCTGGTTCCTGATCAGCGACCTGGCCGGACTGCTCCGCGGGGTGAGCAGTGGCGTCGGCGTGCTGACCGTGCTGGCCGTGCTGATGGTCCCGGCGGCCTACCTGGTGCTCTGGCGGACGGCGTTCGGCCTGCGGCTGCGGTCGTGCGGGGAGAACCCTGCGGCCGCGGACTCCCTCGGCGTCCCGGTCTACCGGCTCAAGTACATCGCGGTGGTCATCTCCGGCATGCTCGCCGGCCTGGGCGGCGTCTTCCTGGTCTTCATCGCCAACATCTACCGCGAGGGGCAGACCAACGGGCGCGGCTTCATCGGTCTGGCCGCACTGATCTTCGGCAACTGGCGGCCGGGTGGCCTGGCCGCCGGTGCCGGCCTGTTCGGCTTCGCCGATGCCCTCCAGCTGCGCAGCCAGACCGCGGTGGTGGCACTGCTGCTGCTGGTGGCGTTCCTGCTCGCTGCGGTGGCCGTCTGGCAGGTCGTCCGTGGCAAGCACACCCAGGCGATCATCGCGGCCGCCTTCGCGGCCGCGGCGCTGGCCGCCTTCTGGACCATCGACGAGCTGCCCGACGGCATCGTCTCCTTCACCCCGCACCTGACCACGCTGCTGGTCCTGTCGCTGGCCTCGCAACGGCTGCGGCCGCCGAAGGCCGACGGGCTGGTCTACCGACGAGGAGAGCACTAGTGCCCGAGATCGACTGGGACGCCCTGCGGAGCGCCGCCCGGGAGGCGATGGGTCACGCCTACGCCCCCTACTCACGGTTCCCGGTGGGGGTGGCCGGCCTGGTCGACGACGGCCGGGTGGTCACCGGGTGCAACGTGGAGAACGCCTCCTACGGGCTCGGGTTGTGCGCCGAGTGCGGCATGGTCAGCGACCTGGCCCGCTCCGGCGGTGGCCGGCTGGTCGCGGTGGCCTGCGTGGGCGGGGACGGGCAGCCACTGATGCCGTGCGGCCGGTGCCGGCAACTGCTCTGGGAGCACGGGGGAGCCGAGATGATGATCGAGACGGTGTCGCTGGGGATCGTGCCGATGCGCGAGGTCCTGCCCGACGCGTTCGGCCCCGACGACCTGGTGAAGGCGGCGTCCCGATGACCCAGCCCTTCGACGCCATCGACGTCATCCGGGCCAAGCGCGACGGCCGGCCGCTGACCCCGGAGCAGATCCGCTGGGTGGTCGGTGCCTACACCGACCGGGTCGTGCCCGACGAGCAGATGAGCGCCCTGCTCATGGCGGTCTTCTTCCGCGGGATGTCCGCCGACGAGCTCGCGGCCTGGACCCAGGCGATGATCGACTCCGGCGTCCGCAAGGACCTCTCCTCGCTGGGCCGCCCGACCGCCGACAAGCACTCCACCGGCGGCGTCGGCGACAAGATCACCCTGCCGCTGGCCCCGCTGGTCGCCGCCTGCGGGGTCGCCGTCCCGCAGCTCTCCGGCCGCGGGCTGGGGCACACCGGCGGCACCCTGGACAAGCTCGAGTCGATCCCCGGGTGGCGGGCCGACGTCGGTGAGGAGGCCTACCTGGCCCAGCTCCGGGACGTCGGTGCGGTCATCTGCGCCGCGGGCTCGGACTTGGCCCCGGCGGACAAGGTGCTCTACGCCCTCCGGGACGTCACCGGCACCGTCGAGTCGATCCCGCTGATCGCCAGCTCGATCATGAGCAAGAAGATCGCCGAGGGCGCCGACGCGCTGGTGCTGGACGTCAAGACGGGGTCCGGTGCGTTCATGCGCGACCCGGCCGACGCCCGCACCCTGGCCCGCACGATGGTCGGGCTGGGCGAGGCGGCCGGGGTGCGCACGGTGGCTCTGGTGACGGCGATGGACCGGCCGCTGGGCCGGGCCGCCGGCAACGCGGTCGAGGTCGCCGAGTCGGTGGAGGTGCTGGCCGGGGGTGGGCCGGCCGACGTGGTCGAGCTGACCCTCGCCCTGGCGCGGGAGATGCTCGCCGGCGTGGGCCGGGACGACGTCGACCCCGCCGACGCCCTCGCCGACGGCCGGGCGATGGACGTCTGGCGCCGGATGATCACCGCCCAGGGCGGTGACCCGGACGCCGCGCTGCCGCAGCCGGCCGAGCGGCACGTGGTGACCGCCCCGGCCACCGGCACGCTGACCCGGCTGGACGCCTACGCGCTCGGCGTGGCGGCCTGGCGGCTGGGTGCCGGCCGGGCCCGCAAGGAGGACCCGGTGTCGGCCGCGGCCGGCGTCGTCTGGACCGCCGGGGTGGGGGAGCAGGTGACCGCCGGGCAGCCGCTCCTGGAGCTGCAGACCGACGACGCCGCCCGCATCCCGCGCGCCCTGGAGGCGCTGGAAGGCGCGATCGGCGTCGACACCGACGACGAGCCGCTCCCGCTCGTCCTCGACCGGATCTAGAAGGACCCCCTCGCCCCCCACCACTCGCAGGCTCGCGGCGGGGCCCTGCGAGGGGGTCAGAGCCGGCGAGTCGTCCCGCCGGCTCCATGATCGTCCGGGAGGGGCGGCGCGGGGTGCACAGCCGGGGAGAGGACACTGACCGTTCGTGACCCGAACGCCCGCCGCACCCGCGCCCGGAGCGGTCCAGCAGTCCACCCCACTCGATCCGGATGCCGCGATCAGCATCCGCGGGCTGGTGAAGTGCTACGGCGACCGCAACGCCGTCGACGGCGTGGACCTGGACATCCGGCGTGGGGAGATCTTCGCCCTGCTCGGCCCCAACGGTGCGGGGAAGACCACCACCGTCGAGGTGCTGGAGGGGTACCGCGCGCGGGACGGCGGTGAGGTCCGGGTGCTGGGCGTGGACCCGGCCGAGGGCGGGCGGAGCTGGAAGGCCGAGCTCGGCATCGTGTTGCAGTCCGGCGCCGGGGACAGCCAGCTGACCTGCCTGGAGCTGCTGCGCGCCCAGGCCGCCTACTACCCCGACCCGCGGGACCCGGCCGAGGTGCTGGAGCTGGTCGGGCTCACCGAGAAGGCCGGCTCCCGCGGGCGCACCCTCTCCGGCGGTCAGCGCCGCCGGCTGGACGTCGCGCTGGGCATCGTCGGCCGGCCCCGCCTGCTCTTCCTCGACGAGCCCACCACCGGCTTCGACCCGGAGGCCCGCCGGCAGTTCTGGTCGCTGATCCGCTCGCTGCGCGACCTGGGCACCACGATGCTGCTGACCACGCACTACCTCGACGAGGCCGAGGAGCTGGCCGACCGGGTCGGTGTCATCACCCGGGGCCGGTTGGTCGAGGTGGCGGTCCCGTCTGCGCTGGGCGGGCGTGGGCAGGCCCCGGCTGTCGTCAGCTGGACCGAGGACGGCGTCCGGCGCACCGCGGAGACCGCCAGCCCGACGGCCTTCGTCGCGGAGCTGGCCATCCGCTTCCCCGGCGAGGTGCCCGACCTGGCCGTCGCCCGGCCGACGCTCGAGGACGTCTACCTGCGGATGATCGGCGAACCGTCATGACCACGACCGAGGAATGCTCGCTGCCGTCGATCGGCAGCGTCTGCCGCACCCGGGCGGGGGTCGAGCTCAAGGAGTTCTTCCGGCAGCGGGAGTCCGTCGTCTTCACGCTGATGTTCCCGGTGATCCTGCTGTTGGTGTTCGGCGCGGTGCTGGACTACGAGCTCGGCTCCGGGGTCAGCTTCACCCAGTACTTCATGGCCGGCGTGATCGCCGCGGGGATCCTCGGCGCCAGCCTGCAGAACATGGCCATCGGCATCGCCACCGAGCGCAGCGACGGCACCCTCAAGGGCCTGGCCGGCACGCCGATGCCCAAGAGCGCCTACTTCGTCGGGAAGGTCGTCCAGGTCCTGGTCGTCACCGTGGCGATCGTGGCGATCCTGCTGGTCATCGGGGTGGTGTTCTACGGCGTCGACCTCCCGTCGGGGACGGAGTGGCTGACCTTCGCCTGGGTCGCCGCGCTCGGCTCGGCGGCGTCCACGCTGCTGGGGATCGCCGTCTCCAGCCTGGCCCGCAACGGACGCTCGGCGTCGGCGACGGTCACCCCGGTGGCGCTGGTCCTGCAGTTCATCTCCGGGGTGTTCTTCCAGTTCAGCGAGGTGCCCACCTGGCTGCAGACGGTGGCTGCGGTCTTCCCGCTGAAGTGGATGGCGCAGGGGCTGCGTTCGGTGTTCCTCCCGGACGCGCTGGCCGCCCAGGAGCCGGCCGGCAGCTGGGAGCTCGGCCGGGTCGCCCTGGTGCTGGCCATCTGGTGCGTCGTCGGCTTGGTGCTCTGCGTGCGCACCTTCCGCTGGCAGGACCGCGTCGACCGGTGACGCAGCGCAGGGGCCCGGGAACGCCTGGGTAACGTGCGGGGATGCCCGCTGCGCCCCTGGACGTCGAGACCCTCACCCGCGCGCCGAAGGTGTTGCTGCACGACCACCTGGACGGCGGGCTGCGGCCGCAGACGGTGCTCGAGCTGGCCGACGAGGTGGGCTACCGCGAGCTGCCCGCCGACGAGCCCGAGGCGCTGGGCCGGTGGTTCCGCGAGGCCGCCGACTCCGGGTCGCTGGAGCGCTACCTGCTGACCTTCGCGCACACCGTCGCGGTGATGCAGCGCCCCGAGGCGGTGCAGCGGGTGGCCCGCGAGTGCGCGCTGGACCTGGCCGCCGACGGGGTCGTCTACGCCGAGGTGCGGATGGCGCCGGAGCTGCTGACCGCCGGCGGCATGTCGCTGGACGCCGCGGTCGAGGCGATGCTCGACGGCTACGCCCAGGGCAGCCGGGAGGCCGCGGCAGCCGGGCGCCCGATCGTCGTCGGCACACTGCTGTGCGCGATGCGCCAGGCCGACCGCTGGGTGGAGGTCGCCGAGCAGGTCGTGCGGCACCGGGACGCCGGCGTGGTCGGCTTCGACCTGGCCGGGCCGGAGGACGGCTTCCCCCCGGACCGCATCCCCGCGGCGATCGAGCTGCTGGACCGCGCCGGTGCCCACCGCACGGTCCAC
Organism: Modestobacter sp. VKM Ac-2977; assembly: GCF_026968045.1. GTDB lineage: Bacteria > Actinomycetota > Actinomycetes > Mycobacteriales > Geodermatophilaceae > Modestobacter. Next base: position 456,182 of record NZ_JAPVBQ010000004.1, on the reverse strand, counting down.
GCGGGGGAGGCGGCCGGCATCGAGTCGATCCGGGCCGCCCTGGACGGCGCCGGGGCCGAGCGGCTCGGCCACGGGGTGCGGATCGCCGACGAGGTGCCGGTCGACGGGCCGCTGGGCGAGCTGGCCGAGCGGGTGCGCGACGAGCAGGTGCCGCTGGAGGTCGCGCCGTCGTCCAACGTGCAGACCGGCGCCTACCCGACGCTGGCCGACCACCCCGTCGACCGGCTGCACCGGGCCGGCTTCACCGTGACCCTCAACACCGACAACCGGCTGATGAGCGGGGTGTCGGCGACCAGCGAGCTGGCCGCCGTCGTGGACACGTTCGGGTGGGGCTGGGACGACGTGCAGGCGGTCGCCGAGCGGGCGCTGCGCGGCGGTTTCGCCGACGACGCGGTGCGTGCCCGGGTGTTCACCGACGTGCTCCGCCCGGGCTTCGAGGCCCTGCGTCCCTGAGGCGGGGCGAGCAGGGTCACCCGGGCGCGGGAATCATCCGGGTGCCGTCGCTGCTAACCTGATCGTGCCGGTGAACGCCGGTCATCCTCCCGGACGGTCCTGTCCGGGCACAGCGCATCCGTGCAGATCACGCGTCATAGCAGACGCCCCCGATCACCAGCGTGGACGCCGGGCATCCGGCGACCACCTTCACCACGGGACGCGCGCCGATCTGTATCGGAGTCCCCGCTTGTCCTCGTTCGACTCTGTCGACGTTCAGAACACCCCCGCTCTGCAGGACGCCCCGGCTGACGCCGCCGTCCTCGACGCGCCCGTCGCCGAGGCCCCCGTGGCCGAAGCGGCGCCCGAGCCCACCGGCCCGACCTTCGCCCAGCTGGGCCTGCCCCAGCCACTGGTCACCGCGCTCGAGCGCAAGGGCATCCGTCACCCCTTCGCCATCCAGACCTCCGCCCTGCCGGACGCCCTCGCCGGGCGCGACGTGCTCGGCAAGGCCGCCACCGGCTCGGGCAAGACGCTGGCCTTCGGCCTCCCGCTGCTGGCCCGGCTCGGTGCCGACGCCCAGCAGGGGCGCCGCGCGCCGCGTGGCCTGATCCTGGTGCCGACCCGCGAGCTGGCCCAGCAGGTGCACGACAACCTGGCCCCGCTGGGGCAGTCCAACGGCGTCCAGTTGGCCGCCGTCTACGGCGGTGCCTCGATGTACCGCCAGATCCAGCAGCTGCGTCGCGGCGTCGACGTGCTGATCGCCACTCCCGGGCGGCTGCAGGACCTGATCAACCAGGGCGAGGCGACCCTCTCCGAGGTCGTCGTCTCGGTCATCGACGAGGCCGACTTCATGTCCGACCTCGGCTTCCTGCCGGTGGTCAAGGAGCTGCTCGACCAGACCCGGAACGACGGCCAGCGGCTGCTGTTCTCGGCCACCCTGGACGGCGAGGTCGACACCCTGGTGCGTCGCTACCTCAAGGACCCGGCCCGCCACGAGGTCGCCAAGGCGGAGGACACCGGTCCGCAGGCCGAGCACCTCGCCTACAGCGTGTCCTTCCCGGACAAGCTGAAGATCACCGAGGCGATGGCCGCTCGTCCGGGCCGGATCATCATCTTCGTGCGCACCCAGCACGGTGCCGACCGGCTGGCCGGCAACCTGCAGCAGGTCGGCATCGCGGCCGAGCCCATCCACGGTGGGCTCCCGCAGGCGGCACGGCGTCGCGCGCTGGAGGCGTTCACCGACGCCCGCAGCCCGGTGCTGGTGGCCACCGACGTCGCCGCGCGTGGCATCCACGTCGACGACGTGTCGCTGGTCCTGCACTACGACCCGCCGGCAGACCACAAGACCTACCTGCACCGCTCCGGCCGCACCGCGCGCGCCGGTGCCGCAGGCGTCGTGGTCTCGCTGCTCCTCCCCGACCAGGTGGGCCAGGCCAAGCGCCGGTTCCGCCAGGCCAAGCTCGACCCGCAGGTGTCGCGGATCCGCCCGGGCGACGCCCCGATCGCGGACCTCGTCGCCGGTGGCACGTTCGTCGAGCCGATCGTCCGTCCGGTGCGCGAGTCGCGCCGTCCGGCCGGCGGTTCCGGTGGGCGCCGCCCCACCGGCGAGCGCCCCGGTGGCTACCGTGGCGGCCCGCGCCGTCCCTCCGGCGACCGCGATCGCACGTACGGAGACCGCCCCTCGGGCGAGCGCTCCTACGGCGATCGGGATCGCAGTGCGGCTGGCCGTCCCTCCGGCGACCGCGACCGCTCGTACGGAGACCGCCCCTCGGGCGAGCGCTCCTACGGCGATCGGGATCGTTCCGGCGGCGGCGAGCGGCGCACCGGTGGCTACCGCGGCTCGAGCGAGGGGCACCGCGCTGGCGGCCGGCCCTCGCGCCCGGCCCGCTCCTACTGAGCAGGGGCCCCGTCGGTAGCGACGGGGCCTGAACGGCAACGGCCGGCTCCCGCATCGCGGGGGCCGGCCGTTGCCGTCTCCGGGTCTCCCTAGCGCTCGACGTCGCTGCGGAAGACCAGGGCGGTGCCGATGTCGGCGAGGACGTCGGACCATGCCCCGGCCAGCACCGCAGCGTCCTCACCCGACAGCGGGGCGGTCGGCTCGGTCTCGCCGCGGGCCACGGCCTGCCCGAGCGCGGCGCCCGGGCCGAACTGCTGCTGCACCCGCGGGAGCCCGGCGTACTCGGCCAGGTCCAGCGCACCCTCGGCCGGCTGGGCCAGTGCCTGGTGGGTCACCAGCCCGCCGGCGCCGCCGGCCACCTCGGCCAGCACCTCGGCCAGCGCGGACAGGTCGTAGCGGTCCTCGTCGGCCGGCAGCGGCATCGTGTCGGTGTCGGCCACCTCGGGCCAGGAGGCGATCTCGGTGAGGTCGTGCGCCTCGTCGCCGGCGCAGAACCGCGCCAGCTCGACCGGGGTGGGGAAGACGAACACCTGCCCGTCCCGGCCGAGGAAGCGCGCCCGGTCGTCGACGTAGCAGCGCAGGGTGACCCCGGCGCCCTGCGGGTGCACCAGCTCCACGGGCAGGATGCCGACCGCCTCCCAGAACTCCTGGGCGGCGGCGACGGCCGCGGGGGTCGCGGTCAGCCCGCTGCCGCTGCGGACGGTCCGGACCCCGGCCGTGGACGCCTGTGCCGGGCTGGCGGCGGTCGAGCCGGCGGCGGGGCGGTCCGTCGGGGCGACGACGTCCTCGTCGTCGTCCTCGTCGTCCTCGTCGTCCGGGTCGGCGGCGCGTGCCTCGGCCTCCTCGGCAGCAGACGGGTAGTCGTCAGCCGACACGGTGCCGGCGCCGGTCCAGTCCAGGTGCTCGTCGAGCTCCTCGAGGACGTCCTCCCACAGCTCGTCGACGGCGGTGCCCAGCCGTGCCCAGCTCTCCTCGCCGCTGCGGCCGAGGAACGCCCCGACGCCCAGGCCGAGCGCAGCGACCTCGGGGCGGGAGACCAGCTCGGCGACGGCCTCGAAGCTGGTCTCGTCGTCGTCCAGGTCCTCGTCGTCCTCGTCGCCGGTGGTGTCGCAGCACTCGGCGAGCCGGCCGACGATGTCCACGTCGGCGGCGAGCTCCTCGACGGCCCAGCGGTCGGGGTTCTCCGCGACGATGTCGTAGACGCCGTCCAGGTCGTAGCGGTGGTCCTCGTCGGGGGTGAGGTCGGCGGCGCCCAGCGTCGACACCACGGGCCAGACCGGGTGGTCGACCAGGTCGTGATCGGTGCTCACCCGGCAGAAGGCGGCCAGTGCGGCCGGCGAGGGGAACAGGTGGACGACGGCGGTGGGGCCGGGGGCCTCCGGGTCGTCGTCGTTGATGTCGGCCGGCACGTCGACGGTGCTGCCGAGGAACGCCTGCCACTCCTCGCCGTCCTCTTCCCACGGCGGCGCCCAGAGCGTGTAGCCCGTGCGGTCGTCGAGGGTCAGGGCGATGGGGACGATGCTGGGCCTGGGCACCCGCCCATCCTGCCCGGTGAGTCCGGGTCCGCGCAGGCCGGTATCGCTGCCTGCTGCCCGGCCCCGCTACACGCCGATCGGGTGCCAGACGCTCTTCGTCTCCAGGAAGGGTCGCAGCCGGGAGAGTCCCGGGTCGGCCGACCAGTCCGGTTCCTCGGCCGGGGCGCGCAGCACACGCTTGATCGTCCCGGCGGCGGAGCGTTCCAGCTCCATCGCCAGCGGCGCGGGGGCGCCGGCCAGGTCGATCGCGTCGACGTCGGCGTGCTCGGCCAGCCAGGGTCCGATCTCCGCGGCGTCACCGGTGAGCAGGTTGACCACGCCGCCGGGGACGTCGGAGGTGGCCAGCACCTCGCCGAGGGTGATCGCCGGCAGCGGGCGCTCCTTGGAGCTGACCACCACGGCGGTGTTGCCCGCGGCCAGCACCGGGGCGAGCACGCTGACCAGCCCGAGCAGCGAGCTGCGCTGCGGGGCGAGCACCGCGACGACGCCGGTGGGCTCGGGCACCGAGAAGCCGAAGTACGGCCCGGCGACCGGGTTGGTGCTGCCCAGCACGGCGGCGAGCTTGTCGGTCCACCCGGCGTACCAGACCCAGCGGTCGATCGCGGCGTCCACCGCGGCGCGGGCCTTGGCGGTGGAGAGCCCCTCGCCGGCGGCGACCTCCTCGGTGAACTGGGCGGCGCGCCCCTCCATCACCTCGGCGACCCGGTAGAGCACCTGTCCGCGGTTGTAGGCGGTCGCTCCCGACCACTTCCCGAACGCGCCGCGGGCGGCGACCACGGCGTCCCGGCCGTCCTTGCGGGAGGCCCAGGCGGCGTTGGCCAGGAAGTGCCCCTTGGTGTCGTGCACCTCGTAGGTGCGGCCGGACTCCGACCGGGGGAAGGCCCCGCCCAGGTAGAGCTTGTAGGTCTTGCGCACGGTGAGCCGGTCGCTCATCAGGAGTCGCTCCTCAGGTAGGCGGCGAGCCCCTGCCGGCCGCCCTCGCGGCCGTAGCCGGACTGCTTGTAGCCGCCGAACGGCGAGGTCGGGTCGAGCTCGTTGAACGTGTTGGCCCACACGACGCCGGCGCGCAGCTGGTCGGTGATCTTCAGGATCCGGGAGCCCTTCTCCGACCAGACGCCGGCCGAGAGCCCGTAGGTGCTGTTGTTCGCCTTCGCGACCGCCTCGTCGGGGGTGCGGAACGTCATCACCGAGAGGACCGGGCCGAACACCTCGTCGCGGGCGATCCGGTGGGCGGGGGAGACGTCGGTGAAGACGGTCGGCTTGAACCAGAAGCCGCGGTCGGGCAGGTCGCCCTCGGGCTGCCAGCAGGTCGCGCCCTCGGTCTCCCCGTACGCGGTCAGCTCACGGATGCGGGCCAGCTGCTCGGCCGAGTTGATCGCGCCCAGGTCGGTGTTCTTGTCCATCGGGTCACCGACCCGCAGCGTGCCGATCCGCCGCTGCAGCGAAGCGACGACGTCGTCGTGCACCGACTCCTGCACCAGCAGCCGGGAGCCGGCGCAGCACACGTGGCCCTGGTTGAAGAAGATGCCGCGGACGATGCCCTCGACGGCCTGGTCGATCGGGGCGTCGTCGAAGACGATGTTCGCCGCCTTGCCGCCGAGCTCCAGGGTCAGCCGCTTCTCGGTGCCGGCGACCGCGCGGGCGATGGCGCGGCCCACCTCGGTCGAGCCGGTGAAGGCGACCTTGTCGACGTCCGGGTGGCTGATCACCGCTCGGCCGGTCTCCCCGGCGCCGGTCACGATGTTGACCACGCCCGGGGGCAGGTCGGCCTGCTGGCAGATCTCGGCGAACAGCAGCGCGGTCAGCGGGGTGGTCTCGGCCGGCTTGAGGACGACGGTGTTCCCGGTGGCCAGCGCCGGGGCGACCTTCCACGCCAGCATCAGCAGCGGGAAGTTCCACGGGATGACCTGCCCGGCCACGCCCAGCGGGCGCGGGGCCGGGCCGAGGCCCGCGTGCTCGAGCTTGTCGGCCCAGCCTGCGTGGTAGAAGAAGTGCGCCGCGGCCAGCGGGACGTCGACGTCCCGGCTCTCCCGGATCGGCTTGCCGTTGTCCAGCGTCTCCAGGACGGCGAACTCCCGGGCCCGCTCCTGCAGCAGCCGGGCGATGCGGAACAGGTACTTGCCGCGGTCGGCCGGGCGCATGGGGCCCCAGGTCTTGACGAACGCCCGGCGAGCGGCGCGCACGGCACGGTCGACGTCCTCGTCGCTGCCGGTGGCGACCTCGCTCAGCACCTCCTCGGTGGCCGGGTTGACGGTCGTGAAGGGCGTGCCGGTGCCGTCGGCGAACTCGCCGTCGACGAACAACCCGTAGCTGGGCCGGATGTCGACGATCGACCGCGACTCGGGCGCGGGGGCGTACTCGAACATGGTCATCAGTCGACGCTCACGTGGTCGGGGCCGGAGTAGTGGCCGGTGCGGAGCTTCTGGCGCTGCAGGAGCAGGTCGTTGAGCAGGCTGGAGGCGCCGAAGCGGAACCAGTCGGGGGACAGCCAGTCCGTGCCCACGGTCTCGTTGATGAGGACCAGGTGCTTGACGGCGTCCTTCGTCGTCCGGATGCCGCCGGCGGGCTTGACGCCGACCTGGCGGCCGGTGGCGGCGCGGAAGTCGCGCACGGCCTCCAGCATCACCAGGCAGACCGGCAGGGTCGCGGCGGGGGAGACCTTGCCGGTGGAGGTCTTGATGAAGTCGCCGCCGGCCAGCATCGCCAGCCAGGAGGCGCGGCGGACGGCGTCCAGGGTGACCAGCTCACCGGTCTCCAGGATCACCTTGAGGTGCGCCGGCCCGCAGGCCTCCTTGACCGCGACGATCTCCTCGAAGACGTCGAGGTAGCGGCCGGTCAGGAACGCGCCGCGGTCGATGACCATGTCGATCTCGTCGGCGCCGTTCGCCACGGCGTCCCGGACGTCGGCGAGCTTGACCTCCCGGCTGGCCCGGCCGCTGGGGAAGGCGGTGGCGACGGCGGCGACGTTGATGCCGGTGCCGGCCAGGGCCTCCTTGGCCACGCCGGCCAGGTCGCCGTAGACGCAGACCGCGGCGACGGCCGGGCAGCTCGGGTCGGTCGGGTCGGGACGGCGGGCCTTGGCGGCCAGCGAGCGGACCTTGCCCGGGGTGTCCGAGCCCTCCAGCGTGGTCAGGTCGACCATCGAGATCGCCGTGTCGATCGCCCACGCCTTGGCGGTCGTCTTGATCGACCGCGTGCCCAGCACCTTCGCCCGCGCCTCGGCGCCGACCTGGTCGACGCCGGGGAGGCCGTGCAGGAACGCGCGGAAGGCGTCGTTCGAGCGGGTGACGTCGGCGAACGGGTCGGGCGGGGTGCCCGCTCCGCCGCTGGTGTCGGCCAGCGCGTTCGGGTCCAGCACGTGGGTCATGCGCGCATTCTCCACTGCGGCTCTGACGGATCGGACACGGTGCGGCGCCCATCGCCCTTCCTGCGGCTCTGCTGGGTGGCCTGTCAAGGGGCTTCCCGCATCCGTGTCTCGCTGCGAGTGGAGATCTTGTCAGTGCACCGCGAAGTGATCGGCTCAACCGACCGGTGAGAGGGGGCGGCTGTGGACAAGGTGACGGCGGTCGACGACGTGTGCGCTCTGCCTGCTGCGGTGCGAGTCGGCTCGTGCGGCCGGTCAGCCATGCCGCCCGCAACGGTGAAGCCGACGAGCGCATCTGGGCCGAGCGCATCCGTCAGTGGCTCATCGCGCACGACGACATCGATCCGTCGCAGCGCCCGCTCGTGGGCGCTTCTGGTCTCTGACCGACCCTCACCGTTCGCATGAAGCCTCAACGGTCAGTGCCCCCGGGCGGCCGAGCTCCCGCCTTGTCAGGCGAGGAGCCCGCCCAAGGCCAGCAGGCAGACGAGCCCGAGACCGACGATGAGGACGACGGCGAGGGCTACGAGCATGCGCACGGCTCGGCGCCTTCCCGACCTGTTCTGCTTCAGCCCCTGCGCCAGGTCGCCCCACTGATCGATCTGGCCAGCCGGCGAGTACTGGTTGCGCTCGTATCGCTCCATCGGCCATCTCCCATGTGCGGTGGCTGACGAGTCGCACCGCACTCCCACCCTAGGGCAGGCCCACTCTGTGGAGAGCCGCCCACGTGCGTCGGCGGTGCCCTCCTGTGAACGCAGATCTCCACTCGCAGCGAGACAAGCCCGAATCTGTGGACAGGCCCGTGACCTGGGAATTCGCGTTGCCCGGCGTCCTCGTTGGCGGTAAGATTCGTACACACGTTCGAACACGTCGGGAGGTGTCCGTGAGCGAGTTGATGTCGGCTCTGGCCGCCTTGGCGGCCGACGATCTCCACTCGCTCAGCGACGGGCAGGTGCTGGACCGGACGGCGATGCTGGTGCAGCTGGTGAACCGCGCGTCGGCGGAGTTGACCCGCACGGTTCGGTGCGCGGACACCACCCAGGCCGCCGAGCGCGACGGGTTGAAGAGCATGCGGTCGTGGTTGATCGGGCACGCGCGGTTGTCGCCGGTGGAGGCGTCGCGGATCCTGCGGTCGGGTCGGGCGTTGGAGCACTTCCCTGCGTTGGCGGCTGGTTTCGCTGACGGGCAGGTCACTGCGGCGCAGGTGAACGTGGTGGCCGAGAAGGTGGGGGAGTCCGAGGTCGCCCGGGCGGTTGAGCAGGGCATCGACCTGGCTGCCTTTGATCAGGTGTGGGCGCTGGTGGCGGCCGAGTCGCCGCACCAGTCCTTGGTGGCTGCGGTGCAGGCGTTCGAGGACGCGCTGGACCCGGACGGCCCGGAGCCGGATCCGACGGAGGGCCGTCGGCTGAGCATCGCCAAGCACGCCGATGGCAGCGTCACCGGCCGGTTCGACCTGGATGCCGTCGGTGGGGAGAAGGTGCAGGCCGCGATCGAGTCGATCGTGCAGGCCGACCGCCCCCAGGGTGATGAGCGGACCCGGGCGCAGCAGAACGCCGACGCGCTGGTGCAGCTGTGTGACAACCAGTTGGCCAGCGGTGATCTGCCGATCCTGCGGACGGTGAAGCCGCACGTGGTGGTGGGCATCGACCTCGACGACCTGGTCGACCCGGCGACCGGCCCGGGTGTGGCGGGGATGGGCTTCGGGGCGACGATCTCCGCCGCGCGGGCCCGCTACCTGGCTTGTGACGGCAGCATCTCCCGGATCGTCATGGGCCCCGACGGCGTGCCGCTGGACCTGGGCCGGGACCACCGGGTGGTCACTCCCGGGCTGCGCAAGGCCGTGGAACGGCGGGACCAGGCCTGCGTGTTCGCCGGCTGCGGCGCCCCGAGTTGGTGGTGCGACGTCCACCACCTCATCCACTGGCTGCACGGCGGGGAGACGTCGCTGCAGAACTCAGCCTTGCTCTGCGAACGGCATCACACCAAGGTCCACCACGGTTTCCGGGTGCAGCGAGATCCCGGCGGGCGATGGCGCACCTACCGCCCCGACGAGACCGAGATCCTCATCGGTCTTCACATCGAGTGATGGCCGTTTCCCGGGCGCGGTCAGAGGACCTGCCGATCCCAGGACTGCGATGGGTCGCGAACGGACGTTGGGGTCGGTCGCGCCCAGCGCGTCCGGGCGCGTCTGCTCGGCAGAGAACTGCCAGGCTGAGCCGGTGCGCTCCGGAGACCGGCTCAGTCTCGTGCGTTGGCAGTTCGACATGACCTGGCGGCTCGCTGCTGAGTTCCATCTGTCCCACCTCGACGACGACATGTGCTTCTGGACACCAGCGCCGGGTGCCTTCACCGTTCGTCGCGACGATGCGGGATCGTGGCGAGCGGACTGGGATGACGAGGACCCGCCCTCGCCGGTGACGATCGGCTGGCTGACCTGGCACGTCCTCTGGTGGTGGGGTGAGCTGTCCCTGCGGGCACGCGGGGAGGTACCGCCTCGCCGCGAGCACGTCCTGTGGCCGGGAACGGCCGACGCAGTTCGCGACCGGCTCACCGAGTTGAGGGCGCAGTGGACGGAACACCTCGGTGAGCTGAGCGACACCGATCTCGATCGCCCCTTCGCATTCCCCTGGCCCGAACCACGCCCGTTCGTCTACGCCGCGGCCTGGGTGAACAGCGAGCTGATGAAGAACGTGGCTGAGATCGGCGCGGTCCGGCACCAGTACCTCGCCTGGAAGGCGCACGGCTCTCGTCTCGGCCTGTAGCAGCCCGCGCGAAGGGTGACGGTGCGCGCGTCAGCAGCCGTCGACTGGTGGGATGACGCCGAGGAGGTAGCGGTCGTCCTCGGGGACCACCTGCCACGCGAGACAGCTGTCGCCGCCTGCCGGTTCGCGCACCACGATCACGTCGCCTCGGCCGGAGTCCCGGACCACGGCGTCCAGATCGCCTTCCGTTGCGGGGAGCCCGGCGAGGAGCTGTTCGGCGTAGTCAGCGGGGGCGTCGTCCACCAGGAGGGCCTGCAGCGCCTCGGCGTCCCGCTGGGTGAGGGACGACGCTGTCTGGCTGGCCAGTGCGTCCACCGTCGGTGCACCGCGTTCGGGCACGGTGGCGATCTCGATCGCGATGAAGACGACCCAGGCGGACAAGGCGACCAGGCAGAGTGTCGCCAGTGCGCGGCCGGTGGGAGTGCGTGGTGCGCGAGCCATGCCCTCAGCCTGCCCGCTCGGCAGGACGAGGTCGGACTCGTCCAGCGCGACGTCGGGGTGCGATGAGTTCCTGGTGGCCCGGGAGTCCTCGCCCCGACCGCCGTCCACCGTCCCGTGCGAGGAACCCGTGTCCGAACCCCGCGTCGCCATGCTCCCCGAGGTCGCTGCTCAGCGGCGTGCTCTCGCCGACCTGCTCGACACCCTGCACCGCGACGAGTGGGAGACGCCCTCGCTCTGCCCCGGTTGGACGGTGCACGACGTGCTGGCCCACCTGACCCTCTCCACCCGGCAGTCCACCGCCGGCATGGTGCTGCGCATCCTGCGGGCCCGCGGCGACTTCGACTGGGCCGAGGCCCGCGCCGCTCGGGAACGTGCCGCGGTGTACCCGCCGGCCACGCTCCTCGCCCAGTTGCGCGAGACCGCGGCGCTCGACCGTCGGGTCGGCATGTCCAGCCCCTGGGACCCGCTGGTCGACGTCCTCGTGCACAGTCAGGACATCGCCCGGCCACTCGGTCGCCGGCTGCCGACACCGCCCGCCCTCGCCGTCCCGGCGCTGCAACACGTCTGGTCCAACGTCTTCTACGGCCGCCCGGCCCGGCGGATGAGCGGGCTCCGCTTCGTGGCCACCGACACCGCCTGGGTGGGAGGCGACGGACCCGAGGTGTGCGGCCGCGCCGGGGACCTCCTGCTGCTGGCCACCGGGCGACCGGTCTCGGCGTCCGGGGTCACCGGGCCGGGGGTCGGGGAGGCCGCCGCCCGGCTCCGCTCCTGACCTGCAGTCCGGGGCCGATACGGTGTGCGCCGTGCAGCTGACCGTCGTCGACCACCCGATCGCCCGCGCCCGACTGTCGCGGATGCGCGACGAGCGCACCGACAACGCCGCCTTCCGGGCCGCGCTGCGGGAGCTCACCCAGATCCTGGTCTACGAGGCCAGCCGCGACCTCGCCGTCGCCGAGGAGCCGATCACCACCCCGGTCACCGACACCACCGGCTACCGGCTGGCCGCACCGCCGCTGATCGTGCCGGTGCTGCGCGCGGGCCTCGGCATGGCCGACACCGCGCACGGGATGCTGCCGGAGTCGCAGATGGGCTTCGTCGGGCTGGCCCGCAACGAGGTGACCTTCCAGCCGGAGGCCTACATGGCCTCGCTGCCCGAGTCGCTCGTCGGCCGCCAGGTCTTCGTGCTCGACCCGATGCTGGCCACCGGCGGCTCGCTGGTGCACTGCTGCTCGCTGCTCACCGACCGCGGCTGCACCGACATCACCGTGCTCTGCGCGCTGGCCGCCCCCGAGGGGCTGGAGCGGCTGGAGGCCAGCGGCCTGCCGCTGCGTGTCTTCACCGCCAGCGTCGACGAGCGGCTCAACGAGAACGCCTACATCGTCCCGGGCCTGGGTGACGCGGGCGACCGCCAGTTCGGCGCGGTCTGAGCATGCGGTTCGGGGTGCTCGGCACCGGCTTCTGGGCGACCGAGGTGCACGCCACCTCGCTGGCCGGGCACCCGGGCGCGGAACTGGTCGGCGTGTGGGGGCGGGACCTGGCCAAGGCGAAGGCGGCCGGGGCGCAGTTCGACGTCCCCGGCACCGACGACCTCGATGCCCTGCTCGCCGACGTCGACGCGGTCAGCTTCGCGCTGCCACCGGACGTGCAGGCGCCGCTCGCCGAGCGCGCGGCCGCCGCGGGCAAGCACCTGCTGCTGGAGAAGCCGGTGGCGCTGTCGGTCGCTGCAGCCGACCGGGTGGTCGCCGCGGTCGAGGACGCCGGGGTCGCCTCGGTGGTCTTCTTCACCAGCCGCTTCCGGACGGCGACCTCCACCTGGCTCGAGCAGGCATCGCGCATCACCCTGGCCGGCGGTGCGGTCACCTGGCTGGGCCGGCTGGCGGGTTCGCCGTTCGAGACGCCGTGGCGGCTGGAGCACGGCGCGCTGTGGGACGTCGGGCCGCACGCGCTCTCCCTCCTGGTCCCGGCGCTCGGGCCGGTGAGCGCGGTGCAGGCCGGCGCCGGGCAGGGCGACACCGTCCACCTGGTGCTCACCCACCCCGAGGGCCGCGCGAGCACGGTGACCGTCTCGGCGACGGTGGCCGAGCTGGCCACCGGTATCGACATCTGGGTGCACGGGGACGCCGGCCGGCTGGTGCTGCTGCCCGAGTCCGGTACTGCCGTCGAGGCCCACGCGGTCGCCGTCGACGAGCTGCAGGCCGCTGCACTGACCGGCGGGACGCACCCGTGCGACGTCACCTTCGGGCGGGACGTCGTCCAGGTGCTGGAGGCCGCGCAGCGGTCGTTGGCGACCGGCTGCCGGGAGACCGTCGGCGGATGAGCGGCAACGACGGACGTGGGGGGCCGTTCGGCTGGTACGTGCCCACCGGGCGGATCCAGCGGAGCGACTGGTGGGTCCGGTACGTCCTGGTCATCGCACTGCTCGGCCTGGTGGCCTCGTCCGTGGACGCGCAGTGGTTCCCGGACAGCTACCCGCGGTTCGAGGACCGGCCGGGCTCCGCCGACCTCGCCGACGTCCTCTGGTTCTTCCCCGAGGAGGGCGGGCCGGTCACCGCGATCGTCGCGTTGGTGCTGGCCGTGCCGAACGTCGCCGCGATGGTGACCCGGCTGCACGACCGTGACCACTCGGCCTGGTGGCTGCTGTGGGGCATCGTCCCCGTGTTCGGGTGGTTGGTGCTGTTCATCACCTGCGGCTTCCTCGGGACGCAGCCGCAGCCGAACCGGTACGGGCCACCTCCTCGCTGACCCGCGCTCGGCGAGGCAGACTGGACCCGTGGACTTCTGGCAGTGGTACGTGCGCCGCGGGCGCATCGACCGGCGCACCTGGTGGCTGCAGTACGCCCTGCCCATCGGGGTGCTCAGCGTGCTGGCCCTGATGGCCGACGTGGCCCTCGGCAACAGCTCGCTGGAGAGCATCGCCATGGGCGAGACCGGCTACGGGCCGATCGTGACCACGATCGGGCTGCTCGTTGCGCCTGCGTCGATCTCCAGTGGCGCCACCCGGCTGCACGACCGCGGCATGTCCGCCTGGTGGCTGCTGATCGGGCTGGTGCCGTTGTTCGGCCAGGTGGCGCTGCTGGTGATCACCGGCTTCCTCCGCGGCGACGGCGGCCCCAACCGGTACGGCCCGCCGCCGTCCGCGGCTCCGACCGTCGGCCAGCAGCCGCAGCCGCAGTCCGAGTCGGCGCCCGAGCCGGAACGGCCGCCCTACTGGGGCTGACGCCGACCGGCTACAGCCCGAGCGCGGTGGCCATCTCCGTGCGCAGCCGGTCCAGCTCGTCCGCGCCCTGGGTGCGGGCCGCCGGCAGTCCGGCGGCGTCGGGCACCGGGACGACGGTCTCCAGATAGGCCTTGAGCTTCGGCTCGGTCCCGCTGGGGCGCACGATCACCCGCACGCCCTCGCCGGTCAGCCGGACCGCGTCCAGCGGCGGGGTGGCGTGCGCCAGGTCGACCACCTCCACCGGGCGGCCCAGCAGCTGGGCCGGCGGCTGGGCGCGCAGTCGGGCCATCGCGCCGGAGATGAGCGTGAGGTCCTCGACCCGCACCGAGTACTGGCCGGTGACGAACAGACCGTGCTCGACCGCCAGCTCGTCGAGCCGGTCGGCCAGCGTGCGGCCGTCGACGGCGAGCTCGGCGGCCAGCAACGCCACCGCCAGCGCAGCGGAGACCCCGTCCTTGTCGTGCGCGACCGAGGGTGACACCGCGTAGCCCAGCGCCTCCTCGTAGCCGAAGACCAACGGCGCCGCCGCCGACCCGGCCCGGATGATCCACTTGAAGCCGGTCGGCGTCTGCTCGAACGGCGCCCCGTGCGCGCCGGCGATCGCGCCCAGCAGCGAGCCGCTGACCAGCGAGTTCGCGTAGGTGCCGCGCACCCCGCGGCGGAGCAGCCAGTCGCCCAGCAGCACGCCCACCTCGTCGCCGGTCAGCTGGCGCCCACCCACGACCACCGAGCAGCGGTCGGCGTCCGGGTCCTCGGCGATCGCGACGTCGGCGCCGGTGCGGTCGGCCAGTGCGGTCAGCAGGTCGACCGCGCCCGGTTCCTCCGGGTTGGGGAAGGCGACCGTCGGGAACGCCGGGTCGGGCCGGTCCTGCTCCGCGACGCAGTGCAGCGCGGCGAAGCCGGCGGCCTCGAACACCCGCTGGGTGGTCGCCGAACCCACGCCGTGCATCGCGGTGTAGGCCACCACGAGACGTCGGCGGGCCGCGGCGTCCACCCGGTCGGGCTGCAGGGCGCGCACCACCGCGGCGACGTAGTCGGCCTCGACGTCGTCCCCGAGGGTGGTCCAGTCCTCTCCGAGCGGGATGTCGCGGGCCGGTCCGGTGGCCGCGATCGCGGCCTCGATCTCCCGGTCGGCCGGCGGCACCAACTGGGCGCCGTCGGCCAGGTAGACCTTGTAGCCGTTGTCCTCTGGCGGGTTGTGGCTGGCGGTGACCATCACCCCGGCGACCGCGCCCAGGTGCCGGACGGCGTAGGACAGCACCGGCGTGGGCAGCGGGCGGGGCAGCACCGAGACGGCGAACCCGGCGCCGGCGAGCACGGCGGCGGAGACGTGCGCGAACTCGTCGGAGCGGTGCCGGGCGTCGTAGCCGATGACAACGCCACGCCCGCCCTGGCCGGAGTCGGTGAGGTACCGGGCCAGCCCGGCGGCGGCGCGGCTGACCACGGCGGCGTTCATCCCGGCCGGGCCGGCGCGCAGCGGGCCGCGCAGCCCGGCGGTGCCGAAGGTCAGCGGCCCGGTGAACCGGCGGGCCAGTTCCGCGGTGTCACCCGCGTCGACCAGGGCCTCGATCTCGGCGCGGTCGCCGGCGTGCGGGTCGGCGGCGGCCCAGGCGCGGGCGTCGTCCAGCAGGTCGCTCATCGCGGGCCTCCACTCGGCTGGACCGGGCCCTGCGCGGCCTCGACCACGTCGACGTCCACGCCGGGCAGCGTGTACTCCCCGCCCACCCGGGCGTGCACCGGGTCGGTCGGGTCCGCCTCGCCCTGGGCGGCGATCAGCTCCGCGGCGTAGGCCTCGGCGTCGTCGGCCGGGTCGTAGCCCAGCGCGCGGGCGGCGGTGAGGTCCCACCAGCCGCGGGTGTTCGCCGAGACGCCCCAGACCACCCGGAAGCCGGGGGAGGGCGTGCGCAGCGCCGCGTCCACCAGCCGCACGGTGTCGCCGGGGGAGAGCCAGGTGGCCAGCTGGCGGACCGTGGTCGGACGGGGGAAGGCGCTGCCGATCCGCAGGCAGACGACGTCCAGGCCGTACCGGTCGGCGTACAGCGAGCCGAGCGCCTCCATGGTCACCTTGGCCACCCCGTAGTAGGTGTCCGGACGCGGCGGTGCGTCGGCCTCGGTGAGCAGGCCGGACCCCGGTCGGGGGGTGAAGCCGCTGGCGTGGTTGCTGCTGGCCAGCACCACGCGGGGGACGCCGGCCTTCCGGGCGGCCTCCAGCGCAGTGCGGGTGGTCTCGATGTGCGAGCGGACGATCGCCGGCCAGGTCGCCTCGCCGAGGATGCCGGCCAGGTGCACCACGGCGGCCGCGCCCTGCGCCGCCTCCGTCACCGCGGGCAGGTCGGCGGCGTCGGCCACCAGGTGCTCCTCGCCCGGGCGCGGGTCCTGGATCGGCACCACGTCCAGGCTGCGCACCGCCCAGCCGCGCTCCGGCAGCCCGCCGCGCAGCGCCGTCCCGAGCCCGCCCGCGGCCCCGGTGACCAGAACGGGGCCGCTCACGGCATCCGCCCGATCAGCTCCACCAGGAAGGCGCCCAGCCGGCCGGCCGCGGCCTTGCCCGCCTCCAGCACCTCGAGGTGGTCCAGCGCCTCGCCGGTGATGCCGGCGGCGGCGTTGGTGACCATCGACAGGCCGAACACCTCCATCCCGGCCGCCCGGGCGGCGATCGCCTCCAGCGCGGTGGACATGCCGACCAGGTCGGCACCCAGCGTGGTGAGCATCCGGATCTCGGCCGGGGTCTCGAAGTGCGGGCCGGGCAGTGCGGCGTAGACGCCCTCGGTCAGCGACGGGTCGATCTCCTTGGCCAGCGTGCGCAGCCGGGCGGAGTACAGGTCGGTGAGGTCGACGAAGGTGGCGCCCACCAGTGGGGACCGGGCGGTCAGGTTGAGGTGGTCGCTGATCAGCACGGCCTGCCCGACCCGGTGGTCGGGGGCCAGGCCGCCGGCGGCATTGGTGAGGACGACGGTGCGCACCCCGGCCGCCGCTGCGGTGCGGATGCCGTGCACCACCGGCTCGACCCCGCGACCCTCGTACAGGTGCGTGCGGCCGAGGAAGAGCAGCACCTTGTGCGCGCCGACCTGGACCGACCGGATCTCCCCGCCGTGCCCGGTGACGGTCGGGGCGGCGAACCCGGGCAGGTCGCCGATGGCCACGCTGGCCAGCGTCTCGCCGAAGGCGTCGGCGGCCGGGGCCCAGCCCGAGCCCATCACCACGGCGACGTCGTGGCCCTCGCCCAGGGTGGCGGTCAGCTGCTCGGCCGCCTGGGCGGCGAGGGCTGCGGGGTCGGCAGGGTGCGCGGGGGTCGGCTGGCTCACCCCGTGAGCATAGGAAGGGCGGGCGGATCGCTCATCGTCCGGCGGGGGGCCGCCGCCCTCTCTAGACTCGCGGGGTGCAGATCCCCTTCCACTCGTCCGAGCGCGCCAGCCTGGGAGTGGAGTGGGAGCTGCAGCTCATCGACCCCCAGACCCGCGAGCTGACCTCCGGCGCCACCGAGATCCTCGCCGAGCTCACCCCCGAGGGCCTCGACGAGCACCCCAAGGCCAAGCACGAGCTGCTGCAGTCGACGATCGAGATCATCACCGGGGTCTGCACCACCGTCGCCGAGGCGAAGGCCGACCTGGCCGGCACCCTGGCCGAGGTGGTCGCCTCCGCCGAGCGGCACGGCCTGGGTGTCATGTGCGCCGGCAGCCACCCCTTCACCCGGTGGGACAGCCAGGAGATCTCGCCGAAGGAGCGCTACGCGGAGCTCGTCGAGCGGATGCAGTGGCCGGCCCGGCGGCTGCAGATCTTCGGGGTGCACGTGCACGTCGGCGTCCGCTCGCCCGACAAGGTGATCCCGATCGTGAACGCGCTCACCCAGTACGTGCCGCACTTCCTGGCGCTGTCGGCGTCCTCGCCCTACT
Source organism: Modestobacter sp. VKM Ac-2977 (assembly GCF_026968045.1). Classification (GTDB taxonomy): domain Bacteria; phylum Actinomycetota; class Actinomycetes; order Mycobacteriales; family Geodermatophilaceae; genus Modestobacter. The sequence continues at coordinate 438,641 of NZ_JAPVBQ010000004.1, read as the reverse complement.
GGGCCGGCTGCGACACCGGGCTGGCGTCGTCCCGTACCAAGGTGTTCGAGGCGATGCCGACCGCCGGGCTGCCCTACCAGCTGGCCGACTGGGGTGAGTTCGAGGAGTACATGGGCACGCTGATCGACGCCCGGGCCATCGAGAGCGTCCGCGAGGTGTGGTGGGACATCCGCCCGCACCCCGACTTCGGCACCGTGGAGCTGCGGATCTGCGACGGCCTGCCCACCCTCGACGAGATCGGCGCGGTCGCCGCACTCGCCCAGTGCCTGGTCGAGCAGTTCGACACCCAGCTCGACCGTGGTTACACCCTGCCCTCGCCGGCGGACTGGGTCGTGCGGGAGAACAAGTGGCGGGCGGTGCGCTACGGGCTGGACGCCGAGATCGTCGTCGACGAGCAGGGCACGCTGCGCCCGGTGCGCGAGGCGATCGCCGACGTGGTCGAGGAGCTGCTGCCGACCGCCCGCAAGCTCGGCTGCGAGGACGAGCTCCTCGACGTCCGGCGGGTCCTGGACGCCGGCGCCTCCTACCAGCGCCAGCGCGCCGTGGCCGCCGCGCACGACGGTGAGCTGCCGCCGGTGGTCGACAGCCTGCTCGCCGAGCTCCGCGACGGGCTGCCGACGACGGGGACGGCGTGAGCGGCGGGGAGACGACCAGCGCGGTGGAGGTCCACGGCCAGACCGTCGACGCCTGGTCGGAGGCGCACCAGGAGGAGCTGGTCGCCGTCCGCCGGCACCTGCACGCCCACCCCGAGCTGGGGTTCGTCGAGCACGAGACGACGGCCTTCCTGGAGCAGCGGCTCACCGCGGCGGGCCTCGCGCCTCGCCGGCTGAAGTCCGGCACCGGGCTGGTCTGTGACGTCGGGGGCGACCCGGACGCCGGGCCGGTCGTCGTGCTGCGCGCCGACATCGACGCGCTGCCGCTGACCGACCTCAAGGACGTCCCGTACGCCTCCACCCGCGAGGGGCTCTGCCACGCCTGCGGCCACGACGTGCACACCACCGTGCTGCTCGGGGTCGCGCTGGCACTGGCCTCGCTGGACGAGCTGCCCGGCACCGTCCGGTGCGTCTTCCAGCCCGCCGAGGAGCAGGTGCCCGGTGGGGGGCTGGAGGTCCTCGACGAGGGAGTGCTGGCCGGTGCGACCCGCGCGTTCGCGCTGCACTGCGACCCCTCGCTGACGGCCGGGTCGGTCGGGCTGCGCACCGGCGCGATCACCGCGGCCTGTGACCGGGTGGAGGTGACGCTCACCGGCCCCGGTGGGCACACCGCCCGGCCGCAGCTGACCGTCGACCTGGTGCACGCGATGGGCCAGGTGGTGACCGAGGTGCCCGGGCTGCTGTCCCGGCTGGTCGACCCGCGGGCCGGCGTCTCGCTGGTGTGGGGTGCGATCAGCGCGGGGGTGGCGGCCAACACGATCCCGGAGACCGGGCAGCTGCGCGGCACGCTGCGGGTGCTCGACCGCGCGGTGTGGAGCGAGGCCGAGGACCTGGTGTGCCGGCTGGTCACCGACGTCGCGACCGCCTCGGGAGCCCGGGTGTCGATCGACTACGTGCGCGGGGTGCCGCCGGTGGTCAACGACCCGCGCAGCGTGGCCCTGCTCCGCTCCGCGGCGCTGGAGACGGTGGGCAGCGAGGGCGTGGCGCTGTCCCCCCAGAGCATGGGCGGGGAGGACTTCGGCTGGTTCGCCGAGGTGCTGCCGATCGCGCTCGCCCGGCTGGGCACGCACGGCAGCGGCGAGACGTTGGACCTGCACCGCGGCACGTTCGACGTCGACGAGCGGGCGATCGGGGTGGGGGTGCGGTTGCTGGCCCGCACGGCGCTGCACGCGCTGGCGGCCGACGCCGTACCCGCTGGTACACCCGTCGGCCCGGCCCTGTAGACCTCTTCCCGACGCACTTCCCTCAGGCACCTGAGAGGCGGGGACCCGACGATGAGCTCCACCGACCAGCGCCCCACGGGCCCACCGGCCGAGCCGGCCGCGCCCGACCTGCTGACCCTGGCCGGGGAGTTCCCCGCGGCGAGCCGGGACCAGTGGCGCGACCTGGTGGCCGGGGTGCTGCGCAAGGCCGGCCGGGACGAGCTGCCCGAGCCGGTGGAGGACGCGCTCGCGCGCACCGTCGCCACCGGGGTCACCGTCGCCCCGCTCTACACCGCCGAGGACGCCGGGGAACTGCCCGCCCTGGCCGGGCTGCCGGGTCTCCCGCCGTTCGTCCGCGGCTCTCGGGCCGGTGCCGCCGGGGTGACCGCAGCCGGGGGCGCCGACCCCGACGTCCCCGGGGGCTGGGACGTCCGGCAGCGGCACGCCGACCCCGACGTGGCGCGCACCCGGGAGGCGATCGCCGCGGACCTGGAGAACGGCGTCTCCTCGCTGTGGTTGGTGGTCGGCGACGGTGCGGTGCCGGCCGACGCGCTGGGCGAGGTGCTGGCCGACGTCCTGTTGGACCTCGCGCCGGTGACCCTGCAGGGCGGGGTGCCGGCGGCGGAGGCGTTCCTCGCGCTGGTCGAGGGGCGCACCGACCTGGCACCCGGCGGCTGTCTGGGGCTGGACCCGCTCGGCGTGCAGGCCGCGACGGGGGAGCCGCAGGACCTCACCGGCCTGGCCGACCTGGCCCGCCGCGCCCCCGCGGGCTGGCGCACCGTCGTCGTCGACGGCACGGTGTTCGCCGACGCCGGGGGCTCGGTGGTGGAGGAGCTCGGCTGTGCGGTCGCCGCCGGGGTGGCCTACCTGCGGGCGCTCACCGAGGGCGGTCTGGACGTCGCCGATGCCCTCGGCCAGCTGGAGTTCCGGCTCTCTGCCAGCGCCGACCAGTTCACCACCATCGCCGCGCTGCGGGCGGCGCGCCGGCTGTGGGACCGGGTCGGGGAGGCCAGCGGCGTGCCGGCCGAGGCGCGGGCGATGCGCCAGCACGCGGTGACCTCGAACGTGATGGTCACCCGGCACGACCCGTGGGTGAACATGCTGCGCACCACGGTGGCCTGCTTCGCCGCCGGTGTCGGCGGTGCCGACGTCGTGACGGTGCAGCCCTTCGACGCCGCGCTCGGGCTGCCCGACGCCTTCGCCCGGCGGATCGCCCGCAACACCCAGAGCCTGCTGGTGGAGGAGGCACACCTCGCCCGGGTGCTCGACCCGGCCGGCGGCTCCTGGTACGTCGAGTCGCTCACCGAGTCCCTCGCCCAGGCCGCGTGGGCCTGGTTCACCGAGGTCGAGCGGGCCGGCGGGCTGGCGGCGGCGCTGTCGTCCGGGCTGGTCGCCGACCGCATCGGCGCCGCGTGGGCCGAACGGCAGCAGCGGGTGGCACACCGCACCGACGCGATCACCGGCGTCACCGAGTTCCCGAACCCGACCGAGGTGCTGCCCACCCGCCGTCCGGCGGCCGAGGCGCTGCCCGCGGCACCGGGCGGGCTGCCGCGGGTACGGACCGCGCAGGCGTTCGAGCAGCTGCGCGACCGGGTCGACGCGGTCGAACCCCGGCCGAGGGTGCACCTGGCCACGATCGGGCCGGTCGCCCGGCACACCGCCCGGGCCACGTTCGCGGCCAACCTGTTCGGCGCCGGCGGGCTGGCCGCGCCGACCGGGGACGGGGTGGACGGCCTCGCCGGGACGACGGTGGCCTGCATCTGCGGCACCGATCGGGACTACGCCGCCTCCGCCGCGTCGCTCGCCGCGGAGCTGCGGGCCGCCGGTGCCACCCAGGTCTGGCTGGCCGGTCCGCCGTCCCTGGCGGTGGACGGCGTCGACGGCTACGTGCACGCCGGGTGCGACGCCCTGGACGTCCTGGGGCAGGTCGTGGCTCAGTTGCTCCCGAGGGGCCAAAGTCGCGATCTTGGCCCTACCGACGACCAGGAGGTGTCGGCATGAGTGCGATCCCCGACTTCGGCGACCTGGAGCTGGGCCGCCCGGAGCCGACGGCGACGCCGGACGACTGGGCGAAGGCCTACGCCGACGCCACCGGCCGGGACGTCGGCGAGGCGACCTGGCAGACACCGGAGGGGATCGCCGTCCCGCCGCTGTTCACCCGGGCCGACCTGGCCGACGTCGACTTCCTGGACACCCTCCCGGGCATCGCGCCCTACCTGCGCGGGCCCTACCCGACGATGTACACGACCCAGCCGTGGACGGTGCGGCAGTACGCCGGGTTCTCCACGGCATCGGAGTCCAACGCCTTCTACCGGCGCAACCTGGCCGCCGGGCAGAAGGGCCTCTCGGTCGCCTTCGACCTGCCCACCCACCGCGGCTACGACTCCGACCACCCGCGGGTGGTCGGCGACGTCGGGATGGCCGGGGTGGCGATCGACTCGATCCTGGACATGCGGCAGCTGTTCGACGGCATCCCGCTGGACAAGATGAGCGTCTCGATGACCATGAACGGCGCTGTCCTGCCGGTGCTGGCGCTCTACGTGGTCGCCGCCGAAGAGCAGGGGGTGAGCCCGGACCAGCTCACGGGGACGATCCAGAACGACATCCTCAAGGAGTTCATGGTCCGCAACACCTACATCTACCCGCCGAAGCCCTCGATGCAGATCATCAGCGACATCTTCAGCTTCACCTCCACGCAGATGCCGCGGTTCAACTCGATCTCCATCTCCGGCTACCACATCCAGGAGGCCGGGGCGACGGCCGACCTGGAGCTGGCCTACACCCTCGCCGACGGGGTGGAGTACCTGCAGGCCGGCAAGGCAGCGGGCCTGGACGTCGACGTCTTCGCGCCCCGGCTGAGCTTCTTCTGGGGCATCGGCATGAACTTCTTCATGGAGGTCGCCAAGCTGCGGGCCGGCCGACTGCTGTGGGCGAAGCTGGTGAAGGAGGCGGGGGCGACCAAGGACAAGTCGATGTCGCTGCGCACCCACTGCCAGACCTCGGGCTGGTCGCTGACCGCGCAGGACGTCTACAACAACGTCGTCCGCACCTGCCTGGAGGCGATGGCCGCCACCCAGGGCCACACCCAGTCGCTGCACACCAACGCCCTGGACGAGGCGCTCGCGCTGCCCACCGACTTCTCCGCCCGGATCGCCCGCAACACCCAGCTGCTGCTGCAGCAGGAGTCCGGGACGACGCGGGTCATCGACCCGTGGGGCGGGTCGGCCTACGTGGAGAAGCTGACCTACGACCTGGCCCGCCGCGCGTGGGCGCACATCCAGGAGGTCGCCGAGCACGGCGGCATGGCACAGGCGATCGACGACGGCATCCCGAAGCTGCGGATCGAGGAGGCCGCGGCCCGCACCCAGGCCCGGATCGACTCCGGCCGCCAGCCGGTGATCGGGGTGAACAAGTACCGGGTCGAGGCCGACGAGGCGGTCGACGTGCTCCGGGTCGACAACGCCGACGTGCTGGCTCAGCAGAAGGCGAAGCTCGTCGAGCTGCGTGCCTCCCGGGACGGCGCCGCGGTGACCGAGGCGCTGGGCCGGCTGACCGACGCGGCTCGCGCCGCCGCGGAGGGACGGCGCGGGGACGAGCTGTCGGCGAACCTGCTCGCGCTCGCCGTCGATGCCGCGCGGGCGAAGGCGACGGTGGGGGAGATCTCCGACGCGCTGGAGGCGGTCTACGGGCGGCACTCCGGCCAGGTGCGCACCATCTCCGGCGTGTACCGGGACGAGGCAGGAGGAGCGGGCCCGGTGGACGAGACCCGTGCGCTGGCGTCGGCGTTCGCCGAGGCCGAGGGCCGTCGTCCCCGGATCCTGGTGGCCAAGATGGGCCAGGACGGCCACGACCGCGGGCAGAAGGTGATCGCCACCGCCTTCGCCGACCTCGGCTTCGACGTCGACGTGGGCCCGCTGTTCCAGACGCCGGAGGAGGTCGCCCGGCAGGCGGTGGAGGCCGATGTGCACGTCGTCGGCGTCTCCTCGCTCGCCGCCGGCCACCTCACGCTCGTGCCCGCGCTGCGTGACGCCCTCGCCGAGCTCGGGGCCGACGACGTCCTGGTCGTGGTGGGCGGGGTCATCCCGCCGGACGACGTCCCGACCCTGAAGGAGATGGGCGCGGCCGCGGTCTTCCCGCCCGGCACGGTGATCGCCGACGCCGCGCAGGACCTGCTCCGCACCCTCTCCACCCGCCTCGGCCACTCGTGACGGGGGGCCGAAGTCGCGACTTTGGCCCCCGGACCGGCCGGCCCGTCGACGTCCCCGGGCTCACCGAGGGGGTGCTCGCCGGGGACCGGCGGGCGATGGCGCGGGCGATCACGCTGGTCGAGTCGCGGCGCGCCGACCACCGGGAGGCCGCCCAGGAGCTGCTGGTGCAGCTGCTGCCGCACGCGGGGAACGCCCGGCGGGTGGGGATCAGCGGGGTCCCCGGGGTCGGGAAGTCGACGTTCATCGACTCCCTCGGCGTCGACCTGACCGCGGCCGGGTCGAAGGTGGCGGTGCTCGCCGTCGACCCGTCGTCGGCGCGGTCCGGGGGCTCGATCCTGGGCGACAAGACCCGGATGGCCCGCCTCGCCGTCGACCCGAACGCCTTCATCCGCCCTGCACCCACCGCGGGCACGCTGGGCGGGGTGGCCCAGGCGACCCGGGAGTCGATGGTCGTGGTCGAGGCGGCCGGACACGACGTCGTCCTGGTGGAGACCGTCGGCGTCGGCCAGTCCGAGGTCGCCGTCGCGGAGATGGTCGACTCCTTCCTGTTCCTCACCCTCGCCCGCACCGGCGACCAGCTGCAGGGGATCAAGCGCGGGATCCTGGAGATCGCCGACGTCATCGCGGTCAACAAGGCCGACGGCCCGGGGGAGGTCGACGCCCGCCGCGCCGCCCGTGAGCTGGCCGGTGCGATGCGGATGCTGCGCGGCGAGGCCGTCCCCGTGCTCACCTGCGCGGGGCTCAGCGGCGCCGGGCTGTCCGAGGTCTGGGCTGCGGTCGTCGAGCACCAGGACCGGATGCGGGCCTCGGGGCAGCTCGACGAGCGGCGCCGGGCGCAGCAGGTGCGCTGGACCTGGCAGCTGGTCCGGGACGGGCTGGAGCACCAGCTCCGCGAGCACCCCGCGGTGCGGTCGGCGGCGCCGGAGCTGGAGACGGCAGTGCTGGCCGGCGAGCTCACCCCGGCGCTGGCCGCCCGCCGGCTGCTGGACGCCTTCGCCTCGCCCGGCTGAGGCTTCGCCGACCGGCCCGGCGGCTCTCGAGGCCGGCCCGCCCGCGTGGGTGTGCGACGCCGGGTGCCCGGACAGGGACAATGGCGGGTGCACACATCGGTCCAGCACTGGGAGCAGCACCCATGACCCGCATCGTCATCATCGGCGGCGGCCCGGCCGGGTACGAGGCCGCGCTCGTCGCCGCCCAGCTCGGCGCGGACGTCACCGTCGTCGAGCGCGACGGCATCGGCGGCGCCAGCGTGCTGACCGACTGTGTGCCGTCCAAGACCTTCATCGCCTCAGCCGGTGCGATGACCTGGGTGCGCGACTCCGTCGCCCTGGGGGTCACCGGCACGGAGCTGGGCCGGGCGGCGCTCGACCTGGCGACGGTGAACAGCCGGATCAAGGGGCTGGCGGTCGCGCAGTCCTCCGACATCCACCACCGCCTCGAGTCCGAGGGGGTGCGGATCATCCGTGCCTCGGCCCGGCTCGCCGACGAGGCCCGCGGGCTGACCGTGCACCGGGTCGAGGTCGTGGACTCCGACGGGCAGGTCACCGAGACGCTGGAGGGCGACGTCGTCCTCATCGCCACCGGCGCCGACCCGCGGGTGCTGCCGGGCGCCGAGCCGGACGGTGAGCGGATCCTGTCCTGGCGCGACGTCTACGAGCTCGACGAGATGCCCGAGCACCTGATCGTGATCGGGTCCGGCGTCACCGGAGCGGAGTTCGCCTCCGGCTACCTGGAGGCCGGCGTACCGGTCACCCTGGTGTCCTCCCGCGACCAGGTGCTGCCCGGGGAGGACGCGGACGCCGCGGCCGTCGTGGAGGAGGTCTTCCAGTCCCGGGGTGGCCGGATCGCCGAGCGCAGCCGCGCGGACAAGGTCGTGCGCACAGAGAAGGGCGTCCGGGTCGAGCTGACCGACGGCCGCGTCGTCGAGGGGTCGCACGCGCTGATGACCGTGGGCACCGTCCCCAACAGCGGCGGGATGAACCTGGAGGCCTGCGGGGTCGAGCTCGCGCCGTCCGGGCACATCGTCGTCGACCGCGTCTCCCGCACCACCGTCGCCGGGGTCTACGCCGCCGGCGACGTGACCGGGGTCTTCCAGCTCGCCTCCGTCGCCGCCATGCAGGGCCGGATCGCCATGTGGCACGCCCTCGGCGAGGCGGTCGCGCCGATCCGGCTGAAGACCGTCTCGGCCAACGTCTTCACCCATCCGGAGATCGCCACCGTCGGCGTGCAGGAGAAGACGCTGACCGAGGACGCCGACGTCGAGGTCGTGCGGTTGCCGCTGGCCACCAACGCCCGGGCCAAGATGGGCGACCTGCACAGCGGGTTCGTCAAGCTGTTCACCCGCCGCTCCACCGACGTCGTCGTCGGCGGTGTCGTGGTCGCGCCGGGTGCGTCGGAGCTGATCCTGCCGATCGCGCTGGCCGTCACCAAGGGCCTGACCGCCGGGGACCTGGCGCAGACCTTCGCGATCTACCCGTCGCTGTCCGGGTCGATCACCGAGGCCGGCCGCCGGCTGATGGGGATCGAGGACGAGCACAGCTGAGTCCTCGCCCGCGGTGGTGGGCGTGACGGAGGAGGACCAAGGCGGGTCGTGAGGCGACCCGGCGGTGCGGCGCTCAGCCGGTTGCTCAAGTTCCGGTGCTGCGCAGCCGATGCTGGCTGAGGTCCCTTCTCGGTCAGGAGCTCGTCCGTGTACGTCATCCTCCGGCAACGGCGTCACTCCCTGAGGGACACGGCCGTCGCCGGCGTGCTCGCCGTGGTCGTCCTGGCCGTCCCTGCCGTTGCCCGCGCCGAGGCGCCCGCGACCGAGGCGCCCGTGATCGAGGCGCCCGCGACCGAGGCGCCTGTGATCGAGGCGCCCGCGACCGAGGCGCCGACGCCGACTCCGACGACCGACTCCGCAGCAGTCCCGACGGACCGTGGTCCGGCCGTCGAGCCCGGTGAGACGGTGGTGGGTGAGCTGGTGCAGGCCTACGGGGACCCGGCGCCGCACGACCCCGGCGTTGACGACCCGCACGAGCACGAGGACGGGGGCGACGACACGCTGCTCAGCTGGGTGGAGTCCGATGCCGGTGCGGTGCGGGTCCTGACCGAGGACGTCACCGAGCTGCCCACCGGCGCGACCGTCGAGGTCACCGTCGGCGAGGCCGTGCTCGATCGCGCAGCGGCCGATGGACATGTCCCCGCGGTGGAGGTGCTCTCCGCCGACGTCCTGGCCGCACCAGAGCCCGACGAGCAGACGACTGCGGAGTCGGTGGCTCCGGTCAACCACGCGGTCACGGTGGTGATGCTCGCGCCGGCTGGTGTCGCCCGGGACGCCACGACGTTGACGCAGGTGGTCTCGGCAGTCAACGGACCGGTCGGTGAGTTCTGGGAGCAGCAGAGCGGTGGGGCCGTCCGGATCGGGGTGACGGCGAGCGTGGACTGGTTCCAGGGGACGACGACGTGTGCCGATCCCGTCGCGCTGTGGGCCGAAGCCGCTTCCCGAGCGGGTTGGACGTACGCCGCAGGCCGGCACCTGCTCGTCTACGTCCCCCAGGGCGCGCCCGGGTGCTCGTACGGGCTGGGTGAGGTCCGGCAGGACATCAGCTCCGGTGGGCGGATCTACGTGCGGGCGACCGCCACCTCGGTGATCGCCCACGAGTTCGGTCACAACTTCGGACTCAACCACTCCTCGGCGTTGCAGTGCGAGGGCACGGTCGAAGGACCGATCGGCGGTCCCTGCCAGATCTCGCCCTACCGCGACTACTACGACCTGATGGGCATCTCCTGGAGCCAGTTGGGCACCTTGTCGACTGTCCACCAGGGGCAGCTGGGCGTGCTGCCGGCAGGACAGCGCATCGACGTCACCATGGACACCCTGGCCGGGGACCACCTCCTGTCGCCCGTGGGCGGTGGCAGCGGAACGCGGGCCATCAAGCTGACGACGTCCAGCGGTGGTGCCTACTGGCTGGAGTACCGGACGGCCGTCGGCCGTGACTCCTGGCTGGGCAGCTCGGCGAACAGCGTGGGGCTGGAGCAGGGCGTCGTGCTGCGTCGGGCGAACCCGGGTGCGGCGAATTCCTCCCTGCTGCTGGACCCGACACCGTCGGCACGAGCGTCCTGGCCCAGCGACGTCCGTACCGCCCTCGTGCCGGGTCGTTCGGTGATGGTGGCCGACGATGCCTTCACGGTGACGGTGACCTCGCAGTCGTCCACTGGTGCAGTGGTGCGGGTCGTACCGGGGCGGGCACCGATCGGGTCCGTCGACACCTTCAGCCTGTCCGGGGTGACGCTGTCGATGTCCGGCTGGGCGATGGACCCCGATGCCCCCACCGCCTCGGTCCCGGTCCACGTCTACGTGGACGGCCGGCCGACGGTGCTCATCGCGAACGGCAACCGGGACGACGTCGCCTTGGCGTTCCCCGGAGCCGGCCCTGCGCACGGGTGGGCGCTGAGGACCGCGCTCGCCGAGGGGACGCACAGCGTCTGCGTGTACGCCATCGACGTGGCCGACGGGCCGGGCAACACGACGCTCGACTGCCGCTCGGTCACCGTCGTCACCCGGCTGCCCCTCGGCTCGCTCGATGCGGTCACGGTCACCGGGTCGACGATCGCGCTGCACGGCTGGGCGTTGGACCCGGACTCCTCGGCCGTCTCGAGCAGCGTGCACGTCTATGTCGATGGTGTGGGGGCGGTGGTGACCGCGGACGGGGACCGGCCTGATGTCGGGGGGGCGTTCCCGGGGGCCGGTGCGGCTCACGGGTTCTCGTTGCGGACCGGTCAGCTCGATCCCGGGGTGCACACGGTGTGCGTGTACGCGATCGATCTGGACACCCCGTCGCGCAACACCCCGCTGGGGTGCCGGACGGTCGGGGTGCGGGTGGCGCTTCCCTCGGGCAGCTGGGATGCCT
>NZ_JAPVBQ010000004.1:0-427586 GCF_026968045.1 Modestobacter sp. VKM Ac-2977 | reverse complement strand
TGTCGATGGTGTGGGGGCGGTGGTGACCGCGGACGGGGACCGGCCTGATGTCGGGGGGGCGTTCCCGGGGGCCGGTGCGGCTCACGGGTTCTCGTTGCGGACCGGTCAGCTCGCTCCCGGGGTGCACACGGTGTGCGTGTACGCGATCGATCTGGAGATCCCGTCGCGCAACACCCCGCTGGGGTGCCGAACCGTGACCATGCCGCCCGCTGCGCCGACGCAGACGACCGACCAGGCGTAGGTCGCGTCCGCCGCCGAGGACGGAGCCGGTTGCTCGGCACCCACGACCCGATCAGCACCCGGCCACTGCTCAGCCGCCGAACGACGCGCGTGCGCACCACACCTGGGCGTCCTCGATGGTGACCTAGGCGTCCTCGATGGTGCAGAGGACGGCGCCGCTGGTGACGGCGGCGCCCACCTCGGCCGACAGTCCGGACACCGTGCCGGCCTTGTGCGCGACGATCGGCTGCTCCATCTTCATCGCCTCCAGCACGACCACCAGGTCACCGGCGGCGACGGTGGCGCCGTCGGCCACCGCGACCTTGACGATCGTGCCCTGCATCGGCGCGGTGAGGGAGTCACCCGAGGCGGCCGACCCGCCACTCCCGCTGCGCTTGCGCGGCTTGGCCGCACCGGCGGCCGGTGCCGGCCCACCTGCGGCCAGCCCGGCGGGCAGCGACACCTCCAGCCGGCGGCCGCCGACCTCCACCACGACCGTCTGCCGCGGCTCGGCCTCGTCGGTCTCCGCGGCCGGGCCGTACGGCTGCACCTGGTTGTCCCACTCGGTCTCGATCCAGCGGGTGTGCACCGTGAACGGCTCGCTGGTGAAGGCGGGGTCGGCGACCACCGCGCGGTGGAACGGGACGACGGTCGGCATGCCCTCGACGACCAGTTCGTCCAGCGCACGGCGGGCCCGCTGCAGGGCCTCGGTGCGGGTCGCGCCGGTGACGATGAGCTTGGCCAGCATCGAGTCGAACGCACCGGCCACCTCGCCGCCGGTCTCGACCCCGGAGTCCCAGCGCACACCCGGGCCGTGCGGGATCTCCAGCCGGGTCACCGGGCCGGGGGCGGGCATGAAGTTCCGGCCGGCGTCCTCGGCGTTGATCCGGAACTCGATGCTGTGCCCGCGCGGGGTCGGGTCCTCGGTGATCTCCAGCGGCAGGCCCTCGGCGATCCGGAACTGCTGGCGGACCAGGTCGATCCCGGAGGTCTCCTCGCTGACCGGGTGCTCGACCTGCAGCCGGGTGTTGACCTCCAGGAAGGAGATCGAGCCGTCGGTGCCGACCAGGTACTCGACGGTGCCCGCACCGACGTAGCCGGCCTCGGCGCAGATGGCCTTGGCCGAGGAGTGGATGCGCTCGCGCTGCTCGTCGCTGAGGAACGGCGCGGGCGCCTCCTCGACCAGCTTCTGGTTGCGCCGCTGCAGCGAGCAGTCCCGGGTGCCGACGACGACGACCGTGCCGTGGGTGTCGGCGAGCACCTGCGCCTCCACGTGCCGTGGCTTGTCCAGGAACCGCTCGACGAAGCACTCGCCGCGGCCGAACGCGGAGACGGCCTCGCGCACCGCGGAGTCGAACAGCTCGGGGATCTCCTCGAGGGTGCGGGCGACCTTCAGGCCGCGACCGCCGCCACCGAAGGCGGCCTTGATGGCCACCGGCAGGCCGTGCTCCTGCGCGAAGGCGACCACCTCGTCGGCGTCGGCCACCGGGTCCTTGGTGCCGGGCACCAGCGGGGCGCCCGCGCGGGTGGCGATGTGCCGGGCGGCGACCTTGTCGCCGAGGTCGATGATCGCCTGCGGGGACGGGCCGATCCAGGTGAGCCCTGCGTCGATGACGGCCTGCGCGAAGTCGGCGTTCTCGGAGAGGAAGCCGTAGCCGGGGTGCACGGCGTCGGCGCCGGACCGGCGGGCGGCATCGAGGATCTTGTCGATCACCAGGTAGGACTCGCCCGGGGTGTTCCCACCGAGAGCGAAGGCCTCGTCCGCGGTGCGCACGTGCAGGGCGTCCCGGTCGGGCTCGGCGTACACCGCGACGCTGGCCAGCCCGGCGTCCCGGCAGGCGCGCGCCACCCGCACCGCGATCTCACCGCGGTTGGCGATCAGGACCTTCTGCACGTTGGTTCTCCTTGAGAGGCGGGGCGGGCTGAGGGGCGCCGGGTGGTCAGCGTCGCCAGAGGTCGGTGATCGCCAGGCCGAGCGTGGCGAGCTGGGTGCGCAGCAGCGGCAGCGAGAGGCCGAGCACCGCGGAGGGATCGCCCTCGATCCGGCGGACGAACGGTGCGCCCAACCCGTCGAGGGTGAACGCGCCGGCCACGCCCAGCGGTTCACCGGTGGCGAGGTAGGCCTCCAGCTCCGCCGGTGACGGCGTGGCGAAGTGGACCACGGTGGAGGAGACACCGACGTCGCGCTGGGCCACGCCGCCGTCCCGGACGTCGAAGACCGCCTGGCCGGTGTGCAGGACGCCGCTGCGTCCCCCCATCCGCTGCCAGCGGGTCCGCGCCTCGGCGGTGTCGGCCGGCTTGCCGAGCGCCTGGCCGCGGAACTCGAGCACCGAGTCGGCGCCGATCACCACCGCGTCGGTCTGGTCCTTGGCGACGACTGCGGCCTTGGCCGCGGCCAGCAGGGCGACCAGTTCGCCGACTCGCGGTGCGGTCACCGCCGTCTCGTCGACGCCGCTGACCACCACCTCGGGGTTCAGCCCCGCCTGGCGCATCAGCTGCAGGCGGGCCGGAGACTGGGAGGCGAGCACGAGGCGGCGGCTCATGACGCCTGCCCCGAGGCGCGCCAGCCGCCGGGGCCGGCCAGCAGCGGCCGGCGCAGCACGTCGGCCCGCTCGGCCCACGCGCCGACCGGGGAGGGACGACGACGGGGACGCCGGTGGGACAGGGCCGCGACGACGACGGTCAGCGCGGCGAGTTCCTCGGCGGTCGGCTCGCCGCGGACCACCTGCAGCAGTGGAGGCTGGGTCGGTTCGGTCATCACAGGGGGATGTTCCCGTGCTTCTTGGCGGGCAGGGTCTGGCGCTTGTTGGCCAGCAGCCGCAGCGCCCGGACGACGTGGACGCGGGTGTGCGAAGGCGGGATCACCGCGTCGACGTACCCGCGGTCGGCCGCGATGTAGGGGTTGGCCAGCGTGTCCTCGTAGTCGGTGACCAGCTCGGCGCGCAGCGACTCCGGGTCCTCCGCCGCGGCCAGCTCCTTGCGGTAGAGGATGCCGACGGCCCCCTGCGCACCGATCACCGCGATCTGCGCGGTCGGCCAGGCCAGGTTGACGTCGGCCCCCAGGTGCTTGGAGCCCATCACGTCGTACGCGCCGCCGTAGGCCTTGCGGGTGATCACGGTGATCTTCGGGACCGTCGCCTCCGCGTAGGCGTAGATCAGCTTGGCGCCGCGGCGGATGATCCCGTCCCACTCCTGCGAGGTGCCCGGCAGGAACCCGGGGACGTCGACGAAGGTGAGCACCGGGATGTTGAAGGCGTCGCAGGTGCGCACGAAGCGCGCGGCCTTCTCGCTGGCGTCGATGTCCAGCGTGCCGGCGAGCTGGGTGGGCTGGTTGGCCACGACGCCGACCGGGCGGCCCTCGACCCGGCCGAAGCCGGTGAGGATGTTGGGGCCCCACAGCGCCTGGACCTCGAGGAACTCCCCGTCGTCGAGCACGTGCTCGATGACGGTGTGCATGTCGTAGGGCGTGTTCGGCGAGTCCGGGATGAAGGTGTCCAGCTCGCGGTCGTCGTCGGTGAGCGCCTCGGGGAGGGCGATGTCGACCGGGGCGACCTCGATCGCCGGCAGGGGGTCGAGGTTGTTGCTGGGCAGGTGCGACAGCAGGGCCTTCACGTAGTCCAGCGCGTCGGCCTCGTCCTCGGCCAGGTAGTGCGCGACGCCGGACTTGGTGTTGTGGGTGCGGGCGCCGCCCAGCTCCTCGAGGGTGACGTCCTCCCCGGTCACGGTCTTCACCACGTCGGGGCCGGTGATGAACATCTGGCTGGTCTTGTCGACCATGACGATGAAGTCGGTCAGCGCGGGGGAGTAGACGTGACCGCCGGCGGCAGCCCCCATCACCAGGGAGATCTGCGGGATGACGCCCGAGGCGTGCACGTTGCGCCGGAAGATCTCGGCGTAGAGGCCGAGGGAGACCACGCCCTCCTGGATCCGGGCGCCACCGCCCTCGTTGATCCCGATGACCGGGCAGCCGTTGCGCATGGCCAGGTCCAGCACCTTGACGATCTTCTCGCCGTAGACCTCGCCGAGGCTGCCGCCGAACACGGTGACGTCCTGGGAGAAGACGCAGACCGGCCGGCCGTCGACCGTGCCGTACCCGGTGACGACGCCGTCCCCGAACGGCCGCTTGGCGTCCATGCCGAAGTTGCTGGAGCGGTGCCGGGCGAACTCGTCGAGCTCGGTGAACGAGCCCGGGTCCAGCAGCGCCTCGATCCGCTCCCGGGCGGTCATCTTCCCGGCGTCGTGCTGCTTGTCCACCGCGCGCTGCGACCCGGCGTGTGTGGCTTCCTCCACCCGCCGCTCGAAGTCGGCCAGCTTGCCGGCGGTGGTGTGCAGGTCGAGGTCGGCGGGGACGGGTTCTCCCGCGCTCTCCAGTTCGGCGGCACTCACAGCGCCGTAGCGTAGGTGACGTGCCCGACAGCCCTCGCACCGCAGCTCCTCCCGCCGACCGGCCGGGCCTCGACGCCGCCGCGCTGACCGCCGCCCTCACCCCCGGCAGCGGCCTGTGGCGGGCGGTCGAGGTGGTCGAGGCGATCGGGTCGACGAACGCCGAGCTGGTCGCCCGTGCGGTCGACGGCGCCACCGAGGGGCTGGTGCTGGTGGCCGAGCACCAGGCGGCCGGGCGCGGACGGCTGGACCGCACCTGGGTCTCCCCGCCGCGGGCAGGGCTGACGGTCTCGGTGCTGCTGCGGCCCGACGTCCCCGCGGCCCGGCGGGCCTGGCTCTCGCTGCTGACCGGGGTCGCGCTGGCCGAGGCGGTCGGGGAGGTGGCCGGCGTCCGCACCTCGCTGAAGTGGCCCAACGACCTGCTCGCCGCCGACGGCCGGAAGCTGGCCGGCATCCTGGCCGAGAGCTCGGGCACCGCCGTGGTGGTCGGCGTCGGGCTCAACGTCTCGACCCGCACCGACGAGCTGCCCGACACCGGTACCTCCCTGGAGCTGGTGCGTCAGGAGCCGGTCGACCGGGCCGCCGTGCTGCTGGCCTTCCTGCGGACCCTGGAGCAGCGCTACGCCCGCTGGGTGCAGGTGCTCGGTGACCCCGTCTCCTCCGGCCTCGCGCAGGACTACCTCGCCTGGTGCAGCACCGTGGGGGCCGCCGTCACCGTGACGATGCCCGACGGCTCGACCCTCGACGGGGTCGCCGAGGCGGTGGACTGGGACGGCCGGCTCGTCGTCCGCACCGACGCCGGGGTGCTGGAGCTCGCCTCCGGCGACGTGCGACACGTGCGGCCGGGCCGGTGACGCGCCCAGCCGGGTAGGTCATCCTGGCGGGGTGGCCTACCCCGACAAGGTGCTCGGCGAGGACGAGGAGGTCGTCGCCCACCTGCACCCGCACTGGCTGACCGTCTTCTGGCCGATCGTGGCGTTCCTGGCGCTGGTCGGCCTGGCGTCCTTCGGCACGGCGATCGTGCCGGCAGGGGACCAGCAGGGGCTGTGGCGGCTGGTCGTCGTCGGGGTCGCCGTCGTCCTCACGCTGTTCCTGGTCGCCGCCCCGCTGCTGCGCTGGCGCACCACGCACTACGTGGTCACCACCCACCGGCTGCTGTACCGATTCGGCATCCTGTCCCGGCACGGCCGGGACATCGGGCTGTCCCGGATCACCGACGTCTCCTACCGGCAGACGCTGTGGGAGCGGGTGATCAGATCCGGCACGGTGTCGATCGAGACCGCCGGGGAGGGCGGCCCGACGGTGTTCCGGGCCATCCCGGACAGCGAGGGGGTGCAGCAGCTGCTCAACCAGCTCGTCGAGGAGGACGCCGACCGGCGGGCGCGGGAGAGCGCCGCCCACCTGGGCGAGTACCACCGGGGGGACACGCACCCGACCCAGCAGTTCTGAGCCGTACGAGCCCCTGCGCCTGTCGGACCGGTCCGTCACGGCGTGCCTGGACGGTTCTGTCGGAGGGGCCACCTAACGTCCCGGGCATGCGGCTGCTGCACACCTCGGACTGGCACATCGGCCGCTCTCTGCACGGCACCGACCTGCTCGCAGAGCAGGAGCAGGTGCTGGGCGGGCTGGCCGACGTCGTCCGCGCGGAGTCCGTCGACGTGGTCCTGGTCGCCGGTGACGTCTACGACCGCGCCGTCCCCTCGGCCGACGCCACGGGTGTGCTCGACCGGGTGCTGATGCGGCTGCGCGGCGCCGGCGCCCAGATCGTCCTCACGCCCGGCAATCACGACTCGGCCCGGCGGCTCGGGTTCGGCGCCGGGCTGCTGGCCCGGTCCGGGGTGCACGTCCGGGCACTGACCCCGGCGCTCGACGAGCCGGTGATGCTGACCGACGAGCACGGGGACGTCGCGGTGTACGGCCTGCCCTACCTCGAGCCGGAGGTGGCCCGGCACGAGCTGGGGCTGCCCGACGCCCGTGGCCACGAGGCGGTGGTGGGCGCGGCGATGGACCGGGTCCGGGCCGACCTGTTCCTCCGCCCGCGCACCCGGTCGGTCGTGCTGGCGCACGCCTTCGTCGGCGGCGGGCTCCCCAGCGAGAGCGAGCGGGACATCTGCGTGGGCGGGGTCGACCTGGTCTCCGCCGCGGTCTTCGACGGTGTCGACTACGTCGCCCTGGGGCACCTGCACCGGCCGCAGTCGCTCAGCGACCGCATCCGCTACAGCGGCTCGCCGCTCGCCTACTCCTTCGGCGAAGCCGGTCAGCAGAAGCAGGCCTGGCTCGTCGACCTCGACGCCTCCGGGCTGGCCGAGGTGCGGCCGGTCCCGCTCCCGGCGCCCCGGCAGCTGACGGTGCTGCGCGGCGAGCTCGCCGAGCTGCTCGCCGATCCGGCGCTGGAAGGGGTGACCGAGCACTTCGTCTCCGCCCAGCTCACCGACGCGATCCGGCCGGCCGACCCGATGCGCCAGCTGCAGGGCCGCTTCCCGCACGCCGTGCACCTGGAGTGGGCCGGCACGGGCCCGGCCGGCGACCAGCGCAGCTACACCGAGCGGCTGGCCGGCCGCAGTGACCTCGAGGTCGCCGGGGAGTTCGTCGCCCACGTCCGCACGGTGGGCGCCACCCCGGCCGAGCTCGAGCTGCTGGGGCGCGCGCTGGCTGCGGCTGCGCACGAGGACGCACTGGCATGAGGGTCCACTCGCTCTCGCTGACCGCCTTCGGGCCGTTCGCCGACCGGGTCGAGGTCGATCTTGACGACGTGGGCCGGGACGGGCTGTTCCTGCTCTGGGGCCCGACCGGCGCCGGGAAGACGACGCTGCTCGACGCGGTCGTGTACGCCCTCTACGGCACCGTGCCCGGAGCCCGGGGCGAGGAGAAGCGGCTGCGCAGTGACCACGCCGCTGAGCAGGTCCGCACCGAGGTGGAGTGCGAGGTCACCCTCGGCGGGGAGCGGTTGCTGGTCACCCGCCGGCCCGAGCAGCAGCGGCCCAAGCGGCGCGGCACCGGCTGGACGACCGAGCAGGCCAAGCTCACCGTGCAGCGCTGGACGGCGGCGGGCTGGGAGCCGGTCAGCACCCGGATCGACGAGGGCTCCGCGCACCTGCGCAGTCGGCTGGGTCTCTCGGCCGAGCAGTTCTGCCAGGTGGTGCTGCTCCCGCAGGGGGACTTCGCGCGGTTCCTGCGGGCGGAGCCGGAGGACCGCGGCCGGCTTCTCCGCACCCTCTTCGACGTCGGGCGATTCGCCCAGGTCGAGGAGTGGCTCGCCGATCAGCGCACCGTCGCCCGTGGGCAGTGGGACGACGTGCGGCTGCGGGCGAGCACGCTGCTCGCCCGGGTGGCGCAGGTGGCCGACGTCGACGTGCCCGAGGAGCTGGCGCCGGAGCTGGTCGGTGCCACGCCACACGCCTCGGCCGGCGCCTGGGTGCAGCGCGTCCGGGCGGAGGTCGCCACCCGGCTGGCCGACCAGGAGATCGAGGCCGCGCGGGCGGCCGCCGAGGTCGAGCGGGTCGACGCCAGGCTGGCCGACGCCCGGGCCGAGGTCGACCGGCACACCCGGCGCGACCGGGCCCGTGCCGAGCTCGGCCGGCTGCAGGCGGAAGAGGCCGAGCTGCTGCCAGTGCGTGCGTCGCTGGACGCCGCTGGCCGGGCGGAGCCGGTGCGGGACGTGCTGGAGGCGGCCGGTCGGGCGTCGCTGGACGCCGAGGGCGCCGCAGCGCACCTGGAGTCGGTCCGCCGCCGCTGGACGGAGGTGGCCGCCGGCCGCCCGGCCGACACCGTGCTGGCGCGGGCGCTGCGCGACGAGGTGGCTGCGCTGCGAGCCCTGCTGCCCGACGTCGAGCGCGCCGCCGAGCTGGCCCGCGAGGTCGACCAGGCCACTCGCCGGGTCGAGGCCCTGCAGACGCGCTGCGCGCAGGACGAGGCCGCTGCGCAGGAGTGGCCGGCGCGGTTGACCGAGCAGGAGACCCGGGTCAGCGAGGCCGCAGGGGCGGCGTCCCGCCTGCCCGGTCTGACCGCCGTGCTCGAGAGCCGGCGCGCCGCCCTCGCCGCGGCCCGGGCCGCCGGCTCGCTGGCCGACCGGCGGGATCAGCAGCGCGGCGACGCCGATGCCGCGCGGGAGGCCTGGCTGGACGCCCGGGAGAAGTGGGGCGACCTGCGCACCCGACGGCTGGACGGGATGGCCGCCGAGCTCGCCGCCGGCCTGTCCGACGGACAGGACTGCCCGGTGTGCGGCGCGCTGGAGCACCCTCGGCTGGCCCAGCACGACGGCCCCGTGGTCACCCAGGCCGACGAGGACGCCGCCCGCAGGGCAGCGGAGGAGGGGGAGGCCCGACTCGCTGTCCTGCGTACCGCCCTGGAGGAGACCGACCGGGAGCTGGCGGTGCTCCGGGCCCAGGCCGGACCGGAGCCGTTGGCCGACAAGGAGAGTGCGCTCGCCGAGGCGGCTGAGCAGGAGGCGCAGGCGCGCACCGCGGCCGGGGCCCTGGAAGGCGCACGCCAGGCGCTGACCGCGCTGGCGGCCCAGCGGGACGCCGCGCTGGCGGCCGCCGCCGCAGCCCGGGAGGAGCTGGCGCGGCTGACCGCCGAGCGCGCCGGGGCGCAGGAGACGCTCGCCGCAGTGCAGCAGCGGCTCCGGGCTGCACAGGGCGAGGACCCCGGCATCGCCCCCCGCATCACCCGCCTCACCACCGAGGCCGAACGGTGTGAGGCGCTCGTGGAGGCCGAGGGCGCCGAACTGCGCGCCCGCGCGGCGGCCGACGCAGCTCGCCGGCTCGCCGAGGAACGCGTCGCCGACGCCGGGTTCCCCGACCTGCTGGCCGCCGCAGATGCGCTGCTGGACCGGGCAACCGCAGCGTCGGCCGGGCGGCGGGTGGCCGAGCACGACCAGCGGTGGTCGGTGGTGTCCGCGACGCTCGCCGAGCCCGAGCTGGCTGACCTCGCGCCCCGGCCGGACCTGGACGCGCTGACCGACACCTGCCGCGGTGCGACGCGTGCCCGGGAGGCCGCCGTGGGCGCGTTGGCCGAGGCCCAGCGCTGCGCCGACGCCCTGGACTCACTGACCTCCGACCTCACCGGGATCGAGGTTGAGCTGGACGAGCGCCGGGCCCACGCCGAACAGGTCACCGCGCTCGCCGACCTGGTCAACGGCCGCGGGGCCAACACCCTGCGGATGCGGCTCCAGTCCTTCGTGCTCGCCGCGCGGCTGGAGCAGGTCGCGGCCGTGGCCAGCCGGCGTCTGCGAGACATGTCCGGCGGCCGGTACACGTTCCTGCACAGCGACGCCCAGGGCCGGCACGGGGCCCGCGGCGGGCTGGGCCTGGACGTGCTCGACGAGTACACCGGCGCCCGGCGGCCCACGAAGACGCTCTCCGGCGGGGAGAGCTTCATGGCCTCTCTGGCCCTGGCCCTGGGCTTGGCCGACGTCGTCACGGCCGAGAGCGGCGGCGTCCGGATCGACACGCTCTTCGTCGACGAGGGGTTCGGCACCCTCGATCCACAGGCCCTGGACGCCGTCATGACCGTCCTGGACGAGCTGCGCCGTGGCGGCCGGATGGTGGGGGTCATCAGCCACGTCGAGGAGCTGCGGACCAGGATCAGCAGCCGCCTGGAGGTCGTCTCCGGCCGCGAGGGTTCACGGCTGGCGGGCTGACCTCACCCGGCGGTCGTCGGCGGGCAGGCCTCGAGACCTCCTCCGAGCGGCGCAGCCTCAGCAGGCCATCAGTGACCGCAGGTCGAGGCCCGAGCCGCGGCCTCGAGGGGCACTCACTCCTCAGGTTCCTGACCTGGTTCTCCGGTCAGTGCAGCGGATCGGATCGATGAACGGACCTCCTCGAGCACACGGCGCCGGGTCCACAGCTGCGCATTGACGCCATAGGCGCGACGGGCCGTCTTGAGTCCGCCTTGGGCGACACGCCGCAGCCCATCGGGCTCGGCCAGCATCTCGCTGATCCGCTCCACGATGTCGTGCGCGTCCGCAGCCGGCGTGTGGATGTCCCGGCGGTCTGTGAAGACGCGGTTCTGCGCCAACGGGTCGCTGGCCACGACCGCGACACCGCAGAGCGCGGCCTCGACACAGGCTCCGGTGGGGAACCCGTCGAAACTGCCGGGAGCGAGACGATTGGGTGCGGTCGGGGAGACGATGACGTCCATGCCGAGGAAGAACTGACGCAGCTCCGGCGTGCTGATGACGCCGGTGAAGGTCAGGTCGACGGCTGCGTACTCCGGACCGACGTCAGCGGAGCTGTAGCCACCGACGACGTGACCACGCACGGGCTGCCCACCCTCACGGAGCAGCCGTACCGTCTCCAGGAACACGGGAAAGCCCTTGTCCGCGCCATCCGACGTGTACCGGTGCGCCACGAAGCAGACGTCCAGGCGCTCGCCGTGACCCCGGAAGTAGTTCTTGCGGAAGCCCGGCCCCGGAGTCAGATAGAGCGGGTCGACGGTGAGTCCCAGCACCTCGGTGACCGGGACCGAGTCGCGCACCATCGCAGTGGCGCGTTCGGTGACCACGGGTTGAGTGGTGATCACGTGGCTGAGCAGGGGAGACGACAGCACCCTGCTCAGCTTCTCCTCCGCCGCACTGTCGCCGAAGTTGAGCCCACCGCCGGGGTACAGGGTCAGCACGAAGGGCAAGGAGTGCTTCTCGAGGTCCGGCAGGAAGTACGCCGCGTTGTTGAGGAACAACAGGGACGCACATTCGAAGGAGCTGAGCCGCTCAGCGTCGTAGGCGCTGATCTGCTCGGCCGTGTTCGGGTGTGTGGCCGAGTACTCGGCTCGCAGATGGTCGAGCGGCGTCGCTGTCGTCATGACCTCCGAGACGATCCCGTGCCGCATCATCCAGTCGAACTCGGCGATGCGGAAACCGGTGCCCGTCGTCGGGAAGTAGTCGTCGAGCACGACGACCCCAGAACGCGCCGTCAACGCGAACTCAGCACGCGGCGCAGGTGGAAGAGGACGCGGTGGGGCAGCACGGACCGCTTCGCTCGGCGGGCACGCCCCAGTACGACTCGAACCAGTTGCCCGGCGGGGGCCTGCTCGACCACCATGCTCCCGGGCTCCGGTTCAGGGAGCATCCTCTTCGTGTCGAGCGACTGGAGCCACTCGAGCTGGGGTTCGGACATGGTGCGCTCGTGGGCCCCGGCGTACATGTGCAGCGTCAGGTCGGTGAAGCCATGGCGGGTGACCATCATGCGAGCGGTGTCCGGGTTCCCCATGAGCTCGCGCAGCAGCCGCAGCGCGTGGACCCTGTTGACCTCCTGCATGGGACACGGGGTGTCCCACCAGAGGAAGGCGAGCTCGCACGCCAGCTCGTCGGCCTCTGCGACGTGCTGATCGCGCAGGAGGTCGCCGAAGCCCTCGACTATCAGATCCGTCGAGACTCCCTCGAAGAAGTGCTCGTCGATGGCCAGGTGTTCGTGGAGTCCTCGGACCACGTTGGCCCGACTCGCACTGCTGGCGTTCTGCTCCGACGGCAGCAGTCGGAAGCGCACCAGGTCCTCGTCGCCGAGGACCGCGATGGGGTGGTGCTTGACCAGCGTGATCCAGCGCTCGAAGTCCGGCAGCTGACGCATCCGGTTGTCGTACAGACCGTGCTCGACGTAGAACGACCGCCGGATCAGCACACTGGGGTGACAGAGGGCGTTGCCGTTCTCGAAGAAGAAGCGGAGCCACTGTGCCTGCGTGCGGCTGGGCTGCCGGAACACGGTGTTCCAACGGGGCAGCCTGTGCGGCGGCAGCGGGTTGCCGGCCTCATCGACGAACCGGGCGCCCGTGAAGACGGCAGCGACCTCGGGGCGCCGCTCCAGCACCTCCAGTTGCCGCTCGAGCTTGTGCGGCTCCCACATGTCGTCGGAGTTGATCAGCGCGACGTGCTCGGCTCGCGTCTGCTGGATGGCGAAGTTCAGGGACGCCGCAGCGCCCTGGTTGTGGGCGAACCGGTAGACACGCAGACGCTCGTCGGACACGGACGCGACCGCCCTCATCGACGCGTCCGAGGACCCGTCGTCCACGACGATCAGTTCGAAGTCGGCCATCGTCTGGTCGAGGACGCTGTTGATCGCCGCAACGACGAACGGCTCGTGGTTGTAGCACGGCATCACGACGGACACCCGCGGACGGCGCGGGTTCGTGACCCGGGGGACGGGCAGGGCGACGCTGTGCTCGTCCGAGACGGCCGCGGTCGCCTCGGGGAGGTCCACGCTCTGCGCGACCCGCGCGTCCAGCCCGTGCATGTACCGGGTCAGCTCCCGCCCGACGTTCGACCCGATCAGCTCGATGTACCGGGGCAGGAGTGCGCGGATCTGCTCGTCCCGGTCGCGCTGCCGGGCCTGCGACCACTTGCCGTTCTGGTGGATGCGGTACAGCGTCGCGACCTCAGCGACGAGTCCGGCGTTCCCGAACTCGGTGACGGCCATGTTGATCAGCCAGTCATAGGCGGTGGTCTCGAAGATCTCGGGATTGAGTCGTTCCAGCGTCTCGGCCCGGTACATGCAGCAACTGAAGGTCGCGAACCAGTTGCTGTCGGCCAGCTGCCGGCTGGTCACCTCGATCTCCATCGAGTCGAGGCCGATGAGCGGCAACGCGCTCGACGAGCCGGTCAGTTCGTCGTACAGGAGGATGCGTGTCGCGGACATGGACAGGTCCGGTCGCTTCTCCAGGAGATCCGCCTGCAGCTGGAGCTTGTCGACGGAGATCCACTCGTCGTCGCCTTCGAGCACGGCGATGTAGCGACCTCGGCAGGCGGAGAAGCCGCGGTGGTAGTTCTGGGTGATCCCCAGGCGCGGCTGGCGGGGGAGCACACGGACGTCGAACGGAACCGTCCCTGCCCATTCCTGGACGATGGCGAGCGTCTGGTCCTCGGAGGAGTCGTCGGCGACCACCACCTCGATGTCGCCGTCCAGCGCCTGACTGGCGATGGACGCCAGAGCGCGCTCGATGAAGCGCTCGTGGTTGTAGGTGACCAGCAGGACGCTGACCATTGGTTCCGTCATGAGCGATGCCCATCCTCTGTGCTGCCGTGCCATTCGATGGCATCGCAGATGTTGTCGACGACGTCATGGTCCATGCCTCCGTGGAGGGGGGGGACCAGACACTCCGAGGCGGCACGACGTGCGCTCGGCAGATCTCCCGGGGACGGGCGCGCCGAGCACGGGGAGATGTCGCTGCCCAGTGGCTCGGACGTGTCCTGGTCCGCCCGCAGGACGGAGTGCTGCGCCGGCGGCCCCACGCCCGCGGCCACGGTGAGCCCGGCGACGCCCGCGAACCGCTCGTCGGCCGAACGTGGTGTTCTCGCGGCTGATGGAGCGGGCGAGAGGTGGATCGTCAGCAAGACCGGGCCCATCCAGCGTCGAGTCGGCGCGCAAGGCCCTCAGTCACAGGCACTCACAGCGGGTAGTGGTGGCAAAACGTACCGTACGAAACAGTGCGCGGCGCGCAACCGGCGCGTCGGCGTGCCGCGCTCCGTTGACCTGGCTGTGCCGAGCTGACGTGGCAGGTGGCCGGGCCGGGGGACACGTCCTCAGGGGGCGCACCCGCGGCGGCGGGGACCCGATCGGGTGGAGGTCGCAGGCGGCCCGTGGACCCCGTGCGCCTCAGACCCTGGAGAAGGACGTGTCCCCGGGCACCGAGGTCCCGTGCGGACCCCGGTGCTGCCAGGGCGCAGGGACCGACAAGTACGCGAGGCGGTTGCGCTCCAGCCTGTCTCGAGCCGCACGGTCCAGGATGGCGCCGACCAGGACGAGGAACAGCGCCGCGAGGAACAACCCGACCACCACGAAGAGGGTCGGGAAGCGCGGCACGGTCCCCGTCGACTCGTACGTCACGAGCAGCGGGACCAGGGTGGCGGCGCCGATCAGTCCGAGCAGCAGTCCCAGTCCACCGAAGCTCAGGGCCGGCCGGAAGTCACGGAAGAGCCGGAAGAGCCGGCGGAAGATCCGAAGCCCGTCACTGTAGGTGTTGAGCTTGCTCTCCGAGCCGCTGATGCGCTCCACGTAGGGCGTCCGGACCTCCGCCCACGGCATTCCCAGGGACGCACCGTGTGCGTTCAGCTCGATCTCGACGTCGAAGCCGCGGGCCAGCAGGGGGCAGGACTTGACGAAACGGCGGCTGAACCCGCGATAGCCCGTCAGCACGTCGGTGTACGCAGTGTCGAAGAGGAAGGAGAACGTGCGGCTGAACACCCGGTTGCCCAACTGGTGCCCGATGCGGTACTCGGCGGATCCACCTGAGGACTGGGCGTCCCGGACGGCGAGGACCGTGTCCACGCCGTCCTCGCGCATCAGCCGGATGATCTCCGGGCCCGCCTCGGGGGCGTAGGTGGCGTCGCCGTCGACCATGATGAAGAAGTCGGCGTCGACGTCGGAGAACAGGCGACGGACGGCGTACCCCTTGCCGCGGTGGTGTTCTGCCACGACCACCGCACCGGCGTTCCGGGCCAGATCGGCGGTGCCGTCGGTGGAGTTGTTGTCGCAGACCACGATCCTCGCCCCGGGCAGGTGCTCCCGGAAGCCCTCGACCACCTGGACGACGGTGCTGGCCTCGTTGTGGCAGGGGATCAGGACGGCCACGTCCGAGTAGGTCACAGGGCTCCTCACAGGTGGTACTCGCTCCGCTGAGGCGGCGAGGGGGCGGGCTGTGGCTCTGCGCCGACATCTAGCCTAGCCGCATGCGGACCGACGTCGGGCTCACCGGAGCAACTGTGTCGGGTCCGTCCAGGAGCCGGCGAGGCCTCGTACGGTTCTTCGTCGTCACGTGGCTGCTGCTGTCGGTGGCCATGGCCAGCTGGTCCCTCGCGACGCCGCTGTTCGCCAGCCCGGACGAGTCTGCGCAGGTCGTCAAGGCGGTTGCCGTGGCGCGTGGGGAACTCACCGGCCGCACGATCGAGACGCCGGGTGGGTACTTCCAGCTGATCACCGGCGTGGACGTCCCCGCCTACTACGGACAGGCTCAGCCGAACCCCGACTGCTTCATCTACGACCTCAACGAGCCGCCCGACTGCGCCCCTCCCTTCGTCGCCGACGGCGCGGGCGACGGCGAGGTGCGGACGTGGATCGGCCGCTACCCGCCCCTGTACTACGCAGTCGTGGGGCTGCCGAGTCTCCTGGCAGACGGGGAAGCCGCCGTCCTGTCGATGCGGGTGGCCAGCGCCGTCCTGTGCGCGGCGTTCTACGCCGTCGGACTGACGGCCCTGCGCGCCAGTCGTCACGCTCCGGCGATGGTCGCGGCCGGGTGGCTGGCCATCACGCCGACGGCCCTCTTCTTCGGCGGGATGGTCAACTCGTCAGCGCTCGAGATCGCCGCCGGGTTCGCGACCTGGTGCCTGCTGGTCCCCCTCGTCCGCGACCCCGGTGGCCACGACGTCCGCCGGCGCCTGGCTGCCGGGACCGTCACTGCAGTCGTCCTGCTCAACACCCGGCCGGGGTCTGGTCTGCTCGCTCTCCTGATCGCGCTCTGTCTGGTCCTGATCGCCACCCGGGAGTTCTGGCGGGTCGCGCTGTCGGACCGGCGTTGGCTCCCGGCGACCTGCATCGCGGCACTCGGCGCGGTCGTGGCGGGGACGTGGTTGCTGGTCGTCGAGCCGACCGAGAGCCTGGGCGGTGTCCCTGATCCGCGGCTGTCCTCCGCCCGGCTGGCCGTCGAGGGCGCGCTGGACATGACCGGTCGCTACGTCAGGGAGCAGCTGGCGGTGTTCGGCTGGCTGAACGTCATCCCGCCACCCGTCGTGCTCTGGTCGCTGGGGCTCACGGTCGCGGCCGTGGTCGTGGCCGGTCTCGCGTTCGGTCGCGGTCGCCTGCGGTGGGGGGTCGCCGCACTCCTGGTGCTCTCCTTCGCGCTGCCGATCGTGAGTCAGGTCCCCAGCGCTGCGGAGCTGGGACTGATCTGGCAGGGGCGCTACGGACTGCCGCTGTCGATCGGCCTCCCCGTCGTCGCCATGGCCGCGATCTGCTCCCGGGAGAGTGCTGCGCCAGCGGCCGGCCGGGCACGGTGGTTGCTGATCCCGTTCGTGGCCGCCGTCCACGTGGCCTCGTTCGGCTGGTCGTTGTGGCGCTACACCTACGGACTGGACATCCGGCCCTTCGACGCCTCGGCCGAGTGGGCTCCTCCAGGGGGCTGGCTGAGCCCGCTCGCGTTCGTCGCAGCCAGCGGCTGCCTGACGGTCTTCCTGCTGGCGCAGCTGCACGGCGTGGCGCGCGCGCAGCACCGTGACGACGGGGTGCGCTCGGGGGAGCCCGCGGACCCGTTGCCGGGCGAGCCGGTGGGCGAGGTCCGCTGACCGCGGGTGTCATTCGCCGGGCAGGCCGCCGGATGAGCGGCGCGACCGGGGCCGCAGCCCCGGCGGGGGTGCTCAGCGCGTTCCGGTCGCCGCCGTGTCGGTCGGCTCGAGTCCGGCGGTCTGCGGGCTCGCCGGGGGGAAGACCCAGCGGCGGTAGCTGAGGTAGCGGATGACCGTGCCCAGCGCGGTGGAGGCGACGTTGGCCGCCTGCAACACCAGGGCGCTCTCCTGACCGAGGGGATAGCGCACGAGGGCCACGATCGCCAGACCGAGGAGCAGGGTCAGGCCGTTGATGGCCGCGAACAGCACGTACTCGCGCCGGAGGCCGGTGCGGGCCCGATGCGAGAAGGACCAGTGTCGGTGGCCGAGATAGGCCGCCGTCATGGACACGAGCGTCGAGATGAGCTTGGCCGTCACCGCGCCCGTGCCCAGGTTGCCGTACAGCACCTGGAAGACGAGGAGGTCGAGGGCGAAGCTCGCTGCGCCCACGACGCCGAAGGCGCTGAGCTCCTTCAGGAGCGTGCGCCAGGTTCCACTGAGCCGTTGCTGGAGGAGTCGGACTGACGGCACCCGCACGACTGTACGAGGTGCGTCTGGTACCCGCGAGGAGCTCCTCGATCCTGGGGTGTCGCGGGACTGCCGCAGCCCCCCGGTGTCCGGACCCCACCAGGCCGGGGCGGCCCGCCGGTGAGGGGCCACCACCCCTGGTCGATGCCGTGCGCCCCGGCGCTCTAGCCTCGTCAACCACCATGACCACACCACTCGACCCGCGCACCGGACTCCCCGTCGTCGCCATGGTCGGCGGCGGTCAGCTCTCCCGGATGACCCACCAGGCAGCGATCGCGCTCGGCCAGTCGCTCCGGGTCCTGGCTGCCGATCCGGCCGAGTCCGCTGCACTCGTGGCCGCCGACGTCCACCGCGGCGACCACGACGAGCTGGCCGACCTCCGGCGGTTCGCAGCCGGCGCGACGGTGGTCACCTTCGACCACGAGCACGTGCCCACCGAGCACCTGCGCGCGCTGGAGGCCGACGGCCACCGGGTCGCCCCCGGCCCCGCTGCCCTGGTGCACGCTCAGGACAAGCTGGTGCTCCGCCGGGCGCTGGCCGAGGCGGGGGAGCCGCAGCCGGCCTGGGCCGAGGTCCGCACCGTGCACGACGTGACCGCCTTCGCCGACGGCGTCGGCTGGCCGGTGGTGCTGAAGACCCCGCGCGGCGGCTACGACGGCAAGGGCGTGTTCGTCGTCTCCGGCCCCGACCAGGTCGCCGACCTCCTCGAGCGGCACGGCACCCTGCTCGCCGAGGAGCGGGTGGCCATGGTCCGCGAGCTGTCGGCGCAGGTCGCCCGGTCCCCGTTCGGCCAGGTCGCGGTGTGGCCGGTGGTCGAGACGATCCAGCGGGACGGCGTCTGCAACGAGGTGCTGGCGCCCGCCCCGGGCCTGTCCGAGGAGCTGGCCACCGCCGCCCAGGAGCTCGCCGTCCGGATCGCCGACCGGCTCGGGGTGGTGGGCATGCTGGCGGTGGAGCTGTTCGAGACCGCCGACGGCGTGCTGGTCAACGAGCTGGCGATGCGCCCGCACAACTCCGGGCACTGGACCATCGAGGGCGCCCGGACCAGCCAGTTCGAGCAGCACCTGCGCGCCGTCCTGGACTACCCGCTGGGGTCGACGGCGATGACCGCGCCGGTGGTCGTCATGGCCAACGTGCTCGGCGGTGCGACCGCGGACGACGACTGGTCCGGCCCCGGGCTGGACGAGCGGGTCCACCACCTGATGGCGCACTGGCCCGACGTGAAGCTGCACTGGTACGGCAAGGGTCAGCGTCGCGGTCGCAAGCTCGGTCACGTCACCGCGCTGGGTGTGGACCTGGCCGAGGTGCGGGGTCGCGCGGTGGCTGCCGCCCGCTACCTGGCCGACGGCGTCGTCGACCCCGCGTTCGCCTTCGAGACCGAGCACTGAGGAGTGGCCGTGAGCGACCCGATCGTCGGCATCGTCATGGGCAGCGACTCCGACTGGCCGATGATGGAGCCCGCCGCCCAGGCGCTGGCCGAGTTCGACGTCCCGTGGGAGGCGCACGTCGTCTCCGCGCACCGCACCCCGCGGCGGATGCTCGACTACGCCGAGTCCGCGGACTCGCGCGGCCTCCGGGTGGTGATCGCCGGCGCCGGGGGAGCAGCGCACCTGCCCGGGATGGTCGCCGCCGCGACGCCGCTGCCGGTGATCGGTGTGCCCCGGCCGTTGGACCGGCTGGACGGGCTGGACAGCCTGCTGTCGATCGTGCAGATGCCGGCCGGCGTCCCGGTGGCGACGGTGTCGATCGGCGGCGGGCGCAACGCCGGCCTGCTCGCGGTGCGCATCCTGGCGGCCGGCGATGACCGGTTGCGCGCCGCCGTGCAGCGGTTCCAGGCGGACCTGGCGGCGTCGGTCGTCGCCCGGGACGACGCGCTGCAGCAGCGGATCGCACCCTGACCGGTCACCACCCCGCCGTTGGGTGAGTCGCTTCCCTGGGCAGCCCGGCCGGGCTTAGCATCTACTGGTGGGTAACAACGCCGGGCTGTACGCGCTGACCGAGGAGCACGAGGCGATCCGGGAGGCGGTCCGCGAGATCGCCGAACGTGAGATCGCCCCCTTCGCCGCGGAGGTGGACGCCGAGTCCCGCTACCCGGTGGAGGCGCAGAAGGCGCTCACCGCGGCGGGCTTCCACGCCACCCACGTCCCGGAGGCCTACGGCGGTGAGGGTGCCGACGCGATCGCCACCTGCATCGTGATCGAGGAGGTCGCCCGGGTCGACGTCAGCGCCTCGCTGATCCCCGCGGTGAACAAGCTCGGCTCCGTCCCGGTGATCCTGTCGGCGTCGGAGGACCTCAAGCAGCGGGTGCTGCCCTCGATCGCCGCCGGCGACGCGATGATCAGCTACGGACTGTCCGAGCGGGAGGCCGGCTCCGACGCCGCGGCGATGCGGACCCGGGCCCGGCGCGACGGCGACAGCTGGGTGATCAACGGCACGAAGGCGTGGATCACCAACGCCAGCGTCTCCGAGTGGTTCACGGTCATGGCCGTCACCGACCCGGAGAAGGGCGCGAACGGCATCTCCGCGTTCGTCGTGCACCGCGACGACCCGGGGTTCGCCGTGGGGCCCAAGGAGAAGAAGATGGGCATCAAGGGCTCGCCGACCTGCGAGCTGTACTTCACCGACTGCACCGTCCCCGCCGACCGGATCGTGGGGGAGCCCGGCACCGGCTTCAAGACGGCGCTGCGCACGCTCGACTTCACCCGGCCGACGATCGGTGCCCAGGCCGTCGGCGTCGCGCAGGGTGCGCTGGACGCCGCGATCGCCTACACCAAGGACCGGCGCCAGTTCGGCTCGGCCGTGTCCGACTTCCAGGGCGTGCAGTTCATGCTCGCCGACATGGACATGAAGATCCAGGCGGCCCGGCACCTGGTGTACGTCGCCGCAGCCGCCGGTGAGCAGGGGAGTCCCGACGTCACCCGGGTCTCCGCTGCCGCCAAGGCGTTCGCCTCGGACACCGCGATGCAGGTGACCACCGACGCCGTCCAGCTGTTCGGGGGTGCCGGCTACACCCAGGACTTCCCGGTCGAGCGGATGATGCGCGACGCCAAGATCACCCAGATCTACGAGGGCACCAACCAGGTGCAGCGCATGGTGATCGCCCGCAGCCTGCTGCGCTGAGGCCGCACCCGGCCGGGGTCGATCGTCGAGCCCTCGCGGTCCGCACGCCCGGACCCCGACGATCGGGGCGTCAGACCGGTCGTGCGAACACGTTGACCTGTCCGTCGTGGCCGGCGGGCAGGGGGAAGGGCAGCGTGTGACCGTCCTCCTCGCTGAGCGCCTCGAACGTGAAGTCGCCGGCGCGGCTCAACAGCGCGATCGAGTCCTCCTGGGTCCACCCGTGGTCGGCGGCGGCGACGGGCGTGTACTCGTAGACGACGGTCGGGCGGGTCCCGGCGATGAAGTCCAGCGCGCCGCCCAGGGCGCTCATCTCGTGGCCCTCGACGTCGATCTTGAGCAGTGACACGTCGGCCAGCTCGCCGGCCGCGTGCAGGGTGTCCAGTCGACGAGCGGGCACGGTGACCTCCTGCCACTCGTTGAGCAGGTCGAACTTGTGGCGACGGGCCGATGCGATGGCGCTGTTGCCCGGGGTGGCGTTGAAGACCAGCTCACCATCGGTGTCGCTGACCGCCGCGTTGTAGAGCGTCACGTTGCTCGCGCGGTTGAGCGCGATCGTCGACGCGGCGAGCCGGAACGTCTCCGGCGAGGGCTCGAAGGCGAAGACCTGCCCGCTCGCCCCCAGGTGTGCCGCGACGCTCACCGCGACCACCCCGATGTTGGTACCGACGTCGACGACGTTGCCCGGTCGGCGGGACAGCTCCCGGGTGATCGCGTCGACGAGGATGCTGTTGCACCGCGGGTTGACCGCGTGCAGGGCGGACGGGTAGTCCCGCGAATCGCCCATGAACCGGATGCCCCCGGCGGCGGTCCCCGTGAAGAACGGGCGCTCCGGCGGGACGTCGGCGCGCCGACGGCCGAAGTCCTCGTGGAAGGTCGGTTCGTCGGCGGGCGCGAAGCGCCTCGTCCATGCCCGCAGGCCGGTGGCGGGGCGAGTCCGCCGGGACTCGGCCGCCTTGAGCGCGTTCCACATGGCGGTGAAGTCACCGACCTGGTCTTCGGTCTCCCGGAGGATCGCGGCACAGTCGTCGAGGCGCAGCCGTGTCAGGCCGGGTCCGTCCATCCCCGCACCCTACGTGCCGGATCGCGCGGGTACCGGTGACCCGCGGGAGGACCCTGATCGACGTCAGTCGAGCAACCGGGACACCGCGGACAGCCGCGCGTCACCGGCCATCGAGGCCAGCCACGTCGACCACCCCGGCCGGGTGCGCACCGCCTCCAGCGCGCTGCGGGCCGCGGCCCGGTCCCCCCGCCGGGAGGCGGCCAGTGCGGCGTACAGGTCCCGGGCTCCCTCCGGCGCGAAGACGGCGAGGGTCTCGTAGTCGCGCTCGTCGTAGGCGCGCTGCAGGTTGCGCAGCATCCGCAGCTGGGCGACCGGGTCCCCGGAGTCGTCGACCCGCAGGTCCACCCGGACGCCGTCGTCGTCCTCGCTGGCCGGGGTGCCGCTGACCACCTGCAGCGCGGCGGACTGCCGGCCGCGCAGGTCACCGCCGGCGTCCTGGCCGGCGGTCAGCGCCGCGATCAGCCGGTCGGCCAGCGCCCCGCCGGTGGCGGTGAACGCCTGTGCCATCGCCGGCAGGACGTCGGGCGAGGTCAGCATGTTGCCCTGCACGCTGAACCCGTCGCCCAGCACGTGCCCGCTGGTGGGCAACGAGCCCGGCCCGGTGTCGGCGGCCACCCGGCCGGTCGGGTCGAGGACGGCGATCTGGCGGTCGGCGTCCTCGGCGGCGTGGGCGGCCCGGCGGACCAGGTCCTGCGGCGAGGCGCCGTCGGCCAGGCCGGCCAGCAGGGCAGCGCCCAGGCCCCGGCGGCTGCGCGCCTGGACCGCGATCACCCCGACCCCCGGCCTGACCGTGGGCACGGCCCGGCCGACGGCCAGGATGCAGGAGGAGACCGCGATGCCCAGGTCACCCGTCGCGGCGTCCCGGGCGATGACGGAGAAGGTCATCAGCTCTCGTTCCTGGACCGTGCACGGCCCCCCTGCAGGGGCCCGCGCCGAGCATGCGAGGCGTGGGGGGCAGGGGGGTCCTTTCTCACACGGTGGCAGACAGGGCCATGGTGGGCACCTCGCCGTCGACCTGCAGGGGCGCGCCGGTGGCGGCGACGACCTCGTCGACGGTGACGCCGGGGGCGGTCTCGCGGAGCACCAGCCCGGTGTCGGTGACGTCGATGACGGCCAGGTCGGTGATGACGCGGTCGACGCAGCCCTTGCCGGTCAGCGGCAGGGAGCACTCCTCGACGATCTTGGGGGAGCCGTCGCGGGCGACGTGCTCCATCATCACGATCACCTCGCGGGCGCCGTGGACGAGGTCCATCGCCCCGCCCATCCCGTTGACCATCTTCCCGGGGATCAGCCAGTTGGCCAGGTCACCGCGGACGTTCACCTGCATCGCGCCCAGGACGGCGACGTCGATGTGGTGCCCGCGGATCATGCCGAAGGACAGCGAGGAGTCGAAGAAACTCGCCCCGGGCAGGATCGTGATGGTCTCCTTGCCGGCGTTGATCAGGTCGGCGTCCTCCTCGCCCTCGAAGGGGTAGGGGCCGACCCCGAGCACGCCGTTCTCGCTCTGCAGCACCACGTGCACCCCGTCGGGGATGTGGTTGGGCACCAGGGTGGGCATGCCGATGCCGAGGTTCACGTACTGGCCGTCGTGCAGGTCCAGGGCGACCCGGGCGGCCAGCTGGTCGCGGGACAGTGCCATCTCAGGCCTCCGTGGTCTCGGTGCCGGTGGCCGCGGCGGCGCCGGGGCGGGGTCGGGTGGTGCGCCGCTCGATCCGCTTCCCCTCCGGGCCCACGACCACGACGCGCTGGACGAACACCCCGGGCAGGTGCACCGACTCGGGCAGGATCTCGCCGGGCTCGACCAGCTCCTCGACCTCGGCGATGGTGACGGTCGCGGCCATCCCGCACAGCGGGTTGAAGTTGCGGGCCGACTCGTGGAAGACCAGGTTGCCGTGCCGGTCGCCGACCGCTGCGCGCACCAGGCCGTAGTCGGCGGTCAGCGCGGTCTCCAGCACGAAGTCCTGGTCGCCGAACCGCCGGACCTCCTTGGGCTCGCTGGTGGCCACCACGGTGCCCTCGGCGTCGTAGCGCACCGGGATGCCACCGTCGGCCACCAGGGTGCCCACCCCGGTGGGGGTGTAGAACGCGGGGATGCCGGTGCCCCCGGCGCGCAGCCGCTCGGCCAGCGACCCCTGCGGGGTCAGCTCGACCTCCAGCTCGCCGGACAGGTACAGCCGGGCCAGCTCCTTGTTGCCGCCCACGAACGAGCTGATCGTCTTGGCGATCCGCCCGGCGTAGAGCAGCACCCCGAGCGCCTGGTCGTCGACCCCGCAGTTGTTCGAGATGGTCGTCAGGCCCGACGCGCCCTGCTCCAGCAGCGCGTCGATCAGCGCCACCGGCACCCCGCACAACCCGAACCCGCCGACCGACAGGGTGGCCCCGTCGGGGATGTCGGCCACGGCCTCCCGTGCGCTCGCGACGACCTTGTCCATGCGCTGACCACCGTCCGTTCGAGGGCTGGGCAGGCGGTGCGTCAGGCGGGGCGGCCCAGCTCGCGGATCCCGTCGAGCTCCACCCCGAGCGTAGCGGTGACCCGCTCGGTCTCCGCGCGACGGAGCAGGCCGGACGGTGCGGCCGCGCGGCAGAGCACCAGCGAGGCCCCGGCCGCCAGCGGTGCCAGCAGCCAGGCCACCGGCCCGGCCTCGGTCGCTGCCTGCTGGTCGACCAGCACCCGGTCACCGGCGGCCATGCCCAGCCGGCCGGCCAGCTCGGTCGCCGTCTCGACCAGGGCGGACAGGCTCAGCTGCCCCCCGCCGAGCACCAGACCGACCCCCGCGGGGTCGACCGCTTGCCAGGGGGCGAAGACGTCGCCCTGGCTGCGGACCTCGAGCGCGAAGTCCCGGGCTGGGCCGGTGTACCCGGTCATGCCCATGCCGAGTGGGTGCAGGGACAGGCCCAGCAGCTCGTCGAGGCCCAGCTCCTCCAGGGCGGGCAGCCGGTCGGCGTCGGCGAGGACGACGTCGGCGTCGGTGAGCCGGTCGTCGTCCTCGGCGGCGGTCTCCCACACCGCCGCCCCGCAGCTCCAGGCCCCGAGCAGGACCGCGGCGGTCTGCCAGTGCACCGGCAGGGCCAGGCCGACGGTGCTGCCCGGGCCGACGTCGAACTCCTCCTGCAGCAGGTTGGCGGTCTTGGCCACCCAGTTGGCCAGGGTGGTGGCCGACAGCTCGGTGCGCTCACCGGAGACGTCGTCGTAGAAGGTGATCAGCGGGGCGGCAGCGTCTCGTCGGAGCGCGGCGGCGAGCAGGTCCGCGGGGGTGGCGGGCATCAGTTGATGCACCCGGTGTCGGCGGCCGTCCGGGCGTCCGCGCTCTCCGTCACCGGTGCCGGGGGAGCGGCGGTCACGGCCTGTCCCACGCCGTTGAAGTCGGAGCCGAGCACCAGCTGGACGGTGCCGCTGGCCGCGTCGTCGACGACCTTGGTGACCGCACCAGGGACCTGGGCGGCCAGCGCCGCCGCCAGCGCCTCGTCCCCGGTGGCGTGCCGGATCTCGGTGACCTCGTAGTCCATCGAGTCGGCGTTCGCCGTCCCGGTGACCTGGAAGCCGGCCGCCGTCAGCTCGTCGCCGGCGCTGCCGGCCAGCCCGGAGATGCCGGAGCCGTTGTAGACCTCCACGTCCACGTCGGTCGGGCTGACGACCGCTGCGGCCTCGGGTGACGCCGCCTCCGCCGCGGGCTCGGGCTCGGGCTCCGCGTTGAGCTCGGCGAAGAAGGCGTGCAGCGTGTCCTCGTCCTCGAGACGGATGATCGAGCGGTCCTGCTCGTCCCGGTCGGTCCCGACGAAGGGGACGGTCTGGAACTCGATGCTGTCCGGGGTGATCGACTGCATCTGCTGTGCCAGCCGGAGCAGGTCGAGGTTCTGGTCGACGGTCAGCGCGTCGGCGGCAGCCTGGACCAGCTCGCGCTGCTTGCCCAGGTCCAGCAGCACGTTGTCGCTGAGCATCTTGCGGATCATGCCCGCGATGAACACCTGCTGGCGCTTGATCCGGTCGAAGTCGCTGCTGGTGTTCCCGATGTTGTGCCGCTGACGCACGAAGGCCAGCGCCTGCTCGCCGCTGATCGTCTGCACCCCCGCCGGGAGGTCGATGCCGGAGTAGCTGTCCTTGGCCGGTTCGCAGAGGTTGACCTCCACGCCGCCGACGACGGTGGAGAGCTGGAAGAAGCCCAGCAGGTCGACCTCGGCGTAGTGGTCGATCCGCAGGCCGGTCAGCGAGCTGAGCGTCTGGATCAGCAGCTGCGCACCGGCCGCCTGCACCGCGGCGTCGGAAGCGCCGTCCGGCGCCTCCATGCTCCCGTAGGCGTAAGCAGCGTTCAGCTTGTCCCAGCCGTAGCCCGGGATCTCCACGTAGGAGTCGCGCGGGAAGGAGACGAACGACGCTGCGGACCCGTCGGCCGGGACGTGCGCCAGGATCATGGTGTCGGTGTTCAGCCCGGCGTTGGCCTCGGTGTTGAGCAAGGCCAGTTCCTCCTCCGTGGCGCCTGCGCGGCTGTCGTTGCCGACGAGCAACAGGTTCATCGCCTCGCCGCTGTCCACGGTCTGCTCGTTGCCCGAGGTGGGGATGGCGTTCGTGCGGTTGACGCTGGCGTCGGCGACGCGGCCGAGGTACCAGCCCCACCCGCTGGTGCCCAGCAGGACCAGGGAGAGCAGGCCGGCGACCACCCGGGCGCCGGCGGCGAGTCGGCGGTGGCCGGAACCGGCCGGGTCCCCGGAGCCGGAGTGTCGCGAGGGGCGGCCGGCGCGCGGGTCCAGCCGGGGCGGCAGCGGGCGGGAGGCCCCGGTGCGGTCGTCGTGGTAGCTCACAGATGTCCTCACGTAGCGGCGCCGGCCTCGGTCGTTCAGCGCGCCTCAGGTCTCGCGGCGGAGTGCGGGCGACGATACGTGCAGAACCCGTCCACGCCGGGCAGCGACGCAGTTCTGCGAGACTGCTCAGCATCACCTGTCCGCCCAGTCACTCGAAGGGCTCTTCTCAGATGCGCATCCTGGTCACCGGCGGCGCCGGCTTCATCGGCTCGCACTACGTGCGGACCATGCTCTCCGGCGGTTACCCCGGCTTCGAGGACGCCGAGGTGACGGTCTTCGACAAGCTGACCTACGCCGGGAACCTCGCGAACCTCGCTCCGGTGGCGGAGAACCCGCGGTACCGGTTCGTGCAGGGCGACATCTGCTCGGCCGAGGACCTCGACGCAGCCCTGCCCGGCCACGACGCGGTCGTCCACTTCGCCGCCGAGTCGCACGTCGACCGGTCGATCACCGGCGCCGCCGACTTCGTGCTCACCAACGTGCTGGGCTCCCAGCAGGTCTTCGAGTCCGCGCTGCGCGCCGAGGTCGGGCGGGTCGTGCACGTCTCCACCGACGAGGTCTACGGCTCGATCGACGAGGGCTCCTGGGTCGAGGACCACATCCTGGAGCCGAACTCCCCGTACTCGGCGTCCAAGGCCGGCAGCGACCTCATCGCCCGCGCGTACGCCAAGACCTACGGGATGAACATCTCCATCACCCGGTGCAGCAACAACTACGGGCCGTACCACTTCCCGGAGAAGGTCATCCCGCTCTTCGTCACCAACCTGCTCGACGGGCACACGGTGCCGCTGTACGGCGAGGGTGCGAACGTCCGCGACTGGCTGTTCGTCGACGACCACTGCCGTGGCATCCAGCTGGTGTTGGAGAAGGGCGCGCCCGGCGAGTACTACAACATCGGCGGCGGCCGCGAGCTGTCCAACCGTGAGCTCACCGAGAAGCTGCTGGAGGCGACCGGGCGGGACTGGAGCCACGTCGAGCACATCGTCGACCCGCGCGGTGGCGGGCACGACCTGCGCTACTCGGTCGACTACTCGAAGACCGGCGCGCTCGGCTACGCCCCCCGGATGTCCTTCGAGGACGGGCTCGCCCTCACCGTGCAGTGGTACCGGGACAACCGCGCCTGGTGGGAGCCGCTCAAGGCGGCCGCGGCGACCGCGCGTTCATGAGCACCGCCTGGCTGGTCACCGGGGCCCGCGGGCAACTGGGCCACGACCTGCTCGAGGTGCTGTCCGGACGACCGGGTGACCGGGTGACGGCCGTCGGACGGGCAGAGCTCGACCTCACCGACGAGACCGCGGTCCGGGCGGGGGTCCGGGACTGGCTGGCCCGCTCGGACGGGTACCGAGCCGTCCTCCTCAACGCTGCCGCCTACACGGCGGTCGACGCCGCCGAGGACGACGAGGCCACGGCCGCCGTGGTGAACGGTTCCGCGCCCGGTTGGCTGGCCGAGGAGATGGCCGGCCACGGGCGGCTGGTCCACGTGTCGACGGACTACGTCTTCGACGGCTCGGCGACCGAGCCCTACCCGGTGGACGCACCCACGGCCCCGCGCTCGGCGTACGGCCGTACCAAGCTGGCCGGTGAGCAGGCGGTCGCGGCGGTCGGTGGAGATGCCACCGTCGTGCGTACCGCCTGGGTGTACGGCCGGCACGGGGGGAACTTCGTGCGCACGATGACCAAGCTGGAGGGTCAGCGCGAGACGCTCTCGGTCGTCGACGACCAGGTCGGCTCACCCACCTGGTCGGCCGACCTGGCTGCGGGTCTCGTCGAGCTGGGCGAGCGGGGCGACGCCGTGCCGCCCGTGCTGCACCACACCAACAGCGGGCAGACCAGCTGGCACGGCCTGGCGCAGGCCGTCTTCGAGGAGCTGGGGGCGGACCCCGCGCGCGTCCTGCCCACCACCACCGACGCCTTCCCGCGGCCGGCGCCGCGGCCGGCCTACTCCGTGCTCGACGGGTCGGCGTGGACCGCCACGGGTCTGGCCGCGCCACGGCCCTGGCGGGAGGCGCTGCACCTGGCGATGCAGGAGGGCTTCCGAGGCTGACCGCCACCGCGACGCGCTGGTGACGGTGATGGGTGTCCGATCATCTCGCCTCGTTTTCGTCAGGTGGATGGCTTCATCTGGGCCGTCCGGGTGCCGATGAGAGAGGGAACGGCCTGCGCGATCGCAGGCCGTCCCCCTCGTCCACCGGAGGCATCTTCGTGCGTCGGCTCATCACGGGCTCCCTCGCCTTCGTCACCGTCACCGCCACGCTGCTCGTGCTGCCCGTGTACGCATCTCCGGGACCCGACGTCCGACCGGTGGAGACCTCGATCGACGAGGTGGCGCTCGGGTCGGTCACGGATCCCGCAGAGGACGCGGTCGTGGCCACCGACGGGGAGGTGCAGCCCGGCGGGGTCACCGAGGCCGAGGCCACCGCCACGGTTCCGCCGCGCGAGACGGCAGATCCCACTGCCGCCGAGCCCGCCGAGCCCACCGAGTCCACCGAGCCGACCGAGGTCGAGCCGACCGAGGCCGAGCCGACCGGGACAGAGCCCACCGAGGCCGGCGCGGTCCCCGACTCCGGCGCCGAGCTGTCCGGCGTCC
Organism: Modestobacter sp. VKM Ac-2977; assembly: GCF_026968045.1. Taxonomy (GTDB): domain Bacteria; phylum Actinomycetota; class Actinomycetes; order Mycobacteriales; family Geodermatophilaceae; genus Modestobacter. The sequence continues at coordinate 398,588 of NZ_JAPVBQ010000004.1, read as the reverse complement.
CGGCGCTGACCGTCTCCCTCCCGGAGACCGACTCCTTCTCCTCCGTGGGCATCACCTGGCGTCAGGACCCAGCGGTCACCGACGTCGTGACCCGCGTCCGGGTCCGCGACGAGGACGGGGCCTGGGGCTCCTGGACCACGCTCGAGCCCGACGACATCGAGCAGACGGCCACGGCCGAGACCGAGGACAACGACGTCCGTGGTGGCACGGCGCCCTACTGGACCGGTCCGGCCCGCGGCGTCGAGGTCATCGTGCAGGGTGCCGGGGGCGCGGTCCCCGAGGACGTCAGCGTCGCGCTGCTCGACCCGGGGACGAGCGAGGCCGACGCGCTCCCCGAGAGTGGTGCCACGGATGAGGCGCAGGCCGGGACGGTCATGCCGGACGTGGTCACCCGGAGCCAGTGGGGTGCCGACGAGTCGATCCGCACCTGGGGTGCCGAGTACGCGTCGACCCTCAAGGCCGCGACGATCCACCACACCGCCGACGGCAACGGGTACAGCGCTGAGCAGGTGCCGGCCATGATGCGGTCCATCTACGCGTACCACGCGAAGACCCGCGGCTGGGGCGACATCGGTTACAACGTCATCGTCGACAAGTTCGGCCGCATCTTCGAGGGTCGTTACGGCGGGCTGAGCTCGACGGTCGTCGGCGCGCACGCCGGCGGCTTCAACACCGGCACCTTCGGTGTCTCGATGCTGGGCAACTACGCCGAGGTCGACACCCCGCAGGCGATGCTGGACTCGGTCGCCGCCGTGATCGCCTGGAAGCTCGGCATGTACGGGGTGGACCCCAACGGGCAGACCACGCTGACCGCCGGCGGCGGGAGCACGTCCCGGTACAAGGCGGGTGACCAGGTCACCCTGCCGACGGTCTTCGCGCACCGGGACGTCGGCCTGACCGCCTGCCCGGGTGTCTACGCCTACAACCGGATGGGCCAGATCCGTGCCCTCGTCACGCAGCGCATGGTCTCGCTGCCCGGTGGCAGTCCCGTCGGCAACCTCGAGGAGTTCTCCCTCAAGGGGTCGACCGTCTCGGTGAGCGGCTGGGTCCTCGACCCGGACTACCCGGCGGGCGTCATCGACCTGGCCATCCTGGTCGACGGCAACACCGGGGTGCACCTCCCCGCCTCGCAGAACCGTCCCGATGTGGCCGCCGCGGTGCCCGGGGCAGGGCCGGGGCACGGCTTCCAGGGCACCTACACGCTGTCCCGGGGCCGGCACAACGTCTGCGCCGTCGCCGTCAACGCCGCTCCCTCGGGCCTGAACACGTGGATGGCGTGCAAGGTGATGACCGCCACCGCACCCTCCGCGCCGCCGCCGACCGTCCCCTTCGGCAACGTCGAGTTCGTCAGTGTCACCGGGCGCACGATCTCGGCCCAGGGCTGGGCGATCGACCCCGATGCGCTCACCACCCCCCTCGACGTGCACGTCTACGTCGACGACGGCTGGGGTGGTCTGCTGGTCGCCAAGGGCGTCCGGCCCGACGTCGGCGCGGCCTACCCGGCGGCCGGCCCGGCCCACGGCTTCACCTGGTCGACCACGGTGTCGGCGCCCGGCCCCCACACGGTCTGCCTCTTCGCGATCAACGAGAACGCCGGTACCGACAACACCAAGCTCGGCTGCAGCACGGTCACCGTGGCACCGGCGTTGTGGGACCCGCAGGGTCGCGCCGACTCGGTGGCGGTCCGCGGCCACCGTGCCGAGGTGTCCGGGTGGGCGCTCGACCTGGACACCGCCGCACGGCCCGTCCTCGTCCACCTCTACGTGGACGGCGAGTACGCCGGGGAGACCACCGCCGGAGGCTCGCGGCCCGACGTCGGGCGGATCTTCCCCGGCGCCGGGGACGCGCACGGCTTCAGCGCGGCGGTCGACGTACCGCCGGGCGCGCACACGGTCTGCTCCTACGCCATCAACGTCGGGCACGGCGCGAACAACCCGTCGCTGGGGTGCCTGCCGGTCGCCGTCGACGCCGTGTCGTGGAACCCCGTGGGCAGCCTCGACTGGATCGACGGCTCGGGCGGCACCACGCGGGCCGGTGGTTGGGCCTGGGACCCGGACCGGGGCGCCGCGCCCACCGAGGTGCACCTCTACCTCGACGGCGGTTGGGCCGGCGCCGTCACCGCCACCGGCGACCGGCCGGACGTCGCCGCGGCGTACCCGGCGGCGGGTGCGGCGCACGGCTACTGGGCGACCGTCGCCGTACCCGCGGGCCGCCACCAGCTCTGCGCCTACGCGATCGACTCCGGCCACGGCACGACCAACCCCCTGCTGGGGTGCAAGCAGGTCGTCGGCTGACGCGCGCCCGGCCCCACCGGAAGAACCCCCACTCGAGAGGCCTCTGACATGTCCCGCTCCGCCCGAACCGCCGTCCTCGTCGCCGGGGGTGTCGCCCTGGCCGCGGTCGCTGGGGTCGCCGTCACCCAGCTCGATGGCGCCGCGGACGACCCCGCACCCCCCGCCGCCGCCTCGTCGGCGGCGCCGACCGCCTCGTCGAGTCGCGCGCCGTCCACCGGGACCGTGGCCGTGCCGTCGGTCAGCACCCCGTCGCCGGGGGAGGAGGACCCCACCGAGGCTGCTCCGACGCGCAGCAGCGGTGTGGTGGAGCCGGTCGTGACCTACGCCGGCTGGGAGACGCAGTCCGCCTCCGTGGAGGTCAACGGCTACGTGGCGGGGGTGCTCGAGGACGAGGGGACGTGCCGGCTCACGCTGACCCGCGGCGACCTGGAGATCATCGACGAGAACGCGGCCGAGCCCGACGCCAGCACGATGAACTGCGGGCTGCTGCGAGCGGCGGACGTCACCGAGGGGACCTGGACCGCCGTGCTGTCCTACGAGTCGGCCAGTTCCTCGGGCGAGTCGCCCCCCGTCGACGTCGAGGTCTCCGCCCGATGAGGCGCCTGTTCAGCCGGTTGTCGGTCGGGCTGCTCGCCGTCGCCGTCCTCGCCGGCCTGGTGCTCGCCGGTGACACGCCCTCACCCCCGGTCGGCCTGAGTCCGGCCGCCGACGCCGGTCAGTTCGCCCCGGGCAACATCATCAGCGATGCGGTCTTCTTCGACGGCAACGCCATGAGCGCCGACGACGTCCGCAGGTTCATCGAGCTCAAGGGGATGAACTGCAAGACGGGGGCGGACGGCACCCCCTGCCTGAAGGCCTACCGGCAGGACACGACCTCGCGGGCGGCCGACGCGTACTGCTCCGGCTACGCCGGAGGCGCCCAGGAGTCGGCCGCGATGATCATCGCCAAGGCCGCCCAGGCCTGCAGCATCAGCCCGAAGGTGCTGCTGGTCATGCTGCAGAAGGAACAGTCCCTGGTGACCAACACCGGGTCGAGCCTCCGGGCCTCGCGGTACCGCGAGGCGATGGGTTACGCGTGCCCGGACACCGCCCCCTGCGATCCCGCGTACAACGGCTTCCAGAACCAGGTCTACAGCGCCGCTCGCCGGTACCAGGTCTACAAGGCCAACCCCACCCGCTACGGCTACCGGGCGGGCCGGACGCAGAACGTCCTCTTCCAGGCGAACAAGCCGGAGTGTGGCTCCAGTCCCGTCTACATCCAGAACCAGGCGACCGCCGGGCTGTACATCTACACGCCCTACCAGCCGAACGCCGCCGCGCTCGCGGCCGGCTACGGCACCGGTGACGCCTGCTCGGCCTACGGCAACCGCAACTTCTGGCTCTACTTCACCGATTGGTTCGGGTCGACCCAGGCCCCGGGGGAGTCCCCCTGGCAGCCGGTCGGGATCCTGGACGCGGTCGAACCGCGGACCGGCGACTCCGTCGACGTGCGCGGCTGGACGGTCGACCCCGACACGGCTCAGCCCATCGACGTGCACTTCTACGTCGACGGTCAGCCGCACTCCGCCGCCCGGGCCGACGCACCACGTCCGGACGTCGCCGAGGCGCTGCCCGCCTGGGGCGCCGGGCACGGCTTCGAGGTGACGCTCACGATCCCGCAGGGCGTCCACCAGGTGTGCGTCTACGCCATCAACGTCGCGGCCGGCGGCAACAACCCGACCCTGGGCTGCCGCACCGTGGACACGACCGGCCTGCCCATCGGGAGCATCGAGCAGGCCGTCGTCACCGAAGGGCAGGGCGTCGTCTCCGGATGGACGCTGGACCCGGACACCAGCTGGCCGCTCGACGTGCACGTCTACGTCAACGGCGCCGGAGCCGGCATGGTCAGTGCCGCGGGCAACCGCCCCGACGTCGGCGCCGTCTACCCCCGCAGCGGTGCGGCGCACGGCTACCAGTTCACCGTCCCGCTCCGGCCCGGGCCGAACTCGGTCTGCGTCTACGCGATCAACCTGGGTCCGGGCGGGAAGAACCCCGAGCTCGGGTGCCGCACGCTGGTGCTGCGGGTCGACCCGCAGGGGGACGTGCGAGCGACCGGAGGGGCGACTGCCGCCACCGTCTCCGGCTGGGCGCTGGACCCCGAGACGGTCGCGCCGATCGACGTGCACGTGTACGTGGACGGGACGTGGGCGAGGACACTGACCGCCGACCTGGACCGCCCGGACGTGGCCGCGGCCTTCCCCGGTGTCGGGTCCCGGCACGGGTTCTCCACCTCGCTGACGCTGCGCCCGGGGACCCATGAGGTGTGCACCTTCGCGATCAACGTCCGGCAGGGTTCGGCGAACCCGCAGCTGGGCTGCTCGTCGGTGCTGGTCGGCGTCGCGCCATCGGGCAACCTGGAGCAGGTGACGGCCAAGCCGGGCACCGTGCGGCTCACTGGCTGGGCGCTGGACGCGGACACCGCAGACCCGATCGACGTGCACGTCTACGTCGACGGTGCGTTCTCCGCCGTCCTCCGGGCGGACTCGGCGCGCCCGGACGTGGCCGCGGCCTTCCCCGCGGTCGGTGGCGCGCACGGTTTCGACAGCACCCTGGTGCTGTCGCCGGGCGACCACCAGGTCTGCGCCTACGCGATCAACGTCGCGGGTGGGACCGGGAACCCGGCGCTGGGCTGCCGGGCTGTCACCGTGGCCCCGAGCGCGCCGCCGGTCGGGCACCTCGACCAGGTCACGGCCGTCGGCGACGGAGTCGTGGCCTGGGGATGGGCCTACGACCCGGACGTCCCGGCGACCTCGATCCTCGTCCACCTCTACGTCGACGGTCGCTACGCCGGTCAGTTGACCGCGGCGGACACCCGGCCCGACATCGCGGCGGCGATCCCGGGCGCCGGGGCGGCGCACGGGTACACGGCCCAGCTGTCGGTCGGCGCGGGGGAGCACCGGGTGTGCACCTACGGCATCGACACGGCCGGCGCAGCGAACCCGCAGCTGGGCTGCGCCACGGTGACCGTCACCGGCTGACGGCGCGGGCGTAGGCGGCTCTCGTGATCGTCGCCGTCGCCGTCCAGGTGAACAGTCGGGCCCGGGCCTGCCGCGTCGCGGCGGGCCCGGGCCCCTCGGCCGATGCGTCCGACCGCGCGACGAGGGCAGCCGCGAGCGCGTCGACGTCTCCTGCAGGCAGGAGGGTGGCGCACCGGGGGTCGGTGCCCACGACCTCCCGGATGACCGGCAGGTCGGAGGCGACGACCGGCACCCCGCACGCCAGTGCCTCCAGTGGCGGCAGGCCGAAGCCCTCGTAGCCGGTGGGGTAGACGAGGGCCGACGCACCGGCCACCAGTGCCTGGACCTCGTGGTCCTCCCGGTACCCGCTGAAGACGACCCGCCCCGGGGGCAGCCCGGAGAGGTCCAGGGCGGGACCCCAGCCCGGCGGTCCCACGAGCAGCAGGCCAGGGGCGTCGGGCCGGACGGCGAGCACGTCGCGGTAGGCGTCCAGCAGCAGCGGCAGGTTCTTCCTCGGCTCCAGGTTGCCGACGAAGACGAAGTAGCGCTCGGGCAGACCGAGCCGGCGCCGGAGCTCCGGGTCCGGGGGCGTGGCCTCGTACCACTCGGGGTCCACACCGAGGGGTGTCACCTGGATTCGGTCCGCGGGCAGTGCGTAGGTCTCGCGGAGCTCGTCGGCGACCGCGGCACTGGGGGTGAGCACCATCGCGGCACGCCGGATGGACAGCGGCACCAGGTGTCGGTAGGCCCGGGCTGCGGGCGTGACGGTCGACGGGCTCCGCAGGAACGACAGGTCGTGGACGGTGACCACCCCGGCCGCCCGGCCAGGTGGGGGCAGCACGAAGTTCGTGGCGTGGAAGACGTCGGTCGGTCCGGTGAGCAGCCCCACCGGCGGCCAGTCGACCCGGCCCCAGACCCGGTTCGTGACCCGTGCGGGGGCGGGTGGCCCGACGGCCCGCGTGCCGGCCGGGAGCGCTGCTGGCAGCTGCCGGCGCCCCCGGATGGTGAACGCGATCCCCGCGACGTCGTCGCCCGCTGCGGCCGACGCCCGGCCGAGCTCCCGGACCAGCGCTGCGACGTACCGCCCGACGCCCGTCCGCGGGCCGATCAGCGGGGTCACGTCCAGGGTCACCCGCACGGCGCCACCCGGCAGAGGGTCATCCGGGGCCGATTCGCGATGAGAGGTAGTTTGGCGCATGCCGCAGGCGGCCGAGGCTGACCAAGCCGGCTCGCGGACACTGCATCTGCTGTCCACCTCAGGAGTCGTTGATCGTGACCCCCCCCACTGAAGGCCACCACGATGGTACGGAGGCGGCACCGCCGTCTCCAGAGGAGGGGGCGAGCGCTCCGGTGCCGTCTGCGGACCTCGGGGACGCCGCGTCGGTGGTGGAGGTCCGCGGTGTGACCGAGGTGGCGCCTCCGCCCGGCGGCCCGCAGCCACGGCTGCGCCGGCGCTTGCGGGAGGCCGTCCGCGATCGGCTGCCCGAGGGGAGCAAGCAGCGCGCCGTCGCGAAGGCCGGCCTCTCGACCTACCGGGAGCTGCTGAACTCGGCCGGGACCATCCGGTCGCTGTGGGCGATCCCGGGCGTCGCCGAGCCGTCCGCGCCGTCCTACCGCTCCTGGCTCCGCGGCCACGAGGTCTCCGCCCCGCAGCTCGATGCGCAGCGGGAGGCGTCGGCCAAGGCCGCCCACGCGGTGACCGTCCAGGTCGTCGTCCTGCCCGGCGTGGGCAGTGTCGAGGAGACGCTGACGTCGCTCCGGCAGCAGTCGTGGGGTCACTGGACGGCCGTGGTCTGCGACCCGACCTCCAGCACCTCCTCGGAGCCGCGGACCTCGGGTCAGGTCGTGTTCGCCGGCGGGATCCCCGTGGAGGCCGCCAACACCCACGTCGCGCACGGGGAGGGAGACCTCGTCATCCTGCTGGAGGCCGGTGACCAGCTGCGGCCGGACTGCCTGTACCAGGTCGCGGCGGCCGCCCACCGGGACCCGCTGGTCGACCTCCTCACCTGGGACGACGACGTGGCCGTGGGCGGCACGAACCGCGACCCGCAGATCCGTCCGAGCTGGTCCCCGGAGGTGCTCCTCGGGGCGCCGTACGTCGGCCGGGCGTTCGCGGTCCGCCGGGCACGCTTCCTCGCCGCGGGCGGCCTCCGCCCGGAGGCCGGGGGTGCGCAGCACTGGGACCTGCTGCTGCGGACCGACTGCGAGGCCGAGCGGGTCACCCGGGTGACCCGGGTGCTCAGCAGCGTGCCGGCGCGCACCCCGGTGCCGGACGACGACGCGGTGCGCGTGGTCCAGCAGCACCTCGACCGGAAGGGCCTGAGCGCGCGGGCACGGGCCGCAGGGGACGGCCGGGTGCGCGTGCACTGGACCCCGGAGCAGTGGCCGTCGGTGAGCATCATCATCCCGACCCGGCACAACCGGTCGATGCTCTCCACGTGTCTGCCCTCCCTGCAGCAGACCGACTACCCGGCCTTCGACGTGACCATCGTCGACAACGGTGGGCGCGACCACGAGAACGAGCGGTGGTACGCCACCCAGGACCTCGGGTTCCCGCTGGAGGTCCTCTGGTGGCACGAGCAGCCCTTCAACTACTCGGCGGTCAACAACGCCGCCGTCCGGGCCTCCTCCGGTGAGGTGCTCGTCTTCCTCAACGACGACACCGAGGTGCTCGACCCGCAGTGGCTCAAGGAGCTCGTCGGCTGGGCGGTGCAGCCGGAGATCGGCGTCGCCGGGCTCCAGCTCACCGGTCTGGACGGGAAGATCCAGCACGCGGGCGTCATCCTGGGCATGGGCGGCTTCGCCGACCACGTGTTCGAGGGGATGGACCCCGGGAGCGACTCGATCTACGGGCGCTCGGACTGGTACCGCAACGTGCTCGCGGTGACCGGGGCCTGCCTCGCGGTCCGCCGCGAGGTGTTCGACGCCGTCGGCGGCTTCGACGAGCGCTTCATCCTCTGCGGGTCCGATGTCGCCCTCGGCCTGGACATGGTGCTGGACGGCCGGCGCAACATCTGTTCACCCTTCGCCGGGATCCGGCACCTGGAGTCCGCCACCCGCGGGACCACCGTGCCGACGGAGGACTTCTTCGCCAGCTACTGGCGCTACAACACCTGGCTCTTTGGGGGCGACCCGTACTGGAGCCCGAACCTGTCGCTGGGCAGTCGGGAGCCGAAGCTGCGCGGACGGCACGAACCGACCGCGCAGCAGCGGCTGGCCGGCCCGCTGGGCCGTGACTTCACCGCCTTCCGACAGAGCAGTGACGCGGCCGAGTCGCGGATGCTGGCCGACATGTGCCGGGCCCTGCCCTCGGACGTCGCCGCCGTGGACGCGCTGCACGCGCAGAACGCCGAGCCGTTCCGGGTGCGCACGGTCAACTGGTTCATCCCGGACATCGACAGCCCCTTCTACGGCGGCATCAACTCCGCGCTGCGCATCGCCGATGAACTGGCCCGCAACCACGGCGTGGAGAACCGCTTCGTGGTGTGGGGCAGCCCACCGGACCACTTCGTCCGTTCGGCCCTGTCGGCAGCGTTCCCGTCGCTGGCGGACTCGCAGATCGTGTTCTTCGACGGGTCGAAGGCGGACCTGGCCAAGGTGCCGGAGGCCGACGTCGGCATCGCGACCCTGTGGGTGACCGCGTACGCACTCGCCCACGCGCAGGGGATGAAGCGGAAGTTCTACCTGATCCAGGACTTCGAGCCGATGTTCTACCCGGCCAGCACGCTGTACGCCCTGGCCGAGGAGACCTACAAGCTCGGTCTCTACGGGTTGTGCAACACCGACAACCTCCGGCAGATCTACGCCGACGACTACGACGGCAAGGGCATGAGCTTCGCCCCGGCGGTCGACGACTCGGTGTTCCACGCCCGCTGGCGGCACCAGCGCACGCCCGGTTCCCCGGTGACCGTGTTCGTCTACGCCCGCCCCGGGCACTGGCGGAACTGCTGGGAGATGGCGTCGCTCGCCCTGGAGGAGCTGAAGCGGCGGATGGGTGACGGTGTCCGGATCGTCACCGCGGGTGCGTGGGCCGCCGGGCAGGGAGCCGACGACGACATCAAGCCGTTGGGTCTGTTGCCCTACCGGGCGACCGGAGAGCTGTACCGCAACAGCGACGTCGGGCTGGCGCTCACCGTCTCCAAGCACCCGTCCTACCTGCCGCTGGAGCTCATGGCCTGCGGCGTCCCCGTGGTCGCCTTCGACAACCCCTGGGGTCACTGGATCCTCGAGCACGAGGAGAACAGCCTGCTGTCCAAGCGGACGGCGGACGACCTCGCGGACCAGCTCGAGCGACTGTGCCGGGAGAAGGAGCTGCGCGAGCGGCTGTCCACCCGTGGGCTGCAGGACATCCAGGCCCGTCACAGCGACTGGGACACGGCGCTGAGCGACATCTACGGCTACCTCTGCGACCCGGAGGGGCGAGGCGCCTGACCGGGTCCAGCGCGGGGGTCCTCCTCGTCACCGCGGAGGCGCTGGGGACGCGGATGGCCGGGCCGGCCATCCGCACCCTGGAGCTGGCGCGTGCCCTGGCGGCGGACGAACGGATCGGCCCGGTGACGGTCGCCTCGCTGGCGGCCGTGGACATGGCCGACGAGCTCGTCCGCCTCGTCCCCGTGACGGGGACACAGCAGCTGATGGAGCTGACGGCCGGCGTCGGCTCCGTGGTCGTCCAGGGCGACGTGCTCGGCCTGCACCCGGAGCTGGTGCACAGCGACGTCCCGGTGGTGGTCGACGCCTACGACCCCTTCCACCTCGAGCAACTGGAGCGGACCCGCGGGCTGCCGGATCCGGTCCGGCGGGCCATCGTCCGCGACACGATCAGCTCGCTGAACCTGCAGCTGTCCCGGGCGGACTTCCTGCTCTGTGCCTCCGGGCGGCAGCGCGCGCTGTGGCTCGGCCACCTGGCCGCGCTCGGCCGGGTCAACCCGGTCACGTACGACCGGGCGGCAGACCTGTCCGGCCTGGTCGCGGTCGTGCCCTTCGGGACCCCGCAGCGCCCGCCGGCCGCGCGGGACCGCGGCCTGCTGTCCGCCCGGTTCCCCGTCATCGGTGCCGACGACGTGGTGGCCATCTGGGGCGGGGGCATCTACGAGTGGCTGGACCCGCTGACGCTGGTGCGCGCCGTCGCCGCCGCGGAGGCCGACGCCCCGCAGCTCCGGCTGGTCTTCCTCGGCACCCGACACCCGGTGCCCGGTGTGGAGACCACCGCGGAGGCCGCCCGGCTGCTGGCCGCGGAGCTCGGCGTCCTGGACCGCACGGTGCTCTTCCTCGACGGATGGGTGCCGTACGACGAGCGGGACCGGTGGCTGCGCGCCGCCGACCTGGCCGTCACCACGCACTGGGACCACCTGGAGACCGAGTTCGCCTTCCGGACCCGGGTGCTCGACGCCCTGTGGTGCGGGCTGCCGGTGGTCAGTACCGGCGGTGACGAGCTGGCGGAGGTCGTCGAGCGGTCGGGCGCCGGGCTCGTGGTGCCGCCCGGCGACGTCCCGGCACTGCGTGACGCACTGGTGCGGCTGTCCGCCGACGAGGCGCTCCGCCGGGCGAGTGGCGCGGCGGCCGCGGCGCTGGCGGAGGGCTTCAGCTGGTCACGGGTCTGTCGACCGCTGGCCGACTTCTGCGCCGCGCCGCGCCGCGCACCCGACCTCGCCCTCGATCCGGTCGCCCGGCTGCAGCTCGGGCTGCGGCGCCCGGACCGCGCCGCCGGGTCCCCGGTGCAGCGGGTACGGGCGGCGCTGCGTGAGGGTGGGCCCGCCTTGCTCGCCCGACGACTGCGCGGGCGACTGCGCCGCTGAGCCGCGCGGGCTCAGTCCTGCGGGCCGCGACGGAGGCCGGTGATCCGGGTGGCCGCCGCCCGCGTCAGGTCACGCACCACCTGCGCGGTGTCCGTGGCGTCGGCCTGCTCGGCCGCTGCCCGGAGCGTCGCCAGCTCGTCCTGCACGGCTGCCAGCTCGGCCTGCAGCTGGGCACGCTCGGCCGCGACCTCCTGCCGCTCCTGTGCCTGCTGGCGGCTCAGCGCGTCGCGCTGGGCGACGGCCGCGTCCCGGCCGGCCACCAGTTCGGTGAGGTGCTGGGCGGTGAACCGGGGGAGCAGCAGGAACTCGGCGTGGCCGACCTGCTCGGCGAAGGGAGCGAACCGCCGCTCCTTCCGGAGCACGACGATCGAGTCGTAGAAGGACAGGCCGGCCACCATGTCGGTCCAGACCCGGTCGACCGGCCCTGCCCGGTGGTAGCCGTTGATGTCGTCGACCTTGGCCTTGCACCACTCGATGAACGTGCCAGGGCGCCCGGTGCCGCCCTGGTAGGCATCCCAGTACGAGGTGTGGCAGTCCTCGGTGAGCAGCACACCGCCGTCGGCGAGCAGCGGGAACATCGTCTCGGCGGTGATGATCTGCTGCTGCATCTCGTGGCCGCCGTCGTCGATGACGATGTCGAAGGGGCCGTACTTCTCGGACAGCGAGCGGAGGAACTCCGGGTCGGTCTGGTCGCCGATCTCGACGACGTGGTCCGGGGCGGAGACCTCGCGGGCACGCTCGTCGATGTCGACCCCGACGATCGTCGCCTGGGGACCGAAGTACCAGCGCCACATGTCCAGCGAGCCGCCGCGGTAGACGCCGATCTCCAGGATCCGCACGTCCCGGCCCCGGAACCGCTCGAAGTGCTCGGTGTAGACGGGGAAGTAGTGGACCCACTTGTCCAGGACCCGGCCGGTGCGCCTGGTCGAGAAGAACTCGAACAGGGTGTTCCCGCGCAGGTCCGGTAGGCCGTCGCCGAGGTAGAAGGCGGCGCGATAGCACTCGTTGGCGAGGAAGTCGATCTCACCGGCACCGCGGATGGCGTCACCCAGGGCGCGCGCCATGCCCGCGGAGGAGTCCGCGGTGTCCAGGGCCGTCCGGATGAGCGAACGGTCGTCGTCGTCGAGCGCCTCGCTGTTGGTGATCGCGCGCTCGACGTCGTCGTGCGACCCCCGGGCGAGGGCGAGCAGGAGCTCCTTGAGCGTGGCTTCGTCGATCATCAGTGCTCGACCGTCGGCGCGGCGACGTTGAGGGTCCACCGACCGGGCATGCGCACCAGTCCCGGTTCCGTCACCGCCTCCTCCGCGCGCACCTTCAACACGAACGCCCGATCGAGGTGGTCGTAGGTGTGTCCCCGGTCGACGATCGCCACGCTGAGCAGGAACTCGCCCGGCTGCAGGGCGACGGCGTCCACGGCGAAGTCGACGGCCCCGCGGCCGGCCGGGATCGCCAGGGTGTCCGGCCCGTACCCCGAGTTGGGTCCGGCGGCCTGCACACCGGACTCGTGGACGAACGCCAGGCCGAAGGTGACCTCAGGGAGGTCGACGGCGGCCTCGTAGCTCACCCGGACGGTGCCCGGGTGACCCGTGCTGAGGAACGGGCGCTCCACGCCCTCGGAGTCCAGGTACTCGACGCCGGTCACCCGGATCTCGCCGGAGCCACGCCGGGGCGTGCTGCCCTCCATCTCGGCCGTGGGCTCGGCAACCGTCGGCGCGCCGGTGGCCGCGGCCTCGGCCCGGGCGGCGGCCTCGGCCTTGGCTGCCGCCGCGGCCTCACGCTCGTTGACCGCGGCGAGGTAGTCGTCGACGACCTCACGCGCCGGTCCGACCCGGCGCAGGTTCCCGCCGTCCAGCCAGGCCGCCTCGTCACAGAGGTCGGCGACGAGACCGAGCGAGTGGGTCACGAGGACGATGGTGACGCCCTTGCGGCGCAGCTCGTACAGGTGGTCGAAGCAGCGCCGCTGGAAGGCCTCGTCCCCGACGGCGATGACCTCGTCGATGATGAGGATCTCCGGCTCCAGGTTCACCGCGATGGCGAACCCGAGCCGGACGTACATGCCCGAGGAGTAGACCTTGACGGGGGTGTCGATGAACTCCTCGAGACCGCTGAACTCGATGATGCGGTCCATCGCGGCATCGATCTGCTTGCGGGTCATGCCGAGGATCGAGCCGTTGAGGTAGATGTTGTCCCGGCCGGACATCTCGGGGTGGAACCCGGCGCCCAGCTCCAGCATCGCCGAGACCCGCCCGTTCGCGGTGATGCTCCCCGACGACGGGCGGTGGATCCCCGCGACCAGCTTGAGCAGCGTCGACTTGCCGGAGCCGTTGTGGCCGATCAACCCGTACGTCTTCCCACGGGGGATGTCGAGCGTGACCCCCTTGAGCGCCCAGAACTCCTCGGAGCGCGGGTGGCGCTCGCGACCGCTGAACAACTCCTTGAGGTTGGTCTTGCGGTCGTTGTGCAGGCGGAACTTCTTGGTGACGTCGCGGACGGAGATCGCCACGTCGGGTTCGGCGGCGGTGGTCACCTGTTCGGCGACCTCGTCGGAACGGTAGGTGGTCACAGGTCCTCGCTCACGTCAGCAGCCCGGCGCTGGAAGAAGGTCCACCCGACGACCAGCATCACGAAGCTCACCACAGCCAGGTAGGCGAGCCGTCCCCAGCCGGGGAACTCGAGGTCCCACAGCACGTCGCGGAAGGCCTCGACGTAGGAGGTGATGGGGTTGTACTCGTACGCCCGCAGCCACGGGTGCGCGTCGTACTGGTCCGTCACCAGGGAGATCGGGTAGATGATCGGGGAGGCGTAGAACAGCAGCCCGAGCAGCACCGTGACGATGTAGGCGACGTCCCGGAACCGGGCGTTGACGATCGCCAGGACCATGCCGAGCCCGAGTGCGAAGGCGGCCAGCATGAACAGCAGCACGGGCACCATCAGGAACGTCCAGCCGATGTTCCACACGAGGACGTAGACGATGAACAACAGGCCGAACTCGATCGCCGTCTGGTTCAGCACGGCCAGCGCCGACCCGATGACCGGGGCGAACGGCGGGAAGTGGATCTTGCGCAGCAGTGGGCCGGCCCCGACCAGGGAGCCCATGCCGCCGGTGGTCACGGCGTGGAAGAAGTTCCACACGACCAGGGCCGTGAACAGGTAGATCGGGAAGTTGGTCAGCGAGCCGTTCCCGGCCACCGGGGTGGGGAAGCGGAGGATGAAACCGAACACCAGGCTGTAGGTCGCCAGGGTGGCCAGGGGATTGATCAGCGACCAGGCAGACCCGAGCAGACTGCCCTTGTACTTGCCCTTGATCTCGCGGTTGGCGAAGTTGCCGATCAGTCCGCGGTACTGCCACACATCCCGCAGGGACTGGGTCATTCCTCGAGTTCCACCTGTCTTCTCGTCGAAGGCCGGTCTTCGGAGACCCCGGCGATCGTCACGTCCGTGCGGCTCTCGTGCGCGGACTGTCCCACCCCGCGGAGCGACGTGCACCCACGGGAACGCGTCACGTGTGGACGCTCGTCATCGGCCCGGACCGGAGGCTCGGTTGCCAGCGCACAACGCTAACACCGGCTGGCCGGGACGCCCGGGGAACGACCGGACGCGCGGGAGCGCGCTGTCACGCGCGTCGCTCACGACCCACCGGCGCCACGGGACGCACCGGTGACCCGGCCTGATGGAGCCCGGCGCGCTCGCGCCGCCGGCTGCGCAGCGCCGCCGGCAGGTAGCGCAGCACGTCGCGCGCGACGGTGACGCGGAGGCCCGGACGCAGGTTCCAGGGCACGACCCCGTTGACCGGTGGTGCCGGCCGCAGCGTGAGCGATGCGGTGGTCAGCGCGAACCGCAGGCCGGCCCGCAGAGCGACGGGAGCCGGTGCCCGCCGCATCAGCATCCACAGTCGGTTGCGCTCGTTGTGGTACGCGAACGAGCGGGACCGCTGGTCGACGGTGGCCGAGTGCGCGTGGACGACGACTGCCGTGGGCTGCACCCGGATCGTCCACCCCGCGTCGCGCAACCGCCACGACAGTTCGGTGTCCTCGTAGTAGAGGAAGAACTCGGTGGCGAAACCGCCGACCGCCCGCACCGCCTCGGTGCGCAGCAGGGCCGCCCCGCCGCTGAACCCGAACACCTCCGTCGGCTCGGCCACGGCCGTGGGGGACTCGCCCAGACCGCGGTCGGCGCCGTACCAGGTGTCGAGCAGGACGACGCCGGCGTTGTTCACCTCGGGTGGCTCCCGTTCGGCGAGGAGCATCAGCGAGGTGACGGCCGCGGCCTCGGGATGGGCGTCGGCGGCGCGGACCAGTTCGGCGAGCCACGCCGGGTCGGCCACTGCGTCGTTGTTCAGCAGCGCGACGAACTCGGTGTCGACGGCGTCGATGCCGCGTTGCACGCCCCCGGCGAAGCCCTCGTTGCGGGCGGTGGTCACCACGCCGACCTCCGGCCGGCCGGCCAGCAGCTCGGCCGTCCCGTCCGTCGAGGCGTTGTCGACGACGACGACCCGGTGCCCGAGCGTCTGCGCCCGCAGCGAGTCCAGACACGGGGGCAGCAGGTGGGCTCCCTCCCAGCTGACCACCACGACGGTCACGCGCGGGGTGCTGTCCGGTGGAGCTCCGGGGTCGGCGGCCATGCCCGGAGACGGTAGTCACCCGTGCGGGCTCCGTAGGCTCGCCCGGGTGGACATCGCGGTCGTCGCCGAGCAGGCACTCGCCCGGGTCCCCGGCGGGACCGGGCGCTATGCCACCGAGGTGGCGGCCGCGCTGGCCGCGGGCGCGCCGACCGGCAGCCGGGTGACCAGCTGGACGGCGTGGCACCGGGACGTCTCCGCGGCCCGCGTCGCGGGCGTCCGGGGTCCCCGTCGCCTGGCTCTCCCGGCCCGCCCGCTCGCCGCCGCCTGGGAGGCAGGCCTGCCGCTGCACCCCCGGGGAGCGGACCTGGTCCACGCCACCACGCTGCTCACCCCCCGCCGAGGACGCCGCGCGCAGCTGGTCGTGACGATCCACGACGCGGTCCCCTGGACCCACCCGGAGACGCTCACTCCACGCGGGGTCCGCTGGCACCGGGCGATGGCTGCCCGGGCCGCCGTCGAGGCGGACGCCGTCGTCGTCCCCACGGCTGCGGTGGCCCGCGAGCTGTCCCGCCACCTCCGGTTGCGGGCGCCGGTCGTGGTCGCCGGCGCCGGGGTCACCGCCCGGCTCGCTCGTCCCGCGGACGCGGATGCGCGGCTGGCGCGGCTGGGGCTGACCGGCGGGCACCTGGTCTCGGTGGCCACGCTGGAGCCGCGCAAGGGGCTGGACGTGCTGCTGCGGGCGCTGGCCGAGCGGCCCGGCCGGCTGCCACCGCTCGCCGTCGTCGGCCGGACCGGCTGGGGCGGTGTCGAACCGGTCGACATGGCCCGTGACCTGGGGCTGCCCGACGGCAGCGTGCTGCCGCTCGGCGGCCTCTCCGACGAGGACCTCGCCGCCGTCCTGTCCGGGGCGCTGGTGGCCGTGGTGCCCAGTCGTGCGGAGGGCTTCGGCCTGCCGGTCGTCGAGGCGATGGCGGCGGGGGTGCCCGTCGTGACCTCCGACGACCCCGCGCTGGTGGAGGTCGGCGGCGACGCCACCCGGGTCACGCCGATCGGCGACCCGACCGCGCTGGCTCGCGCGCTGGACGAGCTGGTCGGCGACGCCGCGGCGCTGGCCGCTCTGCGCTCGGCAGGGCGGACGCGAGCGTCGGAGTTCACCTGGAGCGCCGTCGCCGGCCGGCTCTGGGACCTCTACGCGGAGCTGCTGCGCGACTGATCGGCGGCCCATGGGGCAGCTGGTGCAGGGCAGGCGCGACGGCTGGACAACTCTCCGCACATGTGTGGTCATGGAAAGCATGCGAATCGCCGGTCGTGTCGTCTCTGCGACCGTCCCTCTCCTCTGTCTGGTCGCGTGCACGACGGGGGAGTCGGACGCCTCGGCAAGCGGCGAGAGCTCGACGGCCGCCGAGGGCGCGGCCGAGTCGAGCAGGGCGGCCGCTCTGCTCGAGAGCGACCTGCCCGGGGACGAGGCGCTGTCGCCGCCCCCGCCGGACCCCGCTGCCCCGACCCTGCTGACCCAGTTGAACGGGCTGACGGTGGGGACGTTCCGTGGCACCGTGGACCTCGCGGTGTCGGGTCTGACCGCCTTCGCCGAGCCGGTGCAGGGCCGGTGCACGCAGACCCCTGACGGTCGGGGCTTCGAGCTGGTGCTCTCCGACGGCTCGCAGCTGACGGTGTCCTTCGGCCCGGACGGCGGCGCCTCGCGGCTGGCCGCCCCGGGGATCGACGTCGAGCAGACGCTCCACGACGTGGACCTCGAGGTGAGCGGGGACCTCGAGCTGACCGCCGGGCTCTACACCGGGGGCACGACCGAGCCCTCCGGGTCCCTCACGCTCAGCGGGACCTGCGCGTGAGCGGGACCGCCCGTCGCTGGGGCGCCACGCTCCTCGTCGTCCTCGCGGCCGTCGTCCTGCTCGCCGGCGCGACCGCCACACCCGCCCGGGCGGAGATGCACGGGGCGGTCGCCGAGGCCACCGCCTACACGCAGGCGCGCGGGGAAGAGGTCGGGATCGCGGTGCTGGACCGGGAGACCGGTCAGTGGTCGGTGAACGGGGCGGCCCACACGCGGATGCGGTCGGCCTCCATACTCAAGGTCTTCGTCGCCGAGAGCCTGCTCGACCGCAGCCGGCGGGGGGCGATCACCCTCACCCACGACGACCGGGTCCTGCTGGAGGCCATGGTCATCCGGTCCGACGACGGCGCGATGTCCAACCTCTACAGCCGCTTCGGCGGACTCGGCATGGTCCACGCGGTGACCGCCAAGTACGGGCTGACCGAGATCGGTGACCCGCCGTCGGCAGGTTACTGGGGCATGTTCCAGATCACCGCGCACGACATCGTGAAGTTCTACGCGGGCGTGCTGGACGGTGGGCTCCAGCCCGCTGACCGCGACCACCTCGTCTCGCTGATGCGCCGGGCCACCCCGACCGGCGCCGACGGCATCGACCAGTTCTTCGGCATCCCGCGCGCTCTGCCCGGCCAGGTCTGGGGCGTCAAGCAGGGCTGGATGTGCTGTCAGGAGGGCAAGCGCCGGCTGCACACCACCGGCATCCTCGGTGCGGACAACAGGTTCCTGGTCGCCGTCCTCTCGCAGGGGCCGCAGACCAGGTCCTACGCGTACTTCGGCGAGACGCTGACCCGCGTGGTCCAGGTGCTGTTCCCGGGGGGTGTGGTCCCGTCACGCGACGTCCCACGCAACCCGTTCGGCAACCTCGAGGTGGCCACCGAGGTCTCCCCGGGTGTGGTGCGGGTCGGCGGGTGGGCAGCGGACAGCGACGGCCCCTCGTGGCCGCTCGACGTCCACGTCTACCTCGACGGCAACTTCGCCGGACAGGCCTCCGCGGGGCTCGACCGACCCGACATCCCTGCGGCCTTCCCCGGTTACTCGGCGGCCCGGGGGTTCTCCCTCGACCTCAGGGTGGAGGAGGGCGTGCACCGGCTCTGCGTCAACGCCATCAACGTGGGCAGGGGGACCGACAACCCCGAACTCGGTTGCCGCACCTTCACCGTGCGGCTCAGTCCGCTGGGCAACCTGGACTCCGGGCACCCGCAGGGCCTGCGCGCGGTCCAGGTGCACGGCTGGACCATGGACCCCGAGGCGCCGGGGACGCCCACCGACGTCCACCTCTACGTCGACGGCCGGCTGGCCTCGGGGGCGAACGCCGCGGGAGACCGGCCTGACGTCGCCGCGGCGTACCCCGGGACCGGGGCCGCGCACGGGTTCGCCACCCTGGTCCCGCTGCCGGCGCCGGGGCGGCACGAGGTCTGCGCGTACGCGATCAACGTGCCGGGGACCGGCGGCGTCAACCCGCAACTCGGGTGCGCGACGGTGGACGCCCCCGCGGCCATGCTCGGCCATCTCGACTGGGCGACCCCGCAGGGGGGGCTGGTGGCGTTGTCCGGCTGGGCCATGGACCCGCTGCGCCCCGGGTCGACGGTCGAGGTGCACGTCTACAGCGACGGGGGGTGGGTGACCGCCACGACTGCGGGCGGCCCCCGCCCCGACGTCGAGTCGGTCTACCCCGAGGGTGGCCCGACGCACGGCTTCTCCGTCAGCGCGGCGCTCCCGCCCGGACAGCACCGGGTGTGCGCCTACGCGATCTACCGCGACGGTCGGGCGGGCAACCCGGAGCTCGGCTGCCACACCGTCGGCTGAGGAGGGCGCCGGTGTGGCGCCCTCCTCGGTCCGTCAGCGGGCGAGCAGGCGGAGCAGGTAGTTGCCGTAGCCGCTCTTCTGCAGCGGCTTGGCCAGCGACTCCAGCTGGCCGTCGTCGATGAAGCCGCGGCGCCAGGCGATCTCCTCGATGCAGCCGATCTTCCAGCCCTGTCGTTCCTCGACGACCTGGACGAACTCGGCCGCCTGCATCATCGAGACGTGCGTGCCGGTGTCCAGCCAGGCGGTACCGCGCTCGAGCACGGTGACGGTCAGCTCGCCGCGGCGCAGGTACTCGTCGTTGATCGCCGTGATCTCCAGCTCGCCACGCGGGCTGGGCGTGATGCCGCGAGCGATCTCCACGACCCGGTTGTCGTAGAAGTAGAGACCAGGGACGGCGTAGGAGCTCTTCGGTGCGGCGGGCTTCTCCTCGATGGAGATCACCCGGCCGGCGTCGTCGAACTCGACGACGCCGTAGTCCTGCGGGTTGGCCACGTGGTAGGCGAAGACGTGCCCACCGGCGGGCTCCGTGTTGGAGCGCAGGTTCCTGCCCAACCCGGTGCCGTAGAAGATGTTGTCCCCGAGCACCAGGGCGACCGGCTGGTCGCCGATGAACTCGGCCCCGATCAGGAAGGCCTGGGCCAGGCCCTCGGGCCGCGGCTGCACCGCGTAGGTGATCTCGATCCCCACGTCGGAACCATCGCCGAGCAGGCGCTGGAACTGGGACTGGTCGTCGGGCGTGGTGATGATCAGCACCTCGCGGATGCCCGCGTTCATCAGCAGGGACAGCGGGTAGTAGATCATCGGCTTGTCGTAGATGGGCATCAGCTGCTTGCTGATGGCCTTGGTGATCGGGTAGAGCCGGGTCCCGCTTCCGCCCGCCAAGATGATGCCTCGCATCGGGTCAGCCTATCGGCGCCGCTGTGCCACGGTGCTCTCGTAGTCTCGAGCGGCCACTCCTGCCCCGACCGTCCCTGGAGCTCCTCCTGACCAAGCGACCTCGCGTGCTCGTCGACGCCACCTCCGTCCCGGCCGACCGGGGCGGGGTCGGCCGGTACGTCGACGAGCTGCTCCCGGCGCTGCACGCGGAGGGCGCGGACCTCGCGGTCGTCTGCCAGCGGCACGACGTCGACCACTACCGCCGGCTGTTGCCCGGCGTCGAGCTGTTGGCCGCGCCGGCCGCGGTCGCCCGCCGTCCGGTCCGGCTCGCCTGGGAGCAGACGGGGCTGCCGGCGCTGGCGCGCCGGGTGGGGGCCGACGTGCTGCACTGCCCGCACTACACGATGCCGCTGGCACCTGGACTGCCCGTGGTCACGACGCTGCACGACGCCACGTTCTTCACCCACCCCGACCTCCACCTGCCGGTCAAGCGCCACTTCTTCACCACCTGGACCCGGATGTCCCTGGCCCGGGCGGCGCAGTGCGTCACGCCGTCGGCGGCCACCCGCGACGAGCTGGTGCGAGTGGCCGGGGCAGACCCTGCCCGGGTCACCGTCGCCCACCTGGGGGTGGACTCGACCCGGTTCCACGCCCCGTCGGACGCGGAGCGCGCCGCGGTACGGGAGCACCTGGACGTGGCCGGCCCCTACATCGGCTTCCTCGGCACGCTGGAGCCGCGCAAGAACGTGCCCTCGCTCATCCGGGCGTGGAGCGCGCTCACGGACCCGCCCGCGCTGGTCCTGGCCGGTGGCCGCGGCTGGGACGAGGAGGTCGACCGTGCCGCGGCCGACGTGCCGGCCACGCACCGGCTGGTGCGGCCCGGGTACCTGCCGCTGGAGATGTTGGCCGGTTTCCTGGGGGCCGCCGAGGTCGTCGCCTACCCCAGCCTGGGCGAGGGCTTCGGCCTGCCGGTGCTCGAGGCGATGGCCTCCGGGGCGCCGGTGCTGACCACCAGGTTGCTGTCGCTGCCCGAGGTCGGGGGCGACGCCGTGGCCTACACGGAGCCCGACGCGCCGGCGATCACCGCGGCGCTCCGCGCGCTGCTGGCCGATCCGGACCGCCGTGCCGGGCTGGCCGCCGCCGGCCGGGCCCGCGCCGCACAGTTCGACTGGCGGGCGTGTGCCCGGGCGCACCTGACCGCCTACGCCGCGGCGGCTGACGCATGACCGGTCCGCTGCGCGTCGTCGCCGTCACCTACTCACCCGGGGACTCGATCGAGGAGTTCCTCAGCAGCCTGCGCCGGGCGACGACCCGGCCACTGGACGTCGTGCTGGCCGACAACGGCTCGACCGACGGGTGGCCGGAGCGGGTGGCGCACGGCACCGACGACGTCCGCGTGCTGCAGATCGGCGGCAACGTCGGGTACGGGCCGGCCGCCAACGCCGGGCTGGCCGACCTGACGACCGGCTGGGCGGTGGTCGCCAATCCCGATGTCCGCTTCGAGGAGAACGCCGTCGACGAGCTGCTCGCCGCCGCCGCTCGCTGGCCCCGGGCGGCGACGATGGGGCCGGCGATCCGCACGCCGGAAGACGCGCTGTACCCCTCGGCGAGGGACCTGCCCTCGCTCTCGACCGGGATCGGCCACGCGCTGTTGGGCTGGGTCTGGCCGGCCAACCCGTGGACTGCGCGGTACCGGCGTGAGCGGGAGGCCCCGCGGGAGCGGCCGGCCGGCTGGCTGTCCGGCTCGTGTCTGCTGGTGGACCTGGCGGCGTTCCACTCGGTCGGTGGCTTCGACCCCGGCTACTTCATGTACTTCGAGGACGTGGACCTGGCGGAGCGACTGGGACGACGGGGGTACCTGCACGTGTACGTGCCCACTGCGGTGGTGGTCCACGAGGGCGGCCACGCCACCCGCCGGGAGCCGCACCGGATGCAACGGGTGCACCACACCAGCGCCCTCCGCTACCTGTCCGGCCAGTACCCGCGACGACGGCACGCGCCGCTGCGCTGGCTGCTGCGCGGTGGACTCGGGGCCCGGATGCTCGTCTCCTACGCCAGCGGCCGGGTCGGTGCCGGGGCGAGCCCGCAGAAGTCGGCGGCCGAACTGCCCCGGCGGCGTTGGCTGCGACGATGACCGGACCGAACGAGGAGGCTGCCCCGTGCGGCACGCGGTGATCATGGCCGGGGGGTCGGGCACCCGACTCTGGCCGCTGTCCCGGGCCGAGCGCCCCAAGCAGCTGCTCGACGTGGTCGCGGAGGACGACGGCGAGGCGCACAGCCTGCTGGCCGAGGCCTTCAGCCGGCTCCAGGCCGTGCTGCCCACGGAGCGGATCTGGGTGTGCACCGCGGCCCGGTACGGCGACCAGGTCCGAGCCGCGCTGCCGCAGCTGAGGGCGGATCGGCTGGTGCTCGAGCCGACCCCCCGGGACACCGCGAACGCCGTCGGCCTCGCCGCTGCACTGGTCGTGGACGTCGACCCCGATGCCGAGCTGGCCGTCGTGAGCGCCGACCACGTCATCCGGCCGGTCGAGCGGTTCGCCGACGCGCTGCGCACCGCCTACGACGTGCTCGCCGTCCGGCCACGGGCGCTCGTCACCCTCGGGGTCACCCCGACGTCACCGGCAACCGGCTTCGGCTACGTGCAGAAGGGGGCACCCACCGCGGTCGCCGGGGCTGCCGAGGTGGCGTCGTTCCGGGAGAAGCCGGACCGGGCCACCGCGGAGGCCTACCTGGCCAGCGGCGAGTACCTGTGGAACTCGGGGATGTTCGTCTGGCGGGCGCAGACGGTCCTGGACGCCCTCGCCCACCACCTGCCCGAGTCGGCCACGGGGCTGGCCCGGGTCGTCGCCGCCCCGGCTGGGCCGGAGCGGGACGCGGTGCTCGCCGAGGTCTTCCCGTCGTTGCCCAAGATCAGCGTCGACTACGCCGTCCTCGAGCCGGCGGCGACCGAGCCCGGCCGGGTCGTCGTCGTCGACCTGGACGTCGACTGGCTGGACGTGGGCTCCTGGCCGGCGCTGGCGCACACGCTGAGCACCGACGAGGCGGGCAATGCGACCCGTGGCCTGAGCGCGCTGCTGGACAGCTCGGGCAACGTGGTGCTCTCCGACGACCCGGACCACCTGGTGGCTCTCGTGGGGATGCGGGACAGCGTCGTCGTGCACACCGCCGACGTCACCATGGTCTGTCCGGTGGGGGACGCCGAGCGGGTCAAGGCGCTGCTCGCTGCCGTGCAGGAGAGCTTCGGCGCCCGCTTCTCCTGAGGTCCGTGCGTCGGGTGTGACGCGCTGGGCCAGGAGCGGATCGGCACACCGCGTCGCTGCCGGGCAGCGGCGGTCCATCGGGGCAGTCTGCGTGCGTGGCGCCATCCCAGGTCGGTCGACCCACCGTGGGCGAGGGTCCCGTGAGCGGAGCGGGCCGGCTGTCCGCGCTGGACGGGCTCCGCGGGATCGCCGCGCTCGTCGTCGTGGTCCACCACGGCTTGCTGACCTGGCAGGTGCTCGCCATGCAGTACTTCGTCGAGAACCGGGCGTCGGGGACCTGGTGGCTGACCTTCACCCCGCTGCACCTGGTGTGGGCGGGGACCGAGGCCGTCATGGTCTTCTTCGTGCTCAGCGGTCTCGTGCTGGCTCTCCCGTTCCTGGAGCGCCCAGCCCGGCGGGGCCGGTGGCGCGGGTACTACGGTCAGCGCCTGGTCCGGCTCTACGTGCCGGCGGTCGCGTCGCTCGTCGTGGCCGCCGCGATCGTCCTGGCCTTCCCCCGCCAGCCGGGAGCGACGACGAGTTGGTGGTTCGACGCACACGCGGTCGAGCCGGACGTGCCGACGTTGCTGCGTGACGCGCTGCTCCTCGACGGCTCGAGCGGGGTGAACAGCGTGCTGTGGTCGCTGCACTACGAGGTGCTCTTCTCCCTGCTGCTGCCCGGGTACCTGCTGCTCGTCCGCCGGCTGGGGCAGCGGTCGGGCTGGCTGGTCCCCCCGTTGCTGCTGCTGGTCGGCTGCGGGGTGTACCTGGGCTCACTCATGCTCTCCTGGTTGCCGGTGTTCGGCCTCGGCGTGGTCATGGCGGTCCTGCGGCAGAGGCTGCAGCGCCTCGGCGCGGACATCTCGCGAGGCCGTCACGCGCGTGCCCGGTGGCTGCTGCTGAGCGCGGTGACGGTGGTGCTGCTCCTCGCGGAGTGGTGGACCCGCTCGCTGCTCGAGACGGCTCCCGCGGCGCTCGCGCTCGCTCGCACGTGTGGGGTCGCGGGGGCGGTGCTGCTCTGCTTCACCGCCCTGGCCTGCCCGTCGGCCGGGTCCTTCCTCACCCGGCGGCCCGTCCAGTGGCTCGGCACCGTGTCCTTCTCCCTCTACCTGGTGCACGAACCGGTCCTGGTGTCGGTGTCCTCGCTGGTGGGCGGCTCCCGCACGGGCGTCGCCGTCACGTTGCTCGTCGGTATGCCGCTGGCCTTCCTCCTCGCTGTCGTGTTCCACCGGCTGGTCGAGGCCCCGAGCCAGCGACTGGCCCGCGTCGTGGGTGTCCGGCTCGGCGCGCCCGCCGCCACCGCGTTCGTCGGCCGGCACCGGCCGGCACCGGCCGGCGACCACCCGCTGCCCACCCAGCCCTTCCCGGTGCAGCGACTGGATCCCCGCAGAGGTGTCCTGACCGACGACGTCCTGGTCGGCGTCCGGGGTCCGCGCTCGTCGGTGGGGGCTGGCTAACCTCGCTGGCATGAAGAACCTCGACGTCGCTGCCGTCGTCACCGGAGGGGCCTCCGGGCTCGGCGAGGCCACCACCCGCGCGCTCACCGCCGCCGGGGTTGCCGTCACGGTCCTGGACCTGCAGGAGGACCGGGGCGCGGCGCTGGCCGCCGAGCTCGGTGGCCACACGACCTTCGTGCGCACCGACGTCACCGACGAGGCGTCGGTGCAGGCGGCGATCGAGGACGCCACGGGCAAGGACCGGCCGCTCCGGATCGCGGTCAACTGCGCCGGCATCGGCTGGGCGCAGCGGGTGCTGGGCCGCGACGGCGCCCCGCACGACCTGGCGCCGTTCAGCCGCACCGTGACGGTCAACCTGATCGGCACCTTCAACGTGCTGCGGCTCGCGGCCGCCGCGATGGCCCGCACCGAGCCCGACGAGGACGGCGAGCGGGGCGTGGTCGTCAACACCGCCTCGATCGCCGCCTACGACGGCCAGATCGGCCAGATCGCCTACGCCGCCTCCAAGGGCGGCATCGTCGGGCTGACCCTGCCGGCAGCGCGCGACCTCTCCTCGGTGGGCGTGCGGGTGTGCACCATCGCCCCCGGCCTGGTCGACACCCCGCTGCTCGCCTCGCTGCCCGAGGAGGCCCGGACGGCGCTGGCCGCCGGCATCCCCTTCCCCAAGCGGCTGGGCCGCCCCGAGGACTTCGCCGAGCTGGCCCTGGACGTCGTACGGCACGGATACCTGAACGGCGAGGTCATCCGGATGGACGGCGCACTGCGGATGGCGCCCCGCTGACGGCAGCGCAGTCAGGGGGGAACGTCATGGGGGAGCAGCTGCTGGTCGTCGACGCGCCGGTCCACGACCGGGTCTGGACGCCGGACTGGCCGGTGGACGTGCGCCGGACGCTGTCCCGGGACCGCCGCGGCACCGGTGACCCGACGCTGCGCTACGCCGAGGACGGCGTCTGGCGGACGACGACCACCCCCGACGGTCCGGCCACCGTGCGGCTGACCGGAGGTCCCGCCGCGATCCGGGTGCAGGCATGGGGGCCGGGAGCCGGCTGGGCCGGAGCGGCCGCGCCCCGCTGGTTGGGTGCCGAGGACCGGGCCGACGGCTTCGACCCGACGCCGCACCCGCTCGTCGCCCGACTGCACCGGGGGGCGCCCTGGCTGCGGCTGGGCAGCACCGGCCGGGTGTGGGACGCCCTGCTGCCCGCCGTCCTGGAGCAGAAGGTGACCGGCATCGAGGCTCACCGCACCTTCCGCGAACTCCTGCGGCTGGCCGGTGAGCCGGCCCCCGGCCCGGCGCCGGCGGGGATGCGGGTCGTGCCCTCGGCCGAGCGGGTGCTCACGGTCACCGACTGGCAGTGGCACGGCTGTGGGCTCGACGGCGCCCGCCGTCGCGCGCTGCGGGCAGTGGCCTCGGTCGCCTCCCGGCTCGAGGCCGGCGTGCACGAGGACTGCGCCGACCTGCGTCGCCGGCTGCAGTCGGTGCCCGGCATCGGCGTGTGGACCGCAGCCGAGGTGGCCCAGCGGGCCGTCGGCTGCCCGGACTCGGTCAGCGTGGGCGACTACCACCTGAAGAACCTGGTGGGCTGGTCGCTGGCCGGCCGGAAGACCGACGACGCCGGGATGCTCGAGCTGCTGGAGCCATGGCGCGGTCACCGGCAGCGCGTCGTCCGGCTGCTGGAGGTGGGCGGCAGCATGCCGCCCAAGCGAGGGCCCCGGATGGCCCCCACCCAGTACCGGGGGATCTGAGCCCCGGGGTCAGCGGCCCCGCAGCTCCTCGTAGCGCGCGGTGCACTGGGCCATGGTCGGCAGGAGGCCCTGCTCGCGGGCCTCGGCCAGGGTCGGGGCGGCGGTGTCCTTGGCGGACAGCTCGAACTCGACGTCCGTCGGCCAGGGCAGGTCGAGCGCGGGGTCCATCGGGTTGATCCCGAACTCGCGACCGGGGGAGTAGCCACTGGTGACCAGGTAGGTCACCGAGCTGTGGTCGGCCAGCGACACGAACGCGTGGCCCAGGCCCTCGGCCAGGTAGACCGCGCGCGGCTGCTCGCTGTCCAGCAGCACCGAGTCGTGCACGCCGAAGGTCGGCGAGTCGATCCGGATGTCGACGATCACGTCGAGCACCTTGCCGGCCGGGCAGTAGACGTACTTGGCCTGCCCCGGGGGGACCAGCGCGAAGTGGACACCCCGCAGCACGCCGCGGGCGGAGACGCTGTGGTTGGCCTGGGCGAGGGTGAGCCCGAACCCGGTCTCGGCGGCGAGCACGTCGGCGCGGTACCACTCGGTGAACCGGCCACGGCTGTCACCGTGCGGGACGAGGTCCAGGACGTAGCTGTCAGGGACGGCGAGCTCACGGATCTGCACGGCCCGACGCTAGCCGAGTGGCTGACGCCCGGCCCGACCTGCCCCGGGGGTCAGCCGGTGTCGGTGCCCAGCCACAGCCGGCCGGCCAGCGACGCACCGCCGAAGGTGCCGGCCGACTCCCAGCGGGTCGCCCAGCCGTCGGCCTGCAGCTGGACCAGTGCGACGCCGACGACCGCGCCGAGGGAGAACGAGGTGGCCGGGGTGATCGGGTCGGCCAGGTGGACGTCGACGACGTCCCCGTCGTCGCCCTCCTCGCTGCCGTAGCGGAAGACCACCGGGAACTCCGGCAGGGCGGCCACAGCGACCCGGAAGGCATCGGTGACGGCGGCCAGCGCGCCGGGCCGCCGCGCCAGCTCCGGGGCAGGGACCCGACCGGCGACCAGGTCGCGGGTGCCAGTGGGGAACAGGTCACCGGCACCCAGCCGGACCAGCGGACGGGTGCCCTCGTCCGGCACCGGCGCCTCGACGTGCAGGCCGCGCACGACCGCCACCGGGATGCCGCCGAGCTTGCCCTTCACCAGGTCCCCCGCCGCGGCGAGCTCGTCGACGACCGCGACCTGGGTGGTCTCGAGCCGGTTGCCGTGCGGGTCGACCGCTCCCCGGTGGTCGACCAGCGCGGGCAGCCCGGCTGCGCCGATCGCCACGTCGGTGACGCCGTCCCGCCAGGGGCGGCCGAAGGTGTCGCTGACCACGACGGCCACGGTCACCCCGAGCAGGCCGTGCAGCCGGTCGCGCAACCGCCGGGCGGAGGCGTCGGCGTCCTCGGGCAGCAGGACCAGCGCGTCGGCCGCGACGTTCGAGGCGTCGATCCCCGCTGCGGCGACCACCCAGCCGTGCCGGGTCTCGACGATCCGCAGCGGACCCCGGCGGGCGACGACCCGGACGGTCTCCGCGTCGATGGCCTGCTGTCGGGCGGTCTCCCGGTCGGTGCCGGGCTCGATCCGGACCAGGTTGCCCTCCACCTTGGAGACGGCCTTGGAGGTCACCACCACGACGTCGTCGTCGGCCAGCCACGGCGCCGCCCCGGCGATCGCGGCGGCCAGGTCGTCCCCCGGCGCGAACTCGGGCAGGCCGGGCACCGGGTGCACGGAGATCCCCGGGGGGAGGCCGGGCCCGGTCACGGGGTGGTGGCGACGCCTGCGGCGTCCAGCGCCGCCCGGGCCAGTGCCCGGGTCGCCTCGGGCGAGCTCATCAGCAGCGGGACGGCGCGCACGTCGACGCCGGGCACGGTGGCCTGGTCGCCGGTGTGCACCAACCAGGCGTCCAGCAGGCCGTCGGCGGACCGGGCGCCGTAGTGCCGGCCGACGCCCTCCGCGCTGACCTCGACGCCCACCACGGGCAGGCAGCGGTCGGCCATGCCGCGCAGCGCTGCGCCGTCGACGATGGGGGAGATGCCGACCACCCGCCCGGCCGCGGCGCGGACGGCGGCGCGGATGCCGGGCACCCCCAGCACGGCGCCGATCGAGACCACCGGGTTGGACGGCGCGAACAGCACCGCGTCGGCGGTGGTCAGCGCCTCGACGACGCCGGGGCCGGGCCGGGCGTCCTGCACGCCGACCTGGACGAAGCTGCTGGCGTCCAGGGCCGCCCGGTGCCGGATCCACCACTCCTGGAAGTGGATGGCCCGGGGACGCTCGGTGTCCGGGTCGGTCACCACGACGTGCGTCTCGACCCGCTGGTCGCTCATGGGCAGCAGCCGCACCCCGGGCTGCCAGCGCTGGGCGAGCGCGGCGGTGACGTCGGAGAGCGGGTAGCCCGCGTCGAGCATCCGGGTGCGCACGAGATGGGTCGCGAGGTCGCGGTCGCCGAGGCCGAACCAGGTCGGTTCGGCGCCGTAGGCGGCCAGCTCGTCCTTGACGGTCCAGCTCTCGCTGCGACGGCCCCAGCCACGTTCCTCGTCGATACCGTCACCGAGCGTGTACATGACGGTGTCGAGGTCGGGGCAGATCCGCAGCCCGTGCAGGGTCACGTCGTCACCGGTGTTGACCACGGCGGTCACCTCGGCGCCGGGAGCCGCTGCGAGGAGGCCGCGGAGGAAGCGGGCGCCGCCGACGCCGCCGGCGAGTACGACGATTCTCACCTCACCATGGTGCCTGATCGGCAGAACTCCACGGCGGACCCGGGTGGGCCCCAGTCGATCTCCACGAAACCGCTCGGTCTCGATGGCAGATGGTGTGCTTGATGGCGGCGTGTCGAGGTCGTCTGTGATGGCCCACGGACGAGTTGTGACCGGTGGGATCGGTGTGGCGCCGCGATACACCGGCCCGACTTGACCTCGACTCAACGACACGCGTGTAATTCCGATGTCGTCATCAGGCGCTGGCGACTGGGATCCGCCCAGGAGCAGGCGTCGTGACGGAGCGAGAGGGGACGCAACGTGATGGCCGAGGTGTCGTGGTTGAGCGAGCACAAGAGCTCCACAGCAGGGGCCGTGCCGGCCTCCTACGGGCGGGACGTGCTGGGCATGGCCGACGTCTTCGACGCCGGCCTCCCGGGCGCGGACGTCGAGGACCAGAGCTGGCAGGAGCGCGCCCTGTGCGCCGAGACCGACCCGGAGGCGTTCTTCCCGGAGAAGGGCGGCTCGACCCGGGAGGCGAAGCGGATCTGCACCGGCTGCGAGGTGCGCGCCGAGTGCCTGGAGTACGCCCTGACCATGGACGAGCGCTTCGGCATCTGGGGCGGCCTCTCCGAGCGTGAGCGTCGTCGCCTCCGCCGCCAGGCCGGCTGACGAAGGACCCACCCGCACCACTGCACCACCCGCTCTCCTCCCGTACGGTCGGCGCAACGACGCGCCGACGAGCAACCCGGCGAGGCCCTCCCTCGAGCTGATCGCCCGGCCACTCCCCAGCTCTCGACGTCGCGCCCGTGTGGTCGACTGGGGCCCGTGTACACCCGGGTCGTCGACGGCCGCGCCGCCGTGGTCCGGGAGGTCCGCGCCGCCGCGCCCCTCCTGGCCGAACGCGCCGTTCCCCTCCCCGCCCGCGGGCCGTGGCTCACCGCCGCACTGAACGCGCAGGCCGGCCGCCCGTTCGGGCGGGTCCGCCCGCACGCGGTGGTGGTGGAGCCGGACGCACACAGCCGTCCCGCCGGAGCGGCCCTGTTGTCGTTCCGGCGCCGCGGCGTCGGCACCGTGGTCGGCCTGCTGGGCGCCGAGCCCGGTCCGCTGCCGCCCGGGCGGCCACAGTCCCGGTTCCCCGCGCGGGACGACGACGTCGCCGAACGCCTCGCCGCGGGGGTGATCGGGCTGCTGGACCAGGTCCGCGGCCCGTGGACCCTCCGGCTGACCGGGCTGCCGCTCGGCGACCCGACGGTGCGGCACCTCGCCGCCGGGTTGTCGGACGCCCAGCTGGCCACCACGCGCAGCCGCCGGCTGGTCGACGAGCTGGACACCGTCGCCGACGTCTCCCGCAGCCGGGACCCGGGTGAGGTCGAGCGCTGGCTGCCGGCCGTGCTCGCTCAGCTGCCGCCCGCCCAGCGGACGTTCGTGCGCGCCGCGGCGCGGCTGCACGCCGCGATCGGTGAGCTGGAGGTCGCCGTCGTCCCGGCGGACGACGGGCGGCCGCAGGCCCTGCTGCTCACCCTGCTCGATCGCGGCGCCGCCGGGGAGGAGCGCTGGCCGTGGTGGGGGACCAGCGGGATCGGGGGCCTGCGCCGCGAGCTCGGGGCACCTTCGGGCACGTTGACCGCTGCCGCCGGCCTCAGCCAGCTGGGCCGCCGGGGCGCGCTCAGCCGGGGTGCTGCAGCCGGCTGACCCCACGCTCGGGTGCGGTGGTCGCGCTGTCCAGCCCGATGCGCACGACCCCGGTCGCCGGGGTGGTGCCGTCCCGGCGCGGGCCGTCGGGGGCGATCGAGGCCGCCAGCTGGTACGCCCGCCCGGTGTGGCTGGGCGCGCTGCCGTTCGGGCGCGTGTAGGTGGGGAAGAGGCCGGCCAGCTCGATGCGGTCGCCGTCCCGGGTGACCTGCAGCTCCGGGCTGGCCAGGTCGGCGTACTCGGTGATCGACCGGACGCAGCCGGCGGCCACCGGGTCGGCGGGGGGCTCGGTGGTCAGGCAGTTGTAGGTGGGCAGCCGGACGTGCGCCAGCGAGCGTCGGCCGTCGCTGGTGAGGCTGACGCTGGGGTAGGTGACGGTCAGCCCCACGGCCCGCTCCTCCAGCAGCACGCCGCCGAAGGTCGCCGTGGCCGCGATCCCGTCCGAGCCCAGCGGCACCGATCGGAAGGCGAGCGCACCCGCGCCCGTCTCGGCGGTCGGCGTGATCGGCGCGGTGACGGCCGGGTCCGGCGCCGTGGGGGTGGGCGCCGTGGGGGTGAGGGCGGGCGCGGTGCCGACCGGCGGGGCGGCGGAGGTGTCGTCGCCGGCCCGGCCGGTGGGGGCCCCCACCGCCACCGCCGCGAGGACCAGCAGCGCTGCGGCCGTCAGGGTGGCGACGGACGCGGTCGTGCGGGAGACGGCGCCCCCGGGTGTCCTGACCGGGGCGGCCGTCGCCCCCGTCCGGCTGGTCCGCGGCGGCACGGGTGCGGGGGAGCCGGGTGGGTCCGCCAGGAAGCCGGGCAGGTCGTCGAGCGCCTCGGCGTCGCCCTCGGTGTCCGCGCTCCCGGTCGCCCGCCCGGCAGCCCGTCCCCGGGTCAGCAGGGTCGAGGCCAGCGCGGCGCACAGCCCGGCGGCGAGGGCCAGCAGCACCGAGACGACCACCCACCGAGCGGTGACCGACGAGCCGGTGGTGCGGGCGGGCGATGCCTCCCGCCCCGGGTCGACGTCCACGATCTGCTCGTCGGTGCCGGCCTCGACGAGTCGGCCGACCACCGCGTTGGCGGCGGTCACCGCCGAGTCCCGGTCGGGCAGCGTCACCTGCACCACGACGGTGGCGGTGCCGGGCGGACGCTCGGCCTCGATGCCCTCCTGGAGCTGGGTCGGCGACACCTCGGCCAGCGCCGGCTCGTCCGCCTGCGCCGCGTCCAGGACCTCGGCGGACCCGGCGAGCGCGGTGTACCGGTCGGCCAGCAGCAGGGCGGCGTCCGCGCCGGCCTCGGTGCGGGGGGTCACGGTCAGGGTCGCGGTGGCCGTCGTCGTCCGGGGCTGGAGGGCGAGCAGCGCCAGGCCGGCGGCGAGGACGACCAGGACGACGACGACCCCGGTGACGGCTGCCCGCCGGACACCGTGCGGGCCGGACTGCTGCTTCGCTGCGCTCATCTCGGCGCCCAGCATGGCAAAGGGGCCCGGTGCGACCCGGTCAACCGGCGGGGTCGATCTCCTCGGGGTCCCGGCCCAGCAGCACCGCCACCTGGTCCACGACGACGTCGCGCACCAGGTCGGCGAGGTCGTCGCGGTCGGCGGCGCGGATCTCCAGCGGACGGCGGTAGACCACGATCCGGGCCGGGTGCTCCTGCCCGCCCTCCCGGTGCGCGGGCAGCACCCGGGCCAGCGGGACGCTGCCGTCCTCCAGCACGTCGGCGTCCAGCACCACGTCGTCCGGGCTGGTGTGGTCGACCCAGGGGACGTCCTCGACGGCGAACTCGACACCGGCGAGCTCGCGCTCCCAGCGGCGCTCCAGGTCCTCGACCGCGTCGAGGACCAGGTCGTCGAACTGCTCGGCGCGGCTGCGGGACAGCGGCACCGTCGGCGGCACGAGACGACCGCGCAGGCCGCGGCCATGACGGTCGCGCCGGGCACGGGCAGGGAGGCGGTCCATCGCGGCAGGAGCCTACGGCCTCACCGAGCTGCAGCGTCCGCGGCGACCGGCCGGGGACGCCGGGCGAGTGACGGCTGGGGCGGGAGTGCCGGGGTGGGGGGGAGGGGGTGGACGTGCGCGATCCGGTGCGCCTCCTCCCCAGACGGCGCCGGCTGCGGATAGTGTGCCCGGCGTGAGGAACCGGTGGTGAGGCAGTCACGTCGCTGTTCGCGCAGCGGCTGCGCGCAACCGGCGGCAGCCACCTTGACCTACGTGTACGCGGAGTCCACGGCCGTCGTGGGCCCGTTGGCGACCTACTCGGAGCCGCACAGCTACGACCTGTGCGAGTTCCACGCCGAGCGGCTCACGGTGCCGCGGGGCTGGGAGGTCGTCCGCCACGAGATCGACGCCGATGACGCCGGCCCGACCGGCGACGACCTGCTCGCGCTGGCCGACGCGGTCCGCGAGGCCGCGCGCCCGGAGCCCCCGCGCGACCCGGCCGACGACGGCAGCGGCACCCGCCGCGGCCACCTGCGCGTCCTCCCCAACCTCCCCTGAAGACCCCCTCCCGCCCGCTCAGGACGGGCCCCTGGACGGGGGCCGCGGGCTCGTGCGGCGTGCGGAGGACGGGGTCCTCATAGGATCACCCGCGTGGCAGACCTGACGTCGATCATCAAGGCCTACGACGTCCGGGGCCTGGTCCCCGAGCAGTGGGACGAAACCGTGGCCCGCGCGATCGGGGCCGCCTTCGCCGAGTTCGTGCACGCCGAGACGGGAGCGACCGCCGTCGTCACCGCGCACGACATGCGTGACTCCTCGGTGCCGCTCTCCCGGGCGTTCGCGGAGGGGGTCCTGTCCCGCGGGGTCGACGTCGTCGAGGCCGGGCTGGGCTCGAC
Source organism: Modestobacter sp. VKM Ac-2977 (assembly GCF_026968045.1). Taxonomy (GTDB): domain Bacteria; phylum Actinomycetota; class Actinomycetes; order Mycobacteriales; family Geodermatophilaceae; genus Modestobacter. The sequence goes on along the minus strand of NZ_JAPVBQ010000004.1, from coordinate 364,800 downwards.
CGACCTGCTCTACTTCGCGGCCGGCTCCCTGGAGATGCCGGGTGCGATGTTCACCGCCAGCCACAACCCCGCCCAGTACAACGGCATCAAGCTGTGCCGGGCCGGCGCGGCGCCGATCGGCCAGGACTCCGGGCTGGTGCAGATCCGGGAGTGGGCCGAGCAGCTGGTCGACGGCACGGCCGTCTTCCAGCGGGACGTCACGCGCCTGGGCTCGGTGAGCACCCGGGACCTGGTCGCCGAGTACGCCACCCACCTGCGCGGCCTGGTCGACCTCTCCGGCATCCGGCCGCTGAAGGTCGTGGTCGACGCCGGTAACGGGATGGGCGGCTTCACCGTCCCCGTGGTGCTGTCCGGTCTCCCGCTGGAGATCGTGCCGATGTACTTCGAGCTGGACGGCTCGTTCCCCAACCACGAGGCGAACCCGCTGGACCCGGCGAACCTGGTCGACCTGCAGGCGGGGGTCCGGGAGCACGGCGCCGACATCGGCCTGGCGTTCGACGGGGACGCCGACCGCTGCTTCATCGTCGACGAGCGCGGCGAGCCGGTGAGCCCGTCGGCGATCACCGGGCTGGTCGCCGTCCGCGAGCTCGCCAAGGGCGCCGGGACGACGATCATCCACAACCTGATCACCTCCCGGGCGGTGCCGGAGATCGTGCGCGAGCACGGCGGGGAGCCGGTGCGCACCCGGGTCGGGCACTCCTTCATCAAGGAGGAGATGGCCCGCACCGACGCCGTCTTCGGTGGCGAGCACTCGGCGCACTACTACTTCCGCGACTTCTGGCGCGCCGACACCGGCATGCTGGCCGCGATGCACGTGCTGGCCGCGCTCGGCGAGCAGTCCCGCCCGCTGTCGGAGCTCACCGCCGCCTACGAGCGCTACGTGGCCTCCGGTGAGGTCAACTCGACCGTCGAGGACCAGGCCGGGCGGGTGGCGGCGGTCCGGGAGACCTACGGTGAGCGGGACGGCGTCACCATCGACGACCTCGACGGGCTCACCGTCTCCCTGCCCGACGGCTCGTGGTTCAACCTGCGGGCCAGCAACACCGAACCGCTGCTGCGCCTCAACGTCGAGGCGGCCGATGCGGCTCGGATGGCCGAACTGCGCGACGAGGTACTGGAGATGGTGCGGGCATGAGCAACGACACGCCGGCAGGCGCCACCGACCAGACGCTGGGCATCGAACCGGATCTCCTGGAGATCCTGGCCTGCCCGGACACCCACCACACGGCGCTGACCGTCGACGTCGAGGCGAGCGAGCTGGTCTGCCCGACCTGCTCCCGCGCCTTCCCGGTGCGTGACGGCATCCCGGTGCTGCTGCTCGACGAGGCCCGGCAGCGCCGCACATGACCTCGCCCGAGCTCGCCGAGGAGGTCCTCGACGACCTCGACCTGTTGCGTGCCCGCGACCCGCGGGGGCTGCTGCCGGCGGTGGCCGGAGCCGGCGCGCAGGTGCGAGAGACCGCGCAGCTGACCCAGGAGGCCGGGCTCCAGCGGGCGACCTCGGGGGGGCGCCCGCGCGGGCTGGTGATCGTCGGCCGGCGCGAGGGAGCGGTCGCGGCGTCGGTGCTGCGGGCGTTGCTCGGCCCGGCCAGCCCGGTGACCGTGGACGTCGTCCCAGGCCCGGACCTGCCGGTCTGGATGGGCCCCTCGGACATCGCGGTGGTGGCGACCCGCACCGGTGCCGGTCGGTACGCGGTCACCCCGGCCTACGAGGCCGCGCGGCGCGGCGTCGTGCTGGTCGGCATCGGCGCCGAGGACGCCCCGTTGCACGCGGCGTGCGCCAGCGCCCGGGCGCCGTACGTACCGCTGCCGACGTCCCGGGTGCAGCACACCGCGCTCTGGTCCCTGCTCACGCCCATGCTGCTGCTCGCCGCTGAGCTCGGGTTGGTCGCGCAGGACGCCGCCGACACCGAACTGGTCGCCGCAGCGCTGGACGAGGCAGCGGCGGAGTGCGGCCCGGCGCGTGAGTCGTTCGTGAACCCGGCGAAGACGCTGGCGCTGGAGCTGCTGGACGCGCTGCCGGTGATCGTCGCCGAGGGGCCGCTGGCCGGGGCCGCCGCCGGCCGCGTCGCCGACCAGCTGGCCACGCTGGCCGGGCTCCCGGTGACCGGTTTCCGGCTGCCCGACCAGCGGGTCGCTGCCCGCACGGTCCTCGGCGGGCCGCTGGCCCCCGCGGAGGGGCAGGACGACTTCTTCCGGGACCGGGCCGACGACGCCGGCCGCCGGCTCCGGCTGATCACCATCCGCGACGCGGACGCCGGCGAGCACGACGGCGGCGAGCGGGACCCGCGCTCGGCCGGCGAGGCCATGGCCGAGGTGCTCCGCACGGCCGCAGCGCACAACGTCCCGGTCAGCGCGCTGGCCGAGCACGCCGAGCCGGAACGGCATCCCCGGCTGGCGCGGCTCGCCCGGCAGCTGGCCGTCGCCGACTTCAGTGCCGTGTACCTGGCGCTGGCCCTGGACCACGAGCGGGCGCTGCACCCGTGACCGGCCGGATCCGTCGGTCGATCGACCATGGACCGGCTGGCGACCCGACTGCCCCGCGCGAGTGAGTGCCGTCCCCGTCGGCTCCAGCACGGGCCGGGCCGATCCGACGTCTGTCCCGTGACGTCCGCGCCGGTAACCTCAGCGTCGATGTGGCAGCTCAGCAGTCCGGTGCGGCACTACCCGTGGGGCAGTCGCACCGTCATCCCGCAGCTGCTCGGGCTCCCCTCGCCGGCTGACCAGCCGTACGCCGAGCTGTGGATGGGGGCGCACCCCGACGCACCCAGCGTGCTCTCCGACGGCCGGACCTTGACCGAGGCGATCACTGCCGACCCCGCAGGACTGCTGGGCCCGATGGTCCGCGAGCGGTTCGGTGACCGGCTGCCGTTCCTGATGAAGGTGCTCGCGGCGGACAAGCCGCTGTCGCTGCAGGCGCACCCGACCACCCAGCAGGCCGAGACGGGGTTCGCCGCCGAAGAGGCGGCGGGCATCCCGCACGACGACCCCACGCGCACCTTCAAGGACCCCTTCCACAAGCCGGAGATCCTGCTCGCGATCACCCCGGTCGAGGCGCTGTGCGGGTTCCGCCCGGTGGAGGAGTCGCTGCACTGTCTGGCCAAGCTCCAGCTGCCGGAGCTGATGCCGACCATCGCGGCCCTGGCCCGCGGTGGACTGCGGGCCGCCATCCCCCAGCTGCTGGCCCTCTCCAAGCGCCGGCGCGAGTCGCTGGTCCGCGCCGTGGCGGCCCGGGCGGCGTCCTTCGTCGCCGCACACGATCCCGAGTTCATCAACACCTATCGCTGGGCCGCGACCCTCGCCGGCACCTACCCCGGTGACCCCGGCGTGGTGATCTCGCTGATGTGCAACCACCTCCGGATCGCTCCGGGGGAGGCGGTCTTCCTGCCGGCCGGCAACCTGCACGCCTACCTCTGCGGGGCCGGGGTCGAGGTCATGGCGAGCTCGGACAACGTGCTGCGCGGCGGGCTCACGAGCAAGCACGTCGACCTCGCAGCGCTGATCGAGGTGCTGGACTTCACCGACGGCAAGGTGCCGGTGATCCACCCGGTGCTGGGTCCTGGCGGGCTGCGCTACCCGACGCCGGTCGACGACTTCGACCTGACCCGGGTGCAGGTCGACGTCGACCCGGGGCTGCTCACCACGGCCGGGCCGCAGGTGGTCCTGTGCGCGGAGGGCGACGCGGTGCTCACCGGCACGGACGGCGACCTGACGTTGCGGCAGGGGGAGTCGGTGTTCGTGCCGGCCGGGCAGGCGGTCACCGCCCGCGGGCCCGCGGTGCTCTACCGCGCCACCACCGCGCTGCGCTGAAGAAGGGCTCCACTGCCCCCCGCCACTCGCAGGCTCGCGGCGGGACCCTGCGGTGGAGCCGTTGCCGCACGGTCCCGTGCTCGCGGCGGTACCCTGGGCTACGGCACGAGCCCCGCCGAAGCCTCGGCATGCTCGCTCGCCCCGCACGAGCGGGGACACACAGCGACCGACAGAGCCCGCCCGTCCCGGGCAGGGCCGGACACTGGAGCGACATGACCGCCAGCACTGGCACCCGCACCCTGACCGACGGCGACTTCAAGGTCGCCGACCTCTCCCTGCACGGCTTCGGCCGCAAGGAGATCAGCCTCGCCGAGCACGAGATGCCGGGCCTGATGGCGCTGCGCGCCGAGTACGGTGACGCCCAGCCGCTGGCCGGGGCCCGCATCGCCGGCTCGCTGCACATGACCATCCAGACCGCCGTGCTGATCGAGACGCTGACCGCCCTCGGCGCCGACGTCCGCTGGGTCAGCTGCAACATCTTCTCCACCCAGGACCACGCGGCCGCGGCGATCGTCGTCGGCGACGGCACCCCCGAGGAGCCGACCGGCGTGCCGGTCTTCGCCTGGAAGGGCGAGACGCTGCCGGAGTACTGGTGGTGCACCCAGCGGCTCTTCGAGTTCACCGACGCCGACGGCACGATCATCGGGCCGAACATGCTGCTGGACGACGGCGGCGACGCGACCCTGCTGGTCCACCTGGGCACCCGCTTCGAGGCCGACGGCGTGGTCCCGGACAGCACCGAGGCCGACTCCGAGGAGTACGGCGTCATCCTCGACGTGCTGCGCGACAGCCTCAGCACCGACGCCCAGCGGTGGACCCGGATCGGTGCGGCCATCAAGGGCGTCACCGAGGAGACGACCACCGGAGTGCTCCGCCTGTACGAGCTCGCCCGCGAGGGCCGGCTGCTCTTCCCGGCGATCAACGTCAACGACTCGGTCACCAAGAGCAAGTTCGACAACCTCTACGGCGTCCGGCACTCCCTCATCGACGGGATCAACCGCGGGACCGACGTGATGATCGGCGGCAAGGTCGCCGTCGTCTGCGGCTACGGCGACGTCGGCAAGGGCTCCGCGGACTCGCTGCGCGGCCAGGGCGCCCGGGTCATCGTCACCGAGATCGACCCGATCAACGCGCTGCAGGCGGCGATGCACGGCTACGAGGTGACCACGCTCGACGAGGTCATCGGCAAGGCCGACATCATCATCACCGCGACCGGCAACAAGGACATCATCTCCGCCGAGCAGCTGGCCTCGACCAAGCACCAGGCGATCATCGGCAACATCGGTCACTTCGACAACGAGATCGACATCGCCGGCCTGACCCGTACCCCCGGCGTCACCCGGACGACGATCAAGCCGCAGGTCGACGAGTGGCGGTTCGCCGACGGCCACACGATCATCGTGCTCTCCGAGGGCCGGCTGCTGAACCTGGGCAACGCCACCGGGCACCCCAGCTTCGTGATGAGCGCGTCGTTCTCCAACCAGACGCTGGCCCAGATCGAGCTGTGGAACAACCGGGCCGCCTACGAGGGCCAGACACCCGGCGTCACCGTGCTGCCGAAGAAGCTCGACGAGCACGTCGCCCGGCTGCACCTGGACGCCCTCGGCGTCAAGCTCACCGAGCTGACCAAGGTGCAGGCCGACTACCTCGGCGTCCCGGTCGAGGGTCCGTACAAGAGCGACCACTACCGCTACTGAGGAAGGACCTGGCCGCCCCCCGCGACACGCTCCGCGCGCCGTGGGTCCCTGCGGCCAGGCCGCTCCAGCACGTCACCTGACACGGCTGTGAGCAGCATGTTCCGCCCCGTCCGGGGAAGTTCCCCGGGCGGGGCGGAGCGCTACCGGGGCTCCGTCGCGCAGAATGGGCTCGTGCCACCTTCAGCTCCCACTGCCGGGACCAGCCGCGGCCGCGTCCTCGTCGTCGACGACGACGCCGCCCTCGCCGAGATGCTGGGCATCGTGCTGCGCCGGGAGGGCTACGACCCGGCGTTCGTCTCCGACGGTGCACGAGCCGTGGCCACCTTCCAGCAGGTCCGCCCGGACCTGGTGCTGCTGGACCTGATGCTGCCCGGCCGCAACGGTCTGCAGATCTGCGCGGACATCCGCACCCAGTCCACCGTGCCGATCGTGATGCTGACCGCCAAGGGCGACACCATCGACGTCGTCCAGGGGCTGGAGGCCGGCGCCGACGACTACGTGACCAAGCCGTTCAAGCCTGTCGAGCTGGTCGCCCGGGTACGGGCCCAGCTGCGCCGCGGGGAGAACGGGCAGGCGGAGACCCTGGCGATCGGCGACGTCCAGATCGACGTCCCGGCCCACCAGGTCATCCGGGACGACGAGCCGATCGCGCTGACCCCGCTGGAGTTCGACCTGCTGGTGGCCCTCGCCCGCAAGCCGCGGCAGGTCTTCACCCGCGAGCTGTTGCTGGAGCAGGTCTGGGGCTACCGGCACGCGGCCGACACGCGGCTGGTGAACGTGCACGTCCAGCGGCTGCGCGCGAAGGTGGAGCGCGACCCGGAGAAGCCCGAGGTGGTCCTCACCGTCCGCGGCGTGGGCTACAAGGCCGGCCCGCCGTGACCAGGGCACCCCGCCGGTCGTGAGCACCTCGCCGGTCGTGAGCACCGCCACCGGGGAGCCGGCCGTCGACCGGGCCGGCGTGCCTGCACCGGGCACCGCCGCCGTCAGCCCGCCCGGGCCCCGGCCCGACCGTCGGCCGCCGTCCGGACGGGTGCGCCGCCGGGTGCGCCGGGCACGGCGGCGCGCACTGGTGGTCGGGGGGCGCGCCCTGCGCCGCGCGGTGCACGCCTGGCGGTCCTCGCTGCAGCTGCGGATCGGTGCGATCACCATGCTGGTCGCGAGCACCGTCGTGGTGATCGTGAGCCTGGTGCTGTTCAGCCAGATCAGCGACCAGTTGCTCCGGGTCAAGCGCGACGCCGCCATCGACCAGGTGCTGAACGGGGTGGCGTACGCCCAGACCGAGGTCAGCGGCATCGCCACCGGCGACTCGGCGAGCGTCCGGTCCACGCTGGCCCGCACCGTCGAGGGGCTGACGTCCCGAGGGGGCGCAGCCGGTGACTTCGACGTCGTGATGGTCTACGGCTCGGGCGACCAGGAACGCCCGGCGTGGAGCCGGCTCGACATCTACCCGGCCCTCCCTCCGGACCTGCGCGCCGAGGTGGCCGACGGGTCCCCGGCGTACCAGTACGCACCGGTCCCCGGCGGGCAGGGGGAGCCCGTGCCCACCCTGGTCGTCGGGGCGCCCGTGCCCACCGATGCCCGCAGCGGCGATCGGGTGGAGGTCTACTTCGCCTTCCCGCTGGACCAGGAGCAGGAGAGCCTGGGGCTGATCCGCAGCACCGTGGTGATCAGCGGGACCGCGCTCGTGCTCTTCGTCGTGGGCATCGGCGTCCTGGTGACGCGGCTGGTCGTCGGCCCGGTGCGCAGCGCCGCCGGAGGGGCGCAGCGGCTGGCGGCCGGGCACCTGGAAGAGCGCCTGGCCGTGCGCGGCGAGGACGACCTCGCGCGGCTGGCCACCAGCTTCAACGCGATGGCCGAGAGCCTGCAGAAGCAGATCACCCAGCTGGAGGGGCTCTCGCAGCTGCAGCAGCGGTTCACCTCCGACGTCTCGCACGAGCTCCGGACGCCGCTGACCACGGTGCAGATGGCGGCGGACGTGCTGCACGAGGCACGCGCGGACTTCGACCCGGCCGTCGCCCGCTCCGCCGAGCTGCTGCGCGCCGAGCTCGACCGGTTCGAGGGCCTGCTGACCGACCTGCTGGAGATCAGCCGCTACGACGCCGGTGCGGCGACGCTCGAGGCGGAGGCGCAGGACCTCGGCCCGTTGGTCGAGCGGGTGGCCGCCGGCATGACCGCGCTCGCCGAGCGGCACGGCTGCGCGCTGCAGGTCGACGTCCCGACGTCGCCGGTGATCGCGGAGGTGGACGGTCGACGGGTGGAGCGGGTGCTGCGCAACCTGATCGGCAACGCGATCGAGCACGGGCAGGGACAGCCCGTCGAGATCGCCCTGGCGGCGAACCGGTCGGCGACCGCGATCACGGTCCGCGACCACGGCGTCGGCCTGGACCCGGTCGCCGCCCAGCACGTGTTCGACCGCTTCTGGCGCGCCGACCCCTCGCGGATGCGCACGGTCGGCGGCAGCGGCCTCGGTCTGTCCATCAGTCTGGAGGACGCCCGGCTGCACGGTGGCTGGCTGCAGGTGTGGGGCCAGCCCGGGCAGGGCGCCCAGTTCCGGCTCACCCTGCCGCTGACCGCCGGCGGCGGGCTGGCCAGCTCCCCGCTCCCGCTGCGGCCGGCGCCGGCGCGGGTCGTCGGGGGTGCGTCATGACCGGGCGCAGCACCGACCGGCGCGCACTGCTGGTGGCGGTGCTCGCCGCGCTCCTGCTGGCCGGCTGCAGCACGGTGCCCAGCAGTTCCCCCACGGTGCGGATCACCCAGGCAGCCGCCCCGCCGGCCGGGGCCGTCGGCATCGAGCCGCCGGCGCCGGTACCGGGCGCGACGCCGGAGGAGGTCGTCCGCGGGTTCATCGACGCCAACGCCAGTACCGTCCGCAACCACCCGGTGGCCCGTCAGTACCTGACCGAGGAGGCCGCGACGGTCTGGGACGACAGCGACACCCTGACCGTGATCAGCGGTGACTACGCGCCGGTGCGCACCCAGCCCGGCGTGGTCGAGGTCACCGCTGCCGAGGTGGGCACCGTGGATGAACGCGGCAGCTTCACGGTCGGCACCGGCGAGGTCTACAACCGGGACTTCACGCTCACCGACGAGTCGGGGGAGTGGCGGATCAGCGACCCACCCGACGGGCTGCTGATGCTCGAGCCGGACTTCGCCCGCACCTACGAACCCGTCGACGCCTACTTCCTCGACCAGTCCGGCACCCGGGTGGTGCCCGATCCCCGCTACCTGGTCGAGGGCGGTGCCCAGCCGAACACGCTCGTGGAGCGACTGCTCGACGGCCCGTCCCCGCAGATCGCCGCCGGCGTGCTCAACCCGCTGGCCGGTGCGAAGCTGCGCAGCACGGTGAGCACCTCCGGTCGGACGGCGACGGTCGACCTCAGCTTCCCGGCCGACGTCGACGACGCGACCCTGCAGGCGGCCTCCGCGCAGTTGGTCTGGTCCCTGGACCAGCTGGACCTCACCTCGGTCGAGGTGCTGCGCGACGGCCAGGACCTCGGCCTGCCGGACGTGCCCGGACAGCAGCGGGTCGACGACTGGCAGCAGTACGACCCGGACGTCGTCCCGGCCGATGCCGTCGGGCACTACGTCGCCGACGGCGCGCTGCGTCGCGCGTCCGACGGCAGCGCCGCGCCCGGTCCCGCCGGCGAGGGGGTGTACGACCTCGACTCGGCGGCGGTCTCGGTCGACGGCCGGACCAGCGCGCTCGGGCTGACCGTGGGGGTGTCCACCTCGGTCTCGCCGTCCGGGTCGCCGGCCACGCTGTACGCCGGCCAGTACGGCGGCGAACTGACGCCCGTGCTGACCGGCGCGAGCTTCACCGAGCCGACGACGGCCGGCACCCGGGCGGAGGTGTGGACCGTCCGGGACGGCGGCGAGGTGATCCGGGTGCCCGATGGCGGTGCGCCGCAGACCGTCAGTGCCCCCACGCTGCCCGGGTTGGGCCGGGCGACCACGTTCCAGCTCTCCCCGGACGGCCTGCGGGCCGCCGTGGTGATCGACGGCCCCGAGGGCGGCCAGCTCTACGTCGGGACGGTCGTGCGGGCCGACGATGCGGTCAGCGTCCGGGACCTGCGCTCGGTGACCCCGTCGATCCGGCAGGTGGTGGACGTCGCCTGGCGGAACGCCGGGTCGCTGCTGCTGCTGGCCGGTGACCCGAGCACCGGGCGCACCGTGCCCTACGAGGTGGGCGTCGACGGCTGGGGGCTCACCGAGCTGACCACCGCGGGGCTGCCCGCACAGCCGACCGCCGTCGCGGCCGCGCCGGGGCGTCAGCCGCTGGTCAGCGCCGGCGGCACGCTGTGGCAACTGCCCGGGGGCAACTGGGTGACCGCGGTGCGGGGTGCCGAGCCGCTGACCGGCGGGGCGCCCTTCTACCCGATGTGACCGGACGGCGCTGGCCGTCGTCCCCACGGCGGACCCGGGTCCCCAGCTGTTCGTTGCCCCACCGGGGTGCGGCCCGGGACGGGCAGGCTCCCGGCATGGAACGGGACGCGGGCGGCGGTGTCACCGGGGTGCTGCGGGCCGGGAGCCGGGTGCTGGCCGACCTGGTGCTGCCGCGCAGCTGCGCCGGCTGCGCGCGGCCCGGTGACGTGCTGTGCCCGGACTGCCGTCGCCGGCTCACCCGGCCCCGGCTGGCCGAGCCGCGGCGGCACCCGCCCGGCTTCCCGCCGACCGTGGCGGCCGGTGCCTACGCCGGTCCGGTCCGCCCGGCGGTGCTGGCGTTCAAGGAGCACGGCCGCGCCGAGCTGGCCGGGCCGCTGGGCACGGCGCTGGCACTGGCGGTCGGCGTCGTGCTGGCCGGTGCGGCCGGGCCGGCGTCCGCACCGGTCGTCCTCGTCCCGGTGCCGAGCTCCGCGGCAGCGGTGCGTCAGCGGGGCCGGGACCATGTGCGGGAACTGGCCGACCGCGCCGTGGTCGAGTTGCGGGCAGCCGGGGTGCCCGCCCGGACGGCACCGGTGCTGGGGAGGCTGCGCGGACGGGCCGGGCGGACCCGGGACTCCGCCGGCCTGGACGCCGCCGCCCGGCGGGCGAACCTGGCCGGTCGGTTCCGGGTGCTGCCGGCCGGGCACGGCGCATGGGCCGGGGTGTCCGCCGGCAGCCGGCTGGTCCTGGTGGACGACGTCGTCACCAGCGGGGCGACCCTGACCGAGGGAGCCCGGGCGCTCGCCGGGGTCGGGGGCACGCCGAACCGGGACACGCCGGTGGTGGCCGCGGTCGTCGCAGCCACTCCACGGCGCGTGCAGCGACCGTTCACCCCGCCGCCACCTGGGGCGTTCACGGTGCGTGGTCGAGGTGGGGGTGAGCCGAGGCCGGCTTCCACTGTCGGGACCGGGACAAGGCGTCTAGCGTCGGGTTGATCACACCCCGCTCAACCGGGAGGTCCCATGGAGATCGTGGTCCGTGGTCGTAACGTCGAGGTGCCCGAGCACTTCCGCCAGAAGGTGGAGGACAAGGTCGGCCAGCTGGAACGGTTCGACGGCAAGGTCATCCGCATCGACGTGGAGTTGTTGCACGAGAAGAATCCTCGACAGGCAGCCAACGCCCAGCGCGTGGAGATCACGCTGCGGGGCAAGGGGCCGGTGGCGCGCGCCGAGGCGTCCGCTCCCGACTTCTACGCCGCACTGGAACTCGCGGCCGGCAAGCTGGAGAACCACATGCGACGGGCCAACGACCGCCGCCGCGTGCACCACGGCCGCCGTACGCCGCCCAGCGTGCGGATCGACAGCGTCCCCGCTGTCGAGGAGCCGGCGCTCCCCGCGGTGGGCACCACCCCGGAGCCGGCTGTGGACGGGACGTCCGCCGACGTCGAGGCCGCGCTGGCCGACGGGCCCCTGACGACCGATCTGGACGAGCACCTGCCCGGCCAGATCGTCCGGGAGAAGGTCCACCCGGCCACGCCGATGCACGTCGACCAGGCCCTCTACGAGATGGAGATGGTCGGCCACGACTTCTTCCTCTTCCTCTGTGCCGACACCGGGGTCCCCTCGGTGGTCTACCGCCGGCACGCGTTCGACTACGGGCTGATCCGGCTCGGCGCCCCGGCGACCGCCGGGGACGACGACGCAGCAGCCATCGCGGCGTCCGCGGCTGCGGGAGACCTCGAGCCCGCGAACGCCTGACCAGTCGCCCCGGCGAGCCGCCCTCCGCACCCGCGGAGGGCGGCTCGTCCGCGTCGCCTCCCTGCAGGGGGCCCGCCGCGAGCTTGCGAGTGGTGGGGGGCAGGGAGGTCCTTCTTCAGTCGCCGGGGAGCCGGGAGAAGATCGCGGCGTCGCCGCGGCTGCCGTCGCGGTAGGCGAGGTAGGAGCGCAGCACGCCCTCCGGGGTGAACCCGGCCCGGTGGGCGACTGCCTGGGAGCCGGTGTTGAGCACGTCGGCGACGAGGTACACCCGGTGCGCACCGAGCCCGATCGCCCACTCGGCCAGCGCATGCGCCGCTTCCGCGGCGTACCCGTTGCCGCGGGCCTCGGGGCTGATCCAGTAGCCGATCTCCGGGCCCATCGGGTGCTGGCCGATCCGGTGCACGCCGCTGGACCCGACGAGCCGCCCGTCGGCCTCGACCGCCACGGTCAGGCCGGTGCCCTCGCGCCGCATGGCAGGCGCCTCGCCGGTGACCCACCCGGCGGCGTCCGCGCGGGTGTAGGGCACCGACACCGCCGCGATCCAGCGCGCGATGTCCGGACTCTGGCACGCGGCCAGCACCGGGTCGACGTCGTCCGGGCGGAAGGGACGCAGCACCAGCCGGTCGGTGCGGACCACCTCAGTGGTCAGGTCGATGCCGCTCAGGTCCATCCCGTCAGCTCCCCTCCTGGCCCGGACCCCGCCAGCGTTCCGCGTTGCCCAGCACCCGGTCGACCGAGATCTCCAGCACGACCCGGGCCGGGTTGACCCGCGGCTGCTGGTAGCGGGCGGCGTACCGGGCCTCGGCGTCGGCGATGGACCCGGCGTCCTCGCGCACCGTCGCCGTCCCCTCCAGCGTCGTCCACACCTTGCCGTCCACCTGGCAGACCGCCACCCGGATCTGCCCGCCCCGTACGTGCCGGACCTTCGCCGAGGTCCCCGAGGTGATCACCCGGGCGATGCCGGTGGCGGCGTCCACGGTGACGCCGACCGGCACGACGTGCGGGCTGCCGTCGGCGCGCAACGTGGTCAGCGTGGCCAGGTGCCGCTCGGTGAAGAAGGCCACCACCCCGGGCCCGAGCAGCGCGCCAGAGGGGGAGTTCGAGGCGGAGGACACGTGGCGGAGGGTACGAGTCCGCGGGCCGGGACGCCGATCTCGGCCACGTCGGGACCGCTCCCCGGCCGCGCCGCCTACGCTGGGGGGGTGGTGTTCAACAAGATCCTGCGTGCCGGTGAGGGCAAGATCGTCCGACGGCTGACCAAGATCACTGACGCAGTCGAGGCCCTGGAGCCCGATGTCACCGATCTGACCGACGCCGAGCTGCGCGCGAAGACCGATGAGTTCAGGGCGCGCTACGGCGACGGGGAGACCCTCGACCACCTGCTCCCCGAGGCGTTCGCCGTGGTCCGCGAGGCGTCGACCCGCACGCTGGGCCAGCGGCACTACCGGGTCCAGCTGATGGGCGGTGCCGCGCTGCACCTGGGCAACATCGCGGAGATGAAGACCGGTGAGGGCAAGACCCTGACCGGTGTGCTGCCGGCCTACCTGAACGCGTTGAGCGGCGACGGCGTGCACGTGGTCACCACCAACGACTACCTCGCCCAGCGCGACGCCGAGTGGATGGGCCGGGTGCAGCGCTTCCTCGGCCTGTCGATCGGCACGATCGTCTCGGGCCAGCGCCCCGACGTGCGCCGCGAGCAGTACGCCGCGGACATCACCCACGGCACGAACAACGAGTTCGGCTTCGACTACCTGCGCGACAACATGGCGCAGAGCCGCAACGACCTGGTCCAGCGCGGGCACGCCTTCGCCATCGTCGACGAGGTCGACTCGATCCTCATCGACGAGGCCCGCACCCCGCTGATCATCAGCGGGCCCGCCGAGACCAGCGCCAAGTGGTACGGCGAGTTCGCCCGCATCGCCCCGCTGATGAAGCGCGACCGGCACTACGAGGTCGAGGAGGCGAAGCGGACCATCTCCATCAGCGAGGAGGGCGTCGAGTTCGTCGAGGACCAGCTCGGCATCGAGAACCTCTACGAGGCCGCGAACACCCCGCTGATCAGCTACCTGAACAACGCGCTGAAGGCCAAGGAGCTCTACAAGAAGGACCAGCAGTACATCGTCACCGACGGCGAGGTCCTCATCGTCGACGAGTTCACCGGCCGCGTGCTCTCCGGCCGGCGCTACAACGAGGGCATGCACCAGGCCATCGAGGCCAAGGAGCGGGTGAAGATCAAGGACGAGAACCAGACCCTCGCCACGATCACCCTGCAGAACTACTTCCGGCTCTACGAGAAGCTCTCCGGGATGACCGGCACGGCCCAGACCGAGGCCGCCGAGCTCTCCCAGACCTACTCGCTCGGTGTCGTGCCGATCCCGACGAACCGGCCGATGGTGCGCGCCGACCGCGCCGACGTCATCTACAAGACGGAGAAGGCCAAGTTCGACTCCGTCGTCGAGGACATCGCCGAGCGGCACGAGGCGGGCCAGCCGGTGCTGGTCGGCACGGCGAGCGTGGAGAAGTCCGAGCTGCTGAGCAAGTACCTCCTCAAGCGGGGCATCCCGCACGAGGTCCTCAACGCGAAGAACCACGCCCGGGAGGCGTCGATCATCGCGATGGCCGGGCGGCTCGGCGCCGTCACGGTCGCCACCAACATGGCCGGCCGGGGCACCGACATCCAGCTCGGCGGCAACGCCGAGTTCATCGCCGACGAGCAGCTGCGGGCCACGGGACTGTCCCCGGCGGAGACCCCGGCGGAGTACGAGGCCGCCTGGGACGACGCACTGGCGTCGGCCCAGGCGCAGGTCAAGGCCGAGCACGACCAGGTGACCGAGGCCGGCGGCCTGTACGTGCTGGGCACGGAGCGGCACGAGAGCCGGCGGATCGACAACCAGCTGCGTGGGCGGTCCGGGCGCCAGGGCGACCCGGGGGAGTCGCGGTTCTACCTGTCGCTGGGCGATGACCTGATGCGCCGGTTCAACGGCCCGATGCTCGAGTCGATGATGACCACGCTGCGGGTGCCCGACGACCAGCCGATCGAGTCGAAGATGGTCAGCCGGGCGATCCTGTCGGCGCAGACCCAGGTCGAGCAGCAGAACCACGAGGTCCGCAAGGACGTCCTCAAGTACGACGAGGTGCTCAACCGGCAGCGCACGGTCATCTACGACGAGCGGCGCAAGGTGCTCGACGGCGAGGACCTGCACGTGCAGGTGCAGACGATGGTCGACGACGTCGTCATCGCCTACGTCAGCGGTGCCACCGAGACCGGTTACGCCGAGGACTGGGACCTCGAGCAGCTGTGGAGCGGCCTCAAGGCGCTGTACCCGGTGGGCCTGGACCGGCAGGAGCTGCTCGACCGGGTCGCCGACGGCGACCAGGCCGCGCTGACCGCGGACGTGCTGAAGGAGGAGCTGCTCGCCGACGTGCACGCCGCCTACGCGACCCGTGAGGAGTCACTCGGCTCCGAGGTCATGCGTGAGCTCGAACGGCGGGTGCTGCTCACGGTGCTGGACCGCAAGTGGCGCGAGCACCTCTACGAGATGGACTACCTGCGGGCCGGCATCCACCTGCGCGCGATGGCCAACCGCGACCCGGTCGTGGAGTACCAGCGCGAGGGCTACGACATGTTCAACGCGATGCTCGACGGCATCAAGGAGGAGTCCCTCGGCTTCCTCTTCAACCTCGAGGTCAAGACCAAGGAGCAGCAGGCTGCGGAGGCCACGCAGAAGCAGGCCGCAGCCGAGGCGGAGGCGCTCGCCCGGGCGCAGGCCGGCACCGAGCGGGTGCTGGCCCGGCAGGCCGCAGCCCAGGCGGCGGCCGCTGCGCCGGCGGGGCCGTGGGCTCCCGCCGAGCCGGCCGCTCCCGCCGCCGAGCCGGCCGCTCCTGCCGTCCCGGCTGTCGCCGACGGCAACGGTGCTGCCCCGGCTGCCCCGGCGCCGGCGGCTGCACCGACGTCCGACGGCAACGGCAGCGGGACGACGACGAGCTCGGCCCGGCGCACCCGCAAGCCGGCCCCCGTCGCAGCTGCCGCACCGGAGACCGCTGCGCCGGAGACCGCCGCGCCGGAGACCGCCGCACCGGAGCCTGCAGGGGAGGCTGCCGCAGAGCCGACGGATGCCGCACCGGAGCTGGAGATCAAGGGCTTCGAGACGCCGGACCAGGGCGAGCTGACCTACAGCGCGCCCAGCCTCGACACCTCGGCCAAGGACAGCGGCCGGGCGAAGGCCGCGAAGACCGCGACCGTCACCGGCACCAAGGAGACCCCGCGCAACGCCCCCTGCCCCTGCGGTTCGGGCAAGAAGTACAAGCAGTGCCACGGCGTCGCACGCTGACGCACTGAACCCACCGACGCCCCGCCGACCACTGTGGTCGGCGGGGCGTCGGCGTGTGGTCGCGGCCCTGCTCACCGTCAGCCGATCTGCAGTGCCGTGCAGCGCCAACGCCCGTCGATCCCCTCCAGCCGTGCCGCGACCGCGTGCGCCCGCCCTCCCCGTCGTGCCACGGCGCTGATCTCGGCCACCCCGTCCACCGGTTCGCACACCCGCACCGAGCCCAGCAGCATCGGTGCGGTCCCCTCGGTGCACCAGCGCGGCCGGCGGCGACCGCTGAGGGCCTGGAAGAGCGCCGGGCTCACCAGTGACTGCAACTGGCCGATCGGCCGGCGGCCGGCGAACGCCTCGAGGGTGAGGGTGACCAGGCGCCGTCCGGCGGCCTGCGGGTCGGGCAGCTCGGCCCGGCGCGTCCAGGCCGGACCGAAGTCCGCCGCGCCACCGGCCGGCCGGGCCGGCTGGTCCAGGCGCGGCCGCGGGCCGGGCGGAGGTGTCGGCCGCGGTGTGCGCCGGCCCGGGACCAGCAGCCGCACCGGCACGCGCTGGTCCTCCAGCGGAGGTCCGGGCGTGGGGACGGCGACCAGGTGCAGCCGCCGGGGCACCGGCGCAGGCGCGGCGGTCAGCGACCCGGACGACGGGGGCGCAGGTGGTGCGGGGGAGAGGCTCGGCGAGGCGGTCATCGGTGTCTCCTCGGGACGACGGGGAACGGCGGATCGGGGTGGGCGGCGGCGTCAGGTCGGGGGCCGCAGCACCTGACCGGGCAGTAGCAGGTCCGGATCGGGGCCGATGACGGCGGCGTTGGCCTGCCACCACGCCTGCACGGCGGAGGCGATCTCGGCGTCGGCGACCGGGTGCCCCGGCTGACGACCGGTGAGCCAGTCGCGGGCGATGTCCCACAGGCAGTCGCCGCGGAGGACGACGTGCTCCCCGGCCGCTGGTCCGGGCCAGTCGGGGGCCGGGGGCGGAGGGCCCGCCACGTCGGTCTCCGGGCCGCCCGGCCAGTCGGCCTGCACCACGGGCGCGGGAGAGCCCGACGACCAGTACGTCCCCGGAGCGCTCGTCTCGGCCGAGGCGGTGACCAGTGGGCTCCCTCCGGCGGGCAGTGCGAGGGGTGCCGCCGTGCTGAGGCCGACGCCGATCGCGATGGCCGCGGCCCGCCGGGCGCCGGCCGGGAGCACGCCCCGCAGCAGCACCCCGGCCGTCCGGCCGGCCAGGCCCGGCGCGGCGCTCGCTGCGGTCAGCAGCAGGCCGAGCCCACCCCAGGCCCAGCACGCCCAGGCCAGCGCGGTCACCGCCACCAGCACGAGGGCGTCCGGCCCGGCGGTGTCGACCAGCCGTTGCGGGTCGGCCAGCCCAGTGCGGATCGCCCCCGGACCCGGGCCGAGCCAGCGCAGGCCGCCGGCGACGAGGACGAACGTCGTCGTCGTCGCCGTCCAGCGCACCGTGGACATGCCCACTCCGGTCACGACGACGACCAAACACCATCAACGAAAGCAAATGCAACCAAACGCAACGATCTGTGGACGGGCTAGCCTCCGTCCATGCGCTGGCAGCAGCTCTTCACCGACCTCGAGGCCCAGATGGCGGAGCAGGAGGCCGCCGTGGACCAGGCCGACGAGGCATCCCGGGCGCGCGCCGAGCACGGCCGGATCCGGCTGGCCGACCGACTGCGGGGCGCGACCGGGCGGGAGGTCTCCCTGAGCTGCGGCGCCGGTGAGCTCGCCGGCCGGCTGGCCGACGTCGGCGTCGACTGGGTACTGCTGGTCGATCAGCAGCAGCGTGAGGTGCTGGTCGCGCTGAGCGCGGTGCGCGCGGTGTCCGGGCTCACCGCCGTGACCGCCGCGGTCGCCGCAGAGGGTGTCGTCGACCGGTCGCTGGACCTGCGGCGGGCGACCCGGGCGCTGGCCCGGGACCGGGCCGCCCTGCACTGCCTGCTGGCGGACGGCGCCGTGCTGGCCGGCACGGTCGACCGGGTCGGCGCGGACTTCCTGGAACTGGCCGAGCACCCGATCGACGAGCCCCGCCGTCGTGGGGTGGTCACCGGGGTGCGGGCGGTCTCACTGGGCGCGCTCGTCGCGCTCCGGACGGCCGGGCCGGCGCGCGGCTGAGCACCCGGCGATCAGCTCAGCGGGGGGAGTCGACCTCGGCGTCGTCCGGGACCGGCTCCTCGGTGACGGCCGAGGAGCGCGCCTCGGCGTACTTCTGCTGGATGAACCGCTCCAGTTCGTCCTTCTCGACCCGCCACTGGCCCCGCCCGCCGATCTGGATGGCGATCAGCTCCTTGCGGCGCACCAGTGCGTAGGCCTGTGACCAGGAGACGTTGAGGATCTCCGCCACGTCGTCGAGGGTCAGGAAGCGCTGGGTGGCCATGGGGTCGGTGTTCTCCCGTCGAAGGTGCCCGCCAGTGTGGCAGTCGGGTGACAGCGGCCCGGACGGTCCACCCGAAGGTGTGGACAACGGCTGCGCACCGGCTCACCCCTCGGTCATGATCTCCCTCCGCGACCGCGTACGGCGAGGTCAGCCGGGTGACCGGCCCCAGACGGACAGACAGGCGAGGGATGACCGGGCGAGGGATGACCGACCGATGAGCGCGCCCACCGCGGCGCCGTCCGGCGCGCGCGCCGACACGGCACCACCCGGCCCGGCGGCCCGCCGGGTCCGCCCACCCCGCTGGCTGGACCTGCGGCTGGTGCTCGGGGTCCTGCTGGTCCTGGGCTCCGTGCTGGTCGGCGCCCGGGTGGTGACGGCCGCGGACGCGACCGTGCCCGTCTGGTCGGCGGCCGGTGACCTGGCGGCCGGCACCGTGCTGTCCGACGCCGACCTCGTGCCGGTCTCCGTCCGGCTGGACGACGTCGCGGAGGCCTACCTGGCCACCAGCACCCGACCCGCAGGTCGGGTGCTGGCCCGCGCGGTCCGGGCCGGTGAGCTCCTGCCGCGATCGGTGCTCGAGGAGGCCGGTGACCTGGTGCAGCTCGCGCTGCCGGTGCAGGCCGGCTACGTCCCGCCCGGGCTCGACCGCGGGCAGGTGGTCGACGTCTACGCCGTGGCCGACCCGGTGGTGGGCGGTTCCGCGCCAACCGGTGGCGGGGTGGACGTCGTCGTGTCCGGTGCACCGGTGCAGGCGGTCACCGGGCGCGGGGACGGCGTGCTCTCCACCGCCACCTCGACCGTGCAGGTGGTGGTCGCCGTGGCCGCCGAGGACGCTGCCGACGTGCTCGCCTCGATCAGGGGTCGGGGTCTGGTGGTCGTCGTCCGGAACTCCGTCGAGGCGACGGCCGGCCCCAGCGGCCCCGCGGCCGGGGCCGTCCCGGCCGGGCCGACCGACTGATGGCCCTGCAGGTCTTCACCGCGGTCACTGGCGCGTCGTGGGAGTCCGAGCTCGTCGGGGCGCTGGACCGTGAGGACCACGGGGTCACCGTCGTCCGGCGCTGCGTCGACGTTGCCGACCTGCTGGCCGCAGCGACGACCGGCACCGGCCAGGCGGCGCTCCTGTCGGCCGAGCTGCGCCGGCTGGACGGCGCGGCCGTCGCCCGGTTGACCGCGGCCGGCATCGCGGTGGTCGGGCTGGTCGAACCCGGCGACACCCGGGCGGCCGACCGGCTCCGCCAGCTCGGTGTCGTCCGGGTGCTGCCCGCCGACGCCCCGGCCGAGGAGATCGCCCGCGTGCTGCGGGACGCGGTCAGCGGTGGGCCGGTGGGCGGCCACGACGTCGGTGACCCACGGTCGGCACTGCCGGTGCTGGGGCTCCCGCCCGAGGAGTCGACCCGCCGGGCCGGCCGGGGACGGGTGGTGGCGGTCTGGGGGCCGACCGGGGCGCCCGGCCGCACCACCGTGGCCGTCGGGCTCGCGGACGAGGCGGCGCGGCTGGAGGTGTCCACGCTGTTGGTGGACGCCGACGTCTACGGCGGGGTGGTCGCCCAGGTGCTGGGCCTGCTGGACGAGTCACCCGGCGTCGCAGCAGCCGCCCGGCAGGCGGCGGCGGGGACCCTGGACGTCGCCGCGCTGGCGCGTCTGGCGTGGGCGGTGGACCCGCACCTGCGGGTGCTGACCGGCCTGGCTCGGGCCGACCGGTGGCCCGAGCTGCGGCCGCAGGCCGTCGCCGTGGTGCTCGAGGAGGCCCGGCGCCTGGCAGCGCTGACCGTGGTCGACTGCGGGTTCTGTCTGGAGGAGGACGAGGAGCTCTCCTTCGACACCGCCGCTCCACGCCGGAACGGGGCCACCCTCACCGTGCTGGAGGAGGCCGACGAGGTGCTCTGCGTCAGCGGCGCCGACCCGGTCGCCCTGCAGCGCACCGTCCGGGCACTGGCCGAGCTGCGCGAGGTGCTGCCCGCGGTGGAGCCGGTCGTGGTGGTCAACCAGCTGCGCCGGGGCCCGGTGCCCGGCGACGCGCGGCAGGAGATCACCGGCGCGCTGAGCCGCTTCGCCGGCCGTGAGGTCCGCGCCTTCCTCCCGGCCGATCGCCGGGCCACCGACGCGGCCCTGGCAGCCGGGCGGACGCTGGCCGAGGTCGCCCCCGCCTCCGCGCTGCGCACCGGCCTGCGCACGCTGGCCGCGCAGCTCAGCGGGGCCGCCGAGCCGGGCGGTCGCCGGCGGCGGCGCTCCCGCTGAGCGGCGCCGGCTTGGCGGCGGTGCTCCCGCGGGGCCGGGCAGGGGGTGGGGGCAGCGGACGTGGGCCCGGCCCGTAGCGTGGGCGCAGCACCAGTGAGGGAGGTCACGTTGGTCGAACGGCTCACCGCGTTGGACGCGTCCTTCCTGTACCTCGAGGAACCGGGCACCCCGATGCACGTCGGTGCGGTGCTGGTCCTGGAGTGCCCGTCCGGGACGCTGGACCACGACGCGCTGATCGAACTGGTGCGCGCCCGGCTGCCGCTGGTGCCGCGGTACCGGCAGAAGGTGCTCGAGGTGCCCGGCCACCTGGCCAACCCGGCCTGGGTCGACGATCCCGACTTCGACGTGACTTATCACGTCCGGCGGTCCGCGCTGCCCCGTCCCGGCACCGAGGAGCAGCTGCTGGACCTGGTCGCCCGGCTCACCGCCCGGCCGCTGGACCTCAGCCGGCCGCTGTGGGAGATGTACCTCGTCGAGGGGCTGGCCGGCGACCGCACGGCGGTGGTGACCAAGACCCACCCGGCGCTCGTCGACGGGCTCGGGGCCATCGACATCGGGCAGGTCATCCTCGACCCGGACCCGGACGCTGATCCCGCCTTGACGGCACCGGACGAGTGGCGCCCGCGCCGTCCGCCGGGGTCGGCCGCCCTGGTCTGGGAGGCGGTCGAGGACTACCTCCAGCGCCCCTCGGCGGTGCTGGAGACCGCCCGGACGGCGGCGGGTGACCTGCGGGCCACCGCGACCCGCTGGGCCGGGGTGGCCGGCGGGCTGGTGGCTGCGGTGGCCCGCACCGCGGTGTCCCCGGCGCCGGTGAGCCCGCTGAACGCACCCATCGGGCGGCAGCGCCGGGTGGCCGTCGCCCGCGCCTCGTTGGACGACCTGCGGACGGTGCGCAAGGCGCACGGCGGCACGGTCAACGACGTCCTGCTGACCTCGGTGACCGGCGCGCTGCGGGAGTGGCTGCTCTCCCGGGGGGAGCCGGTGGTGGGCAGCACCTCGATCCGGGCCCTGGTCCCGGTGTCGGTGCGGGCCGAGGAGGACGGTGCGGCCAACGAGGTCCGGTCGTTCCTGGTCGACCTGCCGGTGGGGGAGCCGAACCCGCGGGTGCGGTTGGCCCGGATCAGCTTCGCGATGCGCGGCCTGGCGCCCAGCGGGCAGTCGGTCGGTGCGGACACGCTCAGCACGCTGTCGGGGTTCGCCCCGCCGACGCTGCACGCCCTCGGTGCACGCGCCGCCAGCGGGCTCTCCCGGCGGCTGTTCAACCTGGTGGTCACCAACGTGCCCGGACCGCAGGTGCCGCTCTACGCGGGCCCCGCGCGGATGGTCGAGGTCTACCCGGTGGTCCCCTTGGTCCGTGGTCAGGGGCTGGCGATCGGGCTGACCAGCTACGACGGCACCGTCTACTTCGGGCTGAACGCGGACCGGGACAGCGTCAGCGACGTCGACGTCCTCGCCGACCTCATCGAGCAGGAGATCGCCTACCTGGTGGAGGCGTCGAGCTGACGGAGGGCTCTGCCGCCCCACCGCTCGCCTGACGCGGGGCCTGGGAAGATCGTCGGGTCAGCGGCGTTGATGTCGCTGGAACTCTCGACCAGGAGGAGGCGAACCGGTGCGCGTGTACCTGCCGGCCACGACGACCGTGCTGCAGCGGTTGCTCGACGAGGGCCGACTGGAGGGACCGCACACGGTCTTCACGGTCACCCCGCAGCTGCGGGACTTCTACGAACTCAGCGACGACCACGAGGAGCTGGAGTACGCGGCCCTGCTCGCGGCGGCGCGGGCGAGTCTCCGGTTGATGGACGTCGACCCGCTGGCCGCCCGCCGCCGGGTGGTGCTCGCCGCGGACGTCCCGGAGACCTCGGTGACCCCCATCCAGGACGAGGGGGCCGACGCCGGTGCCGCCCGCACCACGGCCGACCTGGCCACCTCCGACATCGCCAGTGCGCACATCGACGGAGCCGAGGCGGAGGCGGACGTCCGCGCGGCGACCGCCGTCGTGCTGGAGGCCGACCTGGGGAGCGAGGAGGCCCAGTTCGTCGTGGACCAGGCGGAGGGGCACGAGCTGGCCTGGTACGCGACCCAGGAGATCGGCCCGGCGCTCGAGCTGCTCTGACCGGTCGGTCCTCCCTCACGGGTCGACCGGCTCGTGGCGGTGCCGGGCGACCTGCACCCGGGTGACCTCCTGCGGGGTCACCAACCACCCCGAGCCCGGCCGCGCGGGCAGCGGCGTGCGGGGCAGCCGGAGCCCGAGCAGCTCGGCGTCCCCGGGTGCCGGCCGCAGCAGCACAGCCGTGCGGCTGCGGCGCAGCGCGGCAGCCGGACCGCGGAACGCCCCGGCGACCTCCGCGGCCGTCCCGGCGCCGACGACCGCCGTCCGGCCGGGCGTGGAGCCGAGCGCGGCGAGCAGGTCGCCGACCTCGTCGGAGAGCGAGCTCACGTCGTCGGCGAGCACGAGGACCCGGCGTTCCTCGTGCCGGGCCAGCCAGCTGCGCACCCCTGCGGCGTCCGTGCTCGACAGCTGAACGCAGGCGGGCTGCGGCGGACCGTCGGCCGCTGGGCTCTCCGCGGTGAGCGGTGCGGGTGTCGGCTCGGAGACCAGCGTCAGGACGGTGGCCCCGGCCGACCGGCCGTGCGTGCCGAAGGCCCGCAGTGCGCTGGACCGGCCGCTGCCCGGAGGACCGACCACCAGCAGGCCGCCGGTGCGCGCGAGGTCCACGCCGACCGCCGCGCCGGCGTCGCCGCCGGGGCCGATGGGCAACCACCACGTCCGCTGTCCGTCACCGGCCCGTTCGGCGATGGCGGGGGTCGGGCCGGGCAGCGGGAGACGCGGGTCGTCGGGCAGCTCGACCACCCGTACGGGCGGCGGCTCCGGGCACGGTGCGCCCGGCGGGTCGACGGCGGGCACCAGTGGAGTGCGGGGCAGCGCCAGCTGGCACTCGGCGGCCTCCTCGCCGACCAGGGCGCGCCCGGGCGGGCGGTGGCCGGGCACCGCCCGCCCGGCCACGCCGGCCACCGCGTAGTCGGCCCGGTCGGGCAGCGGCAGCACCAGGCGTTCGCGGACGGCGCCGGCCAGCCGGCCACCGGGGACGGCGCGCTCGGCGGTGAGTGCGACGGTCAGGCCGACGGCGGCGCCGTCCCGCGCGAGCCGCAGCAGCGCCGCTGCACCGACGGCGGGGTCGGCGGCCTCCAGTTGTGCGGCCAGGCTCTCGTAGCCGTCGACCAGCAGGAGGAGGAGCGGTCCGGGGTGCCCGTCACCGCCGCCGCCACCGCCATTGCCACGGCGCCGGTCCACCTCCTCGGTCAGGCGGGCCAGCAGTCGCACCGTGCGGTGCGCGTCGTCCCGGCCGACGGCCGTGCCCGTGTGCGGCAGGCCGTGGGCCAGCCCGGCGAGGCTCCCGCCGCCGTGGTCGAGCACGTGCACCTGCAGGCGACCGGGCGGCAGGTGGTGGACCGCCTCGCCCAGCACGGTGCGCAGCGCGGTGGTCCGCCCACTGCGGGGGCCACCCACCACCAACCAGCCGCCACCGGCGGCCAGGTCCAGCTCCAGGGGGGTCTGCAGCTGCGTGTCGGGGGAGTCGCGCAGGCCGAGCCGGAGCCGGGACGCCGGTGCCCCCGACGACCAGCGGTCCAGAGCGGCGGCGGGGAGCTCGTCGGGCAGCGGGGGGAGCCAGGGGCGGTGCGGCGGGCTGATCTCGTCCGCCCGCGCCCGCTCCGCGAGTGCCCGGACCAGCCGCTGCAGGTCGCTGGGGCCCTCGCCGCCCGGTTGACCGGGCTGCAGTGGCCCTGGCCCTGGCCGTGCCGGCCACGGACACCGGGCGACGGTCAGCGGCGCCACGGCCGGGGCCGACCGGCCGGAGACCTGCGCCACCTGCAGGAGCACGGCCGGCCCGTTGCCGGTCCGCAGGTAGGCGCGGCCGGGACGGTCGGGGGGCAGGTGCGCGGGCAGGGTGCTGCCGAGCACGTCCCTGGCGTCGCCCTCGTCCGTGGTCCGCAGGCAGATCCGCAGCGAGCAGTTCGACCGGATCTCGGGGCTCACCACACCCGCCGGGCGCTGCGTGGCCAGGACCAGGTGCACGCCGAGCGACCGGCCGCGCTGGGCGATGCCCACCAGGCCGCTGACGAAGCCCGGGAGCTCCTCGGCCAGGGTGGCGAACTCGTCGACCACGATCACCAGGCGGCTGGCGGCGACCGGTACCGGCAGCGAGGCGAGGTCCCGCACGCCGTGCTCGGCCAGCAGGCGTTCCCGGCGGGTCAGCTCCGCTGACAGGGACCGCAGCGCCCGCGCCGTGGACTGGGAGTCCAGGTCGGTCAGCATCCCCACCGTGTGCGGGAGCGCCGCCGCCTCCCCGAAGGCCGCTCCGCCCTTGTAGTCGATGAGCAGGAAGCTGCACCGGTCCGGCGGATGGTGCTGGGCCAGGCTGGCCACCAGGGTCTGCAGCAGCTCGGACTTGCCCGCGCCGGTCGTGCCGGCGATGAGCGCGTGCGGGCCGTCGGCGACCAGGTCGATCCGCACCGGCCCGTCGCCGGCGACGCCCACCGTGGCCAGGAGGCGGCTGCGCACCCGGTCCCAGGCGCCGGACCCCTGCTCGTGGCCCGGGTCCAGCCGGAGCCCGGTGGCCGGGAGGTCGACCAGTCGGGCCGCGTCGGGCAGCTCACCGGCGGGGGCCGGGACGGCGAGCCGGGCCAGGTCCCGCGCGATCCGGTCGGCCGTCGCCGGGCCGACCGCGTCCAGGTCGACCAGCCGCTCCTGGTCGGCGCCGGGCAGCCGCAACCGGCCTCCGGTGCCGGTCTCCCCGGCGACCTGGAGACGGGCCAGCGCCGGCAGCGCGAGGGCGGTCTCGGACCCGGCCACCTCCAGCCACACGGCCCGTTCGCCCGCCCGCGCGACCAGGGCTGCGGTCGCCTGGTCGACCGGCCCGTCCAGCACGACCAGGGTCCGGGGCTCGGCGTCGGCTCCCGCGGTCGGGGCGCCGGACAGCACGGTCAGCAGCCGGTCGGGGACGGGCTCGCCCGGGACGACCACCCCTTGCAGGTGCGGCAGCCAGCGGCACCACCGCCAGTCCGCGAGCTCGGGCTCACCGCTCAGGAGCACGATCCGCAGGCCCGCCGGAGGGGTCAGCACGGCCAGCTGGCAGACCAGCGCGCGCGCCACGCCGAGGACTGCCGGCCGCGGTCCCACGACCCCCAGACCCGTCCCGGTGGGCAGCGGCAGCGCCACCGGCAGGTGCTCGGCCAGGACGGCGGAACGGTCCCCGCCGGGCTCGGCGGTGGTGACGGTGGTGGCGCCAGGACCCGTGCCCAGCCGCACGCTGAGCGGGGCGGCGGCCGCGCTGCTTTGGGACCACAACGGGCTGCTGCGACGACGCGCCGCGGCAGCCAGCAGGGCGAGGTCGGGGTGCTCGGCCTCCTGTGCCGCGCGGTGTGCCGCCACCGCACGGCTGAGCTCAGCATCGGCCCGGGCGAGCGCCACGGCGTGCTCGGCGACCTCCCGGCGGTGGCCGCGGCGGCCGGACAGCCGGTCCGACGACCAGCTGGCCACGGCGACGACCGGGCTCAGCAGGGCGAAGAAGAGGAAGTGCGGCGTGGCGAGGAGCCAGGCCATCAGCACCCCGCCGAAGGCCGGGAGCGCGACGGCGACCCAGCCCAGCCGTCGCCGTGACGGCTCGGACGGGGGCGTCGGCCGGAGCACCGTCGTGCTCCCCGGAGCAGGCGGGGACAGCGGGAGAGGTCGGACGTGCACCCGCCCCGCCGGCGCGGCGGCGCACTCCAGACCGGCGCCGCGGGGACCGGTCAGCCGGAGAGCGCTGACACCCATCCGGAGCGTCGCGTCGACCGGCCACTCCTGCGCGGCGGTGCCCACGGGGGTGGTCGCACCGGAGCGGTCGGTCATCGCGGTGCCGTTCGAGGAACCGAGGTCGGCGACCGTGACCCGGCCCTCGGCCACGGACACGACGACGTGACGTCGCGAGACGTCCGGGTCCTCGAGCGTCAGCCCGCAGGTCGCGCCGCGGCCGACGACCAGCACCCCCTGGCCGAGCGCGACGGTACGGCCGGCGTCGACCCCCGCCACGACGTGCAGCTCGAGTGCACCGCCGTCGGCCGGCTCCCGGGGACCGGGGCGGCCCCACCCGAGCAGCGCGCCGTGGCGCAGGACGTCCGACGTCAGCGGCGTGCTGGCCGGCAGGGCGCTCGACCCGGACCACAGCTGGGCCGGGGGGAGGCGGAGCCGGTCGGACAGGCACGTCAGGACGTCGTCGAGCACGGCCTCCTCGGGTGCTCGGACCTCGACGTCGAGGACGTCGTCGGGCGCCTGCAGCGTCCAGCAGCGGGCGGTGTGCTCACCGGGCGTCGACGTCATGCGGGACACCGCACCGGGGACCTGGCCACCCGGTGATGGTGCCGGTGACCGGCGGGGTGCCGGGGGTCTCGATCGACATCTGTGGACGACCTCGTCGGCTGTGGACAGCCGCGGTCGCGCGCGCCGCGGCGGCCCTACGTTCGGACCCCGCCGGGACGTCCCCGGCAGCTGAGGAGGGGTCTCATGAAGGTCGACATCGCGACGCTGGACACGATGGCAGGACAGTGCCGGGCGGAGGCCGCCGACACCTCGGCCCGGCACGCGACGCTGTCCGCCGGGATCAACAGCTCGGTGCTGGAGGGCTGGACCGACAGTCAGGCCGCGGTGCAGTTCAGCGAGCTCTACGAGAAGTGGCGGCTGTCCAGCCAGGGGGTGAGCGAGGCGCTCACCGGCATGGGGCAACTGCTCACCAGCGTCTCCTCGGCCTACCAGCAGCACGAGGCCGAGATGGCCGCTCGGATCGGCGCCATGCTCTGACGCCGACGCGGGCCCGACGCGGGCGAGCGCGGACGCCGGCCGGGCGGGTCAGCCCGGGGCGGGGGCCCCGGGCACCGCCGGCAGCCCGGCCAGGCTGTCGCGGCGCTGGAGCACCAACAGCCGCTCCCACGGCAGGATCGACAGGATCGCGATGCAGTGCGGCAGGAAGATGATCGTGACCCCGGCGTAGACCATCGCGTGGAAGCCGAGGAGGAAGAGCACCAGCCCGATCCGGGCCCGGTCGGTGCGCACCAGCAGGATCAGCGGTGCCGCCAGCTCGAGCACGATCATCACCCACTGCGCCGTCGGCAGCAGCCAGGCCACGTCCAGCGTCCACATCGACAGGTCGGTGCCCCGGCGGACCAACGCGCGGGTCAGCGTCGCACCGGTCGCCCAGTCCCAGCCGCCGAACCGGATCTTCGCCCAGGCGGCGAGGAAGTAGGTGAGCATCACGGTGACCAGCACGGCCGCCATCGCGAACCCGGCGGCCTCCGAGGAGCGCCGGTCCCGCAGCCGCGCCCGCCCGATCGTCGGCAGCACCGCCAGGGCGACCAGGAAGGCGATCCGGTCGTGGTCGACCTTCCCGTAGCTCATCGCGATGACCATCCACTCCGAGTAGAGGAGGAAGACGGCGAAACCGAGCAGCCGTGGCGCCCGGCCGGTGGCGGCGGCCACCGCGGCGATCACCAGCGCCCACTGGACGACCAGCACGAGCGTGTGTGTCGGGGTGGGCAGGTCCAGCAGCCGGCCGATGAGCAGCGGCGCGTACCAGTCGGTGGGCACGTCGGCGTGGGCGCGGACCCACGCCGTGGTGAGGAAGACGTCGACCGGGATGAACAGGTAGGCGATCGCCCGGAAGACCGCGATCCGGGCCAGCGGCACCGGGCGGAACCACCAGCGGGAGGTGCCGGGGACAGCCGGCGCCACCTCCGGGCGCACCGGCGCAGCAGTGCGTGGGGTGGTCGCTGCGGTGCTCACTCGCCGTCCTCCAGCTGGTACTCGATCAGCACCTGGTCGGTGACGTCGCCGGTCTGCTGGCCGTCCTCGAGGTCGATGCGGCGCTGCACGACCTGCACCTCGACCAGCTCCTCGGCGGCGGGGTTGCGCTCGGCGTAGGAGTCGGCCAGGAGCCCGAGCAGTGAGGGGTCCTCGTGGATGCGGGGGAGCTGGCCCTCATACTCGGCCCGGCGCAGCCCCACCTCGCCGCCGGAGAGCCGGACCTCCTCACCTACGGCGGTCAGCCCGACCACCCGGGTCGAGACGACCGGGGTGTCGGGGTTCGCGCGGGTGGAGTACATCCGGAACGGACCGAAGGGGAAGGCGTCGTCGTCCCCCCACACCGTGCCGGCCAGCAGCAGGGCCAGCACGATCGCAGCCGCGGCCAGTCGGGCGCGCCGGCCACCCGGGGTCAGGCGCTCGACCTCGGCTTCGGCGGGCAGCTCAGGGGCGGACTGCAGGTGCACCGGGTCATCGTAGGATCGGCGCCCGTCCAGACGGGTCATCGTCGCTCCGTGGCGGGCAGCCGGGCGCACGCATGCACCCGGCCGCCCCGGCAGTCCCACCTGCGTCGTCCGTCACCCGATGTCGACCAGCGGGAGCAGCCAGATGCAGTTCGGCCGGTACTACGAGGAGTTCGAGGTCGGCGCCACCTACAAGCACTGGCCCGGCAAGACCGTCACCGAGTACGACGACCACCTGTTCTGCCTGCTCACCATGAACCACCACCCGCTGCACCTGGACGCCCACTACGCCGCGGAGACCACCGACTTCGGGGAGAACGTCGTCGTCGGCAACTACGTCTACTCGCTGCTGCTCGGCATGAGCGTCCCCGACGTCTCCGGCAAGGCGATCGCCAACCTCGAGGTCTCCTCGCTCAAGCACGTCGCCCCGACCTTCCACGGCGACACGATCTACGGCGAGACCACCGTGCTGGACAAGACCGAGTCCCGCTCCAAGGACGACCGCGGCGTCGTCCACGTCGAGACGATCGGCTACAAGCAGGACGGCACCGTGGTCTGCGTCTTCCGTCGCAAGGTCATGGTGCCCAAGCGCTCCTACGGCGAGGCCCGCGGCGGGGAGCAGCCCGGGCGTCCCGAGCCCGTCCGGCGGTGACCGACCCGGGACACCCTGTGCCGGCGGACGCCGCCGGCCACCGCGACGGCGGAGAGGGCGGTACGTGATGGACCCGATCTCGATCCTCGTCGGGGTGGGGGCGGTGCTGCTGGGGCAGGCCATCGGCTACGTGCAGGGGCGACGCCACCGGGCTCCCAAGCCGATCCAGGCGATCTGCGGGTGCGGTCACGGCATGTCGATGCACAACGCGGAGACCGGGCGGTGCCACGGGATGATGAACGGCGACCCGCTCAAGTACGACTCCGACAAGGAGCCCACCGCGTACAAGCAGGTCCCGTGCACCTGCCAGCGGTACGTCGGGCCGCTCCCCATCGACCAGGTGTTCTCACCACCGCTGCTGCCGCCGTCGGACTCCAGGTGAGTGCGCCTCCGGGTGCTCGCGAGCTCAGTGGGGCATCACGCCCCAGCCGGAGAGCGCGGTGAGCACGCCGGGCGCCATCTCCAGCGCGGTCAGCCCGGCGGCGTCCACGAAGGCGGCGTCGTCGGCGTCGTCCCCGGCCACCGGCTGTCGTCCGGGCCCGACCACGGTGCACAGCCAGTCGGTGACGGTGAAGACGACGCCGTCCCCGTCGATCCGGACGTGGCCCAGCACCCGCACCGGGCGGACGACCAGGCCGGTCTCCTCGGCGGTCTCCCGGACGACGGCGTCGGCTTCGGACTCGCCGGGCTCCACCCGCCCGCCCGGCACCGACCACAGGCCCGCACTGGGGGCGTGACCCCGGCGGATCAGCAGCAGCCGGCCCCGCTCGTCGTGCACCACGGCGCCGACACACGCCACCTCCGGCCGCGGGTCGCCCACCCCGGCGAGGGTACGGGCGGCGGGTGACCCGGTGCCCGGGACGGCGGGACGCTGAGGTGATGCTTGACGAACCCACGGCAGAACAGGACGGTGAGCGGCGATGAGTGTCTCCCCGGTGTGCCCGCGCTGCGGCGAGGTGCTGGTCGTCCGCCCCGGCTCGGCCGACGAGGGCTGGTGTCACGTGCACGCAGCCGTCACCCCGTTGCACCACACCGCCGTGGTCGCCCACGACGCGATCAGTGCGGTGTGCGCCGATGCCCGGGTGCCGGCCTGGGTGCCCGACCCGATGCCCGGCGGCTGGGCGGTCACCGGGCTGGCCTGGGGCGGTGAGCCCGGGGCCCGGGCGATCGTCGTCGCCTGCGCCGGCCCGGCCCCGCTCGGCGGCTCGGCCGAACTGGTGCTCGTGGCCGAGGAGCCCGGCACCGGCCTGGGCTGCGGCTACGCCGGGCTGCCCGGCGTCGACCCGGGGGAGCTCGTCGGCGGCCCCTCCACCGTCGCGGTCGAGGCCGCCGGGCAGCGGGTGCCGCTGTGGCTGGTGCCGGTGGGCGACGACCGCGCCGCCTACGTCGGCGAGGCCCACGGGGTGTGGCTGTGGCTGGTCACCTGGCCGGCCTCGGCCGCCTGGCTGCTGGCCGAGGACCTCTCCCTGCTCGACCTCCGTGACCGGGTCTACCCCGACCTCCCGCTCGGCCCGATGACCGATCGGCTGCTGCCCGGCCGGTGAGCGGGCGGTGACGAACCGGCCGGTGTGGATCCGTTCGACACGCGGTCGGCGTGGCGAGTGGTGTTCCGGGTGAGGCTGCTGTTACTCATGGGGCGCGGTCCTGACGGCCGTCGAGGTGCACTGCCGTCGGCCCGCTCGCCCGGTCGCCGTCGAGTCCGCCTGGCCACCTGAGGAAGGGAACGGTGCGACCTTGCTGAAGAAGGTGCTCACCTGGCTGGCCATCGCATTCGTGGTCTTCTACGTGATCCAGCGACCCGAGGACGCGGCCGGCATCGTGCGCAGCGCCGGCGGCGCCCTCAGTGACGCGGCCGGCTCGCTGTCGGCCTTCGTGGAATCCCTGGTCTAGCCCGGCCGTGTCCGGCGCCCGTACCCGGCGGCCCCGCTGGGGCAAGGACGCCGAGAAGTACCTGCTCCCCGACGAGCCACCGGTCATCGCCACCCGCCGCCACCCGGCGGTGCTGGTGCGCCCGCTGGCCCGGGGCATCCCGGCCCTCGTGGTCGGGGTCTGGGTGCTGCAGCTCGACCTGGACAACGCGGGGGCCGGGGCCGTCGTCGGCCTGCTCGTCGTGCTCGGCGCGCTGGGCTACCTGGGGCTGCACATCGGTGAGTGGTGGGTGCGGCACTTCCTGATCACCCGCCGGCGGGTGCTGATGACGTCGGGGGTGATCATCCGGACCGTCGCGGTCATGCCTCTGCGCCGGATCACCGACCTGACCTGGAAGGAGACCTTCTGGGGTCAGGTGCTGGGCTACGGCACCTTCCGTTTCGAGTCCGCCGGGCAGGCGCAGGGCCTGGACGAGATCACCTACCTGCCGCACGCGAAGGCGCTGTACAAGCGTCTGTCGGAGCTGATGTTCGGCTCCGACTTCTCCACCAACCCGGTGAGCTCCGACGAGGACGCCGAGGGGTCGATGAACGCCGACGACCGGGGGGACGGCGACGCCCCCGAGCAGCACATGCCGCCGCCGCTGGAGTCGGGGCGCCGGTACGACACCGCCCCGATCCCGCGCACCCGCCCGCCGTCCTGACCGGTCCACCGGACCACCCTGCGGCGGGCTCCGCGCCGGTGCGGCAGGCTGGGGGCGTGCGCATCGACCTGCACACCCACTCCTCGGTCTCCGACGGCACCGACAGCCCCGCCGCCCTGGTCGCCACCGCGGCCGCAGCCGGGCTCGACGTCGTCGCCCTCACCGACCACGACACGACGGCCGGCTGGGCCCGGGCCGTGGAGGCGCGCCCGCCGGGGCTGACGCTGGTGCCGGGGATGGAGATGTCCTGCCGGTACTTCGCCGCCGGGGAGTCACCGATCAGCGTGCACCTGCTGGCCTACCTGTTCGACCCGCTGCACCCGGCCTTCGCCGCCGAGCGGGTACGGCTGCGCGAGGAGCGGCTGAACCGGGGGGAGCGGATCGTCACCGCGCTCGCCGCCGACGGCTACCCGGTCGTGTGGGCGGAGATCGTCGCCCGCAGCGAGGGCGGGGTGGTCGGGCGGCCGCACGTGGCCCGGGCGCTGGTCGAGGCGGGCGTGGTCGACTCGGTCGACCACGCCTTCGGCACGCTGCTGCACCACGCCAGCCCCTACTACGCCGCCAAGGCCGACACCGACGTGCTCGACGGCATCCGGTTGGTCCGCGCCGCCGGCGGGGTGCCGGTGTTCGCCCACGGCCTGGCGACGAAGCGCGGCCGGGTGATCGGTGACGACGCGATCGCCGAGATGGCCGCCGCCGGGCTGCTCGGCCTGGAGGTCGAGCACCCCGACCACACGCCCGACCAGCGGGCGTACCTGCGTGCCCTGGCCACCGGGCTGGGTCTGATCCAGACCGGCTCCAGCGACTACCACGGCACCAACAAGCGCACCGCGATCGGCGCCTGCACCACGGACCCCGAGCAGTACGAGGCGCTGCTGGCCGCCGGCACCGGCAGTGCCGTGCTCACCGACTGACCCTGTCGGTGGCCCCGGTTACCGTGGCGGCGTGGCGATGGAGGGGGACCGGTGAGCGGCCAGCTCGAGATGCCCGGCATGCCCAAGCGGCTGTTCTCCTGCACGCCCAGCAAGCTGGCCACCTTCGCCGACTGCCCGCGCCGGTACCGGTTCGCCTACCTCACCCGGCCGAGCCCGCCGAAGGGCCCGCCGTGGGCGCACAACACCGTCGGCTCGGCGGTGCACGCGGCGCTGCGCTCGTGGTGGGAGCTGCCGGTGGAGAAGCGCACCCCGGCCGCGGCCCGGCAGCTGCTCTACAGCGGCTGGTCGCGGGCCGGCTTCCGGGACGACGAGCAGGCCGCGCAGTGGCGGGCCAGGGCCGCCGCCTGGATCACCGACTACGTGGCCGAGCTCGACCCCACCGACGAGCCGGCCGGCACCGAGCGCACGGTCGGCGCCACCACCGAGGCCCTCGCCCTCTCCGGCCGGGTCGACCGGATCGACCGCCGCGGCGACGAGCTGGTCGTCGTCGACTACAAGACCGGCCGCGTCCCCAGCACCGAGGACGAGGCGCGCGGGTCGCCGGCCCTGGCGCTGTACGTGCTGGGCGTCCGGCGCACGCTGCGCCGTCCGTGCAACCGGGTCGAGCTGCACCACCTCCCGTCGGGCACCGTCGCCGCCTTCGAGCACACCGACCGTTCGCTGGCCAACCACGTCCGCCGGGCCGAGGACATCGCCGCCGACATCGGTACCGCGACCGAGGCGCTGGCCGAGGGCGCGGACGTCGACGAGGCCTTCCCGCCGGTGCCCGGCCAGCAGTGCAGCTGGTGCGACTTCCGCTCCAGCTGCCCGACCGGTCAGGCGGCCGCCCCGGCCCGGGAGACGTGGAGCTTCCTGCCCACCGAGCCGGTGGCGGCGGCCGAGTGAGTCAGCCTGCCGCGGAGCCGGCCGGCACGTCGGTGTAGCGGGCCGTCAGCACCTCCAGCAGGTGGCCGTCCGGGCCGCGGAAGTACAGCCGCCGTCCGCTGCCGTCGGGGTTGACCTCGCCGACCTCGCCAGGACGGCGCCCGGGCGGGTCCGCGGTGTACGGCGTCCCGTCGGCGTCGAACCGGGCGCGGACCCGGTCGAAGTGCTCCTCGCCGATCAGGAAGGCCAGGTGCATCGGCTCCGCCGACGGCGCGGGGGCGAAGTTCAGCACGATCGTGTCGTCGAGCTGCACGGACCGGAAGAAGCCGTCCGTGTAGGGCTCGCGGAGTTCCAGCAGGTCGACGAACCAGTCGACGGCGGCGTCCCGGTCGGTGACCGGGACGATCAGGTGGTGCAGGGCAGCAGTGGGCACGGGTGCTCCGAGGGTGAGTGGCCGGCCGCACGAGGGGCCGGGGACTGCGCAGTGGGGGCCGGCTCGGGGGCCGGGTTCAGGTCGTGGTGCCACCGGGATCGACACGGTGCGCGGGGGTGCTGCGCCGAGAGGCGGCCCGCGGGGCCGCCCGGGGGTCACGTGCGGGCCGGGTACCCGACTCGCTCACGGCTCGAGGCCGACCCGGCAGTCATGGCGGCGACCGTAGCGCCGCGAGCCGGCCGCGCACAACGCTCAGCTGCCGGCCGCTCCCCGGACCACCAGGGAGATCGCCAGGACGACCATGACGACGGCGATGCCGGCGTCGAGGACCTGCCAGGCGCGCGGGCGGGCGAACACCGGCCGCAGCAGCCGCGCGCCGTACCCGAGGCCCACGAACCAGACCGCGCTGCCCAGGGCGGCGCCGGCGCCGAACCACCAGCGACGGTCGTCGTAGGTGCTGGCCAGCGAGCCGAGCAGCACGACGGTGTCCAGGTAGACGTGCGGGTTGAGCCAGGTCAGCGCCACGGCGGTGGAGACGGTGACCGCGAGCCCGGTGCGGGCGCCGGAGGCGTCGGTGAGCAGGGCGGCCGGCCGCAGCGCCCGGCGCGCCGCCAGCAGCCCGTAGACCAGCAGGAAGGCCGCCCCGGCGAAGCAGACGACGGTCAGCACACCCGGCGCCCGGGTGACCAGTGCGCCGGCGCCGGCGACCCCGGCGGTGATCAGCAGGACGTCGGAGAGCAGACAGACCGCGACCACCGCGGCGACGTGCTCGCTGCGCAGCCCCTGCCGCAGGACGAGGGCGTTCTGTGCCCCGATCGCGACGATCAGCGACAGCCCGAGCCCCAGGCCGGCGGCGGCGGCGAGCAGGGCGGGGGACATGACCAGCACGCTAGGTCGATCCCGCATCGGAAGACCAGCTCACTTCCCTGATGTACCTGAAGCGTGTCTGATGGTCGCTGTGGACCTCGACCTGGCGCAGCTGCGGGCGCTGGAGGCGACCGTCACCACCGGCACGCTGGACGCCGCGGCCCGCGCCCTGCACGTGACGCCCTCGGCGATCAGCCAGCGGATCAAGGCCCTGGAGACCGCGACCGGCCGGGTGCTGCTGGTGCGCAGCCGGCCGGTGCAGCCCACCGAGTCCGGTCAGGCACTGCTCCGGCTGGCCCGGCAGATCGACCTGCTCACCGCCGATGCCACCCGGGAGCTGGACAGCTCGGGGCACGGTCCGGTCGCCCTGCCGATCGCGGTCAACGCCGACTCACTGGCCACCTGGGTGCTGCCCGCGCTGGCGCCGCTGGCCGGTGACCTCGTCCTCGACCTGCACCGCGCCGACCAGGCGCACACCAGCGCGCTGCTGCGGACCGGCACGGTGATGGCCGCGGTCACCGGCGACGCCGACCCGGTCCCGGGCTGCAGCTCGACCCGGCTGGGCAGCATGCGGTACCGGCCGATGGCCGCCCCTGCCTTCGCCCGGCGCTGGTTCGCCGACGGGCGGACGGCGGAGTCCCTGGCCCGGGCGCCGGTCGTCGTCTTCGACCGCAGCGACGACCTGCAGCACGCGCACCTGCGGGCCCGGGGGGTCGACCCGGCTCGCCCGCCGATGCACTTCGTGCCCTCCTCGGCCGACTTCCTCACCGCGGTGCGGCTCGGCATCGGCTGGGGCATGGTCCCCGACCTGCAGGACACCGACGGCGACCTGACGGTGCTCGACCCGGACGGCGCGGTGGACGTCGTCCTGCACTGGCAGCAGTGGCGGCTGCGGTCGCCGTCGCTGGACCGGGTGGCCGACGCCGTCCTGGCTGCCGCACGCCGGGTGCTGGTGACCGGCCGCGGCTGACCGGCTTGCCCGGCTCCCGGACGGTGACCAGACTCGGTGACCTGCTGGAGGACGAGACGAGGAGGTCGGCGGTGCTGCGCTGGTCCGCGCTCGGCCTGGCGGCGCTCATCGCCGCGTGGCTGGCCGCCGAGGTCTGGCGGGACGCGGGTGCGTTCGCGTTCCTGCTGCTCGGGCTGCCGGTCGTCGTCTGCCTGGTCGCGGTGCTGACGTCGCGCAGCCGGTACGCCCGGTGGGTCACCTGGGCTGCCGCGGCGGTCGTGCTCGGCTGGTCGCTGGTGCTGGGCCTGGGGATCGGCCTGTTCTTCCTGCCGGTGGCGTTCGTGCTGGCGGCCGCCGCGGCCCGGGACGACCCGGATCGGCAGGGCCCGGCAGGGAGCCGCCCGCTCAGGCGCTGAGCGGCTCCACCGCGGCCACCCGCTCCCGGGCCGCCCGCACGATCGGCGACTCGCGCACCCGCGCCGGCACGGCCAGCGCGGTCTGCCGGAACGCCCGGAGGCCGGCCGTCGCCGCGGCGTCGGTGAGCCCGAACCCGGGCAGGCCGTAGAGCCGGCGGGCCCAGCCGGGCAGCGTCGCCGCGCCGAGCGAGGCCAGCGTGCTCCACGCCGGCCGGGCCGGGGTCAGCACCTGCACCCAGCCGGGCATCGGCGGCACCAGGATGAAGCGGGAGGCGGTGCGCGCCGCGGGTGTGACGGCCAGCTGGGCGCGGATCCGGTCGAAGTAGGCGTCCAGCTCGGCGACCGTGCGCGGCACGTCGGCCTCCTCGCAGCCCACCAGCACGGCGGCGACCACCTGCTCCTCGACGTACCGGTCGGCGTCGGCGTCGGTCAGCGGCACCCCGGCCCGGCGGGCGGTGGACAGCAGTGACTCGACCTCGCAGTTGTGCACCCACAGCAGCAGGTCGGCGTCGTCGACGTTGAAGTGCCGTCCGGTGGTCTCCTCGACCCCGGACTTCCCCCGGTGCAGCCCGCGCACCCGGCGCACCTGCCGGAGGGCGTCCCGTCGGGTGCCGAAGGACAGCGTCGCCACGTACTCCGCCGTCCGGGTCAGGCGCGCCCACGGGTCGGTGGCGAACGCCGTGGAGAACTGGTGGACGCCGCCCATCGCCACCGGGTGCAGCGCCTGCAGCAGCAGCGCCCGGATGCCGCCCACGGAGAACGCCGGGTCGCTGTGCACCCGCCAGGTGACGCTGTCCGGCCCGAAGAAACCGAGCAGGTCCTCCCGCTCGGTGAAGTCGTTGATCGACGGGGTCGGCCTCACCGCACGGCCCCAGCGGTGTCGTCGTCGGCGGCGGCCGACGAGCCGTCGGGGTCGCTCCAGAAGGTGACCAGCACCTGCAGGGTGCGGGAGGGGTTCTCGATGGCGGGGGAGTGCACCGCCTGCGGGATCACCTCGTGCCGGGCGCGCAGCCGGGCCGCCATCTCCGCCTGGATCGCGGGGCTCCACGCATCGTCGGCGACGCCGTGGGTGACCAGCACCGGCACGCCGGTCGCGGCCAGCTCGGCCACCCGGTCGGGCTCGGCGAGCATCGCGTCGGCCATGCCCAGCAGCCCGGCTGCGGTGTTGGCCAGGAAGCGGCGGGTGAGGAACTCCCGGGTCGGCGCGGGCACCGCCTGCGCCCGCGGATCGGTCATCGCCAACTGGTCCAGGGTGTCGCTGACCAGCTGGACGCCGCCGGCCTCCAGCAGCGAGGGCAGGTGGTCCAGCATCTCGGCCCGGGGGCCGGTCAGCGCGGTGGGGCCGCTGCCCAGCAGGGTGAGCGTGGCGAACAGCGCCGGCTCGGCGAGCACCGCCGCCCGGGCGACGATGCCGCCGAAGCTGTGCCCGAGCAGGTGCACCGGGCTGCCCGTCTCGGTGTGCAGCTGCCGGGCGACCGCGACCACGTCGGCCGCGAGGTCGGCCACCGAGTACTGCGCCGGGTCGTCCGGGCCGGGCGACTCGTACTGCCCGCGCTGGTCCATCGCCACGGCCCGCACGCCGGCCTCGCCCAGCGGCGACAGCAACGGCGCGAAGTCCTCCTTGCTGCCGGTGTAGCCGGCCACCAGCAGCACCGTCGGCCCGTCGCAGGCGCCGGTGTCCAGGGCGGCCAGCGGGCCGGAACGGCCGGGGAAGGTCACCCGGGCTGCCTCGTGCACCGCCAGCTGGCGGAGGTCGTCGGGGGCGGTGTGTTCGGAGCCTCCAGGCAGGACCATGTCCCGAGTGTGCCTCGCCGTGCGACACCGCGCCGCAGTGCGTGACTACGTGTGTGCGAGCACCGCGGTGTCGGTGGCGTAGACCACGGCCGGGCCGACCAGCGACGTCCGCCCCCCGACCGGGACCTCGTCGGCGGTGGACCAGCGTCGCAGCTCCGTCCCGTCCGCGAGGCTGCGCTGCACGAACGCCCCCGCCTCGGGCACGGTGACGGCCTCCTCGCCGGTCGCGGGCAGCCCCAGGGCGGGCACCTGCCAGCGTGGCAGCCCGGTCGTCTGGTCCAGGGCCAGCACCTGGCCACGTGCCCAGAGCAGGGCCGCGTCGGCGACGCCGACCTGCTGCAGCGGCTCGGTGCCGGCGTCCTGGCCGGCCGGCAGGGCCGGCAGCTCCACCTCGGTCAGCAGCGCGCCGTCGGCGGGGGAGAGCACGTGCACCCGGTCGCCGACGACCACGTCGACCAGCCGGTCGACCCCGGCCAGCCGGGCGGTGTCGCTGCCGACCTCGAGGTCGCGGGTCCAGAGGACGTCGCCAGCGAACCCGTCGAGCAACCGGACCTGCACCGCCGCCAGGTCGCTGCACCGCTGCAGCACGACCACGCCGGAGCTGCCGACGTCGGACCCGACGATCCGGCAGCCCTCCGGCGGCGCGTACCGCCAGCGGGTGTTGTCGCCCACCGGGTCGATCGTGACGATCCCGGTCGGGCTGCTGGCCAGCAGGATCTGGTCGGTGCTGGCCAGGTCGACGTCGGTGCGGAACCGGACGTTGCGGTACCACTCCCGGGCGCCGGTCGAGGCGTCCAGGCCGGTCAGCTCGTTGCACCGCCCGGTGGTGCGGAAGGCCACCACCACGATGCCGTCGACCGTGGTCGCGTCGCAGAGGGTGGCGTTGGCCCGCCGGTAGTGCCACGCCTCCTCACCGGTCGTGGCGTCCAGCATGGCCACGCCCCGCTCGTCGGTGACCAGCACCCGGCCGCTCTCCACCGCCTGCCGGGGCGCCGGGCCGGTGGGCGACGTCCACGCCTGGGCGAGCTCGGCAGCCGGTGCCTCATCGGGGACGGCGGCCGGCTCCGCCGTCGTGCGGGAGGTCGCCGCGACGTCGGAGGTGCGCCACAGCAGGACGGCGACGGCGGCCACCACGAGGGTGACCGCCGCCCAGACCCACACCCGCAGGCGTCGCTGCGTGAGGATTTGCTGGAACGGCCTGCCTTCAGGGGCCCGACCCGAGCGGAGCGAGGGTTGGGGGGAAGGCAGGTCCTTCATCAGGCTGCGGACTCGGAGCCGCCGCTGCCGCCGCGGCCACCGCGCCGACGACGTCGCCGCGGCCGGCCGCCGCCCTCGCCGCCGTCCGTGGACCCGGCCACGGCGGGGGCGTCCCCGTCGCTCGTCGGGCCGTCCATCGCCGCCGCGGCTCCAGCGGCGGCGGCGCCGCTGCCCCGGGTGCGCTGCCGCGGGCGGCTCTTGGGCGGTCCGACCGTGGGCTGGTCGT
Organism: Modestobacter sp. VKM Ac-2977; assembly: GCF_026968045.1. Lineage (GTDB taxonomy): Bacteria > Actinomycetota > Actinomycetes > Mycobacteriales > Geodermatophilaceae > Modestobacter. The sequence goes on along the minus strand of NZ_JAPVBQ010000004.1, from coordinate 324,979 downwards.
CCTCGGCGGGGGTGCTGGTGCGGCCGGGGCCGGAGGACGTGCCGCCGGCGCGCTGGCGCTTGCCGGTCTCCCCGAGGTCCTCGAGGGTCTCCGCGCCCAGTCCCTCGCGGGTGCGCTGCGCGCGGGGCAGCCGCCCGGTCGCCGTCGTCGGGACGTCGAGGTCGGTGTACACCCACGGCGAGGTGGAGTAGGTCTCCGGCGGCTCGGCGAAGTCGAGCTCCAGCGCCTTGTTGATCAGCTGCCAACGCGGGATGTCGTCCCAGTCGACCAGGGTGACGGCGACACCGGTGCTGCCGGCCCGGCCGGTGCGGCCGATCCGGTGCACGTAGGTCTTCTCGTCCTCGGGGCACTGGTAGTTGACGACGTGGCTGACACCGGTGACGTCGATGCCGCGGGCGGCGACGTCGGTGGCGACCAGCACGTCGACCTTGCCGGCCCGGAAGGCGCGCAGTGCCTGCTCGCGGGCGCCCTGACCCAGGTCACCGTGCACGGCGGCCGCGGCGAACCCGCGGTCGACGAGCTCGTCGGCGACCTTCTGCGCGGTGCGCTTGGTGCGGCAGAAGACCATCACCAGGCCGCGGTCGCGGGACTGCAGCACCCGGGACAGCAGCTCGGGCTTGTCCAGGTTGTGCGCCCGGTAGATGAACTGCGTGGTCTGCGGGACCGTCGAGCCCTCGTCGTTGCCGTGCGCCCGGATGTGCGTGGGCTGGCTCATGAACGACCGGGAGAGCGTGACGATCGGGCCGGGCATCGTCGCGGAGAACAGCATCGTCTGCCGCTTGTCCGGGACCATCGCCAGGATGCGCTCGATGTCGGGCAGGAAGCCCAGGTCGAGCATCTCGTCGGCCTCGTCCAGCACCAGGCCGCGGACCTTGCCCAGGACCAGGTGGCCCTGCTGGGCGAGGTCCAGCAGCCGGCCGGGGGTGCCGACGACGACCTCGACGCCGGCCTGCAGCGCGGCCACCTGCGGCTCGAAGGCACGCCCGCCGTAGATGGCCTGCACCCGGATGCCGCGCTTGGCGCCGGCGGCGGCCAGGTCCCGGGAGACCTGCACGCACAGCTCACGGGTCGGGACGACGACCAGCGCCTGCGGGACGCCGTCACCGCCCTCGGCCGCGGGGACGACGCGCTGCAGCAGCGGGACGCCGAAGCCCAGCGTCTTGCCGGTGCCGGTACGGGCCTGCCCGATGAGGTCGTTGCCGGCCAGGGCGAGCGGGAGCGTCAGCTCCTGGATGGCGAACGTGCGGTGGATCCCGACCTCGGCCAGCGCGGCCACGATGTCGGGGTGCACGTCGAAGTCGCTGAACAGCGGGCTGTCGGGGGCGACGGGCGCGCCGCCCAGCTCCTCGACCTGCTGCTCGAGCTCCTCGGGGGCGGGCGCGCCGGTCTCGGCGTGCTCCAGCTCCGGAGCGGCGGGGGTGCTGCTGGCGGTGGGGGTGTTCTCGGTGGAGGTCAGTTCTCTCGCCTCGGTCTGGTGGGGGACCGCGGTGCGTCGTCGGTGCCTGAGCTCGGTCTCGAGCTCCGGCGTTGCCCGACTCGCTCGCCGGTCCCGGGGTCGGTTCCGGGATGTTCGATCCAAGCGCCGACGCGGCCAGCAGACCGGGCGTCGAGTGCAGACTGCCCGGGAGACGGCCCTCGGAGGGCCGGCCTCGAGGAGGTGATCCGGCGGTCATCAGCGCACACGGAGGTTGCGCAGGAACAACGAGCCTGGCGGCTCGCCGATTCCATCCTAGCGTGACCTGCCCGTTAACCTCGCTGCGCTGCCGTGCGACACGGGCGCCGAAGGCGTCGAGCGGCCGCCGGCGGCGCGCCCGGAGCGCCGGTGGGGCACGAGGAGGGGGAACCGTGACCAGTGTCGAGGAGGGCTCCGGCCGAACGGCCGGTCAGCCGGCGGTGATCGACCTGCTGGGCGTGCTGGCCTACGCCGAGCTGACCGCGTTCGACCGGCTCGCCGAGGACGCCCGCCTGGCGCCGACGCTCGAGGGCCGGGCCGCCCTCGCCCAGATGGCGGCGGCCCAGATCGAGCACCACACACGGCTCACCCAGCGGCTGCGCGAGCTGGGCGTGGACGTGGCCCAGGCGATGACCCCGTTCGTCGCCGCGCTGGACGCCTTCCACGACGGCACCCGGGCCAGCACCTGGCTGGAGGGGCTGGTCAAGGCCTACGTCGGTGACGGGCTGGCCACCGACTTCTACCGCGAGGTCGCGGCCTTCCTGCCGCAGCCGGACCGCGCGCTGGTCGAGGAGGTGCTCGACGACACCGGGCACGCCGACTTCGCGCTCCGGGAGGTCCGGGCCGCCATCGCGGCCGACCCCACGCTCGGTGGCCGGCTGGCGCTGTGGGCGCGTCGGTTGGTCGGTGAGGCGCTGACCCAGTCCCAGGCGGTCATCGCCGAGCACGACCAGCTGGCCGACCTGCTCATCGCCGGCACCGGGGACCTGACCGGGGTCGCCCGGCTGCTCCAGCGGCTCACCGCCGCGCACTCGGTCCGGATGCAGGCCCTCGGCCTCAACCCCTGAGGGGCCCGGGACGTGCGACAGGGCGCCGCCGTGGTGCGGCGACGCCCTGTCGGCGTTCGTGCGGTCGATCAGCTGCTGATGAAGCCCACCCGGCGCTGGTCGGCCTCGGCGATCTCGACGTAGGCGATCCGGTCGGTCGGGACGACGATGCGCCGACCGCGTTCGTCCACCAGCGTGAGCAGGCCGTCCTTGGACCCGGTCATGGCCTTGGACACCTCGGCCGCGATCTCGTCCGGGCTCTTGGGGCTGTCGATGACCAGCTCACGGGGGGAGTGTTGGACACCGATCTTTACTTCCACGCGGGGATGCCTCCTCAGGTCCGGCTACTGGCCACCCACGCTAGTCCAGCCCGGTGGGAGGCGGCCGGTCCAGCGGGTCCGCCGTCAGCGAACGTCGGCGGTCAGTCGGTGTCCTCACGCAGCGGGAAGCCCGACATGCCGCGCCAGCCCAGGGACGACGCGAGCGCGACGGCCTCGTCCCGGGACAAGGTGCCCTTGCGGGCCAGCCACCACCGCGCGCTCGTCTCGGCGAGGCCCGTCATCCCTGCGGACAGCAGCAGCGCCCGCTCGGGGTCCGCGCCGGTCTCCATCGCGATGACCTCCGCGATGGCCTCGATGCACTGCCGGGCGCCGCGGTCGGCGATCCGCCGGACGTCGGGGTCGTTGCGCAGGTCGGACTCGAACACCAGCCGGAACGCCTCGCCGTCGGCGTCCACGAAGTCGAAGTAGGCACCGACGGCGCCGTTGACCCGCTCGCGGTTGTCCTCCGTGCCCGCCATGGCCTCGCGGACCCGGTCGGTGAGCTCGTCGACCTGCTGTTCCAGCAGCGCCAGGTAGAGCTCCCGCTTGCCCGGGAAGTGCTGGTAGAGCACCGGCTTGCTGACCCCGGCCCGATCGGCGATGTCGTCCATCGCCGCGGCGTGGAAGCCCTGGGCGACGAAGACGTCCTGCGCAGCCCGCAGCAGCTGCAGCCGCCGGGCACCCCGCGGCAGGCGGGCGGTGCGACGGGCGGCCGGCGCTGCGGGCGCGGGTACGGGTCGGCTGGGCTGCATGGCCCGACGATGTTAGCGGCGCGTCGTGCGGACGGCGTCCCACCCCGGCCGGTCGCGGCAGGGGGCGACAGCGCGGTGTTCTACCGTCGGGTAGGTGACCGACGCCCGGCTGTCCTCGGTGCCGCTGCCGCGGCCCGGTGCCCTTCTCCCACCCTGGCCCGGTGCGATGGTGCCGGTCAACGGCGGTGAGGTCTTCGTCCGGCACACGCCCTGGTGTGGCCCGCTGCCGGTCGGTGACCCGGCCGGACAGGAGGCGCAGGTCGAGGCGCCGCACGAGCGGGCGCTCTACGTCCACGGCCTGGGCGGCGCCTCGACCAACTGGACCGACCTGGCGGCGTTGCTGGCCGTCCGGTTCGACGGCTGGGCCCTGGACCTGCCCGGGTTCGGCCAGTCGGCGCCGCCGCCCCGCTACTCCATCCACCGGCACGTCCAGGCCGTCGTGGACGTCCTGGAGTGGATCGTCGCCCGGCCCGGCCCCGGGCAGGGCCGTCCCGTGCACCTGGTGGGCAACTCGCTCGGCGGTCTGGTCAGCGTGTGGGTCGCCGCCCGCCGTCCGGACCTGGTGGCCACCCTCACCCTGATCTCCGCGGCCATGCCGGTCTACCGGGTGCCGGCGGCGTTCGACCGGGCGATCGCGCTGGTGCTGCTGCCCGGCGTCCCCGCGCTGGCCGAACGGCGGCTGGCCGGCGCCAGCCCGGAGCAGCGTGTCCGCGGGCTGCTGCAGATGTGCTTCGGCGATCCGAGCCGGGTGCCACCGGAGCGGGTCGCCGAGGCGGTGGAGGAGACCCGGCGGCGGGACGAGCAGCCCTGGGCGGGTCAGGCGCTCACCCGCAGCCTGCGCGGTCTGATGAGCTCCTACCTGCGGGTGGGCCGGGCGAACGCCTGGCGGATGGCCCGGTCCGTGCGGGCGCCGTCCCTGGTGGTGTGGGGTGACCGGGACAGGCTGGTCGACCCCGAGCTCGCACCGCGGCTGGCCGAGGTCCTCCCCGATGCCCGGTTGCAGGTGCAGGCGGGCATCGGGCACCTGGCGATGCTGGAGGCCCCGGAGCCCACGGCCCGCGCGGTCCTCGGTCTGGCCGAGGACGCCGCCGGTGACCTCGCGACCGACCCCGTCGGCGGGGACGACCTCCCGGCCGGACAGGTGTGACCGGCGGTCCCGGAACGGCGCCGCGCCCGGCCGACGTCCTCCGGGAGGTCGGTGCGTCGTGAGAGCCTGGCCGCCGTGACGAGCTCGGGACCCCGCCCGTCCGGACGGCGCCCGGCAGGCGAGCCGCTGGTCGCCCGCCGTGACCCCGTCCCGTCCGCACGTCCCGCCGTGCTGCCGCGCGGCCGGTTCCGCCGGTTCGTCCACCGGTACGGCTGGCGGGCCTACGCCGTGCCGCTGCTGGCCATAGCGACCGTGATCGCCCTGATCGACGTCGTCCGGCCGGGCGGTGGCGGGGGCCCCACCCCGATGTCGACGGCCGAGGCCGCCGTCGATGCGTCCGCGCCGGCCACGCCGATCGCCCCGCAGGTCACCGAGGCCGAGGGCGAGGGGGTGCCGGCCGAGGTGTCCAGCACACCGACGGCGCCGCCGGCGGAGGACGTGCCCGCGGCGCCGACCTACGTCGAGCAGGGCGCCGGGAGCGTGAGCGTGGTCGACGGCACGTCGGGGGTGTACGGCACCGGGCCGCTGGAACGCTTCGTCGTGGAGGTCGAGGACGGCATCGGCGTCGACGGCGCCACGTTCGCCGCCGCGGTCGAGGGCATCCTCGGCGACCCCCGGTCCTGGGGCGCCGGCGGCCGGCTGTCCTTCCAGCGGGTGGGTGCTGCCGAGGCCGAGGCCGGCGCGTACGAGTTCCGGGTCAGCCTGGTCAGCCCGGGCAGCATGGAGATCTACTGCCCGGGCGTCGGCACCGGCGGCTACACGTCCTGCCGCTACGGCGAGCGGGCGGTCATCAACCTGGCCCGCTGGGAGACTGCCGTCCCCGACTACGGCGGGGACGTCCCCACCTATCGGCAGTACGTGGTCAACCACGAGGTCGGGCACGCCCTCGGCAACGGCCACGAGCCGTGCCCCGGCGCCGGGCAGCTGGCCCCGGTGATGCAGCAGCAGACCCTCGGGCTGGGGAGCTGTGTGAAGAACGCCTGGCCGTTCCCCTCCTGACCCTCCGGTCCACCCCGCGCGCAGGGCCGTTCCGGAGAGGCTCCCGCAGGTCTAACGTCACTGCCGGTGCGCCGGGAAGCCTGGTCGGCAGTCGTGTTCCCGACTGCGATCGGAGGGCCCCGGTGCCCACCTCTCCCACTGCTGTGCCCGCGCTGCGCGCCGAGCACCTGAGCAAGCGCTTCTCCCGGACCGTCGCCGTCGACGACCTGTCGCTGTCGGTGCCACCCGGGGAGGTCTTCGGCTTCCTGGGGCCGAACGGGGCCGGCAAGTCCACGACGATCCGGATGGCGCTGGGGCTGCTGCGCCCCTCCGGTGGCCACGTCGAGGTGTTCGGCGTCCCGGCACACGACGTCGGCCGGGCCCACCGGCACCTGGCCTACGTCCCCGCGGACGTCGCGCTGTGGCCGGCGCTGACCGGGCGGGAGTGCCTGGACCTGCTCGCCTGCGTCGGTCCGGGCACCGACCTGGCCTACCGGGCCGAGCTCCTCGAGCGGTTCGCGCTCGACCCGGACCGGCGGGCGCGCACCTACTCCACCGGCAACCGGCAGAAGGTCGCGCTGGTCGCCGCCTTCGCCACCCGCGCCCCGCTGCTGGTCCTGGACGAGCCGACCAGCGGGCTGGACCCGCTGATGGAGCGGGAGTTCCGCCGCTGCGTGGCCGAGGCGGCCGGGCGCGGCCAGACGGTCTTCCTCAGCTCGCACCAGCTCGCCGAGGTCGAGGCGGTCTGCGCGCGGGTGGGCATCCTGCGCCAGGGCCGGCTGGTGGAGGTCGCCGGGTTGCCGGAGTTGCGGCGGCTGCGCCGTTCGGAGATCAGCGTCACCCTGGCTCGTCCGGCCGCCGCGGGAGCCGGCCTGAGCGGGGTCGACGGCGTCGCCGACCTGCGGTGGAGCTCACCGCTCGAGCTGACGATGACGCTGGCCGGCCCGCCCGCCCCGGTGCTGCGTGCGCTGGCCGACCTGGACGTCGTCGCCCTCGACGTGCGGGAGCCCTCCCTGGAGGAGCTCTTCCTCGACTTCTACGGCGACACCGGCGGCGACCACCGGTCCGCCGGCGAGGAGGTGTGGGCATGACCACCGGCACCGCGCCGGCCCCGACGGCGTCCGCGGCCGGGTGGACGCCGGAGCCCGGTCCGGCCGGCCGGGCGGTGACCGCACTGGCCGTGCGGTCGGTCCGTCGCGGCGCCGTCCTGGTCACCGCGGTCGCCGCCGGGATGCCCGCGCTGGTCGCGGTGCAGCACCGGCAGCTGGACCAGGAGCTGGCCGGGGCGTCGCTGGCGGCGCTGGGGGAGAACCCGGCCATCCGCACCCTGTTCGGCCCGCCGGTCGCCCTCGACGACCCGGGCGGCTTCACGGTGTGGCGCACCGGCACGGCGATCGCGGTGCTCGTCGGCGTCTGGGCGGCGCTCGCGGCGACCCGGGTGACCCGGGGCGAGGAGGAGACCGGCCGCTGGGACCTCCTCCTCGCCGGCCCGTCGCGGCTGCCGGCGGTGCTGCTGCGGCACCTCGCCGTGCTGCTGGGCGCGAGTTCGCTCGTCGGTGTCGCGACGGCCGCCGGCCTGGTGCTGGCCGGCACCGCCACGACCGGTGCCGTGCTGTTCGGCGCGCTCATCGGCGGCACCGGGATGGTCGGTGCGGCGCTGGGCGCGCTCGCCGCCCAGCTGCTGGCCGAGCGCCGGGCCGCCGCCGGTCTGGCGGTGGGGGTGCTGCTGGCCGGACTGCTGGCGCGGATGGTCGCCGACGGGGTGCCCGCGCTGGGCTGGCTGCACTGGCTGAGCCCGTTCGGGCTGCTGGGCCGCAGCGCCCCGTTCGCCGCCGACCGGGTGCTGCCGCTGGTCGTGCTGGCCGCCGCGGTCGCCGTCCTCGTCGCGGCGGCAGCGACGGTCTGCGCACGGCGGGACGTCGGCAGCGGACCGTGGCGCCGACCCGGCGCCGTCCGGCCCGGCGCCCGGCGGCTGCGGTCCCTGCCCGGGCTGGCGGCCCGGCGCACCGGTCGGCCGGTGCTGGGCTGGGGTGCGGCGGTGGTGGCCTACTTCCTGCTCATCGGCCTGCTGGCCACGACGATGACCGACTTCCTGACCGAGAACCCGCGCTTCGCCGAGCTGGCCGCCCAGGCCGGCTTCGCCGAGCTGGGCAGCGTCCGCGGCTACGTGGCCTCGCTGTTCACCCTGCTGGCCCTTCCGGTCGGCGCGTTCGTCGCCAGCCGGGTCGCCGCCACCGCGGCCGACGAGGTCGCCGGGCGGTTGACGTTGCTGTACTCGCTGCCGGTGCGCCGGGTCCGCTGGCTGGCCACCGAGCTGACCGGGGTGGCCGCCGGTGCCGTCGTGCTCGCCGGTGCGGCCGGGCTGGCGACCTGGCTGGGCGCCACCTGGGTGGGGGCCGACCTGTCCGCGGGCGCTGCCCTGGCGGGGGTGCTCAACGTGCTGCCGGTCGTGGCGGTGTGCCTCGGTGCGGCGGTCGCGGCGCTGGCCTGGGCGCCGGCCGCCGTCCTGCCGCTGGGGGTGCTGCCGGCTGCCGGCGGCTACCTGCTGCTGGTGCTCGCCGACACCCTGAGCTGGCCGGGCTGGGTGCGTGGCCTGTCGCCGTTCGCCCACCTGGCGGCCGTGCCCGCCGGACCGGTGGACGTGCCGGGGCTGGCCGGTCTGCTGGCCGTCGCCGCGGCGCTGATCGCCGGGGGGCTGGCCGGCTACCGGCACCGCGACCTGCGGGGATGACCCCCGGGCCGGACCCGGGAAGAGGGCGGCGTGCCACGCTGTTGGGCAGTGCAGGACACCGGCCTCTGGAGCCGGCCAGCCCTGTGACCACAGTTGTGAGGAGCGCTCCGTGCAGTTGCCACCCCTGGTGGAGCCCGCCGCCGACCTGTCCATCGACGAGGTCCGCCGCTACAGCCGCCACCTGATCATCCCCGACGTCGGGATGGACGGGCAGAAGCGGCTCAAGAACGCCAAGGTGCTGGCCGTCGGTGCCGGCGGCCTCGGCTCGCCGGTGCTCATGTACCTGGCTGCGGCCGGTGTCGGCACGCTCGGCATCGTCGAGTTCGACACCGTCGACGAGTCGAACCTGCAGCGCCAGATCATCCACGGCCAGTCCGACGTCGGCCGGTCCAAGGCCGAGAGCGCCCGCGACTCGATCAAGGAGATCAACCCGCTGGTCGACGTGCGGCTGCACGAGACCCGGCTGGACTCCTCCAACGTCGAGGAGATCTTCAGCCAGTACGACCTGATCGTCGACGGCACCGACAACTTCGCCACCCGCTACCTGGTGAACGACGCCTGCGTGCTGCTGGACAAGCCCTACGTCTGGGGCTCGATCTACCGGTTCGACGGCCAGGTCTCGGTCTTCTGGAACGAGCACGGGCCCAACTACCGCGACCTCTACCCGGTGCCGCCGCCGCCCGGGATGGTCCCCTCCTGCGCCGAGGGCGGTGTCCTGGGCGTGCTCTGCGCGACCGTCGGCGCCATCCAGGCCACCGAGGCGGTCAAGCTCATCACCGGAATCGGCGAGACGCTGCTCGGCCGGCTCATGGTCTACGACGCCCTGGAGATGACCTTCCGCGAGATCAAGGTCCGCAAGGACCCGGAGGGCGAGCCGATCACCGGCCTCATCGACTACGAGGCGTTCTGTGGTGTCGTGTCCGAGGAGGCCCAGGAGGCCGCCGCGGGTTCGACGATCACCGTCGACGAGCTCAAGGACATGATGGACGCCGGCAAGGACTTCGAGCTGATCGACGTCCGGGAGCCCAACGAGTACGAGATCGTCTCCATCCCGGGCGCGAAGCTGGTCCCGAAGGACGAGATCCTCTCCGGCCGGGCGCTGGCGCAGCTGCCGCAGGACAAGCCGATCGTGCTGCACTGCAAGACCGGTGTCCGTTCGGCCGAGGCGCTCGCCGCGGTCAAGAACGCCGGCTTCAAGGACGCCGTGCACGTCCAGGGCGGCGTGACCGCGTGGGCCACGCGCATCGACAAGGCACTGCCGACCTACTGAGCGGACCCCCTCGCTCGGGGGCCGTTCCAGCACCTCAGCCGGGCCCCGGTACGCCACTGCGCGTGCCGGGGCCCGGCTGCGTTCTACTGGGGGCATGCCCGATCCCCGCCGTGCCGACCTCTTGATGCGGTACCAGCGCGCCCAGGCGCAGTTCACCGACCGGGTGGACGCCGTCGAGCCCGGTGAGTGGGACGCCCCCGCGCTGCCGGAGTGGAGCGTCGTGGACCTGGTGGCCCACCTGACCGGTGAGCAGCTGTGGGTCCCGCTGCTGCTGGCCGGAGAGTCGCCGGACGACATCGGTCCCCGCGTCCCGACCGACCCGGCCGAGCTGCTGGGCGAGGACCCGCTGTCGGCCTGGGAGTCCGCGGCCGACGCCGCGCTGACCGCCTGGGCCGCCGACGACGCGCTGTCCCGCACCGTGCGGCTGTCCTCCGGGCCCGCACCGGCGAGCGACTACCTGATCGAGATGACCGTCGACCTCACCGTGCACGCCTGGGACCTCGCCCGGGCGGTCGACGGGGACACCGAGCTGGACCCCGAGCTCGTGGCCGAGGCGTTCCGCTACGCCGAGGAGCACCTCGGCGAGGACGGGGTGCCCGGGGTGTTCGACGCCCTGGTCGAGGTGCCGCCGGGCGCGGACCTGCAGACGCGCCTGCTGGCCCGGTTCGGCCGCCGGGCCTGACCGGCCCGCCGGACGCGCCGTCGGTGCGGACACCCCGGTCGGGCAGGGCACCTGCGGCCTAGGCTGCCGTCCCGACACAGCCGAGCCGGAGGTCGCACGATGAGCCAGCCACCCCAGGGCCCGCCCCCGTACGGCCCGGACGGCTCGTCGCCGTCGGGTGGCTGGCCGCCGCAGGGCGGTGGCTGGGGTCAGCAGCCGGGTCAGCCGGGTGGCTGGGGTCAGCCACCGGGGCAGCCCGGTGGCGGCTGGGGCCAGCCCGGGCCGGGGCAGCCGCCCGGCGGGTACGGCCCCCCGCCCGGTCCCGGGGGATGGGGTGCGCCCCGCCCGCCCGGCTACGGCGACCAGCCCACCCAGGTGGGCGGGTTCGGCGGCCCCGGTCGGGGCGAGCCCGGCGGGTCGAGTGGCTCCGGTGGTGACGACGACCGCACGAAGCGGACCACCGTCCTCGCCATCATCGCGGCGCTGCTGCTGCTCGTGGTCGTCGCGGTGGTCCTCACCCTCACCCTGACCGGGGACGAGGAGGGCCCCGTGCCGACGGCCGCCGGGACCAGCTCGTCGTCGGCCTCCTCGTCCGCGCCGTCCTCCGCGCCGTCCGCGTCGTCGTCCGCGTCGTCCGCGTCGTCGTCCGCGCCGACCACTCCACCGGCGCCCGCTCCGGACGACCTGCTGGCGCAACTGCCCAGCGACTTCACCGACTGCCAGGAGCGGGGACTCCGCGGCGACGGGGACCTCGCTGCGGCCGAGTGCGGGCCCGCGCTCACCCAGCCGGGCCCGGCCGGTGCGGTCTACCACCGGTACCCGGACGTGCCCACGCTGGACTCGGTCTTCGCCGCCGACGCCGCCGAGCTGGGGCTCAGCGAGTGGTCCGGGGACGACGACTGCTCGACCACCACCGGCTACGGCGAGTGGACCTACCCCGACGGCGTCACCGGTGGCCTGGTGGCCTGTGCCCTGCTGCCCGACGGCGACGCGGTGATCGTCTGGACCGACGACGAGTACCTGATCGAGGGCGCGGTCCACGCTCCCGGGACGACGCAGGAGGAGGTCGCCGACCTGTACGAGTGGTGGACGGTCAACAGCGACTTCACCGGCTGAGGCCGGCACCGTGGGAGCTCCCGGACCCGAGCCGCGCTCGGCGGAGGACGTCGACGAGGCCGTCTACGACGCCGTCGAGGCGATCCCGCCGGGGCGGGTGAGCACCTACGGCGCGATCGGACGCCTGGTCGGGGTGGGACCGCGCCGGGTCGCCCGGGCGCTGTCCGCCGGTGGCGCGGCCGTGCCGTGGCACCGGGTCGTGCGCGCCGACGGGACGGCGGCCGAGCCGGTGCGGGTGCGGCAGCTGGAGCTGCTGGCCGGGGAGGGCGTGCCGCTGCGCGGTGCGCGGGTCGACCTGGCCGCCGTGGGCTGGCCGGACGACGCCTGAGCCGGACTGCCTGAACAGGACTGTCGTACCCCCGTGGTCTCATCGGGGTGTGCGGGGGGAGGCGGGCAGTCCAGCGGTGGTCACGGCCGAGTCGTCGGCGGGTGTCGCGGGGCCGGTGTACCGGCTGGTGCAGTCGGAGCCGGAGCCGGTGGTCCGCCCGCAGCTCGACCCGACCCAGCAGGCGGTGGTCGACCACCAGGGCGGTCCGCTGCTGGTCCTGGCCGGCCCCGGCACCGGGAAGACGACCACGATCGTCGAGGCGGTCGCCGCGCGGATCGACGCCGGCGCCGACCCCGAGCGGCTGCTGGTCCTCACCTTCAGCCGCAAGGCCGCCGCCGAGCTGCGCACCCGGATCACCGCCCGGGTCGGGCGCACCATCCGGGAGCCGGTGGCCCGCACCTTCCACTCCTACGCCTTCGGGGTGCTGCGCCGGGCCGCGGTGCTGCGCGGTGAGCCCGCGCCGCGGTTGCTGACCTCCGCCGAGCAGGACGCCGTGCTGGCCGAGCTGCTGCGCGGGGACGCCGACGAGGAGGGCGCCGTCCGCTGGCCCGCCGAGCTGGCCGCCGCGCTGGGCACCGACGGCTTCCGAGACGAGCTGCGCGAGCTGCTGCTGCGGGCCACCGAACGCGGGATCGACAGCCGGCGGCTGTCCGCCTGGGGGCGTGAGCGCGGGCTGCCGCACTGGGAGGCGGCCGCGGACTTCCTCCGGCAGTACCAGGACGTCTCGTACTTCGCCACGGTCGCCCGCGGCGGGGCGTCGGGCTACGACCCGGCCGAGCTGGTCCGCACCGCCATCGACGAGCTGCACGACGACCCGGAGCTGCTGCGCACCGAGCGGGAGCGGGCGGGCTGGCTGTTCGTCGACGAGTACCAGGACACCGACCCGGCGCAGGTCGAGCTGGTCGAGCTGCTCGCCGGGGGCGGGGGCGACCTGGTCGTCGTCGGCGACCCGGACCAGGCGATCTACGCGTTCCGTGGCGCCGAGCCGCGCGGGATCATCGACTTCCCGAGCCGGTTCCGGCACCGCGACGGCCGGCCGGCCGACCGGCTCTCCCTGGGCGTCTGCCGCCGCTCGGGCACCGAGCTGCTCGCCGTCAGCCGGCGGGTCGCCGAGGGGCTGCCCGGACCGTGGGAGCACCGCCGGCTGCAGGCGGGGGAGCACACCGCTCCCGGCAGCGCCGAGGTGCACGTCTTCGACTCCCCGTCCACCGAGGCCGCCTTCCTCGCCGACACCATGCGCCGCGCACACCTGCTGGACGGCGTGCCGTGGTCGCAGATGGCGGTGGTGGTCCGATCGGCCACCGCCGGCCTCGGCCCGGTCCGCCGGGCGCTGAGCCAGGCCGGGGTGCCGGTCGCCGTCTCCGCCGACGACGTCGCGCTCGCCGGTCAGCCCGCCGTCCAGCCGCTGCTGGCCGCGCTCACCGCACTGCTGCCGGCCGCTGCCGACACGGCTGCGGATGCCGAGCTGCCGGTGGAGACCGGGCTGGGCGAGCCCGGCGCGGAGGCCCTGCTCGCCTCCCCGCTGGGTGGGGCGACGGTGCTGGACCTGCGGCGGCTGCGCCGGGCCGTCCGCCGCGAGCTGGCCACCCGGGGTGAGGACCCGACGGTCCGGGGGGCGCCGTTGGCGGTGGTGCTGGCCGACGCCACCCTGCTCGACGCCCTGCCCGAGCACCTGGCCCGGCCGGCGCTGCGGGTGGCCCGGGTGCTGTCGGCCGGCCGGCTCTCGCTGGCGGCCGACGGGAGCGCCGAGGACGTCCTGTGGGCGATGTGGCAGGCCAGCGGGCTGGCCGCCCGGTGGGCGCGGGCCAGCGCGGCCGGGGGCCCCTCGGGTGCGGTGGCCGACCGTGACCTGGACGCCGTCGTCTCGCTGTTCGACGCCGCCGCCGGCTTCGTCGACCGCCTCCCGCACGCTCCCGTGGCCGCGTTCGTGCAGCACCTGGGTGCGCAGCAGCTGCCCGGTGACAGCGGCGCCGCACGGGCACCGATGGGGGAGACGGTGCGGCTGCTCACCGCCCATGCGGCCAAGGGCCTGGAGTGGGACCTGGTCTGCGTCGCCGGGGTGCAGGAGGGCATCTGGCCCGATCTGCGCAGCCGGGTCAGCCTGCTCGGCGCCGAGGACCTGGTCGATGCCGCCGGTGGCACCGACCCGGCCACCCTGGACCGGCGCACCCAGGCGATGGCCGAGGAGCGGCGGCTGTTCTACGTGGCCTGCACCCGAGCGAGGCGCCGGCTGCTGGTCACCGCCGTCGACGGCGCGCTGGACGGCGGTGACGCCGGGGCGACCGCCTCGCGCTTCCTGGACCTCGTGGTGCCGCCCCCCGCTGACGGGGACGGCGCCCGGCCGCACACCCCGTTGCCGCGGCAGCTGACCCTCCCCGCGCTCGTCGCCGAGCTGCGCCGGCACCTCACCGACCCGCACACGCCACCGGCCCGTCGGGCCAGCGCCGCCGCGGTGCTGCGCCGGCTGGCCGAGGAGCGGGTGCCCGGGGCCGACCCATCGGGCTGGTGGGGGCTGGCCCCGCTGTCCGACGACGCGCCGCTGGTCGACCCGGCCGAGGTGGTGCCCGTCCGGCCCTCGGCGATCGACACCTTCCAGCGGTGCCCGCTGCGCTGGGTGCTCGGCGCGGTCGGCGCCGAGGCGGCTCCGGAGGCCACCCGCACGGTGGGGTCCGCGGTGCACGACGTCGCCCAGCAGGTGGCCGAGGGGCTGCTGCCCGCCGACGCCCCCGCCGTGCTGGACACCGAGCTGGACGGCCTGGACCTGGGGCCGGGCTGGTTCGACCAGCGCCAGCGCGACCGGGCCCAGGAGATGCTGACCAAGTTCCTGGCCTGGCACACCCGCGCCGACCGGGAGCTGATCGCCGCGGAGGAGGACTTCGACGTCACGGTCGGCCGGGCCCGGCTGCGTGGGCAGGTCGACCGGCTGGAACGCGACGCCGAGGGCCGGCTGGTCGTCGTGGACCTGAAGACCGGCAAGACCGCGCCCCGGGACGTGGCGGAGCACGGGCAGCTGGCGGCCTACCAGCTCGCCGTCACCGAGGGCGCCTTCGCCGAACACGGCACCGCCACCGGCGGCGCGGCGCTGCTGCAGGTGGGTGGCTCACAGAAGGCGGCCAAGGAGCACGTGCAGCCGCCGCTGCCCGTCGACGTCGACCCGCGGGAGAGCTGGGCCGGCGAGCTGATCGCCGAGGTCGGCGCGGGCATGGGAGCGGGGGAGTTCGTGGCACGCACCGACACCGACTGCGAGCGGTGCGCCTTCCGCCGCAGCTGCCCGATGCAGGAGTCCGGCCGGCAGGTGACCCGATGACGCCGCGGGCCACTGCCGCCGACGGGCAGCTCAGTTTCGACCTCCCCGGCATGGTGCCGGTCGTCGCGCCGGAGCCGCCGCGGCTGCTGACCCCCGCCGAGACCGCTGCCCGCAGCGGTGTCGGCCACTCGCCGTCGGCGGAGCAGGCCGGCGTGGTCGCCGCTCCGGTCGACCGGCCGCTGGTGGTGGTCGCCGGCGCCGGGTCGGGGAAGACCGAGACGATGGCCGCCCGGGTCGCCTGGCTGGTCGCCAACCAGCTCGTCGCGCCGGAGGCGGTGCTCGGCCTGACGTTCACCCGCAAGGCGGCCAGCGAGCTCAACGCCCGGGTGCGCAAGCGGCTGGCCGCGCTCGCCGAGCACCCGGACACCGACCCGGCACTGCGCGAGCGGCTCGCCGTGGCGGCACCGACGGTGGCGACCTACCACGGCTACGCGGCCAGCATCGTCGCCGAGCACGGGCTGCGGATCGGCGTCGAGCCCGGGTCCGGCGTGCTCGGGCCGGCCATGTGCTGGGGCCAGGCGGCGACCGCCGTGGCCGCGCACACCGGCGACATGAGCGACGTCGCGCTCGGCCTGGTCACCACCACCGAGGACGTGCTCCAGCTCGCCGCCGAACTCGGGGAGCACGACATCACCCCCGACGCCCTGCGGGCCTGGACGGCGCGGTTCGAGTCCCAGCTGCGCGGCTACGCAGACGCCGGGCGGAAGAAGGGGCCCTACGCGGAGGTGCTCAAGCTGGTGGCCCGGCAGCGGGCCCGGGTCGCCCTGCTGCCGATGGTCGAGGCGTTCCAGGCGCGCAAGCGGGCGGCCGGGGCGATCGACTACGCCGACCAGGTCTCCCTGGCCGCGCGGGTCGCCGTCAGCTCCGCCGAGGTGGGCCGGCGGGAGCGTGCCCGGTGGCGGGTCGTGCTGCTCGACGAGTACCAGGACACCAGCGTCGGCCAGCTGCGGATGCTGGAGGCGCTCTTCGGCGGCCCGGGCGGGCACCCGGTGCTGGCCGTCGGTGACCCGCGGCAGTCCATCTACGGCTGGCGCGGCGCCTCCGCCGGGACGATCGAGCGGTTCGACCGGACCTTCCCCGGCACCCCCGAGCGCCCGGCCGAGCGGCTCACCCTGTCCACCAGCTGGCGCAACGACCAGGCGGTGCTCGCGGTGGCCAACACGGTGGCCGCCACGCTGCCCGAGCCCGAGCAGCCGCTGCCGGACCTGCAGCCCTCCCCGGTCGCCGGAGCCGGCGCGGTGCACTGCGGGCTGTACGACACGGTCGCCGAGGAGACCGAGGCGCTCGCCGACCGGCTCGAGCAGTGCTGGAAGGGCAGCCCGGAGGACGGCGGCGTGCCGCGTCCGACCATCGCCGTGCTCGCCCGGCGCCGCGCCCAGCTGCCCGGCATCGCCGCCGCGCTGCGGGCCCGGGGCCTGCCGGTCGAGGTGGTCGGGCTGGGTGGGCTGCTGGACGTGCCCGAGGTCTCCGACGTGGTGGCCACCCTGCGGGTGCTGGTCGACCCGAGCGCCGGGGACGCGCTGGGCCGGCTGCTCACCGGCGCCCGCTGGCGGATCGGGCCGCGCGACCTGGCCGCGCTGGAGGCGCGGTCCCGGGCGCTGGTCCGGGAGCGCCGCAGCCCGTCGCCGGAACCGGTCGAGGACGGCACCCCGCCGGAGGCCGGTGCCCCGGCGAGCCCGGTCCTGCCGCGGGAGCGCGGGAGCATCGTCGAAGCGCTCGACGACCTCGGCCGCCGCGACGCGTACTCGCCCGAGGGGCACCGGCGGCTCCGGCGGCTGGCCAACGAGCTGTCCGGGCTGCGCTCCCGGCTGGGTGAGTCGCTGCCCGACCTGGTCGACGAGGTGGTCCGCAGCCTCGGCCTGGAGACCGAGCTGGCCAGCCACCCGGACGTGACCCCCGGCGGCGCCCGCACGCACCTGGACGCACTGCACGAGGTCGCCGCCGAGTTCTCCGAGCTCGCCGAGCTGCCCTCGCTGCCGGCCTTCCTCGGCTACCTCGCCGACGCCGAGGTGCGGGAGCGGGGCCTGGAGCCCGGCGAGGTGGCCGTCAACCCGGAGGCGGTCCAGCTGCTCACCGGGCACTCGGCGAAGGGCCTGGAGTGGGACGTCGTCGCGGTGCCCGGGATGACCGTGGGGCAGTTCCCCGCCAAGGGCGACGCCTCGGACTCCTGGATCCGCGATCCCGGCGCCGTCCCGGTCGACCTGCGGGCCACCGACCGCGCCGAGCTGCCGCGGCTGCACCTGCCGGTACCCGGTTCCGGTGACCAGGCCGCGGTCCGCGACGCCCTGGTCGACTACGTCGAGGAGTGGAAGGACTTCGGGCTGGCCGAGGAGATCCGGCTCGGCTACGTCGCGGTGACCCGGGCCAAGCACCTGCTGCTGTGCTCGGGCAGCTGGTGGCGCGACGGCAAGACCGTCTGCGGGCCGTCGTCCCTGCTGCTGGCGGTCAAGGGCGCCTGCGAGGACGGCGCCGGTGTCGTCGACGCGTGGGCCGAGCCCCCGGCGGACGACGCGGAGAACCCTGCCCTGGCCGAGTGGCCGGTGGGCGTGTGGCCGACCGACCCGTTGTCGACCGGCCGCCGCCGCTCGCTCACCGCCGCCGCCGACCTGGTCGCCGGCACCGAGCCGCACCCGCTGACCACCGAGGCGCTCGGCGCGACCGACGACCCGCTGGTCGCCGAGTGGCTGCGGGACGCCGACCTGCTGTTGCGCGAGCGGGCCGAGCACTCCCGCGGCACCGTCGACGTCCCGCTGCCCGCCCACCTGTCGGTCTCCGCGCTGGTCGCGCTGCGCCGCGACCCCGGTGAGCTGGCCCGCCGGCTGCGCCGGCCGATGCCGGCCGCGCCGGCACCGCTGGCCCGGCGGGGCACCGCCTTCCACGCCTGGCTGGAGGAGCGCTTCGGTGCTGCCCGGCTGATCGACCTGGACGAGCTGCCCGGCAGCGGTGACGCCGGCGCGGCCCCCGATGCCGCGCTCACCGCGCTGCAGGAGGCGTTCCTGGCCGGGGAGTGGGCAGACCGCCAGCCGGTGGACGTCGAGGCGCCGTTCGAGACACCGCTGGGGCCGCTCACCCTGCGCGGCCGGATCGACGCCGTCTACGCCACCCCCGACGGGGGCTTCGAGGTCATCGACTGGAAGACCGGCCCCGTGCCGGGGGCCGCCGAGCTCGCTGCCGCCGGCGTCCAGCTGGCCGCCTACCGGCTCGGCTGGTCCCGGCTGACCGGCGTGCCGGTGGAGCGGGTCAGCGCCGGGTTCCACCACGTCGCCGCCGGGGTCACGCTGCGCCCGGTCGACCTGCTCGACGAGGACGGCCTGCTCGCCCTGGTCGCCGGGCGCCCGGCCGGCTGAGGGGCCGCGCGGCTCGGTGCCTCACCTGCGGTCGGCCTCGCCCTCCGGCCCGGGATCGTCCCGCTCGTCGCGGACGGTCGACGGTGCCAGCGGTGCGCCGGACAGGTGCGCGGCCTCGGCGATCTTGTAGCCCGCGATGGGCACGGTGAACAGCTGCAGGGCGATGGCGACCAGCAGGGTCACCACCGCCGACACCCCCGGCGCGAGCACGACCACGCCGAACAGCACGCAGACCAGGCCGAGGCTCGCTGCCTTGGTGGCTGCGTTGGCCCGGTTGTAGACGTCCGGCAGCCGCACCAGGCCGACCCCCGCCGCGCCGATCAGCAGGACGCCGACGATCGCCAGGCCCTGGCCCAGCACGCTCTGCAGGGTCATCGGGACCGCTCCGCGACCAGCCGCGCGAAGGCCACCGTGGACAGGAAGCCGACCAGCGTCGCGACGAGGACCAGGTCCAGCAGTGCCGGGGTGCGCAGCCGCACGGCCAGCACGGCGATGCCGGCGACGACGACCACGAAGCCGTAGTCGACGGCCAGCGCCCGGTCGGCGGCGGTGGGTCCGGCCCACAGCCGCCAGGTGGCGACCAGCAGGCACAGGGCCAGCACGACGAGCGCTCCGTCCAGCACGAACACCGCTCAGCTCCGGCGGTCGTCGTCGGGGGCCCGGTCCTCGGGCTGCTCGGTCACCGGCCGCCAGGCAGTCAGCATCTGGTCCTCCAGGTCGCTCAGTTCGGCGCGGAACGCGTCCGGGTCCCCGGCGTGCATCCCGTGCACGGTCAGCAGCCGCCGTTCCCGGTCCAGTTCGATCGGCAGCGTGCCGGGGGTCAGGGCGATCAGGCTCATGAACGACGCCACCTCGAACGGTGTCCGGCTGCGCACCGGGATGACCACCACGGCCGGCGCCACCTGGAGCCCGGGGGTCAGGACCTCCCGGGCGACCGCGAGGTTCGCGCGCAGGAACCGGAGGAGGAACTGCCCGGCGAAGGCGGTGACCCGCCAGGTACGCAGGGCACCGCGCTGTGGCAGCGAGGCCGGACCGGCCCCGGCGTCGGTGCTCATCGCCCGGTCACCGCCGCCACGTAGGCAGCGGGGTCGGCCAGGTCGGCACCGGCCACGGTGCTGAGCGAGAGCAGCGGCTCGGCCCAGAGCCCGAGCACGACGGCGGACGCGGCCAGGAACAGCGGCGGGGCGAGCACCAGCGGCCGTACCCGGCTCCCGAGGGCGCTGGCCACGGGCGACGCACCGCCGTCCGCGGCGGCCGAGGCCTCGCCGGGCTCGGCGTCCCCGTCCGCACCGGGCTGCTCGTCGGGCGGCTCCCAGAACACGCCGTTCCACAGCTTCACCATCGACAGCAGGGTCAGCAGGCTCACGCCGACGATGAGGGCCACGGCCAGGTGGTGCCCCGCCGCGGCGGCCGCCGAGGCCAGCCCGAGCTTGGCGACGAACCCCGACAGCGGTGGGATGCCCGCCAGCGTGAGCGCGGCGACCGCGAAGACACCGGCCAGCAGCGGTTCCCGACGGGCCAGGCCGCCGAGCCGGTCGAGGTCGCCGGTCCCGTAGCGGTGCTCCACCACCCCGGCGCACATCAGCAGCGCTGTCTTGACCAGCACGTACTGGACCAGGAAGAACACCGTGGCGCTCAGCCCAGTGGCCGTGGACAGGGCCAGCCCGACGAAGACGTAGCCGATCTGGCTCACCATGTGGAAGATGAGGACCGGCCGCATCGCGTGCTCGCCGACCGCACCCAGCACGCCGACCACCATGGTCAGCAGGGCGACGGCCATTATCACCCAGAGGTACCGCGGTGCGCCGCCGTAGACGACCGAGTACAGCCGGATGACCGCGTAGACGCCGACCTTGGTGAGCAACCCCGAGAAGAGCGCGGCGACCGCGGGACCGGTCCGCGAGTAGGTCTGCGGCAGCCAGCCGTGCAGCGGGACGACCGCCGACTTCACGCCCAGCGCGAGCAGCACGACCGCCGCGGCGAACCCGACGGCCGGCGACGACTCCGCGGCGCCGGCCAGCTCACCCAGGTTCACCGTGCCCGCGACGCCGTAGACGAGACCGACCCCGGCGAGCAGGACGGTGGAGGCCATCAGGCTGATGCTCACGTACAGCCGGGCGGCGGCCAGCCGCTCGGCCCCGCCGCCCGCCGCGAACAGCAGGTAGCTCGGCACGAGCATGACCTCGATGAAGACGAACAGGTTGAACAGGTCCGCGGTGAGCACTGCGCCGGAGACCCCGGCCAGCAGGACCAGCACGAGCGGGACGAAGGCCGGGTCCTCGTCCTCACCGAGGGCCGCGGCGAACGGCAGCGAGACCAGCACCAGCAGTGAGGTGACCGCCAGCATCACCGCGCTGAAGGTGTCCGCGGCGAAGACGATCGCGATGCCCGGCTGCCAGCCACCCAGCTGGAGCACGGGCACCGCACCGCCCGACGTCGCGGCCAACAGGAACCCCGCGAAGACCAGCACCCCGCCGGCGGCGGCCGGCCCGACCACCCGGTCGAGCCGGGTGGTGTGCGGCCACCGGTGGTGCACGAGTGCCAGCAGGCCGGCCACCAGCAGCGGCCCGGCCACGGGCAGGACGAGGAGGCCGCCGGTCACGACGGCCCACCCTCGGTGCGCTGGTCGAGGTCGGCGGCCTCGCCGCCTCGGTCCGCGTCCTCCCCGGGTGCCGGCTCCCCGGTCGTCGCACCCGGGTCGCCCGCCCGGGCCAGGGCGAGCATGTACACGGTGATCCCGAAGGTGATGACCACCGCGGTCAGCACGAAGGCCTGGGGCAGTGGGTCGGCGGCCACGTCGGCCTCGGCCTCCCCGAGCAGGGGCACGCCGCGTCGCTGCATGCCGCCGGCGGAGACCAGCAGGACGTTCACCGCGTGCCCGAGCAGCACGAAGCCCAGGACGACACGGAGCAGCCCCCGGCGCAGCAGCAGGAAGACCCCGGAGGCCACCAGGAGGCCCACCACGAGCGCGGCCGTCACGGCGCCCGCTCCGGGACCCGGTCGGTGACCAGGGGACCGGCGGCCGAGGAGCTGGTGCCCGGAGGGCACGGCTCGTCGTCGTCATCGGTGAGGTCCGGGTGCTCCAGTCGTGTGACCGCGGCCGCCAGGAGGCCCAGCACCAGCAGGTAGACGCCGAGGTCGAACAGGAACGTGGAGCCGATCCCGAGGGAGTGCAGCAGCGGCAGCTCGACCGGGGTCAGGAACGCCTCGCCCTGCACGGTGGGCAGCGCCCCGACGGCCACGGTGAGCACCAGGCCGGCGCCGGCGAGCCGGTCCGGCGCGGTCAGCCTGCCCAGCAGGGTGTCCGGCCCGGAGGTCAGCTGGCTCAGTGCGATCGCGGCCCCGGCGACCAGGGCGGCGATGAAGCCACCGCCGGGCTCGTCGTGCCCCCGCCAGAGCAGGAAGGCGGAGAGCGCGAACATGCCCGGCACCAGCACCCGGCTGCTGACCTCCAGCACGGCGTCACGCCGGTGGCCGGCCGGCGTGCCCGGCGCGGGGGTGCGGCGCCGCTCGGAACGGCCGAGGACCAGGGCCGTGCCCAGCGCGGTCGTGCCCAGCACCACAGCCTCGCCGAGGGTGTCCAGGCCCCGGTAGTCGACCAGGATCGTGTTGACGACGTTCGTGCCGCCGGTCTGTTCCTCCGTCGAGGTCAGGAAGTGCTCCCCGACCGCGGAGAGCTCCCGGCGACCGGTGAACGCGAGGGTGGCCAGCGCCGCGGCCACGCCGGCCCCCAGCGCCAGCGCCGCGGCCGGGACGGCCTCGCGCCACGGGGTGCGCACGAGCCGGCCCGGCACCTCACGCAGCACCAGGACCGCCACCACTGCGGTCATCACCTCGACGAGCATCAGGGTGAGCGCGACGTCGGGCGCGCCGGCGAGCAGGAACCACGTCGCCACGAGCAGGCCGGTGACGCCGACCAGGCCCACGGCCGCCAGGGTGGAGCCGGTCAGCACCGCGGCCAGCACCACCACGGTCAGCAGCGCAGCGACCACCCAGTCGAGGGGGCGGTCGGTGTCGGCGCGGGCGGGCAGCCCGCTCACGAGCACGGCCCCCACGCCCCCCAGCGCGACCAACGCCACCAACGGGCGGCTGAGGTGGGCGGCAGGGGAGGAGGTGCGTTCCGGAGCGCCCACCACGTGCCCGAGCGCGATCACCCTGTCGTGCGCCCGGTCGAACAGCCGCCCGGCGTCGGGGAGGCGGAGGCGCTGGAGCGCCCGGTCGACGGGGGCGCGGAACGCAAACAGGACCAGGCCGAGCACGATCGTCAGCGCCGACATGCCCAGTTCCGGGCTGAACCCGTGCCAGAAGTACACCTCCGGGGGGTCTCCGGCCGGGGCGACGTCGCGGGCGGCCGAGACGATCATCGGGCTCAGCACGCTGACCGCGGGACCGAGCACCAGGCCGAGCCCCGCGGCGACGGCCCCGGGCAGCAGGAAGGCGGCCGGGGGCTCGGAGACGTCGGCGTGCTGTTCGGAGCCACCGAAACCGCCGTGCACGATCCGGGCGGCGTAGGCGAACGTCAGCACCGACGCCGTGACGCCGAACGCGAGGGCGGCCGGGCCGGCCCACGGGGCGCCCTCGGCCTCGAGCAGCCCCATGAACAGGTACTCCTTGCTCACGAAGCCGAGCATCGGGATGACCCCGGCCAACGAGAGGGCGGCCAGCACCGTCGTCGCCGCGGTGACCGGCATGGCCCGCCACATGCCGGAGAGCTCCCGGATGTCGCGGGTCCCGGTCTCCTCGTCGACGATCCCGGCGAGCATGAACAGGGTCGCCTTGAACAGCGCGTGGGCGAAGGTGTGCAGCACCGCGGCCGCCAGTGCCTCCGGCGTCCCGACGCCGATGACCGCGACCAGCAGGCCGAGCTGGCTCACCGTCGAGTAGGCGAGGATCCCCTTCAGGTCGTTCTCGCGCAGGGCCAGGAACGCGCCGGTCACCGCCGTCAACAGGCCGACGCCGATCAACGCCGTGGACCACGCGGCCTCGTCGGCGAACAGCGGCGAGAAGCGCAGCAGCAGGTAGATGCCGGCCTTGACCATCGTGGCCGAGTGCAGGTAGGCGCTCACCGGCGTCATGGCCACCATCGCGCCGGGCAGCCAGAAGTGGAAGGGCAGCTGCGCGGACTTCGTGGCCGCCGCCAGCACGAGGAGCCCGCCGATCGGCCAGGCCAGCCCGGAGTCCAGCACCCGGTCGGGCTCGGCGAGGATCGTCGCCAGGTCCGTCGTCCCGGCGGCGACGGTGAGCAGCACCACGGCGGCGAGCAGCGCCAGGCCGCCGGCCGCCGTGACCAGCAGGGCCTGCCGGGCCGGGCGGGCAGCGGCGGCCCCGGCGGTGGAGATCAGGAAGAAGGAGCAGACCGTGGTCAGCTCCCAGAACACGTACAGCAGCACCACGTCGGCGGCCAGGACGAGACCGAGCATGCTGGTCGCGAAGAGGGTCAGCAGCAGGTAGACGGTCCCGTGCGGCTCGTCGTCGCCGAGGTAGCCGGGGCAGTACGCCATGACCAGGGCGCCGACGCCGAGGACGATGAGGCAGAAGACGCCGGCGACCCCGTCCAGCCGCAGTGAGAGCGAGACGCCCAGCGACGGCAGCCACTCCCACGACGCGGTCTCGGTCTCACCGGCCCACACCCGCGGGGCGGTCGAGGCGAGCAGCGCCGCGACCGCCAGGTAACCGGCCGCCAGCGGGTACCCGGTGGTGCGGCCGAGGCGCCGGGCCAGCGGCGGCGCGGCCACGGCGAGCGCGAGCATGCCCAGCAGGGCGACGGCGAGGAGCACCGGTCAGTCGTCACCACAGGTGCTCGCCGCGGGGGCAGCGCAGCGCGGCGGCACGGTCACGGGGTCGCGCTTACCCCTGCCCGCTCCGGGCCAACCCGGCGTCTGCTGCCGGGCCGGCCGCCCCGCCCCGGGCGATCCGGTCCAGCACTGCCCGGGCGAGGTCCTCGGGCGCCTGCTCGGGGACCCAGTGGGTGACCCCGGGCAGCTCCACGAAGCGGTAGTCGCCGGTGACCTGGTCCGCGCACGCCTCCGCGGCGATCCGGCCCACCGCCACGTCGCCGTCGCTCCACACGTACGTCGTCGGCACCTCCACCGGATCGACCCGGGTGGCCGAGCTCATCGCCCGGTACCAGTTCAGCGCTGCGGTCAGCGCACCCGGCGCGGACAGCTGCCGCACGTAGACGTCGACCGCCTCCGTGGGCACGCCCGGTGCGTCGAGCATCCGCCGCAGTCGTCGGGCGTCGTCGGCGAGGAGCACCTCCTCGGCCTTGCCGGCCTGCCAGAAGAGCTTGATGTAGGCCGACCGTTCCTTCTGTTCCGGATCGGCACGGAAGGCCAGCGTGTAGGCCGTCGGGTGCGGCACCGAGACGGCGGTCAGGGTGCGGACCCGGTCGGGGTGCCAGCCGGCCAGGCCCCAGGCCACGTTGGCGCCCCAGTCGTGCCCGACGACGTCGGCGACCGGCACGTCCAGGGCGGTCATCAGGTCCGCGGTCACCTGCACCAGGTTGGTCAGCGCGTAGGCGTCCACCTCCCCGGGACGGGCGCCGGGGGAGTAGCCCAGCTGGTCGGGTGCGTAGGTGCGCAGCCCCGCCTCGGCGAGCAGCGGGGTCACCGCCGACCAGCTCAGCGACGTCTCGGGGAAGCCGTGCAGCAGCAGCACCGGCGGACCGTCCTCCGGCCCGTCCGTCCGGACGTCGAAGGTCAGGTCGCCCACGTCCACCTGCAGCATTCCCACGGCCATGCAGGCAACCTAGCCCGGCACCCGGCCGGTCGCGTCGGCACGGCGGGATACCGTCCATTGCGTGAGCAGCTCCGCCGAACGCGACTTCGTCACCGCCCACCTCGACGACCTGCACGCCGACCTCGACGCCTGGTTGCGGATCCCGTCGATCTCGGCCGACCCGGCACACGCCGGCGACGTGGCCGCCAGTGCCGAGTGGCTGGCGGAGGCGCTGCGCCGCACCGGCTTCCCGACCGTGGAGATCTGGCCGACCGAGGGCGCTCCGGCCGTCTTCGCCGAGTGGCCCTCGGCCGATTCCGGAGCGCCGGTCGCCCTGGTCTACGGCCACCACGACGTCCAGCCGGTCGACCCGCCGGAGCTGTGGGAGCACCCGCCCTTCGAGCCCACCCGGGTCGAGGGCCCCGACGGCCCCGAGCTGCACGCCCGAGGCGCCATCGACGACAAGGGCAACGTCGCCTTCCACCTGCTCGGCATGCGCGCCCACCTGGCCGCCACCGGCCGGGACACCCCCGCCGTCACGGTGAAGCTGCTCATCGAGGGCGAGGAGGAGTCCGGGTCGCCGTACTTCGCCGACCTGTTGCGCGCCCACACCGACCGGCTGGCCTGCGACGTCATCGTGGTCAGCGACACCGGCATGGCCGCCCCCGACGTCCCCAGCGCCGTCACCGCCATGCGTGGCCTGGCCGACGCCGAGATCACCCTCCGCGGTCCCGCCGTCGACCTGCACTCCGGCTCCTTCGGTGGCGCCGTCCCCAATCCGCTGCACGCCATGGCCGAGCTGCTGGCCTCGCTGCACGACGAATCGGGGCGGGTCATCCTGCCCGGCTTCTACGACAAGGTGCGGCCGCTGACCGACCGCGAGCGCGAGCTGATGGGCCGGGTGCCGTTCGACGAGCAGGCGTGGCTGGCCGGCCCGGCCGCCTCCCGCGTGGCCACCGGCGAGGCGGGCTTCAGCACCCTGGAGCGGGTCGGCGCCCGCCCGACCGCCGAGGTCAACGGCATGTGGGGTGGCTACACCGGCCCCGGCCACAAGACGATCGTCCCGGCCGAGGCGCACGCCAAGGTGACCTTCCGGCTCGTCGCCGACCAGGTGCCGGCCGACCTCGGCGAGCAGGTGCGCGCCTGGGTGCAGGCGAACACCCCCGCCGGCATCGAGGCCGACGTCCACGTGCCGCCCGGGGGCGTCGCCCCGTGCCGCAGCGACATCGACCACCCGGCCATGGACGCGCTGCTGCGCTCCATCGGGCAGGCCTTCGACACCGACGCCGACCAGGTGCTGTTCACCCGCGAGGGCGGCAGCGGCCCGGAGGCCGACCTGGCCGGCATCCTCGGCGCCCCGCTGCTGTTCCTCGGCGCCGGCCTGCCCACCGACCGGATCCACTCGCCGAACGAGCGGGTGCTGCTGCCGATGCTGTACCGCGGCGCCGAGGCCGCTGCCCACCTGTGGCGCGAGCTGGCCACCGTCCCGTTCCCGGCGCGCTGAACGCCAGGGGAGAGCACCGACGATGAGCGGGCCGGGCCCCGAGCTGGCCGGGCAGTCGATCGGTCAGGGCAGCGCGCCCCCGGCCGGCTGGTACCCCGACCCGGACGGCGCCCCGGGGCTGGTCCGCTGGTGGAACGGACTGACCTGGTCCGACGTCACCACCCCGGCCGGCCCGGGGGTCACCGTCGGCCGGCCGTTCGAGGCCCCGCCGGCGCAGGACCCGCCGTCGTCCTGGGACTCCTGGGGGAGCCCCGAGCCGGCCCGGCCGCGTCGCAACCCGCTGCTGCTCGGGCTGGGTGGGTTCGTGCTGGTGCTCGTGCTCGTGCTGGTGCTGGCCGGGCTGCTGGTCGGGAGCTCCGGGACCGATCCGGAGCCGGAGGACGAGGCGCCGGTGGCCGCAGCTGTCCCCGCGCCCGGCCGGGAGTTCCCTCCCGGGACCGTGCGGATCATCGACGAGGCCGCCGGCA
Source organism: Modestobacter sp. VKM Ac-2977 (assembly GCF_026968045.1). Taxonomy (GTDB): domain Bacteria; phylum Actinomycetota; class Actinomycetes; order Mycobacteriales; family Geodermatophilaceae; genus Modestobacter. The sequence goes on along the minus strand of NZ_JAPVBQ010000004.1, from coordinate 297,835 downwards.
TCTCCTACCCCTTCCTCGGTGCCGGCTGGTTCGAGTGGGACCGGGGCGTGCAGCTGGAGATGGCCGCGGTCGCCGGCCAGTACTTCGTCACCCAGGACGACCTGCCCGGCGAGAGCGGGGTCTTCATCGCCCAGTGCACCTCGGGGCCGCTCGCCCCCTTCTACGGGTGGGCCGGCCCCGACACCCTGCAGTCCACGGCCACCGCCGTGGCCGACTCGGTGCGCGCCCGCTACTACCCGGGGCCCAACGAGCGCGAGATCCGCCGCGACGAGGCGGTGACCGTCGACGGGGCGGCGGCCTGGGTCGTCGAGTTCGACCTCACCTGGGACGCCGAGGGCTACGACGCCAGCGGCGAGCGGGCCGCCCTGCTGCTGATCGACGTCGGCCGGCCCGCGCCCGCGCTGCTCTACCTGTCCGTCCCGAACACGCACGCCGAGCTGTACGGGGCCATCGACCGGGTGCTCGCCGACGTCGACGTGCTGTGATCTCGCGGTCCTCCGGGTCGCGCTGAGCTCTCACCGGGTCGCCTCCGCGGCTGACCGTGTGGCGCTGCCGCGTGGCGTTGGCCAGGTGGTGGCGGTAGCCCGGCCGGGGGAGCTCGGCCGTCCCCGTCTGCGGCGTGTCGTACGGCGCGGTTAGGGTCGTCGGCGTGACAGCAGCTGGGCCCGACCTGACCCTGCGGCACCCGGTGGAGCGGTTCACGCTCGACAACGGGCTGCGGGTCGTCCTCGCGCCGGACCGGAGTGTCCCCGTCGTCGCCGTGAGCGTCTTCTACGACGTCGGCATGCGATCCGAGCCGCCGGGCCGCACCGGCTTCGCGCACCTCTTCGAGCACATGATGTTCCAGGGCTCGGCGAACGTGCCGAAGATGGAGCACGCCCGCCTCGTCCAGGCCGCCGGCGGCACGTTCAACGGGTCGACCCACCAGGACTACACGAACTACTTCCAGGCCCTGCCCGCCGAGGCACTGGAGCGGGCGATCTTCCTGGAGGCCGACCGGATGGCGGCCCCGGCGATCACCGAGGAGAACCTCCGCAACCAGATCGACGTGGTCAAGGAGGAGATCCGGGTCAACGTGCTGAACCGGCCCTACGGCGCGTTCCCCTGGCTGCAGCTGCCGGAGATCGCGTTCGAGAGCTTCGCCAACACGCACGACGGCTACGGCTCCTTCGTCGACCTCGAGTCCTCCACCGTCGACGACGCCACGGACTTCTTCTCCCGCTACTACGCCCCGTCCAACGCGGTGCTCTGCATCGGCGGCGACCTGGACCCGGCCGAGACCGAGGTGCTGGTCCGCCGCTGGTTCGACCCGGTCCCCGCCCGGCCGGCCCCGCCGGCCCCGGTCGTCGGCGAGCCCTCGCCCACCACGGTCCGCCGCGGTGTGGTCGAGGACCGCCTGGCGCCTGCGCCGGCCGTGGCGATCGGCTGGCGGGTGCCCGACCCGGTCGGTGACCTGGACACCTACCTGGGCACCGTGCTGCTGGCCGAGCTGCTCAGCGAGGGCGACGCGTCCCGGCTCGAGCGCCGGCTGCTGCACACCGACCGGCTCGCGGTGGCGCAGAGCACCTACCTCGGCCTCTTCGGTGACCCCTTCGACGTCCGTGACGCCACGCTGCTGGTCAGCCAGGTGCACCACCCGGCCGACGTCCCGGTCGACCGGGTCCTCACGGCGGTGCACGAGGAGGTCGACAAGGTCGCCACCGACGGCGTCCCCGCCGACGAGCTGGCCCGGGTGACCGCGCGCACCGAGGCGCAGCTGCTCCAGCAGGCCGACTCCGTGCTCGGCCGCACCCTCGGGTTCGCCTCCGCCGAGCTCATCCACGGCCGGGCCGAGCTGGCCGGCGAGCTCGCCGCCCGGCTGGCCGCGGTCACGCCCGACCAGGTGCAGGCGGCGGCCCGCGGGCTCTCGCCGGACACCGCCGCCGTCCTCGAACTGCGCGCGACCGGAGGAGCAGCCCGATGAGTGCACCCGTGCTGGACCTCTCGCTGGTGCCGCCGCTGGGTGAACCGCGGCCCGCCGTGGCGCCGGAGGTGCACCAGACCACGCTGCCGAACGGGCTGCGGCTGGTCGTCGTCCCGCGGCCGGGCGTGCCGCTGGTCGAGCTCCGACTGCGGGTGCCCTTCGCCGCGTCCGCCCCGCGGGCGGCGGCCACGCACGCGGCCCGCACCGCACTGCTGGCCAGCGCCGTGCTGCTGGGCACCGCCCGGCACGACCAGCTGGAGATCGCCCAGCTGCTGCAGACGCACGGTGGCGAGCTGTCGGTCTCGGCGGACGCCGACCGGCTGCTGTTCTCCACCACGATGCTCCCCGACGGGCTCGGCGCCGTCCTGGACGTCCTCGCCGAGCTGCTCACCGCGCCGACCTACCCGGCGGGCCCGGTCGACGCCGAGCGGGCCCGGGTGGGGGAGCGCATCCTCATCGCCCGGTCCCAGCCCGGTGTCATCGCCCGGTCGGCGCTGGCCGCCCGCCGGTTCGGTGCGCACCCGTACGCCCAGCAGCTGCCCGCGGCCGAGCTGGTCGCGGCGGTCACCCCGGCGGCGCTGCGCAAGCTGCACCGGGAGCGGGTCCTGCCCGCCGGCAGCACCCTCGTGCTGGTCGGCGACGTCGATCCCGCCGCGGCGGTCGACGTCGTCGGCACTGCCCTGGCCGGCTGGGTCGCCGAGGGCAAGGCGGTCGGGGCCGCGCCGGTGCCCACGCTCGCCCCCGCCCCCCTGGAGCTGGTGCACCGGGCCGGCGCGGTGCAGTCGAACGTCCGGCTGGGCGGGCCGGCGCCGGGCCGCACCGACCCGCAGCTGCCCGCGCTCCGGCTGGCCAGCATGGTCTTCGGTGGCTACTTCTCCTCCCGGCTGGTGGAGAACATCCGCGAGCGCCGGGGCTACACCTACAGCCCGCGCAGCTCGGTCGAGCACCTGATGGCCGGCTCCTCGTTCACCGTGGAGGCCGACGTCGCCACCGGTGTCACCGGCCCCGCCCTGCTCGAGACCGTCTACGAGCTGGGCCGGATGGCGCTGACGCCGGTCACCGAGGCCGAGCTCGACTCCGCCCGCCGCTACCTGCTGGGCACGTTGGCCCTCGGGACGGCGACGCACGCCGGGCTCGCCAGCACGCTCTCGGCGCTCTTCGGTGCCGGCCTGTCCGCCGACTGGCTCGCCGAGCACCAGCAGGCGCTGGCCGCGGTGACCGTCGAGGAGGTCACCGAGGCCTCCCGGCGGTGGCTGTCGCCGGCCGGGCTGACCGCGGTCGTCGTCGGGGACGCCGAGGAGGTCGCCGACCAGCTGCGCGTGCTCGGCCCGATCGAGGTCACCGCCCCGTCCGTCGAGCCGGTGCCCGAGTCCCTCGCGTGAGCGTCCCACCCGGCGGCAGCACCCCGGCCGACAACCCGCCGCCGCCGGCCCGCGGTGACTGGCCGGAGGACCGGCACGCCGGCGCCGTCACCGAGGTCCCGCTGCTGTCCCGCGCCGCCCACGACCGGGGCCACCTGGCGCGGTCGCTGCCCGACCCGGCGCAGGGCCGCCCCGTCCGCGTGCTGCGCGTCGACGAGCGGCGCACGGCGCCGGTGCACGAGGGGCCGGCCGGCCCGGAGCTCGTCTACGAGGAGCAGCCCGCCTGGCCGGAGGGCGCCATCTACCTCGGTGAGGCCGACGGGGTCGCGTACGGCGCGCTCCGGACCCCGCGTTCCCTGACCGTGGGCGGCCGGCCGGTCGACTCCTGGGCCGGACTGCGCGAGGTCGGTGGTTCCCTCGGTGACCTGGACGCGGGCCTGCTGGTCCAGGCGGTGGGCATCATCGAGTGGCACGAGCGCAACCGTTTCTCCCCGATCACGGGTGCGGCGACCACGATCGAGCGCGCGGGCTGGGTGCAGCGCGACCCGGACAGCGGCCGCGAGGTGTTCCCGCGCACCGACCCCGCGGTGATCATGCTGGTGCACGACGGGGGTGACCGGTGCGTGCTGGGCCGGCAGGCGGTCTGGCCGGCGGGCCGGTTCTCGATCCTGGCCGGGTTCGTCGAGCCCGGCGAGTCCGCCGAGGCCGCGGTCGCCCGTGAGGTCGCCGAGGAGGTCGGCATCGCGGTCACCGACGTCCGCTACGTCTCCAGCCAGCCGTGGCCGTTCCCGCAGTCGCTGATGCTCGGTTTCGTCGCCCGCGCGACGAGTGAGGAACTGCGCATCGACCACGACGAGATCGAGGAGGCCCGGTGGTTCAGCCGGGAGGAGCTGCGCTCGGGCACCGGCCCGCAGGCGCTGCCTCCGACGGTCTCGATCGCCCGGCACATCATCGACCGCTGGGTGGCCGGCGAGTTCTAGGAGGACCCCGCTGCCCCTGCAGCGGGGCCGTCAGCTCCAGCGACCCTGCAGTACCAGGGCCGGCCGGTCGGCGTGGTCGGCGAGGACCACTGCGTCGGCCAGCGCCATCGGGTCCACCTCGTCGTCGTAGCGGTCGAAGGCCGGCAGCTCCCAGGCCCGGTCGGCGGGCACCCGCCGCTGTCGGGCGGCCGGGCTGACCCGCAGGTGGACGACGACGTCGAACGCCAGCCCCAGCCCCTGCAACAGCGACCCCGGCACGAGCAGCACCCCACCGGCGGGGGCGGGGCGGTACTCCGCCCGTGCGGCCCGGTCCCGTTCGAGGTCCCACAGCGCGGGCAGGTGCTCCCCGGTGCCGCGGGGGCCGCACCGGTCCAGCACCTCACGGGCCAGGGCGGCGGCGTCCAGCCAGTCGCTGTACCGGGCGTCGGGATCGGTGCGACCGTGCTCCAGTCGCAGCGAGGCGGGTCGGTAGAAACCCTCGGCCGGGACCACGACCGCCGGCCGGCTCAGCGTGGGCAGCCGTTCGGCGACGGCGTCGGCGAGCACCTGCGGACCGGTCGTCCCCGGGGCGCCGGGCAGCTCCGGTCCGTCGACGGCGACCCGGAGCGAGGCGGCCCCGGGTTCGGGGGGCAGCCCCGACAGCAGCTCGGCCAGCCGGTCGGCCAGCGCGTCGGGGGAGAGCGGGAGCGGAGCGGTCAGCTGGGGGCCCCGGAGACGGCGTCGCGCGCGGGGAGGGCGTCGAGCACCTCCGCGGCGAGTTCCGCGGCCGGCCGGCCCTGGGACCTGGCCTGCCCACGCAGCTCCTCGAACGCCTCCCGGGGACTGGTGCCGTGCCGCTCGGCCAGGACGCCGATCGCCCGTTCGATCGAGACCCGGGCGGCCAACGCGTGCTCCAGCTGGGAGACGGTGCGGCGCAGCGCGGCGATCTCCTCGTCCCGAGGGTCGCCGCACGCGCCCGCATCGGTCGCGGCAGGGGCCGGTGGGCCGGCCGTCCGCGCCGCCCGCCGCGCCTGCCGGTCCGGCTCCGGCGTGGTGCCCAGTTCGCCGGCCACGAGATCGGCCAGGGTCATCGCCTCGACCAGCGCCAGCCCGTCGACCATCTCGCCCCAGCCGCCGCCGGAGTCGCCGACCGGCCCTTCCGGCGCGCCCCCGAGGGGGTGCAGGGGGCTGAGTACCGACCAGCCGCGCCTCGTGCGGACCACGACGGCCGCGGGCCCTCCGGACGGGCTCAGCAGGACGTCGGTCGGCAGCGGGACCGCCACCGGCCGGCTCCCGGGCAGCGACGGCCCGGTCATCGGCTCCATCTCGGCCTCTCTCGGTGCCGGGGCCCGGTCGGCAGGAGACGACCCGCAGCTCCCGGGCGGGCGATCACCGCTCCCGGGGGCCACGGACCAGCGATCACGCGCCGGGCAGCTGCGCGAGCTGGGCCTTCACCTGGTCGATGCTGGGGTTGGTGAGCGCCGAGCCGTCGGCGAAGACCAGGGTCGGGACGGTGCGGTTGCCCCCGTTGGCCTGCATGACGATGTCGGCAGCGCCCTCCTCGACCTCGATGTTGACCTCGGCGTAGTCGATCCCGTCGCGGTCCATCAGCTTCTTCAGGCGCATGCAGTAGCCACACCAGTTGGTGGTGTACATCGTGACCGCGGCCGTCGGAGTGCTCATCGGGTGGATCCTCCCTCGTGTGTCCCCCGGGAGGCCACCCGGGGAGGGTGGCCCCGTGCCCCGGGGCCTGCCGCTGGCGGAACGCACCGGGCCTGGGGATCCTTCCCCCGGCCGTCGGAGGCGGCTGGGAGGATCGGGTCGTGGCGATGCAGCGGGTCGAGGACGAGCGGGGCACCGCCGAGGGGCCGACCGGGCCGGAGGCCGTGCTCGCGGGCCTGGACGAGCAGCAGCGGGCGGCGGCCGAGGCGGTGCGCGGGCCGGTGTGCATCCTCGCCGGCGCCGGGACGGGCAAGACCCGCACCATCACCCACCGGATCGCCTACGGCGTCCAGCTGGGTGAGTACGTCCCGGAGCAGGTGCTGGCGGTCACCTTCACCGCCCGGGCGGCCGGCGAGCTGCGCGGCCGGCTGTCGGCCCTGGGCGTGGGCGGCGTGCAGGCCCGCACCTTCCACGCCGCGGCGATGCGCCAGCTGCGGTACTTCGCACCGCGCGTGCTCGGCGGGCCCATGCCCGAGCTGATCGAGAACAAGCTGCGCGTCGTCGCCGGTGCGGCGACCCGGGCTCGGTTGACCACCGACCGCACCAGCCTGCGTGACCTGGCCAGCGAGATCGAGTGGGCGAAGACGACGCTGGCCACCCCGGAGGACTACCCGGCCCGGGCCGCGGCCGCCGCCCGCGACCTGCCCTTCGACGCCGCCGCCGTCGCCGAGGTGTACCGCGGGTACGAGTCGGCCAAGCAGCGCGACGGCGCCCTGGACTTCGAGGACCTGCTGCTGGTCACCGCCTACGCGATCGAGGAGCACCGCGACGTCGCCCGCGAGGTGCGCGCCCAGTACCGGCACTTCGTCGTCGACGAGTACCAGGACGTCAACCCGCTGCAGCAGCGGCTGCTGGACGCCTGGCTCGGCGGCCGCGCCGAGGTCTGCGTGGTGGGCGACCCCAACCAGACGATCTACTCCTTCACCGGCGCCGACCCGGAGTACCTGCTGGGCTTCGCCGACCGCTACGGCGACGCCGAGGTGGTCAAGCTCGAGCGCGACTACCGCTCCACGCCCCAGGTGGTCGGGCTGGCGAACAAGCTGATCGGCCAGGCGCCGCCCCGCAAGGGACTGCCCGGGCTGCGGCTGCTGGGACAGCGGGCCGAGGGGCCGGCCCCCGCGTTCGTCGAGCACCCCGACGAGCCGGCCGAGGCCGTGGCGGTGGCCCGCGCCTGCCGCGAGCTGGTCGACGGTGGGCTGCCGGCCAGCGAGATCGCCGTGCTCTTCCGGATCAACGCCCAGTCGCAGGTGTACGAGTCCGCCCTGGCCGACCTCGGCGTCCCCTACGTGCTCAAGGGCGGGGAGCGGTTCTTCGAGCGGCCGGAGATCCGCGAGGCGGTGCTGCTGCTGCGCGGGGCGGCGGCCGGCGGGAACGACCCCGGCGCCCTGGTGCCCGCCGTCCGGGACGTGCTGGCCTCCACCGGCTGGGTGGAGCACCGGCCACCTCCCGGTGGCACCGCACGGGACCGCTGGCAGTCCCTCGCCGCGCTGGTCGACCTCGCCGTCGACCTGGTGGCCGAGCAGCCCACGCTGGACCTGGCCGGCTTCGTGGCGCACCTCGCGGAGCGGGCCAACGCCCAGCACGCCCCCACGGTGCAGGGGGTGACGCTGGCCTCGATGCACGCGGCCAAGGGCCTGGAGTGGGACGCCGTGTTCGTCGTCGGGCTGGTCGACGGCGTCCTGCCGATCGCCCAGTCGCAGTCCCGTCCCGAGGCGGTGGAGGAGGAACGCCGGCTGCTCTACGTCGCGGTCACCCGGGCCCGCGAGCAGCTCACGCTGTCCTGGTCGCTGGCCCGCCAGCCCGGTGGCCGCCGCTCCCGGCCGCGCAGCCGGTTCCTGGACGGACTGGCGCCGGACGCGGCAGCCGCGCCGCGGCGTCCGGCCAAGCGGCCGAAGGTCGTCCTCGAGGGCGAGGCGGGGGAGTTGTTCGAGAGGCTGCGGGCCTGGCGGAGCACCGCCGCCGAGGCCGCGTCGGTGCCGGCGTACGTCGTCTTCACCGACGCCACGCTCCAGGCGATCGCCGAGACGCGTCCCACCACGGCACGCGAGCTGTCGGCGCTGCCGGGTGTGGGGGCCCGCAAGCTCGATCTCTACGGCGCCGAGGTGATCGCCACCGTGGAGGGCGGACACGGCCCCGACCAGGGCGAACACACGTCCTGAGGAATCTCGGTTAATTCGATTGACCCGTCTCCGGCAGCTCCCCTAGCCTTCGTTCCACCACCTGGGAGTGACCCAGGACGCACCACCGCACCAGCAGACACCGCACCACCAGAGACCGCAGCGAGACCGGCCGGGAGGCCGGACTCCGACCCTCGGAAGGAGGGGCCCCGTGATCACCACCGACATGACCAACGCCGGCGTGCGCACCGAGACCTCGCCGGCCGTCGGCCTGCGCTGCTCCGTCCCGGCCGAGTGGGTCGTCGCGATGGCGCCCGCCGCCGCTCCGCAGTACGGCACCGGTCTGTTCTCCGCCGGTTCGGTGCCTGCTGTCCGTCTCCGCGGCCTGACCGCCGCCGCCGGCACGACCGGCCTGTCCACGACCGGTGCGCGCCTCGGCACCGATGCCCTGCCGTCCGTCCAGACCACCGCCCTGAAGGGCAACGCCGCCATCGGCGCCCCTGCTCGGCACACCAGCAGCACCCCGGGTGACCTGCCCCCGGAAGACCCACTGGGCTAGCACAGCCCAGCAGGTCCTCCTCGAGGCCGCGGAACCCGGACACCGGGTACCGCGGCCTTCGTCTTGCTCCAGCGTCTCGACGAGCCTCCGCGGAACCCCGACCACACCGGTCGGCGGGGCCCCGCCGACCGGCCGCACAGACGAAGGAAGAGGAGGAGCGGCCGTGCAGACCACGATCGACCCCGCGACGTCCCATCGCCGACCCGGGCTCGACCGCACGCACGTGTCCACCCAGGCGCCGGCCCGGGAGGTGGCCCGTCGGGGGCTGCCCTGCCGGGTGCAGGACGCCGACCTGTGGTTCGCCGAGAGCCCGGCTCAGCTCGAGCAGGCCAAGGCGCACTGCGCGACGTGCCCGGTGCGGTCGGCCTGCCTGGCCGGGGCGCTCGACCGGGCAGAGCCCTGGGGCGTCTGGGGCGGGGAGATCTTCGACCACGGGGTCGTCATCGCCCGGAAGCGGCCCCGGGGCCGCCCGCCCAAGGTCCGGACCGAGGCCGCGGCATGAGGCCGCGGCAACGGAGCAGCGGGCTCCCGCCGATCCGGCGTCCCCATCCGGGGCGACCGGCCACCCGATGTACCTCCACCCGGCGACCGCGCAGCGGTGCCGGCAGACCCTGAGGGACCACGATGCACTCGTTCGACCAGGACCTGACCAGATCCCACATGACCCGGCGGATGACCGAGGCGGAGACGTCCGCCCGGGCCCGGCGGCTGATCACCGCTCGGCGCTGGGCCCGCCGGGCGGAGCGGGCCTCCCAGCGGGCCGCCCGTGCCAACTCCGCCGTCTGGTGACGACGGCGGGGGCGACGCGAGCACAGGACGGCGTCACAGGACAGCACCACCGTGCGGCGGCAGCCGCTGTCCGTCCCGACCGTGGGGCCGCAGGCTCCCGGTCGGGACGGACCCAGCGGCTCCGCCTGAGCCGGGACGGCAGCTGGCCGCGGTGTCGTCCGTGCGGACGACAGGTCATGCAGCGAAGCCGGGCAGCCACTCCTCGCAGACGCCGCGGTAGGGCGCCTCGGCGTCGAGCTGGCACAGCACACCGATCGACCCCATCGTCACCCGGTGGATCAGCAGGTAGGCCGGCGGCAGGTTGAGCTGGCGGCCCAGCCGGCTGGCGTCGCTGCGCGGGTCACCGATCCGGTTCGCCTGCTCCTGCATCCACGCCCGGTTGAACTGGAACGACGGAGCCGACACCGGAGCGAGGAAGGGCAGCAGGAAGTCCAGCACTCCCTGGGCGTCGACCTCGATGGACTCGCGGACGAACCCCTCGGCGCGGAGGTCGGCCAGCACGTCCTCGGCGCGGCCCTCCAGTGCCCAGCGGACCAGCCGGCCGATGGGCTCGGGGTGACCGCCGGGCAGCCGGGCCGTGGCACCGAAGTCGATGACCCCGAGCCGGCCGTCGGGGACCAGGCGGTAGTTGCCCGGGTGTGGATCGGCGTGCAGCAGCCCGGCTCGTTGCGGCCCGGAGAAGTGCAGCACAGTCATCAGCAGCCCGGCCCGGTTGCGCTGCTCCCGGGTGCCGTCGGCGATGACCCGGGACAGCGGGATCCCCTCGAGCCACTCGGAGACGATGACCTTCGGTGCGCTGGCCACCACCCGCGGGACGACGATCTGGTCGTCGTCGGCGTACGCGGCGGCGAAAGCCCGCTGGGCGTCGGCCTCCAGCCCGTAGTCCAGCTCCTCCTCCGCGCGCAGCTTGAGCTCGGCGATGAGCGGTTTGACCTCCATGCCGGGGAAGAGCACCGCGAACATCCGGGCGAAGCGGGCGAGCTGGTTGAGGTCGGCCATCAGCGCGGTGCCGGCACCGGGGTACTGGATCTTCACCGCGACGTCCCGGCCGTCCCGCCACGTGGCCCGGTGCACCTGACCGATGCTGGCCGCCGCGGCCGGGGTGTCGTCGAAGTCGCGGAACCGCTCGCGCCAGCTCCCGCCCAGCTGCTGGGCGAGAACCGCGTGCACGGTGCGCACCGGCATCGGCGGAGCCGCTTCCTGCAACTTGACCAGCGCCTCGCGGTAGGGCCCGGCCATCTCCTCGGGCACCGCGGCCTCGAAGATCGACAGCTGCTGGCCCAGCTTCATGGCGCCGCCCTTGAGCTGGCCCAGCACGGCGAACAACTGTTCGGCCGTCTGGGCCTGCAACTCCGCGCTGACCTCCTCGGACGAGGCCCCGGAGAGCCGCTTGCCGATGCCGAGGGTGGCGCGCCCGGCGGCGCCGAGCGGCAGGGCGGCGAGCCGTGCCGTTCGGGACACCGCCCCCCGCGGGATGTCCCGTCCGGTGTCACTCACCACACCAGTGTCCCCTCTACGGCGGTGGCGCGCCCCGACCGGCCCCTCGACAGGCGCATCCCGGGTGTGGCGGCCAGCGGCGCAGGCGGGGGAGCAGATCGGGCGGGTGCAGCTCGAGAGCCGCACCCACGGTCACCGGGTCGTCATCGCCGTCGAGGTGGGCCAGCACCTGGACGGCCGCGGTGACCGCGGTGAGCAGGCAGGTGACGGTGGCGCCACTGGGGGCCGGCTCGACCGCGGCGAGCTGGGCGGCCAGCCGGGGCCACGCCGGGTCGTCGTCCCGCCGCCAGGCGTCGGCGCAGCGCAGGCAACCGCCGCCGGGGCTGCCCGGCAGCACGAGCGGGCCGACGACGCCGGTCTCCTCGCGCACCGTGGCGACCAGGTGCGGGGTGCCCGCCTGGTGCAGGGCCGCGGAGAGGGGGTCGGCGGCCGCCCAGGGGCGGCACAGCACCACCAGGTCCGGTGCCTGGTCGGGTGGGAGCGGCCGGAGGTCGGTCAGCGGACTGGCCCGCCGGACGGCGTCGGCCGCAGCCAGCGCCCGGGGGCGCCCCTCGTCGGCCGCCGACACCCCACCGACGACGGCGTCCTCGGCGCGGGTCACGCCCCGGTCCCGGACGTGCACCCACCCCACCCCGCTCGCGGCCAGCACCGCGGCGAGCGGCGCGCCCACCCGGGTGGCGCCGTCGACGACGACCGCGCTCTGCCGACGGACGCGCCACCGCCCGCCCGTGCCGGCCCGCGGGACCGCTGCGGGCAGCTCCAGGCCGGCCCGGGCCACCGCTGCCGGGCCCGGGTCGGTGGCCAGCAGGTCGGCGGCCGCGAGGTCGTGCAGCAGGCCGGTGCCGCGCAGCCCGACCAGCAGGTCGTCCACCACGTCACCGGGCACGCCGTCGGCCACCGACTCGGCGCGCACCGTGCGCTCGCTGCGGCGCCCGTCCAGCCGGCGCAGCAGGGCGGCGACCTCGTTGCCGGCCGGGTGGACGCGCAGCCCGTCCCGCCCGTCGACGCCGCCGATCTGCAGCAGCTCCGGGTCCAGCCGGAGCAGCGGCGTGGCGGCGGGCAGCAGCGGGTGCGGGCTCTCGGTCATCGGAGGGAGGGTGCCAGTGCGGCGGTCCGGCTCGCTGCCGCCGTCCACAGGCCTGGGCGGGGGGCCGTCGGCCTTCCCCCACAACCTGTGGACGGCGGTGTGGACACGGTGTTGACCAGGTGGCGTGTCGCTGTGCACGACCGGGGGAGTGGGCGGGGACGACGCCGGGCAGAGGTCGCCGTCTGCTCCGCTCACCTGCAGGAACACCCACCCGGACCTGTGGAGTGGCCACCCGCCGTCCATCGATCGGGGGACAGCTGCCCGACCGGTGTCCACTGTCCGTGTGCACCTGTCCACGACCGGGTGTCCTCAGCCTCAGCGTCCGCCGCCCGGCCCGATACGGTGCGTGCGTGGAGAAGCGACCCGACCGCCGCGAGCCGGCTGCGTCGACGGCGGTCCCCGCTGTCCGCACGGCTCCTCGTCCGGTGCCGGAGGTGGAGGTCCGCCGCAGCGCCCGACGCCGCCGGACGGTGACGGCCTACCGGGAGAACGGGCGCACCGTGGTGCTCATCCCGGCGGCCTTCAGCGCCGCCGAGGAGCGGCGGTGGGTGGACCAGATGGTCGCCAAGCTGCAGACCCGCGAGGAGCGGCGTCGCCGCACCCTCGCCTCCGACGACGAGCTGATGGACCGGGCGCTGGAGCTGTCCGGGGCGCACCTGGGCGGGCGGGCCGTGCCGGCCAGCGTCCGCTGGGTGGACAACCAGAACCGCCGCTGGGGGTCGTGCACCCCGGCCGACCGGACCATCCGGCTGTCGAGCCGGTTGCGGGGCATGCCGGAGTTCGTCGTGGACTACGTCCTGGTGCACGAGCTGGCGCACCTGCTGGAGGCGAACCACGACCAGCGCTTCTGGACACTGGTGCACGCCTACCCGCGGGCCGAGCGGGCGCTGGGCTTCCTCGAGGGCTTCGAGCACGGCTCCACGGGCGGCCAGGCAGCCGACGGCGACGACCTGGAGCCCGGCGCCGTCGACTGAGGAAGGACCCCGTCCTCCTCACCCCTCGCAGGCTCGGGGCGAGCCTCGGGACGGGGCCGCTCCGGCACGTCACCAGGCTCGCGGCGGGACCTGGCAGCGGGGCCGTGCCGGCACGGCCCCGCTGCAAGGAGAGGTCAGGCGCGGGGCTCGGCCCCGCCGTCCTCGTCGTCCGGGGTGCTCTCACCCTGCTCGGGCGCCGTGCCGTCCGACTGCTCGTCCATGCCGCCGGTCAGCTCGGCGAACGGGTCACCCGCTCCCTGGCGGGAGACGAAGTCCAACGGCTCGTCCAGGTCGTCCGACGTGGGCAGCAGGTCCGGGTGCGACCACAGCCGGTCGCGCTCGGCCGGGCCGTGCTGCTGCGCCATCGCACCCCAGACCGTGCTGGCGTCCCGCAGCCGCCGCGGGCGCAGCTCCAGCCCGACCAGGGTGGCGAAGGTCTGCTCGGCCGGCCCGCCCGAGGCCCGGCGCCGGCGCATCGTCTCGGCCAGCGCCGAGTGGCCGGGCAGCCGCTCGGCGGCAGCCGCGGACACGATGCTGTCCACCCAGCCCTCGACCAGGGCCAGCAGCGTCTCCAACCGGCGCAGCGCCATCTGCTGCTCCGGGGTCTCCTCCGGCTCGAGCAGCCCGCTGCCCAGCAGCTTCTGGATGCTCTCCGGGTCGCTGGGGTCCAGCCCGCCCTCCATGCCGCTCATCGCGTCGTTGAGGCCGCGCTCGATGGCCTCCCGGTCGACGTGGATGCCGCGGGCATAGGCGTGGACGGCGTCGGTCAGCTGCTGGCGCAGCCACGGCACGTGGGCGTACAGCCGCTGGTGGGCGGCCTCACGCAGCGCCAGGAAGAGCCGGACCTCGTCCTCGGGACGGTCCAGCCCCTCACCGAAGGCGGCGACGTTCTGCGGTACCAGCACGCCGGCACCCTGCGGCCCCAGCGGCAGGCCGACGTCGGTGCTGGTGGTGACCTCGTCTGCGAGCTTGGCCAGCGCCTGGCCGACCTGGGCGCCGAACATCACGCCGCCCATCTGGCCCATGATCCCGGCGAGCGGGCCGGCGATGGACGCGGCCTCGGCCGGCAGCGCGCTGGTCATGGCCGCCACCACGCGCTCGGCCAGCGGGTCGATCAACGCCGTCCAGGCCGGCAGCGTCTGCTCGACCCACTCCACCCGGGACCAGGCCAGGCCCCGGTCGACGCCGGAGGGCAGGTCGGTGACCTGGTCCAGCCAGAGGTCGGCCAGCCGCAACGACTCGGTGACGGCCGCCTGCTCACCGGCGGAGGTGGGCTGGTGGCCAGGGGCCAGCTGGCTGATCGCGCCCTGCCGGGCGAGGTCCCAGTTCACCGGGCCACCCGACCAGTTCATCAGCTTCTGGAGCTCGGCGAACAGCGGCATCTTGCCGAGCAGTTCCGCGGGGTTGCCGCCACCTGCCCCGGCAGCGCCGAACAGGGCGCCGAGGCCGAAGGGGTCGTTGCCCGCCGGCCCGTCGCCGTCCTGCCCGCCGGGCTCGCCCCGGCGCTCGGGGTCACGGTCAGGGGGCCCGAAGCCGAAGGGGAGATCGCTCATGTCCCCACCGTAACCGCGCTGGGCGCCGGTCGACCGCCGTCCGGACCCGGCACCGGTCGTTCCGCCCCGACCGGCCGCTGACCTGGGTCGGACCGGCGACCTGCGCTGGTCACCTACGCTCGCCGTTCGACGGGCCCGCCCGCCGGGCCGCGGGCCCGACGACGGTGGCAGGGCCCGCCGAGGGCGGTCGACCGCCAGCGAGGAGGAGTCGTGGTCGAGGGCACGGGCGTGGACACGGCGACGTCGCGGACGGAGCCGTCCGCGGCGGCTGTGGTGCACCAGTGACCCGGCGGACCACCGTCCTGGTCGCCGGGACGCTGCTGCTGCTGGTGTTCGGCGTGCTCGGGACGCTGCTCCCGGTGCCCTTCGTGGCCCAGGTGCCGGGCCCGACCTACAACACCCTGGGCGACATCGACGGCACACCCATCATCAGCGTGGAGGGTCGTGAGCCCAACGACGTCTCGGGCAACCTGAACCTCACCACCGTCGGCATCCCGCAGGACGAGCTGACGCTGGTCGGTGCGGTGCAGGGGTGGTTCGACAGTGAGGTCGTGGTCGTGCCGAGGGAGCAGGTCTACCCCTCGGGCCGATCGGTGCAGGAGACCCAGGCGGAGAACCGGCAGGCCTTCCTCACCTCCGAGCAGGCGGCCCGGGGCGCCGCGCTGGGCGAGCTGGGGTACTCCGAGGCGATCGTCGTGCAGGAGCTGGTCGAGGAGTCGGCGTCGGAGGGGCGGCTGGAGGCCGGGGACGCGATCGACGCGGTGGACGGCGCGCCCACCCCGGACCTGGACGCCCTGTCGGCCGTGCTGGCGGCCACCCCGCCCGGCTCCGAGGTGGTCGTCGACTACCGGCGCGGCGGCGAGCCGGGGGCGACGACGGTCACCACGTCCCCCGCGGCCGAGGGCGAGGGCTCGGCGCTGGGCGTGCTGGTGCTGCAGACCCCGTACGCGCCGTTCGACGTCGGGATCGAGGTCGCCGACGTCGGTGGCCCGTCCGCCGGCCTGATGCTCGCCCTGGGGATCATCGACCTCGTGGGCGACACCGACCTCACCGAGGGGGCGGTCATCGCCGGTACCGGGACGATCGACACCGAGGGCGTGGTGGGGCCGATCGGCGGCATCCCGCTCAAGCTCGTCGCGGCCCGGGAGATCGGGGCCGAGCTCTTCCTGGTGCCCGCCGAGAACTGTGCCGAGGCGCTGCAGAACCCCCAGGAGGGCCTGCCGACGGCCCGGGTGGCGACGCTGGACGACGCGCTCACCGCCCTGGCGGACCTGCGCGCCGGGCGGACCCCCACGCCGTGCTGACGGCGCCCCTGCAGTGCTCGCCGCCCCGCCCGGCACCAACTGTCGGCCAGCCGTGACCTGCCCGTGACCCGCGGGGAACCCGGCGCCGCCGACAACAGTTGAGGGAGCGGACCCCGGCGGTCCCGCCTCCCACCCCTGGCGGTTCCCGGGTCCCCTGTGATCGTGTTCCCCGGCCGGGCCTCTGAGCCCGCGCTGCCTCGAAGTCGCAAGAAGACAGGAGACCGACCGTGGCCATGCGGCCCCCCGTGCCGGTGCCGACGCTGTCCCGGCGCGCCAAGCTGGTCATCGGCGTCGTCGCCGTGCTGCTGGTGCTCTTCACCGTGATCGGCACGCTGACCAACATCTACGTCGACTACCTCTGGTTCGACGAGACCGGCTTCACCGAGGTGTTCTGGACCGAGATCCAGACCCGTGCGCTCCTGTTCGCCGTGGCCGCGGTGGCCACCGGGGGGCTGGTCGCCCTCGCGGTGTACCTGGCCTACCGGTTCCGCCCGACGTTCCGGCCGATGTCGCTGGAGCAGCAGAACCTCGAGCGCTACCGCCAGTCGGTGGAGCCGCGGCGCAAGCTGGTGCTCACCGGCATCGGCGTCGTCCTGGGCCTGTTCGCCGGCATCACCGCCCAGGGCAGCTGGCAGACCTGGCTGACCTACCGCAACTCCACCGACTTCGGGACGCTCGACCCGCAGTTCGGGCTGGACATCTCGTTCTTCGTCTTCGACTACCCGTTCTACCGGCTGCTGCTGGGCTTCGGCTTCGCCATCGTCCTGCTCTCGTTGATCGGGTCGGTGCTGACCCACTACGTGTTCGGTGGCCTGCGGCTGCAGACCCCGGGCCAGAAGCTCACCGGCGCCGCGCGCGTGCAGCTGTCGGTCCTGGTCGGGGCGTTCGTCGCCCTGAAGGCGATCGCCTACTGGCTGGACCGCTACGAGCTGGTCTACTCCAACCGCGGTGAGGTCTTCAGCGGTGCGTCCTACACCGACCTGAACGCCCTGCTGCCGGCGAAGAACATCCTGGTCGTCGTCGCGGCGATCTGCGCCGTCGCCTTCTTCGCCAACATCCTGGTGCGCAACACACTGCTGCCGGCTGCGGCGCTGGTGCTGCTGCTCGCCTCCAGCCTGGTGATCGGCGTGGCCTACCCGGCCATCGTGCAGCAGTTCGTCGTCAACCCCAGCGCCAACCAGCGCGAGGCCCCCTACATCGAGAAGGCCATCGCGGCCACGCGTGACGCCTACGGCCTCGACGACGTCGAGTACGTCAACTACGCGCAGGACACCGCGGGCGATCCCAACGTCGGCGCCGTCCTGTCCGAGCTGCGCAACGACGACCAGACCATCCCGAACGCACGCCTGCTGGACCCCAACGTGCTCAGTGACACGTTCACCGCGCGCCAGCAGATCCGGAACGTCTACGGCTTCCCGGAGAAGCTGGACATCGACCGGTACACCATCGACGGCCAGACCCAGGACTACGTGGTAGCCGTCCGGGAGCTGAACAGCGAGGGCCTGAGCGAGAACCAGGACAGCTGGATCAACCGGCACACCGTCTACACCCACGGCAACGGCTTCGTGGCCGCCCCGGCCAACCAGGTGACCGCCGGCCGAGAGGGTGGCGAGCCCAACTTCACCACCGGGAACCTGCCCACCACCGGCAACATCCCGGTGGACCAGAGCCGCGTCTACTACGGCGAGCTGATGAGCGACTACTCGGTGGTCGGTGCCCCCGAGGGCGTTGCCCCGCGGGAGTTCGACCAGCCGGAGGGCGGCTCGGACGAGGGGCAGATCAACAACACCTACGACGGTTCGGGCGGCATCTCGGCCGGGAGCTTCTTCCGCCAGCTGACCTTCGCCATCTTCTACCGCGAGCGGAACTTCCTGCTCTCCGAGGCGGTCAACGAGGAGTCCAAGGTGCTGCACGTCCGCAACCCGCGGGACCGCGTGCAGAAGGCCGCACCGTTCCTCGAGGTCGACGGCGACCCCTACCCCGCGGTGATCGACGGGCGGATCGTCTGGATCCTCGACGGCTACACCACCTCGAACTCCTACCCCTACGCCGAGCAGATGGAGCTGGGCGAGGCCGCGACCGACGCCCTGACGGGCACCGGGACGACCGCACTGCCGAACGAGACGTTCAACTACATCCGCAACTCGGTGAAGGCCACGGTCGACGCCTACGACGGCAGCGTGACGCTGTACGAGTGGGAGGCCGACCCGGTCCTGCAGACCTACATGAAGGCGTTCCCGGGCGTCGTCCAGCCGCTCGACTCGATGAGCGCCGAGCTGGTGTCCCACATGCGCTACCCGGAGGACCTGTTCAAGGTGCAACGGGAGATCCTGACCCGCTACCACGTGGACGACCCGGTCGACTTCTACAACCAGAACGACCGGTGGCAGATCCCGGACGACCCGACCCAGGAGACGACGCAGGACCAGCCGCCGTACTACATCCTGGCCCAGCGGCCGGGTGACGCGGAGGCCAGCTTCCAGCTGACCAGCCCGATGAACGCCTTCGAACGGCAGAACCTGTCGGCGTTCATCTCGGCCTCGAGTGCGCCGGAGACCTACGGGGAGATCCAGGTCCTGCAGCTGCCGGGCAACACCCCGTTCCGCGGGCCGGGTCAGGTGCAGAACGCCTTCGAGACCAACAACCTGATCCGGCCCGACCTGACCCTGTTCAACAGCGACAGCTCCGAGGCGGTGTTCGGCAACCTGCTCACCCTGCCCATCGGGGACGAGGGGCTGCTCTACGTCGAGCCGCTGTACGTCCGGTCGTCCGGCGAGGGCGGGTTCCCGCTGCTGCAGAAGGTCCTGGTCAACTTCGGGGACCGGATCGGCTACGCCAACACCCTGTCCGAGGCCCTGGACCAGGTCTTCGGCGCCGGGGCGGGGGAGTCGGCCACCGACAGCAACGACATCGCCGACACCGTCGACGAGGACGCCACCCCCGACGTGGTGCCCGAGCCGATCCCGGACCCCGAGGTGCCGGTGGGCGGTGAAGGGACGGGCGACGGGCCGGGCGACGAGGCGGCGACTCCGGAGATGGCCGACGCGGTCTCGGACATCAACGCCGCGCTGGAGGCGCTCCGGACGGCCCAGCAGGGCGGTGACTTCGCAGGCCAGGGTGCGGCCCTGGAGGACCTGCAGGTCGCGGTGGAGACGTACCAGGCGGCGCAGGCGGCGGCCGAGGCGTCCCCGGGCGGCTGAGCTCGGGCGGGGAGGGGGCCGTGCGGCCCCCTCCCCGCAGAGCTGGTAGTGTCCTGTCTACCGACGCGGGGTGGAGCAGCTCGGTAGCTCGCTGGGCTCATAACCCAGAGGTCGCAGGTTCAAATCCTGCCCCCGCTACGACGACGGAACGGCCCTCACAGTCACTGTGAGGGCCGTTCCGCGTTCGTGCAGGAGAACGGCCTGCCCGGCCGACCTCCCCGGTCGGGGGGATGGCCGTTAGCATTGGGTCCAGCACCTGCCTCGCGGACCTGTCGCACGTCCGGCGACGACTTCTCCCGTGTGGTGGGTGCCCCGGCCACCGAGTGGTGGCTGCAGGTCCCCACCGCAGGTGGGCTGTCCGGCCCCGATGCGTCGATCTCCCGCAGATCCGTGGGGCCGGGTCGTGGACCGGAGTGGCCGTCCCTGGGCGCTCCTCGCGACCGCCGGCACCGGCGACCGCGGACCTGTGTGCGGCACCCGCCGCGGCACCGTGCCGGGCGTTCCAGAGGAGGATCCTTGGCTCGACGAGGCCAGGCCCAGGCGGGCACTCGCCGGGGCGCCCCGCGCACCCAGCGTCGCGCTCGCGACCGCGACGACGGCGACCTGATCGCCGTGCTCGCCCGCACCGTCCGGGAGGTCGAGGCGGCCGCCCAGCGCGGCCGGGTGACCCCGGCCGTGCGCGCCAAGTTCCAGGTCGTGGCGCTGCTGGTGCGCGAGGAGCACGCCCGGGTCCGGGCGGAGGAGGCCGGCAGCGACAGTCGCCGGACCGAGCAGCTCAAGCGGCTGGACGGGATCGGGACGATCCTGGCGAAGACCGCCGTGCGGGACTCCGGCCTGCTAGCACTGCTCGCCGAGGACGCCGTCGTGTCCGAGGCCGCCAGGTCGCTCAAGCGGCAGGTGCTGGAGTCCGTCGGGGTCGAGCCGGCTCCCGACGAGGCAGCGCCGACGGAGCCGGCTGCCGCCCCGGTCGCCCCCGAGCGTCAGGTGGTGCCCCAGTCGGTCGTCTCGCGGCAGATGGCCAACCCGTTCCTGGCGCCCGACTTCTCGGCCGTCCGGCCGGTCGCCCCCCGGCCGCGCCGCCTGGCCGGGTGGGAGCTGCTCGGCCCGCTGCTGAACTCGTTCGAGCGCGCGTCCGGGGGCGCACCGGCCTGCCTGGACCTGCCGTTCCCGACCAGCCGGTTCACCCCGGCGGGTCTGGACCTGATGCCGCACCAGGGCCAGCTGGTCGCCGCAGCCGCGGCCGGCCACCGGACGTTCCTGCTCGCCGACGAACCCGGCCTCGGCAAGACGGCGCAGGCGCTGCTGGCCGCAGAGGCGGCAGACGCCTACCCGCTGCTCGTCGTCGTCCCGAACGTGGTGAAGACCAACTGGGCACGCGAGGCCGGGCTCTGGGTGCCGCACCGCTCGGCCACCGTGATCCACGGCAACGGGGACACGATCGACGGCTTCGCCGACATCGTCGTCGTCAACTACGAGGTCCTGGACCGCCACGTGGGCTGGCTCGGCGACTTCGGCTTCGGCGGGATGGTCGTCGACGAGGCGCACTTCATCAAGAACAAGACCTCCCAGCGCTCCCAGCACGTGCTGGAGCTCTCCGAGCGGATCCGCTCCCGCAACCCCCGGCCCCTGCTGATGGCCCTCACCGGCACCCCGCTGATCAACGACATCGAGGACTTCCGGGCCATCTGGCAGTTCCTCGGCTGGATCGACGACGCCAAGCCGCTCGCCGAGCTGATGGACGCGCTGGAGGAGACCGCGCTGACGCCCGCCGACGCCGGGTTCTACAGCGCCGCCCGCCGCTGCGTCATCGACCTGGGCATCGTCCGGCGCCGCAAGGTCGACGTGGCCGCCGACATCCCCGCACGCCGGGTCGCCGACCTGCCGGTCGAGCTGGACGGACCGGCCGGGCGGTCGATCCGCGCCGCCGAGCGCGACCTCTCCCGCCGGCTGGTGAAGCGGTACGAGTCCGCGATCGCGGCCCGGGAGTCCGCCACCGTCGTCGAGGGCATCGACGCCGGCCTCGTGCGCCAGGTGGCCCGCTGGGAGCTGAAGGACGCCACCACGGCCAAGGCCGGGGAGAACGTCTTCAGCATGATGCGGCGGATCGGTGAGGCGAAGGCAGGCCTCGCCGCCGACTACGCGGCCCAGCTCGCCCGCAGCGCCGGCAAGGTCGTCTTCTTCGCCAAGCACATCGACGTCATGGACACCGCCGAGGAGGTCTTCACCAAGCAGGGTGTCCGCTTCTCCTCGATCCGCGGCGACCAGACGCCGGGGGCGCGGCAGCGGAACATCGACGCGTTCGTCAACGACCCGGACGTCGCCGTCGCGGTCTGCTCGCTGACCTCGGCCGGCGTCGGGCTCAACCTGCAGGTCGCCTCGAACCTGGTGCTCGCCGAGCTCTCCTGGACCGACGCCGAGCAGACCCAGGCCATCGACCGCGCCCACCGGATCGGCCAGACCGAGCCGGTCACCGCCTGGCGGATCATCGCCGCCCAGACGATCGACGCCCGGATCGCCGAGCTGATCGACAGCAAGGCCGGTCTCGCCGCCCGCGCGCTGGACGGGTCCGACGAGGAGGTCGGGTCGTCGACCGACGTCCAGCTCGAGGCGCTCGTCGCCCTGCTGACCGATGCCCTGGAGGCGGCGGCGCCCCCGGTGCCCGCCGCCGAGATCGCCCTCTGACCCCCCGGTGCAGGTGGTCTGAGGGGTGCGGTAGTGTTCTCCCTGCGACGCGGGGTGGAGCAGCTCGGTAGCTCGCTGGGCTCATAACCCAGAGGTCACAGGTTCAAATCCTGTCCCCGCTACCAACCGGAGGGCCCGGTCACCGTCACGGTGACCGGGCCCTCCGTCTGTGTGCGCTGAGCCGGTTGGGCAGACTCGTGCTGCTGCGCGGTGGGCGCCGGGCGATGAGGAGGACCTCCAGATGGACGCGGGACCGATCGCCGACCGGGCACAGCGATGGCCGGGGCAGGTCACCGAGCGCACGCTGGCCGATGGGCGGCCGATCCTCTACTTCGACGACGAGGCGACCGCCGGTCCGGTGCACGAGACGGCCGACGACCGTCCGCTGCTGGAGGCACCCCGGGCCGGGGAGGTCCGCTACGACGTCCTCACCGGTGAGTGGGTGACGATCGCCGGGCACCGGATGAACCGCACGTTCCTGCCCAGCGCGGCCGACTGCCCGCTCGACCCGACCCGCGACCCCGCCCGCCCGACCGAGGTGCCCGACAGCGCGTACGACGTCGCCGTCTTCGCCAACCGGTTCCCGAGCTTCGCGCCGCTGACGGCCGGCCCGGTCGAGGGGGCGCCCGCCGTCCCGTTCGGCCCGCCCGACGCCCCGGCGTACGGCCACTGCGACGTGGTGGTGTTCTCCAGCGACCACGACGCCGCCGTCGTCGACCTGCCGGCGGCCCGGATGCGCACGATCGTGGAGGCCTGGGCGCAGCGCACGGCGGCGCACTCGGCCGATCCCGGGGTCGCCGAGGTCTTCGTGTTCGAGAACAGCGGCCAGGAGATCGGGGTCACGCTGACCCATCCGCACGGGCAGGTCTACGCCTACCCCGTCGTCGCTCCGCGCACCGGCCAGCTGCTCGAGCAGGCCCGCCGGCACCGGCAGGCGACCGGCGGCAGCCTGCTGGCCGACGTGCTCGCCGCCGAGCGGGCCGAGGGCACCCGCGTGGTGCTGGCCGGCGAGCACTTCACCGCCTACGTGCCGCGGGCCGCCCGCTGGCCCGTGGAGGTGCACCTCGCACCGCACCGCGACGTACCCGACCTGGCCGCACTGGACGACGCCGAGCGCGCCGAACTCGCGGTGGTCTACCAGGAGCTGCTGCGCCGGGTGAACCGCTTCCACCCCGGCGTCGAGCGGGTGCCCTACATCTCCGGCTGGCACCAGGCGCCGACCGGGGAGGATCGCGAGCTGGGCCGGTTGCACCTGCAGCTGTTCTCGCTGCTGCGGGCGCCCGGGAAGCTGAAGTACCTGGCCGGCTCGGAGTCCGGCATGGGTGCCTGGATCAACGACACCACGCCGGAGCGGATCGCCGAGCGGCTGCGCGAGGTGGCGTCGTGAGCGACGGGCGGTCGCAGGCCGACCTCGCGGTGACGGAGCTGCGCGAAGCCTGGGGGAGCGGGCCGGACGGCGTCTGGGCCGCGCCCGGCCGGGTCAACCTGATCGGTGAGCACGTCGACTACACCGGCGGCCGCTGCCTGCCCTTCGCCTTGACCCGGGGAACGGCCGCGGCCGTGCGCCGGCGGGACGACCACCGGGTGCGGATCAGCAGCACCGACCCGGACGCCGTGCCGTTCGAGGGCACGCTGGCCGACCTGGGCCCCGGCGCGGTCTCCGGCTGGGCCGCCTACGCCGCCGGGACCCTGTGGTCGCTGCAGCAGGCCGGGGTCGAGGTGCCCGGGCTGGACCTGGCGGTCAGCAGCGACGTGCCGCTGGGCGCCGGCCTGTCCAGCTCGGCCTCGCTGGAGGCGGCGGTGGCGCTGTCGGCGGCCGAGCTGGCCGGCCGGACCGACGACGTGCAGCTGCGGCACCTGCTGATCCGGGCCGCGATCCGGGCGGAGAACGAGGTCGTCGGCGCTGGCACCGGGGGGATGGACCAGACCGTCGCCCTGCTGGCCGAGGAGGGCTCGGCCCTGCTCATCCACACCCGGGACGCCCGCACCGAGCCGGTGCAGCTCGGGCTGGCCGCGGCCGGCCTGGAGCTGATGGTCATCGACACCCGGGTCAAGCACACGCTGGCCGACGGCCAGTACGCCCAGCGGCGCGCCGACTGCGACGAGGCGGCCCGGCTGCTCGGCCTGGAGTGGCTCAGCGACGCCACGCCGGCCGACGTGGAGCGGCTCAACGACCCGAGACTGCAGGCGCGCACCCGGCACGTGGTCACCGAGAACCAGCGGGTCGACGCGGTCGTCGAGCTCGTCCGGGCCGGGCGGGTGGCCGAGATCGGGCCGCTGCTCGACGGTTCGCACACCTCGCTGCGCGACGACTACGAGGTGTCGGCCGTGGAGCTCGACGTCGTCGTGGCGGCGGCCCGGGCGGCGGGTGCGCTCGGTGCCCGGATGGTCGGCGGCGGCTTCGGGGGGTCGGCGATCGCGCTGATCCGGTCCGCGGACGCCTCGGCGGTCGAGAAGGCGGTCGTGGCCGCCTGCCGCGAGCAGGACCTGACCACCCCCGGCGTCCTCACCGTCACCTCCGGTCCGGCGGCCCGCCGGCTGTCCTGACGAAGGACCCCGTGCCCCACCGCTCGCGAGACCCCTGCACGGGGGCCGTCCCCGGGGAACAGCCCGGCCGTGGTGGGGGTTCGAGTGAGCATGGAGCCGACCGTCAGAGACGCCCCCGAGGACAGCCGCTACGAGATCCGGGACGGCGAGCAGCTGCTCGGACAGGCTGTCTACCAGCGCCGCGGTGACCAGGTGGTGTTCACCCACACCGAGGTGGACAGCGACGCCGGGCAGTCCGGGTTGGGCAGCACGCTGGTACGTGCCGCCCTGGACGACGTCCGCAGCAAGGGCGGCTCCGTCGTCCCGATGTGCTCGTTCGTGCAGGGCTGGATCGAGCGGCATCCCGAGTACCGCGACCTGGTCGCCGACGAGGCCTGAGGCCGCTGCCGGCGCGTAGGGCGCACCTGAGAGGCTGAGGGCATGCGCGTCCTGGTCACCGGTTGGTTCAGCTTCGACGAGGTGATCGCCACCATCGGCGACGAACTGGGTGCCGACGCGGTGGTCGGCTGGCTCACCGAGGCCGGGATCGACCACGACGTCGCCTGGGCGCCCTACCTCCAGCGCGGTGCGAACTGGCGTGACCTCGACCCGGCCGACTACACCCACCTGGTCTTCGTCAGCGGTCCGCTGTCGGACACCCCGCTGCTGCGGGAGCTGACCGCGGCCTTCGCCGACGCCCAGCGGTGGGCGGTGAACGTCTCGGTGGTCTCCGACGCCGGGCGTTGCCTCTTCCACCGGGTCTGGGAGCGGGACGCCCCGGGCATCGCACGGCCGGACCTGGCGATCAGCACGACCACCCCGGACGTGCCGGTGGTCGCCGTGGCCTTCGCCCCGACGCAGGAGGAGTACGGCGACCGCAGCCGGGCCGCCCAGGTGCGGGCCGCGATCGAGAGCTGGCTGGGTGCCCGGGCCATCCCGTGGTTCGAGCTGACCATGGACCTGTACGAGAAGCCGCACGAGCGGTTCCCGCTGCAGGTCGAGGCGCTGGTCCGCCGGGCGGACGTCGTGGTCAGCATGCGGCTGCACGCGCTGGTCCTCGGTCTGGCGCACGGCGTCCCGGTGATCGCGTGCGACGCGATCGTCGGCGGGGCCAAGGTGAGCGCCCAGGCCGCGGCGCTCGGCTGGCCGGTCGTGCTGCCCGCCGAGCAGGTCGACGCCAACGCCCTCGACGCGGCGCTGGAGCACGCGCTGTCGGGCACGCTGACCGATGAGCTGGCCGAGGCCCGGCGCCGCGGGGAGGCCGGCAACGCGGAGGCGCGCGAGTGGTTCCTCCGGGAGCTCGCCGGCGGGTGAGCCGGGGTCTGTGACGCCGGTCACGGCTGGACTAGCGTCGGGGTGCTGCGTCCCGTCGTCCGCCCTGGAGGCCGACCGTGAGCTCACCGACGCTGGACCTGGACACCGTCGACCTGTCCGACCGGACGTTCTGGGGCGCGCCGCCGGAGCAGCGGCACGCGGTGTACGACCAGTTGCGCCGCGAGCGCCCGTTCGCCTTCTTCGCCGAGCCGGTGATCCCCTACATCGAGCCCGGCCCTGGCTACCACGCGGTGACCCGGTACGCCGACGTCGAGGCGATCAGCTGCCAGCCGGCGTTGTTCTCCTCCGGGTCCGGCGCGGTGTCCATCGCCGACATGCCGCCGGACCTCAACGAGTTCTACGGCTCGCTGATCAGCATGGACGACCCCCGGCACGGCAAGATCCGGCGCATCGTCGCCAAGGCTTTCACGCCCCGGGTGCTGGAGAAGCTCGTGGGCAACGTGCAGGCGGTGGCCGACGACGTGGTCGCCCGCGCCCGGCGGACCGCCGAGGACGGCGACGGCACCATCGACGTGGTCGCCGACCTCGCCGCACCGATCCCGCTGCGGGTCATCTGCGACATGATGGGCATCCCGGACGCCGACCGGGCGATGGTGCTGCAGCAGTCGAACGTCATCCTCTCCGGCGGTGACCCCGAACTCGTCCAGGACGCGGAGCAGATGGTCACCGCCTTCCTCGAGGCGGGGGAGGAGCTCGCCGGTCTGATGGCCCGGCTGGCCGCCGAACGGCACGCCCACCCGGCCGACGACCTGACCACCGCGCTGGTCAGCACCGAGGTCGACGGCGAACGGCTGACCCGGCAGGAGATCGCCTCGTTCTTCATCCTGCTGCTGGTCGCCGGCAACGAGACGACCCGCAACGCGATCTCCCAGGGCGTGCTCGCGCTGTCCGAGCACCCGGCCGAGCGTGACCGGTGGGCCGCCGACCCCGGCCTCACCCGCACCGCGGTGGAGGAGGTCGTGCGCTGGACCAGCCCGATCACCTGGATGCGGCGGACGGCCACCCAGGACGTCGAGCTGTCCGGGCAGTCGTTCCCGGCCGGGTCGAAGTTCCTGCTGTTCTACGGCGCGGCCAACCGTGATCCCGCCGTCTTCCCCGACCCGCACCGGTTCGACCTGTGCCGCGACCCGAACCCGCACGTCGGGTTCGGCTCCCGCGGTCCGCACTTCTGCCTGGGCGCACACCTGGCGCGGCGGGAGATCGGCGTGGCCTTCCGGGCCTTCGCCGACCACCTGCCCGACCTCGAGGTGGTCGGGCCGCCGGCCCGGCTGGAGTCCTCGTTCGTCAACGGCCTCAAGCGGCTGCCGGCGCGGCTGACCGGCGCCCGATGACCCGCGTGGTGGTCGACCGGGAGGTCTGCATGAGCGCGGGGGTGTGCGAGATGGAGGCGCCAGAGGTGTTCGAGCTCGATGCCGACGGCGTGCTCCAGGTGGGTGAGCCGACCGACCTCGCGGCGGTGGAGACCGCGGTGCGCGCCTGCCCCACCGGTGCGCTCACCCTGGTCGACGAGGACTGACGGCTCCGCCCGCCTGGTCCAGCGGGCGCAGGGCGGCAGCGAACCGCCGTTCCAGCTCGGCCGGCACGGGCCGGCGCCGGCGCAGTGCGGCAGGCAGTCGGCGCAGCACCCCGGCCAGCGCCTGGCGGGCGGCGGCATCCCGCGCGGCGCGGCGCGCCAGCTGCCCGGTCGCGGCGAGTGCCACCGGGAGCGGGCGGCGCAGCCAGTCGACGAGCACGTCGTTACGGGTCTGCAGCGCCCAGCGGGCCGGGCTCGGCCGGTCGGGTCCGGCAGGGTCGTGCCAGGCGACGACGTGCTCGGCGAACACCAGCTGCCAGCCCGCAGCGGCGAGGTCGAGGGCCAGCAGGTGCTCCTCGCCGCCGAAGAACAGCAGCGGGCAGAAACCGCTCACAGCCAGGTGGGCGTCCCGGCGGACGACGGCGGCGAACGCCGGGAAGCTCAGCACGTCGGGCCCGGCGGGGGAGCGGCCGAGCACCTCGGCGCGGTGCTTGCGGGTCACGGCGTCCTCGCTGCCGTCGCCGGCCATCCGCACCCGGCCGACCACCACCGCCACCCCCGAGTGGGCGTCGAGCAGGTCGGCCGCGGCCTCGAGTGCACCCGGCTCCCACCAGGAGTCGTCGTCGGCGAAGGCGACGTAGCGGGTACCGGCGCGCTCGACGCCGCGGTTCCGTGCCACGGCACCGGCGTTGGCCGGGAGGCCGAGCAGCTCGACCCGGGGGTGAGCGGCCCGTACGGCGTCGGCGGTGCCATCGGAGGAGGCGTTGTCCACCACGATCACCGGTGGTCCGCCGACGGTGTCGAGCCGGTCGAGCGACCGCAGCAGCGAGTCACGCCGGTCCATGGTGGCGATGACGACGCTGACCCGGCGCTCACCCACGTCGTCCTCCTCGTGGCAGGCGCGGCCCGCTCGCAGGGGCCCGCCGCGATCTCGTGAGCGGTGGGGGCAAGGGTCCCTCCTCAGGCGGAGAGCGCGGTACGGGGCGCGTCCAGCGCGCCGACGAGCTCGTCGAGCGGGAGCTCCAGGGTTCGGGCCAGGGCCGCGACGGTGAAGAACGTCGGGGTGGGCACCCGCCCCGACTCGATCTTGCGCAGCGCCTCCAGGCTCACCCCGGAGGCGGCGGCGACCTCGGCGGGGGCGCGCTCGCCGCGGGCGGCGCGCAGCAGCGCGCCCAGCCGGCGGCCGCGGTCGCGCTCGGCGGGGGTCAACGGGGGGCGCACCATGGGCGTGATAGTAATACCGGGATATCAATACCGGAAGGACTCCAGATGATCGAGCTGCGCACACCCGGGGAGATCGACGCCATGCGCGCCGCCGGGGCGGTGGTCGCCGACATGCACGCCGCGGTGCACGCCCTGGCCGCACCAGGGGTGCGGCTGACCGAGCTGGACGCCGTCGCCCGCCAGGTCCTCGCCGACGCCGGCGCCACCTCGCCGTTCCTCGGCTACGCGCCGCTGCACAGCACGCCGCCGTTCCCCGGCGTGCTCTGCCTGTCGGTCAACGACGTCGCGCTGCACGGCATCCCCACTGCCCAGGAGCTCGAGGACGGCGACCTGCTCAGCGTCGACGCCGGGGCCACCCTCGACGGCTGGGTGGGCGACGCGGCCCGCACCTACCCGATCGGCACGCCCCGGCCGGAGGACGTCCAGCTGGTGGAGACCACCGAGCGGGCGCTGGCCGCCGGGATCGCCGCGGCGGTCGTCGGCAACAAGATCGGCGACATCTCCGCCGCCATCGGTGCGGTCGGCCGGGCCGGCGGCTGCGGCATCAACACCGATCAGGGCGGACACGGGGTCGGCCGGTCGATGCACGAGGCGCCCAGCGTGCCCAACGAGGGCCGGGCCGGTCGCGGGCTGAAGCTGCGCGCCGGCCTGGTGATCGCCATCGAGCCCTGGTTCCTCGCCGGCGGCAGCGACGACTACCGGGTCGACGCCGACGGCTGGACGCTGCGCAGCGCCGACGGCAGCCGCGCCGCCCACGTCGAGCACACGGTGGCTGTGACGGAGGACGGCCCCCGCATCCTCACCGCCCCGCGCTGCTGAAGGACCCCCTCGCCCCCCACCGCTCGCAAGCTCGCAGCGGGTCCCTGCGAGGGGGCCGAGGGCGAGGGGGTCCTTCCCCTAGCTGAGGGCCTGGTCGAGGTCGGCGAGCAGGTCGTCGACGTCCTCGATGCCGACGGACAGGCGCACCAGGTCGGCGGGGACCTCCAGGGGGGAGCCGGCGGCGCTGGCGTGGGTCATCCGGTGCGGGTGCTCGATCAGCGACTCCACGCCACCGAGCGACTCGGCCAGGGTGAACAGCTGCGCGCGCTCGCAGACACGCAGCGCGGCCTCCTCGCCCGCCTTCAGTCGGAACGAGATCATCCCGCCGAAGCCGGACATCTGCTTGGCCGCGATGTCGTGGTTGCGGTGCTGCGGCAGCCCCGGGTACAGCACGTCGCCGACCGCCGGGTGCTCGAGCAGCCACTCGGCGATCCGGCCGGCGTTCGCGCTGTGCCGGTCCACCCGGACCCCGAGCGTCTTCAGGCTGCGCAGCACCAGCCACGAGTCGAACGGGCCGGCGACCGCACCCATCGCGTTCTGGTGGTAGGCCAGCCGCTCACCCAACTCGGTGTCGGCGACCACGAGGGCGCCCCCGACGACGTCGGAGTGCCCGCCCAGGTACTTGGTCGTGGAGTGGACGACGACGTCGGCACCCAGGGTCAACGGCTGCTGCAGGTAGGGGCTGGCGAAGGTGTTGTCGACGACCAGCAGCGTGCCCGAGGCGTGCGCGATCTCGGCCAGCGCGGCGATGTCGGAGACGTTGAGCAGCGGGTTGCTCGGCGTCTCGCACCAGATCACCCGGGTCGTCTCCGGCGCGACCGCGGCGCGGACGGCGTCCAGGTCGTTGAGGTCGACCGGCTGGTGGGTGACGCCCCACGGCTCGAGCACCCGGGAGATCAGCCGGTACGTGCCGCCGTAGGCGTCGCCGCCCAGCACGATCCGGTCGCCGGGCCGGCACACGGTGCGCAGCAGGGTGTCCTCCGCGGCGAGCCCGGAGGCGAAGGCGAGCCCGCGGGTGCCCTGCTCGAGGGAGGCCAGCGCCGTCTGCAGGGTGTCCCGGGTGGGGTTGGCGCTGCGGCTGTACTCGTACCCGTTGCGCAGCCCGCCGACGCCGTCCTGCTTGTAGGTGGTGGTCAGGTGCAGCGGCGGGATGACCGCGCCGGTGGCGGGGTCGGGCTCCTGCCCGGCGTGGATGGCGCGCGTGTTGAAACCGGTCACGACTGCACCGTAGGCGCCGGGATGCCGACGAGGTGGCCCAGCACGTCCTGCCGGGTGACGACGCCGGCCGGCTTGCCGTCGACGTGCACGAGCAGGGCATCGGCGTCGCCGAGCGCCCCGACCGCGGCCGAGACCGGCTCACCGGACCCGATGATCGGCAGCGGGGCGGACATGTGCCGCTCCACCGGGTCGGCCAGCGAGGCCCGGCCGGTGAACAGCGCGTCCAGCAGGGCCTTCTCCGCGACCGAGCCGACCACCTCGCCGGCGGTCACCGGCGGCTCGGCCTTCACGACCGGCAGCTGGCTCACCCCGTACTCGCGCAGGATGTCGATCGCGTCGCGCACCGTCTCGTTCGGGTGCGTGTGCACCAGCGTCGGGGTGCTGCCGGACTTCGCGTCCAGCAGCTCGCCCACGGTCTCGCCGCCGCCGGCGTCCAGGAAGCCGTAGTCGGCCATCCACTCGTCGTTGAAGATCTTGTTCAGGTAGCCGCGGCCACCGTCGGGCAGCAGCACCACCAGGACGTCGTCCTTCGTCAGCCGCTCGGCCACCCGCAGGGCCGCCACGACGGCCATCCCGCAGGAACCGCCGACCAGCAGGCCCTCCTCGCGGGCCAGCCGCCGGGTCATCGCGAAGGAGTCGCCGTCGGACACCGCGACGATCTCGTCGGCGATCGACTTGTCGTAGGCCTCGGGCCAGAAGTCCTCGCCGACCCCCTCCACCAGGTACGGCCGGCCGGTGCCGCCGGAGTAGACCGAGCCCTCCGGGTCGGCGCCGATCACCTGCACCCGCCCCTCGCTCGCCTCCTTGAGGTAGCGGCCGACGCCGGAGATGGTGCCGCCGGTGCCCGCGCCGGTGACGAAGTGGGTGATCTCCCCGTCGGTCTGCGTCCAGATCTCCGGCCCGGTGGTCTCGTAGTGCGAGCGCGGGTTGTCCGGGTTGGCGTACTGGTCGGCCTTCCAGCCACCGGGGGTCTCCCGGGCCAGCCGGTCGGAGACCGAGTAGTAGGAGCGCGGGTCGGCCGGGTCGACGGCGGTGGGGCAGACGTGCACCTCGGCGCCGTAGGCCTTGAGCACGTTGATCTTCTCCTGGCCCACCTTGTCCGGGCACACGAAGATGCACTTGTAGCCGCGCGTCTGGGCGACGATGGCCAGGCCGATGCCGGTGTTGCCGCTGGTCGGCTCGATGATCGTGCCGCCCGGCTGCAGGGCCCCGGACGCCTCGGCGGCCTCGACCATCCGCAGCGCGATCCGGTCCTTCACCGAGCCGCCCGGGTTGAGGTACTCGACCTTGGCCAGCACCAGCGGCGCGTCCGGGCCGAGGTGGGCGGTCACGGCGTTGAGCCGGACCAGCGGGGTGTTGCCGATGAGCTCGACGACGGACTCGGCGTACTGCACGGGGGCTCCTGCTCTGCGGGTGGGCCGGCGGCGGATCGCGCGCACCGGCGTACCCGACCATCCCACCAGACGCCGCGGCGATGCGTCAGTACGGCGGGTGGTGGGTGAGCAGGTCCGCATGCAGCGGTGGGAAGAGCGCTGCGCAGGAGTCGGCGTCCCGGCCCGGGTACACGTCCGGTCGGCACAGGGAGAGCCGGTACGGAGGTCGGGGTGGGGCAACCGAGTCCCGGGGCCGGATTCGGCGCCCGGCTGTGCGACCGACGCGTTTACGGCGTATACGCTCGGTCGGCCGGTCGGGCATGCCACCCGCCGGAGAGGCGGACGTCGAACCAACGGCCCACCCGCCCGGACTGGAGAGGGAACCCCCGAGACGATGACCGAGAGCCTTGGCGCGCTGCACCAGGAGCTGGCCGGAGTCGTGCTCGCGGGGCGGGAGCTGCCCGAGGTGTTGACCGAGATCGTCCAGATCTCCCATCGCGCGATCCCCGGTGCCGAGGCCACCTCGATCACGCTGATCCGTGACGACCGTGCCTTCACCGCTGCCTTCGACGGGCAGATCGCGATGGACGCCGACGAACTGCAGTACGAGCGCGGGTACGGCCCGTGCCTCGACGCAGGGCGGTCCGGGGAGGTCTTCCTCGTCGAGGACATGCGGCGCGAGGACCGCTGGCCCGACTACGCACGGCAGGTCGCGGAGTTGGGGGTGCGCAGCTCGCTGTCGATCCCGCTGCCCTTCCAGGGCGCGACCATCGGCGCGCTGAACAACTACGCCCGACACCCCGGCGCCTTCGGCGACGCCGATGTCGCCGCCGGGGAGGAGGTGGCAGCCTTCGTCGCGATCGCCGTCGGCAACGCGGAGGCGGCCGCCCGGGCGACCGACGACGTGGCCAACATGCGTCAGGCGATGGCCTCCCGCGCGGTCATCGAGCAGGCCAAGGGCATCTTGATGGAGCGCTACAAGGTCACCTCCGACCAGGCGTTCACGCTGCTCACGCACGCCTCGCAGCGCACCAACGTCAAGCTGCGCGACATCGCCGAGGAGCTCACCGCCACCGGGCTGCTGCGCGGCAGCTGACGGCGGCTGGCGGCACGCGCGCGGACGGGGCCAGGATCAAGGTGTGACCCAGCGCAGACCTGCAGCGGGGCTGAGCGCCCGATGACCGTCGTGCTCGGCGCGGACCTGGGCACGAGTGGGCTCAAGCTCGCCGCACTGGACCTCGACGGGGTGGTGGTCGCGGAGAGCGAGGTCGGCTACCCGGTCGCGCGTCCGCGGCCGGGCTGGGCGCAGACGGAGGTCGCCGTCTGGCGGCGCGCGCTGGACGACGCCCTCACCGCGGTGGCCGCGTTGCTGGGCGATCGGCCGGTCGCGGCCCTCGGGATCTCCGGCCAGATGCACGGTGCCGTGCTCGTGGACCGGTCCGGCGCCGCGCTCGCCCCGGCGTTGCTCTGGCCCGACCAGCGGGCGACCGCGGAGCTGTACCGCTGGCGGGAGCTCTCCGAGCCCGACCGCGCCGCGCTGGCCAACCCGCTGGCCGCCGGGATGACCGGTCCGCTGCTGGCCTGGCTCGGCGTGCACCACCCGGAGCTGGTGGCCCGGGCGGCGACGGTGCTGCTGCCGAAGGACGCCGTCAGGGCCGCCCTCGTGCCCGGCGCCGACCCCGCCGTCACCGATCGCAGCGACGCGTCGGCGACCCTGCTGTGGGACGTGCCCGGTGACCGCTGGTCGACCGCGGCCACCGCCGCCGCCGGCGTCGACCCGGCCCTGCTCCCCGCCGTCCTGCCGGGCTCGGCCGTCGTCGGCACGGCGCGGGTGCTCGGCCGGGGAGTGCCGGTGGTGGTCGGCGGCGCCGACACGCCGCTCGCCCTGCTGGCCGCAGGCACCCGCACCGGCGTCCAGGTCAACCTCGGGTCCGGGGTCCAGGTGATCCGGCCGGGTGTGGCGCCCCGGCCGGCCGCCGACCCCGTCGTCCACTGCTACGCCGACGCCGGGGACGGCTGGTACGCGATGGCCGCGCTGCAGAACGCGGGCACGGCCTGGGCCTGGGTCTGCGAGGTGCTGGTCCTGGACTGGCCGACGTTCGTCGCGACTCTCACCACCACCCGGCCGGGGGCCGGGGGCGTGGTCTTCTCCCCGTTCCTGACCGGCGAGCGCGGTGGGGTGGCCGGGCCGACCGACCGTGGTGGCTGGACCGGGCTGTCGGCCGACACCACCCGGGCGGACCTCGCCCGCGCCGCGCTGGAGGGCGTGGCGTGCGCTGTGGCGGCGGCGCTGGACCTGCTCGGGCCGGGCGCCGGTGGGCCGGTCGTGCTCACCGGTGGGGGAGCGCGGGACGCCGGGGTGCAGCAGCTGCTCGCCGACGTGCTCGCCCGGCCGGTCCAGCACGTGCAGGTCCGGAGCGCATCGGCGGCCGGCGCCGCGGTGCTGGCCGCCCGCGGGGTGGGCCTGGACCTGGTGCCCGCACGGGCGGCCGGGCCGGTCGTCGAGCCGGGGCGGGCAGCGGAGTCCGGCGCCGTCCGCGCACGCTGGGCAGCCGCCCGGGGCTGATGCCGGCCCGTCGCGCGGAACGTCGGCGCTGCCGGCAGCGTTGACGCCGACGAGCGGCCCGACCGGGAACCGCAGGAGAGCAAGGGGGTGGGCGCACCATGGCGTCGCTGATGAACAAGGTCATGCAGTTCGCGAACAGCCCGAAGGGCAAGCAGGTCATCCGTCAGGCGACGGACAAGGCCCAGCAGCTGGCCAAGGACCCGAAGACCCGGGCGAAGTTCGACAAGGTCGCGAACAGCCCGAAGGGCAGGCAGGTGGTCCGTCAGGCGACGGACAAGGCCCAGCAGCTGGCCAGCGACCCGAAGACCCTGGCGAAGATCCAGGACGTCCGGCGCCGGGTGCAGGGCGGCCGCGGCGGCTCGGGCACGGGGTCCGGCACCTCGTCCTGACCCGTTCGACCCGTGCCGACGGCGCTCACTCCCTCCGGGGGGCGAGCGCCGTCAGCACGTCGGGGTGCAGGACGCCGTTGCTGGCCACGGCGCTCCCCCCGGCCGGCCCGGCGTTGCCGGCCAGGTCGCTGAACGCTCCGCCGGCCTCGCGCACGATGACGTCGAGGGCGGCCAGGTCCCACAGGGAGACCTCCGGCTCGCAGGCGACGTCGACGGCGCCCTCGGCGACCATCATGTAGCTCCAGAAGTCGCCGTAGGCCCGGGTCCGCCAGACCGAGCGGGTCAGGTCCAGGAACGGCTCCAGCCGGTCCTGCTCCTCCCAGCCGGAGAGGCTGGAGTAGGACAGGCTCGCGTCGGCGAGCGCGCCCACCTGGGAGACCGTGCAGCGCGTGGCGTTCTCCAGCCGGCGTCCGGTCCAGGCCCCGGTGCCCGCCGCCGCCCACCAGCGGCGGTTGAGCGCGGGCGCGGAGACCAGGCCGACCACCGGGAGGTCGCCGTCGAGCAGGGCGACGAGGGTCGCCCACACCGGGACGCCGCGGACGAAGTTCTTGGTGCCGTCGATCGGGTCGATGACCCAGCGCCGGTCGCCGCGGCCGGTGCTGCCGAACTCCTCGCCGAGCACGGCGTCCCGGGTGCGCGCGCGGGCCAGCGTGCTGCGCAGCTGCTCCTCGACCGCGCGGTCGGCGTCGGTGACCGGGGTGAGGTCGGGCTTGGTGTCCACCCGCAGGTCCTGCGCCCGGAACCGGTCCAGGCTGATCGCGTCCGCCTGATCGGCCAGTACGTGCGCCAGGCGCATGTCCTCGTTGTATCCCCGCTGGCCAGCCGTCATGGCCCGAACCTAGCGGGCGGGCCGCTCCGGGCCCGCCCGGAGCGTGGTGACGTGCTGGAGCGGCCCCTTCTCAGGGGACCCTCCTCAGTCGAAGACGGCCTTGCTGACCGCCGCCGGGGTGTCGTACTCCTGGTCGTCGATGCCCTTGAGGGCGTCGACGACCTCCTCGCTGCCTCCCTGGGACTGCGCGTGCTTCACCACGTCGTCCTTCGTGGCCGGGTAGTCGATGCCGGACAGGGCCTTCTGGATGTCGATCGGGCTCACCATGGGCCTCCGGGTACCCGCAGCCGCGCCGGCGATGCACGGATACCGTCGGGGAGTGGAGGCCGGGACCATCGTCGGGTTGTTGGCCGATCCGGCGCGGTTGAAGGTCGTGGCCGCCCTCGCTCTCGGCGCGGGCACCCTCACCGACGTCGCCGAGGCGTCCGGGCTGTCCCTGAAGGACGTCGCGCGGGCCGCACGGCGGCTGTCCCGGGCCGGCCTGGTGCACCGCGACGGTCACCTGCTCGCGCTGCACGCCGAGCGGTTCGGGGAGGCGGCCCGCGCAGCGGCCGCCACCGCCCCGCCCGCGCCGCGACTGTCCGACGACCCCGGTGCGGACGCCGTGCTGCGCGCGTTCGTCCGGGACGGCAGGCTGGTCTCCGTCCCCGCACAGCACAGCAAGCGCCGGGTCGTGCTCGAGCACCTCGTGCGCGTGTTCGAGCCAGGCGTCCGCTACCCGGAGCGGGAGGTCAACGCACTGCTGGCCGCCTGGCACCCGGATGTGGCCGCGCTCCGCCGATACCTGGTGGACGAGGCGCTGTTGACCAGGGAGTCGGGCGTCTACTGGCGCAGCGGCGGTTACGTGGAGGTGTGACGGTGCAACGGCAGGTGTTCGCGTTCTCGGGTGTCATCGACCCGCAGCCGGGGGAGCGGGGCAACCGTCCGCTCCTGGAGCACGTGCTGGCCCTGGGGGCTGCCCGCCGGACGAGCGGGGGGCCGGTGCGGCTGTGCTACCTGCCGACGGCGGTGGGCGACGACCCGGCGGCGGTGTCGGCGTACCAGCGGGTCTTCGGTGGCCGGGACGACGTCGTCCTGAGCGTGCTGCGGTTGTTCCCGCAGCCGAGCGTCCCCGACGTGCGCAGTCACCTGCTCACCCAGGACGTCGTGCTCGTCGAGGGCGGCAGCGTGGTGAACCTGATGGCCGTGTGGCGGGCACACGGCCTGCCGGCCGTGCTGCGCGCGTGCTGGGAGGCCGGGGTGGTGCTCGCCGGCCCCAGCGCGGGCAGCCTGTGCTGGCACGTGGGTGGGCCCACCGACTCGTGGTCCGACCGGCTCGACCCGTTCACCGAGGGCCTGGCGCTGTTGCCGTTCAGCAACGGGGTGCACGACGACCTGACCGCCCAGCCGCGTCGGGAGACCTACCGCCGGCTGGTGGCCGCCGGGGCCCTCCCCGCCGGCTACGCGACCGAGGACGGCGTGGGACTGCACTACCGGGGCACCGACCTGGCGGAGGCGGTCACGGTGCGGCCCGGCGCGCGCGCGTACCGCATCGACCCCGACGACCGCGGCGGCTGGACCGAGCGCGCGATCACCCCTCGCGAGCTCTAGGCGCGATCCCGCGTGCTGAGCGGTCGGCGACCGAGCGCTGAGCGCTGATCGTGGTCCGTCGGCCGCGTCGTCACCGCCGACGGGTGGTCAGCGATGACGACGGCTGCTGGCGACCGGGCCTTCGCCGGCTGTACACCAGCCAGGACGTCCGCCGATCCGCGCCTCCTGCTTGACTGCACACCTTCGACCATCACCGGCCCCACGCCGGCATCGGCGGCCTACCGCCGATCAGCCGCCCACCAGTCCGTCCAGTCGGTGGTCCAGGTGTCCTGAACGGGATCCTCGCCGGCCCACGCACCGGCGTCGGTGCGACGTCCGACCCCCTCGAAGCCCCAGGAGTCGTCATGAGATCGATGCGCATCGCGTTCGCGGCGCTGACCGTGCTGCTCGCCACCGCCACGCCCGCGGTTGCAGCACCGACCGGCGGATCAGGCGGCCCGCTCACCGACCGCACGTTCCTGACCTCCGACGTCGCCGGGTACACCGCCCAGCACCACCTGTACGCGGCGGGGCTCGACGACTCCCGACCGGTCGGCCTGCTCGTCTACGTCGACGGCACCGGTGAGTACGGGTTCGAGAACCCGTCGGCCAGCTACTCCCTCGGTGGGGTCAACGGAGTCGTCGCCGTCGCGAAGCGGCACAACATGATCCTGCTGACGCCGTCGAGCCCCAACCGCAGCTGCGAGTGCTGGGAGCGGGGCGACCCGACCGGCTACAGCGACCACCTCGCCGCCCTGATCGAGTCCGTCTACGGCCAGTACGACATCGACCGCGACCGGGTGTGGCTGGGTGGGTACAGCACCGGTGCGCAGCTGATGACCCGGTTCCTGTTCCCTCGGCACCCGGAGCTGATGACCGGCGGGGGGACCATCGTGATCGGTGGCGGCGGGGCACCAGTGGTCACCGCCGACACCTTCCCCGAGGCGCTCAAGGCCGGCATGCACATGCACTGGGACACCGGCGAGCTGGACACCGACACCAACGGGTCAGCGCCGGGTGGCCTGAACGCGCTGAACGGTCCGTACGGGGCCAAGGTCGGCGAGGCTTGGTATGCCGATCGCGGGTTCCAGACCTCGCACTCGTACCCGGCCGGGGTCGGCCACGCCCGCAACGGTCAGTTCGGGACCATCATCGACGGCGTCCTCGGCCAGCACGCCGGCCAGGTCGGCGGTTCCGGGCCCGTGGCCGGCCCGGAGGCGTGGGAGCACACCGTCACCCCGACCCGCGTCGGCGTGACCGTCTCCGCCTTCGCCCCCCTGAACACGACCAGGACCACCCTGCGGGTCTCCGCCGCACCGTTCGGCTCCCAGACCGGCTTCTACAACTACCGCACCACCAGCGGCGACGTCCTCCCGCTGTCCATCACCAGCAGCCTCGCGCCGAACACGTCCTACCACTACCAGCTGGAGACCGGTACGGATCGGACCGTGGTCGGGTCAGGCACCTTCCGGACCCTGCCCTGAAGCGGACCGGCAGCCGCTGAGGCCCCGGCACGTCACGGCGACGGTCCGCTCACGGACGAGGGAGCTGGCCGACGGCGGTGAGCAGCCGGCGGAAGCTGCCCAGCCGCTCCCGCGCTGCGGGTGTGCCCTGGGCGGCCCAGGGGTCCAGGGCGCACTCCGGGTCCGCGGCGGTGTGCCCGCAGGCGGGCGGGCAGTCGACCGCGGCCTCGGCGAGGTCGTCGAAGGCGGCCAGCACGTCCTGCGGGGTCACGTGCGCCAGCCCGAAGGAGCGGATGCCCGGGGTGTCGATCAGGGTGCCGCTCTCGGGCAGGTCCAGCAGCACCGCCGAGGAGGACGTGTGCCTGCCCTTGCCGATCTTGCTCACGTCGCCGATGGCCCGGAAGGCACCCGGGATCAGCCGGTTGAACAGCGTCGACTTGCCGACCCCGGACTGGCCGACCAGCACGCTCATCTGGTCCCGCAGCCGGGTCACCAGCTCATCGAGCGGCGCCTCGCGGGACATCGGGACCGCGTCGACCTCCAGTCCGGCGTACCGGTCCAGCAGTGGCTGCGGGCTGGCCAGGTCGGACTTGGTCAGCACCAGCAGTGGCGACAGCCCCCCGGCGTAGGCGGCGACCAGGCATCGGTCCAGGAAGCCGAGCGCCGGCTCGGGGTCGGCGATCGAGGTGACGACGACGAGCTGGTCGGCGTTGGCCACCACGATCCGCTCGGTGGGGTCGGTGTCGTCGGCGGTGCGGCGCAGCGAGGTGACCCGGTCGGCGATGGTCACGATCCTGGCCAGGCTGTCGGTGCGGCCCGTCGTGTCGCCCACCAGCCGCACCCGGTCACCGACGACGACGCCGTGCTTGCCCAGCTCGCGGGCGCGCATCGCGGTCACGTCGACCGGGGAGCCCCCGGGGCCCTCGACCCGCACCGTCATCCGGCCGCGGTCCACCGCGATGACCAGCCCGGGCACGGCCTCCTCGTGCGTGGGGCGGGTGCGGGTGCGGGGACGGGAGCCGTGCCGCGAGGCCCGGACGCGGACGTCGTCCTCGTCGGACCGGCTGTCCATCTTCCGGCTCACGCGGACACCCCGGCGCCCTCGCCGAGCAGGCCGGCCCAGCGTTCCCGGTAGTCCGGCAGCGTCTTGGTCACCGCGGCCGGGTCGGTGACCTCGATGCCGTCGACCGCCAGGCCCAGCACCGCCGCCGCGTGCACCATCCGGTGGTCGGCGTAGGAGTCCAGGCGCACCGCTCGGCGCGGTCCCGGGGTGATGACCAGCCCGTCGGGCAGCTGCTCGACCCGGGCGCCGACGGCGCTGAGCACCTCGTCCAGCGCCTGCAGCCGGTCGGTCTCGTGGCCACGCAGGTGGGCGATGCCGGTGAGCCGGGAGGGCCCGTCGGCCAGGGCGCAGAGCGCGGCGAGCACCGGGGTCAGCTCACCGACCTCGCCCAGGTCGGCGTCGAGGGGAGCGATCCGGGCGCCCCCGGTCACCTGCAGCCCCTCCGGCGTGCGGGCCACCGCGGCGCCCATCGCGGTGAGCAGCCGGTCGAGCTGCGCGCCGGGCTGGGTGGTGTCGGTCGGCCAGTCGCGCACCGTCACCCGGCCGCCGGTGACCAGGGCCGCGGCCAGGAACGGGGCGGCGTTGGACAGATCGGGCTCGACGACGCGGTCGAGGGCGGCGATCGGGCCCGGGGCGACGTGCCACCCACCGTCGGTCCGGCGCACCTGCACCCCGTGCTCGGCGAGCGTCCGCACCGTCATCTCCACGTGCGGCAGGGAGGGGAGGCTCCCGGCGAGGGTCAGCTCGATGCCGGTGTCGAAGCGGGCCGCGGCCAGCAGCAGACCGGACACCACCTGGCTGGACTCACTGGCGTCGACCGTGACCGCACCGCCGCGCACCGCACCGGTGCCGTGCACGGTGAACGGGGCCCGGCCGCGGCCGTCGTCGTCGACCCGGACGCCGAGGTCGCGCAGTCCGGCGATCAGCCCGGCGTTGGGCCGGTCGCGCAGCCGGGCGTCGCCGTCGAGCCGCACCGGCCCGGTGGCCAGCGCGGCCACCGGGGGCAGGAACCGGAGCACCGTGCCGGCCAGTCCGGCGTCCACCTCGGCCGGCCCGTGCAGCGAGCCCGGGGTGACCAGCCAGTCCGCGCCGTCGGAGGCGATGCCGACCCCGAGCGCGCGCAGCCCGGCGGCCATCAGGTCGGTGTCCCGGGCGCGGAGCGGGCGCACGAGCCGACTCGGCCCGTCGGCGATCGCGGCGAGCACGAGGGCGCGGGCGGTGATCGACTTGGACCCGGGGAGGGTCACCACGGCGTCCACCGGGGTGCGGCGGGCAGGCGTCGTCCAGACCTCGGTCATGCGCTCATCCTGCCCTGCCGACGTCCTCGGCCGGCGGCGTGACGGCGACCCCCGGCCCCGGGCAGGTGCCCGGGGCCGGGGCGCCGGTGCGTCAGCCGCCGACGTGCTGCGCCGGCGCTGCCTGCTTCTTCGGCGGCATGGTGCGGACCAGCCGCCGGTTGGCGAACTCGAACATGCCCAGCTCGGAGAGCTCACGGCCGTAACCCGACCGCTTCACCCCGCCGAAGGGCAGCTCCGCGGAGGAGCCCGAGGGCTGGTTGATCCAGACCATCCCGGACTCCAGCCGGTCGGCGACCGCCCGGGCGCGCTCGGTGTCGCCGCTGTAGACGGCTGCCGACAGGCCGAAGTCGCTGTCGTTGGCCAGCGCGACGGCCTCGTCGGCGTCCTTCACCCGGTAGACGACGGCCGCGGGGCCGAAGAGCTCCTCGTGGTAGGCCCGCATCTCCGGGGTGACGTCGGCCAGCAGGGTGGCCTCGACGAAGGCGCCGTCGTGCTCGGGGCGGTTGCCGCCGGCCAGCACGGTGGCCCCCTTGTCCACGGCGTCCTGGATCTGCGCGGCGAGGTCCTGCGCGGCCCGCTCGGTGGACAGCGGGCCCAGCGTCGTGGCCGGGTCGGCCGGGTCGCCGGGGGTGAAGCTGCCGAAGGCCTGCTGCAGGCCGGCGACGACGTCGTCGTAGACCTCGTCGAGCACGATGATCCGCTTCGCCGCGATGCAGGCCTGCCCGGTGTTGGCCATCCGGGCCATGGTCGCGGCCTTCACCGTGCGGCCCAGGTCGGGGGCGTCGAGCACGATGAACGGGTCGCTGCCGCCGAGTTCCAGCACCGACTTCTTGAGGTGCTTGCCGGCGAGCTGGGCCACGCTCGCCCCGGCCCGCTCGCTGCCGGTCAGCGTCACGCCCTGCACGCGCCGGTCGGCGATGACCTGCTCGACGTCGGCGATCCGCAGGAAGAGGTTGGTGTAGACGCCCTCCGGGGCCCCGGCGTCCCGGAACAGCTGCTCCAGGGCCAGCGCGCACTGCGGGTTGTTCTCCGCGTGCTTGAGCAGGATCGTGTTGCCCAGGGTCAGGTTCGGGCCGGCGACCCGCACCACCTGGTACAGCGGGTAGTTCCACGGCTCGATCGCCAGCAGGACGCCGATCGGCTCGTTGACGACCTCGGCCTCGCCGCCGCCCATCACGTCGATCGGCTTCGGCGCCAGGAACCGCGGGCCGTTGGTGGCGTAGTAGTCCAGGATGCTGGCGGCCAGCTGGACCTCACCGGCGGCCTCCTGGATCCGCTTGCCCATCTCCCGGGTGATCAGGGCGGCGAACTCGTCCTGCCGCTCGCGCATCAGCTCGGCGGCCCGGCCGACGACGGCGGCGCGCTCCTCCACCGACCGGCGGCGCCAGTCGCCGAAGGCGGTGTGGGCCTGCTCGACCACGCGGTCGATGGCGTCGGCCTCCAGGAACGGGAACTCCTTCTCCGTCTTCCCGGTGTAGGGGTTCACCGTCGCGTACGGGCGTGCGCCTGCGTCGCTGGCGGTCTTCGGCTGCTCTGTCGAGGGAGCCTGGGTGGTCGTCACGTGATGTGCCCTCCGTCGTGCTTCGTCGCGGTGCGTCGGGTCTGTGTCCCCGTCCTACCCCGCTCACCCCGGGTGACGCACGGCGGGTCGTCGGTGGGCGCACCTAGGCTCGGTGAGGTCGTCGTCCGGGAGGAGCCCCGCATGTGTGGTCGCTACGCCGCCAGTCGCAACCCTGCGGACCTGGCGCTGGAGTTCGAGGCCGTCCCGGTCGAGGGCCAGGCGCCGTTGCCGGCCGACCACAACGTCGCCCCCACCAAGGACGTGTACGTGGTGCGGCACAAGAAGGAGCGCGACGCCGAGGGCGCGCTCACCGGCGGCGGGCACCGTGAGCTCCGGGCCGTGCGCTGGGGCCTGGTGCCCTCGTGGGCCAAGGACG
The DNA here is from genome assembly GCF_026968045.1 of Modestobacter sp. VKM Ac-2977. Taxonomy (GTDB): domain Bacteria; phylum Actinomycetota; class Actinomycetes; order Mycobacteriales; family Geodermatophilaceae; genus Modestobacter. Next base: position 254,946 of record NZ_JAPVBQ010000004.1, on the reverse strand, counting down.
TCTCGGTCGGCAACCGGATGCTCAACGCCCGGGTCGAGTCGCTGGCCGAGAAGCCCGCGTTCCGCACCGCCGCGGCGAGCCGGCGCTGCCTGGTCCCGGCCGACGGCTGGTACGAGTGGTCGCCCCGCCACGACCGCCCCGGCAAGCAGCCGTTCTACGTGACCCCGGAGGACGGCTCCGGGCTCGTCTTCGCCGGGCTCTGGGAGGTGTGGGGCCGGGGTGAGGACCGGCTGTACACCTGCACCGTGGTCACCGCCCCCGCGGTCGGCGCGCTCACCGAGGTGCACCACCGGATGCCGCTGGTGCTGCCGCCGGACCGCTGGGCGGAGTGGCTGGACCCGGCCCGCGAGGACGTCACCGAGCTGGCCGGCCCGACGCCGCCGGAGTACGTCGAGCGGCTGGAGATCCGCCCGGTCGGCGCGGCCGTGGGCAACGTGGCCAACAACGGGCCGCAGCTGACCGCGCGGGTGGAGTCGGTCAGCGAGCCCGCCGACCAGCCCGCCCTGTTCTGACCGTCCCCCGATCCCCGAGGTGAGCCCGCTGGACCCCCACCCGACCACCGCGTCGACGACCCCGGACACGGCCGGGGAGCCCACCCGTCCTGGCTCCCGGGCGCTGCCCGACTGGATCGCCGCCGGCGTCACCTTCCTGTCCTCCGGGGCGGTGCTCGTGCTCGAGGTCGTCGGCCTGCGGCTGATCGCGCCGTACGTCGGGATCACCGTGCAGACCAGCACCGCGGTCATCGGGTTCGCGCTGGCCGCGATCGCCGTCGGTGCCTGGGCCGGGGGTGCTGCCGCCGACCGCACCGACCCGCGGCGGCTGATCGCGCCGCTGATGGTGGCCGGCGGTGCCCTGATCGTGGCGGTGCTGCCCCTGGTGCGGTTCGCCGGTGCGCTGTTCACCGGCGCCGCGGCCGGGAACGTGCTGCTGCTGGCCGCGCTGGCCGTCGTCGTCCCGGCCGCGCTGCTGTCCGCCGTCCCGCCGATGATCGTCGCGCTCCAGCTGGGCAGTCTGGCGCAGACCGGCTCGGTCGTCGGCCGGCTGTCGGGCATCGGCACCATCGGCGGCATCGTGGCGACGTTCTCCACCGGCTTCCTGCTGATCGCGGTGCTGCCCAGCAGCGTGATCCTGGTCGGCACCGGGCTGCTCGTCGTCCTGGTCGGGGTGGCCCTCGCGGTGCTGCTGCGGCGCCGCACCCCCGGGGTGACCGGCCGGTTGCCCGTCGGGCTGCTGGCTCTGGCCGTGGCCGCGCCGGTGCTGGCCGCGGTGGCACCGACGCCCTGCGAACGGGAGACCGCCTACCACTGCGCCCGGGTGGTGGTCGACCCCGAGCGCGACACCGGGCGGGTGCTGCTGCTGGACACCCTGCGGCACTCCTACGTCGACCTCGAGGACCCGACGTACCTGGAGTTCGAGTACGTCCAGGCCATCGCCTCGGTCACCGACGCGCTCGCCCCGGCGGGCGAACCGCTGTCGGCGCTGCACGTCGGTGGCGGGGGGCTGACCCTGCCCCGCTACCTGGCCGAGGTGCGGCCGGGCACGCTGAGCCGGGTGCTCGAGGTCGACCCCGGCGTCGTCGCGATCGACGAGCTGGAGCTGGGGCTGGAGACCTCCGACGAACTCCAGGTGCGGGTCGGTGACGGCCGGGTCGGGCTGGACGCGGAGGAAGCCGGGGAGCGGGACCTCGTCGTCGGTGACGCCTTCGGCGGGTTGTCGGTGCCGTGGCAGCTCACCACGGTGGAGGCGCTGCGCCTGGTCGACGAGGCGCTGGCCGAGGACGGCGTCTACGCGGTCAACCTGATCGACAACCCGCCGCTGTCGTTCGTGCGGGCTGAGCTGGCGACCATGCGGCAGGTGTTCGACCACGTGCTGCTGCTGGCCCGGGCGCCGGTGCTGGCCGGGGAGGACGGCGGGAACGTGGTCGCGGTCGCCTCGCAGCGTCCGCTGCCGTCGGCGGAGATCGCCGCCGCACTGGCCGAGCGTGGGCTCGCCTGGCAGGTGGCCGAGGGTCCCGAGCTCGACCGGTTCATCGGGGACGCCGGAGTCCTCACCGACGACTTCGCGCCGGTCGACCAGCTGCTCACCCCGTACGGCTGACCGGGCGGCCGTCAGGGTCGGGCGATGGCGGCCGTCCGGGCCCGGGTCAGCCGGACCAGGTCCGCCGGCGACAGCTCCACCTGGAGCCCGCGGCGTCCCGCGCTGACCAGCACCGTCGGGAAGGTCAGCGCGCTGTCGTCCACCACGGTCGGCAGCGCCTTCCGCTGACCCAGCGGGCTGATCCCACCCCGTACGTAGCCGCTGCTCCGCTCGGCGTCGGCCGGGTCGGCCATCGTGGCCTTCCGCCCGCCCGCGGCGGTGGCCAGCGCCTTGAGGTCCAGCTGGCCGCTGACCGGTACGACGGCGACGGTGAGCGCCCCGTCCACCCGGGCGACCAGGGTCTTGAACACCCGGGCCGGATCGGCGCCGAGGGCGGCCACCGCCACCTCGCCGTAGCCGTGTCCGTCCGCGCCGTCGGCCGGGTCGTACTCGTGCAGGGAGTAGTGGGCCCGCGCCTGGTCCAGGGTCCGCACCGCCGGTGTCGCCGCCACGGCGCAGCAGCCTAGGGCGACCCTGCCGGTCGGGGAGTGCTTTCCCCGACGAACGCCCCGGTGGGGAATCGAGCCCAGGCGCGTGCCGTTGCACCGACCGTGAGCAGCACAGTCCCGGGCGCACCGGCGCGCATCGCGCGCGGATCCGCGCCCGCCCGCCGTCCCCCCGGCCACCCCGGCCGTACCCGGCTAGGATCGAGCGACGTGGTCGCCCGTTCCCGGGCGCCGCAGAGAGGACGGTCGGTGCCCCAGGAGCCCGCGAGCGACAGCCCCGTCGTCGAGACGGCGAAGCCCGATGAGACGCCGGAGGCGCGTGCCGACGGCAGTCGCGCCGAGCTCGCCGAGACCCGGGCGCAGCGTGACGCCCGCTTCGAGCGGGACGCCCTGCCCTACCTGGACCAGCTCTACCCGGCGGCGCTGCGGATGACCCGCAACCCCGCCGACGCCGAGGACCTGGTGCAGGAGACGTTCGTCAAGGCGTACTCGGCCTTCCACCAGTTCGCCGAGGGCACCAACCTCAAGGCGTGGCTGTACCGGATCCTGACGAACACCTACATCAACAGCTACCGCAAGAAGCAGCGGCAGCCGCAGCAGTACCCCACCGAGCAGGTGCAGGACTGGCAGCTCTACGCCGCGGAGGAGCACACCTCCAGCGGCCTGCGCTCGGCGGAGATCGAGGCGCTGGACCACCTGCCCGACTCCGACATCAAGGAGGCGCTGCAGCAGCTGCCGGAGGACTTCCGGCTCGCGGTCTACTTGGCCGACGTCGAGGGGTTCGCCTACAAGGAGATCGCCGAGATCATGGGCACGCCCATCGGCACGGTGATGTCCCGCCTGCACCGCGGCCGGCGCGGTCTGCAGAAGCTGCTGGCCGACTACGCCCGGGAACGCGGTTTCGTCCGGGCCGGGGCTGCTGAGGAGGCGACCCGCCCATGAGCACCGACGCTCACGACGGCGCCCAGCACGACGTCCACGGCGAGGAGATCACCTCCTGCGACGACGTGCTCTCCCACGTCTTCGAGTTCCTCGACCACGAGACCGACGACGCCCGGCGCGCGGTCATCGCCGAGCACCTCGAGGACTGTTCGCCCTGTCTGCGCCAGTTCGGCATCGAGCAGGAGTTCAAGGCGCTGGTGCGCCGCCGCTGTGGCGGTGACCCCACGCCGATGGGCCTGCGCGACCGGATCAAGGTGCAGCTGACGACCGTCTCGTTCGAGGAGGACGGCACCCAGGTGCGCGTCGAGAAGGCCAGCATCGAGACGACGACCTTCGAGACGACGAGCGTCCAGACCGGCCAGCTGCCGGGGGAGCGCCCCACCGCCTAGGGCGGCGCGGCGCTCCCCCCGCCGTCAGGCGTTGGGGCGCTTGCCGTGGTTGGCGCCGCTCTTCTTGCGGGCGCGCCGCTTGCGTCCACGCTTGGACATCGCTGCCCCTCCTCTCTGTGCTCCACCCGGGCGGGACGCCCGGCTGCTGATCGGTCCCGGTGCAGGATGCAGAGCACCCCGGCACCGGCCAAGCTGACCCTGCAAGGCTCTCACGGGTGGGCCCGGCACCGTGCGCTGGTGCGCGGTCGGGACCAGCGGTGGCACGGGCCACCGGCAGGAGGCCGGCACAGCCGGTGAGCGCAGGACGCCGGCCCAGCCGGGAAGAGGAGGACGACGTGGTCCAGGCAGTCGACAGCGTGCTCGTGGCCGGCCGGGGGCCGATGGCCTGCGCGGTGATCCGGGCGTGCGGTCGGCTGGGCGTGAAGGCCGTGGCCGTGTACTCGGAGGCAGAACGCGACGCCCGGCACGTGCGGATGGCCGACGAGTCCGTGCTGTTGGGCCCCGCACCGGCCACGGAGTCCTATCTGGACGTGCGCCGCCTGGTCGAGGCCGCTCGCCGTACCCGGGTCGACGCGGTGCTCCCCGTCCCCCCGGCCCTGGCCGGGAACGCGCGGCTGGCCGCCGCGGTGGCCGACGCCGGGCTGGGCTGGATCGGGCCGGAGGCCGGGGTGCTCGAGCGCCTCGGCGGTGACGGCGTCGAGCCGGCCAGCGAGCGTGGGTTCCTGGCCTGGGTCAGCGCCGAGGGGCTGCACCACGTCACCCCGGTGCTGCGCGACCGCGCCGGCGGCACCCCACGGGTCTCCTGGACGCCCCCCGACGGGCTGGGATCACTGCCCGCGGCCGCCCGCCGGCTCCCCGAGCTGGGCTGGCGCGGGCTGGTCACGGTGGGCATCGACCCCGGCGGTGAGCTGGCCGAGGTGGCGGCGGGCTTCTCCCTGGACATCGCCGTGCTCGAGCGGGCACACGGGCTGGACGCCGTCGCGCTCGCGCTGGGCAGTGCGTCCGGTGCGCCGGCGGGCAGTCTCCCGGACGCCGCCGAGGGGCCGCCGTACGCCGGGCTCGCCGTCCAGCTGCGTTCGACCCTGCCGCCGGGCACTGCGGGTCGGGTCACCGGCCGGCTGCCCGACGTCGTCGCCGCTGACCGGCGTCCGACCGGGGACGCCGAACTGGTCGCGGTGAGCGGCTACGACGCGGGCGACCGGCTCGATGGCTGGTACGACGCCCTGCTGGCCACGGTGAGCGCTGCGGGCCCGGATGCGGCGAGCGCCGCGCGGGCGGCGATGGAGCTCCTCGTCGGTCTCCCGGAGACCGGCGTCCCGCACGACGGTGCGGCCGTCTGCGGCGTGCTGCAGCGCATCGCCGGTGCGCTCGTCCCCGACTGCACCTGACCGCTGCTCGGCACGGTGCGGTGCCGGCCTCCACGCGTGCTTTCATGAGCACACCGTCGGCTCAGGCGGGTCGGGGCAGGTCAGGGAAGAGGGGGCGCCGGTGGCGGTCGAGGAGATCCACGCCGAGATGGTCTCCAGCGTGTGGAAGGTGCTCGTGGCCCCCGGTGCGGAGGTCGCCGCCGGTGACACGCTGGTCATCCTCGAGTCGATGAAGATGGAGATCCCGGTGCTCAGTGAGCGCGCCGGCACGATCGGCGAGCTGCACGTGGTCGAGGGCGAGGTGCTCCAGGAGGGCGACCTGATCGCCACCGTCGTCCCGGCGTAGCGACCCCGTCGGAGGAGGACGGGGCGCGTCAGGCCAGGTCGAGGGAGTAGACCCGGAGGTCGACGCCGGGCACCGGCGTCCAGTCCCGCTCCGGCAGCCGGGTGAAACCGAACTGGGCGTAGAGCCGGTGCGCTGCGGCCATCCGCTCGCCCGTGGACAGCACCATCCGTCGTCTGCCGGCGGCCCGGGCCCGGTCCAGGCAGGCGCGCACGAGCGCCGCCCCGATGCCCTGGCCGCGAGCCCCGGGGTCGACCGCGAGCATCCGGAACGCCGCCTCGTCCGGGGACTCGACGACCTCACCGAAGTCCCCGGACAGCACCAGCGCCACGCTGCCGACGATGCGCCCGTCGTGGTCGCGGGCCACGAGCAGCTCCGCGCGGTCCGCACGCCCCGCCACGTCGGCCAGCTGGGGCAGGTACTCGGCCGGTGCGAGCTCCTCGGCTGCGTAGGCAGCCACGGTGAGCTCGGCGATGCGGGCGTGGTCCGCGGGCCCGGCCGGGCCGACGACGGGTGCGGGGAAGGCCACCGGAGCAGGGTAGACAAAGGACCCTGTCCCACTCCTCCCTCGCAGGCTGGGGTGAGCCTCCGGACAGGGCCGTAGGCTCCGGCTCACGATGAGCAGCCTGTCCGAACGTCTCACCCGCGGCTCGGCGAGCCCGTCCCAGGTCGACCACGCGCGCCGGCTGGTGGCCGACTGGCAGCTGCTGGCCGACCTCTCCTTCGCCGACCTCACGCTGTGGGTGCCGCTGCAGACCGGGGCCTGGTGGTGCGTGGCCCAGGTGCGCCCGCTGACGGCGCCCACGAGCCAGCCGGAGGACCTGGTGGGCAGTGAGGCCACCGGGGCGGACGCCGAGCCGCTGCTGCGGGCGCAGCGGGAAGGGCGGCCGATCACCGAGGGCGATCCCGACTGGTCGGGTGCGAGCCCCCGCCGGCGGGAGGTGATCCCCGTCCGGCACGACGGTGCGGTGGTCGCGGTGCTGGCCAAGGACACCAACCTGGCGGCGACCCGGTCGCCGTCGACCCTGGAGCTCACCTACCTCGACATCGCCGCGGACCTCTCGTTGATGGTGGCGGCCGGCACCTTCCCGCCGCGGATGCTGGACGACGCGGAGATGAGCCCGCGGGTGGGTGACGGGCTGGTCCGGCTGGACGGCACCGGACACGCGGTCTACGCCAGCCCGAACGCCCTGTCGGCCTACCGGCGGATGGGGGTGACCGGGGACGTCGTGGGATCCGACCTGGGCGAGGTGACCCGGCAGGTCTCGGCGGACCGGGTGGCCGGTGAGGCCGTGGCCGCGAGCATCGCCGCAGCGGTCGCCGGCCGGTTCCCCGAGCCGATGGACGTGGAGAACGACGCGGCCACCATGCTGGTGCGCGCCCTGCCGCTGCAGGCCCCCGGCGGTGAGGAGGGTGCGCTGGTGCTGGTCCGCGACGTCACCGACGTGCGCCGCCGGGACCGCGCGCTGATGACCAAGGACGCCACCATCCGGGAGATCCACCACCGGGTGAAGAACAACCTGCAGACCGTGGCCGCGCTGCTGCGGCTGCAGGCCCGGCGGATGACCGAGCCGGCGGCCCGCGCGGCCCTGGAGGAGTCGGTGCGCCGGGTGGCCTCGATCGCGGTGGTCCACGAGACGCTGGCCGGCAGTCGGGACGACGTCGTCGAGGTCGACGACGTCCTCGACCAGGTGCTGCCGATGCTCGGCGACGTGACGTCGGTGGGGCCGGCCGCCCGGATCACCCGCGACGGCGCGATCGGGGAGCTGCCCGCGGCGTGCGCGACGCCGTTGGTGATGGCGGTGACCGAGCTGCTGCACAACGCGGCCGAGCACGCGTTCGACGACGGTGAGCCGGGGACGATCGTGCTCGCTGCCGAGCGGACGGGCGACGACCTGGTGGTCCGGGTCCGCGACGACGGGCGCGGTCTGCCGCCGGGCTTCGACCCGGCGGCCAGCACCGGGCTCGGGTTGCAGATCGTGCGGACGCTGGTGACCAGCGAGCTGCACGGGACGCTGGAGATGGGACCGCCGGCGGACGGCGGCTCGGGGACCGAGGCGGTGCTCAGCCTCCCGGGCGCCGGCCGGGCCCGCCGGTGAACGCAGCAAGAGCCGCCCCGGAGGGGCGGCTCTTGCTGTTGGCCCCCTTCCAGGGGCCCGCCACGAGCGGAGCGAGTGGTGGGGAGGAAGGGGGTCCTTCTTCAGGCGGTGCGGACCCGGGTGCGCGCGGTGCGGCGCTTCAGGGCACGGCGCTCGTCCTCGGACAGCCCGCCCCAGACCCCGGAGTCCTGGCCCGAGCTCAGGGCCCAGTCCAGACAGGACTCGACGACCGGGCAACGGCCGCACACAGCCTTGGCCTGCTCGATCTGGACGACTGCCGGGCCCGTCGTCCCGATCGGGAAGAAGAGCTCCGGGTCTTCGTCCCGGCAGAGCGCGCGGTGGCGCCAGTCCATGGCGGTGTACTCCTCGATCTCGTCAGGGTGTCCGGTCGTCGGTCCGGAGACCGCCCCCGCAGGTCCGTGCGCTGATGTCAGCACGAAGAACGACGACCGCCCGCTGTGTTACCAGCAGGTTGCTTGCTTGTGATGCTTTCACGAGTCGACGCACTGTCAAGCAGTTCGCCGGGCGTCGGCGGGGCTCGTGAGCAACCTCACCACGCCAGGCGGGGCCTCGCCACTCCGTCCTACCCCACCCGACGCGTCCCTGCATCACCCAGCGGGGGCCACGACCGAGCGCTCGGTCACACGACGACGCGCAGCGCGTCCGGGACGGACCGCACGCGGAGCCCGGTGGTGGTGCCCAGGTGGTCACCGTCGAGCTGCCACCCCTGCGGGCGGGTCGACGTCAGGGTCAGTTCTCCCAGGTCGTGCCAGCGGTGCACCCCGCGGCCCCGGGCGTCCGGCCGGGCGGCCATGGTCTGGCGCACGTGGTGCAGCATCCGCACCACGCCGACGCGGCCCATCGCGAAGAGGTCCAGACCGGTGTCGAAGGACGCCTCGGGGCTCGGGTCGATGGGCCGGGCCCCCAGGTAGGTCCACGGGCTGACGTTGGAGACCAGGGCGAGGAACAGTCCGTCGACGGGGGCCGCGCCGGGCAGCTGGAGGGTCATCGGTGGACGACGGCGGTCGCGGCCCAGCAGGAATGCGTTGACCCCGGCCCCGATGTAGAGGCTGCCGGTGGACCGCCGCCCCCGGGCGCGCTGGGCCTCGACCCGGGAGATGACGTCGGCGTCGAAGCCCATGCCCGCGGCGAAGACGAACCAGCGGGGGGTGGTCCAGCCCTCCGTCGTCCCCTCTTCGCCGGTGCGGGCTTCCGCGGTGCCGAGGGACACCAGTCGGGTGCGGCCGGCGCGCAGCGAGTCGAGGATCTCCCCGGTCGCCTCCACCGGGTCGCGGGAGCGGCCGAGCGCGCGGGCGAAGACGTTGGTCGAGCCGCCCGGCACGACGGCCAGCATCGGCCCGTCGGGCGCCGGCCCGGCGGCGAGCAGACCGTTGGCTGCCTCGTTGACCGTGCCGTCGCCCCCGAGGGTCACGACCAGGTCGACCCCGTCCGCGGCGGCCCGGGCGGCGAGCTCCCGTGCATGACCGCGGTGGGCGGTCTCGGCCAGCTCGACGTCCAGTTGGCTGGACAGCGCCCGGACCAGCACGTCGCGGACCTTGCGGGTGGTGGTCGTGGCCGCCGGGTTCGCCACCAGCAGCGCACGCATGCCGCCCAACATATCCAGCGGCTCCGGGCCGGCCGTGCGGCACGTCCGGCGCGGCGGCTCGCGCGGTGCCCGCGGGTAACCTCGACGGCGTGTCAGGTCAGGACGGACAGACCCCGGGCCGCCGTCGGCCGAGGGCGGAGGGCCTGCTCGGTGGTGCGGCGCAACCGACCGCACCGCGCCCGCAGCGCGAGCGCCGGGAGGCACCGACCGCCGTCCGGCGGGCAGCCCTGGTGGTGGCCGTGGAGGCGCTCGCGCTGACGGTCCTCGCGCTCGTGCTGCTGGTGCTGACGCTGACCGGCTCGCCGGACAGCGTGGGCCGCGCGCTGGCCGAGGTGGTCTACGTCGGGCTGGGGGCGGGGCTGCTCGCTGCCGCCGCGGTCGGGCTGTGGCGGGTGTCCGGCTGGGCCCGCGGCCCGGTCATCGTGCTGCAGATCCTGCTGGGCCTGCTCGGCTACAACGCGGCCTTCGAGGCGCAGGTGCCGCTGCTGGGTCTGCCGGTGCTGGCCCTCGTCGCGACCGAGCTGTACCTGCTGGCCACCCCCGAGGCGCGGCTGGCCTTCTTCGAACGCTGAGGGAGGAACTCGCTTGCCCGGCGATGGGCTCGGACTAGATGAGCTCGATGACCTCGGCGATCGAGGGCAGCACCCGGCTGGGCCGGAAGGGGAAACGGCTGACGTCCTCGGCGCGGGTCGAGCCGGTGAGCACCAGGATCGTGTCCAGCCCCGCCTCGATGCCGGCGACGACGTCGGTGTCCATCCGGTCACCGATCATCGTGGTGGACTCCGAGTGCGCCTCGATGCGGTTCATCGCGCTGCGGAACATCATCGGGTTGGGCTTGCCGACGAAGTAGGGCTCCGCCCCGGTGGCCTTGGTGATCATCGCCGCCACCGAGCCGGTCGCGGGCAGCGGGCCCTCGGGGGAGGGGCCGGTGACGTCGGGGTTGGTGGCGATGAACCGGGCGCCGGCGCCGACCAGCCGGACCGCCTGGGTGATCGCCTCGAAGGAGTAGGTGCGGGTCTCCCCGAGGACGACGTAGTCCGGGTCGGTGTCGGTCATCGTGTACCCCGCCTCGTGCAGCGCGGTGGTCAGGCCCGCCTCACCGATGACGTAGGCCGATCCGCCCGGCAGCTGGGAGGCCAGGAAGTCCGCCGTGGCCAGGGCCGAGGTCCAGATCGCCTCCTCCGGCACCTCCAGGCCGCTGCGGGAGAGCCGGGCGGAGAGGTCGCGGGGGGTGAAGATCGAGTTGTTGGTCAGCACCAGGAACCGGCGGTTGCGCTCGACCAGCCGGGCCAGGAAGTCGGCCGCGCCGGGCAGCGCCTTCCCCTCGTGCACCAGCACGCCGTCCATGTCGGTCAGCCAGCACTCGGACTCGCCGCGTTCGGTGGTCACGCCGTTCTCCTGTCTGTCGGGTGGGTCAGCGACGGTCGGCCGCGAACCGGGTCAGGGCGTCGTCGGTGAGCCGGAAGACCGTCCACCCGTCCATCGGCACTGCACCGGCGGCTCTGTAGAAGTCGATGGACGGGGTGTTCCAGTCCAGGACGGACCACTCCAGCCGGGCGAAGCCGCGCGCCACGCACTCGTCGGCCAGCGTCCGGAGCAGTTCACGGCCGAGCCCCGTGCCGCGGTGCGCGGGGGAGACGTAGAGGTCCTCGAGGTACAGCCCGTGGGTGCCACGCCAGGTGGAGAAGTTGAGGAACCACAGGGCGAAGCCGGCGATCTCGGCGTCGTCCTCCGCACCGGTCAGGGCCACGTGCCCGAACAGCGCCGGGGACTCCCCGAACAGCGCGGCGTGCAGCTGGTCGGCGGTCATCCGGGCCTCGTGCTCGGACTCCTCGTAGGCGGCGAGCTCACGGACCAGCCGCAGCACCGTCGGGACGTCGTCCGGCCGGACCCGGCGCACGCTCAGGACAGCACCTCCTTCACCCGTGCCGGGACCAGCCGGCCCAGCGGGGACAGCACCGGCATCACCAGCGGGGAGAGGAGGTAGCTGTAGGCGACCACGAGGCAGGTCACGGTCGGGACGGTGAGCAGGCCGACGACGACCAGGACGACGGCGACGACCAGTCCGTAGGGCTTGCCGCTCTTCGGGCTCACCAGGGACCGGAACGAGCGGTAGCGGACGTTGCTGATCATCAGCAGCCCGGGGACGACGACCACCAGCAGCACCCACAGCCGGTCGCGGCCCTGCATCACGTCGGCGAAGGCGTACACGCTGGCCAGCACCACCCCGGCCGCGCCGGGGCTGGGCAGGCCGGTGAAGAAGCGCTTGTCCGCCGTCGGGTCGATCGTGGTGTTGAAGCGGGCCAGCCGGATGGCCGCGCAGGCCACCCACAGGAAGCAGACCACCCAGCCCAGGGCGTCGAGTTCGTCCCGGCCGTCGGAGAAGAGGGCGAAGGCCAGCAGGGCCGGGGCCAGGCCGAAGGAGACCAGGTCGGCCAGCGAGTCGAACTGCAGGCCGAACGGTGAGACGGCGCCGACCAGCCGGGCGACTGCGCCGTCGGCGATGTCGAACACGACCGAGAGCGCGATCAGCAGACAGGCAAGCCGGTACTCGCCGCGGAACGCGACCAGGATGGCGCCGAAGCCGCACATCATGTTGGCGAGGGTGAACAGGCTGGGCAGCCACGAGCGAGCCCGCCGGCGCCCGCCGCGCACCGAACCACGGACGAACTCGACGGTGGTGGTGCGCCTTCCTGGCATCCGCCGGCTCCTCAGCTGGGCTGGGACCAGCGGGCGATGACGGTCTCCCCGCCCCGCACCCGCTGCCCCTTGGTGACGGTGACGGTGCACTCGGGCGGCACGAAGACGTCCATCCGGGACCCGAACTTCATCAACCCGATCCGATCGCCGGTGGCCACTTCCTGCCCGGGCACCACACGGGTGACGATCCGCCGGGCGAGCACGCCGACGATCTGCCGGAAGACGACCGTGCGGTCGCCGTCGCGCACCCACAGCTCGCTGCGCTCGTTGCGGTGCGCGCTCTCCGCACGGTAGGCGGCCAGGAAGCTGCCCGGCGTGTACGTGGACTTCGTGATCTGGCCGCCGTAGGGCGCGCGGTTCACGTGCACGTCGACGACGGACAGGAAGACGCTGACCTGCTGCCAGTCGCCCTCGGGGGCCACGCCCCGCTGCGGGTCACCGGCGACCATGACGACGCCGTCGGCCGGGGAGAGCACGTCCTCGGGCGACGGCGGGACCGAGTCGCACCGCCGGTCGGGGTCGCGGAAGAAGACGGCCATGTACGCCGACAGGGCGAGGAGGGGCCACGCCAGAGCGCGGGCCCAGCGGAGACCGCTGCCCCGCCCCAGGACGGTGGAGACCGCCGCAGAGGCCAGGGGAACGGCGAGGAAGGGCCAGCCGGCCCGGTCGATGCGCATCGCAGACCGAGGTTACCGGGACCGGGCCCGAACGCCTGCCGTCGGCCGCGCCGCGGGGGGCACGGCGCCGGCGGGTTCAGTCGGAGGCGAGCAGCTCGCTGGCCCCGGACCGGCTGTCTCGTTCCCTCGGCGGGCCTCCGTACCAGTCGAGGCAGACGACGGAGGCGTCGTCCCGGAGCACGCCACCGGTGGCGCGCAGGACCGCCTGGCCGAGCTCGTGCACGACCTCCCGCGGGTGCAGTGCCGACGTGGCGGCCAGTGCGGCCGCCACGTCGAGGGAGGCCGCGTTGCGCTCCTGCATCCCGTCGGTCACGAAGACGACCCGGTCGCCGGGCTCCAGGGGGAAGCGCTGCAGGCGGTACTCGGTGCCGGCCTGGACGCCGAACGGCAGGTCGATGGCCAGCTCGATCTCCTCGACGCGGCCGTCCCGGAGCCGGAGCGGGAAGGGGTGCCCGGCGTTCACGATCTGGGCCTCCTGGCTGTGCAGGTCGACCCGCATGACCTGACCGGTGACGAACTCGCCGGGCGCCGAGTGCGCGGTCACGGCGTCGTTGGCGTTGCCGGTCTGGTCGCCGAGGCCCAGCCCGCGGCGCCGCTCGTTGCGCAGGCTGCCGACCAGCAGCGTGGCCAGCAGGGCGGCGCCGACCTCGTGGCCGACCGCGTCGCTCACCGAGACGTGGAGGGAGTCCCGGTCCAGCGTGTAGTCGAAGGTGTCCCCGCCCACGGTGGCGGCCGGCTCCAGCCACCCGGCCAGGGTGAACTGCCCGGCCTCGCAGGTGAAGGCGTTGGGCAGCAGCCGGCGCTGGATCTCCGCGGCGAGGGAGAAGGGCGTCGTGCGCTGTCCCCACTCGAAGAGGTCGGTGTGCCGCCGGTTGGCGATGATCACGTAGGCGAGCGCGTGGCCGGCCGCGGAGATGTCGGCGAGCTCCTGCTCGTCCGGCGGATCGGGCAGCACCAGTTCCAGCACGCCGATGGCGTCGCCCCGGTCGGTGACCGGGACGATGACGCAGGCCCCGTGGTCGCCGGTCTGCACGACCGCCTGCTGGGTGCGCAGGACCTGGTCGTGCACCGTGCCCGCCAGTCGGAGCGTCTCGGCGTGCTCGAGGCCGCGGACGCGGGAGCCCTCCGGTGCGTGGGTCGCCGTCCCGAGCCGGACCAGGGCGTGCCCGCTGAAGTCGGCGATCAGGAAGGACACCTCGGTGGCGCCGGACAGGGTGGCGAGCTCGGCGGTGACGGCGGTGACCGCGTCGATCGGCGGGGCCGCCTCCACCCGTTCGAGCAGCGAGCGCAGGTCGAAACGGGGGCTCACGAGGGTGTTGGTCTCCTGGGTCGGGGGAGCTGCCACCCAGGACCGGCGGCAGGTACGACACTGCCGGGCCACCCCGGAGGGCGACCCGGCAGTCCGGCCCCGTCCTGGGCTCACCCCGGAGCGTGCGAGGAGTGAGGAGGACGGGGTCCTTGATCAGGCAGCGGCCTTGGTCTCCCAGAAGATCTTGTCGATCTCGGCGATGTAGTCGAGCAGCTTCTGGCCCTCGGCCGGGTCCATGCTGCCCTTGCCGCCGGCGGCACCGGCCTGCTTGGTCGCCTTGTTGAACAGCTCGTGCAGCTGCGGGTACTTCTCGAAGTGCGGGGGCTTGAAGTAGTCGGTCCACAGCACCCACAGGTGGTGCTTGACCAGCTCGGCCCGCTGCTCCTTGATGAGGATGGCCCGGGTACGGAAGACCGGGTCCTCGTTGCCCTGGTACTTCTCCTGGATGCCCTTGACGCTCTCGGCCTCGATACGGGCCTGGGCCGGGTCGTAGACGCCGCAGGGGAGGTCGCAGTGCGCGGTGGCCTCCACGGCGGAGAACATGCGGAACAGACGCATGGGTGTGCCTCCGGGTTCGCGGGGATGGGTCTTCTGCGACCCTACCCGCGGTGATCAGCGAGAACACGTCGAGCAGCGGCAGTCCGGGGAGCCTCCCCGGGCTGCCGACCCGTTGGGTGCTGGCCCGGGTCGCCGGGCCGTCGATGGCCCCGACCGTGCGGCACGGGGACCGGCTGCTGGTCCGCCGGCTGCCTCCCGGAGCGCCCGTACGGCCCGGCACCGTCGTGCTCGCCCGCTTCCCGGCCCGGCCGGAGCTGCTGGTGGTCAAACGGGTGCGCCGGCGGGTGCCCGGCGGGCACTGGGTGGAGGGGGACAACCCCCTGGTCACCGACGACTCCCGGGCGTTCGGCACGGCGGTCGTCGTCGGGCGGGTGGTGGCCCGGCTGTGGCCCCGGCCGGGGCGGCTGCCCGTGGTGCCGCCCGGCTGACCGCCCGGCTCAGCCGAGCCGCTGCAGCAGTGGGTCGACGAGCTCGTGGGCTGGGGTGTTGAGGTAGAGCAGGACGACGGTCGCCACCAGGAACAGTGGGACGAGGACCGCCTTCTCCACGATCGCGCCGGTGCGCAGGTGCACCGGCGCCAGTCGGCTGCGCCGGGCCAGCCAGAAGACCGGGACCGGCACCCCCTCCTTGGTCAGCCAGTCGCCGGCGATGTGGGTCAGCGTGCCGAGGACGACGGCCAGGGGGAGCCACTCGGGGGCCGGGCTGTGCGCGAGCAGCAGCCATGCACCGCCCCAGGAGAGGACGAGGTTGCCGATCACGGTGTTCTCCGCGCGGCCGGGGATGACGAAGTGCAGGGCACGCAGGGCCAGCCCGATCGCCAGCGCCAGCAGGAGCAGGCTGGACCAGCGGTGCCAGGTCGCCGCAGTGGCCAGCAACCCGAAGGCCAGCGAGCCGAGGACGGCGTCGTGGGTGCCCCAGCGGTGCCCCCGCGCGATCGTGTTGACGAGCCCGGAGGGGACGTCGGTGAGCGGCCCCCACATCCCGGAGATCGTCGAACCGCGCTGGTCCAGGTCCGGGAGCATGGCGAACCCGCCGACCGCGGACACCCAGGCGACCTGGGCGACCGTGCCGTGCACGGGCACCCAGGGGAGCGTCGCGGCACCGGCGGCCAGACCGGAGAGGGCGTGTGAGTGACCGAGCACCTACTCAGCGTCTCCCCGCGCCGCCGTCATCCCGCGGAGGCGCGCGGTGGCCCGTCAGTCCTCGTCGACGTCGTCCGTGCCCCCGCGGGCCAGCCAGGTGGCCAGCCGCTCGACCGGCACCTCGAAGTCGGGGTTCTGGTCGACGAAGGCCTGGAGCTGGTCGGCCAGCCAGGAGAGCGAGACCTCTTCCTCGCCCCGCCGGCCGGCCAGCTCCTCGATGCCGCGATCGGTGAAGTACATCGTCGTGTCCCGCCGCGCCGGACTCAGTCGGCGAAGGCCCGGGCGACCAGCTGCCGCTGTTCGACCTCGTGCACCTTGGCCGAGCCCACGGCCGGGCTCGCCGAGGCCTTCCGGGACACCCCGCGCAGCGTGCGCCCGGACGGCAGGTGCTCGGGCAGGTTCACGGCCATGAACTGGGCGGCGCCCATGTTCGCCGGCTCCTCCTGCACCCACACGACGTCGGTCGCGTTCGGGTAGGCCTCCAGCGCTTCGGCGATCTCCTCGGCCGGCAGCGGGTAGAGCTGCTCGACCCGCAGGATCGCGGTGTCGGCGGTCCCCTCGTTCTCCCGCTGGGCGAACAGCTCGTAGCTGATCTTCCCGCTGCACAGCAGGACGCGGCGCACCGCGGAGCCGTCCAGGGGCTGCCCGCCCACACCCGGGTCGGGCAGCACCGGACGGAAGTGCTGCTCGGTGAAGTCGCTCACCGAGCTGACCGCGACCTTCGCCCGCAGCAACGACTTGGGCGTGAACACCACCAGCGGGCGGTGCACCTCCGACAGTGCCTGACGGCGCAGCAGGTGGAAGTAGTTCGCCGGCGTCGAGCAGTTGGCGACCGTCATGTTGTTCTCGGCCGACAGCTGCAGGAAGCGCTCGATCCGGCCGCTGGAGTGGTCGGGCCCCTGGCCCTCCAGCCCGTGCGGCAGCAGCAGGACGACGCCCGAGCGCTGCCCCCACTTGGCCTCGCCGGAGCTGATGAACTCGTCGATGACCATCTGTGCGCCGTCGACGAAGTCGCCGAACTGGGCCTCCCAGAGCACGAGGGCCTTGGGGTTGGCCACCGAGTAGCCGTACTCGAAGCCGAGCGCGGCGTACTCCGACAGCAGCGAGTCGTAGACGAAGAACTTCGCCTGGTCCTCGGTGAGGTTCAGCAGCGGCGTGTGCTCCTCGGCGGTCTCCCGGTCGATGAGCACCGAGTGCCGCTGGACGAACGTGCCGCGGCGGGAGTCCTGACCGGCCAGCCGGACCGGCACGCCCTGCATGAGCAGTGACCCGAAGGCGAGCAGCTCGCCCATCGCCCAGTCGATGCCGCCCTCGCTGGCCATCGCCGCCCGGCGCTCCAGCATCCGCTGCAGCTTGGGGTGCACGGTGAAGTCGGTCGGCAGCGCGACGTGCGCATCGCCGATCGCCTTGAGCACCTCGGGGGTGATCGCCGTGTCGACCGTGGCCTCCTGCGGCGAGCGCGGGTCCATGACCGGCTCGGGCGCGGAGGAGTCACGGGCGTCGTGGGTCTCGGCGAAGGCCCGCTCGAGCTGCCCGCGGTAGTCCTTCAGGGCCTCTTCGGCGTCGGCCAGCGTGATGTCACCGCGGCCGACGAGCGCCTCGGTGTACAGCTTCCGGACCGAGCGCTTGCGGTCGATGATGTCGTACATCAGCGGCTGGGTCATCGACGGGTCGTCGCCCTCGTTGTGCCCCCGGCGGCGGTAGCAGACGAGGTCGACGACGACGTCCTTCTTGAACTCCTGCCGGTAGTCGACCGCCAGCTTTGCCACCCGGACGCAGGCCTCCGGGTCGTCCCCGTTCACGTGGAAGACCGGGGCGCCGATCATCCGCGCCACGTCGGTGGAGTAGAGGGTCGAACGGGACTGGGCCGGGCTGGTGGTGAAGCCGACCTGGTTGTTGATGACGACGTGCACGGTGCCACCGGTGCGGTAGCCGCGCAGCTGGGAGAGGTTCAAGGTCTCCTGGACGACGCCCTGACCGGCGAACGCCGCGTCGCCGTGCAGCAGCAGCGGCAGCACGGTGAAGCCGCCCTCGCCCTTGTCGATCATGTCCTGCTTGGCCCGCACGATGCCCTCGAGCACCGGGTTGACCGTCTCCAGGTGGCTGGGGTTGCTGGCCAGCGACACCGCGACCGAACGGCCCTCGTGCTCGAAGCTCCCCTCGGCCCCGAGGTGGTACTTCACGTCGCCGGAGCCCTGCACCGTGCCCGGGTCGATGTTGCCCTCGAACTCGCCGAAGATCTTGGCGTAGCTCTTGCCGAGCACGTTGGCCAGCACGTTCAGCCGGCCGCGGTGGGCCATGCCGATCGCCACCTCCTCGATGCCGTGCTCGGAGGAGCTGACCAGCACCTCGTCCAGCAGCGGGATGACCGACTCGGCGCCCTCGAGGCTGAACCGCTTCTGGCCGACGTACTTGGTCTGCAGGAAGGTCTCGAAGGCCTCGGCGGCGTTGAGCCGCCCCAGCACGCGCTTCTGCTTGTCCCGGCCGGGCTGGTCGTGCTTGACCTCGATGCGCTCCTGGAGCCAGCGGCGCTCCTCGGGGTCGGTGATGTGCATGTACTCCACGCCGACGGTGCGGCAGTAGGAGTTGCGCAGCACGCCGAGGATGTCGCGCAGCAGCATCGTGCGCTCGCCGGCGAAGCCACCGACCGGGAAGGACCGGTCGAGGTCCCACAGGGTCAGCCCGTGCTGGACGATGTCCAGGTCGGGGTGGGTGCGGACCTTGAACTCCAGCGGGTCGGTGTCGGCCATGAGGTGGCCGTTGCGCCGGTAGGCCTCGATGACCTCGATGACCCGGGCTTCCTTGTCGATCTGGCCCTCGTGGCTGACCCGCTTGTCGGGCACCCAGCGGACCGGCTCGTAGGGGATGCGCAGCGAGCGGAAGACGTCGTCGTAGAAGCCGTCCTGGCCCAGCAGCAGCTGGTGCATCCGGCGCAGGAAGTCGCCGGACTCCGCGCCCTGGATGACCCGGTGGTCGTAGGTCGAGGTCAGCGTGATGATCTTCGAGACGGCCATCTCGGCGAGCGCCTCGGGGCTCATCCCCTGGAACTCGGCCGGGTAGTCCATCGCGCCGACGCCGACGATCGTGCCCTGGTTGGTGGTCAGCCGCGGCACCGAGTGGTTGGTGCCGATGGTTCCCGGGTTGGTGAGGCTGATCGTCGTGCCGGAGAAGTCCTCCATCGTCAGCTTGCCGGCCCGGGCCCGCCGGATGATGTCCTCGTAGGCGCCCCAGAAGGCGGCGAAGTCCATCTCCTCGGCGCCCTTGATGGAGGCCACCACCAGCGACCGGGTGCCGTCGGGCTTGGGGAGGTCGATGGCCAGGCCGAAGTTGACGTGCTCGGGCTGGACGTGCACCGGCTTGCCGTCGATCTCGGCGAAGGCGCTGTTCATGTTCGGGAACTCGTCCAGCGCCCGGACCAGTGCGTAGCCGATCAGGTGGGTGAAGGAGATCTTCCCGCCCCGGGCGCGGGCCAGGTGGTTGTTGATGACGATGCGGTTGTCGACCATGAGCTTGGCCGGCACCGCCCGCACACTCGTGGCCGTCGGCACGGTCAGCGAGGCGTTCATGTTCTTCACGACGCTCGCGGCGGCACCGCGCAACGGGGTGCGCTTCGGGCCTCCGCCGTCCTCGTCGGCGGTGGCGCGACCGGCCCCCGGCTTGACGACCGGCTTGGCCGGCGCCGCGGGCTTCTGCTGCGAGGCGCGCTCGGCGGCCCGGGCCACCACGGTGCCCTCGGACCGGGCGTCGCTCTCGGCGGCGCGGGAGGCCGGCGCGGCAGCGGCCTTGTCGGAGGAGCCCTTGTCGGAGGTGGCGTCGTTCGAGGAGGCCTTGTCGGACCCGCTCTTCTCGACGGAGCTCGTGCTGACGGGTGTCGGCTTGGGCGCGGCGGGACCCGACTGGGTCATCTGCGGTGCGACCTCTCGGCTGGGCGCGGGGGAGGCGTAGGTGGTGGCCGGCGGCGTGGACTCGGCCTGGGCCGACGGGGGCTCGGCCGGAGCAGCGGGCTCGGCCGGCTCGGAGGTGCGGTCCTGGCCGTCGGTGACCGGACTGCCGGGCCGGTAGTCGGCGAAGAAGTCGTGCCAGGCCTGGTCCACACTCCGTGGATCGGCGAGGTACTGCTGGTACATCTCCTCGACCAGCCACTCGTTGGTGCCGAAGCCCGCCACCGGGTTGGCGGAGTGGGCGGGGGACGGCTGGGATGAGCTCACGCTTGACACGGGGTCGAGTGCCTTCTTCGTCGGTGGACGTCGTTGGACCGGGTGCCGAGTTTACGCCCCCGGTCCGGGGGTGCAGCGCTCCTGCGTGAGATGCCGCACGTGTCCCGGGTCACTGGGGCCTCGCGACCGGGGAGAACCGGCACCGTGCGGTCCGATCCACCGCCGGGCGTGGCGTCATCCGGTCGCGCCGGCGGTGACCAGCATCTCGGCGATCGAGTCGGCCACCGGCGCGTCCCCGGCGGCCTCGGCGCGCTGCCGTGCGGCCGCCACCCGGGCGATGTCGAGGGGGGAGGCGCCATCGTGGGTGGTGGCGTCCACGTCGGCCCCGGCGTCGAGCAGCAGCCGCACCACCGCCTGGGCATCGCCACCCGAGGCGGCGCCGGCGACGGCGGCGTGCAGGGGGGTGCGGCCGGTGGCCGGGTCACGGACGTCGGCGTCCGCGCCCGCCGTCAGCAGCGCCTGGACGACCGCCGGCGCACCGCGGGCGGCCGCCGCGTGCAGGGCCCGGTCGGGCGCCGCACCGCGGTCCAGCAGCACCTGGACCGTGCCGGGTCGGCCGCCGGCCGCCGCCCAGCTCAGCAGGTCGGTGTCGGTGGCCGGGTCGGTGAGCGGGACGCCGTCGTCCAGCGCCCGGGACAGCGTCTCGACCTCGCCCAGGAACGCCGCGGAGGCGGCGTCGACGGGTGCACCCGCCTCGCGGAGCACCTCCACCAGGTCCGGCGCGTGCAGCAGGGCCAGGTGCAGGGGAGAACGGCCGTCCTCGGTGCGGGCGGTCGGATCGGCCCCGGCCTCGACCAGTGCGGCGACCATGGGGGCCTGCCCGGCGAGCACGGCCAGGTGCAGCGCCGTCCAGCCGTCCGCGCCGTCCCGCTCGACGGCGGCCGACAACAGGTGCGGCTCCTCCTGCACGGCCGCCCGGACGGCGTCGAGCTCGCCGTCGGTGACCAGTCGCCCGAGCCGCTGGACGGTCATCCGACTGGTCACGCAGTGTCCTCCGGTGTCGCCTGGTGGGTGCGCACTCAGACCACGTCCCGGCGGACGGCCAGCAGCGTGCCGAGCAGAGCGGCGACGAGGCCGTAGCCCAGCAGCAGGAGCGCGCCCTGCCACTGCTCGAGCAGGTCCGGGCCCTCGAAGGTGGCCGTCATCGCCTCCAGCGCGCCACCGGGCAGCCACTTGTAGGCACCCGAGGTCGCCGGGATGCTCCGCAGCAGCGGTTCCACGACGAAGAGGTAGATCAGTGTGGCGACGATGGCGCCGACCTGGTTCTTCAGCAGCGCGCCCAGACCGACTCCGATCACCGTGTAGATGACCAGCGCGAGACCGGCGAAGGCGAGCACCTCGAGGTTGTCGCCGCCCAGCTCAGGGGCGCCACCGCGGGCGTTGCCGGCGATCAGCACCACCGCCACGGTCACGGCACAGACGACGACCGCGTAGAGGATCGCCACCAGGGCGTAGGCCAACAGCTTCGCGATCACCACCCGGCCACGTTGGGGGGTGGCCAGGAAGGTGGGCGTCGCGGTGCGGTGCCGGTACTCCTGGGTGATCCCGATGATCCCCAGGACCACCGAGATCACCGTCGCGTTCGTGGCGAGGGAGAAGGCCAGCTGCCCGTACTCGGGGGAGTCCAGCGGCGGGAGCCCGCTGTCCGGGTTGCCGGCGAAGGCGGTGAACAGTGCCGCGAAAGCGCCGGACAACACGCAGGCGCCGATCAGCAGCCAGATCCACACCCGGGTGCTGAAGAGCTTCGTCCACTCCGCGCGGACCAGTCGTGCCACGACGGTGCCCATCAGACGGCTCCCTGCTCGGCGTGGACGGCGGCGTACTGCTCAGAGCCGGCGGTGAGCCGGAAGTAGACCTCTTCCAGCCCGCTGGTGCGCGACCGCAGTTCGTGCAGCTCGATCCCGCCGGCGAACGCCCGCCGGCCGATCTCGTCGGTGCTGAGCCCGGTGACCGTGAGGCCGTCGGGGGTCGCGTCGGTCGGGGCCACCGTCGTCCCGTCGGCGCGCAGCAGGTCGGCCAGTGCGGTGCTCTGCGGGCTGCGCACCAGCACGCTGCCGGCGCTGCCGGAGCGCAGCTCCGCCAGGGTCCCCTGGCGGACGAGCTTGCCGGCGCCGACGATCACCACCCGGTCGGCGGTCTGCTCGACCTCGGACAGCAGGTGGCTGGAGACCAGCACCGTGCGGCCCTGGTCGTGGGCCAGGTGGCGGAGGAACCCGCGCAGCCACTGGATGCCCTCCGGGTCCAGGCCGTTGGCCGGCTCGTCGAGCACCAGCACGGCCGGGTCGCCCAGCAGTGCCGTGGCCAGCCCGAGGCGCTGGCGCATGCCCAGGGAGTAGCCCCCGGCCCGGCGTCGCCCGGCGGTGCCGAGCCCGACCAGGCCGAGCACCTCGTCGGCGCGGCCGACCGGCAGGCCGGTCGCGCGGCAGTACACCCGCAGGTGGTCGCGGCCGCTGCGGGCGGGGTGGAACGCCGTCTCCAGCACCGCGCCGACCTGGCGCATCGGCTCGGGCAGCCCCGGGTAGCCGACGCCGTTGAACGTGGTCGTGCCGGTGTCGGGCGTGATGAGGCCCAGCGCCATCCGCAGCGTGGTGGTCTTCCCCGCGCCGTTGGGCCCCAGGAAACCGGTCACCTGCCCCGGTTCGACGGTGAAGCTCAGGTCGTCGACTGCGCGTACCTTGCCGAACGTCTTCGTGAGGCCGTTCACCTCGACCCGGACGGGGTCGACGGCGGCCGATCTACCGCTGCTGATCTCGCCCTCCTCGTTCCGCCGGCGGGTCCGGCGCCGGGGCCATCCAAGCGCACCGGCACCCTCCGGCGCGAGGACTCTCTCGGCGGGAGGTGACACCTCGTCGGTCGTGGGTTCGGTAGGTTCCGCCGGGATGGGTGAGTTCGCACACCCACGGATGTCCCAGCAGCGCCGTGCACGCGGCCGACGAACGCCCGCCGAGGAGGTCCGGTGACCGTCTCTCGCAGCACCAGCGGCCGGCCGGCCGCTGCGCACCGCGCGGGCTGAGCGCTGCCGACGTCCGAACCGGGGCCCGCCGACGGTCCCGATCCCCGCGAGTCCCTGGAGCGGCTGCTGCTCGAGGGGCCACGCCGGTACACCCGTCGGCAGGTGGCCGAGTTGGCCGGCATGCCACCCGAGCGCACCCAGCGACTGTGGCGTGCCCTGGGCTTCGCCGACGTCCCCGAAGGTGACCCGGCGTTCACCGACGCCGACGTCACCGCCCTGGCCCGGCTGTCGGCGCTGATCGACTCGGGCTTCGTCGAGCCCGGCGCCGAGGCGTCCATCGCCCGCGCCATGGGGCAGTCGCTGTCCCGGCTGGCCGACTGGCAGACCGACATGCTGGCCACGCTGCTCACCGCCCCCGGCGGCCCGCCGGAGGACCGCGCGGCGGTGGAGGCCGACGCCGTCCGGTCCACCGAGCGGCTGCTGCCGCTCATGCGCGAGCTGCAGGACTACGTCTGGCGGCGACACCTGGCCGCCAACGCCGGGCGACTGTTCCTCGCCGCCCCGGGGACCGGGGACCGGCGGGAGCTGGCGGTCGGCTTCGCCGACCTGGTCGGCTACACCTCGCGCAGCCGCGGCATGGGCGGGCGGGAGCTGGGGGCGATGGTCGAGGACTTCGAGGGGCTGGCCGCCGACGTCATCGCCCGGTTCCGCGGCCGGGTGGTGAAGACGGTCGGCGACGGCGTGCTGTTCACCTGCGCCGACCCGGTGGACGCCGTGGAGATCGCGCTGCTGCTGCCCGAGGAGTGGACCGCCGCGGACCGTCCACCGCTGCGGGTGGGTGCTGCCCACGGGACGGTGCTCACCCGGCTCGGGGACGTCTACTCACCGGTGGTCAACCTGGCCAGCCGGCTCACCTCGCTGGCCCGGCCCTCGACCGTGCTGGTCGACGAGCAGCTGGCACGTGAGCTCCGCGGTGCCCGGGAGTACCGGGTCCGGCCGCTGCGCCGGGTGTCGGTGCGCGGCTACGACGACCTGCGCCCCTGGTTGGTCCGCCGGCGCAGCGCTGGCGACGAGGCGCCAGGGGTGACCGCGTTCGAGGAGCTGCTCGACGAGATCGCCGACGACGTCCTGGCGCTCCCCGGGGACGAGGAGCCGCCCGGCGGCGCCGGTCCGTTCGCCGACTGATCCCGGTCCGTGGCGGGCCCGCTCACCGGGCGTCCGGCCGGTGGGCGGCACCATGTGCGGGTGTCCGCCACGCTGCTCGCCCGTGGACTGGCCGCCGGTCACGGCGCCCGGGTCCTGTTCGCCGACCTCGACCTGGTCGTCGCCCCCGGCGACGTCGTCGGCCTGGTCGGGGTGAACGGTGCCGGCAAGTCCACTCTGTTGCAGACCCTGGCCGGGGTGCTGCCGGCCGAGTCCGGGGAGATCGCGCTCAGCCCCCCGTCGGCGACGGTCGGGTACCTCCCGCAGGAGACCGACCGGCGGCCGGGGGAGACCGTGCTCGACCTGCTGGCCCGCCGGACCGGGGTCGCCGCCGCCGAGCGGGCCATGGAGGAGGCCACCGAGGCGCTCACCGCGAGTGCCCCGGGCGCCGACGACCGGTACGGCGACGCCCTTGAGCGCTGGCTGGCCCTGGGGGGCGCCGACCTGGCCGAGCGGGCCGAGGCGGTGGTCGCCTCGGTGGCTCCCGGTGTGGCACTGGACGCGGCGACGGTCGGGCTCTCCGGCGGGCAGGCCGCCCGGGTCGGGCTGGCGTCGCTGCTGCTCAGCCGGTACGACGTCCTGCTGCTCGACGAGCCCACCAACGACCTCGACCTGGCCGGCCTGGAGCAGCTGGAGCGCTTCGTCGCAGGCCTGCGCACCGGGGTGGTGCTGGTCAGCCACGACCGTGAGTTCCTCGCCCGCACCGTCACCCGGGTGGTGGAGCTGGACCTGGCCCAGCAGCTGGTGCGGGTGCACGACGGCGGCTACGAGGCCTACCTGGTCGAGCGGGAGGTGGCCCGTCGGCACGCCCGCGAGGAGTTCGAGGAGTTCGCCGACACCAAGGCCTCGCTGGAGTCCCGGGCCCGGATGCAGCGCAACTGGATGGCCAAGGGCGTCCGCGACTCGATCAAGAAGTCCAAGGACGGCGACAAGCACATCAAGGCGGCCAACCGGTCCTCGTCGGAGAAGCAGGCCGCCAAGGCGAAGCAGACCGAGCGGCGGATCGAGCGACTCGATGTGGTCGAGGAGCCGCGCAAGGAGTGGGAGCTGCGGATGGAGATCGCCGCGGCTCCGCGGGCCGGCGCCGTGGTCGCCACGCTCCGGGGCGCCGTCGTCCGACGTGGTGGGTTCACCCTCGGGCCGGTGGACCTGCAGGTCGACTGGGGTGACCGGGTGGCGATCACCGGGGCCAACGGGTCGGGGAAGAGCACCCTGCTCGCCGCGCTGCTGGGCCGGTTGCCGCTGGACGAGGGGACGGCGGCGCTCGGTTCGGGGGTGCGACTGGGCGAGGTGGACCAGGTCCGGGGCAGCTTCCTGGGGGACGAGCCGCTGGCTGCGGCGTTCGGGGCGGAGGTGCCCGACCTGCCCGATGCCGAGGTGCGCACGCTGCTGGCCAAGTTCGGGCTGCGCACCGACCACGTGGTGCGGCCGGCCGGCACCCTGTCGCCGGGGGAGCGGACCCGCGCGGCGCTGGCGCTGCTGCAGGCCCGCGGGGTCAACGTGCTGGTGCTCGACGAGCCGACCAACCACCTGGACCTGCCGGCGATCGAGCAGCTGGAGCAGGCGCTGGCCGACTACACCGGCACGTTGCTCCTGGTCACCCACGACCGCCGGATGCTCGAGGCGGTGCACACCACCCGGCGGTTCGCGGTGGCCGACGGGCGGGTCCAGCAGGGCTGAACGGTCCGGGAACGACGCCGCCCGCCCGGGACGAGGTGTCCTGGGCGGGCGGGGAGTCGCGGTGCGAGCTGGGCTGGTGTGCCCCCGGCAGGATTCGAACCTGCGCCCCTGCCTCCGGAGGGCAGTGCTCTATCCCCTGAGCTACGGGGGCTCGTCCGCGTGTCGTGCTGTCCTGCGATCGTGCTGCGCTCTGCTCCCGCTCGGCGCCCGTGGGACGTTACCAGCCCACGGGTGCGTCACCGGCAGGGGCCCCGCCCTCCGCGGCGACCGGGTCAGGGTGCCGGGAGGGGCTCCCCGCCACGCGCCCGGAGCATCGCCGCCATGGTGGCCGTCTCGGCGTCCTGGGTCTCCGCGATCGAGCGGGCCAGCCGCTCCACGACGTCCACGTCGGAGTGCTCCCGGCCGTACTCGGCCATGGCCAGCCCGCCCTGGTGGTGCCGGATCATCAGCTGCAGGAACATCCGGTCGAACGCCGTCCCGGACAGCGAGCGCAGCTCGGCGAGCTCCGCCTCGGTCGCCATCCCCGGCATCAGCGCCGCGCCGGCCATCTCGTGGCCGGCCATGTCGTGTCCGGCCATCTCCCCGTCCGACATCCACGCCATGGTCTCCCCGCCGTTGAACGGCAGGTCCCACAGCGACAGCCAGCCCTGCATCCGGCCCAGCTGGTTGGTCTGGGTGGCGGAGATGTCGAAGGCCAGCTGGCGGATCTCCGGGTCCTCGGTCTCGGTGAGCGCCAGGTTCGCCATCTCCACCGCCTGCAGGTGGTGCCGGGACATGTCCCGGGAGAACCCGGCGGCCACCGAGTCGGTGGTGGGCTGCTCGTCGCGCCCCACGCCCAGTGCCACGGCCAGCCCCCCGCCGGCCACCAGGAGCCCGAGGGCGATCACCGCCACCAGGACGCCGGTCAGCCAGCCCCGGGGCCGGCCGGAGCTCGTCGTTGCGCGGCCGTCCTCGCTCGCGGGATCGGTCATGGGGTCCTCTCCGGTGGTGCGGCAGGTGCTGCGACGGGCGCGGGGTGGGTCAGGGGGCCGAGGTGGTCTCGGCCGCCGGGGTCGACGTCGTCGGCGCGTCGGTGGCCATGGCGTCGGAGCCCCGGCTGTTGTCGTCCTCCACCAGCGGGTCGGCGATGAACAGCGGGTTCTCGCAGCTCGCCCCGACCTCCGGGTAGAAGTCGGCGTTGTAGGTCATGAAGTCGGCGTACTGCTGCACCCGCACGTCGTCGGCGGAGTCGACGGCCAGCTGGTGGTTCCACGACTGCAGGCTGATCGGCGTGCCCAGCCCGACGTAGGGGGAGAGCATGAGCCCCGACGTGCCCTCGACCAGCTCCTCGAGCGTGGCGAGGTCGCCGTCGGCGATGAGCTCGGGGTCGTAGGTGATCCAGGTGGCGCCGTGTTCCATGGAGTGGACGGCGTTCTCGTGCCGGATGTCCACGTCGTAGACGGTGCCGGTGCAGTCGGCCCACTCACCGTCGTGCGGCCCGCCGACCGGCGGGGTCTCGGTGTAGCTCACCGGCGTGGTGACGTGCTCCTGGCCGGCGGCGTACTCGAAGGTCTCCAGGCCGCTGATCTGGCTGGCCTCGGTGACCCGGTTCGCGTTCGACTCGTTCACCTGGACCACGGCGTAGCCGATGATCGCCGCGGCGAAGACGACCACCGCGACGGCGGCGGCGATCAGGCCCCACGGCTTCTGCTGGGTGACCACGGTGGCCGGCGGACGGGTGCGCCCCCGACCGCCGGAGCCCTTGCCGGGCACCCGTGACCCCCCACGGGAAGCGCCGCTGGTCGCGCGGCCGTTCTCGGGCTTGGGGTCCTTGGCCACTGCCGCTCCTCGCTCGCTGTGCGTCGTGGGCCGCGCTGTCTCGCGAGCCAGCGCCAGCCCTCGTCCGTCCCGGGCTGATCCCGTCCGGCGGCTGCGAGTCTAGGTCGCGGACCTGTGTGGTCCCTGGCTGTCGGTGGCCCGGCGGAGGTGTCGCGGCCCACAGTCGGCGGGCAGGTCGGAACGGGGATGCCCGGCTCCGTACGATCGAACGGTGACACCCGAGCAGCTCAGCGACGTCGTCCGGTCCGCAGTCGCGGCGGCCGTGGAGCGCGGCGTGCTCTCCGTCGCCGTCCCCGACGAGGTCGTGATCGAGCGGCCGAAGAACCCCGAGCACGGTGACTACGCCACCAACGTGGCGCTCCGGCTGGCCAAGACCGCCGGCCGGCCGCCGCGCGAGGTCGCCGAGGTGCTCGCCGGCGAGCTGCGCGGCGTCGAGGGCGTCTCTGCGGTCGACGTCGCCGGTCCCGGCTTCCTCAACGTCACCCTGGCCAAGGACGCGCTGGGGCAGATCGCCGTCCGGGTGGTCGCCGCGGGGGAGGCCTACGGGCGCACGGAGGTGCTCGCCGGGCAGCGACTGAACCTGGAGTTCGTCTCGGCCAACCCGACCGGCCCGGTGCACATCGGCGGCACCCGGTGGGCCGCCGTCGGCGACGCCCTCGGCCGGCTGCTGACCGCCAGCGGTGCCCACGTCACCCGGGAGTACTACTTCAACGACGCCGGTGCGCAGATCGACCGGTTCGCGCTGAGCCTGCTGGCGGCGGCGCACGGGCGGCCGGTGCCGGAGGACGGCTACGCCGGCGACTACATCGGTGAGATCGCCGCCCAGGTGGTGGCCACCGAGCCCGGCGTGCTCGAGCTGTCCGAGGCCGACCAGCAGGAGCGGTTCCGGGTGCTCGGCGTCGACCTGATGTTCGCCGAGATCAAGCGGACGCTGGCCGACTTCGGCGTCGTCTTCGACGTCTACTTCAGCGAGCGCACGCTGCACGAGACCGGTGCGCTGGAGAAGGCGGTGGCCCGGCTGCGCGAGCAGGGGCACGTCTTCGAGGCCGACGGCGCCGTCTGGCTGCGGACGACGACCTTCGGGGACGACAAGGACCGGGTGCTGGTCAAGAGCGACGGCGAGACGACCTACTTCGCCGCCGACTGCGCCTACTACCTGGACAAGCGCGAGCGTGGCTTCGACAAGGTCGTGATCATGCTCGGCGCCGACCACCACGGCTACATCGGCCGGTACAAGGCGCTGGTCGCCGCACTCGGCGACGACCCGGACGTCAACCTGGAGATCCTGATCGGCCAGCTGGTGAACCTGGTCCGCGACGGCGAACCGCTGCGGATGAGCAAGCGGGCCGGCACGGTCGTCCTGCTGGAGGACCTGGTGGCCGCCGTCGGGGCCGACGCGGCCCGGTACGCGCTGGCCCGGGCCTCGGTCGACCAGCAGATCGACCTGGACCTGGACCTGTGGAGCCGGCAGACCAACGACAACCCGGTCTTCTACGTCCAGTACGCCCACGCCCGGATCTCCTCGCTGCTGCGCGGCGCGGCCGACCTCGGCCTGCCGCTGGGGGAGGCCGGCGACGTGGACACCGCGGCGCTGGCGCACCAGCGGGAGGGCGACCTGCTCCGGGCGCTGGGGGAGTTCCCCCGGGTGATCGCCTCGGCCGCGGAGCTGCGGGCCCCGCACCGGGTGGCCCGCTACCTGGAGGAGCTGGCCGGCACCTACCACCGCTTCTACGACTCCTGCCGGGTGCTGCCGCGCGGTGACGAGGAGGCCACGCCGGTGACCACCGCCCGGTTGTGGCTCTGCGCGGCGACCGCGACGGTGCTGCGCAACGGCCTGGCCGTCCTCGGCGTCTCCGCCCCGGAGCGGATGTGAGGGCGCACCCGGCCGGTCCCCTGCACGGGAACATCGCGCCGCCTCCCGCGGCCGGCCCGGCACCGACCGACCTGGGCGTGCTGGACCCGCAGGTCTGGCCGCGCTCGGCCCGGCGGGTCGACGGCGAGCTGGAGCTGGGTGGCCGCCGGGTGACCGACCTCGCCCGGCAGCACGGCACGCCGCTGTTCGTGCTGGACGAGGGCGACTTCCGCGGCCGCGCCGCCGACTTCGCCGACGCCTTCACCGACGCCGACGTGCACTACGCCTCCAAGGCGTTCCTCTGCGGGCAGGTGGCCCGCTGGATCGCCGACGACGGGCTGCACCTGGACGCCTGCAGCGGCAACGAGCTCGCGGTCGCGCTGGCCGCCGGTTTCCCGGCCGAGCGGATCGCGCTGCACGGCAACAACAAGTCGCTGGTCGAGCTGCAGCTCGCGGTCGACGCCGGGATCGGCCACGTGGTGCTCGACTCCTTCGACGAGATCGACCGGCTCGTGCCGCTCGGGGAGGCCCGGGTGGCCGCCGGTGGCGCGCCGGTGTCGGTGCTGATCCGGTCCACGGTGGGCATCGAGGCGCACACCCACGAGTTCATCGCCACCGCCCACGAGGACCAGAAGTTCGGCTTCTCGCTGGCCACCGGCGACGCGCTCACCGCGGCCGTCCGGGTGATCCGCGAGCCGGGGCTGCACCTGGCCGGGCTGCACAGCCACATCGGCTCGCAGATCTTCGACACGGCCGGCTTCGAGGCCGCCGCGCACCGGGTGGTCGGCCTGCTCGGCCAGGTGCACCAGGCCACCGGCGAGGTGCTCGGCGAGCTCAACCTCGGCGGCGGGTTCGGCATCGCCTACCTCGCCGAGGACGACCCGGTCAGCCCCGAGGACGTCGCGGTCAGGCTCCGGTCGGTCATCGCCGCCGAGTGCGCGGCCCTCGGGCTGCCGGTGCCGCGGCTGGCCGTCGAGCCGGGCCGCGCGATCGCCGGGCCGGGCACCGTCACGCTGTACGAGATCGGCACGATCAAGCCGGTGCGGCTCGGGGCCAGTGGCGCGCCGGGCACCCCGCTGGTGCGCAACTACGTGTCGGTCGACGGCGGGATGAGCGACAACATCCGCACCGCCCTCTACGACGCCAGCTACACCTGCGTGCTGGCCAACCGCAGCTCCGACGCCCCACCGGCGCTCTGCCGGGTGGTCGGTAAGCACTGCGAGAGCGGCGACGTGCTGGTCCGCGACCTGTGGCTGCCCTCCGACGTCCAGCCCGGCGACCTGCTGGCGGTGGCTGCCACCGGCGCCTACTGCTGGTCGATGGCGAGCAACTACAACTACCTGTTGAAGCCGCCGGTGGTCGCCGTGCGGGACGGGGTGGCGACCGAGATCGTGCGACGTCAGACACTGTCCGACGTGTTCGCCCTCGATGCCGTCCTCGCCGACGTGCCCGCCCCCAGCCCGGCGATCGACCAGCCGGCGCCCGAGCACGCCGCAGGAGCCCAGTCGTGAGCGATTCCCTGAAGGTGGCCCTGCTCGGCTGCGGCACGGTGGGCAGCGCCGTCCTGCGGCTGCTGTCCGAGCAGGCCGATGACCTGACCGCCCGGATCGGGCGCCGGGTGGAGGTCGCCGGGGTCGCCGTCCGCCGTCCCGACCGGCACCCCGAGGTGCCCGCCGAGCTGCTGACCACCGACGCCGAGGGGCTGGTCACCCGGCCCGACGTCGACCTGGTGGTCGAGGTGATCGGCGGCATCGAGCCCGCCCGCACGCTGCTGCTGGCCGCCATCGGCGCCGGGAAGTCGGTGGTCAGCGCCAACAAGGCACTGCTGGCCGACGACGGCGTCGCGCTGCACGCCGCGGCCGCCGAGGCCGGCGTCGACCTCTACTACGAGGCCGCGGTCGCCGGGGCGATCCCGCTGCTGCGCCCGCTGCGCGAGTCGCTGGCCGGTGACCAGCTCCGGCGGGTGGTCGGCATCGTCAACGGGACGACGAACTACATCCTGTCCCGCATGGTCGAGACCGGGGCCGGCTTCGGCGAGGCGCTGGCCGAGGCGACCGAGGCCGGGTACGCCGAGGCCGACCCGACCGCCGACGTCGACGGGTTCGACGCCGCCGCCAAGGCCGCGATCCTGGCTTCGCTGGCCTTCCACTCCCCGGTCACCGCCGCCGACGTGTACCGCGAGGGCATCTCCGCGGTGTCCGCGACCGACGTCGCCCGGGCCGCCGAGATCGGCTGCACGGTGAAGCTGCTGGCGATCTGCGAGCGGGTCGCGGGCAGTGACGGCGCCGACGACTCCGTCGCCGTCCGGGTGCACCCGGCGATGATCCCGACCACCCACCCGCTGGCGGCGGTGGGCGGGGCGTTCAACGCCGTCTTCGTCGAGGCCGAGGCGGCCGGTGAGCTGATGTTCTACGGCCAGGGCGCCGGCGGGCAGCCGACCGCCAGCGCGGTGCTCGGCGACCTGGTCGCGGTGGCCCGCAACCGGGTGGCCGGCGTCGCCGGGCCGGGGACGACGGGCTACGCCGGCCTGACCGTGCGGCCGATGGCCGACACCCCCACCCGGTACCACGTCAGCCTCGACGTCGCGGACAAGCCCGGCGTGCTGGCGACCGTCGCGCACGAGTTCGCCGCGCAGGGCGTCAGCATCGCCACCGTCCGCCAGGACGGGCACGGCGACGCCGCCACGCTGGTGATCGTGACCCACCGGGCCCCGGACGCGGCCCTGGCCACGACCGTCGCCCGGCTGCGGGAGATGTCGGCCGTCCGGGGCGTGACCAGCGTGCTGCGGGTGGAGGGGCTGTGAGCGGAGTGTTCCGCGGAGGCGAACGGGTGATGTGGTCATGAGCGCTGGACTCCCGACGGGGCTGCGCGCTCCCGTCTCGCCGTACTGGCCGGGCCTGATCGAGGCCTACCGGGACCGGTTGCCGGTGAGCGCCGCCACCCCGGTGGTGACGCTGCAGGAGGGCGCCACCCCGCTGCTGCCGGCACCGGAGCTGTCCCGCCGCACCGGCTGCGAGGTCTGGCTGAAGGTCGAGGGCGCCAACCCCACGGGGTCGTTCAAGGACCGCGGCATGACCATGGCCATCTCCAAGGCGGTGGAGGAGGGCGCGCAGGCGGTCATCTGTGCGTCCACCGGCAACACCAGCGCCAGCGCGGCGGCCTACGCCGCCCGCGCAGGGCTGGTCTGTGCGGTGCTCGTGCCGCAGGGGAAGATCGCCACCGGCAAGCTCGCCCAGGCGCTGGTGCACGGGGCGAAGCTGTTGCAGGTCGAGGGCAACTTCGACGACTGCCTGACCCTGGCCAGCAAGCTGGCGATCGACTACCCGGTCAGCCTGGTCAACAGCGTCAACCAGTACCGCATCGAGGGCCAGAAGACGGCGTCGTTCGAGATCGTCGACGTGCTCGGCGACGCCCCGGACGTGCATTGCCTGCCGGTCGGCAACGCCGGCAACATCACCGCCTACTGGCAGGGCTACCGCGAGTACGCGGCTGACGGCCCGGCCACCCACACCCCGGAGATGTGGGGCTTCCAGGCCGCCGGTGCGGCGCCGATCGTCACCGGCAGGGTGGTCGACCGGCCCGAGACCATCGCCACCGCCATCCGGATCGGCAACCCGGCGTCCTGGACGAAGGCGCTGGACGCCCGGGACACCTCCGGTGGCCGGATCGACGCCGTCACCGACCGGGCGATCCTCGCCGCCTACCGGCTGCTGGCCCGCAGCGAGGCGGTCTTCGTCGAGCCGGCGTCGGCCGCGTCGGTGGCCGGTCTGCTGCAGGTGGCCGAGGCCGGTGGCCTCGAGCCCGGCCAGCGGGTGGTCTGCACGGTCACCGGCAACGGCCTCAAGGACCCGGAGTGGGCCATCTCCGGTGCGCCGGCACCGGTCACCATCCCGGTCGACGCGGCCGCCGCCGCGGCGCAGCTGGGGCTCTGAGTGCAGCCCGCCGCGGTCCGGATCCGTGTCCCGGCGACGAGTGCGAACCTCGGTCCGGCCTACGACTGTGCCGGGTTGGCGCTGTCCTGCTGGGACTCCCTCGACGTCGCCGTCACCGACGGTGGGCTGACCGTCGAGGTGGCGGGGGCCGGCGCCGGTGAGCTGCCGACCGACGAGTCGCACCTGGTGGTGCGCGCGTTCCGGGCCGCCTCCGCCGAGCTGGGGTGGACGCCGGCGGGCCTGCGGTTGTCCGCGCGCAACACCATCCCGCAGGGGCGGGGGATGGGCTCCTCCGCCGCGGCGGTGACCGCCGGGGTCCTGGCGGCGTGGGCGCTGTGCCCCGACGTCGCCGAGGTCGACGCCGAGGCCGTGCTGCGGCTGTGCTCGGAGCTCGAGGGCCACCCGGACAACGTCGCCCCGTGCCTGCTCGGTGGGGCGACACTGTCCTGGACGACGGCCTCCGGCGCACGCGCCGCGCGGCTGGCCGTCGACCCGCGGATCGCCCCGGTGCTGTTCGTCCCGGCCACCACGCTGGCCACGCACCTGGCCCGGGGGCTGCTGCCCGAGACGGTGCCGCACGCCGACGCCGCCCACGCCGCCGGTCGCTCCGCACTCCTGGTGCACGCGCTCACCCGCGATCCGGCCCTGCTCCTCGAGGGCACCGAGGACCGGCTGCACCAGGCGCAGCGGGCGCCGGCCATGCCCGAGAGCGCCACCCTGCTGGCCCGGCTGCGGGCCGACGGGCACGCCGCCGTCGTCTCCGGCGCCGGTCCGTGCGTGCTGGCGCTGGCCGTGCTCGGTCCCGACGAGGACGCCGCCGCGCCGGCCGCTGCGGTGCAGGTGAGAGCCCTGCAGGAGGCGACGCCGGCGGGCTGGGAGTGCCGGCCGCTGCCCGTCGACCCCACCGGCGCCGTCGTCACCCCGTTGTCCGGTGATCACGATGCGGTATCGTCCGGGGCGCCTGGAACACACCCGTGACGGACTGTGTTGAAAGGTGTGTCGGCCTGTGTCTAGGCTGACGACGTAGCCGCCTCCGGGCGAGCCTCACGCGGGGCGTTGCAGACGGTCGACCCGTCGCCGCTGAACCCCTCGCAATCCACAGACCCGCGTCATCCCGGTCGATCCGACGAGTCCGACACTGGCTCTCGCGTTCCGGGGACGGGTCACCTCCTGCGCTGGTAGGCGCAGGTCACCGCAGGGAAGGACCTGTACGTGAGCGAGAGCACCGACCTCCTCGACGGCGAGCGCGACGCCGCCCCGTCCGACGAGGCAGCTGCCGGCAGCGGGACGGCTCCCCGTTCCCGCCGCCGTGGCAGCGGACTGTCCGGCATGCTGCTGCCCGAACTGCAGCGCCTGGCCGGCGAACTGGGCATCCCCGGCACCGGCAAGATGCGCAAGAGCGACCTCGTCGCCGCGATCTCCGAGCGGCAGGTGGGCGCCGGCCCCGCCGCCGAACCCACCTCGTCCGCCGGTGCGCCGGCCAGCACCCCGAGCATGCCCGCTCCCCGTGCCGACGAGCGCAGCACTGCTCCGGCAGCACCGCTGGAGGCCCCGGTCAGCGGCGGTGCCAACGGCGGTCCGGCGACCGTCCCCAGCACCGACGCCGCTCCCGCCGACGCTGCTCCCGCCGACGCTGCTCCCGCCGACGCGGCCCCCACGGGCCGTCGGCGCCGCGGGGCCAGCCGTCCGGCCGGGGCACCCACCGTCGACTCCCCGGCCGTCGCTGCTGCGGCCCCGGTCGCCGGAGACGACACCGCGGAGCCGGCCACGGTCGAGGCGGCCGAGCCGGCCCAGTCCGACAACCGCCCCGACGGTGACCGACCGCAGCGCAGCCGCAACCGGGACCGCGCCGAGCGTGCGCCCCGGGAAGGCGGCGAGCGCGAGGAGCGGGGCAACCGGGACTCCGGCAACCGCGACTCCGCCACCCGCGAGGAGCGGGGGAACCGCGACTCCGGCGAGCGGGAGGACCGCAACCGCGACTCCGGCAGCCGTGACGAGCGGAACAGCCGCGAGGACCGCAACCGGGACTCCGCCGGCCGGGACGAGCGGGGCGGCCGCGAGGGTGCCGATCGTGACGGGGAGCAGCGCGGCGGGCGCAACCGCAACGAGGGCGAGTCCGGTCGGCCGGGCCGCAACAACCGGGACGGCAACCGGAACGACGGCCCGGGCAACCGGAACGACGGCCCGGGCAACCGGAACGACGGCCGCGGCGACGCGGGCGCCAACCGGAACGACGCGAGCGCCAACCGCAACGACACCCGGAACGACGAGGACGACGACGACTTCGAGGGCGGCCGCGGTCGCCGTGGTCGTCGGTACCGCGATCGCAACCGGCGCGGCGGCAGCGCCGGCGGGCGCGAGCGCTTCGACCAGGGCGAGCCCACCGTCAGCGAGGACGACGTCCTCCTCCCGGTGGCGGGCATCCTGGACGTGCTGGACAGCTACGCGTTCGTCCGCACGTCGGGGTACCTGACCGGCCCGAACGACGTCTACGTCTCGCTGTCCCAGGTGCGTCGCTACGGCCTGCGCCGCGGCGACGCCATCACCGGCGCCGTCCGTCAGCCCCGTGAGGGCGAGAAGAAGGACAAGTACAACGCGCTGGTCCGGCTGGACTCGGTCAACGGGCTGGACCCGGAGCAGGCGCGCAACCGCCCCGAGTTCACCAAGCTGACCCCGCTCTACCCGCAGGACCGACTGCGGCTGGAGACCGAGTCGCACCTGATGACCACCCGGCTCATCGACCTCGTCATGCCGATCGGCAAGGGCCAGCGGGCGCTGATCGTCAGCCCGCCGAAGGCCGGCAAGACGATGGTGCTGCAGTCGATCGCCAACGCGATCACGACCAACAACCCCGAGGTCCACCTCATGGTGGTGCTGGTCGACGAGCGGCCCGAAGAGGTCACCGACATGCAGCGCTCGGTGAAGGGCGAGGTCATCGCCTCGACCTTCGACCGGCCGCCGGCCGACCACACCACGGTCGCCGAGCTGTCGATCGAGCGGGCCAAGCGCCTGGTCGAGATGGGCCACGACGTCGTCGTCCTGCTCGACTCGATCACCCGGCTGGGCCGCGCCTACAACCTGGCAGCCCCCGCCAGCGGGCGCATCCTCTCCGGTGGCGTGGACTCCACGGCGCTCTACCCGCCCAAGCGCTTCCTCGGGGCGGCCCGCAACATCGAGAACGGCGGCTCGCTGACGATCATCGCCTCGGCGCTGGTCGAGACCGGTTCGACGATGGACACGGTCATCTTCGAGGAGTTCAAGGGCACCGGGAACGCCGAGATCAAGCTGGACCGGCGGCTGGCCGACAAGCGGGTCTTCCCGGCGGTCGACGTGAACGCCTCGGGCACCCGCAAGGAGGAGATCCTCCTCTCGCCCGACGAGCTGGCGATCATCATCAAGCTGCGCCGGGTGCTGTCGGCCCTGGAGCCCCAGCAGGCCCTGGAGCTGCTGCTCGACCGGATGCGCAAGACGCGCAACAACATCGAGTTCCTGATGCAGGTGCAGAAGACGACCCTGGGTGTGAACGAGAAGGAGTGAGGACCTCCCCGCCCCCTGCCGCTCGCGGCGGGGGCGGGGGTGCACCTCACGTCCCGGCACCTGGCCAGGGCCGTACACTGGCCGACTGAGCCTCTGCCGCCGTCTCCCGGCGGTTGATCGAACCAGCAGACCCCGAGACCAGAGAGAGGGTGTACCGGCATGAAGGCCGACATCCACCCGCAGTACAACGTCACCGAGGTGACTTGTGGTTGCGGTAACACGTTCACCACCCGCAGCACCTCGCCGTCCGGTCAGCTGACCGTCGAGGTCTGCTCGGCGTGCCACCCCTTCTACACCGGCAAGCAGAAGATCCTGGACACCGGTGGCCGCGTCGCCCGCTTCGAGAAGCGGTTCGGCAAGCGCGCCCCCGGCACCCCCGCCGGCCAGTAGCACCCCCGACGGCGCCCGCGCCGCCCTGCACCAGGGCGGCGCGGGCGCCGTCGTCATGTCCGCTCCACCGGCCGGCGGCCTGTCGGGACCGAAGAACAGAGGAGTGCCCGTGAGCAGCAGCACCGGAGCCGGCAGCGACCGGCTCGCCGGCCTGCTCGCCGAGCATCGCGAGCTGGAGGCCGAGCTCGCCGACCCGGCGGTGCACTCCGATGCCGCGCGGGCCCGCCGGCTGGGCCGGCGGTACGCCCAGCTCGCCCCGGTCGTGGAGACCGCACGCGCGCTCGACGCCGCGACCGACGACCTCGCCGCCGCCCGCGAGCTCGCCGGGGAGGACGCCTCCTTCGCCGCCGAGGCCGACCAGCTGGCGGGCAGCGTCGGCGAGTTGACCGGCCGGCTCACCGAGCTGCTGCTGCCCAAGGACCCCGACGACGACAAGGACGTCATCCTCGAGATCAAGGCCGGGGAGGGCGGGGCGGAGTCGGCGCTGTTCGCCGGCGACCTGCTGCGGATGTACCTGCGCTACGCCGAGCGGCGCGGCTGGGCGACCGAGGTCCTCGACGCCGTCCAGGCCGAGCTGGGCGGGTACAAGGACGTCGCCGTGGCGATCAAGTCGCGCACCGACGAGGGGATCTTCGCCCGGCTGAAGTTCGAGGCCGGCGTGCACCGCGTGCAGCGGGTCCCGGTCACCGAGTCCCAGGGCCGGATCCACACCTCGGCGGCCGGGGTGCTCGTGCTCCCCGAGGCCGAGGAGGTCGACGTCAGCGTCGACCCGAACGACCTGCGCATCGACGTCTTCCGTTCCTCCGGGCCCGGCGGGCAGAGCGTCAACACCACCGACTCCGCGGTGCGGATCACGCACCTGCCCTCCGGGATCGTGGTCAGCTCGCAGAACGAGAAGAGCCAGCTGCAGAACCGCGAGTCCGCCCTGCGGGTGCTGCGTTCCCGGCTGCTCGCCGCCGCGCGGGAGGAGGCCGCCGCCACCGCGTCGGACCAGCGGCGCAGCCAGGTGCGGACGGTCGACCGCAGCGAGCGGGTGCGCACCTACAACTTCGCGGAGAACCGCATCGCCGACCACCGGGTCGGCTTCAAGGCGCACAACCTCGACCAGGTGCTGGACGGCGACCTCGACCCGGTCCTGGACGCGCTGACCGCGGCCGCGACTGCCGAGCTGCTGGCGGCCGGCTCCTGACCACGACCCCGTCCACCGGCCGGGCGCTGCTCGGCGACGCCGTCCGACGGCTCGCCGCGGCCGGCGTGGAGTCACCCCGGGTGGACGCCGAGCTGCTGTTGGCCGCCGTCCTCGGGGTGACGCGCACGGCGCTGCTGACCCTCGGCGAGGTGCCCGGCGAGCAGGCAGCCCGGTACGCCGCACTGGTCGAGGAGCGCGCCGCCCGGGTCCCGCTGCAGCACCTCACCGGGACCGCACCCTTCCGGCACCTCGAGCTGTCGGTCGGTCCCGGGGTCTTCGTGCCCCGCCCGGAGACCGAGCTCCTCGCCGGCTGGGTGCTGACCAGGATCGCCGGGCTGGCCGCGCCCACCGTCGTCGACCTGGGTGCGGGCTCCGGTGCGATCGCGCTCGCGGTGGCCAACGAGCACCCCGGCGCCCGGGTCGTGGCCGTCGAACGGGACGCCGCGGCGATCGAGTGGACCCGGCACAACGCCGCGGCCCGCGCCGCGGCCGGCGACACCCCCGTCGAGGTGCTGGCCGGCGACATGACCGACCCGGCGCTGCTGTGCGAGCTGGACGGCGTCGTGGACGTCGTGGTCTCCAACCCGCCCTACGTGCCCGACGGTGCCCGGTTGCCCCGGGAGGTCACCGAGCACGACCCGCCGCTGGCGCTGTGGGGCGGCCCGGACGGGCTCGACGTCGTCCGCGGGATGCTGGGCACGGCCGCGCGCCTGCTGCGCCCGGGCGGCTGGCTGGGCATCGAGCACGCCGACCAGCAGGGGAGTGCGCTGCCGGCGCTGGTCCGGGCCCACGGGCGGTGGGCCGACGTCGCCGACCACCGTGACCTCGCCGACCGGCCGCGCTACACGACCGCCCGGTCGTCCTCGCCGGGGCAGTGACAGACTCCCGAGCCGTGGCCGACGTCTTCGACTGCAGTGACCCCGACCAGCGCGAGGCGGGGCTGACCGCCGCCGCCATGGCGCTGTCCCGCGGTGAGCTCGTGCTGCTCCCGACCGACACCGTCTACGGGGTGGCCGCCGACGCGTTCACCCCGAGCGCGGTCACCCGGCTGCTGGCGGCCAAGAACCGGGGCCGCAACATGCCCGTCCCGGTGCTGGTGGGGGAGGCGTCCACGCTGGCCGGTCTGGTCGTCACCGTGCCCCAGGTGGCCCACGAGCTGGCCGCGGCCTTCTGGCCCGGGGGGCTGACCCTGGTGGTGGAGCACGCACCGTCGCTGGCGTGGGACCTCGGGGACGCCGACGGGACGGTCGCCGTCCGGCTGCCGGACGACGACGTGACCCGCGACCTGCTGCGGCGCACCGGCCCGCTCGCGGTCTCCAGCGCTAACCGCTCCGGCCGTCCGGCCGGCACGACCGCGGCAGAGGCGGCCTACCAGCTGGGCGAGCACGCCGCGGTGGTCCTGGACGGGGGGCCGCGCTCCGGCTCGGCGCCCAGCACGATCGTCGACTGCACGGCCCCGACCCCCCGGGTGCTCCGTCTGGGCGCCATCGAGCTGGAGCAGCTGCGCGAGGTCGTCCCCGGCATCACGGACTGACCCGCGCCGCACCGCGTCCGAGGGCTTCCGAGCGACTCACCTCACGGGATCGGCAGCCGGCCGCGGTGCGATGCGGAGCATCGCCCGGCCACAGCGATACCGTGGTGCGACAGCCGCGCGGCCCTCATCGACGAGTGCACGCGGGCACCCGCACCGAGCAGCAGGAGTGCACCCGCGATGAGCACCCCCTACTGGGGCCCGGACTTCGACGCCCTGGCCGACTTCGACCCGGAGATCTCCGGCGTGGTCCTCGACGAGCTCGACCGGCTGCGGGGCGGCCTGCAGCTGATCGCCAGCGAGAACTTCACCAGCCCCGCCGTCCTGGCCGCGCTGGGGAGCACGCTGTCGAACAAGTACGCCGAGGGCTACCCGGGACGGCGGTACTACGGCGGCTGCGAGGTCGTCGACCGGGCCGAGGAGATCGGCATCGCCCGCGGCAAGGAGCTGTTCGGCGCCGAGCACGTCAACCTGCAGCCGCACTCCGGTGCCAGCGCGAACCTGGCGGCCTACGGCGCCTTCCTGCAGCCCGGTGACACCCTGCTGGGCATGGCGCTGCCGCACGGCGGGCACCTCACC
The DNA here is from genome assembly GCF_026968045.1 of Modestobacter sp. VKM Ac-2977. GTDB lineage: Bacteria > Actinomycetota > Actinomycetes > Mycobacteriales > Geodermatophilaceae > Modestobacter. Next base: position 214,351 of record NZ_JAPVBQ010000004.1, on the reverse strand, counting down.
CACGGCACCAAGGTCTCCTTCTCCGGCAAGTGGTTCAACGCCGTGCAGTACGGCGTCGACGAGAAGACCGAGCACATCGACTACGACCAGGTCCGCGACCTGGCTCGCGAGCACCGGCCCAAGCTCATCGTCGCCGGTGGCTCGGCGATCCCGCGGCTGATCGACTTCGCCGCCTTCCGGGAGATCGCCGACGAGGTCGGCGCGATCTTCATGGTCGACGCGGCGCACTTCATCGGCCTGGTGGCCGGGAAGGCGATCCCCTCGCCGGTGCCCTACGCCGACGTCGTCACCTTCACCACGCACAAGGTGCTGCGCGGCCCCCGTGGCGGCGCCATCGTCTGCAAGGCGGAGCACGCCAAGGCCATCGACAAGTCGGCCTTCCCGATGATGCAGGGTGGCCCGCTCATGCACGCCATCGCCGCCAAGGCGGTGAACCTCAAGGAGTGCCTGCAGCCGGAGTACCAGGCCTACGCCCGTCAGGTGATCACCAACGCCCAGGCGCTCACCGAGGGCCTGGCCGCCGAGGGCCTGCGGCCGGTCGCCGGCGGCACCGACACCCACCTGGCGCTGCTGGACCTGCGCGAGGTCACCGACACCGCCGGCGAGCTGGTCACCGGCAAGGTCGCCGAGGCCCGCTGCGACGCGGCCGGCATCGTGCTGAACAAGAACGCCATCCCCTTCGACCCGCAGCCGGCCTCGGTCGCCTCCGGCGTCCGGGTCGGCAGCCCCTCGGTCACCACCCAGGGCATGGTGGAGGACGACATGAAGTCGATCGCCTCGCTCATCGGTGCCGCGATCCGGGACGCCGACGGCTCCCGGACGACCGAGGTCGCGGCCGGGGTGCGCGAGCTCGTCGGCGCCCACCCGGCCTACCCCGAGCCCACGCGCGTCGGCTGAGCCGTGCGCGAGTACGCCGTCGTCCTCCTCGCCGCCGCGCTGGTCACCTTCCTGGCCACGCCGGTGGTGCGGGTGGCGGCGGTCCGGTTCCGGGTGATGGCAGCGGTGCGTGACCGCGACGTGCACGTCATCCCCACCCCGCGGGGCGGGGGGGTGGCGATGTACCTCGGCGTGGCGGCCGGCGTCCTGGTCGCCTCGCAGCTGCCCTCACTGCAGCGCAGCTTCGAGTTCAGCACCCAGACGATCGCCGTCCTGGTGGCCGGGGGGCTGATCTGCGCGCTCGGGGTGCTCGACGACCGGTTCGGCCTGGACGCGCTCACCAAGCTGACCGGCCAGATCGCCGCGGCCGGGGTCATGGTGCTGCTCGGCGTGCAGCTGGCCTACGTGTTCCTGCCGGTCGCCGACATCGGCACCCTCTCCCTGGGCCCGGACGTCGGGGTGCCGGCGACGATCCTGCTGACCGTGCTGACGGTCAACGCGCTCAACTTCATCGATGGGCTGGACGGGCTGGCGGCCGGCGTCTCGGCGATCGCGGCGCTGGCCTTCTTCGCCTACAGCTACCACCTGGGGCTGGTCGGCTTCGACGACGTGGCCAGCGCACCGGCGCTGATCACCGCCGTGCTCGCCGGGGCGTGCCTGGGCTTCCTGCCGCACAACTTCAGCCCGGCCCGGATCTTCATGGGCGACTCCGGCTCGATGCTGGTCGGGCTGATGCTGTCGGCCGCCGCGGTCTCGGCCACCGGGCAGACCGACTCGCAGACCCTCGGCTCGGCGGCCAGCCTGCTGCCGCTGACCCTGCCGCTGCTCGTGCCGATCGCGGTGCTCTTCATCCCGTTCATCGACCTGCTGATGGCCGTGGTGCGCCGCACCCGGCGCGGTCAGTCACCGTTCAGCCCGGACAAGATGCACCTGCACCACCGGCTGCTGTCGATCGGCCACTCGCACCGCCGGGCCGTCTTGATCATGTACTTCTGGGCCGCGCTGCTGAGCTTCGGTGCCGTCGCCCTGTCCATCACCGGTGGCACCGTCGAAGTCCTGGTCATCGTGGGCGCGCTGCTCGTGGTGGGCGTCGTCGTCGTGCTGAGCCCACGCGCCCGCCGGGCGGCGATCGCCGCTCGTGAGGCCGAGCTCGCCGCGATGAAGGAGCGCAGCCGCGCCGCGCACCCGGCCAGCCGTGCGGTCCGGGACGGCGCCGGGACGACACGGCCCCCGACCCCTGTCGCGCCGTCCACCCCGGCCGGGGTGCGCCGATGAGCGGCGCCCGGGCGACCGGCGACGCACCCTGGGACCTGTCCTTCCTCCGGATCGGGCTGCTGGCCACCGCGGTGGTGACCGCAGTGGCTGCTGGTGCCGTCGGCGTGGCTCTCAGCTGGGCGGATGCGCTGACCGTCGTCATCGGTGCGACCGTCGTGACGGCGTTCTTCTGCGTCTCCGGGCTGGTGGTCGCGTGGGCCGGCAAGGTGGACGACACCTGGACCATGCCGGCCGCGCTGGGCACGTTCGGGCTCAAGGCGCTGGTGCTCTTCCCGCTGCTGACCGGCCTGCCGGCCGACGGGTGGCTGGACCGGCAGGTGCTGGCCTGGACGGTGGTCGCCGGCGCGCTGCTGTGGAGCGGTGTGCAGCTCCGCTGGGTCTGGACCCGCCAGCTGTTCTACGTCCCGCCGCCGACCCCACCGGGGGAGCGGCGGCATTCCCCGGAAAACCCGGCGCCGCGCGGCTGATAGTGTCCGAACCGATGGCCGAGGACACTCCCGAACCTGGGGGCGCTCGACCACGACCTGCGCGTGCAGCTCGTCAGCCCAGTGGGGCCGACATGGGCTGGGCGGTCACCGGGACGCTCCTGTCCGGGATGGCGGTGTGGGGCGGGGTCGGGTGGCTGATCGACCAGTGGCTGGACACGCTCGTGTTCCTCCCGGTCGGGATCGTCCTCGGCGTGACAGTGGCCATCTACGTGGTGGTCAAGACATACGGCGAACCCGACCCGGTCTCGGGGCGGAACGCCGGACACCCCCCGGGCGGACGACGGAGCCGGCCCAGGACGCAGAAGGGACAACGGTGACCTCCAGCGCCCACGCGCTCGGCGACGTGCTCGCTGTGGAGAGCGACCCCGGCGGCGGCTTCACGCCCCCGGGTCTCGGCGAGTTCTACCCCGAGGTTCTGACCAGCTTCTCCGTGCTGGGTGTCGGCTTCGAGATCACCCGGATCACGATCATCGCCTGGGTGGCCACGCTGGCGATGATCGCCTTCCTGGTGGCCGCGGTCCGCAAGCCGCAGATCGTGCCCGGCAAGATGCAGTTCATCGGGGAGACCGGCTACTCGTTCGTCCGCGACGGGATCGCCCGGGACGTCGTCGGCCCCAAGGGCCTGCCGTTCGCCCCGTTCCTCGCCTCGCTGTTCTTCTTCATCCTGGCGAACAACCTGATGGCGATCATCCCCCTCGCCCAGATCTCGCCGATGTCGAAGTTCGCGTTCCCGCTGGTGCTGGCGCTGATCTGCTGGGTCGTCTACATCGCGGTCGGCATCAAGAACCAGGGCCTGTGGCCCTACTTCCGGGACATCATGTTCCTGCCCGGTGTGCCCAAGCCGATGTACATCCTGATCACGCCGCTGGAGCTGCTGCAGAACTTCATCGTGCGGCCGTTCACGCTGGCGATCCGGCTCTTCGCCAACATGTTCGCCGGCCACATGCTGCTGGTGACGTTCGCCCTCGGGGCGACCTACCTGCTCTCGGTGGACAACTTCTCCGTCGTCTTCGGTCCGGTCTCGGCGCTGATGGCGATCGTGATGACGTTCTTCGAGCTGCTGGTCATCTTCCTGCAGGCCTACGTCTTCACGATGCTGATGGGCACCTACCTCAACGGCTCCGTCGAGGCCGCCCACTGACCTGCAGGAGGGTGACCGACCTGACAGGTCACCCGACTGGACTGCACCACCCGCACGACCCCGCCAGCCGCCCGGTGACCACCGGGCGACGACACAGGAGGAACACCCCGCAATGATCGAGGTTCTCGCAGAGATCAACGGCAGCATCGGTTCGGTCGGCTACGGCATCGCCACGATCGGCCCCGGCATCGGTGTGGGCCTCGTCTGGGCCGCCTACATCCAGGCCACCGCTCGCCAGCCCGAGTCGGCCGGCCTCACCCGTACCTACGCGTTCCTGGGCTTCGCCCTGGCCGAGGCGCTGGCGCTGATCGGCTTCGTCGCCCCCCTCGTCTACGGCTCGGGCGCCTGATCCCCACTCGTCGGACGAGTTCGGTCACTGACACCCAGACGAGGACGTTGAGAGCATGAACATCCTGGCTGCTGCGGAGGGCGCTAACCCGCTCCTCCCGCCCCTCGGCGAGATCATCGTCGGCCTGATCGCGTTCGCGGTCCTGCTGTTCGTGGTGGTCAAGTTCGTCGCGCCACGGTTCGAGCAGGTCTTCCAGGCCCGGCGCGCGGCGATCGAGGGCGGGATCGAGCGGGCCGAGGCCATGCAGGCCGAGGCCAAGGCGGCGCTGGAGCAGTACCGGGCCCAGCTCGCCGAGGCCCGCAACGAGGCCGCCCAGATCCGGGACTCCGCCCGGGCGGAGGGGCAGCAGATCATCGAGCAGCTGCGCGCCCAGGCCCAGGAGGAGTCGGCCCGGATCGTGGCCCGCGGCGAGGAGCAGCTCGCTGCCGCCCGTCAGCAGGTCGTGGCCGAGCTGCGTGGCCAGATCGGCAGCCTCGCCGTCGAGCTGGCCGGCCGGGTGGTCGGCGAGTCCCTGGCCGACGACGCCCGCCGCAGCGGGACCGTCGACCGGTTCCTCGACGAGCTGGACCAGATGGCCGCGAGCAACCCCGCCGGCAACGGCGCGGTGCAGCCGGCGGAGGGCGCCAACACCGGCAGCTCGGTGTACGTCCCCGAGGGCAAGCGCTGATGCACGCCTCCAGCCGGGCCGCGATGGAGGAGTCGCGGGCGAGCCTCCAGGAGAAGTCCCAGGGGGCTCGCAGCCGCAACCACGGGGACGTCCTGCTCACCCTGGCCGACGAGCTCTTCGCGGTGGCGAACCTGCTGGACGGCCAGCCGTCGCTGCGGCGCGCGCTGTCGGACGCCTCCGTGCGGCCCGACGACCGCGCCGGCCTGGCTCAGCGGCTGCTCTCCGGCCAGCTCGGTGCCGACACCCTGTCGGTCGTCGAGACGGTCGCCCGGCAGCGCTGGTCCCGCCCGCGGGACCTCGTGGAGGCCACCGAGACCCTCGGCACCGAGGCGGCGCTGGACGCCGCCGACGCGCGTGGCGAGCTGGAGGGGGTCGAGGACGAGCTGTTCCGGTTCGGCCGCATCGTGGCCGGCGACGCCGACCTCGCCCGCATCCTGGGTGACCGGTCCGCGCCGCGGGAGGGCAAGACCGCCCTCCTCGACCGGCTGCTCTCCGGCCGGGTCAGCCCGGTGACCGAGCGGCTGGTGCGGAACGCACTGACCAGTTCGCACGTGCACAACCCGGAGAACGAGGTCGAGCGGCTCTCCACGATGGCCGCGCGCCGCCGGGGGCGTTCGGTCGCCCACGTGACCTCCGCCGTCCCGTTGACGGCCGCGCAGGAGCAGCGGCTCATCGACGTGCTCGGCCGGCTCTACGGGCGGACGATGGGCCTGCAGGTCCAGGTCGACCCCGACGTGCTCGGTGGCCTGGTCGTCCGGGTGGACGACGAGGTCATCAACGGCAGCATCGCTGCGCGACTCGATGCCAGCGGCCGGCGGCTCGCCGGCTGAACCAGCTCGACCGGCACCGCCGCACCGCACCACCACAGACACCAGCAGGAAGAGGACGCAGAGCCATGGCCGAGCTGACGATCTCCGCGGACGAGATCCGCAGTGCCATCCAGAACTACGTCACCGACTACACCCCGGACGTCTCCCGGGAAGAGGTCGGGGTCGTCACCGAGTCCGGCGACGGGATCGCCCGGGTCGAGGGCCTGCCCTCGGTCATGACCAACGAGCTGCTCGAGTTCGAGGGCGGCGTGCGTGGCCTGGCCCTGAACCTCGACGTGCGCGAGGTCGGCGTCGTCATCCTGGGTGACTTCTCCGGCATCGAGGAAGGCCAGACGGTCCGCCGGACCGGCGAGGTCCTCTCGGTCCCCGTCGGCGACGGCTTCCTCGGCCGGGTCGTCGACCCGCTGGGCAACGCCATCGACGGCGGCAGCCCGATCGAGACCACCACCCGGCGCGCCCTCGAGCTGCAGGCGCCGACCGTGGTCCAGCGGCAGTCGGTGCACGAGCCGATGCAGACCGGCATCAAGGCGATCGACGCCATGACGCCGATCGGTCGCGGCCAGCGTCAGCTGATCATCGGCGACCGGCAGACCGGCAAGTCGGCGATCGCGCTGGACACGATCATCAACCAGAAGCAGGCCTGGGCGACCGGTGACCCGGCCCAGCAGGTGCGCTGCATCTACGTGGCGGTCGGCCAGAAGGGCTCGACGATCGCGGCGACCAAGGCCGCGCTCGAGGACGCCGGCGCGATGGAGTACACCACCATCGTCGCGGCCCCCGCCTCCGAGGCCGCCGGCTTCAAGTACATCGCCCCCTACACCGGCTCGGCCATCGGCCAGCACTGGATGTACGAGGGCAAGCACGTCCTCATCGTCTTCGACGACCTGTCGAAGCAGGCCGAGGCCTACCGCGCCGTCTCGCTGCTGCTGCGCCGCCCGCCGGGCCGTGAGGCCTACCCCGGCGACGTCTTCTACTTGCACTCCCGCCTGCTGGAGCGGTGCGCCAAGCTGAACGACGAGCTGGGCGCGGGTTCGATGACCGGGCTGCCGCTCATCGAGACCAAGGGCAACGACGTCTCGGCCTACATCCCGACCAACGTCATCTCGATCACCGACGGCCAGATCTTCCTGGAGACCGGCCTCTTCAACTCCGGTGTGCGCCCGGCGATCAACGTCGGCGTGTCGGTGTCCCGGGTGGGCGGTTCGGCGCAGATCAAGGCGATGAAGTCGGTCGCCGGCCGACTGCGTCTGGACCTGGCCCAGTTCCGTGAGCTGGAGGCCTTTGCCTCCTTCTCCTCCGACCTGGATGCCTCCAGCCGGGCGACCCTGGAGCGAGGTCAGCGTCTGGTCGAGCTGCTCAAGCAGGGCCAGTACTCGCCGTACCCGGTCGAGCGCGAGGTCGTCTCGCTGTGGCTGGGCACCACCGGCAAGCTGGACCGCGTGCCGGTGCCGGACGTGCGTCGCTTCGAGGCCGAGTTCCTCGACTTCCTGGGCCGGGGCGACAGCATCGTCTTCGACTCGATCCGGACCTCCAAGAAGCTCGAGGACGACACCGTCGCCAGCCTGGAGTCCTCGGTCGAGACGTTCTACGGCCAGTTCACCACCTCCGAGGGTGAGTCACTCCGGGGCAACGAGCCCGAGGCCGAGGCCATGGACGCTCGTGAGCGGGGCCAGGAGACCGTCCAGGTCAAGCGGGCCGGCTGACGATGGCTGGTTCCCTCCGCGCGCTGCGCCGCCGGATCCGCTCCACCCAGTCGACGAAGAAGATCTTCTCGGCTCAGGAGCTGATCGCTGCCGCACGCATCGTCCGTGCCCAGGCCCGGGTGGAGGCCTCCAAGCCCTATGCCCGGGAGATCACCCGCGTGCTGTCGGCGCTGGCGGGCTCGGCGAGCCTGGACCACCCGCTGCTGACCGACCGGGAGAACCCCCGGCGGGTCGCCGTCCTGGTGGTCACCTCCGACCGTGGATTCGCCGGTTCGTACAACGTCAACGTGCTGCGGCGGACCGAGGAGCTCCTCGCCCTGCTCCGTGACGAGGGCAAGGAGCCACTGCTCTACGTCGTCGGCCGCAAGGGCGAGACGTACTACCGGTTCCGCGACCGGGACGTGGAGGAGACCTGGAGCGGGTTCTCCGAGCAGCCCGGGTACGAGAACGCGCAGGACATCGGCCGCACCCTCATCGCCGCCTTCACCGCTGGTGAGGACGACGACGAGACCGGCGGCGGTGCCGACGACGTGCTCGGCGTGGACGAACTGCACATCGTCTACACCGAGTTCCGGTCCCTGCTCTCCCAGGTGCCGGTGGCCAACCGGATGGCGCCACTGGTCGTGGAGGAGGTCGACGAGCTGCGGGACGACCGCGACGCACAGGTCGAGGAGTCGCGCAGCTCCGACATCACGCCGTCGTACGAGTTCGAGCCGTCCCCCGAGCAGTTGCTGGACGCGTTGTTGCCGAAGTACGTGACCACCCGGATCTACGCGGCGCTGCTCGAGGCGGCTGCCTCGGAGTCGGCGTCGCGCCGCCGGGCGATGAAGTCGGCGTCGGACAACGCCGAGGAGCTGGCCAAGAACCTCTCCCGGCAGGCCAACGCGGCCCGCCAGGCGGAGATCACCCAGGAGATCAGCGAGATCGTCGGCGGTGCTGACGCACTCGTGTCGGCCAACGCCGACGACTGAGCCACCCGCCCCGTCCGCGGCACCGACCGCCGCGGACGGGGACCATCAAGACGCGAGACCACCGAGCCCGAGGGCAGGAGAGCAGCACAGATGACCGTCACCGAGGAACGTCCGTCCAGCCAGGAGACCGTCGGCGCAGGCCGCGTCGTCCGGGTCACGGGCCCGGTCGTCGACGTCGAGTTCCCCCGCGACGCGATGCCCGAGCTCTTCAACGCCCTCAAGGTCGAGGTCACCCTCGCCGACCTGGGCAAGACGCTGACCCTCGAGGTCGCCCAGCACCTGGGCGACAACGTGGTCCGCACCATCTCGATGGCCCCGACCGACGGTCTGGTCCGCGGCGCGCCGGTGAGCGACACCGGGTCCCCGATCATGGTGCCCGTCGGCGACGTGGTGACCGGCCACGTGTTCAACGCCCTGGGGGAGTGCCTGGACACCCCGGGCTACGCCGAGGACGCCCTGCACTGGTCGATCCACCGCAACGCGCCCAAGTTCGACCAGCTGGAAGGTCGTACCGAGCTGCTGGAGACGGGGATCAAGGTCATCGACCTGCTGACCCCCTACGTCCGCGGTGGGAAGATCGGCCTGTTCGGCGGTGCCGGCGTCGGCAAGACGGTGCTCATCCAGGAGATGATCCGTCGCGTCGCCCAGGAGTTCGGTGGTGTGTCGGTGTTCGCCGGCGTCGGGGAGCGCACCCGTGAGGGCAACGACCTCATCACCGAGATGACCGAGTCTGGCGTCATCAACTCGACCGCACTGGTCTTCGGTCAGATGGACGAGCCGCCGGGCACCCGGCTCCGCGTGGCGCTGTCCGCCCTGACGATGGCGGAGTACTTCCGCGACGAGCAGGACCAGGACGTGCTGCTCTTCATCGACAACATCTTCCGGTTCACCCAGGCCGGCTCCGAGGTCTCCACGCTGCTGGGGCGCATGCCCTCCGCGGTGGGCTACCAGCCGACCCTGGCCGATGAGATGGGCACGCTCCAGGAGCGGATCACCTCCACGCGGGGTCGGTCCATCACCTCGCTGCAGGCGATCTACGTGCCCGCCGACGACATCACCGACCCGGCGCCGCACACCACGTTCGCCCACCTCGACGCGACGACCGTGCTCTCCCGGCCGATCTCGGAGAAGGGCATCTACCCGGCCGTCGACCCGCTGGACTCCACCAGTCGGATCCTCGACGCGCAGTACATCGGGCAGGAGCACTACGACACCGCCCGTGAGGTCCAGCGGATCCTGCAGCGTTACCAGGAGCTGCAGGACATCATCGCGATCCTCGGCATCGACGAGCTCGGCGAAGAAGACAAGCTCACCGTCAACCGGGCCCGTCGCATCGAGCGGTTCCTCTCGCAGAACATGTTCGTCGCCGAGGCGTTCACCGGGCAGCCCGGGTCCTACGTCCCGCTGACCGAGACGCTGGAGGCCTTCAAGGCCCTGACGGTGGGCGACTACGACCACGTCCCGGAGCAGGCCTTCTTCATGTGCGGTGGCCTCGAGGACCTCGAGCGGAACTACGACAAGCTCAAGAAGAGCTGAGGAAGGACCCCCTCGCCCCCCGCCGCTCGCACGCTCGCGACGGGAGCTGCGAGGGGGCCGTTCCAACACCTCGCCCCGGCCGGGCATCCCTTCGGGGGTGCCCGGCCGTTGCGCTTCCCGGCCGTTGCGCTTCCCGGCCGTTGCGCTTCCCGGCCGTGGCGCTTCCCGGCCGTGGCGCTTCCCGGCCGTGACGGTCCGCGTGCGCGCGGCGCCGCTGTGCTGGCGGCACGCCATCCGTTCGAGTGGCCGGGAGCGCAGGGCCTCAAGTTCGGGCGGCCAGGTGACGAACATGTGCTCCGGTACGTCCGAGCAGCGGGCGTCACGCACAGGAGTACGACTCGTGCACACCAGAATGACCTCCCTGGTCCCCGGCACACGCCGGCTGTCACCGGGGCCTTCCAGGGAGGCCGACGACCGGCCGCTCCCTGACGACGTCCTGGAGTGGAGCTGGCCGCCGTACGCGCCGCTGCCCGTGGACAGCGAGCCGTTCGACACGGCCGAGTGGGCACCGCCATCGGTGGTGTGGCACCCGCAGCTGCGGCTGGGGCGCTGGACGGTGGTCTACCGCCGCACCGTCTGCTGACGGAACCCACCACCCGCCGGCCCGCGACGTGGTCGGCAGGGCCGAGTTCCCTCGATCGGGGCGGTGGCCGGGGAGGACGGGCAGCCTGTGGCGGGACCGCGGCCCGGCCGCCGGTACAGTGTCAGGGACCCGCTGCCGCGTCCGTCCGGACCGGCGGCCCGCATCACCGGCCTGGCACGGGCGGTCGATGACCCTGGAGGACTGACGTGGCGACCCTGCAGGTCGAGCTCGTGGCCGTGGAGAAGATGCTCTGGTCCGGTGAGGCCAGCATGGTCATCGCCCGCACGACCGAGGGTGAGCTCGGTGTCATGCCCGGTCACTCGCCCCTGCTGGGCGAACTGGCTCCCGGTGGTGTCGTGACGATCCGCACGGAGTCCGGGGAGGACCTCGTCGTCGCCGCGCACGGTGGCTTCCTCTCGGTGACCGAGCGAGGGGTCTCCATCCTGGCCGAGACCGCCGAGATCTCCACCGACATCGACGTGGAGCGGGCCCGGGAGGCGCTCCGCCGCGCGGAGCAGGACAGCGACGACCCAGAGGCCGTCGCCGCCGCGAGGCGAGCCCAGTCCCGGCTCCGCGCCGCCGGCCAGGACGCCTGACCGCCGCCTGAGTCCGTCCCGACCCGCCCTCGGCCGACGAGCCCCGCCCGGTGACCACCGCCGTCCTGGTCCTCGTCGGGCTGTTGCTGGTCGCGCTGGTCGCCGCCTTCCTGCTGCGCCGGCGGTTCCTGCTCTCCGGGTTGGGCGCGGTCACCATGTGGCTGCGCGCCCCCGGCACCTCCCGGTGGGCCGTGGGCGTGGCCTGGTACTCCGGCGACATGCTGCTCTGGTACCGCGCGTTGTCGCTGTCGGTCCGGCCGAACCGGCGCCTGTGCCGCGCCCAGTTCCAGGTCGACGCCCGGCGTCGCCCGACCGCCGAGGACCTGTCCCTGCCCGCCGACAGCGTCATCCTCACCGTCCGCACCGGGGCAGGGCCGCAGGAGCTGGCGATGGACTCCTCGACGGTCACCGGGTTCCTGTCCTGGATCGAGTCCGCCCCGCCGGTCGACCGCTGAAGAAGGACCCCGGGGGTCCTAGCTCTTGCGAGCCGCGCGCTGGGCGTGGACGCCGCTGTGGGCGCCGGGCTCCCACAGCACGTCACCGTCGGGGTTGGCGGCGCGGGCGAGGATGAAGAGCAGGTCCGAGAGCCGGTTGAGGTACCGCGCGGTCTCCTCGTTGGTCCGCTCCGCGTCGACCGTCAGCAACGCCCACACGCTGCGCTCGGCCCGCCGGGCCACCGTCCGCGCCGTGTGCAGCAGTGCGGCGAGCGGGGTGCCCCCCGGGAGGACGAACGAGGTGAGCGCGGGCAGGTCGGCGTTGGCGGTGTCGCAGGCCGCCTCCAGCCGCTCGGTGTACTCGGCGGTGATCCGCAGCGGCGGGTGCTCCGGCGCCTCCTGGATCGGGGTGGAGAGGTCGGCGCCGACGTCGAAGAGGTCGTTCTGCACGCTGCGGAGCAGCTCGGTGACCTCGGCCGACGGCCCGCCCAGCGCGACGGCGACCCCGATCGCACTGTTGGTCTCGTCGACGTCGGCGTAGGCCACCAGCCGCGGATCGGTCTTGGCCACCCGGGACATGTCCCCGAGGTGGGTCTGCCCGGCGTCACCGGTGCGGGTGTAGATGCGGGTCAGCCGGACGGTCATGGTGCCGAGCCTAGGCCGGACCAGGGGGCGAGGTGCCAGCCCCGCGCCCCGTCGGGCGACATCCGCCGCCGCATCTAGGCTGGGCAGCGTGGACTGCTTCGAGGTGACCGGCGGGGCGTCCCTGCGTGGCCGCGTCCGGGTGACCGGTGCCAAGAACAGCGCGCTCAAGCTGATGGCGGCGGCGCTGCTCGCCCCGGGCCGGACGACGCTGGACGAGGTACCCGACATCCTCGACGTCACGATCATGAGCGAGGTGCTGCGGCGCCTGGGCTGTGGCGTGACCTTCGAGCGCTACCCGCTGGAGCCCGGCGGCAGCCCGAGCGGCGGCGGGCGGGTGCTGATCGACGTCCCCGAGCGGCCCTCCACCGAGACCGACTACGACCTGGTCCGTCGGATGCGTGCGTCGATCAGCGTGCTCGGCCCGCTGGTGGCCCGGCTGGGCACCGCCAAGGTGGCCCTGCCCGGTGGCGACGCCATCGGTTCCCGCGGGCTGGACATGCACATCGCCGGCCTGGAGCGGCTCGGCGCGACCGTGGTCAACGAGCACGGCTTCCTGATCGCGACCGCCCCCAAGCTCGTCGGCACCTCGATCTGGCTGGACTTCCCCTCCGTGGGCGCCACCGAGAACCTGGTGATGGCTGCCGCACTGGCCCAGGGGACGACGATCGTGGACAACGCCGCCCGCGAGCCGGAGATCGTCGACCTGTGCCGGATGCTGAGCGCGATGGGCGCCCGGATCGAGGGCGCCGGTACCTCCACGATCACCGTGGAGGGAGTACGCGAGCTGCGGCCGGTGGCCTACTCCACCGTCCCGGACCGCATCGTGGCGGGGACCTGGGCGATCGGCGCGGTGATGACCCGGGGCGACCTGGTGATCGAGCGGGCGGTGGCCGAGCACCTGAGCGTGCCGCTGGAGAAGCTGGTCAACGCCGGGGCGACCGTGGAGTCGCTGGACGACGGGCTGCGCGTGGCGATGGCGGACCGGCCACGGGGCATGGACATCGTCACGCTCCCGTTCCCCGGCTTCCCGACCGACCTGCAGCCGATGGCCGTGGCGCTCGCCGCGGTCTCCAGCGGCACCGCGTTGATCACCGAGAACGTCTTCGAGGGCCGGTTCATGTTCGTCAACGAGCTCGTCCGGCTCGGGGCCGACGTGCGCATCGACGGTCACCACGCGGTGGTGCGGGGGCGGGAGCGGCTCTCCAGCGCTCCAGTGCTGGCCACCGACATCCGCGCGGGTGCCGGGCTGGTGCTCGCCGGGCTCCTCACCGACGGCGTCACCGAGGTGCAGGACGTGCACCACGTCGACCGCGGCTACCCGGACTTCATCGAACAGCTGCGCGGCGTGGGGGTGCAGATCGAGCGGACCCAGCGCCCCGACTGACGTCCTCGCTCAGCGCCCGCCGAAGGAGAGCGCGAGTGTGCGAGCGCGCTCGAGGTCCTCGGGGAAGACGAGGACGTCGGCCCGGTGTGCGGCCGGCTCGCGGATCGTGGACCGGATGCCGGCGTCGCTCAGCACGGCCCGCAGGGCCAGCGCCGACTCCCGGCGGGTGAGCGTGGCCACCGGGGTGAGCAGCTCCTCGCGCCGCACCGGCTTGCCCGACGAGGAGCCCGAGGCGAAGGCCCAGCGCAGGAAGAGCGCGATCAGCACCAGCATGGCCAGGGCGAGAGCCGGGCCCACGGCGTAGTGCAGGCTCCCGGCGTCGATCGGCACGCTGACCTCCCTGCGGCGGGAGCGACCGGCCGGCCGCGAGCCCGGAGCCGAGTGTGCCACCGCTGGAGGACACCCGTGGCTACTGGCCAGTAACCGCCCTACACTCCGCTGGCATGCCGTTCCCTTCAGCGCCGAAGGACCGCGACCGACCCTGGGTCATGCGCACCTACGCCGGCCACTCCTCGCCCGCGGAGTCCAACGCCCTCTACCGGCGGAACCTCGCCAAGGGGCAGACCGGGTTGTCCGTCGCCTTCGACCTCCCCACCCAGACCGGTTACGACCCCGACGACGAGCTGGCCGTCGGTGAGGTCGGCAAGGTCGGGGTGCCGGTCACGCACATCGGCGACATGCGGGCGCTGTTCGACGGCATCCCGCTGGACGAGATGAACACGTCGATGACGATCAACGCGACAGCGATGTGGCAGCTGGCGCTCTATCAGGCCGTCGCGGAGGAGCACGGCCACGACGTCGCGCAGCTGGCCGGGACGACGCAGAACGACATCATCAAGGAGTACCTCTCCCGCGGGACCTACGTCTTCCCGCCGGCGCAGAGCATGCGGCTGATCACCGACATGGTCGCCTACACGGTGACGGCGATGCCGCGGTGGAACCCGATCAACATCTGCAGCTACCACCTGCAGGAGGCCGGGGCCACGCCGGTGCAGGAGATCGCCTACGCGATGAGCACCGCGATCGCCGTCCTGGACTCGGTGCGCGACTCCGGCCAGGTGCCGGCCGAGCGCTTCGGCGACGTCGTCGCCCGGATCTCCTTCTTCGTCAACGCCGGGGTGCGGTTCGTCGAGGAGATGTGCAAGATGCGCGCCTTCGGCCAGCTCTGGGACGAGCTGACGGCCGAGCGTTACGGCGTCACCGACCCGAAGCAGCGGCGCTTCCGGTACGGGGTGCAGGTCAACTCCCTCGGGCTCACCGAGGCGCAGCCGGAGAACAACGTCCAGCGGATCGTGCTGGAGATGCTCGCGGTCACGCTGTCCCGCGACGCCCGGGCCCGGGCGGTGCAGCTGCCGGCCTGGAACGAGGCGCTCGGCCTGCCCCGGCCCTGGGACCAGCAGTGGTCGCTGCGGCTGCAGCAGGTGCTCGCGTTCGAGACCGACCTGCTGGAGTACGAGGACCTGTTCACCGGCTCGGTGGTGGTCGAGCGCAAGGTCGCCGAGCTGGTCGAGGGCGCCCGGGGGGAGATCGCCCGGGTGCAGGAGCTGGGCGGCGCGGTGGCCGCGGTCGAGTCCGGCTACATGAAGGGCGAGCTGGTGACCTCGCTCGCCCAGCGGAGACGCCGGATGGAGAGCGGCGAGGACGTCGTCGTCGGCGTCAACCGGTACACGACGAGCGAGCCCAACCCGCTGCTGGCCGACCTCGAGACCGCGATCCAGACCGTCGACCCGGCGGTCGAGGCAGCGGCGCAGGCCGCGGTGCAGCGGTGGCGCGCCGAGCGGGCGCCCGGGCCGGTGGCCGAGGCGCTCGCCGAGCTGCGCGCCGCCGCGGGCACCGACGTGAACCTCATGGCCGCCACGCTGCGCTGTGCCCGGGCCGGCGTGACGACGGGGGAGTGGGCCGGCGCGCTGCGTGCGGTGTTCGGCGAGTACCGGGCGCCCACCGGCGTCGGCGCTGCGAGCGCCGGCGCCGCCGACACCACCCTGACCGAGGTGCGCGAGCTGGTCCGCCGCACCGGCGCGGAGCTGGGCGGCCGGCTGCGCTTCCTGGTCGGCAAGCCGGGGCTGGACGGGCACTCCAACGGTGCCGAGCAGATCGCCGTCCGGGCCCGCGACGCCGGCTTCGAGGTGGTCTACCAGGGCATCCGGCTCACCCCGGCGCAGATCGTCTCCGCGGCCGTCGAGGAGGACGTGCACGTGGTCGGCCTGTCGGTGCTGTCGGGATCGCACCTGCAGGTGGTGCCGGCGGTGCTGGACGGTCTGCGGGCGGCCGGCCTGGACGACGTCCCGGTCGTGGTCGGCGGGATCGTCCCGGACGGCGATGCCCGGCGGTTGCGGGACCTCGGTGTGGCCCGGGTGTTCACGCCGAAGGACTTCGGGATCACCGACATCATGGCCGAGGTGGTCGCCGTCGTCCGCGAGGCGAACGGCCTCCCGGCGCCCCTGCCCGTCTGAGGGACGAACGTCGCCGACCCGGCGTGCCTATTGACAATCGATCGACAGCTGGCGAATCTCGATCCATGTCGCCCGCGCATCCGCTGCTGTTCCCGATCCGGTTCCTGCTCGCGCTGGTGTTCGCCGCGCTCGTCGCCGCCCAGATCTGGGCCGTGCCCGGGATGCTGCCGGACCTGGCCGCCCCGTCGCTGGAGCAGTCCCTCGTGCGGTGGACGATGCTCGCGGTCTCGGTCCTGGGGCTGGCGTGCGTCCAGGTCGTCGTCGTCTGCACCTGGCAGCTGCTGACCATGGTCCGGACGGACTGCATCTTCAGCGCGCGCTCGCTGCCGTGGGTCAACGCGATCGTGGTGGCGATGGCCGTCGGCTGGCTCATGCTCCTGGGCGCCTTCGTGAGCTCGTACTACTTCATCATCGACGAGGTCAGCGACGACCCGGGCCCGCCGGTGCTCCTGCTGGTGCTGCTGCTGGTCGGGGCCGTGGTGGGGCTGCTGATGGTGGTCATGCGCGCCCTGCTGCTCCAGGCCACCACGCTGCGGACCGACATGGAAGCGGTCATCTGATGGCGATCGTCGTGCGCATCGACGTCGAGCTGGCCAAGCGGAAGATGAGCGTCGGGGAGTTCGCCGAGCGGGTCGGCCTCACCCCGGCCAACGTCGCGGTGCTGAAGAACGGCCGGGCCAAGGCCGTCCGCTTCAGCACCCTGGAGGCGATGTGCCGGGTGCTGGACTGCCAGCCCGGCGACCTCCTCGAGTGGGTCGAGGACGACCACGCCGAGCCGTTGGCCGTGCAGGCGGCCCGGCGGTGACCGGGGTCCGTGGTCGATGCGGACCCGGTCACCGACCGGCGGGTCGCCCCGGCCGTCACCCGAGCCGGACGACGACGCCCTCGGTCGCGCTGCGGCGGGCGGCGTCGAGCACGGTGAGCGAGGCGACGGCGTCCCGCGGCTCGACCGGCACCAGGCCCAGACCGCGGACCGCGGCGGCGAACGCCGGGTAGAACGTGTCCCAGGCGCCGGGCAGGGTGGGCACCCGGTCCTCGTGGTCCCCCCGCCGGACCCGGCCCCAGCGCGCCTCCGGCTCGGCGCCCCAGTCCCGCCCGAGCGTGGCCGGGGTCTCCCCGGCGATCAGCGCGTCCTCCTGGCCGTCCATCGGCCCGCCGACGACGTAGCTGCCGGCCGTGCCGGTGACCCGGAAGCGGTTCCCCGGCGCGCCCTCGCTCCAGCTGCCGGCCAGGTGCGAGCGGGCCCCGTCGGCGTGCGTCAGCGCGATGAAGACGTCGTCGTCCAACCCGTTGGCGCGCACCCGCCACTCGGCGTAGACCGACGTCACCGGGCCGAGCAGCACCAGCGCCTGGTCGACCAGGTGGCTGCCGAAGTCCAGCAGCGTGCCGCCTCCGGACGGTGCCGGGCCGGGGTCGGGCGTGAACCGCTCGAACCGGGACTCGAACCGGGTGATCCGGCCCAGTGTCCCGGCCGCGGCGAGGGCCTGGACGGTGCGGAAGTCGGAGTCCCAGCGGCGGTTCTGGTACGGCGCCAACGGCAGGCCGAGCCGTTGGGCCCGCTCGGCACTGGACCGGGCGGAGGGGGCGTCCAGTGCGAAGGGCTTGTCGCAGACGACGGCCAGGCCGAGGTCGAGCGCCTCGTCGGTGAGCGCGGTGTGGGTGTCGGCGGGTGTGGAGATGGCCACCGCCTCGACGCCGGCCTCTGCCAGCTCGGCCAGGGACCCGACGACGGTCGCACCCGGGTGCTCCCGGCTGAGCAGCTCGCGGCGCTCGGTCGAGGAGGTCGCCACGGCGACGAGGTCGCACTCCACCGCAGCGGCGAGCAGCGGGGCGTGGAAGTACCGGCCGCCGAAGCCGTACCCCACCAGTCCGAACCGAACGGGTTCCATCAGTCTCGTGCTCCTCGGGTCGTGTGCCGCGTCGGGGCGTGCCGGGTCATCGTGTCGGGTCATCGTGCCGGTCAGCGCAGCCGCGGGCCGAACCGGACGTCGACGCCGGGGGAGAAGAGCACGCTGTCCGGGGCGCCGCCCACCGTGGGCAGGCCGGCGGCGGCGACCAGGTCGTCCTCGAGGTCGAGCAGCTCGGCGGCGTGCAGTGGCCACTCCGGGTGCTCGTTCGGCCAGTAGGCCAGCCGGCCCAGCGCGGTCTGGTGCAGCCCCCAGCGGCTGGTGAGGAAGCGCGGCAGCGGGCCGGGGTCGGGCAGCGGGGCGCCCACCCGGACGGCGATGCTGCCCCCGGCCCCCCGAGGCCCGGGCCACCGACGCGTCGCCCGGTAGCTGAGCTGGTCGCCGTCACGGGTGATCCGCATCCGGGACCACAGGTAGGGCAGGTGGGCGACCCAGCGGGCGGCGAGCACCGGCAGCAGCCGGTCGGCCTCCAGCGACCGGAAGACCACGCCCCGCCGTCCCTGCGCGTCGACCGAGTACAGCCGCACGTTCGTCTCGGCGAACGAGCCGAGGTAGGGCAGCCCCGGCGCCCCGAGCAGGCCGATCCGGCGCATCCGGAAGGGGATGAGGCCGACGTAGGTCGCGCCGTCCAGCTCGTCGGGCCGGGTGCCGGCCGGCAGCAGCGGGCCGACCAGGGCCGGGTCGACGGCCCAGTGCAGGAAGGTGACGTCCCGCCAGCCCTGGGTGAAGACGGTGCGGCCCACCGGCCGCGGGGTGGTGGGGGTGATGCTCTCGGCGGTGCTCACCCGGTCAGCCTGCCCCCACCTCCGCCGGGGCGCGCTCGGTTGCCGCGTCGCCGGAGCTCCGTCGCCGGTGCAGGAGGAACCTGACCCCCTCGCCCAGCGCAGCCAGGGCGAGGGCCAGACCGAGGCCCAGCAGCAGGCCACGGAGCGGGTCGCGTTCGAAGGCCAGCCCGCCGACGTACCCGATGCCGGCCGACCAGCCGGCCCAGGTGAGGGCGGCCAGCGCGGCGAAGGGCGTGAACCGGCGCAGCGGCCAGCCCACCGCCCCGGCGGTCAGCGTCACCGCCGTCCGCAGGCCCGGCACGTACCGGGCGGTGACCAGCAGGACGCCGCCGCGCGCGGCCAGCAATCGCGATGCCCGGTCCAGCGCTGCCCGGCGCCGGCTCCCCGGTCGGGCCCACGCGTACAGCCGGGGGCCGGCCAGGTGCCCGATCAGGTAGGAGGTGTGGTCGCCGGCGAAGGCGCCCAGCGCGGCCACTGCGACCACCAGCGCCAGGTCGGGCTGCCCGGTGGCGGCGAAGACCCCGGCCGTGATCACCACGCTCTCGCCCGGCACCACGGGCAGGAAGCCGTCGAGGGCGGCCAGCGAGAACAGGACCAGGTACACCCACGGCGAGGCCATGAGCTCCTGCACCCAGCTGAGCACGGCGTCGGTCACGGTCGTCGGCCGAGGGGTGGACGTGGCATGGGACCGAGCCTGGCGTGCGCGGGGTGGGCCGCACATCCCCCTCAGGTCTTCGACCGCCTCCCCCGAGAGGACTACGGCGCTCCGTCTTCCGGCGGAGGCCGGGCCGGTCAGTCGGTCAGGTCGGCGCAGCCGGACTCGTGCGGCAGCAGCGGGCGGAAGGTGATCGACCAGCGCGTGCCGTCCGCGCCGACCCAGGGGGTCGCGGTGGTGGCGTCCCGGGCGGCGTCGGCGAGGGCCTGGGCCTCCTCGCCGGTCGCGGTCACGCAGGTCACCCCCGGCGCGATCGGCTCACCCGGCAGTGCCGGCCCCGGCCAGGGCAGCTCCGGGTGGGCCAGCTCGTCGGCCGGCTCGGTCCACGGCTGGGCCAGCGCCGCGACCGCCTCCGGGGTGTAGGGGTCCGGCGCCTCGCCGTCGGCGCCCGTGGTCTGGGCGAGGTCGGTCAGGTCGTCGAGCAGGTCCTGCAGCTCCGTCCGCGCCTCCTCCTGCTCCTCGGTGAGCCCGCCGGCGCCCAGGGACTCCCGCAGCGCGTAGACCTCCCGGGTGACCCTGCCCTCCTCGGTGACCAGGGTGAACCGGGTGGAGGTGGCATCGGCCAGCGGCGGGGAGCCGAGGTCGCCGGTCTCCGCGATGCCGGCGTCCAGCGCCCGGGTGACGAGCTGCTGCACGGTGGCCTGGTCCACCTGGTCGACCTGCACGTTGGGCCACGCCGGCCCCGGGTAGATGGCCGGCACCGGCCCCTGGGTGATCACCCGACCGTCGGCGTACACGGTCACGACCGGCAGCCGCGCGGCCAGCATCGCCGGGGTCGTGAAGCCGCCGACGTCGGCGACCTGGAGCACCAGCGCGTCCTCGCCCTCCGGCAACGCGACCGTCTCCGACTCCGGCGGCGTCTCGCTGGACGGTCCGGGTGGCGCGGCCCCGGCCCCGCCCCGTTCGGCGCAGGCGGTCAGCAGCGAGACCGCCAGCACGAGGCCGGCGGCGGGACGGAGGGCAGGTGAGTTCCGCACAGGGAGTACACGGCTCGGCTGCCCGTGGGGTTCCACGGGCAGGTCAGGGCCCGGTCCCCGCCGGTGCGGAGGGCGGCGCCGACAGCCGGTAGCGTCGTCGTCCGTGCGCCTGGTCATTGCCCGCTGCTCCGTGGACTACATCGGGCGGCTCACCGCCCACCTCCCGCCGGCCACCCGGCTGCTGCTGGTCAAGGCCGACGGCTCGGTGTCGATCCACGCCGACGACCGGGCCTACAAGCCGCTGAACTGGATGAGCCCGCCGTGCTCGGTCAAGGAGGAGCTGACCGACTCTCCGGACGGCGGCACAGCGGGCACCTGGACGGTCACCAACAAGGCCGGCGAGCAGCTGATCATCACCATCGAGTCGGTCGAGCACGACTCCAAGCACGACCTCGGCGTCGACCCCGGCCTGCAGAAGGACGGCGTGGAGGCCGACCTGCAGCGGCTGCTCGCGCTGCACGTGGAGACCTTCGGCGAGGGGTGGTCGCTGGTGCGCCGCGAGTACCCGACCGCGATCGGCCCGGTCGACCTGCTCTGCCGGGACGCCGGCGGCGCGACGGTGGCCGTGGAGATCAAGCGCCGCGGCGAGATCGACGGGGTCGAGCAGCTGACCCGTTACCTGGAGCTGCTCAACCGCGACCCGCGGCTGGCCCCGGTCAAGGGCGTGTTCGCCGCCCAGGAGATCAAGCCGCAGGCCCGGGTGCTGGCCGCCGACCGCGGCATCGACTGCCTGACCGTCGACTACGCCGTCCTCAAGGGCACCGACGACCCCTCGCAGCGCCTCTTCTAGAAGGACACCGTCACCCCCCACCACCCGCTCCGCGCGCGGCGGGCCCTTGCGACGGGGCCGAACTACCAGCCGGTAGGGACCGGGTCGGGCGCTGGTGCGAAACTGCTCGTGATCACCGGACGGCGGAGGGATGGCAGCGTGGCCAGAGAACTGACCGAGGTCGGCGTGGTGGGGCTGGGCACGATGGGTGCCGGCATCGCCGAGGTGCTCGCCCGGGCCGGGTTGTCGGTGACGGCGGTCGAGGTGACCGACGAGGCCCTGGACCGTGGGCGGGCGCACGTCGAGCAGTCCACCGGCAAGGCCGTCGCCCGCGGGAAGCTGGAGCCCGGCGAGCGCGACGCCATCCTGTCCCGGATCCGGTTCACCACCGCGATGGAGGACCTCGCCGTCGCCGAGCTGGTCGTCGAGGCCATCCCGGAGCGGATGGAGCTCAAGGCCCAGCTGTTCTCCAAGCTGGACGCGATCTGCCCGCCGGACACCATCCTGGCGACCAACACCTCCAGCCTGTCGGTCACCGAGCTGTCGGTCACCACCGGCCGCCCCGGCAAGGTCATCGGGATGCACTTCTTCAACCCGGCGCCGGTGATGAAGCTGGTCGAGATCGTGCGCACCGTGGTCACCGAGCCCTCGGTGGTCGAGGACGTCGAGGCGCTGGCCGCGCGGCTGGGCAAGATCGACGTGACGATCGGCGACAAGGCGGGCTTCATCGCCAACGCCCTGCTGTTCGGCTACCTCAACCACGCCGTCTCGATGTTCGAGAACCGCTACGCCAGCCGGGAGGACATCGACGCCGCGATGCGCCTGGGCTGCGGCCTGCCGATGGGCCCGCTGGCGCTGATGGACCTGATCGGGATCGACACCGCCTACGAGATCCTCGTGACGATGTACCAGCAGTCGCGCAACCGGCTGCACGCCCCGGCGCCGATCATCAAGCAGATGATGACCGCCGGGCTGCTGGGCCGGAAGAGCGGCCGCGGCTTCTACACCTACGCCGGCCGCGACTCCGCCGAGGTCGTCCCGGACGCCGCGACGCCGGCCACCGGCGGCGCCGCCGAGGGAGCCCGCCCGATCCGCAGCGTCGGCGTCGTGGGCTCCGGGACGATGGCCGTCGGGATCGTCGAGGTGGTCGCCAAGGGCGGCTACGACGTCACCTTCGTCGCCCGCACCCTGGACAAGGTCGAGGCCGTGCAGCACGCGCTGACCCGGTCGCTGGACAAGCAGGTCGCCCGCGGCCGGCTCGACGAGGCCGAGCGGGACGCCGCCCTCGCCCGGGTCACCGGCTCCGCCCAGCTCGACGACCTCGCCGGTGCCGACCTGGTCATCGAGGCCGTGGTCGAGCACCTGGGCGTCAAGCAGGCGCTGTTCGCCGCGCTGGGGGAGATCGCCAAGCCCGGGGCGGTGCTGGCCACCACCACGTCCAGCCTGCCGGTCATCGAGTGCGCGAAGGCCAGTGAGCGCCCCGGGGACGTCGTGGGCCTGCACTTCTTCAACCCCGCGCCGGTGATGAAGCTGGTCGAGGTCGTCTCCACGATCGCCACCGCGCCCGACGTGGCCGCCACCGCGCACGCGCTCTGCGCGCAGGTGGGCAAGCACGCGGTCTCCTGCACCGACCGCGCCGGGTTCGTCGTCAACGCGCTGCTGTTCCCGTACCTCAACGACGCGGTGAAGATGCTGGAGGCGCACTACGCGACCGCCGACGACATCGACGCGGCGATGAAGGTCGGCTGCGGCTACCCGATGGGCCCCTTCGAGCTGCTGGACGTCGTCGGGCTGGACGTCGCCCTGGCGATCGAGCGCGAGCTGTACACCGAGTTCCGCGAGCCCGGGTTCGCCCCCGCACCGCTGCTCGAGCACCTGGTGACCGCCGGCTACCTGGGCCGCAAGGCCGGGCGCGGCTTCCGCGACCACGCGAACCGGTAGCCGGTGCCCCGCCGAGGTGGCTCGCGGCGTGGTCCGGGACGCGCCCGGTCCGCGCAGCCGGGGCGTGGGTCGATGGCGGCCCGGCAGCCGGTCGAGGAGGCCTCCGACGGGGACTGGGTGGTGCGGCCGCTCACCGGGGCCGGCAGCGACAAGAGCTACCGCTGCCCGGGGTGTGACCAGCTCATCCCGCCACGGACCCCGCACGTGGTCACCTGGCCGGCCTACGCCCGGGACTCCGACCTGGACCCGTGGGACACCGACTCCGCCGCCGACTGGCGACGGCACTGGCACACCGTCTGCTGGCGGGCCCGCGGCCGCCGCCGCTGAGGAAGGACCACCCTTTCCCCCACCCTTCGCAGGCTCAGGGTGGGTCCCTGAAGGGTGGCCGTTCCATCATCCTGCGGATGCGTGGACGACGACGTTGTCGGTGTAGCTGCGGCGGCCGTGGTCGAAGCTGCCGCCGCAGGTGATCAGCCGGAGCTCGGCGCCGGTCGTCGGCCCGTAGACCTCGTCGGTGGGGAAGTCGTCCTTGGGGTGGGCGGCCACCCGGGTCACGGTGAACGTCACCGGTCGGCCGTCGCCGCCGGTGACGACCACCTGGTCACCCGGTCCGAGCTCCGCCAGCCGGGCGAACACCCCGGGGCCGGTGTGGTCGTCGACGTGCCCGGCCAGCACCGCCGGCCCCACCTCGCCGGGGGCCGGGCCGGCGGCGAACCAGCCCACCTGCTGGACGTCCGCCGGGGGCAGCAGGGCGCCGGCGTCGTCGACCCCGATCGGGACGAGGTCGGTGTCCACACCGATCGCGGCGATGCGCAGCCCGACCGGGGCCGGGACGGTCCGCTCCGCCGGCACCGCCGTGGCGGAGCCGAGGACCACCGGCCCGGGCGGGGAGGCGACCGCGGTGGCGGGCACGGCGTCGTCCAGATGGTCCGCGAGTGCCGCACCGCCGGCGACGAGGGCCACCACGAGCAGTCCCGCCCGC
The DNA here is from genome assembly GCF_026968045.1 of Modestobacter sp. VKM Ac-2977. Classification (GTDB taxonomy): domain Bacteria; phylum Actinomycetota; class Actinomycetes; order Mycobacteriales; family Geodermatophilaceae; genus Modestobacter. The sequence goes on along the minus strand of NZ_JAPVBQ010000004.1, from coordinate 190,344 downwards.
AGTCCCGCCCGCCCGCGCCGGCCGGGACGGCCGGTCGATGTCGTCATCGCCGGACGGTCAGGACGTCGGGGACGGCGGTACGTGCCCACGGCGAGGCCGGCGCACCCCGACGGCCAGCAGCAGGACGGTGAACGAGAGGGCGGCGAGCGCGGTGCGGCCGACCGGCAGCCCGTCGTGCGCTGCGGTGCCACCACCGCCGGCCTCCACCCCGCCGACCGGCACGACGCCCGGGCCGGCGGCGTCCAGCGTGGTCGTCACGGTGAGCCCGCCACCCTCGCGGTCCAGGACCAGCACGGTCTGGACCGACCCGGCAGCGAGGTCGACGGGCAGCTCGTCGGAGGTGCCGTCGGTGCCGGTGACGACGAGCGTGCCGGCGCCCCCGGGCACGTCGACGGGGTCGGTCGAGTCGGCGAACGCCAGGTCGGTGGCGAGTGCGGTGCCACCGGCCAGGGTGACGTCCAGCGGGGAGCCGGTCGGCGCGGCGTTGAGGACCCGGGCGCGGGCGGAACCAGCCGGCGGCAGCGTGAGGTCGTCGGTGAGCACGGCGAGGCCCAGGTCGGCGAAGAGGCCCACGCCGGCGACCGTGGTCGCGCTCCCGGGGACCACGGTGACCGTGGTGGCCAGCACCGGCGGACTGCCCGGGTCGGCCCCGGCCGCGCGGGCGCTGACGGTGTACGTGCCCGCCGGCACGCGCTGGTAGGGCGAGACGTCGCCGTAGCCCACCGCGGGCAGCACGACCTCGACGTCCGCCTCGGACACCGCGTCGATGGTGGCGTCGACCGAGGGGGTGTCCGGGGAGAGGTGGACCATCCGCACCAGGCCACTGTCCACCGGGCCGCTGTCACCCGCGGGTGCGGCCGCCGCCCCGGAGGCCAGCGGCAGTCCGAGAGCGCACAGGCCGACGCCGAGCACGGCGGACAGCGCGGTCCGCGACAGTCGGAACACGGTGGTCCTCTCCGCTGCTGATCGGCCGCCTCGACCCCGCGCGGTGCCTGCGGGGCGCGCCGACCGGGGCCGGAGAGCAGCAGTGGCTGCGGTCAGCTCCGGTTCGCGGGGGGCGGACCGCCCTGGCCGGCCGGCACGGCCGGGGTCGGCTGGACCCGCGTCGCCGGACCGCGGGGCGGTACCGGCGGCGTCTGCCGCACGCCGGACTGGGGCCGCTGCTGCGGTGCCCGCTCGGCCGCCGGCTGCTCCGCCGTCGACCGGTCCACCGTCGTCCGCTCTGCCGCGGGCGCCTGCTGCTGGCTCGGGTGGGCCGGTGCCGGCGTCCGGGCCGGCTGCTGGGCACCGGCCGTGGGCACCGACTGGGCCGGGACCGACTGCGTCTGGACGGACTGGACCGGCACGGCCTGGGTCTCGGTGGGCTGGGTCTGGGCCGTCTCCGCCTCCGGGGCGGCCGATGCGGCCGGGCTGTCCTCCGCGCTGGGCTGCTCCTCGGTGGGCTGGGACGGCCCGTCCTGCTCGGACCCGGCCGCGGTGGGCTGCGACGGGGCCGACTCGACCTGCTGGACCGACTCGGCCGGAGCCGCCGGTCGTGGCTCCTCGTCCTGCGGCTCCTGGTCGGAGAGGTCCGGCAGCCGGCCGAGCAGGGTGCGCACGTCGGCCAGCCGGCGGGTCAGGTCGTCCCGGACCTTCCGGATCGCCGCCGCCGCCGCCTCGGCCTCGGTGAGCGTGTGGTGCGCCCGCTCGTCGGCCTCGGCGATCCGCTGCTGGGCGGCGGCGATCGAGGACTGCTCGCGCTCCTCCTCCAGCCGGGCGGCTTCGGTGCGACGGGCCCGCTGGGCGATCTCGAAGTCCTGCTCGGCCTTGGTGCGGCGGCCCACGGAGTCGGCGTCCAACTGGGCCACCCGCTCCCGGGCCTTGGTGACCAGGTCGTCGGCGCGGGACTGGGCGACCGCGGCGATCTGCTCGGCGTGCTGGCGTGCTTCGGCGACCAGGCGCTCGGCCTCGGCCCGGCTGGCGGCCGAGCGCTCCCCGAGGGCGCGCTCCTCGCCGGCGATCCGCTCCCGGATCGCCTCCGCCTCGGCGGCGACGGCGGACTGCAACTGGGCGGCCTGCTCCTCGGCCTGGCGGCGGATCTCCGACGCCTCGTCCTGCGCGAGCTGCAGCATGTTGGAGATGCGCTCGCCCATGTTCTCGAACGTGGGCGCGCTGGCGCTGGCGGCCCGGCGCCGCAGCGACTCGACCTCGCCGTGCAGCGCCTGCAGCTGGCGGGCGAGGTCGGCCGACCGGGACACGGCGGCGTCCCGGTCGGCCAGCGCCACCCGCAGGTCGGCGTCCAGGCTGGCCAGCGTCTCGGCGACCTGGTCGCGGTCGTACCCCTTGCGCACCACGTCGAAGGTGGGGCCGCCGTCGCGGAAACCGAACTCGTCGTCGCGGGGGTCGCTCATGCCCTCATCCTCGCATTGATCCAGTGCCGCGGTCAGCGTGTCGAGGGCCGCACCCAGCAGAAGGACCCCGCTGCCTCAGATGTCGCGGAAGCGGTTGATCGCCGCCAGGTGCCGCTCCCGCTTGGCCGGGTCCTTCACGCCCAGGCCTTCCTCCGGGGCGAGGGTCAGCACGCCGACCTTGCCCTGGTGCCGGTTGCGGTGGACGTCGTAGGCGGCCTGGCCGACGTCGTCCATGGCGTAGGTCTTCGACAGCGTCGGGTGGATCAGGCCGCGGTCGATCAGCCGGTTGGCCTCCCAGGCCTCGCGGTAGTTGGCGAAGTGGGAGCCGACGATCCGCTTGAGGTTCATCCAGAGGTAGCGGTTGTCGTAGGTGTGCAGGAAGCCGCTGGTCGAGGCGCAGGTGACGATCGTGCCGCCCTTCTTGGCGACGTAGACGCTGGCGCCGAAGGTCTCCCGGCCGGGGTGCTCGAAGACGATGTCGGCGTCGTCCCCACCGGTCAGCTCGCGAATCTTCGCCCCCAGCCGCTGCCACTCCCTGGGGTCCTGGTTCTCCTCGTCCTTCCAGAACCGGTACTGCTCGGCGGACCGGTCGATGACCAGCTCGGCGCCCATCGACCGGACGATGTCGGCCTTCTCCGGGCTGCTCACGACACACACCGGGATGGCCCCGCCGTTGAGCGCCATCTGGGTGGCGTAGGAGCCGAGCCCGCCGGAGGCGCCCCAGATCAGGACGACGTCGCCCTGCTTCATGTTCGCGCCGTTGTGGCTGACCAGCTGCCGGTAGGCGGTCGAGTTGACCAGCCCCGGGCAGGCCGCCTCCTCCCAGGTGAGGTGCGCCGGCTTGGGCATCAGCTGGTTGCTCTTGACCAGGGACAGCTCCGCCAGGCCGCCGAAGTTGGTCTCGAAGCCCCAGATCCGCTGCTGCGGGTCCATCATCGTGTCGTCGTGGCCGGCCGGGTCCTCGAGCTCGACGGACAGGCAGTGGGCGACGACCTCGTCGCCGGCCTTCCACTTGTTGACCCCGGGTCCGACCGCGACCACGACGCCGGAGAGGTCCGAGCCGACCACGTGGTAGGGCAGGTCGTGCTTCTTGGTCAGGTCGTTGAGCCGGCCGTAGCGGGCGAGGAAGCCGAAGGTCGAGACCGGTTCGAAGATCGACGTCCAGACGGTGTTGTAGTTCACCGAGGAGGCCATCACCGCGATCAGCGCCTCGCCCGGCCCGATCTCCGGGGTGGGCACCTCCTCGACGTGCAAGGCCTTGCGGGGGTCCTTCTCCTTGGTGGCCAGGCCCTCGAACATGTCCTGTTCGTCCTTGCGGACCAGCACGGCGCGGTAGGACCCCGGTGTCGGGAGCCCTCCGATCGCGTCGAGGTCGTCGGCGAGGATGGCGTCCCTGATCTGGTCCATGCGTGCGCTCCCGGGTCGTCGTTGGCTCGGAGGGTGCAGTGGTGGCGCGGAGGTTACTGGCCAGTATCTCCGGTTGACCAGGCGATGTGACCCAGGCAACTCATCCGTGGGGGGCCGGTTCGACCAGCTCGATCAGCACCCCGCCGGCGTCCTTGGGGTGCACGAAGTTGACCCGGCTGTTCGAGGTGCCACGCCGGGGCTCGTCGTAGAGCAGCCGGAGGCCGCGCTCGCGCAGCGCAGCACTCGCCGCCTCGACGTCGGTGACCCGGAACGCCAGCTGCTGCAGGCCGGGGCCCGAGCGGCCGATGAACCTCGCGATGGTGGACTCCGGGGTCAGGGGCGCGAGCAGCTGGACCCGCGTCTCGCCGTCGCCGAGCGCGAGCATCGCCTCGCGGACGCCCTGCTCCTCGTTGGTCTCCTCGTGGACCGAGTGGATGCCGAAGGTCGTCGCGTAGAAGGCGATCGCCTCGTCCAGGTCGGGGACGGCGATGCCGACGTGGTCGATCGTGGTGAACAGGCCGGTGTGCGCGTCGTCGGGCACGGCGGAGGTCATGCCGCGCATCCTGCCGTCGCCGCTCGGCCACCGGCAGCCGGTTGTGACGGGGTTCACTCCCGATCGGTGGCCGCGGTCACCGGCCTGGGTCCGCCGGACGGCGTGAGCCCTATCCTGGCGGCAGCCCGTGGTGCCCCGAGGGACTGCCCGAGGAACTGCGCGGTGCCCTGCCGAGACGGTCGCCAACGGCGGTGACCGGGAGCCACTGGAGCCTCGATGAGCCAGCCCGCATCCACCCGTTCCGTCATCGTCGGGGGTGCTCGTACCCCGATGGGCCGCCTGCTCGGCTCGCTGAAGGACTTCTCCGCCGCCGACCTCGGTGGCATCGCGATCAAGGCGGCGCTCGAGCGCGCCGGCATCACCGGCGACCAGGTCGACTACGTGATCATGGGCCACGTCATCCAGGCCGGTGCCGGCCAGAACCCGGCCCGGCCCGCGGCCGTCGCCGGCGGCATCCCGATGTCGGTGCCCTCGTTCACGCTGAACAAGGTCTGCCTCTCCGGCCTGGACGCGATCGCCCTGGCCGACCAGCTGATCCGGGCCGGTGAGTTCGACGTCGTGGTCGCCGGCGGCATGGAGTCGATGACCCAGGCGCCGCACCTGCTGCCCACCTCGCGCACCGGCGTCAAGTACGGCGACGCCACGCTCGTCGACGCGATGGCCCACGACGGGCTCACCGACACCTTCGACCAGGTCGCCATGGGCGCGCTCACCGAGCAGGCCAACAGCCGGTACGGGCTGACCCGGGAGGAGCAGGACGCCTTCGCCGCCGCCAGCCACCAGAAGGCCGCCGCAGCGCAGAAGAACGGCCTGTTCGACGACGAGATCACCCCGGTCCTCATCCCGCAGCGCAAGGGCGACCCGATCGAGTTCCGCGAGGACGAGGGCATCCGCCCGGACACCACCGCGGAGAGCCTGGGCCGGCTGAAGCCGGCGTTCTCGAAGGACGGCACGATCACCGCCGCCACCGCCTCGCAGATCTCCGACGGCGCCTGCGCGGTCGTGGTCATGTCCGCGGCCAAGGCCGAGGAGCTGGGGTTGACGGTGCTCGCCGAGATCGGCGCGCACGGCGTCGTCGCCGGGCCGGACGCGACGCTGCAGAGCCAGCCCTCGCGGGCGATCGCCAAGGCCTGCGCGCGGGAGGGCATCGACCCCGCCGACCTGGACCTGGTCGAGCTCAACGAGGCGTTCGCCGCCGTCGGCATCGTCTCCACCCGCGAGCTGGCGGTCGACCCGGAGAAGGTCAACCCCAACGGGGGCGCCATCGCGCTGGGCCACCCGGTCGGGATGAGCGGCGCGCGGATCGTGCTGCACCTGGTGCTGGAGCTCGGCCGCCGCGGTGGCGGGGTGGGTGCCGCGGCGCTGTGCGGCGGCGGTGGCCAGGGCGACGCGCTGGTCCTGCACGTGCCCGCCCGGGCGTGACCTCGCAGCCGGAGGGCACTGCAGTCCAGGCGCCGGCCGCCGTCGTCCCCTCGGGGCGGCGGGGCCGGCGGGCGGCCGACGTCGGCACCCTGGTCTCCCGCGCCCGCGAGGGGGACGCACGCTCGGTGGCCCGGTTGATCTCCCTCGTCGAGGACGCCAGCCCGCTGCTGCGCGAGGTCGCGGCCGCGCTGGCGCCGCACACCGGCCGGGCCCGGGTCCTGGGGCTCACCGGACCGCCCGGGGTGGGCAAGTCCACGACCACGACCGCCCTCGTGCGCGCCTTCCGTCAGGCCGGCCAGCGGGTCGGGGTGCTGGCGGTCGACCCGTCGTCCCCGTTCTCCGGCGGCGCGCTGCTCGGTGACCGCGTGCGGATGCAGGACCACGCCGGGGACAGCGGCGTCTACATCCGCTCGATGGCCTCCCGCGGCCACCTCGGCGGGCTGGCCTGGGCCACCCCGCAGGCGATGCGGGTGCTCGACGCCGCCGGCTGCGACGTCGTCCTGGTGGAGACGGTCGGGGTGGGGCAGTCCGAGCTGGAGGTCGCCTCGCTCGCCGACACCACGCTGGTGCTGCTGGCGCCGGGGATGGGCGACGGGATCCAGGCGGCCAAGGCCGGCATCCTCGAGGTCGCCGACGTCTTCGTCGTCAACAAGGCCGACCGGGACGGCGCCGACCAGACGGTGCGCGACCTGCGAGCGATGCTCTCCCTCGGCGGCCGGCACACCGAGGCGGGGGCCTGGCGCCCACCGATCGTGAAGACGGTCGCCTCCCGCGACACCGACAACGGGGTCGACGACGTCCTGGCCCGGCTCGCCGAGCACGGCGAGTGGCTGGACTCCTCGGGGGAGGGGCGCCGGCGGCGGGTCGAGCGCGCCGCCCGCGAGGTCGAGGCGATCGCGGTCGCCGGGCTGCGGGAGCGGATGGGCGACGTCTCCGGCTCCGCGGCGCTCGGTGCGCTGGCCGAGCAGGTGGTGGCGGGGGAGACCGACCCCTACCGCGCGGCCGACCAGCTCATCGCGCACCTCTAGGGGCCGGCGGGCAGGATGGCGGCGTGAACGGGACCCCGGATGCCGTCGTCGTCGGAGCCGGACCGAACGGGCTGGCGGGCGCGCTGCGGCTGGCCGCGGCCGGGCTGTCGGTGCGGGTGGTCGAACGCGGCGAGCGGGCCGGCGGTGGGCTGCGCACCGAGGAGGTGACGCTGCCGGGCTACCGGCACGACATCTGCGCCTCGGTGCACCCGATGGCCGCGACAGCGCCGTTCTTCCAGGAGTTCGACCTCGCCTCCCGCGGCGTCCGGCTGCTGCAGCCGGAGATCAACTTCGCCCACCCGCTGGACGGTGGGCGCGCGGCGCTCTCGCACCACTCGCTGGAGCAGACCGCGGCCGGGCTCGGCCGCGACGGGGACGGGTACCGGAAGCTCTTCGGTCCGCTGCTGCGCCAGGCGGACGAGATCACCGACTTCTTCCTGACCTCGGCGTTCCGGCGGCTCCCGCCGGTCAAGGGGTTCGCCGGGATCGCCGGCTTCGGTCTGCAGGGGCTGCCCAGCGTGGGCTGGCTGGCCCGCCGGTACTTCGACGACGACGCGGCCCGGGCGCTGATCGCCGGCGCCGCCGCGCACGGGATGCTCGACCTCAGCCGCCCGCTGACCGCGGCGCTGGGCATGTTCCTGGGGATGATGAGCCACCACAACGGCTGGCCGCTGATCGAGGGCGGTTCCCAGCAGCTGGCCGACGCGATGGTCACCGCGCTGGAGCAGCAGGGTGGCGAGGTCGTGACCGGTCACGAGGTCACCGACCTGCGCGAGTTCGACGGCGTCCCGGCCGTGCTGCTGGACACCTCGCCCAGCGCGTTCGTGGCGATGGCCGGCAACCAGGTCCCCGACGGCTACCGGCGCTGGGTGAAGCGGTACAAGCACGGGCCCGGGGTCTTCAAGGTCGACTGGGCGCTGTCCGAGCCGGTGCCGTGGGCGGACCCCGACGTCCGTCGGGCCGGCACGGTGCACGTCGCCGGGACGATGGAGGAGACGATCGCCGGGGAGGCGGCGCCGGCCGCGGGGCGGGTCTCCGAGAAGCCCTACGTGCTCGCCGTCCAGCCCACGGTCGTCGACCCCTCCCGCGCGCCGGAGGGTGGCCACGTCTTCTGGGCCTACGTGCACGTGCCGCACGGCTCGACCGTCGACATGACCGAGGCGATCGAGGCGCAGGTCGAGCGGTTCGCCCCCGGCTTCCGGGACACGATCCTGGCCCGGCACACCATGCACGCCGGGGAGATGGAGCACTGGAACCCCAACGACGTGGGCGGGGACATCTCCAACGGCGAGGCGTCGCTGCGGCAGATGCTGGCCCGGCCGGTCCCGCGGTGGAACACCTACAAGACCCCGGTCCGCGGCACCTACCTGGCGTCCTCGGCGACCCCGCCCGGGCCCGCGGTGCACGGCCACTGCGGCGACAACGCCGCCCGGGTCGCCCTGCGCGAGGTCTTCGGCATCCGGGACGCCCCGCCGCTCCGCCCCGCCCCGCCCACCTGACCCCGGCGCTCGCCCCGAGTGTCGAGTTGTCGACCTGTCGCCCCCGCGTGAGGGGTCGACGAGTCGACACTCAGCGAACGAGTTCGGCCGCGATCCGGGTGATCAGCTGATCGGGCCGGTGCAGGTCGGCCGCGGTCACGAAGAGGACCCGCCAGCCGGCGGCGAGCAGCCGGTTGAGCCGGCGACGGTCGGCGGCGAACTGGCCGGGCTCGGCGTGCCAGAGCCCGTCGTACTCCAGCGCCAGCCGCTGCTCGGGCCAGGCGAAGTCGACCCGGGCCACGAACACCCGCCCGTCGTACACAGAGTGCTGGGCGACCGGCGTCGGCAGCTCAGCGCGATGCAGCAGCAACCGCAGTCGGGTCTCCTGCGGTGAGCCGGCCAGGCCGTCGGCCAGCGCGGCAGCGGCCCGGGCCCGCCGGCACCCTCGGCCGGTGGTCGCCGCAGCCAGCGCCCGGACGACGCCGAGGTCGAGCAGGCCGGCGGCGGCGAACTGATCGATGAGCACCACGGCTTGGTCGAGCGGCCGATCGGCGCCCAGCGACAGGGCGGTCCGCTCCGGGGTGGTCACCGGGACACCGCGCCGGCGGGTGACGTCGCCGGGGCGGAGTTCTGCGCGGCTCACGCGCACGCCGCTGACCACGCTGGTCCGCGTCGCGGGCGGCACGGTCAGCTCCACGTCGTCCTCCGGGCCGGCTGAAGCCAGGCCCCACAGGACGGCGCCGCTGGTTCCGGTGACGACAGCGCCCGGCAGCAGGACCGACGCGGCGGCCACGGCGCGGAGCTCGTGCGTGACGGTCAGGTCGGCGCACGCGTAGACGTCGCGGAAGAGCCGCTGCCAGGCGCTGCTGTCCAGTTGCCGCCGGGTGAGCAGTCCCGCCCCGACGGCCGCGGTGCCGCGGAAGACGCGTCCACGCAGCGCCGGTGCACGGTGCGCGGGTACGACCACCGGGCGAGCCTGGCCGAAACCGGGCGGTGACCCCGCCCGCCGTCCACAGGCCGGCCGCGGCCGTGCGCCGAGTGTCGACTCATCGACGTGTCCATGCATCGACAGAGGTCGACAGCTCGACACTCGCCGGCGCCGCCGGCGGTGGGGGTGGCTGCGGAGGCGGAGAACTAGCCTCCCGGGCATGGTGCGACCGCTGGGCCTGCCGTTCGACCCGATCGAGCGCGCCGCCGAGAGCTGGGCGCAGCACTTCGGCCCGGCCGCCTCGATGCGGGCGGCGACGAGCGTGTTCCGGGTGCAGCAGATCCTGCTGGCCCGCTTCGACGAGGCGCTCAAGCCGCACGGGCTCACCTTCGCCCGGTACGAGGTGCTGGTGCTGCTGACCTTCTCCCGCACCGGGCAGCTGCCGCTGAAGGTGATCGGCAGCCGGTTGATGGTGCACCCGACCAGCGTCACCAACGCGATCGAGCGGCTGGTGGCCGCCGGGTACGTCGAGCGGCGGCCCAACCCCGCCGACGGCCGCGGGGTGCTCGCCGCGATCACCGACGCCGGACGGGACGTCGTCCCGCGGGCGACCGAGGCGCTGACCGGCCAGGACTTCGGGCTGGCCGACCTGCCCGACGCCGAGCTGGACGTGCTGTTCGACGTGCTGAAGAAGGTCCGGCTCGGCGCGGGGGACGTCGCCGACGACTGACCCGCCCGGAGGGTGGCCACAAAGTAGTTGGACGTCCTAGCATCTGGGCATGACGGAGCAGCCGGGCAACGAGGCCCGCAGCCGGTGGCAGCAGCGCTACGACGCGGCCCTGGCCGCCGGACGGGTGCGGGACGCGGACTTCACCACGCTCTCCGGGCTGGAGGTGGAGCCCGCCTACGGGCCGGCCGACGAGGCCGCGGTCCCCGGCTTCGACCGGATCGGCTGGCCCGGCGAATTCCCGTTCACCCGCGGGCTGCACGCCACCGGCTACCGCGGGCGGGCCTGGACGATCCGCCAGTTCGCCGGCTTCGGCAACGCCCGGCAGACCAACGAGCGGTTCCGGTCGCTGCTGACCGAGGGCGGGGGAGGGCTCTCGGTCGCCTTCGACATGCCCACCCTCATGGGCCGGGACTCCGACGACCCGCTGGCGCTGGGTGAGGTCGGGCACTGCGGGGTGGCGATCGACTCCGCAGCGGACATGGACGTGCTCTTCGAGGGCATCCCGCTGGACCGGACGACGACGTCGATGACGATCAGCGGCCCCGCCGTCCCGGTGTTCTGCATGTACCTGGTCGCGGCCGAGCGTCAGGGTGCGGACATCGCGGAGCTCGACGGCACGCTGCAGACCGACATCTTCAAGGAGTACATCGCGCAGAAGGAGTGGCTGTTCGCCCCCGAGCCGCACCTGCGGCTGATCGGCGACCTGATGGAGTACTGCGCCGCGGAGATCCCGGCCTACAAGCCGATCTCGGTGTCCGGTTACCACATCCGGGAGGCCGGCTCGACCGCCGCGCAGGAGCTGGCCTACACGCTGGCCGACGGCTTCGCCTACGTCGAGCTGGGGCTCTCCCGCGGGCTGGACGTCGACGTCTTCGCCCCCGGCCTGTCGTTCTTCTTCGACGCGCACGTCGACTTCTTCGAGGAGATCGCCAAGTTCCGGGCCGCCCGGCGGATCTGGGCCCGCTGGCTGCGCGACGTCTACGGCGCCCGCACCGACAAGGCCCAGCAGCTGCGGTTCCACACCCAGACCGCTGGGGTCTCACTGACCGCCCAGCAGCCGGACAACAACATCGTCCGGACGGCGGTCGAGGCGCTGGCCGCGGTGCTCGGCGGGACGAACTCGCTGCACACCAACGCCCTGGACGAGGTGCTCGCCCTCCCCAGCGCGCGGGCCGCCCAGATCGCGCTGCGCACCCAGCAGGTGATCGCCGAGGAGACCGGGGTGCTCAACGTGGCCGACCCGCTCGGTGGCTCCTGGTACGTCGAGGCGCTGACCGACGAGCTGGAACGGCAGGCGGAGGAGGTGTTCACCCGGATCCGGGAGATGGGCAGCGACGGCACGATGACCGCCGGCATCCTGCGCGGCATCGAGGACGGCTGGTTCACCGGCGAGATCGCCGAGGCGGCGTTCGTGTACCAGCGGGCGCTGGAGAAGGGCGAGAAGAAGGTCGTCGGCGTGAACACGCTGACCGGCGCCGGCGCCGCCGCCGACGACCTGGAGATCCTCCGGGTCAGTCACCAGGTGGAGACCGACCAGCGGGCCGAGCTGGCCGGCCGGCGGCAGAGCCGGGACGACGCCGCGGCGCGCGCCGCCGTCGCCCGGATGGTCGAGGTGGCCCGGACCGAGGAGAACATGGTGCCGGCGATGCTGGCGGCCGCCCGGGCGGAGGCGACGCTGGGCGAGATCTGCGACGCGCTGCGCGCCGAGTGGGGCACCTACACCGAGGCCGCCCGGTTCTGACGTACCCGCCGGGCAGCATGCCCGGCATGGCAGACCACACCGAGCACCCTCACCACGGGCACCGTCACCACGCCATCGACTACGTCGAGCTCACCGTCCTCGACCTCGTCGAGGCGCAGCGCTTCTACGCCGATGCCTTCGGCTGGGAGTTCACCGCCTACGGCGACACCTACGCCGGCATCCGCGGTCCCTCCGGTGACCCGGCAGCGGAGGTGGGCGGTCTGGCCGTCGGCACCGAGGTCCGCCCGGGCGGCCCGCTGGTGCTGCTCTGGTCGGCCGACCTCGACCGCACCCTCGCCGCGGTGGAGGCCGCCGGGGGCCGCGTCGTCCAGGGGCCCTACGACTTCCCGGGTGGCCGGCGGTTCCACTTCGCCGACCCGAGTGGCAACGAGTTGGGGGTCTGGTCACCGGCCTGACCCGGACCCGGGGCGGGCCGTCGCCGGCGAGTGGGATGATCGAGGTCATGCAGCCCAACCGTCCCGCTCGAACCGATCCCCGGGCCGCTGCCCAGCAGGCCCAGATGGCGGCGTCGCTGGCCGGTGCGGTCGACCTCGCCGCTGTCCAGGCACGCAACGAGGCGGCAGCCCGCGCCGCGGCCGCCCCGCCGCCGAGCGCCACCGCGCCCGCCGGTGCGCCCGGCAGCGCCGTCGTCGACGTCACCGAGGCGACCTTCCAGAGCGAGGTCCTCGACCGCTCCTTCCAGGTCCCCGTCGTCCTGGACCTGTGGGCCGAGTGGTGCGGGCCGTGCAAGCAGCTGTCCCCGGTGCTCGAGCGGCTCGCCGCCGAGGGTGCCGGTTCCTGGGTGCTGGCCAAGGTCGACGTCGATGCCAACCCGGCGCTCGCCCAGGGCCTGCGGGTCCAGGGCATCCCGGCGGTCAAGGCCGTCTGGCAGGGCCAGCTGGTCGCCGAGTTCACCGGCGCCATCCCCGAGGAGCAGGCCCGGCAGTTCGTGACCGAGCTCGTGGCCGCCACCAGCGGCGGTACGGTGCCCGGCGCAGCCGAGGATGAGGGCGAGGACGAGGCACAGGAGCCGGAGGACCCGCGGCTGGACGCCGCCGAGGCCGCCTTGGACCGGGGTGACCTGGCCGCCGCCGAGGCGGCCTACCAGGCGATCCTGGAGACCGAGCCGGAGCACCCGGTGGCCGGGCTGGCCCTGCGTCAGGTCCAGCTCTTCCGCCGGGCCGAGGAGGCCGGGCCGGATGCGCTGGCCGCCGCCGAGGCCGCGCCCGACGACATCGCCGCGCAGACCCGCGCCGCGGACTTCCTGCTCGGCACCGGCGACGTCGACGCCGCGTTCGGCTGGCTGCTCGACGTCGTCCGCCGCACCGCGGGCGAGGAGCGCGACGCCGCCCGGCAGCACCTGGTGGAGCTGTTCGGCATCGTGGGCGACGAGGACCCGCGGGTCGGCCCGGCCCGCCGCGCCCTCATGACCGCCCTCTTCTGAGTCCCGCACCGGCCGGGCTCCTCGTCGAGGGCCCGGCTGGAGCGCCTCAGGCGCCGATGTCGCAGGCGGCCAGGCCGTCGACGACCCCGCTGCGGAAGACGTCGACCAGCTGGAACCCGGTCAGCTGCACGTCGGGCAGCACCGCGGGGTCGGTGGCGTGCTCGAGCAGGAACGAGACGCTCTCGTCGGCGTCGCCGGGGGAGATGGTCAGCACGGTGGTCTCGTTGCCGAGCACCGCGGAGGTGAAGGCGCCGGACAGGCAGACGGCGGACCGCAGCGCGGCCCGGTCGTCGACCGACAGCCCCAGCTGGTCGCGGGCGGCGAGGGCGTAGGGGATCGCCACCGCGGTCAGCACGGCGTAGTCCCCGCCCTCCTCGGCGGTGTACAGCGGCAGGGTGAGGTCGGCCTCGTCGTAGCGCACGGTCGCGTCGGCGGGGCAGTAGAGGAGATCGACGTCGGTGTCCTCGCCGGCGCAGTCCGGGGCCTCGCCGGAGAACGGTTCGACGTCGGGCGGGGTGAACTCCTCGCCCAGCTGGTCGAAGGCCAGCTGCCAGAACTCCCCGAGCCCGTCGGGGACGAAGTCCTCGACCGTCTGTTCGTAGGGCGCGTCGCCGCCGGTGGCGAAGTCGCGGTCGCTCTGGAAGGCGCTCTGCGTGTACGGCCGGGTGGCGTCGAAGTCGTCGCGGCAGGCCGAGGGGCCGTCGTCGAACCCCTGCTGGAACGCCGACACCCGGTCGAAGTAGGAGCCGTGCGCCTCGCCCTCGTAGGCGCCCGTCCCGACCGGGTCGCGCAGCAGCAGGTAGCCGCGCAGCACGTCGTCCAGCTCGCCCGGGCGGATCGAGTTGTACCGGGCGTTGCCGTCGGCGACCCACGCCGTCCAGGCGCCGGCGAAGCAGTCGGCCTGGGTCTCGATGTTGATCGACCGCTCCACCGGGTAGCCGACCCGTCCCTGCACGGCGTGCCCGAACTCGTGCGCCATCACCAGGGCCGGGATGAACCGGCCGTACCCCTCGCTGCCGACGGTGCCGAAGGCCAGCGCACCGAGGAACGCCCGGTCGTACTGGATCGCGTCACCGTTGGGGTACTCGGTGCCCGGACCGCAGTAGAAGGCGTTGTCGACGACGGCGTCGGGTGGCTCCCCACAGCCGATCTGCCCGTTCGGGTACTGCGCTGGGTCGAGGTCACCCGGGTCGACGGAGTAGTAGCCGCCGGTCAGCGGGGTGAAGGCCAGCCCGAAGGTCGGGGTGAACTGCGCGGTCCAGTAGGTGTTGAGGTCGGCGAGCGCGTTGCGGGAGATCCGGTCGACCTCGTCGTCGGCTGCACCGATGATCGGGAACTCGCCGGGCGTGACGTCCCCCTGCGGCCCGGCTGCGGGGCTCGCGCGCCCCTCGATCAGGGTCACCGCGCAGCTGGACAGCACAACCGACCCGAACAGCGCACCCGCGACGGCGCCGGCGCGCAGCCGGCGGGGCGAGGAGGACATGGGTTCTCGAATCCGTTCAGGCCACCTGCGGCGGCAGCACCGCCGCCCATCCTGCCGGACCGTGCCGGCCTCGGCAGGAAGGGGAGGACCGGTCGGGCCGCCGGACGGCGACGGGGCGGGGACCCTCGCAGGTCCCCGCCCCGTTGCCGATCGACTCGATCCGGTCAGCGCTCGGTGGGCTCCAGCCCGCTGCCCGGCCCCTCGGCCGCGCCGGACGCCTCGGCCGCCGCGATCTGCGCCTGGTCGGCCGGTGCACCAGCGTCGGGAAGCTCCGGCTCCGGGCCCTCGTGCACGAACCACACGGTGGCCAGCGGCGGCGCGGTCAGCGTCGCCGACCACGGCTGCCCGTGCCAGGACTGCGGGACCGCCTCGATGCCGCCGAGGTTGCCCACCCCGGAGCCGCCGTAGCCCTCGAAGTCGGTGTTGATCACCTCGCGCCAGCGTCCGCCGCGGGGCAGCCCGATCCGGTACTGCTCGTGCGGCTGGCCGGAGAAGTTGACCACGCAGGCCAGCAGCTGCCCGCCCTTGCCCAGGCGCAGGAAGGTGAGCGTGTTGCCACCGGCGTCGTTGGCGTCGATCCACTGGAAGCCGGCCGGGTCGACGTCCTGGCTCCAGAGCGCCTCACTGTCCCGGTAGACCGTGTTGAGGTCGGTCACCAGCTCCAGCACGCCGCGGTGTGCCGGGTCGTCGAGGTGCCACCAGTCCAGCGACCGGCTCTCCGCCCACTCCGACAGCTGTCCGAACTCCGAGCCCATGAACAGCAGCTGCTTGCCGGGGTGGGCCCACATGTAGCCCAGGTAGGCGCGCAGGTTGGCCAGCTGCTGCCACCGGTCACCGGGCATCTTCCGCAGCAGGGAGCCCTTGCCGTACACGACCTCGTCGTGGCTGATCGGCAGCGTGTAGTTCTCCGAGTAGGCGTAGACCATGGAGAACGTCAGCTGGCCGTGGTGGTAGCTGCGGTAGACCGGCTCGTTGGCCATGTAGCCGAGCGAGTCGTGCATCCAGCCCATGTTCCACTTGAAGCCGAAGCCCAGGCCGCCGAGGTACGTGGGCCGGGTGACGCCCGGCCACGCGGTCGACTCCTCGGCGATCGAGATGACGCCGGGCACCTCGCGGTAGAGGGTGGCGTTCATCTCCTGCAGGAAGGCCACGGCGTCGAGGTTCTCCCGGCCGCCGTACTGGTTGGGCGTCCACTCGCCGTCGTTGCGCGAGTAGTCCAGGTAGAGCATCGAGGCGACGGCGTCGACCCGGATGCCGTCGACGTGGAACTCCTTGGCCCAGAACAGCGCGTTGGCGACCAGGAAGTTGCGCACCTCGGGCCGGCCGAAGTCGAAGACGTACGTGCCCCAGTCCGGCTGCTCACCGCGCTTGGGGTCCGCGTGCTCGTACAGCGGCGTGCCGTCGAAGCGGGCCAGTGCCCACTCGTCCTTCGGGAAGTGCGCGGGCACCCAGTCGACGATGACGCCGATGCCGGCCTGGTGCGCGGCGTCGATGAGGTACCGCAGGTCGTCGGGGGAGCCGAAGCGCGACGTGGGCGCGTAGTACGAGGTCACCTGGTAGCCCCACGAGCCACCGAACGGGTGCTCGGCCAGCGGCATGAACTCCAGGTGGGTGAACCCGGCGTCCTTCACGTAGGCGACCAGCTCGTCGGCCATCTCGCGGTAGGAGAGCCCCTGCCGCCAGGAGGCCGCGTGCACCTCGTAGACGCTCATCGGCTGCTCGTGCCACTTGGCCTCGGCGCGCTCGGCCAGCCACTCCGCGTCGCCCCACTCGTGGGTGGAGGCGGTCACGACCGAGGCGTTGGCCGGGGGAACCTCGGTGGCGAAGGCCATCGGGTCGCTCTTGACCTGCCACTGCCCATCGGCGCCCAGCACGTGGAACCGGTACCGGGTGCCGACCTGGGCGCCGGGCACGAAGATCTCCCAGACGCCGGAGGAGCCCAGCGACCGCATCGGGTAGGCGCGGGCCTGCCAGTAGTCGAAGTCGCCGGTGACCTTCACGCCGCGGGCGTTGGGCGCCCAGACGGCGAAGGAGACACCGTCCACCCGGCCGCCGGGGGTGTCGTAGCCGATCACGTGCGCACCGAGGACGGTCCACAGCTTCTCGTGCCGGCCCTCGCGGATGAGGTGCTGGTCGAGCTGGCCCAGGGTGGGCAGCCAGCGGTACGGGTCGTCGACGGTGAAGGTGTCGGTGCCGCCCTGCCCGTTGGGGTAGACGACCTCGATCCGGTAGTCGCCCGGCTGCTGCGGGAGTCGGGCCTCGTAGACACCGCCGCGGAAGATCTGGCGGGCTTCGTAGCGGCTGCCGTCCTGTTCGACGACGGCGACGGCCTCGGCGTCCGGCCGCAGCGTGCGCACGGCCCAGCCCTCGGACACGCGGTGGGCGCCGAGCACGCCGTGCGGGTCGAAGGACCAGCCGTCGACGATCGCGGCCAGCTGCTCCTGGCTCACCTCGTGCGCGGACGGGCTGGCCTCGGCGGGCACCGAGGTGCTCACCGGCGGCTTCCCCTCGGGCAGGGCGTCGACGAGTCCGGCGGCAGCCGGCTCGGGTGCCTCGTCCGGCGCGGGGGGCAGGTCGGTGACCTCGCCGGTGGCCAGGTCGGCGGTGGTGACCGCCGCACCGGCCTGGTCGTCGGGGGTCGGGGCGCCGGTGGCGGGGCCGTCGGCCGAGGCGGTCTCGGTGGAGGTGGTCGCGGTGTCGATGGAGGCGGGGGCGACCGTGTCCGGAGCGGGGTCGGAGGCCGTCTCCGCCGGGGAGTGGCCGCCGGTGCCTCCCTGCTCGCCGCCCTCGGGGGCCTGCGGGGTGCTCGGCTCGGCCGGGTCGGGGCTCGGCGGCTCCGGCTGGGGAGCCGGCGGGGCCGTCGGGTCGCCCGGCTCGGCGATCGGCGCCGGCGCGATCACCGGCGCGGCGGTGACCTTCTTGGTCGCCTTCCGCGGTGCCCGCTTGGCCGGGGACTCGCCGGGCGCGGTGTTCTTCGCCGCGCGCTTGGCCGCCGGGGCAGCCCCGTCGGCGGCGGTGCTCACCTGGTCACCGCCGGACGCGTCGGCGGCAGCGGTGCCCTTGGCCGGCGCCTTGCGGGCGGTGGTCTTCTTGGCGGGGGCCTCGGCCACCGCCTTCTTCGCCGGCGCCTTCTTGGCGGCGGCCTTCCGGGTGGCCTTCTTGGCCGGGGCGGGCGGGGTGTCGGTCTCGCTCGCCTCGCGGACCTCTTCGGTCTTCGCCTCGACCCGGCGCATGAGCTCTGCCTTGTCTGCGGGCTCGTTGCTGGTGTCGGTGCCCGGCGGGGTGCTGGGGTCGTCGGTGCTCATCGGTGGTCCTTCCAGGTCTGTCTCGTCGTCGTGCTGGTCGTCCGGTCAGGCCCTTCTGCAGGGTCCCGCCGCGAGCGTGCGAGCGGTGGGGGCAGCGGGGCCCTCCTTCAGTTGCCGGCGGCCAGCCGGGACAGCGAACTGAGCGGGATCATCAGCCAGTGCGGTCGGTTGCGTGCCTCGTACACACACTCGTACACCGCCTTGTCGGCTTCGAAAGCTCGCAGCAGCGCGGAGTCGCTGGACAGGGTGACGCCCCCGGCGGCGGAGTAGCCCTCGCAGAAGGCCCGCCGGTTGCGCTCGGCCCACTCCTGCGCCCGGTAGGCCCGCTGCGGGTCGTCGGGCTGCTCGACCAGCATGTGCCGGGCGGCGTAGTCGAAGGAACGGAGCATCCCCGCCACGTCCCGCAGCGGGGTGTCCAGCTCGCGTCGTTCGGCCAGCGGACGGGCCGGCTCGCCCTCGAAGTCCAGGACGATCCAGCCGGTCGTCGTCCGCAGCACCTGGCCCAGGTGGAGGTCGCCGTGCACCCGCTGACGGACGACCGGCTCGGTCGTGTCGGCGACCGCGGCGTACAGGTTGCGCAGCGCGTCGGCGTGCTCGGCCAGGTCGGGGACGACCGCCAGGGCCGCCTCCAGCCGAGCGGTCATCTGCCCGGCGACGGTGGCGTACCAGTCACGGTCGGCCGGCTCGGAGGGGAGCACCTGGGCGAGGTCGGCATGGACCGAGGCGGCCGCCTCGCCCAGTCGCTCGCTCTCCCCGGCGAAGTCGCCCCCGACCTCGTCGGCGTGCAGGTCGGCCTCGGCGTACAGGTCCCGGACGCTCGAGGTGGCCAGCCGCCACCCGTCGCTGGCGTTGGGGACGAAGGTCTGGAGCATGGCCACGGTGGCCGGCTCCAACCCGTTCGGGTCGTCGACCTCGATGTACCCGAGCAGCCCCGCGATGTGCTGGTTCTCCGCCTGCCGCAGGGCGTCGTGGATCTCCACGTCGGGGTTCAGCCCGGGCTCGAGCCGGCGGAACAACTTGAGGATCGCGGTCTCGCCGTAGACGAGTGAGGTGTTGCTCTGCTCGGTGGAGATCACGTCCCCGGGCAGGCCCTCGGGGATGTAGGCCACACCGGCCGGGTGGAACCGCATCGGCCCGACGGTGGAGGCCGCCACGAGGTGGGTCAGCCACGGCACGGTCGCGTCCCGGTCGCGCATGGCGTCGTAGGCGTAGTTCTCGCCGTGGGAACCGGAGACCGCGCCGACGAAGGCGGTGGAGAGCTCCTCGGCCGGTGCGCTGCGCCAGGACAGGGGCACCAGGTACGTGTCACTGGCCCCGTCGGTGTACTCGACCCGTACGCGGTGCACCGACAACGCCGGGTCGGACTGATCGAGGAAGAAGCCCTCCTCGGTCACCCCGGCCCACTCGCGGCCCTTGCCGCCGAACCAGCGCTGACCGGGCATCCAGTCGGCCAGCATGTCGGTCAGAGCGCTCATCGGGACTCTCCGTCGGTCGGGGTCGTGGTCGTCGGGGCCTCGGCGTCGAGGCCGCCGGTGCCGGCGGTCGCGTCGGCGGGGCCGACCACCCCGGCCTCGAGCAGCGACTGCGCCACGCTGCCGCTCGCGGTGGTCTCCCAGTCCTCGTCCTCCTCGCCCGCCGGGGCGGTGGGCTTGGAGAGCTCGAACCAGTAGAAGCCGTGGCCGCCGAGCGTGAGCATGTACGGCAGGACGCCGATCTGCGGGAACTGCACCCGCCCGGTCAGCTCGACCGGGGTGTAGCCCTCGAAGCGGCGGAGGTCGAGCTCCACCGGCTGCGGGAACCGGGACAGGTTGTTGACGCAGAGCACGACGTCGTCCCCGAACTCGCGCACGAAGGAGAGCACCGTCGGGTTCCGCGAGCCGATCTCGGCGTAGCTGCCGACACCGAAGGTCGGGTGCTGCTTGCGCACCGCGATCATGGTGCGGATCCAGTTCAGCAAGGAGTTGGAGTTCCGCAGCTGGGCCTCGACGTTGGTGACCTGGAAGCCGTACTCCGGGTCGGCCACCAGCGGCAGGTGCATCCGCTGCGGGTCGGCGGTGGAGAACCCGCCGTTGCGGTCCGGGGTCCACTGCATCGGGGTGCGGACGCCGTCCCGGTCACCGAGCCAGATGTTGTCGCCCATGCCGATCTCGTCGCCGTAGTACATGACCGGCGAGCCCGGCAGCGACAGCAGCAGGGCGGTGAAGAGCTCGAGGGTGTCGATGTCGTTGTCGAGCAGGGGGGCCAGCCGCCGGCGGATGCCGATGTTGGCCTTCATCCGGGGGTCCTTGGCGTACTCCCCCCACATGTAGTCGCGCTCCTCGTCGGTGACCATCTCCAGGGTCAGCTCGTCGTGGTTGCGCAGGAAGACACCCCACTGGCAGTTGTCGGGGATGTCCGGCGTCTGCGCCATGATCTCCGAGATCGGGAACCGCTGCTCCCGGCGCACGGCCATGAACAGGCGCGGCATCACCGGGAAGTGGAAGGCCATCTGGCACTCGTCGCCGTCCTCGCCGAAGTACTCGACGACGTCGGCCGGCCACTGGTTCGCCTCGCACAGCAGCACCCGGTCGGGGTACTCGGCGTCGACGACCTTGCGCACCTTCTTGAGGAACTCGTGGGTGCGGGGGAGGTTCTCGCAGTTGGTCCCCTCCTCCTCGAAGAGGTAGGGGACGGCGTCGAGCCGGAAGCCGTCGATGCCCAGGTCCAGCCAGAAGCGCAGGGCGTCGATGATCGCCTCCTGCACCTTCGGGTTCTCGAAGTTCAGGTCGGGCTGGTGGCTGAAGAACCGGTGCCAGAAGTACTGCTTGCGCACCGGGTCGAAGGTCCAGTTCGAGCTCTCGGTGTCGACGAAGATGATCCGGGCGTCGGCGTAGCCGGTGTCGTCGTCGGCCCAGACGTAGAAGTCGCCGTAGGGGCCGTCGGGGTCGCTGCGGCTGGCCTGGAACCAGGGGTGCTGGTCCGAGGTGTGGTTCATGACGAAGTCGATGATCATCCGCATCCCACGGGAGTGGGCCTCGCCGATGAGCTCCTTGAAGTCCTCGATGTCGCCGAACTCCGGCAGCACCGCGGTGTAGTCGCTGACGTCGTAGCCGCCGTCGCGCAGCGGGGAGGCGAAGAAGGGCGGCAGCCAGAGGCAGTCGACACCGAGCCACTGCAGGTAGTCGAGCTTGCCCAGCATGCCGCGCAGGTCGCCGACGCCGTCGGCGTTGCTGTCGGCGAAACCGCGGACGAGCACCTCGTAGAAGACGGCGCGCTTGAACCACTCGGGGTCGCTGCCAGGGGCGGGCAGGCCCGACTGCTCGCCCGCGCCGGGGGTCGACTGTGCGGGGACGGGGAGGGTCATGAACTCGGTCCTCGTTCGTTGCTGGGGGCGGTGGATCGGTGCGGCGGGTGTGCCGGCCGGGGCTCGGCCGGCACACCCGCAGCTGTCGAGGACGGGGTCAGTGCGGCGGGTGCGACGCGGACAGGCTGCGGTGGACGGTGAACACGTGCGCCGGCTCCCGGTAGGGGTCCAGCTCGACGTAGTTGGCCTGGCCCCAGTCGTAGTGGGCCCCGGTGATGTCGTCGGTGACCGAGAAGCCGTCCGACCAGTCCAGGCCCAGCGCGGGCATGTCCAGGGCGGTCGTCCCGATCTGGGTGTAGGTGCTGTTGAGCGACACCACCACGAGCACGCAGTCGTCGGAACCCGGGTCGGTCTTGGAGAAGCAGAGCAGGTTCGGGTTGTCGATCGGGTGGAACCGCAGCGTGCGCAGCTGCTGCAGGGCCGGGTGCGCGCGCCGGATCTCGTTCAGCCGGCGCAGGTAGGGCGCCAGGGAGCGACCGGAGGCATCGGCGGCAGCCCAGTCACGGGGGCGCAGCTGGAACTTCTCGGTGTCCAGGTACTCCTCGCTGCCCGGACGGAGGCCGACGTGCTCGAACAGCTCGTACCCGGAGTAGACGCCCCAGGTCGGGCTCATCATCGAGGCCAGCACCGCGCGGATCTTGAACATCGGCGGGCCGCCCACCTGCAGCGTCTCGTGCAGGATGTCCGGGGTGTTCACGAAGAAGTTCGGCCGCATGTAGTGCGCGTTCTCGGCCAGCTCCCGGCCGTACTCCTCCAGCTCCCAGCGCTCGGTGCGCCAGGTGAAGTAGGTGTAGCTCTGGGTGAAGCCGATCCGCGCCAGCTGGTGCATCATCGCCGGCCGGGTGAACGCCTCGGCGAGGAAGAGGACGTCGGGATCGGTCTTCTTGACCTCCCAGATCAGCCAGTGCCAGAAGTTCAGCGGCTTGGTGTGCGGGTTGTCCACCCGGAACACCCGGACCCCGGCGTCCATCCAGTGCCGCACGACCCGCAGCACCTCGGCGTAGATGCCCTCGGGGTCGTTGTCGAAGTTGATCGGGTAGATGTCCTGGTACTTCTTCGGCGGGTTCTCCGCGTAGGCGATCGTGCCGTCGGGCTTGGTGGTGAACCACTCCGGGTGCGAGGTCACCCAGGGGTGGTCCGGCGCTGCCTGCAGGGCCAGGTCGAGCGCGACCTCCATGCCCAGCTCGCGCGTCCGGCCGACGAAGGCCCTGAAGTCGTCGAGGGTGCCGAGCTGGGGGTGGACGGCGTCGTGCCCGCCCTCGTCGCTGCCGATCGCCCACGGCGAGCCGACGTCGTCCGGCTGCGCCACCAGGGTGTTGTTCTTCCCCTTGCGGTTGACGTTGCCGACCGGGTGGATCGGCGGCAGGTACACCACGTCGAAACCCATCTCGGCGATCGCCGGCAGGCGCTCGGCGGCCTGGGCGAACGTGCCGTGCGTCGGGGTGCCACCGACGACGGGGCCCTCTGAGCGGGGGAAGAACTCGTACCAGGAGCCGTAGAGCGCACGCGACCGGTCGACCCACAGCTCGTACCGCTGCGATCCGGTGACCAGCCGGCGCACCGGGTGGTCGTGCAGCACCCGGTGCAGGGCAGGGGAGAGGGCGGGGGCGATCCGTGCGGTCAGCTCCAGCGACTCGTCCCGCAGCGCGGCGGCCGCACCGGTGAGCGCCTCGCGGTGCTCCTCGGGGGCCGCGGCGGCCACCTCCTCGAACAGCCGGGCGCCGGACTCCAGGTCGTTGGCCAGCTCCTCGGGGCCCTGGCCGGCCTCGACCTTCACCTCGACGTCGTGGTGCCAGGTGCTCAGCGGGTCGTCCCAGGCCTCGACCTGGTAGGTCCAGAGGCCCTCGCGGTCGGGCACGACCGTGGCGGTCCAGCGGTCGGGTTCGGGCCCGAACTTCGTCATCCGGAGCAGCGGGGCCGCCGAGGGCTCCTCGCCCGGAGGCGTGAAGACCACGTTGGCGGCCACGGCGTCGTGGCCCTCGCGGAAGACGGTGGCGGTGATCGGCAGGTGTTCACCGACCACGGCGCGGGTCGAGAACGACCCGCAGGACACGACGGGGGCGACATCGGAGATGCCGAGGCGGAGGTCAGCGCGGCCAGTCATCGGGGCAACGCTATCCAGATCCCCTGTTGCGCACACGTCGGCGGGGGACCGGCTCAACCGGGAGGGGGAGAGGCGGGAGGGGCAGGAGTGGTCCCGGAGGGTGTGGATCGATCGTCGCCCCGCCCCGGACGTGAGCGTCGTCACGCTAGGGTCCTGGAGGTGCGAGCCCTCCGCAGACTCACCGTCCGCGCCTCCCTCCCCGAGGCACTGATGCCGCTGTCGCAGCTGGTCACCAACCTGCGCTGGTCCTGGCACCCCGAGACCCGTGACCTCTTCGAGGCGCTGGACCCCGAGCTCTGGGCGAGCTGCGGTGGTGACCCGGTCAAGGTCCTCGGCGAGGTCAGCGCCGAGCGGCTGGCCGCGCTGGCCGACGACGCGGCCTTCCTGCAGCGGCTGAAGGCGGTCGCCGACGACCTCCGCGAGTACCTCGACGCCCCGCACTGGTACCAGTCCCTGGGCGCCGATGCGCCGGCCACCATCGCCTACTTCTCCGCCGAGTTCGGCATCACCGAGGTGCTGCCGCAGTACTCCGGCGGGCTGGGGATCCTGGCCGGTGACCACCTCAAGGCCGCTTCGGACCTCGGCGTCCCGCTGATCGGGGTGGGCCTGCTCTACCGGTCGGGCTACTTCTCCCAGGGCCTGTCCGCCGACGGCTGGCAGCTGGAGCACTACCCGGCGCTCGACCCGCACGGCCTGCCGCTGAAGCTGGTGCGGGACGCCGACCGCAACGCCGTGGTGATCGCCGTGCCGCTGCCGGAGGGGCGCACGCTGTACGCCCACGTGTACCGGGCCCAGGTCGGGCGCGTGTCGCTGCTGCTGCTGGACAGCGACATCGAGGAGAACAGCCCGGCCGAACGCGGGGTCACCGACCGGCTCTACGGCGGTGGTGAGGACCACCGGCTCCGCCAGGAGATGCTGCTGGGCATCGGCGGGGTGCGGGCGCTGCGCGCCTTCTGCTCGCTGACCGGCACCCCGCCGCCGGAGGTCTTCCACGCCAACGAGGGGCACGCCGGCTTCCAGGGAGTCGAGCGGATCCGGGAGCTCACCGAGTCCCACGGGCTGTCCTTCACCGAGGCGCTGCAGGCCGTGCGCGGTGGCACGGTCTTCACCACCCACACCCCAGTGCCCGCGGGCATCGACCGTTTCCCCAAGGCGCTGATCGAGCGCTACTTCGCCGGCTTCGGCGTCCCGGTCGACCAGTTGCTGCCGCTGGGCGCCGAGGAGGACCCGAGCAAGTTCAACATGGCCCACATGGGGCTGCGGCTGGGGCAGCGGGCCAACGGGGTGAGCGAGCTGCACGGCCACGTCAGCCGGGACATGTTCGGCCCGCTGTGGCCGGGCTTCGACCCCGACGACGTCCCGATCGGGTCGATCACCAACGGGGTGCACGCCCCGACCTGGACCGCCCGCGAGCTGGTGGAGCTGGGCACCCAGACCACCAGCCAGGGCGACCCGCTCGAGGTGGACGGCGACGTGCACTTCGACGGCGTCGACCGGATCCCCGCCGCGGAGCTGTGGCGCGCCCGCCGGCTGCTCCGCGGCCGGCTGGTCGAGGAGGTGCGCCGCCGGGTGCGCGCCACGGCGTTGTCCCGGGGGGCGGCGGAGGCCGAGCTCGGCTGGACCGAGACCGCGTTCGACCCCGACGTGCTGACCATCGGCTTCGCCCGCCGGGTGCCCTCCTACAAGCGGCTCACGCTGATGCTGCGCGACCCCGCCCGGCTCAAGGCGCTGCTGCTGGACGACGAGCGGCCGGTCCAGCTGGTCATCGCCGGCAAGAGCCACCCGGCCGACGACGGCGGCAAGCAGCTGATCCAGCAGATGGTGAAGTTCGCCGACGACCCGGAGATCCGGCACCGGATCGCCTTCCTGCCCAACTACGACATCGGCATGGCCCGCTACCTGTACTGGGGCTGTGACGTCTGGCTGAACAACCCGCTGCGGCCGCTGGAGGCCTGCGGCACGTCGGGGATGAAGTCCGCGCTCAACGGCGGGCTCAACCTCTCCATCCGCGACGGGTGGTGGGACGAGTGGTTCGACGGCCAGAACGGCTGGGCCATCCCGACCGCCGACGGCGTCGAGGACCCGGAGCGGCGGGACGACGTCGAGGCGCAGGCCATCTACGAGCTCCTCGACCGGCAGGTGGTCCCGCGCTTCTACGAGGTCGACGCCGACGGCCTGCCCACCCGCTGGGTGGAGATGGTCCGGGACACCCTGCGGGAGACCGGCCCGAAGGTGCTGGCCACCCGGATGGTGCGGGACTACGTGCAGCGGCTCTACGTGCCGGCCGCCGGCGCCGCCCGCTCGATGGCCGCCGGCGGCTACGAGCCGGCCCGCGCCGAGGCGGCCTGGCGGGCGAAGCTGCTGGAGCACTGGCACGGTGTCCGGGTGGCCCACGTGGAGGCGACCGGGGTCGGGGAGACCCCGGAGATCGGTGGCGGCATCGACCTGCGGGCCGAGGTCGAGCTGCCGGGTCTCGCCCCGTCCGACGTGCTGGTCGAGGCGGCCTACGGCCGGGTCGACGACGCTGACGGCCTGCACCAGGTCACCACGCTGGAGCTGCGGCACGACGGCGCGGAAGGCTCGCGGCACTGGTTCACCGGCACCGTGCCGCTGACCCGCACCGGTGCGTTCGGCTACACCGTCCGCGTGCTCCCGCACTCGGCGCACCTGGTGGTCCCCGCAGAGCTCGGCGTCGTCGTCAACGCGTGAGCGAGCCGCGCTCGGTGGTCACCTGACCCCGGTCGGTGTCCACACGGGTGCGACGGGTGTGACGGCTGGGGCAGGTCGTGCGCAATGGACCGACGTCCCGGCGAGCCACGCGCCCGCGGGGCACGGGATCCCCACGCGGTCATTAGGCTGGCCGTCATGCCCGACCGCTGTGAGGTCCTCCCCGGAGACTCTGTCGTCGCCCGCCGTGGCGGTGGTCTGCTGTGGGTCGATGCCCCCGGGTCACCGGCGCTGGTGGCAGCCCTGCACGCCTGTCTGGGGGTCTCCGGCCCCGGGGCCGAGCGCGTGCTCGGCGCCGTCGCCGGTCAGGTGTCCCGGCTCGCCGACGGGCCGGCGTCCTTCGCCCTCGTGCTCGCCGACACCTCCGGCGGTACCGGGGCCGGCGTCGCGCTCTGGTCGGGCAAGGGCCAGCCGGCCGTGGACGGCGTCCCGGTCTCCGGCTCGGCGGTCGACGGCTGCACGCTGGCCTCCGGGTTCGCGCTCGGGCAGACCCTCTACGTCGGCCCGGGCCAGCCCGCCGCGGCCATGCCCCCGGGTGTCGCGCTCGACCTCGTCGAGGGGACCGTGCCCGGATCCGGTGCCCTGCTGCAGCTCGCGGCGCCCGCATCGCCGTCGGTCGCCGTCCCGCCGGCCACCTCGCTGCCCACCGGTGAGTCCTTCACCGCCGGCTCCGACGCCGGCTTCGGCAACTCGGGTCGGATCGCCAGTCAGCCGGTCGGTCAGGGCGGGGAGCAGACCGCCTTCTGGCGGCCCGAGCCCCCGGCCGCGCCGGTGCTGCGCTTTGACGACGGCCTCGTCGTCAACGTCGACGAGGACCTGGTCCTCGGTCGTCGTCCCGACGGCCACGACCTGGTGACCACCGGCAACGCCCGTCCGGTGCCGATCGCCGACACCCAGAACGTGCTCTCCTCGGCCCACGCTGCCATCCAGCGCGCCGGGCGGGAGGTCTCCCTGACCGACCTGGGCTCGCTCAACGGCACCCACGTCGCCGGCCCGGAGGCCACCGAGTGGACCCAGCTGGAGCCCGGCGTGCCGCACCCGCTGGCCGACGGCGACCGGCTGCTGCTCGGCTGGACCGTCATCACCTTCGAGCAGGCCGCGGAGTGATGCGAGGCCCCCTGTGCGGGGGCCTCGCCGGGACGCACCCGTCAGCGCACGCCGGACCCCGGGTTGTCCGCGTCCCACTCCGCCCGTGACCGGGTGATCGCCGCGCGGTTGCTCGCCGACCAGTCCGCGAGCAACCGGACCAGGCTGCTGAGCTCGCGGCCGCGCTGGGTCAGCTCGTAGGTGACCGTGGCGGGCACCGTGGGGTAGACGGTCCGGGTCACCAGCCCGTCGCGCTCCAGCCGCCGCACGGTCAGGGTGAGCATCCGCTGGGAGACGCCCACGACCGCCCGCTGCAGTTCGCCGAAGCGCCGGGTGCCGGCGGAGAGCTCGGCGATGACCAGCACCGACCAGGTGTCGCCGACCCGGTCCAGGACGTCGCGGATGCCGCAGTCCGGGTGGGTGGGAGATCCACAGGGGTCGAGCAGGTCGGTTCCCCCGGTGTGCCCTGCTGACATGGAAGTGCCTCCTTGTCCGGCCCCGGTGGGCCGTCGACGATCACGCCAGTCGTGCATCGTCCCCCCTCGAGGAAGAAGCTCCCATGCTGCTCGTCACCGGCGCGTCCGGTCAGCTCGGCTCACGCGTCCACACCGGCCTGGTCGCTGCCGGGCTCCCGGCGTACGCGGGCAGCCGCACCCCCGGCGCGTTCGGACCCGCCGGCCGGCTCCTCGACCTGGACGACCCGGCGACGCTGGACCTCGCCGGGGTCGACGTCCTGGTGCTCGTGTCGGCGGGCTACGCCGAGGACGACGTCGTCCTCACCCGGCACGACCGGGTGCTGACCGCCGCCGAGGAGCAGGGGGTCGGGCACGTGGTCTACACCAGCCTGACCGGGGCCGGGGACCACCTCGGGTTCGCCCTGGCCCACCGCTGGACCGAGCGGCGGCTGGCGTCCAGCGGGTTGCGCTGGACCGTGCTGCGCAACGGCCTCTACGCCGAGCTGTTCGGGCAGCTGGCCGCCCCGCAGGAGGGGGTGGTGGCCGCCCCGTTCGGCTCGGGTGCGCTCGCCGCGGTGGCGCGGCAGGACCTGGCCGACGTCGCCGTCCGGGTGGCGGCTGACGTCGCGGCCGACCCCTCGGTCCACGTCGGCCGGGTCTACGAGCTGGCCGGCACCACGGCGTTCACCGCAGCGCAGCTGGCCCGGGCCTGGGGGGCGGAGCACCGGCCGGTCACGCTGGGAGCGCAGCGGACGGCGCTGGCCGGGCAGGACCTGCTGCCCTTCCAGCCGGCGATGCTGATGTCGATCTACTCGACGGTGGCCGCCGGGCTGCTCGCCGACACCCGCAGCGACCTGCCCGACCTGCTGCCGCACCCGCCCCGGGACGCGTTGGCCACCGCAGTGGCGGCCGGCATGCCCGAGGCGACCTGACCAGGGGTCAGGGCGTGCCGGCCGCCGTCGGGGTGCGGACCACCCGCATCGCCCACACGGAGTGGCCGGGCAGCTGTGCGGGACCCGGCGGCAGCGCGGTCGGCTGCGGGGGAGTGCCGGTCGGGTACTCGGTGGCCAGCACCAGCTCGTAGCCATCGCCCCAGGGCGCTCCTGGGAGGACGACGTCGACCGGGTCGGCGCCGGCGTGCAGCCAGATCAGCCACGAGTCGTCGAGCACCGGCCGCCCCCGCTCGTCGCGGTGCCGCAGGCCCCGGCCGTCCAGGTACATCCCGAGGGTCTGCAGGCCGGTGTCGAACCAGTCGCTGCTGGTGAGCTGGTGCCCGCCGGGGGCGAACCAGGCCAGGTCCCGGGTGCCGCCGGTGCCGGCGATCTCGGTGCCCTCGAAGAAGGCCTCCTGCCGCAGCACGGGGGAGCGGCGCCGCAGCCCGACCAGGGTGGACACGAAGCTCCACAGGTCGGGGTCGATGGCACCCCAGTCGAGCCAGGAGACCTCGTTGTCCTGGCAGTAGGCGTTGTTGTTGCCGCCCTGGGTGCGCCCGAGCTCGTCCCCGGCGGTCAGCATCGGCACCCCGGTCGACAGCAGCAGCGTGGCCAGGTGGTTGCGCACCTGCCGGGCCCGCAGCTCGCGCACCGCAGGATCGTCGGTCGGGCCCTCGACGCCGCAGTTCCAGTTGCGGTTGTGGCCCTCGCCGTCCCGGTTCTCCTCGCCGTTGGCCTCGTTCCGCTTCTGCTCGTAGGCGACCAGGTCGGCCAGGGTGAACCCGTCGTGGGCGGTCACGAAGTTGACCGAGGCGAAGGGACGCCGGCCGTCGGAGCGGTACAGGTCGGAGGAGCCGGTGAGCCGGTAGGCCAGGTCGCGCACCCCCACCCGCGCGCCGGACCAGACGTCGCGCACGGTGTCCCGGTACTTGCCGTTCCACTCCGTCCAGGGCGGCGGGAAGTTGCCGACCTGGTAGCCGCCCTCGCCGACGTCCCACGGCTCGGCGATCAGCTTCACCGTGCTGACCACCGGGTCCTGGTGCACCACGTCGAAGAAGGCCGACAGCCGGTCGACGTCGTGCATCGACCGGGCCAGGGCGGAGGCGAGGTCGAACCGGAAGCCGTCGACGTGCATCTCGGTGACCCAGTAGCGCAGCGAGTCCATCAGCAGCGCCAGCACCGGGGGACGGCGGACGTCGAGGGTGTTCCCGCAGCCGGTGTAGTCGGTGTAGCGCGACAGGTCGTCACCGCTGCCGGGGCCGCCCAACCGGTAGTAGCCGGCGTTGTCGATGCCGCGGAAGGAGAGGGTCGGCCCGGTGTGGTCGCCCTCGGCGGTGTGGTTGTAGACGACGTCCAGGATCACCTCGATGCCCGCGGCGTGCATCGCCTTGACCATCGCCTTGAACTCGGTGACCTGCCCACCGCCCGTGCCCGCCGAGCTGTAGGCCGCGTGCGGGGCGAAGTAGCCGAGCGTGTTGTAGCCCCAGTGGTTGGTCAGCCCGCGACGGAGCAGGTGCGGCTCGCTGACGAAGTGGTGCACCGGCAGCAGTTCGACCGCGGTCACCCCGAGGGACAGCAGGTGCTCGATGAACGCCGGGTGGGCCAGGCCCGCGTAGGTGCCGCGCAGTGCCGGGGGGACGTCGGGGTGGCTCATCGTGGCGCCCTTGACGTGCACCTCGTAGATCACCGTGTCGCTCCACGAGGTGCGCAGCACGTGGTCGCCGTCCCAGGGGAACGAGTCGTGGATGACCACCCCGCGGGGCACGAACGGCGCCGAGTCGTTGGGGTCGGCGGCGAACGGATCGGCCGGGGACCAGCCGAAGAGGGCGTCGTCGAGCACGAGCTCGCCGTCCACGGCCCGGGCGTAGGGGTCCAGCAGCAGCTTCGCCGGGTTGTACCGGGCGCCGGAGGCGGGGTCGTGCGGGCCGTGCACCCGGTAGCCGTAGCGCTGGCCGGGGCCCACGCCCGGCAGCCGGCCGTGCCACACCTGGTGGGTGGTCTCCTGCAGCCGCTGCCGGTGCTCGGTGCCGTCGGGGTCGAACAGGCACAGGTCGACTGCGGACGCGCCGGCCGACCACAGTGCGAAGTTGGTGCTCGTGCCGTCCCAGTGGGCGCCCAGCGGCGCCGCCGAACCGGGCCACACCTCGACCGGTCGGTCACTCGTCCATGCGGTCACCCCGGCATCGTGCCCGACGACGGGCCCGCACCCGGTGACCACGACGCGCGGCGGGTTGGTTGGATGGCAGGTGTGTGGACTGAGCCGGTCGTCGAGATCCGCGGAGTGGACGTCGTCCGGGGCCAGGCGCACCTGTTGCGCGCGGTCGACTGGACCGTCCGGCCCGACGAGCGCTGGGTGCTGCTGGGCCCCAACGGGGCGGGGAAGACGACGCTGCTGCAGCTGGTCGGCGCGCAGCTGCACCCCACCCGCGGGGAGGTGGGGATCCTCGGCGAGACCCTCGGCGCGGTCGACGTCTTCGAGCTGCGGCCGCGGATCGGGCTGACCAGTGCGGCGCTGGCGCAGCGGATCGACCCGGGCGAGCGGGTCGGTGACGTCGTGGTGAGCGCCGGGTACGCCGTCGTCGGCCGCTGGCGGGAGCGCTACGACGTGCACGACCTGACCCGCGCGGCGCTGCTCATGCAGCAGTGGGGTGTGGCGCGGATGGCGCACCGCCCCTTCGGCACGCTGTCGGAGGGGGAGCGCAAGCGCACCCAGATCGCCCGCGCGCTGATGACCGACCCCGAGCTGCTGCTGCTCGACGAGCCCGGTGCCGGGCTGGACCTGGGCGGCCGCGAGGACCTGGTCACCCGACTGTCGGACCTGGCCCGCGACCCGAACGCGCCCGCGCAGGTGCTGGTCACCCACCACGTCGAGGAGATCCCGCCGGGGTACACCCACGCGCTGCTGCTGCGCGGTGGTGAGGTGGTCGGCTCCGGCCCGGTGGACGACGTGCTCACCGCCCCGCTGCTGTCGGACGCGTTCGGGCTGGCCCTGGAGGTCGAGCGCACCGGCGGCCGCTTCAGCGCCCGTCGCGCGGCTTAGGGTCGGACCACCACCGACCCCGGACACCGACGTCCCGCAGCACACGGAGGCCCGCATGGCAGCGCCCGAGTTCGTCACCCTCCAGGTCGAGGACGGCGTCGGCACCATCCGGCTCGACCGGCCGAAGATGAACGCCATCGACGAGCAGCTGCACTGGGAGGTGCGGGCCGCGGCACTGGAGGCCGGCAAGGACCCCGAGGTGCGGGCCGTCGTCCTCTACGGCGGGGAGCGGGTGTTCGCCGCTGGGGCCGACATCAAGGCGATGTCCCAGCTGACCGGGGCGAGCATGGTCGCCTGGGGCCGGGAGCTGACCGCCTCGTTCACCACGGTCGCCCACATCCCGAAGCCGGTGATCGCCGCGATCACCGGCTACGCCCTCGGTGGCGGCTACGAGCTGGCGCTGTGCGCCGACTTCCGGATCATGGGCCGCGACGCGAAGGTGGGGCAGCCGGAGATCCAGCTGGGGGTGATCCCGGGCGCCGGCGGCACCCAGCGGCTGGCCCGACTGGTCGGCCCGGCCAAGGCCAAGGACCTGGTGTTCACCGGCCGGCACGTGGGCGCCGAGGAGGCGCTGGAGATGGGGCTGGCCGACGCCGTCGTGCCCGACGACGAGGTCTACGCGACCGCCGTGGCGATGGCCCGCAAGTTCGCCGCCGGTCCGCCGCTGGCGCTGGCCGCCGCGAAGCGGGCCATCGACGAGGGCCTGGACGGCAGCCTGACGGCCGGGCTGGAGCTGGAGAGCCGGCTGTTCGCCGAGCTGTTCGACACCGAGGACCAGGCGACCGGGATGCGCTCGTTCCTGGAGAGCGGCCCGGGCAAGGCGACCTTCACCGGCCGGTGAGCGTCCCTCAGCGGCTCTCGTTCGTCACCATCGGCGTCCGGGACGCGGCCCGGTCGCGCGCCTTCTACGCAGGGTGGGGCTGGCAGGAGCGGCCTGGGGGGAGCGACGACTTCGCTCAGTTCGACGTCGGTACCACCCGCCTGGCGCTCTTCCCGCTCGACCGGCTGGCCTCGGAAGCAGCTCCGGACGCGGACCTGCCGGCCCCGGGGACGTGGAACGGGATCACCTTGGCGGTGAACGTCGCCGCGCGCGGTGACGTCGACCAGGTGCACGCCGCAGCCGCGATGGCGGGCGCGCGGGTGGTCACCGCTCCGGTCGACCGGGAGTGGGGTGGGCGCAGCGGCTACGTCGCCGACCCCGACGGCACCCGCTGGGAGGTCGCCTGGCTGCCCGGCCTGCTCCCGGGTTGAGCGCCCGGGCGTGCGGCCGACAGGCGTGCCGACCGGGCATCATGCCGGGGTGACCGCTCCGCGCCCCACCGACGTCGACCGCTCCGACCCGGGCGGGCGGGCGTGGGTGGAGCGGGCCGTCGCGCTGGTCGAGGCCGACGCACACCGGTCCGCCGACACCCACCTGCTGGTCTACCCGCTGCCGCCCGAGTGGGGCATCGACCTGTACCTGAAGGACGAGTCGACGCACCCCACCGGCAGCCTCAAGCACCGGCTGGCGCGCTCGCTGTTCCTCTACGCACTGTGCTCGGGGCAGCTGCACGAGGGCAGCACCGTGGTGGAGGCCTCCAGCGGGTCGACGGCGGTCAGCGAGGCCTACTTCGCCCGGATGCTCGGCCTGCCGTTCGTCGCGGTGATGCCGGCGACGACCAGCGCCGAGAAGATCGCCCTGATCGAGTTCCACGGAGGCCGCTGCCACCTGGTGGCCGACGCCGGCACGGTCTACGACGAGGCCCGGCGGATCGCCGCGGAGACCGGCGGGCACTACCTCGACCAGTTCACCAACGCCGAGCGGGCCACCGACTGGCGCGGGAACAACAACATCGCCGAGTCGGTCTTCGAGCAGCTGAGCCGGGAGCGGCACCCGGTCCCGGAGTGGGTCGTCGTCGGCGCCGGCACCGGCGGCACCAGCGCCACGATCGGCCGGTACGTCCGGTACCGCCGGCTGCCCACCCGGCTCGCCGTCGTCGACCCGGAGGGCTCGGCGTTCTTCCCCGGCTGGCGGGACGCCGACCCGGCCACCACCGGGCGGGGCTCGCGGATCGAGGGCATCGGCCGGCCCCGGGTGGAGCCCTCGTTCGTCCCGACCATCGTCGACCGGATGGTCTGCGTGCCCGACGCCGCCTCGCTGGCGGCCATGCGGCACCTGGAGCGGGTCGCCGGGCGCCGGGCCGGCGGGTCGACCGGCACCAACCTGTGGGGCGCGTTCGGGCTCATCGCCGAGATGCTCGCCGCCGGCCGCACCGGCAGCGTGGTCACGCTGTTGTGCGACGGCGGGGAGCGCTACGCCTGCACCTACTACGACGACGCCTGGGTCACGGCGCAGGGGCTGGACCTGGCACCGCACACCGCCGTCCTCGAGCACTTCGCCCGCACGGGGGAGTGGACAGCCGCCGGGTGAGCCGGTCACTCAACCCCGCCCTCCCCGCCGGGTGTTACCCGCAAGTAGCCTCGATGATCGGCACGAGGCGGGCTTCGCCCGCGCCCACCCGAACCACCGCGGAGGTTGGTCTGACGATGAACATCGTCGTTCTAGTCAAGCAGGTCCCCGACTCCGGCAGCGAGCGGAAGCTGGACCCGTCGGACAACACCGTCGCGCGGGCCACCGCCGACAACGTGATCAACGAGATGGACGAGTACGCCATCGAGGAGGCGCTCACCGTCAAGGAGGCGCAGGGCGGTGAGGTCACGGTGCTGACCGTCGGCCCCGACACCGCCACCGACGCCATCCGCAAGGCCCTGTCGATGGGCGCGGACAAGGCCGTGCACGTCAGCGACCCGGCGATCCACGGCTCCTGCGCCGTGCAGACCAGCGCCGTCATCGCCGCCGCGCTGTCGCAGCTGGAGTACGACCTGGTGCTGTGCGGCGCCGAGTCCACCGACGGTCAGGTCTCGGTGATGCCGGCGCTGCTGTCGGAGCGGCTGGGCATCCCGCAGCTGTCCGGCGCCCGCAAGCTCACGATCGAGGGCTCGATGGCCAAGATCGAGCGGCAGACCGACGGCGGCTACTGGGAGGTCGAGGCGCCGCTGCCGGCGATCGTCTCCACCTGGGACACGATCAACGAGCCGCGCTACCCCTCCTTCAAGGGGATCATGGCCGCCAAGAAGAAGCCGGTGGAGACCAAGACCCTCGCCGACCTGGGCATCGACGCGTCGACCGTGGGCCTGGCCACCGCCACCAGCAAGGTCGTCGACTTCGCCGGCCGCCCGCCCAAGGGCGAGGGCGTGAAGGTCGCCGACGAGGGCGACGGTGCCGACAAGCTGGTCGGCTACCTGGCCGCCCAGAAGATCGTCTGACCGGCTGCGACCGTGCTGAAGACTCAGAGCTGAGGAGAGAACAGACATGGCAGAGGTCCTGGTCCTTGCCGAGCTCAACCCCGCCGCCGGTGGGCCCCGCAAGTCGACGCTGGAGGCGCTGACCGCCGCTCGTGCGCTCGGTGAGCCCGCCGCCGTCGTCATCGGTGCCCCCGGCACCGCTGCGGGCATCAAGGACGTGCTGGCCGAGTACGGCGCGGCGAAGGTCTACGTCGCCGAGTCCGACGACGTCGACGCCTACCTGGTGGCCCCCAAGGCCGAGGTGCTGGCACAGCTGGTCGCGGAGAAGTCCCCGGCCGCGGTCGTCATCCCGTCCACCCCGGAGGGCAAGGAGATCGCCGGCCGGCTGGCCATCAAGACCGGCAGCGGCTTCCTGACCGACGTCACCGAGATCGCCGCCGACGGCACCGCCACCCAGGTGGCGTTCGCCGGGGCGACGATCGTGCACTCACAGGTCACGGTCGGCACCCCGATCTACACCCTGCGCGGCAACTCGGTCACCCCCGAGCCGGCCCCGGCCGCAGGCACCGAGGAGACGGTGCAGGTCGCCGTCTCCGAGGCCGCCAAGCAGACCCGGGTGCTCGACCGGGTCGTGGAGCAGAAGTCCAACCGGCCGGAGCTGACCGAGGCCGCGATCGTCGTCTCCGGCGGTCGCGGGGTGGCGAGCGCGGAGAACTTCTCGGTGATCGAGGGGCTGGCCGACTCCCTCGGTGGCGCCGTCGGTGCCTCCCGCGCCGCCGTCGACTCCGGCTTCTACCCGCACTCCTTCCAGGTCGGGCAGACCGGCAAGACGGTGTCGCCGCAGCTGTACATCGCGGTGGGCATCTCCGGGGCGATCCAGCACCGGGCCGGCATGCAGACCTCGAAGACCATCGTCGCGGTCAACAAGGACCCCGAGGCGCCGATCTTCGAGCTGGCCGACTTCGGCGTGGTGGGCGACCTGTTCACCGTCGTCCCGGCGGCCACCGAGCAGATCAGCGCTCGCAAGTAGCACCGAGGGCCCTCCTGCGCTCCCTCGGTGGGCTGCAGGAGGGGTGATCGAGCACGTCGCGTCGGGCGTCGGCCTCCGGGTCGGCGCTCGACGCACGTCGCAGCCACAGGCACGAGGAGGCGGAGGAGTCGTGCGCACTCCCACCAGTCGGACACGACCGGGTTGCCCCCGGCGCCCGGCGCCTACGCTTGCTGTGCCATGACCTACCTCGACCACGCAGCGACGACCCCGATGCTGCCGGTCGCGCTCGCGGCCATGACCGAGCAGCTGGCCCGGGTGGGCAACGCCTCCTCCCTGCACGCCAGCGGCCGCGAGGCCCGGCGGATGGCCGAGCAGTCACGGGAGCGCCTGGCCGCTGCCCTGGGGGCGCGGCCGTCGGAGGTGCTGTTCACCGGCGGTGGCACCGAGGGCGACAACCTCGCCGTCAAGGGGCTGTACTGGGCCCGCCGCACCGCTGACCAGGGGCGTCGCCGGATCGTGGCCAGCCCGGCCGAGCACCACGCCGTCCTCGACAGCGTCGAGTGGCTGGAGAAGCACGAGGGCGCCGAGGTCACCTGGCTGCGGGTCGAGCCGACCGGCCGGGTCACCGCCGACGCGCTGGCCGACGCCCTCGGCGACGGACGGGACGTCGCCCTGGCCACCGTCATGTGGGCCAACAACGAGATCGGCGCCGTCAGCGACGTGACCGCGCTGGCCGCCGTCGCCCACGAGGTCGGCGTGCCGCTGCACACCGACGCAGTGCAGGCGATCGGCCAGTCGCCACTGGACTTCGCCGCCAGCGGCGTCGACGCCCTGACCATGACCGGGCACAAGGTGGGCGGCCCGATGGGCGCCGGGGCGCTGCTGCTGCGGCGGGACGCCGAGTGCACTCCGCTGCTGCACGGTGGTGGCCAGGAGCGCGACGTCCGGTCCGGCACCCTGGACGTCGCCGCGATCGTCGGGCTGGCCGCGGCCACCCACGCCACGGTCGCCGACCGGGCCGAGCGCACTGCGCGGGTGGCCGCGCTGCGGGACCGGTTGGTCGCCGGGGTGGTCGCCGAGGTGCCCGACGCCCAGCTCAACGGTCCGCCCCTGGACGACGTGGTGGCCGGTGGCCCCGGGCGGCTCCCGGGCAACGCGCACCTGTCCTTCCCCGGTGCGGAGGGCGACGCGCTGCTCATGCTGCTGGACGCCCGGGGCATCGAGTGCTCGACCGGGTCGGCCTGCAGCGCCGGCGTCGCCCGGCCCAGCCACGTGCTGCTGGCCGCCGGCGCCGACCCCGCCCGGGCCCGCAGCTCGTTGCGGTTCAGCCTGGGCCACACCTCGACCGACGCCGACGTCGACGCACTGCTCGAGGTGATCGGCCCGGTCGTGGAGCGGGCCCGCCGGGCCGGGACCGGGGGGCACTGAGATGCGACTGATCGCTGCCATGAGCGGCGGAGTGGACTCCGCGGTCGCCGCCGCGCTTGCCGTCGAGGCGGGGCACGACGTCACCGGTGTGCACTTGGCGCTCTCACCCGACCGGCAGACGCTGCGCAGCGGCGCCCGAGGGTGCTGCAGCGTCGAGGACTCCCATGACGCCCGGCGGGTGGCCGACGAGCTGGGCATCCCGTTCTACGTCTGGGACCTGGCCGACCGCTTCCGTGAGGACGTCATCGACGACTTCGTCGCCGAGTACGCCGCTGGCCGGACCCCGAACCCCTGCCTGCGCTGCAACGAGAAGATCAAGTTCTCCGCGGTGCTCGACCGGGCACGGGCGCTGGGCTTCGACGCCGTCGTCACCGGGCACCACGCCCGGCTGGCCGACGGTGAGCTGCGTCGCTCGGTCGACGCCGCGAAGGACCAGTCCTACGTGCTCGGCGTGCTCACCGCCGGGCAGTTGGCGGGCGCCGTCTTCCCGCTCGGCTCGATGACCAAGGAGCGGGTGCGGGAGCTGGCGGCCGAGCGCGGCTACGCGGTCGCCACCAAGCCGGACTCGCACGACATCTGCTTCATCTCCGACGGCGACACCCGCGGCTTCCTCGCCCGCAAGCTGGGTGAGCAGCCCGGCCCGGTCGTCGACGCCGCCACCGGGCAGACCGTCGGGACGCACGCCGGCGCGCACGGCTTCACCATCGGCCAGCGTCGTGGGCTGGGTGTCACCGCCGGGGACCAGCGCCCGCGGTACGTGCTCGGGATCGAGCCGGTCAGCCGCACCGTCACGATCGGCACCGCGGAGCAGGCTGAGGTCGACGAGGTGCGCACCGGGACGCCCACCTGGACCGGGCCGGTGCCCGACCTCCCGTTCCGGGCCCAGGTGCAGCTGCGCGCCCACGCCGCGCCGGTCGCCTGCGAGGTCTCCCTCGCCGAGGACGGCGGGCTGTGCCTCGTGCTCGGGGAGCGCCAGCGCGGAGTGGCCCCGGGGCAGTCGGCCGTGCTGTACGCCCCGGACGCCGAGCGGGGTGACCTGGTGCTCGGCCAGGGCACCGTGCTGCGCGCCGGGGAACGGCCGGAGACCGCACTGAGCTGACCGTCGCAGGTGCCGGTGGGACGGCGGGCTACGGTCGGCACGTGACCTCGGCGACGCACCTCCCGGACGACAGCAGTGAGCCGGGCGCCGACGGCGAGGTGCGGTCGGCGCTCCCGGTGTGGGGGCCGGCCACCGGCGTCGGGTCCCTGCCCGGCACCGACCCGGTCGAGGCGATGCGGCTGGTCGTCGGCGAGCTGCCGGACCTCCCGCACCTGCCCGAGCTGCCCGGCCGCGGCGCCGGGTCGGACCTGATCGGTCGCGCGGCCGCCCTGCTGGTCGACCTCTACGTCGACCTCACCCCGGCGGGCTGGCGGCTGGTCGCCCGTCCCGGCGCCGACCTGCGCCGGGCCCGGGAGGCCCTGGCCCGCGACCTCGACGCCCTCTACGAGGTGGCCGAGCGCTACGTGGGGCCGTTGAAGATCCAGGTGGCCGGGCCGTGGACCCTGGCCGCCGGGCTGGAGCGCAGTCGTGGCGACCGGGCCGTGGTGGACGCCGGGGCGCTCCGCGACCTGGCGCAGTCCCTCGCCGAGGGGATCGGTGCCCACGTCGCCGCCGTCTCCGCCCGGGTGCCGGGGGCCTCGGTCGTCGTGCAGCTGGACGAGCCGTCGGTGCCCGCCGTGCTGCAGGGCGGGCTGCCCACCGCCAGCGGGTTCGGCAAGCTGTCGGCGATCGAGTCGAACGTCGTGGAGGAGCAGCTCACCGGGCTCGTCCGCCAGGTGTCGGCACCGGTCGTGGTGCACTGCTGCGCCCAGCGCGCCCCGCTCGACCTCTTCCGGGCCGCCGGGGCGCAGGGGCTCTCCTTCGACCTGGGCCTGGTGCAGGACCTCGACGCCGTCGGCACCGCCATCGAGGCCGGCACCCACCTGCTCGTGGGCGTCGTCCCCGGTACCGACACCGACCTGGGCCGGCCGAAGGCGACCGCCAGCCGCGTGCAGGCCTGGTGGCGGGAGCTGGGCTTCCCGGCCGAGGAGCTGGCCGGCGCGGTGACGCTCACGCCGTCCTGTGGCTTGGCCGGGGCGAGCCAGGCCTACGCCCGGACGGCGATGGCGCACGTCCGCGAGGCCGCGAAGTACCTGCTGCCGGAGTGACGCCCCGGCTCAGCCGAGGCCCCCGACCTCGCTGACCGGGACGTCGTCACGCGGACACACCCACCAGGCGGCGGCGTCCCGCACCTGTGCCTGGAGGGGGTGGGTGTCGGGGTGCCGCGGGCAGCGCGGCCAGTTGGTGGGGGCGCTGCCCCACAGTTCCTCGACGGCCCACGCCTGCACCCCGTCGGCCACCTGCGCGACCTGTTCGGGCTGTGAGAGGCGGAGCTCCACGAAGACGCCCTGACCTCTGCCGTCGTGGCCCCACAGCATCGCCCGCGCCGCGAACGGTCCGTCGTCGTCGCTGTCGGGCCGGTCGTCGTCGACCCGGCGGGGAAGCGGCGCCGACGTGGCCCGGAGGTCGTCGAGGACCGGCTGGAGAGCGCGCTCGAGGTCTGGGTGCACGGAGCCATGATGGGTGCCGCGCGAGCCGTGTCAAGCGGCTTTCCGCATCTGTGGACATGCCTCTGACCTGCGGGTATGGGTTGCTGAAGGCCTTTATCGGCGATAGAATTCGTACACACGTTCGAACACGTCAGGAGGTGTCCGTGAGCGAGTTGCTGTCAGCTCTGGACGCCTTGGCGGCCGATGACCTGCACGGGTTGTCCGACGGGCAGATGCTGGATCGGACCGCCTTGCTGGTGCAGGTGGTCAACCGTGCGTCGGCGGAGCTGACCCGCACGGTGCGCCGCGCGGACACCGTGCAGGCCGCCGAGCACGACGGGTTGAAGTCGATGCGGTCGTGGCTGATCGGGCACGCCCGGCTGTCGGCGAGCGACGCGTCGCGGATCCTGCGGTCCGGGCGGGCGTTGGAGCACTTCCCGGCGCTGGCGGCCGGTTTCGCGGAGGGGTCAGTGACCGCGGCTCAGATGGACGTGGTCGCTGCCGCGGTGGGGGAGCGTGAGCGGGCTCGAGCCGAGGAGCAGGGGATCGACCTGGCCGCGTTCGACCAGGCGTGGGCACAGGTGGCCGCGGTCGCTCCGCACCAGTCGTTGGTCGCTGCAGTGCAGGCCTTCGAGGACGCGCTGGACCCCGACGGCCCGGAGCCGGACCCGACCGAGGGCCGGCGGTTGACGATCGCCAAGCACGCCGACGGCAGCGTCACCGGCCGGTTCGACCTCGACGCCGTGGGTGGGGAGAAGGTGCAGGCGGCGATCGAGTCGATGGTGCAGGCCGACCGCCCCCGGGGCGATGAGCGGACCCGGGCGCAGCAGAACGCCGACGCGCTGGTGCAGCTGTGTGACAACCAGTTGGCCAGCGGTGATCTGCCGATCCTGCGGACGGTGAAGCCGCACGTGGTGGTGGGCATCGACCTCGACGACCTGGTGGACCCGGCCACCGGTGCCGGGGCGGCGAGCACCGGGTTCGGGGCGACGATCTCGGCCGCGCGGGCCCGCTACCTGGCTTGTGACGGCAGCATCTCCCGGATCGTGATGGGCCCCGATGGGGTGCCGCTGGACCTGGGGCGGGACCACCGGGTGGTCACTCCCGGGCTGCGCAAGGCCGTGGAACGGCGGGACAAGAGCTGCGTGTTCGCCGGCTGCGGCGCCCCGAGTTGGTGGTGCGACGTCCACCACCTGATCCACTGGCTGCACGGCGGCGAGACCTCGCTGCAGAACTCAGCGTTGTTGTGCGAACGGCACCACACGAAGGTCCACCACGGCTTCCGGGTGCAGCGAGATCCCGGTGGTCGATGGCGCACCTACCGCCCCGACGACACCGAGATCCTCATCGGCCCACCGCTGTAGCGGCGTCGGAAGCTGCTCGCTGCCCGAGGTGGCGCGCTGCCGCCTGTGCTGCCGTTTCCCGTCGGAGTCGCCGGATAACGTCTCGTCCGTGAGCAGCGAGGCAGGGGAGCAGGACACGGTGGAGCGGGCCGACCAGCCCACGGTCGAGGCGGCCGTCGACCGGCAGGACGTCACCGAGGTGCCCGACGAGGTCCGCACCCGGCACCGCGACCTGTCCGAGGAGCTCGACCGGTACGCCTTCGCCTACTACGTGCAGGACGCCCCGCTGGTCAGCGACGGCCAGTACGACGAGCTGATGGGCGAGCTCACGGCGTTGGAGGTGGCCCACCCCGCACTGCTGACCCCGGAGTCACCCAGCCAGAAGGTCAACGGCGGCTTCGGCGCCACCTTCGCCCCGGTCACCCACCCGGAGCGGATGCAGAGCCTGGACAACGCCTTCTCCTCCGACGAGCTCTCCGCCTGGGCTGCCCGCGCGGAGCGGGACGGCGCCGCCGGCGCCGGTTACCTCTGCGAGCTGAAGGTCGACGGGCTGGCCATCGACCTGGTCTACGAACGCGGCCGGCTGGTCGGCGCGGCCACCCGCGGCGACGGGACGACGGGGGAGGACGTCACCGCCAACGTCCGCACCCTGGCCGTCGTCCCCCAGCAGCTCACCGGCGACGACGTGCCGGAGTTCCTCGAGGTCCGCGGCGAGGTCTACTTCCCGGTCGCCGCGTTCGCCGAGGTCAACGCCGGCCTGGTCGAGGCGGGCAAGGCGCCGTTCGCCAACCCGCGCAACGCCGCGGCCGGCTCGCTGCGGCAGAAGGACGCCCGGGAGACGGCGAAGCGCCCGCTCAGCATGGTCGTGCACGGCATCGGCGCGCGCCGCGGCTTCGAGCCCGCCCGCCAGTCCGACGCCTACGAGCAGCTGCGCGCCTGGGGGCTGCCGGTCAGCGCCCGGTACGAGGTGGTCGACGACCTCACCGGCGTCTGGGCCTACATCGAGCGGTACCGCGAGCAGCGGCACGCCGTCGAGCACGAGATCGACGGCGTCGTCGTCAAGGTCGACCAGGTCGCCCTGCAGCGCCGGCTCGGGTCCACCAGCCGCGCGCCGCGGTGGGCCATCGCGTTCAAGTACCCCCCGGAGGAGGCGACGACGAAGCTGCACGACATCCGGGTCAACGTCGGCCGCACCGGGCGGGTCACCCCGTTCGCCTACATGGAGCCGGTGAAGGTCGCCGGGTCCACCGTGCAGCTGGCCACGCTGCACAACGCCAGCGAGGTCAAGCGCAAGGGCGTGCTGATCGGCGACACGGTCGTCATCCGCAAGGCCGGCGACGTCATCCCCGAGGTGCTCGGCCCGGTGGTGGCGGCCCGCGACGGCTCCGAGCGGGAGTTCGTCTTCCCCACGCACTGCCCCGAGTGCGGCACCGAGCTGCGGCCGGAGAAGGAGGGCGACGCCGACATCCGCTGCCCGAACGCCCGCTCCTGCCCCGCCCAGCTCCGGGAGCGGGTCTTCCACGTCGCCGGCCGCGGCGCCTTCGACATCGAGGTGCTCGGCTACGAGGCGGCGACCGCCCTGCTGGAGAGCCGGCTGCTCGCCGACGAGGGCGACGTCTTCACCCTCGACGAGGACGCGCTGTGCCGCACCGACTTCTTCACCAAGAAGGACGGCACCCTCTCGGCCAACGGGAAGCGGCTGCTGACCAACCTGCAGACCCGCAAGGACGTCCCGCTGTGGCGGGTGCTCGTGGCGCTGTCGATCCGGCACGTCGGCCCCACGGCGGCCCAGGCGCTCGCCCGGGAGTTCCGCTCGGTCGACCGGTTGATGGCCGCGAGCGAGGAGGAGCTGGCCGCCGCCGAGGGCGTCGGGCCGACCATCGCCACGGCGGTGCGCGACTGGTTCACCGTCGACTGGCACCGCGACGTGGTGGAGAAGTGGCGGGCCGCGGGGGTGCGGCTGGCCGACCCCGAGTCCGATTCCGGGCCCGGGCCGCTGACCGGCATCACCGTCGTCGTCACCGGCTCACTGCGCGACCACAGCCGGGACCAGGCGATCGCCGCCATCCAGGAGCGCGGGGGCAAGGTCACCGGCTCGGTGTCGAAGAAGACCGGCTTCGTCGTCGTCGGCGCCGACCCCGGCAGCAAGTACGACAAGGCCGTCGCGGTGAAGGCGCCGGTCCTGGACGACGACGGCTTCACGGTGCTGCTCGAGCAGGGGCCGGACGCCGCCCGCGAGGTCGCCACCATCGGCGACGGCTCGGAGCCCGCCGAAGCCTGACGGCCCCGCTGCAGGGTGGGGGGCAGCGGGGTCCTTCAGGCCGGTGGGAGCCGGGTGACCGTCGCGGCGAGCCCGGTCAGGTGGGCCAGGCGCAGCAGCTCCGAGCGCCGGAACGCCGGCCCGCCGGACCGGCCGAGCAGCACCGCGGTGCCCTCGGGGCCCAGCGGCGCGGCCATCATCTCCACCGCCATCTCCTGCCAGCGCAGGGGCACCCAGTCACCGTCGCTGGGCAGCAGCAGGGGCGTGGTCAACGGCAGCCACGGGGTGCGGATGTCCTCCAGTGAAGGTGCGGCGTCGGACGCGGCCAGCACGGTGAGCTGGTCGGCGGAACCGGCGAGCACCACCGCCCAGCCGCTGCGGAACACCCGGGGGAGCTCGGCGGCGAGCACCTTGGCGGTGCCCGCCCCGGCCGGGGCCAGCGCCTCGAGCAGCTCCAGCTCCCGGTGGGTGTCCATCGGACCGGCGAAGGGGCGCAGCGACTCGACCTGCACACCCGGCACCGCGGTGGCGGCGGTGATCAGGCTGTCGGCGACCCGGTCGGCCGGGAGCTCCACGACGATGTCGTCGACGGCGACACCGTTGCCGCGCTCCAGGACGTCGACGGAGACGATGTCGATGCCGGCCTGGCCGAGCGCCGTCGCGACGGCGCCCAGGGTGCCGGGCCGGTCGGGGACGACCAGCCGCAAGAGGTAGGACACGGATCCCCCCGGACGTGGTGCTGAGGCGGGGCCGATCACCGTCGATCGCGGACAGGGGGAGCCTGCCGCATCGAGGGCCCCGGGACCAACCCGGCTCGCGGTCGGGTGGCCCGGTCGCGCCACGTAGAGTGGCTGAGTCCTGGAGCGAGTCGAGGCCGGGCCCGTCCGGCCGCCGAAGTGGGGTCCCAGCGCAGCATGAGCAGCATCTCCCGTTCCGACGTCGCACACCTGGCGCGTCTGTCGCGCCTGGCCGTCACCGAC
The DNA here is from genome assembly GCF_026968045.1 of Modestobacter sp. VKM Ac-2977. Classification (GTDB taxonomy): domain Bacteria; phylum Actinomycetota; class Actinomycetes; order Mycobacteriales; family Geodermatophilaceae; genus Modestobacter. Next base: position 145,893 of record NZ_JAPVBQ010000004.1, on the reverse strand, counting down.
GAGGAGCTCGACCGGTTCGCCGGCCAGCTCGACCAGGTGCTCGCCGCCGTCGCCCGGGTCGGTGAGGCCGCGGTGGCCGACGTGCCGCCGATGACCCACGCCGTCCCGCTGACCAACGTGCTCCGCCCCGACGAGGTGACCCCCAGCCTGGACCGCGACGTCGTGCTGGCCGGTGCGCCCGCCGCCGAGGACGGCCGCATCCGCGTGCCGCGCATCCTGGGGGACGCCGAGTGACCGGCACCAGCAGTGACCTGACCCGCGCCGACGTCGCCGAGCTGTCCCGGCTGCTGGGCTCCGGCGAGGTGAGCGCCGTCGAGGTGACCCGCGCGCACCTGGACCGGATCGCCGCCGACGACGGCCGGCTCGGCGCCTACCTGCACGTCGAGGACGACGCCGCGCTCGCCGCGGCCGCCGCGGTCGACCAGGCCCGCGCCACCGGCGCCGAGCTCGGCCCGCTGGCCGGCGTGCCGCTGGCGCTGAAGGACCTGGTGGTCACTGAGGGCGTGCCCACCACGAGCGGCTCGAAGATCCTCGAGGGCTGGCGCCCGCCGTACAGCGCCACGGTCGCCACCCGGCTCGCCGAGGCCGGCACCGTGCTGCTGGGCAAGACCAACATGGACGAGTTCGCGATGGGCTCCTCCACCGAGAACTCCGCCTACCAGGTGACCCGCAACCCCTGGGATGCCGAGCGCATCCCCGGCGGCTCCTCCGGCGGCTCCAGCGCCGCGGTCGCTGGGCACCTCGCGCCCTGGTCCATCGGCACCGACACCGGCGGCTCCATCCGGCAGCCGGCCGCGCTCACCGGGCTGGTCGGGCACAAGCCGACCTACGGCTCGGTCTCCCGCTACGGCCTGATCGCCTTCTCCTCCAGCCTGGACCAGGCGGGGCCGATGGCCCGCACGGTGCTGGACGCCGCGGTGATGCACGAGGTCATCGGCGGCCACGACCCGCGCGACTCCACCAGCATCGACACCCCGCTGGCCCGGCTGGCCGACGCCGCCCGGGAAGGCGCGGCCGGCGACCTGCGCGGCGTGCGGGTCGGGGTCGTCCGCGAGCTCGGTGGGGAGGGCCACGCCGAGGGCTACGAGCCCGGCGTCCTGGCCCGCACCCGCGAGGCGATCGAGGTGTTGGCCGGGCTGGGCGCGGAGGTCACCGAGGTCTCCTGCCCCTCCTTCGACCTGGCGCTGCCCGCCTACTACCTGATCGCGCCGAGCGAGGCCTCCAGCAACCTGGCCCGCTACGAGGGTGTCCGGTTCGGCCTGCGGGCCGGCGACGACGGCAGCCGGGACCTCGACGAGGTCATGGCGATCACCCGGGAGCAGGGCTTCGGCCCGGAGGTCAAGCGGCGGATCATCCTGGGCACCTACGCGCTGTCCAGCGGGTACTACGAGGCCTACTACGGCCAGGCGCAGAAGGTGCGCACGCTGATCACCCGCGACTTCAGCGCCGCCTTCGCCGGCGTCGACGTGCTGGTCAGCCCCACCACCCCGACCGTCGCGTTCCCGATCGGCACCCGGGTCGACGACCCGATCTCGATGTACGCCGCCGACCTGTGCACCCTGCCGGCCAGCCTGGCCGGCCTCCCGGCGATCTCGGTGCCCAGTGGGCTGTCCGAGGGGCTGCCGGTCGGGCTGCAGGTGATGGCCCCGGCGCTGGCCGACGACCGCTGCTACCGGGTCGCCGCCGCGCTGGAGGCCGCGCAGGACGCCGCCCGAGGCCACCGGCTGCTCGACGAGCTGGGCACCCCGGCGGGTGCCGCGTGAACGGGCCCATGAAGGCAGCCTGGGGGCTGACCGTCTTCGTGATCGTCGCCGGCGCCGTGCTCTGGGCCGTGACCGGCCAGGCGATCTTCGCCGTCTTCATCGTGCTGGGCGTGCTGACCGCGATCGGTGCCTGGTTCACCACCCGCAGCGCCGCCACCGGCTCGACCACGACGTCCCACCCGGAGGAGAAGCCATGACCAGCACCGCCGACCGGCTGGTCGAGTTCGACGACGTCCTGACCCGCTACGAGCCGGTCATCGGGCTGGAGACCCACGTCGAGCTGGGCACCGCCTCCAAGATGTTCTGCGGCTGCGCCACCACCTTCGGTGCCGAGCCCAACACGCACACCTGCCCGGTGTGCCTGGGCATGCCCGGCTCGCTGCCGGTGGCCAACGCCGCCGCCGTCGAGGCGACCATCAAGATCGGCCTGGCGCTGGGCTGCCGGATCGCGAACTGGTCGCGGTTCGCCCGGAAGAACTACTTCTACCCCGACATCCCCAAGGGCTTCCAGACCAGCCAGTACGACGAGCCGCTGTGCGTCGCCGGCCACCTGGACGTCGAGGTCGACGGGACGACGCACCGCGTGGAGATCGAGCGGGTGCACCTGGAGGAGGACACCGGCAAGAACCTGCACGTCGGTGGGGCCACCGGGCGCATCCACGGCGCCGACCACTCGCTGATCGACTTCAACCGGGCCGGCATCCCGCTGGTCGAGATCGTCACCCGCCCGGTGCCCGGTGCCGGCCGGCTGGCCCCCGAGGTCGCCCGCGCCTACGTCACCGAGCTGCGCGAGATCGTCCAGGCCCTCGGCGTCTCCGACGTACGGATGGAGCAGGGCAGCCTGCGCTGCGACGTCAACATCTCGCTCAACCCGGTCGGCGACCTGGAGTGGGGCACCCGCACCGAGACCAAGAACGTGAACTCGCTGCGGTCGGTCGAGCGCGCCGTCCGCTTCGAGATGCGCCGGCAGGCCGCCGTCCTCGACGGAGGTGGCCGGATCGTGCAGGAGACCCGGCACTTCCACGAGGACACCGGCAGCACCTCCTCCGGGCGCAGCAAGGAGGAGGCGACCGACTACCGGTACTTCCCCGAGCCCGACCTGGTGCCGCTGGCGCCCGACGCCGAGTGGATCGAGAAGCTGCGCGCCGAGCTGCCCGAGCTGCCCGCTGCCCGCCGTACCCGGCTCCAGCAGGAGTGGGGCATCTCCGGCACCGAGATGACCTGGCTGGCCAACGCCGGAGCGCTCGGCCTGGTCGAGCAGACCGTTGCCGCCGGCGCCACCCCGGGTGACGCCCGCAAGTGGTGGCTGGGCGACCTCGCCCGCCGGGCCAACGAGGCCGGCACCGAGCTCGCCGAGCTGTCGATCACCCCGGCACAGGTGGCCGAGCTGGTCCGGCTGGTCAACGAGGGCACCATCAACGACGGGCTCGCCCGCCAGGTGCTCGACGGCGTGCTGGCCGGCCAGGGCGACCCGGCGCAGGTCGTCGAGGCGCAGGGGCTGGCGGTGATGGGGGAGTCCGACGAGCTGGTCGCCGCCGTCGAGGCTGCGATCGCCGGCGCCCCCGACGTCATCGCCAAGGTCAAGGCCGGCAAGGTCCAGGCGCTGGGTGCGCTCGTCGGGGCGGTCATGAAGACCACCCGCGGCAAGGCCGATGCCCCCACCGTGAAGCGGATGCTGGAGGAGCGGGTGCTGGGCTCCTAGCCTGGGGCGGTGGGGCTGCCCGCCGTCGAGCTGCGCCCGCTGCGGCGGGCGGACTTCCCGCTGCTCAGCCGCTGGCTGGCCGAGCCGCTGGTCGCCCGCCGGTGGGACGACGACCCGAGCCTCGCCGCGGTCGAGCGGCAGTACGGGCCCAGCGTCGACGGCACCGACCCGACCGCGGTGTACCTCGGCGTCCACGACGGGCAGCCGTTCGGCCTGGTGCAGGTGTACGCGTTCGCCGACGAACCGGAGTCGCTCACCGAGCTGTCGGCGATCTGCGAGGTGCCCGCTGGCGCGCTGAGCATCGACTACCTGGTCGGTGAGCCGGAGGCGCGCGGCCGGGGGCTGGGGGCGGCGATGATCGCCGCCGCCGTGGCGCGGGGCTTCGCCGACCACCCTGAGGCGCGGGACGTGCTGGTCGCCGTGGCGCTGGGCAACGAGGCCTCGTGGCGGGCGCTGCGCCGCGCCGGGGCCCACTGGTACGCCGACGGTGAGCTGGTGCCGGACAACCCGGTCGACCCGCCGGACCACGTGGTCCACCGCTTCACCCGGTAGTCCCGGCCCGGCTACAGCGGGGAGCCGGCCGAGGAGGTCGGCGGGAGCACCCGCAGCACCTTGTCGTCGTCCTCGGCCGGCGTGCCCACCCCGTCGCGGTTGGAGGTGGTGATCCACAGCGCGCCCTCGGCGTCCAGGGCCACCGCGCGCAGCCGGCCGTAGTCCTCGTCCAGGAACGCCGTCGGCTCCTCGACCGGGACCCGCGCCCCGTCGAGCTCGACGACGTGCACCTGCTGCCCGTCGAGCGCCCCGAGGAAGACGTAGGGCCCGGTGACCGCGCAGCCACCCAACCCGCCTTCCTCCCCGGGCACCTCGAGCACCGGTGCGATGCCGCCGGGCCCGTAGTCGCCGCCGGCCACGAGGGCGTTGAACTCGTCGGGCCCCTGCAGCGCGTCGTCGGTCCCGTAGAGCTGCTCGCCGCCCTGGCAGAGCGCGGTGACGTCCCGGTGCCCGAGGGTCAGGACCGGGCCGGCGCCGACCGGCTGACCGAAGACGTCGACGGCCAGCACCTTGCCGGCCAGCGATGCCGGGTCGGCCGCCAGAGCCGGGTCGCCGACGTCGCCGGTGCCCACGTACAGCACGCCGTCCGGCCCGAAGAGCAGGCCGCCGCCGTTGTGCACCTCGCCGCGGGGGATGCCGGTCAGCACCGGGTTGGGCGTGCCGCCGATCGGGAAGCGCACCACCCGGTTGTCGGTCGCGGTGGAGACGTAGGCGTAGAACAGCCCGTCCTCGGCGAACGTCGGCGAGAGGGCCAGCCCGAGCAGCCCGCCCTCCCCGCCGGTGTCGACGCCCGGCACGGTCATCAGCTCCCGCGGCTCGGCGCGGTCTGGGAAGACCTGCAGCAGCCGCCCGGTGTCCCGCTCACCGACCACCGCCGTCCCGTCGGGCAGCAGCGCCAGGGCGGTGGGCACGACGAGGTCGGTGGCGACCACGTTCGGGTCACCGGCCTGCTCGTCCTCGGCGCCCGGGGTGGACGGCCGGCCGGGCGCCGGGATCGGGGTGCTCTCCAGCGGCGGGGCGACCTGCGGGGGCTGACCCTGCGGCACGTCGCGGAAGGGGCCGGCCGGCTCGTAGCCGCCACCGCAACCGGCCAGCAGCAGCCCGCCCAGGAGCAGTGCCGTCAGCCGCCGGGCACCGGGTGCCGTCGTCCGCCGTCCCACCTCGGCAACAGTACGGCGGCTGCCCGGCGCGCCGCGCCGAGCGGGCCCGCCTAGGGTCGGGACCCGTGCCCGACGTCACCGGCTCCGACCCCGCCACCACGCTGCCCCTGGGCCCGGAGGAGACGCTGCACGTGCTCGTCCCCTCCCGTGCCCTCGCCGAGGCGGTCGAGGCCCTCTCGCCCCGCGTCCGCGCCCACCGGTTCCCCGACGAGGGGGCGCCCACCGGGGAGGCGACGCAGGCGCAGGTGCTCGTGCCGCGCGGCGGCGGGGAGATCGCCGCCGAGGTGCTGGACGCGCTGCCGCAGCTGCGGCTGGTGCAGCTGATGAGCGCCGGGGCGGAGAAGTTCGTCGGCCGGCTCCCCGAGCGGGTCACCCTGTGCAACGCCCGCGGCGCGCACACCCCCTCCACCGCGGAGTGGGCGGTCGCCGCCACGCTGGCCGCGCAGCGGGGCATCCCGCACTTCACCCGCGAGCAGGACGCCGGCCGCTGGGACTTCCGCACCGAGCACTCGCTGATCGGCGCCAAGGTGCTGATGGTGGGCGCCGGGGACATCGGCCGGACGATCGGCCGGATGATGGCCGGCTTCGACGTCGACCTCACCTACGTCGCCCGCACCGCCCGGGACGGGGTGCGGAGCATCGACGAACTGCCGCAGCTGCTGCCCGAGGCCGACGTCGTGGTGCTCATCGTGCCGGTGACCCCGCAGACCACCGGCCTCGTCGACGCCGCCTTCCTCGCCGCGATGAAGGACGACGCCCTGCTGGTCAACGCCGCCCGCGGTGTGGTGGTCGACACCGACGCCCTGCTGGCCGAGCTGACCTCGGGCCGGCTGCGCGCCGCCCTGGACGTGACCGACCCCGAGCCGCTGCCCGCCGGCCACCCGCTGTGGTCCGCGCCGAACCTGCTGCTCACCCCGCACGTGGCCGGCGCGGTGCCCGCCACCAATGACCGCGCCACCGCAGCCGTCACCGACCAGCTGGCCCGGGTGCTGGCCGGGGAGCCCCTGTCCAACGTGGTCACCGAGTACTGACGGCCCCGCTGCAGGGGCCCGCCGCGAGCTTGCGAGTGGTGGGGGCAGTGGGGTCCTTCCTCAGGGGGCGGGGATGCGGCCGCCGGAGAGGGCGGCCAGGCGGGGCAGGTCGCGGGCCCGCAGCACCGGCAGCTGCAGCTGGGTGCCGGCGGTCGTGACCAGCCACAGGTCGGCGCGTGCACCGACCCGGATGCCGGCCACCTCGGGCCAGGCGATCGTGCGGCGGGCGACCAGCGACCGCACGGTGACCCCGTCGTCCCCGAGGTCGACGCCGACCCGGAACACCCAGGCGGCCAGCGCCAGCGGCACCGCCATCAGCAGCCACGCCCAGGGCGTGCCGACGGTCACCGGGAGCACGCAGATCGTCAGGAAGAGGACGGGGACGAGCGCGATCCGGCTCATCCGCATCCGAGCGACAGCCACCCCTCGATGGTCCCAGATCCGGCGGGGTGGCCGGTGGGGGTCGGTCAGTCGCTGCTCAGCCGGGCCAGCCGGGCGGCGCTGTCGGTGCCCGCGGCGGCCGTGTAGACGACCAGGTGCAGGTCCGGGGAGTCAGCCAGGGTGAGCTGGTGGTGCTCCAGCAGCAGGCCGCCCACCTCGGGGTGCTCGAAGCGGCGCTCGCTGGAGCTGAACGAGTCGACGTCGTGGCTGGCCCAGCCGGCCCGGAAGTGCTCGCTGGCCGCCTGCAGCCGGGCGACCAGGTCGACGACGGCCGGGTCGTGCACCCGGCTGCCGACCTCGGCCCGGAACTGGGTGAGGAAGCGTCGGCTGTCGGTGGCCCAGTCGCCGAGCAGGCTGCGCACGGCGGGGTCGGTGAACACCACCCACAGCAGGTTCCGCTCGTCCTCCGGCGCCGTGGCCACCCCGGGGTAGAGCCGCTCGTAGGCGGTGTTCCAGCCGAGGATCGACCAGCTGTGCGTGAGGACGAACGCGGGGGAGGGGCCCAGGGCGTCCAGCAGCCGCACGGCGTGTGCCGGCAGCTCCGCCGGACCGGGCTCGGCCGGTGCCGTCGCGGCGTGCCCGGTCAGCCGCAGCACGTACTCGTGCTCGGCCGGCGAGAGCTGCAGTGTGCGGGCGACGGCGTCCACCACCTGCCGGGACGGCGAGATGTCCCGGCCCTGCTCCAGCCACGTGTACCAGGTGTGGCTGACCCCGGACAGCAGCGCGACCTCCTCCCGGCGCAGCCCGGGTGCGCGCCGGGCGCCGTGCCCGGGCAGCCCCACCGAGGCGGGCTCCACCTGCCGGCGCCGGGAGCGCAGGAAGGCCGCCAGCTCGGTGCGTGGGGAACCGGTCACGCGGACCTCCTCGGGACGACGTCGGGTGGTGGTGCCAGTACCAGCATCAAGGGTCTCCTTGTGCCCCCGTCCACCGGCCCGCACGCTTGGCCGGCCGCAGTGCTGCGCGCGAGAGGAGTCCGGGGTGCACCAGGTCAGGGCCGTGAGCTCGTTCGTCGGGCGCTGGTTCGCCGTCATCGTCGTGCTGGCCGGCGCGCTGGCGCTGGCGGTCCCCGGGGCGTTCGCCGGGGGGACGGCGGCGGTCCCGTGGCTGCTCGCGGTGATCATGCTCGGGATGGGCATGACCCTGCGGCCGGTCGACTTCGCGATCGTGGCGCGCCGTCCCTGGGCGCTGCTGGCCGGGGTGGCCACCCAGTTCGTCGTCATGCCCGGGCTGGCGTTCGGCATCGCCGAGGCGCTCGACCTCTCCCCGGCGCTCTCGGCCGGGATGGTGCTGGTCGGCTCCGCCCCCGGCGGCACCGCGTCGAACGTGATCGTCTACCTGGCCCGTGGCGACACCGCGCTGTCGGTGGCGATGACGTCGGTCTCCACGCTGCTGGCGCCGCTGCTCACCCCGCTGCTGGTGCTGTGGCTGGCCGGGCAGTACCTCCCGGTCGACGGCGCCGGGCTGTTCACCTCCATCCTGCAGATCGTGCTGGTGCCGGTCCTGCTCGGGCTGCTGCTGCGCCGGCTCGTCCCGCGGCTGATCGAACGGCTGCTCGACCTGCTCCCGCTGGTCTCGGTCGCCGGGATCGCGGTCGTGGTGGCGATCGTCGTCGCGGCGAGCGCGGACACCCTGCTGTCGGTGGGGCTGCTCGTGGTCGTGGCGGTCGTCGCGCACAACCTGCTCGGCCTGGCGCTGGGCTACGCGGTGGCCCGCGCCTGCGGCTTCGACGAGCAGGGCCGGCGGGCGGTCAGCATCGAGGTCGGCATGCAGAACTCCGGCCTCGCCGCCGCCCTGGCCACGGCGCACTTCTCCGCCGCCGCCGCGCTGCCGGCGGCGCTCTTCTCGGTCTGGCACAACGTCTCGGGCTCGCTGCTGGCCGGCCACTGGGCGCGCCGGAGCGCCGCGCCTGCGTCCGAGCCCACCCTCCCGGCCGGTGCCCCCGGCCCCCGTCCCTGATCAGGAGCACGCCATGACGACCACCCAGCCGACCGGTGCACCGGCCGCGACCGGCCTACCATCGCCGGTCGTGACGACCGTCGAGGACCGCCCCACCAGCTCCGCCACCGCCGACATCAAGCCCCGCAGCCGCGAGGTCACCGACGGGGATGCCAAGGCCCCGGCCCGGGCCATGCTCCGGGCGGTGGGCATGGGCGACGACGACTTCGCCAAGCCGCAGATCGGCGTCGCCTCGTCCTGGAACGAGATCACCCCCTGCAACCTGTCGCTGGACCGGTTGGCCAAGCGGGCCAAGGAGGGCGTGTTCGCCGCCGGCGGCTACCCGCTGGAGTTCGGCACCATCTCCGTCTCCGACGGCATCTCCATGGGCCACGAGGGGATGCGCGCCTCGCTGGTCTCCCGCGAGGTCATCGCCGACTCGGTCGAGACGGTCATGTTCGCCGAACGGCTGGACGGGTCGGTGCTGCTGGCCGGCTGCGACAAGTCGCTGCCCGGCATGCTGATGGCCGCCGCCCGCCTCGACCTGGCCAGCGTGTTCGTCTACTCCGGCTCCACCCTGCCGGGGAAGCTCGGCGACAAGGACCTCACCCTGATCGACGTCTTCGAGGGCGTCGGCGCCTGCGCCGCCGGGAAGATCACCCGCGACGAGCTGACCGCCATCGAGAAGGCCGCCTGCCCCGGGATGGGCTCCTGCGGTGGCATGTACACCGCCAACACGATGGCCAGCGTGTCCGAGGCGCTGGGGATGGCCCTGCCCGGCAGTGCTGCGCCGCCGGCGCCGGACGCCCGCCGGGACGCCATCGCGATCGCCTCCGGTGAGGCCGTCGTCGAGCTGCTGCGCAAGGGCATCACCGCGCGGCAGATCATGACCAAGAAGGCGTTCGAGAACGCGATCACCGTCGTCATGGCGCTGGGCGGCTCGACCAACGCCGTCCTGCACCTGATGGCGATCGCACACGAGGCCGACGTCGACCTCACCCTCGACGACTTCAACCGGATCGGTGACCGCACCCCGCACCTGGCCGACGTGAAGCCGTTCGGCCGGTTCGTGATGACCGACGTCGACCGCGTCGGCGGCGTGCCGGTCGTGCTGCGCGCACTCCTGGACGCCGGTCTGCTGCACGGCGACGTGCTCACCGTCACCGGGAAGACGATGGCCGAGAACCTCGCCGAGATCAGCCCGCCGGACCTCGACGGCACGATCGTGCACGCGATGAACGACCCGATCCACAAGACCGGCGGCCTGACGATCCTGCGCGGCTCGCTCGCGCCGGAGGGTGCGGTGGTGAAGTCCGCCGGCTTCGACGCCGACGTCTTCGAGGGCACCGCCCGCGTCTTCGACGGCGAGCAGGGTGCGATGGACGCCGTCACCGAGGGCACGCTCAAGAAGGACGACGTCGTGGTGATCCGCTACGAGGGCCCGCGCGGCGGCCCCGGCATGCGCGAGATGCTCGCCGTCACCGGTGCGATCAAGGGCGCCGGGCTGGGCAAGGACGTGCTGCTGCTCACCGACGGCCGGTTCTCCGGCGGCACCACCGGCCTGTGCGTCGGCCACATCGCGCCCGAGGCCGTCGACGGCGGCCCGATCGCCTTCGTCCGCGACGGCGACACGATCCGGCTCGACCTCGCCGCCCGCACGCTGGAGCTCCTGGTCGACGACGAGGAGCTGGCCCGCCGCCGGGAGGGCTGGGCGCCGCCGGCCCCGCGCTACACCCGGGGCGTGCTCGCCAAGTACGCCAAGCTGGTCGGCTCGGCGGCCCAGGGCGCGGTCTGCGGCTGACGCCCGCACCGGCCCGGCCCCGCCCGATGGGGTGAGGCCGGGCCGCTCGCGCTGTTGCCGGCGCGCTCCCGCGCCGACAGTCCTGGGGTGGAGCGGACGCGCCGGTGGCGGGCACATGGGTGGCTGGTCGCCGTCCCGGTGCTCACCGGGGCAGCGGGCGGTGCCGCCCCGTTGGCCGCCGACCTGCTGCTGTGCGCTGCCGCGCTGGTCACCGCCGGGCTGCTCTGGCGCGCCGGGGGCCGGCTCTCCGGTGGCCTGCGCGGCTGGCGACTGCTCTCCCTCGCCGTGCTCCTCGGGCTGGGCACCAGCCTGCTCGCCCGGCTGCTGCCCGACCCTCGGCCGGAGGGCGTGTTCGACGCCGCCGGGCAACTGGTCCAGCTGCCGGCGGCGCTGCTCGCGCTGGTCGCCGTCCTCACCCTGCTGTCCCCGGGCAGGCTGCGCCGTGGCGGTGCCCGGCTGGCCACCGAGACCGCCCTGTTCTTCTGCGCCTCCCTCGTCCTGGCCCAGGTGCTGGTGGTCGGACCGGCGATGCGGACGCAGACCCTGGAGGGCGCGGACCGCATCGTCCTGGAGGTCGCCTGCCTGGTGACCGCCTCGGTGCTGTCCGCCGTCCTCCTGCTGATCGCGGCGTCCCCCGGGCCGCGCCGGTGTGCCGGCGCCCTGCTGCTGCTCGCCGCAGCGACCTGGGCGACCACGCACGGCCTCGCGATCGCCGGCGAGGAGCTGCACCTCTCCGTCCTGGACGGCGCCGCACCCGCCGGTGAGCTCGTCGGCCTGCTGCTGGTCTGCCTGGCGGCGGTGCGTGACCCGGGCGCGCACGCCGAGGCGCCGCCGACCCGGACCAGTGCCCGGCTCAACGTGGTCGGCCAACTGCTCCCGCACCTGGTGACCGTGGCCGCCGGGGTCGCCTACCTCGGTGCGCCGCTGCTGGGTGCCGATCCCTCCCCGGCCGCCACGATCGCCCTGCTGGCCTGTCTCTCCCTGACCGCCGTCCACCGGGCCACCGCCGCCCGGGTCGAGCACCGGATCGCCGCGCGGCTGCGACGGCGCGAGGCCTACTTCCGCTCGCTGGTCCGCTCCAGCAGCGACGCGGTGCTCATCCTCGACGGCGACCTGCGGATCAGCTGGGCGGCTCCCGCCGTGGAGCCGGCCGCCGGGCCGGGCTTGCGGGGCCGGCTGCTGCCGCACGTCGTGCACCCGGAGGACGCCGCCGAGGTGACCGCATGGCTCACCGGCGAGGGGGCGGACGGGGACGTCATCGGGCTGCGTTGCTTCCGGCTGGCCGACCGCACCGGCGCCTGGCGGGTCTTCGAGGCCGGGGTCAGCGACCTGCGTGCGGACGCCGACGTCGCCGCGCTCGTGTTGGCCTGCCGCGACGTCACCGCCCGACTCGACCGGGAGCACGAGCTGCGCTCGCTGGCCTTCGTCGACCCGCTCACCGGGCTGCCGAACCGAGCGGCCCAACGGCTGGCCCTGGCCGGGCTGCTGGCCGGTGCGGACGACGCACCGACCGACGCCGCGCTGCTGCTGGTCGAGCTGCACGGCCTGCGCGAGGCTCTGGAGAACGCCGGCAGCGAGGTCGTCGAGACGACGCTGACCGAGGTCGCCCGCCGGCTGCGCGCGACCGTGCGCGGCGAGGACCAGGTGGCCCGGGTCGGTACCGAGCTGTTCAGCGTGCTGGCGCACGGGACCGGGGACGAGCACGACCGGCTCGCCGACCGCTGCCTGGCGGTGATCGAGGAGCCGATCGCGACCGACGCCGGGATCGTGGACCTGTCCGGTGCGGTCGGGCTGGTGTCGCTGGAGCCCGGGCTGACCGAGGGGGAGGCGGTCGACCGGGCCGAGCTCGCCGTCGTGGACGCCCGGTCGGCCGGCAGCGGCTCGGTGCGCCGGTACCGCGCTGAGCTGTCCGCGGCCCGCGACCGCCGGGAGCAGTTGCGTGAGGACCTGGTCGGTGCCCGGGAGCGCGGCGAGCTCGCACTGGCCTGGCAGCCGATCGTCGCTCTGGACGACCAGCGGGTCACCGGGGTCGAGGCGCTGCTGCGCTGGCAGCACCCGCTGTACGGGGAGGTGCCGCCGGAGGAGTTCCTGCCGGTCGCCGAGCGGGCCGGGCTGGTGGTGGACCTGCAGCGCTGGGTGCTGCGCGAGGCGACCGCCGCTGCGCTGACCCTGCCGCGGGGAGGTGGTGTGCTGAAGCTGGCGGTCAACGTCTCGGCCGCCCACCTCGCGGCCGGGACGCTGGTCGGTGACGTGACGACTGCCCTGCGGGACAGCGGCCTGCCGCCGGAGAGACTCGTGGTGGAGATCGCCGAGTCCACCCTCGAGGTCGAGGCGCTCGCCGACGACGTGGCGGCGCTGCGGCTGATGGGCGTGCGGCTCGCCCTCGACGACTTCGGCAGCGGACGCTCCTCGCTGCCTGCCCTCGGCCGGCTGCCGGTCGACATCATCAAGCTGGACCGGAGCCTGCTGTCCCGGGTCGACCGGGACCCCTACAGCCGGGCGGTCTGCCAGGCCGTGGTCACGCTGGCCGCGACCCTGGGCGTCGACGTCGTGGCCGAGGGCGTGGAGACCACCAGTCAGCTGACGGTCCTGCGCAGCCTCGGCTGCGGGTACGCGCAGGGTTTCCTGCTCTCCCGCCCGGTCGGGCTGGCCGGGCTGGTGCAGCTGCTGGAGTCCGACACCGGGCGGCTGTGGCCCGGCCTGACCGGTCGGGTGGGCGCCTCGTGACCGCGCTGCCGGCGCCGTCGGCCGGTGTGCCGGCGCTGCCCCTGGTGCCCGCGGTGGCGCGCTGGCCCAGGGCCACGGTGCTGTCCCTGCTCGGCGCGGTCGCCGTCTGCCTCGCCGTCGTGGAGACGGTCTGGCCCACGGCCTCGGCGCACTGGGTGCCGGCGGTTCTCAGCGCTGCGTCGCTGGCCATCGGGGTGCTCGTGGTGCGGCACGCGATGCGGCTGGACCGGGAGTCGGCGGCGCCCTGGCGGGCGTTCGCCGTCATCGCCGGCCTGCTGACGCTGGGCGAGGCGATCGCCGCCGTCCGCGGGGTCGGGGTCAACGCGGCGACCGCCGGGCCGCAGGACGTCCCGCTGGTGGCCGCGGTCCCGTTCGCACTGCTGGGCTGCGCCCGGCTGATCCGGTCGGCCGCCACCGGGATCGGTGCCCGGGTGGCGCTGGACGCCGCCGTCTCCCTCGTCGCCCTGTCCGCGCTGGCCGAGGTGGTGATCGACACGGCGCTGGACCGGACGGTCGACTCCGTCGACGACCTCATGGCGTGGGGCTATCCCGCCGCCGGGGTGGTGCTGTGCACCGTCGGGCTGGTCACCTTCGCGGGGGTGGGCCAGGCCCGCCGGGCCGCGGCCGGATGGCTGCTGGCCTGCTTCGCCTCGGTGGCCGTGGTGACCGTCAGCGGCGCCATCGCCGTCGTCCGTCCCTCCGTCGTCACCGACGTGGTCAGCGGCACGGCCTGGCTGGCCATGCTCGCCTTCGGCACCCTCGCCATCGCCGCCGACCCGGGGCGGTCCACCGACCCGGACGAGCCCCCCGAGGTCCCCCTGCTGGGCGTGGTGGTCGGCTACTGCGCCGCCTTCGGCGTGGTCCTCCTGCTGCTGGCCGGCCGGATCGCCGGGAGGTCGATCCTGCCGGTGGAGGCGGCGGCCGCAGCCCTGCTCCTGGTGCTGACCTTCGCCCGCACGCTGGTGTGGGCGGCGGACGGTGCCCGGCTGACCCGGCAGGTGCTGCGCACCGAGGCGTACTTCCGGACGCTGGTGCACAGCGCCGCCGACGTCACCATCGTCCTGGACCACCGCGGTCGGATCACCTGGGACTCCACCGCGGGCCAGCACCCGCACGGATGGTCGGCGCGCGACCTCGAGGGCCGGCAGCTGGTGGAGTTCGTGCACGGCGAGGACCGGGCGGAGCTGGCGGCGGCGCTGGCCGCGGGCGCCGATCCTGGGCGGGCCCGCGGGCGGGTCTTCCGGCTGCGCGGCAAGGACGGGAGCTGGCGGTCCTACGAGATGGTGCGGGTGGTCGCCTCCGGTGACCTGCAGCGCCCCGACGTCACCGCCCCCGAGCTGGGCAGCGGCGGGCTGGTGCTGCACCTGCGCAACGTCGACGAGCGCCGGCACAGCGAGCTCGAGCTGGAGCGGATGGCCTACACCGACTACCTCACCGGGCTGCCCAACCGGGCCCGGCTGATGGCCGCGCTGTCCGGCGCCCGCAGCCGGGCCGCGGAGGGGGAGGCCTCGTGCCTGCTGCTGTTGGACCTCGACGGCTTCAAGGCGGTCAACGACATCGCCGGGCACGAGGCCGGTGACCTGCTGCTGACCGAGGTCGCCGACCGGCTGCGCGCCTCGGTGCGGGACCGTGACCTGGTCGGCCGGCTCGGCGGTGACGAGTTCGCCGTCCTCGTGCGGGCCGACCTGGACGAGGCGACGGCGCTGGGGGAGCGGATCATCGCCGAGCTGGCCGGCGTCCACCGCTCGGTGCCCACCCCGGGAGCGGACCCGGACCTGGTCTTCGACGTCTCCTGCAGCATCGGGGTCACCGAGCTGGCCCCTGCCGACGAGGTCGCGGTGACGATCCGGCACGCGGACCTGGCCCTGCGTGCGGCCAAGGCCGCCGGCAAGGGGCGCGTCCGCCGCCACGGCGAGACCGCCGACAGCGCCACCGTCCGGCGCACCCGGCTGGCCCGCGACCTGCCCGACGCGCTGTCCCGGGGGCAGCTCCGGCTGGTCTACCAGCCGGTCGTCGGCGTCCTGGAGCGCCGGGTGCTGGGCGTCGAGGCGCTGGTCCGGTGGGACCACCCGGTGCTCGGTGAGGTGTCGCCGGAGGAGTTCGTCCCGCTGGCCGAGGACGACGGGCTGATCGTGCCGCTGCAGCGGTGGGTGCTGGAACAGGCGACCGCCGAGCTCGCCGGCCTGGTCCGCGCGGGCCGCGACCTGCGGCTGGGGGTGAACATCAGCGTGCGGCACCTGCAGTCGGGCAGCCTGGTGCCCGACGTCGCCGCCGCCCTCGCACGGGCCGGGCTGCCGCCGCAGCGGCTCATGCTGGAGGTGACCGAGTCGCTGTTCATCGGTCAGCCGGACCGGGCCGACGGCGACCTGCAGACGCTGCACGACATGGGGTGCGTCATCTCCCTCGACGACTTCGGGCGCGGGTACTCGACCTTCGCGTACCTGGCCCGGCTGCCGGTCGACGTGCTCAAGATGGACCGCGAGTTCCTCGCCGGCATCGCCGAGGACGCACGCAGCGCCGCGCTCGTGCACAGCGTCATCGAGCTCGGGCAGCGGCTGTCCATCGACGTCGTCGCCGAGGGCGTGGAGACCTCCGACCAGCTGGCGGCGCTGCGCGACCTCGGCTGCCGGTACCTGCAGGGGTTCCTGCTGGGCCGCCCGACCGCCTCCGCGGAGCTGCCGGCCGTCATCGACGCCTTCGACCCGCGGTCGCTCGACGTCGTGGCCGGGCAGACGGCAGTCACCGTCTCAGGAACCGTCTGACCCGGTCCCATCCTGTGGGACGATGCGGTTGACGGGGTCGTGCTGCGGGGCGCACAGTGTCCTCGTGCCACGCACTCGTCTGCTCGTAGCGATCCACTAGCGCGCCGGTCCCTCCCGACCGACGCGCCACCCCTCCGTGCCAGCGGCACGAGGGGTTTTTTGTTGGCCGGGCACCGCCTCGCCGGCCCCTCCGCCCACCGACAGGCGTCCGCCGCAGCACCCCACCCCGCGCCCAGGGAGATCGTCCAGATGAGCACCACCAGCAGCACCGGCCGCACCGCCGCGGCCCGTCCCTCCTCCGCAGCCGGCCCCGCGGCCGGTCCCGCCCCCGGCGCGGGTCCCGCGCCGGCCACGGCGGTGGCCCCCAGCGAGGCGGCCGCGCAGGCCACCCTCGGGGTCGAGACGACCGCCCGGTCGATGGCCGAGGCGGCCGCCGAGCCGGTCACCGGGATCACCGGCGCGCAGAGCCTGGTCCGGTCCCTGGAGGCGGTCGGTGTCGAGGTCGTCTTCGGCATCCCCGGCGGGGCGATCCTGCCGGCCTACGACCCGCTCTTCGACTCCGCGCTGCGGCACGTGCTGGTCCGGCACGAACAGGGCGCCGGGCACGCCGCCACCGGGTACGCCCAGGCCACCGGCCGGGTGGGCGTCTGCATGGCCACCTCCGGGCCGGGTGCGACGAACCTGGTCACCCCGCTCGCCGACGCCTACATGGACTCGGTGCCCGTCGTCGCCATCACCGGCCAGGTGCCCAGCGCCGCGATCGGGACGGACGCCTTCCAGGAGGCCGACATCCGCGGCATCACCATGCCGATCACCAAGCACAACTTCCTGGTCACCGACCCCGACGAGATCCCGCAGCGGATCGCCGAGGCGTTCCACCTGGCCGGCACCGGCCGCCCCGGGCCGGTGCTGGTCGACATCTCCAAGGACGCGCTGCAGGCGACCACCGACTTCAGCTGGCCGCCGCGGCTGGACCTGCCCGGCTACAAGCCGACCACCCGTCCGCACGGCAAGCAGGTGCGCGAGGCCGCGGCGCTCATCGCCGCCGCCCGCCAGCCGGTCCTCTACGTCGGCGGCGGCGTCCTCAAGGCCGGTGCCGCCGAGGAGCTGGCCGAGCTGGCCGAGCTGACCGGCGCCCCGGTGGTCACCACGCTGATGGCCCGCGGGGCCTTCCCGGACAGCCACCGGCAGAACCTGGGCATGCCGGGCATGCACGGCAACGTCACCGCGGTCACCGCGCTGCAGAAGGCCGACCTGCTGGTCGCCCTGGGCGCCCGCTTCGACGACCGGGTGACCGGCGAGCTGTCCAGCTTCGCCCCGCACGCCGCCGTCGTCCACGCCGACATCGACCCGGCCGAGATCGGCAAGAACCGCAAGGCCGACGTGCCGATCGTCGGCGACGCCAAGGCCACGATCGTCGAGCTGGTGTCCGCGCTGCGCGCCGAGCACGAGGCCGGGCGCACCCCGGACCTGGACGCCTGGTGGACGCAGTTGGAGGACTGGCGCACCCGGTACCCACTGGGCTACGACTGGCCCGAGGACGGGATGCTCTCGCCGCAGTACGTGATCGAGCGGCTGGGTGCCATCGCCGGCCCGGACGCCATCTACGCATCCGGGGTCGGGCAGCACCAGATGTGGGCGGCCCAGTTCATCTCCTACGAGAAGCCCGGCACCTGGTTGAACAGCGGCGGACTCGGCACGATGGGCTACGCCGTCCCGGCCGCGATGGGCGCCAAGTACGGCATGCCCGGTACGACCGTGTGGGCCATCGACGGCGACGGCTGCTTCCAGATGACCAACCAGGAGCTGGCCACCTGCGCCATCGAGGGCATCCCGATCAAGGTCGCCGTCATCAACAACGGCAACCTCGGCATGGTCCGGCAGTGGCAGACCCTGTTCTACGAGGGCCGCTACTCCAACACCCACCTGAACACCCACGGTGGCAAGGACGGGACGGCCCGGCAGGTCCGCATCCCCGACTTCGTCACCCTCGCCGAGGCGCTGGGCTGCGTCGGGCTGCGCTGCGAGTCCAAGGACGACGTCGACGCGGTGATCGAGAAGGCCATGGCGATCAACGACGCGCCCGTCGTCATCGACTTCATCGTCGGCTCCGACGCCCAGGTGTGGCCGATGGTCGCCGCCGGCAAGAGCAACGACGAGATCCTGGCCGCGCGCGACGTGCGCCCGGTCTTCGGGGAAGGGCAAGTCTGATGACCCGTCACACGCTCTCGGTCCTGGTCGAGAACAAGTCCGGCGTCCTGGCCCGGGTCTCGGCGCTGTTCAGCCGGCGCGGGTTCAACATCGAGTCCCTCGCCGTGGGGCCGACGGAGAACCCGGACCTGTCCCGGATGACGATCGTGGCCGACGCCGAGGCGCAGCCGCTGGAGCAGATCACCAAGCAGCTGAACAAGCTGATCGAGGTCATCAAGATCGTCGAGCTGGACACCGCCGCGGTGCAGCGCGAGCTGCTGCTGGTCAAGGTGCGCGCGCCGCTGGCCGACCGCGCCCAGGTGCTGCAGACCGCCGAGCTCTTCCGCGCCCGGGTGATCGACGTCAACACCGACACCGTCACCCTCGAGGCCACCGGCACGCCGGACAAGCTGCAGGCGCTGCTGGCCGTCCTCGCGCCGCTCGGCATCAAGGAGATGGCCCAGTCCGGCACCGTCGCACTGGGCCGTGGACCGCGGTCGATGAGCGGCGCCGGTACCTTGCGCCCGGTCGAGCGCTCCGCCTGAAAGGACCCCCTCCTCCTCATCCCTCGCACGCTCGGGACGAGCCTCTGGAGGGGGCCGCTGAACTCATCCACGAACGAACCGAACCGAAGGAGCACGAACCGCATGGCCGCCGAGATCTTCTACGACGACGACGCCGACCTCTCGATCATCCAGGGGCGCACCGTCGCCGTCCTGGGCTACGGCAGCCAGGGCCACGCCCACGCGCTGTCGCTGCGTGACTCCGGCGTCGACGTCCGGGTCGGCCTGCCCGAGGGCTCCAGGAGCCGGGCCAAGGCCGAGGCCGAGGGCCTGCGCGTGGTCACCCCCGCCGAGGCGTCCGCCGAGGCCGACCTGATCATGATCCTCGCCCCGGACCACGTGCAGCGGACGCTGTACACCGAGTCGGTCGAGCCCAACCTGCAGGACGGCGACGCGCTGTTCTTCGGCCACGGCTTCAACATCCGCTTCGGCTACATCAAGCCCCCGGCCGGGGTCGACGTCGCGATGGTCGCCCCCAAGGGCCCGGGGCACCTGGTGCGCCGCGAGTTCAGCGACGGCAAGGGCGTGCCGTGCCTCATCGCCGTCGAGCAGGACGCCAGCGGCAGCGCGCAGGCCCTCGCGCTCTCCTACGCGAAGGGCATCGGCGGCAGCCGGGCCGGCGTCATCAAGACGACGTTCGCCGAGGAGACCGAGACCGACCTGTTCGGTGAGCAGGCCGTGCTCTGCGGCGGCATGTCCGCTCTCGTGGCCGCCGGGTTCGAGACCCTCACCGAGGCCGGCTACCAGCCCGAGATCGCCTACTTCGAGTGCCTGCACGAGCTCAAGCTGATCGTCGACCTGATGTACGAGGGCGGCATCGCCAAGCAGCGCTGGTCGGTCAGCGACACGGCCGAGTACGGCGACTACACCTCCGGCCCGAAGGTCGTCGACGCCCGCGTCAAGGAGTCGATGAAGGAGGTCCTCGCCGCGATCAAGGACGGCTCCTGGGCAGCCGCCTTCATCGCCGACCAGGACGCCGGTGCGCCGGACTTCACGGCCAAGCGCGCCGCGGCCGAGGCGCACCCGATCGAGGAGACCGGCCGCAAGCTCCGTGGCTTGATGAGCTGGGTCAGCGCCAGCGACGACTACACCGGTACCGCCGCCCGCTGAAGGAGGACCCCGCTCTCCTCACCCCTCGCACGCTCGGGGTGAGCCTCTGAGCGGGGCCGCACGACACGGCCCCCGCAGCGTCTGCTGCGGGGGCCGTGTCGTGTCCGGGGGAGGGCTCAGCGGATCGCTGCTCGCTGGGCCCGGCGGGCGGCGAAGTAGCGGCCGGCCGGCTTGAGGCACACCAGCACGACGGTCGCGACCGCGGCGGCCACCAGCAGCAGGGAGAAGAGGATGGCCCCGCCGTCCCCGTCGCCGAGGGCGCCGATGAGGGTCAGGCCGGTGAACGCGATGGCGATCGACCCGCCGACGATGAGCAGCACCCGGTTGCGGCCGGTCAGCGCCCAGACCGAGCCCCAGATCATCAGCACCGTCCAGAGCACGGTGATCAACCCGAAGGCCAGCGAGATCCCGCCGACCGCACCGAGCCCGCCGCCGGCGACGTCGAAGAGCTCCTCGTCGAAGCCCTCGGCGCCGGCGAGGGCCGCAGCGCCGAAGACGATCAGGAAGAAGCCGACCAGGACGCCGAACGCCGCCAGCACGAAGCCCAGGACGGCGGCGGTGATCACCGCGCCGGGGCGCGCGGTCGACGGGGGCTCCCCATACCCGTACTGCCCGTAGGACTGGCCCTGCTGGCCGTACTGCTGCTGGCCGTAGGGGTCGGGCTGGCCGTACTGGCCCTGTCCGTACTGCGGCTGCCCGTACTGACCCTGCCCGTACTGAGCCTGCCCGTACTGGCCGTACTGCTGCTGGCCGTACTGCGGTTGCCCGTACTGGCCCTGGCCGTACTGGGGCTGGCCGTACTGGGGCTGCCCGTACTGGGCCTGGCCGTACCCGGTCTGGCCGTACTGCGGGTCCGGCTGCTCGTACGGGTTCTGGCCGGCCGGGGGCCCGTACGAGGGCTGCCCGTACTGCTCCTGGCCGTGCTGCTGCTCGCCGTACTGCTCGCCGTACTGCTCGCCGGGCTGGGAGCCCTGCCCGAACGCGGTGGAGCCGGTGTTGCTCGGGGCCTGCGGCGGCACCCCCTCCTCCGGCTGCTGGCCGAACGGGGTCGTCTCGTGACGGCCCTGGGCGTCGTCCCGGTCGCTGCTCATGGTCTCCTCCGACGAGGCCGGTGGTACCGGCGCTTCGCCGTCAGCTTGGCGGTGCCCGCAGGGCCGGGCAAGCACGGGGGTCCGTCCGTGTGTCCACCCAGTGGGACCAGCGGACACCGGCGCGCCGCGGGGTGGGCGGCGTCCCTACGCTGTGGAGCCGTGACCACGACCACGCCCGTCGTCCTGATCGCCGAAGAGCTCGCGCCCAGCGTGTTGGAGGTGCTGGGAGGCGACGTCGAGATCCGCCACGTCGACGGCGCCGACCGGGGCGCCCTGCTGCCCGCACTGGCCGACGCTTCGGCCGTGCTCATCCGCTCCGCCACCCAGATCGACGCCGAAGCGCTCGCGGCGGCGCCGCAGCTCAAGGTCGTCGCGCGGGCCGGCATCGGCCTGGACAACGTCGACGTCCCCGCGGCCACCGAGCGCGGTGTCCTGGTCGTCAACGCCCCGACCTCCAACATCGTCAGCGCCGCCGAGCACGCCGTCGCGCTGCTCCTCGCCGCCGCCCGGCACATCCCGGCTGCCGACGCCTCGCTGCGGGAGGGGAAGTGGGCGCGGTCGAAGTTCACCGGCGTCGAGGTCACCGAGAAGACCGTGGGCGTCGTCGGGCTGGGCCGGATCGGGGTGCTGGTCGCCCAGCGCCTGGCCGCCTTCGGCGTCACCCTGATCGCCTACGACCCCTACATCCAGCCCGGCCGGGCCGCCCAGCTCGGTGTCCGCCTGGTGTCCCTGGACGAGCTGCTGCGCGAGTCGGACTTCATCACCGTCCACCTGCCCAAGACGCCGGAGACCCTCGGGCTGATCGGCGCCGAGCAGCTCGCCGCCACCAAGCGCGGTGTGATCATCGTCAACGCCGCCCGGGGTGGGCTGGTCGACGAGGCCGCCCTGGCCGAGGCGCTGCAGTCGGGGCAGGTGGGGGCCGCCGGCATCGACGTGTACTCCAAGGAGCCTTGCACCGACAGCCCGCTGTTCGGCCTGCCGAACGTGGTGGTCACCCCGCACCTGGGCGCCTCCACGACCGAGGCGCAGGACAAGGCCGGCACCGCCGTGGCACGCAGCGTCCGGCTGGCGCTGCAGGGCGACTTCGTGCCCGACGCGGTGAACGTCCAGGCCGGCGGCATCGTCGCCGAGGACGTCCGCCCCGGGCTGCCGCTGGCCGAGAAGCTGGGCCGGGTGTTCACCGCGGTCGCCGGTGGGCTGGCCCAGTCGGTGCACGTGGAGGTGCAGGGCAAGATCGCCGAGTTCGACGTCTCCGTCGTGCAGCTGGCGGTGCTGCGCGGCGTCTTCTCCGACGTCGTCGAGGAGCCGGTCACCTACGTCAACGCGCCGCTGCTGGCCGACCAGCGGGGCCTGGACGTCACGCTGTCCAGCAGCACCGAGAGCCCGCACTACCGCAACCTGATCACCGTGCGGGGGGCGATGGCCGACGGCACGGAGGTGACCGTCTCGGGCACGCTCTACGGCAAGAACCAGGTGCCCAAGCTGACCGAGGTCGGTGGCTTCGAGATCGACCTGGCCGCTGACGGCTACCTGATGTTCTTCGTCTACGCCGACCGGCCCGGCGTCGTCGGTACGGTCGGGGCCGCGCTCGGCGAGGCGGGGGTCAACATCGCCGGCGCACAGGTCAGCCGCACCACCCAGGGCGGTGAGGCGCTGATGGCCGTGACCGTCGACAGCCCGGTCAGCGGGGAGCTGCTGGCCGACATCGGCCAGCGGATCGGCGCCCGGCAGGCCCGGACCGCCGACCTCAACCCGAGCTGACCCACTCGTACCGCGCGCGACCACCGGCCGCGTCGTCCCCACGGGGACGACGCGGCCTCGTCGTGTCCGGGGTCGATCCGGCGGACAGCCGACTGGGCCGAATGGTGGTTGAGCGCTGACTCAACGTGTCGTCTGCCCGATCTCGTTCCGCCGAACGGTCTGCGGCACGCCGGGAACCGGATGTCGATGGCTCCGGTGCCGGGTCGATGCCGGGGAACACCGCGCAGATGCGCTGCGCGACGCGCTGCTCTGCGCCGAACGGCCTATTGGCCGCTGGTGACCACGGCGAGCACCGTGTGACTGGTCCGTCTCAGCTGGTCACCGCTCCAGGTGGTCGGTCGGGCGGTCCTCCCGCACGAATCACTGACAGGGGTGCCCGTGGGTCCGAGCAGCACGCACACGAACCGGGCGGGACGCCGACGCGTCGCCGTCCGGACGGGGGTCGTCGCCATGACGGCCGCCCTGGTCACGACGGGGGGCGTCGGCGGTGCGCTGGCCGCGCCCGCCGCACCGGTGGCCGACCGGGGGCAGGCCGACCTGAGCGCCGGTCAGCTGGACCAGCTCAGGTCCCAGCTGGCCGCCCAGGCGCGGCCGGCGGGCCTGCCGCAGAGCGGTCCGACGTCCTTCTTCCTGGAGATCGACGAGACCGGCACCTCGCAGGTCTACTCCGACGCACTCGACGAGGGGGAGGGGCAGGCGCAGGCCGCGGACGCGGCCCGGGCCGCCAAGCCGGAGGTCGAGGCCGCCGCCGACCAGGTCGTCGCCGACCTGCCGGACTCGGTGGCCGACGCCGAGGTGCTCTACACCGCCTCCACGGTCGTGCCCGGCGTTGCGGTGTCCGCGGACGCCAGCGACTACGAGGCGCTGACCGCGCTGCCCGGGGTCACCGCGGTGCACGCGATCACGCCGAAGGAGATCAGCAACACCGGCGCCGCCGAGGTCGTCCGGGCCGTCGAGGCCTGGCAGGCGCTGGGCAACACCGGCGAGGGCGTCTCCATCGGCATCATCGACACGGGCATCGACTACACCCACGCCGACTTCGGCGGCAGCGGCGACGTCGCGCAGTACGCGGCGCTCCAGGCCGCCGAGGCAGCCCCCGCCCCCGCCGGGGTCTACCCGAACGCCAAGGTGGTCGGCGGGCGCGACTTCGTCGGCGACAGCTACAACGCCGATCCGAGTTCCCCGGACCACCAGCCGGTGGCCATGCCCGACGACAACCCGCTGGACTGCAACGGGCACGGCACCCACGTGGCCGGCACCGCAGCGGGCTACGGCGTGACCGCGGACGGGCAGACCTACACCGGTGCCTACGACGAGTCCTTCGACCCGGGCCCGCTGCGGATCGGTCCCGGGATGGCGCCGGACGCCTCGCTGTACGCGCTCAAGGTGTTCGGCTGCGACGGCTCGACCGACGTCACCATCCAGGCCCTGGAGTGGGCGATGGACCCCAACGGCGACGGGTCGATCGACGACCACCTCGACGTCGTCAACCTCTCCCTCGGCTCGGACTACGGCCTGGCCGACGACGCGGACGCGATGGTCGCGAACGAGGCGATGGAGCACGGCATGCTCGTCGTCATGTCCGCCGGCAACGCCGGTGACAGCTACGACATCGGCGGCTCGCCGGGCAACGCCCCGCGCGGGATCGGCGTCGCCGCGTCCAACGACGGCTACGGCATCTTCGACGGCTGGCAGGTCGTCTCCGGCGGGGGGCCCAGCGGCATCCGGCCGGGCCTGCGCTCGATCGCCTACAGCGACCGCGACGAGGCAGGGGAGCTCAAGCCGGACGTGACCGGCCCGGTCGTCCTGCCCGAGGCCGGGGACGACCCGACCGGCTGCGCTCCGTGGAGCGGGGACTACACCGGCGAGATCGTCCTCATCGAGGCCGACGGGTTCGCCTGCGGTTCGGTGGCCAAGGGCTCCAACGCCCGGGACCACGGCGCCGTCGGGTTCATGATCATCGGTGACGACGACCTGCTCGAGACCGGGATCACCGGGGTCCCGGAGATCCCGGGCATCCTCATCACCGCGACCGACGGTGCGGCGCTCACCGCCGCCGTCCAGGCCGGCCCGGTGACGGTCACCTTCGGCCCGAGCCTCAAGGACGCCGCCACCGTCGACGACCCGGCGCAGGTCGACCTGCTCGCGTCGTTCTCCTCGCGCGGCACCCGCCAGGCCGGTGGCCTCAAGCCGGACGTCTCCGCGCCCGGCGTGACGGTGTACTCCGCAGCGGTCGGCACCGGCGACGAGGGCGTCAGCCAGTCCGGCACGTCGATGGCCGCCCCGGTCACCTCCGGGGTCACCGCGCTGATCCGCGCCGCGCACCCGGACTGGACGACGGAGGAGGTCAAGGCCGACCTGATGAACACCGCCGTCCACGACATCCGCACCGCCGACGGGGTCGTCTACGGCCCGAACCGGCAGGGCGCCGGCCGCATCGACGCCCGGGCGGCCCTGGACAACCAGGTGCTGGCCTACGCCGACGCCGGCTCCGGCGTCGTGTCCGCCTCGTTCGGGGTGATCGAGGCGGTCGACCCGAAGCTGGTGCAGAACAAGCAGATCACCGTCTCCAACAAGAGTGACCGGACCGTCGGCTACAAGCTCCGGTACGAGGCGCTGGTCGACCAGCCCGGTGCCAGCTACCGGGTGGAGCCCTCGGTGGTGCACGTCGCGCCGAACACGAAGACGGTGGTCAACGTCGTCCTGACCGTCAAGCGGGACCAGCTGCGCAAGGTGGCCGACCCGACGATGGTCACCGACGACGGCCGGCAGTTCCTGGGCGAGGCCAGTGGCCGGGTGGTGCTCACCCCGCAGAAGGGCGACGCACCGACGCTCCGGGTGCCGGTGCACGCGAACCCGGAGCCGGCGTCGAACCTGATCGCGCAGGACCGCCGGGGCGGCACCTCGATCACCCTGGTCGGTCGGGGCGTGAGCAACGGCCCGGCGTTCGAGCCGACGTCCTACACCTCGCTGGCCACCGCCTTCGAGGGCCTGGGCCGCAGCCCGGAGATGCCCCGGTGCGTCGACGCCGCCCTCCCGGACTGCTACAAGTCCGAGCTGGAACGGTCGGTCGACCTGGCGATGGTGGGGGTGGCCTCCGACGTGGCAGCCAGCCCGGCGGACCCGTGGCTGTACTTCGGGGTCACCGCGCACGGCCGGTCCACCTCGCCGGAGACGGCCGTGAACTACGGCGTCTACGTCGACGCGACCGGTGACGGCGCGTGGGACTACCAGGTGACCACCACCCGGATCCCCGACTACGACGTGCCGCTGGTGGTCGTCACCGACCGTCAGTACCAGCTGCTGCCGGCCGCGGACCCGTACATCGGTTTCCTCAACGTGGCCGACGGCACGGTCGACACCAACGTGTACGACTCCGACGTCCAGGTCATGGGCGTGCCGACGTCGGTCATGCCGCTGGTGCAGGGCCGGATCTCCTTCGGGGTCCAGTCCGCCAGCGCGTACGGCACGGTCGACGGCGTGGGCACCGTGCTGAGCCTGACGGGTGAGGCCGAGCTGGCCTCGGAGCGGATGAGCTTCGACCCGCTGGACCCGGGGCTGTCGTTCACCGTGGACGGCGCACCGGCGGTGCTCGTCCCGGCCATGAACGGCACGACGATCGCGGTCACCCAGAGCGCGTCGTACGCGGCCGACACGTCGGTCGGCGGCTTCAAGGGGGCGATGGTGGTGGTGTCGCACAACGACACCGGCACCGGCCGGGCCCTGACGGTCCCGATCGCAGTGCGGCCGGGGGCGCCCACGGCGCCCTGACCACACCGCACGACCCGGACGCCCTCCGCGAGCACCACCTGCGGGGGGCGTCCGGCGTGTGCGGGTGCGGGGCCCGAGCCGGGCGCCCACTAACCTCTGGCCTCATGCGCCTGGCAGTGGTCCCTGGAGACGGCATCGGTCCCGAGGTGGTGGCCGAGGGCCTCAAGGTCCTGGGCGCGGTCGCCCCGGACATCGAGAGCACCTTCTACGACCTGGGGGCGGCCCGCTGGCACCGCAGCGGTGAGCTGCTCCCGGACTCGGTGCTGGAGGAGCTACGGCAGCACGACGCGATCCTGCTGGGTGCGGTCGGTGACCCCGGGGTGCCCAGCGGCATCCTGGAGCGCGGGCTGCTGCTCAAGCTGCGCTTCGAGCTCGACCACCACGTCAACCTCCGCCCGGCGCGGCTCTTCGACGGCGTGCGCAGCCCGCTGGCCGAGCCCGGTGAGATCGACATGCTCTGCGTGCGCGAGGGCACCGAGGGTCCCTACGTCGGCAACGGCGGTGTCCTGCGGCGGGACACGCCGCACGAGGTGGCCACCGAGGTCAGTCTCAACACCGCCTTCGGCGTGGAGCGCGTCGTCCGGTACGCCTTCGAGCGGGCGGTCGCACGGCCGCGCAAGCACCTCACGCTGATCCACAAGACCAACGTGCTCACCCACGCCGGCTCGCTGTGGTCGCGCACCGTCGAGGAGCTCTCCGCCGAGTTCCCCGAGGTCAGCGTGGCCTACCAGCACGTCGACGCCGCGGCGATGTTCTTCATCACCGACCCGGGCCGCTACGACGTGATCGTCACCGACAACCTCTTCGGCGACATCGTCACCGACGTCGCCGCCGCGGTCACCGGCGGGATCGGGCTGGCCGCCAGCGGAAACCTCGACGTGTCGGGCACCAACCCGAGCATGTTCGAGCCGGTGCACGGCTCCGCGCCGGACATCGCCGGGCAGGGCATCGCCGACCCGACGGCCACCGTGCTCTCGGTCGGGCTGTTGCTGGAGCACCTGGGCCGGCCGGAGCTGGCCAAGAAGGTCAACGCCGCCGTCGCCTTCGACCTCTCCACCCGCGACCCGAAGGCGACGATACGCACCACCGAGGTGGGCGACCGACTGGCCGCCCTCGCCGGCTGAGCGGGGAGCTACCGGCCGGGTCGCCCCGGCGCTAGCGTCACCGCCGTGCTGGCTGCGGTGCGGGAACGCTACGGTCCGCCGGACGTCGTCCGGGTCACCGAGGTGCCGATGCCGGTCGCCGGCCCGGGCGAGCTGCTGGTCCGGGTGCGCTGCACCACGGTCAACCGCACCGACTGCGCGTACCGGGCGGGCACACCCCTGCTCACCCGGCTGCTCACCGGGGTGCGCCGGCCCCGCGCGACCGTCCTGGGCACCGAGTTCGCCGGCGTGGTGGCGGCGGTCGGTGCCGGGGTGGGTGACCTCGCGGTCGGTGACCGGGTGTTCGGCTACGTCGAGGGCCGGTTCGGTGCGCACGCGCAGTTCCTCACCGTCCCCGCCGACGGCTTCCTGGCGCGGGTGCCCGACGACGTCCCCGACGACGTCGCGGCGGCCGCCACCGAGGGCGCCCACTACGCGGTGGCGGTCCTGCGGCGGGCGCGGATCAGGGCGGGTGAGGACGTCCTCGTCCACGGCGCCACCGGGGCGATCGGCTCGGCGGTGGTCCAGCTGCTGCGCGACCTCGGTGCACACGTCACCGCCGTCTGCGACGGGGCCCGGGCCGACCTGGTGCGCAGCCTGGGCGCCGAACGGGTCATCGACCGCACGACCGAGGACTTCCGGGCCGACCCGCACCGCTACGACGTCGTCGTGGACGCGGTCGGGAAGAGCTCGTTCCGCCAGTGCCGTGGGCTCCTGCGCCCCCGCGGCCGCTACGTGTCCACCGACCTGGGGCGGCTGGCGCAGAACCCGGTGCTGGCCGCGGTCACGCCGTTGCTGCGCCGGCGCCGGGTCGTCTTCCCCGTCCCGGTACAGGACCCGGCCATGCCCACCGACCTGCGGGACCTCCTGGCCTCGGGCGCCTTCCGGCCCGTCCTCGACGACCGGCGCTGGCCTCTCGCGCAGATCGTCGAGGCCCACCGGTACGTCGAGCGCGGACAGAAGACCGGCAGCGTGGTGATCGACGTCGGGTGACCCGGTGTCCGCCGTCCCAGGGGGTGGAACGCCGGTTCCACTCCAGGGACCCGGCGTGCTGTACTGGTGGTGATGGACGCCACCCGCACGATCATCATCAGCTAGCGCGCAGTCACCTCCCCGGACTGCGCGCAACCTCCCGTACCCCGGGAGGTTTTTTCGTGTCTGGGCCCAGTACCGAGCCGACCCGGGAGACACCGTGGCCAAGCCCCCCGCCACTGACACCACCTCGTTCCACGTCTTCGACACGACGCTGCGCGACGGCGCCCAGCGCGAGGGCGTGAGCTACTCGGTCGCCGACAAGCTCGCCGTCGCCCGGCTGCTCGACGAGATCGGGGTCGGCTTCATCGAGGGCGGCTGGCCGGGGGCGATGCCCAAGGACACCGAGTTCTTCGCCCGGGCGCGCACCGAGCTGGACCTCCAGCACGCGCAGCTGGTGGCCTTCGGCGCCACCCGCAAGGTCGGCGTCCGGGTCGAGGACGACCCGCAGGTGCGCGCCCTGCTGGACGCGCAGACCCCGGTGGTGTGCCTGGTGGCCAAGTCCGACGTGCGGCACGTGCGGGAGGCGCTGCGCACCACGCCCGAGGAGAACCTCGCGATGGTCGCCGACACCGTCGCCTTCCTGGTCTCCCACGGACGGCGGGTCTTCCTCGACTGCGAGCACTTCTTCGACGGGTACGCCGCCGACCCCGACCACGGCGTCGCGGTGCTGGAGGCCGCCTTCGCCGCCGGCGCCGAGGTGGGCGTGCTCTGCGACACCAACGGCGGCATGCTGCCGATGGGCGTGGGCCGCGTGGTCGCCGACGTCCGCGCGCGCACCACCGGCAAGCTCGGCATCCACTGCCAGGACGACACCGGGTGCGCGGTCGCCAACACCCTGGCCGCCGTCGAGGCCGGGGTGACGCACGTGCAGGGCACCGCCAACGGCTACGGCGAGCGGGCCGGCAACGCCGACACGTTCGCGCTGATCGGCAACCTGGTCACCAAGATGGACCTGCCGGTCGTGCCGCCCGAGTGCCTGCCGGAGCTCAAGCGGGTCAGCCACGCCATCGCGGAGCTGGCCAACATCGCCCCCGACGACCACCAGCCGTTCGTCGGCGCCTCGGCGTTCGCGCACAAGGCCGGCCTGCACGCCAGCGCGATCAAGGTGAGCCCGGAGCTCTACAACCACCTCGACCCCGCCGTCGTCGGCAACGACATGCGCATCCTGGTCACCGAGATGGCCGGCCGGGCCTCGATCGAGCTCAAGGGGCGGGAGCTGGGGGTCGACCTGGCCGGGCAGGCCGACGCGATCGGCCGGGTGGTCGACCAGGTCAAGGTGCTGGAGGCCGACGGCTGGTCCTTCGAGGCCGCCGATGCCTCGTTCGAACTCCTGCTGCGCGCGCAGCTGCCTGGTGCCCCCGCGCCGCTGTTCGAGCTGGAGAGCTACCGCACCTCCGTGGAGCACTGGGGGAACGGGGTCGTGGTCAGCGAGGCCACGGTCAAGGTCCACGTGCCGAACGACGACGGGACGACGGAGCGGGTGATCAGCACCGGCGAGGGCAACGGCCCGGTCAACGCCCTGGACAACGCGCTGCGCCAAGCCCTGGTCAGCCGGTACCCGCACCTGGCCGACGTCTCGCTGGCCGACTACAAGGTGCGCATCCTGGGGTGGAACGGCGGCACCAGCGCCACCACCCGGGTGCTCGTCGACAGCAGCGACGGCGTGGGGGAGTGGACCACCGTCGGGGTGCACGACAACATCGTCGAGGCCTCCTGGCACGCCCTGGTCGACGCGTTCACCTACGCGGTGCGGCGCCGCTGACCCGACCCGGTCAGCCCGGGCTGCGGCGCAGGTCCAGCTCGATCTCCCGGGCCGCCGCCCGGAGCGGGGGGAGCAGCTCGTCCCGGACCGCCTCGGGGGTGCTGTGCCGGGCGGAGGCGGAGATGTTCATGGCGGCGAGCACCGCGCCGTCGCCGTCCCGCACGGGCACGGCGATCGACCGCAGCCCCTCCTCGAGCTCCTGGTCGACCAGTGCCCAGCCCTGGGCGTGGGTCTCCTCGAGGGCCCGGCGGAGCCGGTCGGGGT
This sequence comes from Modestobacter sp. VKM Ac-2977, assembly GCF_026968045.1. GTDB lineage: Bacteria > Actinomycetota > Actinomycetes > Mycobacteriales > Geodermatophilaceae > Modestobacter. Next base: position 115,330 of record NZ_JAPVBQ010000004.1, on the reverse strand, counting down.
CGGTGACGGTGAACGGGGTCAGCGCCGCCAGTCGTGCGGTCTGCAGGTAGCGCTCGCGCTCGGTCTCCGGCCGGGACGCCAGCAGCACGCGGCCCATGGAGGTCGCGTACGCCGGGAACCGGGTGCCCACGTTGATGGCGACGGTCATGATCCGCTTGGTGGGCACCCGGGCGACGTAGACGATGTCCTCGCCGTCCAGCACCGACAGCGAGCACGACTCGTGCACGTCGGCGGCCAGCTGCTCCATGTGCGGGCGGGCGACCTCGGGCAGGGACAGCCCGGAGAGGTAGGCGTAGCCCAGTTCCAGCACCCGCGGTCGCAGCGCGAACAGCCGGCCGTCGAAGCGGACGTACCCCAGCTCGACCAGGGTGAGCAGGAACCGGCGGGCAGCTGCCCGGGTGAGGCCGGTCTGCCGGGCGACCTCGCTGAGAGTCAGCTGGGTGTGCTCGGCGTCGAAGGCACGGATGACGGCGAGACCGCGCTCCAGTGACTGGACGAAGGCGGCCGGTCGCTCGCTGCCGCCCTCGTCGACGGGGGGTGCCGTCGCGTCCATCGAACTCCTCCCGGGCGGCTGCCTCGGCGCCCGATCACGGCTCCATCACGAGCGTTGACGTGACTGGCCTCACGACCTACGTTCTCTAGCTGAACGCATGTTCGTATGGCGCACACCGTAGTGGAACCGACGTGGTCGTCCACCCCATCGGCTGACAGGTTCGGCCACCCGCCCTCACCGTGGAGGACAGGCACCTGATGCACCTGCTCACCCGGGCGGCGCCATGAGCGCGACGGAGGTGCGCCCCGCCCGCGCGGGCGCCGAGCCCGCTCGACGGCGCCGTCCCGAGCTCCCGTCGTCGGTCCTCGGCCTGGTCGGCCTCATCGCCTTCGCCGCGCTGCTCGAGCTGCTGCCCCGCACCGGCATCGTGTCGGCCGACTACTTCCCGCCGTTCAGCGAGATGGTCCGGGCGCTGGTGGAGGCGGCCGGCACCGACCGCTTCTGGGCCGCGACCGCGGAGACGGTCCAGGCGTGGGGCATCGGGCTGGGGATCGCGTTGCTCGCCGGCATCGGTCTCGGCCTGCTGATCGGCAGCGTCGAGGTCCTGCGCCGGTTCACCGCCTCGACGATCGAGTTCCTGCGGCCGGTGCCGTCGGTGGCGCTGATCCCGCTGGCGGTGCTGCTGCTCGGCCTGGGGTTGCAGTCGACGCTGCTGCTGGTGGTCTACGCCTCGTTCTGGCAGATCCTGATCCAGGTGATCTACGGGGTGCAGGACGTCGACCCGGTGGCCCGGGAGACGGCGCGCTCCTACCACCTGGGCCGCTGGGCCCGGGTCCGGTACCTGATCTGGCCGACGGCGCTGCCCTACGTGATGACCGGCGTGCGGCTGGGTGCGGCGGTCGCCCTGATCCTGGCCGTGACCGCCGGCCTGGTCGGCATCGGCACCGGGCTGGGCGCGGAGATCGCGCTGGCCCAGTCGTCGAACGCCGTCCCGCTGGTCTACGGCCTGGTGATCTTCACCGGGTTGCTCGGTGTGGTGGTCAACCTGGCGGCACGGGTGCTGGAGCGCCGGACGCTGGCATGGCACTCGTCGGTGCGCGCGGACGTGGGGGGCTGACATGAACCCGGTGCTGCGCTGGGGCAGGACGCTGGGCTACGCGCTCACCCTGCCCGTCGTCCTGGTCACGCTGTGGTGGGTGTGGTCGGCGGACAGCACGAGCTACTACGCACCACCGCTGCAGACGATCCTGACGACCTTCGGTGACGTCTGGTTCTCCGAGCGGCTGCGCGCCGACGTCCTGCCCAGCGTCACCCGGCTGCTGATCGGCTACACCGGTGCGGTCGTCGTCGGGGTCGGGCTGGGCGTGCTGCTGGGCGCCAACCGCACCCTGCGCCGGGTGACCGAGCCGGTGCTGGAGTTCTTCCGAGCCATCCCGCCACCGGCGCTGATCCCGATCCTGTTCCTGTTCGCCGGCATCGGGGACACCGCGAAGGTCATCGTGATCATCTCCGGCGCGGTCTGGCCGGTGCTGCTGAACACCGTCGAGGGGGTGCGCGCGGTCGACGACGTCCTGTCCGACACCTCCCGGTCCTACGGCGTCACCGGCCTGGCCCGGCTGCGCCACCTGGTGCTCCCGGCCGCCAGCCCGCAGATCGTCGCCGGCATGCGCCAGGCGCTGTCGATCTCGATCATCCTCATGGTCATCAGCGAGATGTTCGCCTCCACCAACGGGCTGGGCTTCAGCGTGATCCAGTTCCAGCGCAGCTTCGCCATCCCGGAGATGTGGAGCGGCATCCTGCTGCTCGGCCTGCTCGGGTTCGTCCTGTCCCTGCTCTTCCAGCTCTTCGAACGGCGCACCCTGCGCTGGTACCACGGCCTGCGCCGATCTCAGCGAGGAGAGAACTGATGACCCAGCCGCTGCTCGACGTCGCCGGGGTGCAGAAGACCTACACCGGTTCTGGCCGCACCGTCGAGGCCGTCCGTGACCTGACCTTCTCCGTCGGGGACGGCGAACTGGTCTGCATCGTGGGCCCCTCGGGCGCGGGGAAGACGACGCTGCTCAAGTGCATCGCCGGGCTGCTGGAGCCCACCTCCGGCACGGTCACCCTCGCCGGCTCGCGGGTCGACGGGCCGCCGGAGGCGATGGCGGTGGTCTTCCAGGAGTACGGCCGCAGCCTGTACCCGTGGCTGACGGTGGAGGGCAACGTCGAGCTGCCGCTGAAGCAGAAGAAGCTGGACAAGGCCCGCCGGCGGGAGCTGGTGCGCGACGCGCTGGAGGCCGTGGGCCTGGCCGACGTGCACAGCGCCTACCCGTGGCAGCTGTCCGGCGGCATGCAGCAGCGGGTGGCGATCGCCCGGGCGGTGGCGTACGAGCCCAAGGTGCTGCTGATGGACGAGCCGTTCGCCGCCGTCGACGCCCAGACCCGCGCCGACCTGGAGGACCTGATCCGGTCGCTGTGGCACAAGCTGGGGGTGACCATCCTCTTCGTCACCCACGACATCGACGAGTCGGTCTACCTGGGGCAGCGCGTGCTGGTCCTCTCCTCCTCGCCCACCGTGATCATGGAGGACCTCGCCATCGACCTGCCCGACGAGCGCAACCAGCTGGAGACCCGTTCCTCCCCGCGGTTCGCCGAGCTGCGCGGGCACGTCTACGAGCAGATCCAGCTGGCCAAGCACCGCAAGGGCGACCAGCACCAGCGCGACGAGCTCACCACCGGCAGCCACCGGGCCGGGCAGCCCACCGTGGCCGCGGACCCCGGTCACTAGTCCAGGCTCCGCCCCCTCTCCACCCCGTACGTCCGGCAAAGGAGCCACCATGCGTCGCCTGCTCGCCCCGATCACCGCTCTCACGCTGCTCACCACCGCCGCCGCCTGCGGCGGCTCGTCCGACGAGCCGGCCACCGAGACCGAGGGCGGTCTGGCCCAGGTCTCCGTCGGGATCATCCCGATCATCGACGTCGCCCCCATCTACCTCGGTCAGGAGCAGGGCTTCTTCGAGGAGCGCGGCATCGAGCTGGAACTGGTGCCCGGGTCCGGCGGCGCCGCCGCCGTGCCGGGTGTGGTCGCCGGGGACTTCGACTTCGCCTTCGGCAACGTGACCTCCCTGCTGCTGGCCCAGACGCAGGGCCTGCCGCTGCAGGTCGTCTCCAACGGGACCGCCTCCACCGGTGACCCCGAGACCGACTTCTCCGCCGTCGTGGTGCCCGCGGACAGCCCGGTGCAGACCGCGGCCGACCTGGCCGGCAAGACCGTGGCGGTGAACAACCTCAAGAACATCGGCGAGGTCACGATCCGCAAGGCGGTCGAGGACGCCGGCGGTGACTCCTCGACCATCGACTTCGTCGAGCTGGCCTTCCCCGACATGCCGGCCGCGGTGGCCAACGGCAACGTGGACGCCGCCTGGGTGGTCGAGCCGTTCGTCACCGTCGCCACCGGCCAGGGCGCCCGCGCCGTGGTGCGCAACTTCGCCGAGCCGGTGGAGGACCTCACCGTGGCGACCTACTTCACCACCGAGCAGATGCTCGCCGAGAACCCCGAGCTGGTCGACGACTTCCAGGCCGCCATGGCCGAGTCGCTGCAGTACGCCCAGGACAACCCGGACGAGCTGCGCCGGATCATCACCACCTACACCAGCATCACACCGGAGACCGCCGAGCAGATCGCCCTCCCGGCCTTCCCCGAGGAGATCAACGTGGAGTCGATGGAGACGGTCGCCGAGCTGATGGCGGAGTACGGGATCACCGAGGAGACCGCCGACGTCGACGCGCTGCTCGCGACCGACTGACCGTGCCCGACCCCACCACCCCTCCGGTGACGCCGACGGTCCGGGACGTCACGTTCGACGTGCTGCGCCGGCTGGGCCTGACCACGATGTTCGCCAACCCGGGCTCGACCGAGGTGCCCTTCCTCGCCGGGCTCCCTGACGACATCGAGTTCGTGCTGGCGCTGCACGAGGGGTCGGTGGTGGGCATCGCCACCGGCTGGGCCATCGCCCACGACCGGCCCGCCCTGGTCAACCTGCACACCACCGCGGGCCTGGGCAACGCAGTCGGCGCGCTGGCCACCGCCCGGGTGAACCGCGCGCCGCTGGTGGTCGTGGTCGGCCAGCAGGACCGGCGGCACCTCGCCCTGGAGCCCTTCCTGGCCGGCCGGCTCGCCGGCCTGGCCGGCGACTACCCGGTCTGGGTCGACCAGCCCGTCCGGGCCCAGGACGTCCCGGGGTCGATCGCCCGGGCCCACCACGAGGCGGTCACCGGACGCGGCCCGGCGATCGTGGTCGTCCCGATGGACGACTGGGCGCAGCCGATGTCCGACGCCGGACCGCTGGCCGCTGCGACCGTGGTGCGACGGCCGGTCGGGGTCGACGAGGCGACGGTCGCCGAGGTCGCCGAACTGCTCGACGGCGCGACGTCGCCGGTGCTGGTGGTCGGCGCCGGCGCGGACACCGCCGTCACCCGGGCCGCACTGGTGCAGCTGGCCGAACGGCTGGCCGCGCCCGTGCGGCAGGAGGCCTTCGGCGCCCGGGCCGGCTTCCCCCAGGACCACCCGCAGTACCAGGGGCTCCTGCCCGCCGGGCGGGAGCGGCTGCGCGGGGTGCTGGCCGGCCACGACCTCGTGCTGGTGGTGGGCGGCCCGGCCTTCCGGCAGTACCCCTACCAGCCCGGGCCCTTCGTCGACCCCGGCGCCCGGATCGTGCAGGTCAGCCAGGACCCGGCCGAGGTGCACCGGAGCCCCGCCGACCTGGCCGTGCTCACCGACCCGGGCGTCTTCTGCACCGCACTCGCCGAGCGGGTGACCGACCGAGGCCTGCCCGCCGGTCCACCGCGGGAGCCGGTCACCGTGCCGCCGCCGGCACCGGGGGAGCCGCTGCGGGCGCCGCACGTCTACGCCCAGCTCGCCCGGCGCCTGGACCCGGACACGGTGGTGGTGGAGGAGTCGCCGTCCACCCGCCAGGTGCTGGAGGAGATGGTCCCCTCGCGGCAGCCACTGGGGTACCTGGGCGTGGCCATGGGCGGCCTCGGCTTCGGGATGCCGGCCGCCATCGGCGTCCGGATGGCCCGCCCGGACCGGCCGGTGGTGGCGGTGCTCGGCGACGGCTCGTCGATGTACGCCGTCCAGTCGCTGTGGACGGCGGCCCGCTACGGCGTCGGCGTCCTGTTCGTCGTCTTCGCCAACGGCGGCTACGCGATCATGGACAAGCTGGTCGAGCGGCAGGGGGCGGGCAAGGCGCCGTGGCCGAGCTTCCCGGAGGTCCGGCTCTCCAGCCTGGCCACAGCGCTGGGCTGCCCGGCCCGGCGGATCAGCACCCACGAGGAGCTGCTGGAGGTGCTGGACGACGTGCTGCCCCGACTCCGGGACCTCGATGCCCCGCTGCTGCTGGACGTCGAGGTGGCGCCGGAGGCCGACTTCAACCCCTGAGCGGTCAACCCCTGATCGGCGCCACCGTGCTGGCCAGCAGGCAGAACTCGTTGCCCTCCGGGTCGGCCAGCACGTGCCAGGTCATCTCCTCGGTGAGCGGGCCCTGGCCCACGTCCACCGGGGTGGCGCCGAGGGCGAGCAGCCGGTCCAGCTCCTCGGCCTGCGACCGGTCGGTGGCGTTGAGGTCCAGGTGCAGCCGCACCTTGCCGGGGGTGCGGTCGGCGACGGGCACGAAGGCCCGCGTCGGCACCGGCCCCTTCTCGGGTGCGCCCGGCGGGCCGATCTCGGTGTACCCGTCGTCCGCCCGGTCGAGGACCTCGTAGCCCAGCACACCCGCCCACCAGGCGGCGAGGGCGACGGGGTCGCGACTGTCGACGGTGACGGCGGTGATCCGGGCGGCCATGACGCACGGTAGCGACCGGGGGATGCCGCACGGTAGCCGGATCGAGAGCCCCGACTAGCCTGAGGACGTGCGCATCGTCCGCTTCGCCCACCCAGCCGGCATGTCCTTCGGGGTCCTCGACGGGGACGGCCAGGTCGCCCAGATCGAAGGCCACCCGTTCGGTCAGATCTCCTTCAGCGGTCAGCGGTACGCCGCGGCCGACGTCCGGCTGCTCTCACCGATCCTCCCGAGCAAGGTGGTCGGCATCGGCAAGAACTACGCCGACCACGTGCAGGAGATGGCGACCGGGGACGCTCCCAAGGAGCCGCTGGTCTTCCTCAAGCCCTCCACCACGGTGATCGGCCCGGGCGACGCGATCCGCGTCCCGGCCGGCAGCACGAACGTGCACCACGAGGTCGAGCTCGCCGTCGTCATCGGGGCGCGCGGTGCCCGTCAGGTGAGCCCGGAGCAGGCGCTGTCCAGCGTCTTCGGCTACACGATCGGCAACGACGTGACCGAGCGGGACATGCAGCGCAACGACGGGCAGTGGACCAGGGCCAAGGGCTTCGACTCCTTCTGCCCGCTGGGCCCGTGGATCGAGACCGACCTGGCCGGCCTCGGCAAGGACCCGGCGGACCTGGAGATCACCTGCAGCGTGGACGGCGAGCTGCGCCAGTCCGGCCGGACCAGCCAGCTGCTGTTCGGCGTGCCGACCCTGATCTCCCACATCTCCCAGGTGATGACCCTGCTGCCCGGTGACGTGGTGCTGACCGGCACCCCGGCCGGCGTCGGCCCGATCGCCCCGGGGCAGCGGGTCGAGTGCACGATCGAGGGCCTGGGCACGCTGACCAGCACCGTCGCCGGCGCTGACCCGACCTCCACGTCAGGCGTCCGATGACCGCCCCGACCGGCCCGGTGCGCACCCGGTTCTGCCCGTCCCCGACCGGCACCGTGCACGTCGGCGTCATGCGGGCGGCGCTCTACAACTGGGCCTACGCCCGGCACACGGGGGGCGCGTTCGTCGTCCGGATCGAGGACACCGACCCCGCTCGCAACACCCTGGAGTCCGAGCGCCACCTGCTGGACTGCCTGCGCTGGCTCGGGCTGAACTGGGACGAGGGCCCCGAGATCGGCGGTCCGCACGGCCCCTACCGGCAGTCCGAGCGCAGCGAGGTGTACCGCGACGTCGTCGCCCGGCTGCTGGAGTCCGGGCACGCCTACGAGTCGTTCTCCACGCCGGAGGAGGTCAACGCCCGGCGGGCCGCGGCCGGCCAGGACCCCAAGCTCGGGTACGACAACGCCGACCGGACGACGACGGATGCGCAGCGGGCCGCCTTCCTCGCGGAGGGCCGGGAGGCCGTCGTCCGGCTGCGGATGCCCGACGCCGACCTGACCTGGCACGACCACGTGCGCGGCGAGGTCCGGTTCGCCGCCGGTGCGGTTCCCGACTTCGTGCTCGTCCGGGGCAACGGCACCCCGCTGTACACGCTGGTGAACCCGGTCGACGACGCGTTGATGGGCATCACCGACGTGCTGCGCGGGGAGGACCTGCTGTCCTCCACCCCGCGCCAGCTCGCCCTGTACGCCGCGCTGACCGACATCGGGGTCGCGGCCGGCACGCCCCGCTTCGGGCACCTGCCCCTGGTGATGGGCGAGGGCAACAAGAAGCTGTCCAAGCGGGACCCGCAGTCGAACTTCGACGTCTACCGCGATCGCGGCTTCCTGCCCGAGGGCCTGGTCAACTACCTCGCGCTGCTGGGTTGGTCGATCGCCGAGGACCGGGACGTCTTCTCGCCCGAGGAGATGGCTGCCGCCTTCGACGTCGACAGCGTCAACGCCAACGCGGCCCGCTTCGACCTGAAGAAGGCCGAGGCGATCAACGCCACGCACCTGCGGGCGCTGCCGGTGGACGAGTTCATCTCCCGGGTCGCCCCATACCTGGCCGGCGCCGGGCTGGTCGCCGACCCGCCCACCGCCGAGCAGGCCGCCACGCTCGAGGCGATCGCACCGTTGGCCCAGGAGCGGATGATCGTGCTGTCCGACGCGGTCGGGCTGCTCGGCTTCCTGTTCGCCGAGGACGTCGAGATCGACCCGGCGGCCGCGGACAAGCAGCTGGGCGCCGGTGCCGGTGAGGTGCTGGACGCCGCATCGGCGGCGCTGGAGGCGCTGCCGGAGTGGACGACCCCGGCGATCGAGACGGCGCTCAAGGAGGCCCTGGTCGAGGGGCTGGGCCGCAAGCCACGGCAGGCCTTCGGCCCGGTCCGGGTGGCGGTCAGCGGCCGGACGGTCTCCCCACCGCTGTACGAGTCGATGGAGCTGCTGGGCCGCGAGCGCACCCTGGGCCGGCTCGCCGCTGCCCGGGGGATCGCGACCGGATGACCGGCGGGGGCTGGACCGCCTGGGGGCAGGGTGAGCCGCCGTACGCGGGCCCGCCGCCGACCGGCCGGTACGGCGCCCCGCCCCGGGTCCCGCTCGGCCCGCCGCCGGGCGGTCCCGGGTGGGCGCCTCCCGGTGGGCCGTACCCGGCAGCCGGGCTCCCGCCGTACCCACCTCCGGCACTGGGCACCTACCCACCTCCGGCACTGGGCACCTACCCACCTCCGGCGCAGCGCCCTCCGCGACCGGCCCGGCCGGTGACCCCGCCCGGGGCGCCGCCGCACGACACCCCGCAGCGGTACGAGCTGCTGATGCGGACGCGGGACTGGGCCTGGTGGCGGCCGCTGCTGGGCCTGCTGCTGTTCACCGTCCTCTACGGGGTGGCGGCGGTGGTGCTGGTGCTGGTCGTCTACCTGACCGGCGTGGTGCCCGACCTCGCCATGACGGACCTCACCGACGTCTGGGTCCTGCTGTTCACCAACGCCTCGCTGATCGTGGCGATCCCGATCGTGTGGGTGTGCTGGCTGGTACCGCACGGGCTGCGGATCGGCTGGTCGTCCTCGGTGCTGGGCCGACTGCGCTGGCGGATGCTGCTGCCCTGGACCTGGCGGGCACTGGCGACCCTCGGGCTGGCGGTCGCCGCCGGCCTGCTGCTGACCGTCGCGGCCACCGACCTGTCGATCACCGGGCCGACCTCCTCCTTCGGCTGGCTCCTGCTGGTCGTGCTGCTGACGACGCCGTTGCAGTGCGCGGCCGAGGAGTACGTCTTCCGCGGCTACCTGAGCCAGGCGATCGCTGGCTGGGTGGGCCGACCACAGGCCGGCGCGGTGGTCGCGGCGGTGCTGACGGCCGCCCTGTTCTCTGCCGCCCACCTGCCGCCGGACGCCGAGTCGTTCCTCTACCGGTTCGTCATCGGCCTGGTGCTGTCGGGGGTCGTCTGGCTGACCGGGGGGCTCGAGGCCGCCATCGCGCTGCACGCGGTCAACAACGTGGTGATCTTCGTGCTGGCCGGCGCCCTGGGCGAGGAGCTGGCCACCGCCGACCCCGGCGGCGCCCTGAGCTGGGTGACCACCCTGCTCGGGATGTCCGGGATGGTCGCCTTCCTCGCCTGGGTGGCCGTCGCCAGCCGGCGGCTGCGGCCGGAGCTGCTCAGCCCCGCGCTGCAACTGCCGGCGCCTGCCCTCACGGCGGCCCCCGGTCGTCCGGCGTGGGGCATGCCACCTGCCCAGCTGCCGTGGGGCCCCCCGGCGGCGCCGGGTGCCTGGACCGCGCCGCCGTCCTCCGGCGGCTGGGGCCGGCCACCGGGGGGCTGACGCGCCCACGAGGGGGGTGCCCGTGCTGGCTCCCGGGGGATCGGGTAGTGTTCTTTCCCGGCGCCGCAAGGTGCTGCACGGCCAATGGGGTATGGGGTAATTGGCAGCCCGACGGTTTCTGGTTCCGTTAGTCTAGGTTCGAGTCCTGGTACCCCAGCGAGGAGCACGGCTCCTCAGCACGACCGCACCACTGCACCACCTGGCCCCGTCGTCTAGCGGCCCAGGACGCCGCCCTCTCACGGCGGTAGCGAGGGTTCGAATCCCTTCGGGGCTACACCTGGCAGAGCCCCCGACCCCCACGGGTCGGGGGCTCTCGTCGTCTCTGTGCGCTCTCCGGGCAGCCTCGTTCCGCCGGGCACCACGGAGACGGCGCCACGGGAGAGGGGTCTCGCGAGCCGGCCCCGGCCGTCTGGCAGAATCAGCGCCGCACCACCTGGCCCCGTCGTCTAGCGGCCCAGGACGCCGCCCTCTCACGGCGGTAGCGAGGGTTCGAATCCCTTCGGGGCTACACCTGACAGAGCCCCCGACCCCCACGGGTCGGGGGCTCTGCTCGTCCTCGGGGCGCGCCGCCGTGGGTCTGGTCACAGAACCCCCGGTTGCGGTGACCAACGAAGTGCCGGGATCGCACTACTTTGTTAGCTTCGCAAAGCTGATCATCGCGCCGCACCACCGTGCCCGCCCTGTGAGGCAGGCAGGGGTCCCGGCCGTCCGTGGCCGGAGACCCGATCTCACCGAACCTGGAGGGAACCCCGGTGGTCCTCGCCGCGGAGGAGAGCCTGCGACTCGACGCGAACCTCGTCGACTACGCGCTCGTCGCCGCCTACTTCGCTGTCGTCCTGCTCATCGGCTTCGCCGCCCGCAGCCGGGTGTCCGACAGCCTCGACTTCTTCCTGTCCGGCCGGTCTCTCCCGGCCTGGGTGACCGGTCTGGCGTTCATCTCGGCCAACCTCGGCGCCGTCGAGATCATCGGCATGTCGGCCAACGGCGCCCAGTTCGGCATGGCCACGTTCCACTACTTCTGGATCGGCGCCGTGCCGGCCATGCTCTTCCTGGGCGTGGTGATGATGCCCTTCTACTACGGGTCGAAGGTGCGCAGCGTCCCGGAGTTCATGCGCCGCCGCTTCGGCACCGGCGCCCACCTGGTCAACGCGCTGAGCTTCGCGCTCGCCCAGGTGCTCATCGCCGGCATCAACCTCTACCTGCTGGCGACCGTCGTGAACGCCCTGCTGGGCTGGCCGCAGTGGATCTCGCTGATCGTCGCCGCGGCGGTCGTGCTGAGCTACATCACCCTCGGCGGCCTGTCGGCGGCCATCTACAACGAGGTGCTGCAGTTCTTCGTCATCGTGGCCGCGCTGCTGCCGCTGACGCTGATCGGTCTGAACCGGGTGGGCGGCGTCGGCGGGCTGATCGACTCGATCCGCGACGGCGGCAACGAGAACGACCTCAGCTCCTGGCCGGCCAGCGACCTGACCAGCATCGACAACCCGGTGCTGTCGGTCATCGGGATCGTCTTCGGCCTGGGCTTCGTGCTCTCCTTCGGCTACTGGACGACGAACTTCGTCGAGGTCCAGCGGGCGATGGCCACCAAGTCGATGTCGGCCGCACGGAGCACCCCGATCATCGGCTCGTTCCCGAAGATGTTCATCCCGTTCATCGTGATCGTCCCCGGCATGATCGCCGCGGTCCTGGTCAACGAGGTGCAGGAGCTGAAGGCCGGCGGTGACCCCGGGGTCACCTACAACGACTCGATCCTGCTGCTGATCCGCGACGTGCTCCCCAACGGCCTGCTGGGCGTGGCGATCGCCGGCCTGCTGGCGTCGTTCATGGCGGGCATGGCGGCCAACATCTCTGCCTTCAACACCGTCTTCAGCTACGACCTGTGGCAGCAGTACGTGAAGAAGGACCGCCCCGACGAGTACTACCTCAAGGTCGGCCGGCTGGCGACCGTCGGGGCCACGGTGACGGCCATCTTCACCGCGCTCATCGCCGCGGGCTTCGACAACCTGATGGACTACCTGCAGACGCTCTTCGGCTTCTTCAACGCCCCGCTGTTCGCCACGTTCATCCTGGGCATGTTCTGGAAGCGGATGACCCCGACCGCCGGCTGGGCCGGACTGGTCTCCGGCACGCTCGCCGCGGTGCTCGTGTGGTCGCTGAGCGAGGTCGGCGTGATCGGGCTGGAAGGGCAGGGCGCCAGCTTCGTGGCCGCCGGTGCGGCCTTCGTCGTGGACATCGCGGTGAGCGTCGCGGTGAGCATGGTGACCGCGCCGAAGCCGGTCTCCGAGCTGGCCGGGCTGGTCTACTCCGAGACGCCGAAGGAGGTGCGCACCGACCCCGATGCGCACGAGCTGCCCTGGTACCAGTCGCCGACGAAGCTCGCCGGCATCTCGCTGGTGCTCGTCATCGCGCTGAACCTGATCTTCCGCTGACCGTGGCCAGCGTTCCCGAGAGGAGCACCCCCATGAGCACTCCGAGCAACGGGCAGGACCCGGGTGAGGCGCCGGCGACCGGTGGTCGGCACACGGCGGGCGCCTACGACGTCCGGGTCGTCATCGCGGCCCTGATCGGGCTCTACGGCGTCGTCCTGGTCGTCCTGGGCATCGTCGACTACGGCGCGGCCGAGGCCGCCAAGACCGGTGGCGTGAACGCCAACCTGTGGGCCGGCATCGGCATGCTGGTCTTCGCCCTGGTCTTCGTCGCCTGGACCCGGCTGCGGCCGGTGGTCGTCGAGGGCGGCGAGGCGGTCGAGGACCCGACCGGCGGAGCGGACACCGCCGGCCGGTAGCCCGGCAGGACACCCGACGACGGCCCGCGGTGGGGACCCCACCGCGGGCCGTCGTGCGTCACCGGACGGCCACGCCGAGCAGCTCGCCGTCGGCCGGTAGCCCGTCGGCGCCGTCGGCGGCACCGGCGCGGAAGGCCATCGGGACGCCGGTGGCACCACCCAGCCCCGGGGAGTCGCACAGCTGGACGTGCAGGTGCGGTTCACTGCTGTTCCCCGAGTTGCCGCACTCGGCCAGCTGCTGCCCGGCGACGACTCGCTGACCCCGCTCCACCAGGACCGAGCCGCGGCGCAGGTGGACGAGGGCGGCGAACGCCCCGTCGTCGGCCCGGACGACGACGTGGTTGCCGGCGAGCCAGCGCGCGCCGCCCACCTGCCGGACGAAGCTCTCGACCACCAGCAGGTGGAGGATCGAGAGCCAGCCACTGCGGGCCCGGTGGTCGCGCCGCCGCTGGTGCACGCGCACCACCACGCCGTCCACCGGGCTGAGCACCGGCTGCCCGAACGCCGGGTACTCCTCGGGCCGGCGCCAGTGCCCGCCGGAGCCGAACTCCGGGCGGCTGCCGTCGGGCGGGTCCAGCACCAGGTCGATCGCGTAGGTCTGCCCCAGGCTGTTGGTCCCGTGCGAGGGGACCTTCGTGGCCGGGGAGTTCAGGGCCCGCCAGGGGCCGCGCACCGGGGGGTCGACCACGCGCACCGGGGCGGCGGGGGGGCGCACCCGGTCGAGCAGGCCGAACCCGACCAGGACGACGATGCCGGCCAGCGCACCCCAGGCCAGCAGGCCCACGGTGTCCGCCAGGATCAGCAGCACGCCGAGCGCGGGCAGCGGCGGACGGGCACGGGCCACCAGTCGCTGGAGCGTCGCGCCGGTCACGGGGCCACCGCCGCGAGCACGACGTACAGCGGCACGACCCGCTCGGCCGGTACCGCGTACGTGCCCCGGCCGGCCGTGCGCAGCCAGCCGGCGGCGGTGAGCTGGCGCAGGTGGTGGTGCAGCTGTCCGGTGGTGCCCAGGCCCGGCAGCGCGGCCAGCGCTGCGGTCGTGGTGTGCCCGCCCAGCACCTCCCGGAGCAGCCGCAGCCGGACCGGGTGGGCGAGGGCCGACAGCGCGGTGGTGAGGGTCTCGTCGTCGTCCGGCCCGGCCGCGCGCAGCCCCTCGGCGTCGTGGGTGCGCTGCCAGGCGTACTCCTCGCCGCCGGGCAGGCGCACCTGCCCGCCGTAGGCGACCGCACCACCTGGCAGCTCGGCCGCCTCGGCGGCCAGCCCGTGCAGCAGCCAGAACCGTTCGCGGTCCGGTGGCACGGGGCCGGGTGGCTGTGACCGCTGCTGTTCCAGCGCGGCGAGCCGCTCCTCGATCCGGGTCAGGCGGGCGTCGTCCATGCGCCAATAGTACGAAAGTACGTAGGAACGAACAAGCGTGTCAGCGGGCTGCCCGCGAGACGGCGACGGCGGCGTCCAGGACGGCGGAGACCACCTCGGGACTGGGGCGGCGGCCCAGTCGCTCGACCGGGCCGGAGATCGAGACGGCACCCAGCACGCCACCGGCACCGTCGCGCACCGGGGCGGACAGCGAGGCGACCCCGGCCTCGCGCTCGGCGACGCTGTGCGCCCAGCCGCGGCGGCGGACGTCGAGCAGGGTGCGGGCGGTGAAGCTCGCCGCCGGCAGCAGGGCGGTGACCTCCTCGGCGGGGGAGAAGGCCAGGAGCACGTGCGCCGCCGACCCGGCGGTCAGGGGGAGGCGGGCACCCAGGGGCACGGTGTCGCGCAGTCCGCTGGCGCGTTCGGCGACGGCGATGCACACCCGGCTGCTGCCGTCCCGCACGTAGAACTGGGCGCTCTCACCGGTGCTGTCGCGCAGCACGGCCAGGTGCCGGCCGGCCAGGTCGCCGAGGTCGACGCCACCCCGCCCGAGCTCGGCCAGCGCCGGGCCGGGGGCCCAGGCACCGGTGTCGGTGCGCCGCAGCAGGCGGTGCGCCTCCAGGGCCGTGGCGAGCCGGTGTGCGGTCGCCCGCGGCAGCTCGGTACGCGCCACCAGCTCAGCGAGGCTGGCCGGCTCGGCCGACACGGCGCGGAGGATGGCCACGGCTTTGTCCAGGACCGCGACGGGGTTAGGCTGTCCCACGTAGCAATACTCGCATCCCAACATGTGAGATGGCAACGAGGAGGACCCCGTGGGCAGGACCCTGGCGCAGAAGGTGTACGAGCAGCACGTCGTCCGGCGGACGACGGGAGAGCCCGACCTCCTCTACATCGACCTGCACCTCGTGCACGAGGTGACCAGCCCGCAGGCCTTCGACGGGCTCCGGGCCGCCGGCCGCACCGTGCGTCGTCCGGACCTCACCATGGCCACCGAGGACCACAACGTCCCGACCCTGGACATCCTGTCCCCGATCGCCGACCCGATCAGCCGGGCCCAGGTGGACGCGCTCCGGCGCAACGCCGCCGAGTTCGGCATCCGGCTGGCCCCGATGGGCGACCGGGACCAGGGGATCGTGCACGTGATCGGCCCGCAGCTGGGGCTCACCCAGCCGGGCATGACCATCGTCTGCGGCGACAGTCACACCTCCACCCACGGCGCCTTCGGCGCGCTGGCCTTCGGCATCGGCACCAGCGAGGTCGAGCACGTGCTCGCCACCCAGACGCTGCCGCAGCTGCCGGCCAAGCAGATGGCGGTCACCGTCGACGGCGAGCTGCCCCCGGGCGTCTCGGCCAAGGACGTCATCCTCGCCGTCATCGCCCAGATCGGCACCGGCGGCGGCCAGGGCCACGTCATCGAGTACCGGGGCAGCGCGATCCAGGCGCTGTCCATGGAGGCCCGGATGACGATCTGCAACATGTCGATCGAGGCCGGCGCCCGCGCCGGGCTCATCGCCCCCGACCAGACGACGTTCGACTTCCTGCAGGGCCGCCCGCACGCCCCGCAGGGCGCCGACTGGGACGCCGCCGTCGCGCACTGGTCGACCCTCACCACCGACGACGACGCCGTCTTCGACCACGAGGTGCACATCGACGCGGCCTCGCTGACCCCCTACGTCACCTGGGGCACCAACCCCGGCCAGGGGCTGCCGATCGACGCCGCGGTGCCCGACCCGGCCACGATCGCCGACGAGAACGAGCGCCGGGCCGCCGAGTCCGCGCTGGCCTACATGGGCCTGACCGCCGGCACCCCGCTGCGCGAGATCGACGTCGACACCGTCTTCCTGGGGTCGTGCACCAACGGCCGGATCGAGGACCTCCGGGTCGCCGCCGCCCTGCTGAAGGGCAAGCACGTCGACGCCAGCACCCGGATGCTCGTCGTCCCCGGCTCGGTGCAGGTGAAGCTGCAGGCCGAGGCCGAGGGCCTGGACCAGGTCTTCCTCGACGCCGGCGCCGAGTGGCGGGGCGCGGGCTGCTCGATGTGCCTGGGCATGAACCCCGACCAGCTGAAGCCGGGCGAGCGTGCGGCCTCCACCAGCAACCGCAACTTCCAGGGCCGGCAGGGCAAGGGCGGGCGCACCCACCTGGTCTCCCCGGCCGTCGCCGCGGCGACCGCGCTCACCGGCCGGCTCACCGCCCCCGCCGACCTGCCCGACGCCCCGATCCCCGCTGGAGTCTGACCGACATGGACGCCTTCACCACGCACACCGGCACCGCCGCCCCGCTGCGGCGGAGCAACGTCGACACCGACCAGATCATCCCGGCCGAGTACCTCAAGCGGATCACCCGCACCGGGTTCGAGGACGGGCTGTTCGTCGCCTGGCGCACCAACGAGCCCGACTTCGTGCTCAACCAGCCGCAGTACGCCGACGCCTCGATCCTGGTCGCCGGGCCCGACTTCGGCACCGGCTCCTCCCGGGAGCACGCGGTCTGGGCGCTGCTGGACGGCGGCTTCCGGGTGGTCATCAGCTCCCGGTTCGCCGACATCTTCAAGAACAACTCGACCAAGTCCGGGCTGCTCACCGTGCTGATGTCCGAGCCGGACGTCGAGGCGCTGTGGGCCACGATCGAGGCCGACCCGGCCACCCCGGTCACCGTGGACCTGCGGGCCGAGCAGGTCACCTACGGCTCGGTCACCGTGCCGTTCGAGGTCGACCCCTACACCCGCTGGCGGCTGCTCGAGGGGCTGGACGACGTCGGCCTCACCGAGCGGCACCTCGACGACATCACCGCGTTCGAGGCCGCGCGCCCGGCCTGGCTGCCCCGCTCCCTGCCGGCGCTCCCCGCCTGAGGGTCGGCCCCCGAGAGGGGGCCGGCGTCAGCCCCGGCCGGCGCTGCTGGGCGTCAGCGTGCCGGCCGGGGCCGCGGGGTCGGCGGTGAAGTCGCGGTAGTAGTCGGCGACCAGGGCGCCGGGCCGGCCGCCGAGCGCCCACACGCTGCCCTTCGCCGACGGCGGCCACAGCGCCCCGGCGGTGTCGTGCCACCGCACCCCCAGCGCGAGCAGCGCCGCGGGGATGGCGCCGCCCTGGCTGCAGATGACCACCGGGCCGGCGGCGGCGGTGTCCGCCAGCAGCCGGGTCACCAGCTCGACGCCGGCCTGCGGGTCGGCGTCGAACCCCTCCTCGCCCAGCTCGGGCACCGGCCCCACGGGGAGCCCCAGCTCGCGGGCCAGCGGGTCGAGGGTCTGTCCGCAGCGCACCGGCGGGGCAGCCAGCAGCCGGGACGGCGCGAAGACCGGCAGGACGGCGGCCAGCGTCGCGGCCTGCGCGCGGCCCCGGCGGTCCAGCGGGCGGGTGTCGTCCGGGCCGTCCCAGTCCGACCGGTCGCCGGCCGAGGCGTGCCGCACCAGCAGCACCCGGGGTGCCCGGGGCGCGTCGGTGCGGGCGAGGTCCTCGAGCACGGCCCGGTCGTGGCTGTGGCTGACCAGGTCGACGGCCTCGGGCACCGGCAGCCAGCGCAGCTCGTCGACCTCGTCGTTGGGCGCGAAGGCGCCGCCGGTGGCCTGCATCACCCAGTAGTCGACCCGCTTGGGGCCCTGGCGGTGGGCGTACCGGGTCTGCACGCTGCGCCGGCCGACCGCGACCTGCAGGCCGGTCTCCTCGCCGACCTCCCGGACCGCGGCGACCAGCGGGTGCTCTCCGGCGTCCAGCTTGCCCTTGGGCAGCGACCAGTCGTCGTACTTGGGCCGGTGCACCACCGCGGTCTCGACCGTGCCGTCGTCCGCGGTGCGCCAGACCACGCCGCCGGCGGCGGGGATCAACCGGTCGTCCTCAGCCAGCGTTCTCACCCCGCAGCGCCAGCAGCTCCTTCTGGTTGTCGCGCTCACCGGTGCGGGTCCAGGTCGAGTCGCCGGCCAGCTGCCAGCTGCGCACGTCCGGGGCCATCGCCTCGTCGAACATGCGCTTCAGCTGGCGGGCGGCCACCGGGTCGTTGACCCGCAGCAGCACCTCGACCCGCCGGTCCAGGTTGCGGTGCATCAGGTCGGAGCTGCCCAGCCACCACTCCGGGGAACCGTCGTTGGCGAAGTTGACGACCCGGGAGTGCTCCAGGAACCGGCCGACGATGGAGCGGACCCGGATGTTCTCGCTCAGCCCCGGCACGCCCGGTCGCAGGGCGCAGATGCCCCGGATGACCAGCTCGACCGGCACGCCGGCCAGTGACGCCTCGTACAGCGCGTCGATGATCTGCTCGTCGACCAGCGAGTTCACCTTGATCCGGATGCCTGCGGGCTTGCCCTCCGCGGCGTGCCGGGCCTCGCGGCGGATCTTCTCGACCAGGCCGGTGCGGATCCCGTGCGGGGCGACCATCAGCGAGCGGTAGGTGGTCTGCCGGGAGTAGCCGGTGAGGGTGTTGAACAGGTCGGTGAGGTCCGCGCCCACCCGGGGGTCGGCGGTGAGGATGCCGAGGTCCTCGTAGATCCGCGCGGTCTTCGGGTTGTAGTTGCCGGTGCCGATGTGGCAGTACCGGCGGATCACCCCGTGCTCCATCCGGACGACCAGCGCGGTCTTGCAGTGGGTCTTCAGGCCGACCAGCCCGTAGACGACGTGGCAGCCGGCGCGCTCCAGCGAGCGGGCCCAGCTGATGTTGGCCTCCTCGTCGAACCGGGCCTTGATCTCGACCAGGACGACCACCTGCTTGCCCGCCTGGGCCGCCTCGATCAGCGCCGAGACGATCGGGGAGTCACCGGACGTGCGGTACAGCGTCTGCTTGATCGCCAGCACGTCCGGGTCGGCCGCGGCCTGCTCGATGAACCGCTGCACGCTGGTGGCGAAGGAGTCGTAGGGGTGGTGCACCAGCACGTCGCCCTCGCGCAGCGTGGCGAACACGCTCTTGGGGGTCTCGCCCTCGCTGAGCCGGGGGTGCGTGGCCGGCACGAACGGCTCGTCCTTGAGCTCCGGGCGGTCCAGGTCGTAGAGCGCCATCAACGAGCCGAGGTCGAGCAGCCCGGGCACCGAGACGACGTCGGCCGGGCTGATCTCCAGCTCGTGCACCAGGACGTCGAGGATCTGCGGGTCCATCGTCTCGGTGACCTCCAGGCGCACGGCCGGGCCGAACCGGCGCCGGGCCAGCTCCCGCTCCAGCGCCTGCAACAGGTCCTCGTCGCGGTCCTCCTCGACCTCCAGGTCGGCGTTGCGGGTGACCCGGAACAGGTGGTGGTCGATCACGTCCAGGCCGGGGAACAGCGCGGTGAGGTGCGCCGCGATCAGGTCCTCCAGCGGGAGGAACACCGCCTCGGCGTCCGTGCTGCGGGTGTTCGTCCCGATCGGGATGAACCGCGGCACGTTGTTGGGCACCTTGATCCGGGCGAAGCGGGGGGCGCCGGTGTCCGGGTCGCGCACCGAGACGGCGAGGTTCAGCGAGAGCCCGCTGATGTAGGGGAAGGGGTGCGCGGGGTCGACCGCCAGCGGCGTGAGCACGGGGAAGACCTGGTCCCGGAAGTACTCCCGCAGCCGCATCGCGTCGGCCTCGGCCAGGTCCGACCAGTGGATGATCCGGATGCCCTGCTCGGCCAGCCGCGGCGCCACGTCCTTGTCGAAGACGCTGGCGTGCCGGTGGACCAGGGCCTGGGTGCGCTCGGTGACCCGGGCCAGCTGCTCCCGGACGGTCAGGCCGTCGGGGGAGCGCACGGTCAGCCCGGTGCTCTGCCGCCGCTTCATCCCGGCGATGCGGACCATGAAGAACTCGTCGAGGTTGCTGGCGAAGATCGACAGGAACTTCACCCGCTCCAGCAGCGGCAGCGCGTCGTCCTCGGCCAGCTCGAGCACCCGGGAGTTGAAGTCCAGCCACGAGAGCTCGCGGTTGAGGAAGCGGTCGGCGGGCAGCGGTGGAGAGGCAGCGGGCACGGGTCGATCCTGCCTCACCAGGCGGTGGAGGAGAGGAACCCCGTCGTCCGGGGCCCGACCCCGAGGTGCCGGGCGGCCGCCAGGTCGGCGGGGGTGTCGACGTCCTGGCGGAGCCCGGGCCAGTCGCCGGTCAGGGAGATCGCCCCGGTCGCGGTGTGGGCGGCGGCGGAACCGGGGCCGAAGCGCGGGTCGAGCCCTCCGGCGGGGACGGCCAGCAGCGTCGTCCCGGTGCCGGCGGTGTCGGCGACGAAGCTGCGGGGCCGGCCCGCCGCCTCGGCCAGCGCATCGGACAGCTCGGTGGCCCGCAGGGCCGGCAGGTCGGAGTTCAGCGCGGCCAGCGGGCCGGCGCCGCCGGTCCGGGCGACCCGGGCGCCGTGCTCCAGGGCGGCGTTGAGTCCCCGGCCGGGCCGGTCCTCGACGGTCCGGGCGCCCAGTCCGGTGACGACGGCGGCGGCCCGCGGGTCGTCGGTGACCACCAGCACCAGGCCGACGGCGGGGCTGGCCATCGCGGCGGCGACGGTGTCGCCCAGCAGGGCCAGCACCAGTTCCCGGTGTGCGGCCGGGCTGCCACCGGACAGCGTCGCGGTCAGCGGTGCCAGCCGCGTCTTGGCCGCGTCGAGCCGCTTCGCCGGGACGACGACCGACCACCGCTGCACCGGGCAAGCTCAACACACCGGGGCCGGGGTGAGCTGCGCGGCCGGGTACGGCAGGCCCGCGCCGGGGGCCCGCTGCCGCCGTCGCGGCGTGAGGTGATGTGCTCCCTCCACCACAGTCCGCCGGCCCCGAGGAGCTCGCCGCGATGAGCACCACCCCTGAGCGCACCGCCGAGGTCGCCACCGCAGCGGCGGGCCACCTGGAGTCGTGGCTGGACCACCAGCGCCGCCGGCTGCGGGTGCCGGGCGTGCAGGCCGCCGTCCGGGTCGGTGGCGAGCTGGTGCTGGACACCGCGCTGGGCGTGGCCGACCTGGACAGCGGGGCACCGCTGACCGCCGGCCACCTGTTCCGGATCGCCTCGCACTCCAAGACCTTCACCGCCACCGCGGTGCTGCAGCTGGTCGAGGCCGGGCGGCTGCGGCTGGACGACCCGATCGGTCAGTGGGTGCCGGCGCTCGAGGGGTCGGCGGTGGCCGAGGTCACCGTCCGCGAGCTGCTCGGGCACCAGGGCGGTGTCATCCGGGACGGCCGGGACAACGACCACTGGCAGCTGGGCCGGCCCTTCCCGGACGCGGAGCTGCTGCTGCGCATCGCGGTCGAGGAGGGAGCGGTCCTCCAGCGCAACGAGCACTTCAAGTACTCCAACATCGGCTACTCGCTGCTCGGTTCGGCGATCGAGGCGGTCACCGGCACCTCCTACGCCGAGCACGTGCAACGCACGGTGATCGACCCCCTGGGCCTGGTCGACACCGGACCGGAGTGGGACCCGGCCCGGGCCGGCGAGCACGCCACCGGGCACACCGGCCTGCTGGACGGCGAGGACACCCGGCTGACCATCCCGGCGGTGGACACCCGGGCGATGGCCGCGGCGACCGGGTTCTGGTCGACCGCCCGCGACCTCACCGCCTTCGGCGCGGCCCTGACCACCGGCGACACCCGGCTGCTGCGCGAGGACACCAAGCGGCTGATGCGCCGGCCCGAGTCCGAGATCCGCGCGCACGGCGCCCCGCCGCGGCACTACGGGCTGGGCCTGGACCTGCGGACCGTCGGCGAGCGCCGGCTGGTCGGGCACAGCGGCGGCTTCCCGGGGCACATCACGCGCACCTGGATCGACCCGGAGGCCCAGGTCGTCGTCACCGTGCTGACCAACGCCGTGGACGGGCCGGCCGACGTGCTGGCCCGGGGGCTGTTCGCGCTGCTCGACCTCGCCCTGGCTGCACCCGCCGACGTGCCGCAGCCGCCGGCGGCCGAGCTGGCGCGCTACGCCGGCCGCTTCGTCAACCTCTGGGGCGCCACGGACGTCGCGCTGCTGGGCGGCCGGCTGGTGCTGCTGCACCCCAGCGCCCCCGAGCCGGCCGAGGACCACCTCGAGCTCACGGTGGAGGGCCCGGACACCCTGCGCCAGGAGGCGGTCGCCGGGTTCGGGGCGGCCGGTGAGACGGTCGAGTACACCTGGGCCGACGACGGCACCGCCGCCGCGGTGCGGTTCGGTGGCATCTCGGCCTGGCCGGCCGAGGTCTTCCGCGCACAGCGGGCCGCCCAGGTGCGCGCCGGGCACGCCGGCGGGACCGGCCGATGACCGCGGTGCTGCTGCGTTCGGCCCGGCTGGGCGCCCGGACCCGCGACGTCCTGGTCGCCGACGGGCGGGTGGTGGCGATCGCCGACGACCTGTCCTCCGGGGGCCCGGGCCTCGACCGGCTCCCCGTCCCGCTGGAGGTCGTGGACCTGGCCGGCGCCGTGCTGCTGCCCGGTCTGCAGGACGCGCACACCCACCTGGAGCAGTGGGCCGCGACCCAGCGGCGGGTCGACGTCTCCGCGGCGCAGTCGGCGCAGGAGGCCGCGGCCCTGATGGCCGCGGCGCTGCAGGCCGCGCCGCCCGCGCCGGCAGCGGTGGTGCTCGGCCACGGCTTCCGGGACGCGCTCTGGACCGAGCCGGCCACCGCCGCCGTCCTGGACGACGCCCTCGCCGGGGTGGCGCCGCCGGACACCAGCGTCGTCCTGGTCAGCGGCGACCTGCACACCACCTGGGCGAACACCGCCGCCACCCGGCGCTTCGGCCTGAGCACCCCGACCGGGGTCGTGCTGGAGCAGGAGGCGATGGACGTCGTGGCCCGGGCCGCCCGCGTCGACCCGGCAGTCCTGGACGGCTGGGTGCTGGACGCCATGGCCGCGGCGGCGGCGCGCGGCCTCACCTCCGTCGTCGACCTCGAGTACGGCGACCTGATCGGCTCCTGGGCCCGGCGGGCCGGGCTGCGGGAGGGCGGTCCCGCACTGCGCGTGCGGGCCGGGGTCTGGATCGACCGGCTGGAGGAGGCGATCGCCGCCGGGCTGCGCAGCGGCGACCCGCTGCCCGGGGTGGTCGACCCGGTCGCCGCCGACCGGGTGCGGATGGGCCCGCTGAAGGTCTTCGTCGACGGCTCCCTCGGCACCCGCACCGCCTTCTGCCACGACCCGTACCCGGGGGCCGCGGGAGCGGACGCCCACGGGGTGCTGCGCACCCCGCCGGAGGAGCTGGAGCGGCTGCTCCGCCGGGGGAGCGCGGCCGGGCTGGACCTCGCCGTGCACGCCATCGGCGACCGGGCCACCGCGGTCGCGCTGGACGGCTTCGCCGCCGCCGGCTGCACCGGGCGGATCGAGCACGCCCAGCAGGTGCACGACGCCGACCTGCCGCGGTTCGCCGAGCTGGGGGTGGTCGCCAGCGTGCAGCCCCGGCACGCCCTGGACGACCGGGACGCCGCCGACCAGCACTGGGCCGCCGCGACGGCGCGGGCGTTCCCCTACCGGGCGCTGGTCGACGCCGGCGCGGAGATCGTGCTGGGCTCCGACGCGCCGGTCGCACCGCTGGACCCCTGGGACGGCATCGCCAGCGCCGTCCACCGGTCGCTGGACGACCGCCCGGCCTGGCACCCCGAGCAGCACCTGGACCTGGACACCGCGCTGGCCGCAGCCAGCGGGGGACGGCGCGGGGTCCGGGTCGGGGACGTGGCGGACCTGGTGGTGGTGGCCGAGCCGCCCGCGACGGTCCTCGCCCGCGACGGCGCCGACGGCCTGCGGGCAACGGAGGTGCTGGCCACCCTGGTCGGCGGGCGGTTCACCCACCGGGCACCCGGCCTCGGCTGAGGAGGACGCCGCCCGACACCCCGGGGCCGCGTGCCGGCCGATCCGGGCCGGAGGGCACGATCATGGGCCGGGTCGTCGGTGCATCGCCGGCGGGCCACGAGACGGAAGGGGTCCGGTGTCCGAGCAGTCGTCGCCGCACACGGCCACCGTGCCCACCCCGCGAGCCGGGGCGGCCGCATGACCCGCGCCGCGGTGCTGGGCGCCGGCTCCTGGGGCACCACCTTCGCCAAGGTGCTCGCCGACGCCGGGTGCTCGGTGACGCTGCACGCCCGCCGTCCCGAGCTGGTCGCGTCGATCACCGCGAGCCGGGAGAACGCCGACTACCTGCCCGGGGTGCGGCTGCCCGACGCGGTGCGCGCCACCGGGGACGCGGCCGAGGCGCTCGACGGTGCCGAGGTCGTCGTGCTGGCCGTGCCCAGCCAGACGCTGCGGGCCAACCTCACCGGCTGGGCGCCGCTGCTGCCCGCCGACTCCTCGCTGCTGTCGCTGATGAAGGGCGTCGAGCTCGGCACGACCAAGCGGATGAGCGAGGTGATCCGCGAGGTCACCGGCGCCGGTGCCGACCGGGTGGCGGCGCTGTCCGGCCCCAACCTCGCCCGGGAGATCGCCGAGGAGCAGCCCTCGGCCACGGTGATCGCCTGCTCCGACGACGACCGGGCCGCGGCGCTGCAAGCGGCCTGCCACACCCGCTACTTCCGGCCGTACACCAACCCGGACCTGGTCGGCTGCGAGCTGGGCGGCGCGGTCAAGAACGTCATCGCGCTGGCCTGCGGGGTCGCCGCCGGTCTCGGCTTCGGGGACAACACGCGCGCCTCGCTGATCACCCGCGGTCTCGCCGAGACCGCCCGGCTGGGCATCGCCCTCGGCGCCGACGTGACCACCTTCGCCGGGCTGGCCGGGCTGGGCGACCTGGTCGCCACCTGCTCCTCACCGCTGTCGCGCAACCGCACCTTCGGTGAGCACCTCGGCCAGGGCATGTCGGTCGCCGAGGTGGAGCAGATCACCCGGCAGACCGCCGAGGGCGTGAAGAGCTGCCGCTCGGTGCTGGACCTGGCCCGCGCGCACGGGGTCGACGTGCCGATCACCGAGGCGGTCGTCCGGGTCTGCCACGAGGGGGAGTCCGCCGCGCAGATGGTGCGGGAGATGATGTCCCGAGAGGCCAAGCCGGAGTAGCTCCCCGGGGCGCCGTCGCACACCCGTGGAGGACCGTCCGTGACCACTCCTGACCTGCCCGCCGACCTCGGCGACGGCACCCGGCTGGTCCACGCCGGCGACGACCCGGCCGTGCCGGGCACCCCGCTGCGTCCGTCGCCGGTCTTCGCCGCGCCGTACCACCTCGGGGACGAGGCCCCCGGCTGGCAGGGCGCCGACGGCTACGCCCGCCCGGACAACCCGACGCTGCGGGTGTTCGAACGTGCGGTCGGCGAGCTGGACGGCGGCGACTGCCTGTCCTTCGCCACCGGCATGGCGGCGATCAGCTCCGCGGTGCTGGCGCTGGTCGGTCCTGGCGACCGCGTCGTGCTGCCGTCGGACGGCTACTACGCCACCCGGGTGCTCGCCCGCGACGAGCTGGCCCGGTTCGGCGTCCAGGTGCAGCTGGTGCCCACCCTGGAGATCGAGGACGTCGCCGCCCGCGGGGACCTCGACGGCGTCCGGCTGGTGCTGCTGGAGACCCCCAGCAACCCGCAGCTGGACGTCTGCGACATCGCCGCCGTCGCCCGGGCCACCCAGGCCTCGGGTGCGCTCCTGGTGGTGGACAACACCACGGCCTCACCGATCGGGCAGCGCCCGCTGGCCCTGGGTGCCGACGTCACCGTGGGCTCGGACACCAAGGCCCTGACCGGGCACAGCGACGTGCTGCTCGGGCACGTCAGCACGGCCCGCACCGAGCGCGGCCGGGAGCTGCACACCCGGATCGCCGCCTGGCGCAAGACCACCGGCAACACCCCCGGCGCGTTCGAGGCCTGGCTGGCCCACCGGTCGATGGGCACCCTGGACCTGCGGCTGGCCCGGCAGGCCGCCAACGCCGCCGCGCTGGCGGAGCTGCTGGCCGCGCACCCGGCGGTCAGTGGCGTCCGGTGGCCCTGGCGGCCGCAGGACCCGTCGTACGCGCTGGCGACCCGGCAGATGCTGCGCCCCAACGGCGTGGTCTCCGCCGAGCTCGCCGACGAGGACGCCGTGGCGCAGCTGGTGCGCAGCAGCCGGCTGGTCGCGGCGGCGACCAGCTTCGGTGGCATCCACACCACGGTCGACCGGCGGGCCCAGTGGGGCGGGGACGCCGTCCCGGCCGGGTTCGTGCGGTTCTCCTGCGGCATCGAGGACACCACCGACCTGGTGGCCGACCTGACATCCGCGCTCGGGACCCTCGGCTAGGGTCGGCGGCGATGACCGGGAAGGCGCGCAAGACCAGGGTCGCTGTCGTCTTCGGCGGGCGGAGCGCGGAGCACGCGATCTCCTGCGTGTCGGCCGGGAGCGTGCTCGCCGCGCTGGACCCGGAGCGGTACGAGGTGGTGCCCGTCGGCATCACCCGGGACGGCCGCTGGCTGCTGCACGACGGCAAGGCCCTG
This sequence comes from Modestobacter sp. VKM Ac-2977, assembly GCF_026968045.1. Lineage (GTDB taxonomy): Bacteria > Actinomycetota > Actinomycetes > Mycobacteriales > Geodermatophilaceae > Modestobacter. The sequence goes on along the minus strand of NZ_JAPVBQ010000004.1, from coordinate 88,962 downwards.
GCCATCGACGGCGGGCAGCTCCCCGAGGTCGCCGACGGCACCGCGGTGTCCCTCGTGGGCGACCCGGCCGGCCGCGGGCTGGCGGTGCTGGACGCCGGGCAGGCGATCGGCCGGCTCACCGAGGTCGACGTCGTCTTCCCGGTGCTGCACGGCGCCTACGGCGAGGACGGCACCATCCAGGGCCTGCTGGAGATGTCCGGGCTGCCCTACGTCGGCTCCGGGGTCTTCGCCAGCGCCGCCTCGATGGACAAGGAGTTCACCAAGAAGCTGCTCACCGCGGCGGGCATCCCGCAGGGTGACCACGTGGTGCTGCGCGACGCCGCGGGCGCCCTGTGCGCTGACCCGGCGGTGCTCGACGAGGCGGCGCGGGCGCGGCTCGGGCTGCCGGTCTTCGTCAAGCCCTCCCGCGCCGGCTCCAGCATCGGCATCACCAAGGTCACCGACTGGGCGCAGTTCCCGGCCGCCGTCGCGACGGCGGCCGCGGTCGACCCGAAGGTCGTGGTCGAGGCCGCGGTGCCCGGCCGGGAGATCGAGTGCGGGGTGCTCGCCGCGCCCGGTGCCGGGTTGCCCGACGCCAGCCTGCCGGCGGAGATCCGGCTGCGGCCGGGCACCGACTGGTACGACTTCGACGCCAAGTACCTCGAGGACGCCGTCGAGTTCGACGTGCCCGCCGACCTCACCACCGAGCAGGTCCGGGCGGTGCAGGAGATGTCCCGCCGGGCGTACCTGGCGCTGGACTGCGCCGGGCTGGCCCGGGTCGACTTCTTCCTGACCACCGACCCGGCGACCGGTGCCGACCGGTGGGTCGTCAACGAGGTCAACACGATGCCCGGCTTCACCCCGATCTCGATGTTCCCGCGGATGTGGGCCGCCTCCGGGGTGAGCTACCCGGAGCTGGTCGACCGGCTGGTGGCCAGCGCCCTGGCCGGCCGGGAACCGGTCACCGCCCCGGCCGCGACCGCCTCGCCGGACGGCGCCGTGTTGGGCGCCGGATGACCTCCCGGCGGCTGCTGCCGGGCGCCACGGCGGCAGTGCTGCTGTTGGTCGCCCCGGTGTGCGCCGGCTGCTCGTCCTCGGAGGCCGTACCGGCACCGGAGGCCGCGACGACGGCGGCGATCCCGGCCAGCCCGGCCGAGCTGGAGGCGCTGCTGGTCGACGACGTCCCGTCCGGGCTGCCGCGGGTGCCCGACGACGAGCTGGACCCGCCGGCGGGGGAGAAGACGATCGACGACGTCGCCCGCTACGGGCAGGACGCGGAGCGCGAGCAGGAGGTGCTCGCCGACTACGGGTACACCCGTGGCTGGGAGCGCTTCTGGCGGTCGGAGGAGGAGCTGACCAGCGTCTTCCTCGACCAGTTCGCCGACCCGTCCGGCGCGGTCACCTACGCCGACGACCTGGCCCGCAACGACGCCGAGCACTACGGCGGTGTGCTGGACCGCTCCCCGAGCGGGCTGCCGGACGACTGCGTGCTGCTGGCCCAGGACGACCCGGCGCCGGAGCACCGGATGGCCGGCCCGGCCGCCTTCGCCTGGTGCTCGGCCGGGGTGTTCACCGTCGCGGTCGCGGCCGTCGGGGACACCCCGGAGGACGCCCGACGCGAGCTGGCAGCGGTCACCACCGCGCAGCTCGCCCGGCTCCCGGCCGGCTGAACGGAGCGGTGGCCCCCGTGCAGGGTCCCGCCGCGAGCGCGCGAGTGGCGGGGGGCACGGAGCTCCTTCCTCAGTCGGCGGGCAGCGGCGCCGGCGTCGGTTCGGTGTAGGGGATCGAGCCGGCGATGAGCGGGCTGAGCGCGGTGGGGGCGGCGCTGTCGGAGCTGACCGGCACGCGCACCTGGACCGGGACGTTGCGGTCGACCGTCGTCCACACGTAGACGTCGGGGTCGGTGGTGTCGACGAACCACTCCACCCCGGAGACCACCAGCGTCTGCGGTCCGCCCACCACGTAGCCGGCCGGTGGTTCGGCGCCGCAGACCAGCACGGTCGCGGGGTCGCCCCAGGCGTAGGCGAACGGGCTGTCGGAGTCGACCGGGCGCGACGTCTCCTCGGCCAGCTCCAGCGGCAGCTGGCCCATCAGCGCCGGGCAGGCCAGGTCGGCCTCGGGGGTGATCGGCGGGGTCTCGACGGGCAGCGGGGGCAGGTCGGCACGCGGCGCCGAGGTCGTGCCGGAGATCTCCGCGACCGCGCCCGGCTCGTCCTCGGCGTCGCGGCCGACCACGTTCACCAGGACCAGCAGGGCGACCACCAGCGGCACCAGGACGGCGGTGGCGATCAGCGCCGCCCGCCGCAACGGGTCGGGAGGCGGCGCGGCGGGCTGGTCGGGGGCGGGGGTGCTCAAGCGGCTCAGAGGTTGACGACGGGGCAGGTCAGCGTGCGGGTGATCCCGTCGACCGACTGCACCCGGGCCACCACGAGCCGGCCGAGCTCGTCGACGGTGTTCGCCTCGGCCCGCACGATGACGTCGTAGGGGCCGGTGACGTCCTCTGCCTTGGTCACGCCGGCGATCTCGCTGATGCTCGCGGCGACCGCGGCTGCCTTGCCGACTTCGGTCTGGATCAGGATGTAGGCGTGGACCACGGGTTGACCTTCCTCGGGCAGTGCTTCGACGCCGGCTGGCACGTCGGCAACGGCTGGGGGTGCGACCGGCCTGCCGAGCAGCGGGCCGATCGGCAACGTACCCCAGTCGGGGGGAGTGACCGATGACTCGGCCCCGCCCCCTGGGCCTCCGGCCCGACCCGGACGACAGCGTCGGCGCGGTCGGGGAGTTCGCCGTCATCGACCGGGTCGTGGCCCGCTCCGGTGCCGCCGCGGTGGCCGACGTGGGCCCAGGCGACGACGCCGCGGTGCTGCGCACCCCCGACGGCCGGGTGGTCGCCTGCACCGACGTCCTGGTGGAGGGGCGGCACTTCCGCCGCGACTGGTCCTCCGCCGAGGACGTGGGGCACAAGGCGGCCGCCGCGAACCTGGCCGACATCGCCGCCATGGGCGCCGTGCCGACCGCTCTGCTGGTCGGGCTCGCCTGCCCGGCGGGCACCCCGACCGCCTGGCTGGAGGACGTCGCCGTCGGGATGGCCGCCGAGTGCGCCCCCTTCGGTGCGGCCGTGGTCGGCGGGGACACCTCGGCCAGTGCGCCGGACTCCCAGGCCGTCGTGCTGTCGGTGACGGCGCTGGGCGACCTGGGTGGTCGCGCACCGGTGCTGCGCAGCGGCGCCCGTCCGGGGGACGTCGTCGCCGTCGCCGGGCGGCTGGGCTGGTCGGCCTGCGGGCTGGCCGTGCTGCGCCGGGGCTTCTCCTCGCCGATCGCCGCCGTGCGCGCGCACCGCCGGCCGACCCCGCCCTACGCCGCCGGCCCGGCCGCCGCGGACGCCGGGGCGACCGCGATGTGCGACACCAGTGACGGGCTGTTCGCCGACGCCGGTCACCTGGCCGCCGACAGTGGGGTGGTGATCGAGCTGGACCGGGCCGCGCTGCAGCAGGCGTTCGTCGACCCGGCCGGACCGCTCCCGCAGGTCGCGGCAGCGCTGGGCGGTGACCCGATGGCATGGGTGCTGACCGGCGGTGAGGACCACGCGCTGGTGGCCACCTTCCCGGCCGGGGTGGACCTGCCGGACGGCTGGACGGTCGTCGGCGCGGTGCACGAGCCGGCCGACGACGGGCCGGGGGTGCAGGTGGACGGGGTGCCCGCGAGCCGGGTTGCCGAGGAACTGGGGGAGGGGGCGGGGCATGTCCACTTCGGCTGAGCTGCGCGCCGTCGGGTACGCGGACCCGGTGGCCCAGCACCTGATCGAGCGGGTGCAGCAGGAGTACGTCGTCCGGTACGGCGGCCGGGACGCCGCCGTGGTGGACCCGGCGGAGTTCTCCCCGCCGCTGGGGCTGTTCCTGGTCGCCGAGGTCGGCGGGGTGCCGGCCGGCTGCGGTGGCTGGCGGGCGCACGGTCACGGGGTGGCCGAACTCAAGCGGATGTACGTGGAGCCCGGCTTCCGGCGCCGGGGGGTGGCGGCGCTGTTGCTGGCCGAGTTGGAGCGCACCGCGGCCGCAGCAGGGCACGAGCGGCTGCTGCTGAACTCCGGTGACCGGCAGCCGGAGGCCCTGGCGCTCTACGACCGGGCGGGGTACACGGCGGTGGCCGGCTACGGCATCTACGCGGACTCGCCCGAGGCGGTCTTCCTCGGCAAGGAGCTGGGTGCCGACCGGCCCGCACCGGAGGAGGACGCATGGGCGTCGTGACCTTCTCGGCGTCCTTCGGCGCCGGCGGCGCGGAGATCGCCCCGGCCGTCGCCGAGCGGCTCGGCCTGCCCTTCCACGACCGGGTCATCCCGGCTCAGGTGGCGGGTCGGCTCGGGGTGCCGGTGGCCGAGGCCGAGGCCAACGACGAGACCATCACCCGCGGGCTGTGGCGGCTGGTCAGCTCGCTGGGCACGATGCCCGACCCGGTGGGCGGGGTGCTGCCCACCGGGGCGCTGCCCGACGAGCGGGCCTACCGGCAGCAGACCGAGTGGGTGCTGACCGAGATCGCCGCCGGTCCGGGGGGCGTCGTCCTGGGCCGGGCAGGGGCGATGGTGCTGCACGACCGGCCCGACGTCCTGCACGTGCGGTTGGACGGCCCGCCGGAGCGCAGGCTGGCCGCCGCGGTCGAGCACCTGGACCTGCCCGTCGAGGAGGTGCGCCGGGAGCAGGAGGCCGCCGACGCCGCCCGGACGGCCTACGTGCGGCACTTCTACCGCTGCGATCCGGCGGAGGCCCGGCACTACCACCTGGTGGTGGACAGCACGGCGCTGCCGCACGCCACCGTGGTCGACCTGGTGGTGACCGCGGCCCAGGCTCGCGGGATCGGCCGCTGAGCCGCCCGGGAACACGAGAAGACCCCGGAGGTCCGAGGACCTCCGGGGTCTTGTCAGCTCAGTCTTGCCAGGCCTCTCTCAGGCCCGAGCGACCTTGCCCGCGCGGATGCACGAGGTGCAGACGTTCATGCGCTGGCGGCCACCGCCGGTCAGCGCGGCACGGACGGACTGGATGTTCGGGTTCCAACGGCGCGGCGTGCGGCGGTGCGAGTGCGACACCGACATGCCGAAACCGGGGCCCTTGCCACACACATCGCACACGGCAGCCACGGTCGATCACTCCCAGAGAATTGGTCCAGCTGAAGTCAGGTCGCGGTGCTCGGCGGAGACCCGAGGCGAGAGCCCAGGGCATGGTCCAGCCACGCACAACTGGAGACCACTGTAGCCGGTGCTCCCCTGCCGTGTCGGACCGCCCCGTCCCCGGGGGCCGGGGCGGCAGCGGGAGGTCCTGGGCGCCGGGTCGTGTCGGTGGGCCCCGGTACCCTCCGGCACGTGCTGGAGGCGCTGGACGAGGCCGCGGTCGGCCGGTGGAGCTCCGCCGTCGTCGACACGCTGACGCAGGCGCGTGGTCGGCTCGACGAACTGAACGTCTTCCCCGTCCCCGACGGGGACACCGGCACCAACCTGCTGATGACCGCCCAGGCCGGGGACGCGGCGCTGACCAGCGCCGACGGCACCGAGTCCGCGTGGAGCGTGCTGGCGCGCGGCGCGGTGCTGGGCGCCCGGGGCAACTCCGGGGCGATCCTGGCGCAGCTGCTGCGCGGCCTCGCCGACGGGCTGGCCGGCGCCCCACGCGTCGACGGGCCGGTGTTCGCCGATGCGCTGGCCGCGGCCGCCGGCGCCGCCTACGCCGCGGTCGCCGATCCGGAGGAGGGCACCTTCCTCACCGTGGCCCGGGCCGGCGCCGACGCAGCGACGGCCGCCGTCGCCGACGGGCAGGCCGGGCTGGCCGACGTCGTCCGGGCAGCAGCCGAGGGCGCGCTCACCGCGCTGCGGGCGACCACCGGCCAGCTGGCCGCGCTGCGCGACGCCGGGGTGGTCGACGCCGGGGGTGCCGGCTGGTGTCTGGTGCTCGACGCGCTGGTCGGCACGGTCACCGGTACGACGCCGGTCCGCGCGCCGCTGGACGGGCGGCCCGCCCGTCCCCGCCGGTCACCGTGGTCGGTGCCGGCCGCCCCCGCGCCAGGGCCGGGCAGTGAGGTGCAGTTCCTCCTCGCCGACTCCGACGACGCCGCCGTCGCCCGGCTGCAGGCCCGGCTGGCCGAGCTGGGCGACTGCCTGGTCGTCGTCGGGGTCGACACCCCGGACGGCCGGGAGTGGAACGTGCACGTCCACGTGAGCGACGTCGGCGCGGCGGTGGAGGCGGGGATCGAGGCCGGTCGGCCGCACCGGATCTCGGTGACCCCGCTGGCGCCGGTGCGAGCGCCGGCCGCTGCCGCAGGGACGCGCGCCGTCCTCGCGCTGGCCTGTTCCGGTGGGCTCGCCGAGCTCTTCGGCACCGAGGGGGTCACCGTGCTGACCGCGCCGGTCGACGCTGTCGACGAGGACGCCGTCCTGCAGGCGGTGCTGGACACCGGGGCGGAGCAGGTCGTCGTGCTGCCCAACCACTGGGAGGTCACCGCGGTCACCGCCCGCGCCGCCGACCGGGCCCGCGAGCAGGGCCGGGACGTCGTGGTCGTCCCCACCCGGTCGGCCGTGCAGGGCCTCGCGGCGCTCGCCGTCGCCGACCCGGCCCGTCGGTTCGGTGACGACGTCATCGCCATGGCCGAGGCCGCGGCCGCGACCCGGTGGGCGGAGGTGACCGTCGCCGAGCAGGAGGCGCTCACCTCGGCCGGCCGCTGCGCGCCCGGGGACGTGCTGGGCAGCGCGGAGGGTGACGTCGTCGTGATCGGTGCCGACCCGGTGACCGTCGCCCGGGACCTGCTGGACCGGCTGCTGTCGGCGGGCGGGGAGATGGCCACCGTCGTCGTGGGGGAGGACCTCGCGCTCGGCGACGCGGTGTGCGCCCACCTCTCGGCGGTGCACCCGACGGTCGAGGTGGTCCGGTACCCCGGCGGGCCCGGGGCGGTGCCCCTGCTGATCGGCGTCGAGTAGTGGCGATCTCCATGGACACGCCGCTGACCCGGGTGCTCGGCCCGAAGACGGCGAAGGTCATGGCCGAGCAGCTGGCGCTGCACACGGTGCGCGACCTGCTGCGGCACTACCCCCGCCGCTACGCCCGGCGCGGGGAGATGACCCGGCTCGACGGCCTGGAGGTCGGCGACCGGGTGACCGTGCTGGCCCAGGTGAAGAGCGTGAGCACCCGGCGGATGCAGCAGCGCCGCGGGACCCTCACCGAGGTGACCGTCGGCGACGGCGCGGGCAGCATGCGGCTGGTCTTCTTCAACAACCGGCACGCGCACCTCGACGTCGGCGAGTGGGGGCTGTTCGCCGGCACCGTGGGGCTGTGGCGGGGCGACAAGCAGTTCACCCACCCCGACTGCCACATCATCACCGGGGACGACGACGACTGGGCGCGGGCGATGGTGCCCCTCTACCCGGCGAGCAAGGACGTCTCGAGCTGGGTGGTCCAGAAGTCGGTCAAGCTGCTGATGGACGACGCCCACTCGCTGGAGCAGCTGCTCGACGACCCGATCCCGGCACCCGTCCGCGAGCGGCACGGCCTGGTCGACCTGGCCACGGCGCTGCGGCAGAAGCACCGGCCGGAGACCCAGGAGCAGGTCGACGAGGCCGACGAGCGGCTGAAGTGGGACGAGGCGCTCGTCCTGCAGGCGACGCTGGCCGCCCGCCGCCGGGCCGCTGCACTGGAGCCGGGGATCGCCCGGCCGCCGCGCAGCGGTGGGCTGCTGGACGCGGTCGACGCCGCCCTGCCGTTCTCGCTGACCGACGGCCAGCGCGAGGTCGGGGAGGAGCTGGCCGCCGAGCTGGCCCGTGAGCAGCCGATGAACCGGCTGCTGCAGGGCGAGGTCGGGTCGGGCAAGACGGTGGTCGCGCTGCGGGCGATGGCCCAGGTGGTCGACGCCGGTGGGCAGGCTGCGCTGCTCGCCCCCACCGAGGTGCTCGCCGCCCAGCACGCCCGCAGCCTGGCCGCGATCCTGGGCCCGCTGGGGCGGGCCGGCGAGCTCGACGGGGACCCGACCGGCACCCGGGTGGTGCTGCTCACCGGCTCGCAGAAGGCCGCCGTCCGCCGGGAGGCGCGGGCCGCGGTCGCCGACGGCAGCGCCGGCATCGTCGTGGGCACCCACGCGCTGCTGCAGGAGGGCGTGGAGTTCGCCGACCTGGGGCTGGTCGTCGTCGACGAGCAGCACCGGTTCGGGGTGGAACAGCGGGACGCGCTGCGCGCCAAGGGCACGAAGCCGCCGCACGTGCTGGTGATGACCGCCACCCCCATCCCGCGCACCGTGGCGATGACCGTCTACGGCGACCTGGAGACCTCCACGCTCCGGCAGCTGCCGGCCGGCCGCGGTGGGGTCTCCAGCTCGGTCGTGCCGGTGGGGGAGAAGCCGGCCTGGCTGGACCGTGCCTGGGCGCGGGTCCGCGAGGAGGTCGCCGCCGGCCGGCAGGCCTACGTCGTCTGCCCCCGGATCGGCGACCTCGACGACGGCGGCAGCGGCAAGGACGACGACGGCCCGGACGGCGCGGACGGCGCCCCGCCGCCGGAGGAGGAGAAGGCCGGCGCGAGCGACAAGCGCCCGCCGCTGGCGGTGCTCGACGTCGCCGAGGGGCTGCGCGCCGGCCCGCTGTCGGCGCTGCGGGTCGAGGTGCTGCACGGTCGGATTCCGCCGGAGGAGAAGGAGGCCCGGATGCGCGCCTTCGCCGCCGCGGAGATCGACGTCCTGGTCGCCACCACCGTGGTCGAGGTCGGCGTCGACGTGCCCAACGCCACGGTGATGGTGGTGATGGACGCCGACCGGTTCGGCGTCAGCCAGCTGCACCAGCTGCGCGGCCGGGTGGCCCGCGGGAAGCACGCCGGGCTGTGCCTGCTGGTCACCGAGGCCCCCAGCACCTCACCGACCGGGCAGCGACTGGCCGCGGTCGCCTCGACCACCGACGGCTTCGCCCTGGCCCGGCTCGACCTGGAGACCCGCCGGGAGGGCGACGTGCTCGGCGCGGCCCAGTCCGGCCGCCGCTCGAACGTGAAGCTGCTGTCCCTGCTGCACGACGAGGCGCTCATCGCCGAGGCCCGGGTCGAGGCCACGGCGCTGGTCGAGCAGGGCCGTGGCCTCGCCGACCACCCCGAGCTGGCCGCCGCCGTCGCCGCCCTCGCCCTGGACGAGCGCGCCACCTACCTGGAGAAGGCATGAAGAGCGCATGACCAGGCTGATCTCCGGGGTCGCGGGTGGCCGCCGGCTCAAGGTCCCCCGCACCGGGGTCAGGCCCACCGGCGACCGCGCCCGGGAGGGCCTGTTCAACTCCCTCGGGTCGCTGCTGGACGTCGAGGGCGCCCGGGTGCTCGACCTCTACGCGGGCTCGGGTGCCCTCGGGCTGGAAGCCCTGTCCCGCGGGGCGGCGGAGGCGTTCTTCGTCGAGTCCGGGGGCGGGGTGCTGCCGGTGCTGCGCGCCAACATCGCCGTCGTGGGGCTGCCCGGTGCCGTGGTGCTGCCCGGCAGCGTGCCGACGGTCGTCGGGGGTCAGCCCCCGGCCGCCTTCGACCTGGTGTTCGCCGACCCGCCCTACTCCACCCCCGACGAGGAGGTGCTGGGCGTGCTCGGTTCGCTGGTCGAACGGGGGTGGCTGGCCCCGGATGCGGTCGTCGTGGTGGAGCGGTCCAGCCGTGACCACCCCTTCGCGTGGCCGACACCCTTCGACGGACTGCGTGATCGTCGGTACGGAGAGGCGGTGCTCCGGTACGGTCGCTTGTCGTGAGGCGAGCGGTCTGTCCCGGTTCGTTCGACCCGGTCACCAACGGCCATGTCGACGTGATCGCGCGCGCCGCCGGCCTGTACGACGAGCTGGTCGTGGCCGTGCTGGTCAACCCGGGCAAGGCGGGCCTGTTCGACGTCGACGAGCGGATGTCGCTGCTGCGTGAGGCGGTCGTCGACCTGCCCAACGTCACGGTCGACAGCTTCGAGGGACTGCTCGTCGACTACTGCCTGGCCAACCAGATCCCGGTCATCGTCAAGGGTCTGCGGGCCGTCGGTGACTTCGAGTACGAGCTGCAGATGGCCCAGATGAACCGTGAGCTCGCCGCGGTCGAGACGCTGTTCGTGCCCACCGCACCCCAGGTCGGGCACCTGTCCTCCAGCCTGGTCAAGCAGATCGCCCGCTTCGGCGGCGACGTGTCGTCCCTGGTCCCCAAGGCGGTCAACGACCGGCTGGTGGCCCAGTCGAGGGGGAGGCAGTCGTGACCGAGGTCGTGTACCGGCTCTACGAGACCGTCGACGAGCTGACGACGGTCATCGAGAACGCCCGCAGCGTGCCGATGTCCAGCTCCTGCATGGTGCCGCGCGACCACCTGCTCGACCTGCTCGACGACCTCCGGGAGAACCTCCCCGAGGAGGTCCAGCAGGCCGGGGCGATCGTCGAGCAACGCGCCGAGATCCTGCAGCAGGCGCAGGCCGAGGCCGAGCGGCTCACCGGCCGCACCCGCAGCGAGAGCGAGCAGGTCGTCGTGGCCGCCCGCCGGCAGCGGGAGGAGCTGGTCGGCACCGCCCGCCGCCAGCGGGACGAGATCCTCACCGAGGCGCAGGCCCAGGCCGACGAGCTGCTGGCCCAGGCCGAGGAGGAGGCCGAGGAGCTGCTCGCCGAGGCCCGCCGGCTGCGCGACCAGCTGGTGCAGGACGGCCAGGAGCAGCGTGCCGAGCTGATCGCCGCCGGCCAGGCCGAGCACGAGCGGCTGCTCACCGAGACCGAGGTGTACCGCACCGCGGTCGACCGGGCCGACGAGCTCGGTGCCCAGACCGTGGCCGAGGTGGCCCGGATGCGGGCCGAGGTCGACGACTACGTCGACAGCCGGCTGGCCGACTTCGGGAACACCCTGGCGCACATGGCGCGTTCGGTGGACAAGGCCCGGGACAACCTCCGCAGCCCGTGACCGCTCCGCCCACCCCCTGACCGGGAAGGGCGGACCGGGGGATCGGGTAGGCTGGACGTCTGTCCGGCTGCTGCCGTCCCGCGTGCCCGTCCGGCGCGGGCCCCGCGCCGGCGCCCCCACCATCGACGACGACGAGTACCGACATGCCTGCTTCCTCTGCGCGCTCCACGGGGCCGTCCTCCGACGCTGCGTCCACCGACGTCCGGCGTCCGGTCGGCGACCCCGTCGACAAGCCGCTCCCCACGCCGGCCGAGAAGGCCGCCGAGAAGGCCTGGAAGGTCGACCTCCGGGAGCTCGGTCGCCGCGCCGGCTCGATGCGCGAGTGGGAGAAGACCCTCCCGGCCCTGAGCGGCTGGGGAGTGGAGATGATCGGGGTCCCCCAGGGCGCTCCGGTCGAGCTCCGCCTGCGCCTGGAGTCGGTGATGGAGGGCGTCCTGGTCAGCGGCCAGGTCGAGCTGCCGGTCACCGGCCAGTGCGCCCGCTGCCTCGAGCCGGTCGAGGACACCCTGACGCTCGACGTCCAGGAGCTGTACGCCTACGCGGGCAGCACCACCGAGGCCACCAGCGGCGAGGACGAGGTGCGCCGCATCGACGGCGACCGGCTCGACCTCGCTCCGCTGGTCCGTGACACCGTCGTCCTCACCCTGCCGTTGTCGCCCACCTGCCGGCCCGACTGCGCCGGCCTGTGCGTCGACTGCGGCGAGCGGCTCGACGACCTCCCTGCCGACCACTCCCACGAGGTGCTCGACCCCCGGTGGGCAGGGCTCGCAGCCCGGTTCACCGGGACGGCCGACAGTGCCGAACCGACCGACAGCGCGGCCGGACCCCAGCCGGGGTCCACCCACCGCACCGACCCAGAGGAGAACTGACCGTGGCCGTTCCGAAGAGGAAGATGTCCCGGAGCAACACCCGTGCTCGCCGGTCGCAGTGGAAGGCCACGGCCCCCACGCTGGCACCCTGCCCCAACGCGGCCTGCCGTGAGCTCAAGCCGCCGCACCAGGCGTGCCCCACCTGCGGCCAGCACGACGGTCGCCAGGTCCTCTCGGTCTGACCTGCGCAGCTCCGGCGTGGCGCAGACGACCAGCGCACCGGCGTCCTCGGTGCCGGACTCCCTCCCCGGGGAGTCCGGGGCCCAGGACGCCGGTGTCCGTGTGCCCGCGGGCGGTGCCGCCCACGCCGAACGGGCGGCCCGCTGGCTGCTCGACGCGCTGGGCCTGGAGCTCTCCGGTGACCTGCTCGCGCTGGCCCTGACCCACCGGTCCTACGCCTACGAGAACGGTGGGCTGCCGACCAACGAACGCCTGGAGTTCCTCGGCGACTCGGTGCTCGGCCTGGTGGTCACCGACGAGCTGTACCGCAGCCACCCCGATCTGCCCGAGGGCCAGCTGGCGAAGCTGCGTGCCTCGGTGGTCAACATGACCTCGCTGGCCCGGGTCTCCCGGTCCCTCGGCGAAGGGGGCATCGGGCCGCACCTGCTGCTGGGCCGGGGTGAACAGGCCACCGGCGGCCGGGAGAAGGACTCGATCCTGGCCGACGCGCTCGAGGCGCTGATCGGTGCGGTCCACCTCGGTCAGGGGCTGGACACCGCGGCGACGGTCGTGCACCGGCTGTTCGACCCGTTGCTGGCCGAGTCGGCCACCCGTGGCGCGGGCCTGGACTGGAAGACCAGCCTCCAGGAGCTCGGCGCGTCCCGGGGGCTGGGCGCACCGGTCTACGAGGTGGAGGACGAGGGGCCCGACCACGCCAAGACCTTCACCGCTGCCGTGCTGCTGGCCGGTGAGGTGCGCGGATCGGGGGCCGGCAAGACGAAGAAGGCCGCCGAGCAGGAGGCCGCCGAGACGGCCTGGCGCGCCCTGTCGGCCGACGGCGGACCGACGCGGGACTGAGCCGTGCCGGAGCTGCCTGAGGTCGAGGTCGTCCGCCGGGGCCTGGAACGCTGGGTCGCCGGCCGGACGGTCCGTCAGGTCGAGGTGCACCACCCCCGCGCGGTGCGCCGGCACCTGGAGGGGGCCGAGCACTTCGTCGCCGCGCTCACCGGCCGGACGCTCACCGCCGCACACCGTCGCGGCAAGTACCTCTGGCTGCCCCTGGCCGAGCCGGACGGCGCGCCGTCCGGGCGGGCACTCGTCGCCCACCTGGGCATGAGCGGCCAGCTGCTGGTGGAGAAGCCCGCCGAGCCCGACGAGGTGCACCTGCGGGCCAGGTTCCGGTTCACCGACGGCGGCCGGGAGCTGCGCTTCGTCGACCAGCGGACCTTCGGTGGGCTGGCGGTGGAGGATGCCCCGGGCGATGGCCTCCCGGCGCGGCTGGCGCACATCGCCACCGACCCCCTGGACCCCGGGTTCGACGTCGACGCCTTCAGCGCCGCCCTCCGCCGCCGGCACACCGAGGTCAAGCGGGCGCTGCTGGACCAGACGCTGATCGGCGGGATCGGCAACATCTACGCCGACGAGTCGCTGTGGCGGGCCCGGCTGCACGGCGCCCGGCCGACCGACAAGCTCACCCGCGCCCAGGTGAGCGACCTGCTGGAGGGGGTGCGCGACGTGCTCGGCGAGAGCCTGGCGCAGGGCGGCACCTCCTTCGACTCGCTCTACGTCGACGTCAACGGGCAGAGCGGGTACTTCTCCCGGCACCTGGCCGTGTACGGCCAGGTGGACCGACCGTGTCCACGGTGTGGCACCCCGATCCGCCGGGAGTCCTTCATGAACCGGTCCAGCTACAGCTGCCCGCAGTGCCAGCCCCGGCCGCGCGCCCGCTCGGCCCGATGAGCACGCCTCGGCGGGTGGTCGCGTTGGTCGACGGGCAGGTGCAGGGCGTCGGCTACCGCTGGTTCGTGCGCGAGGCGGCGAGCGCGCGCGGGCTGACCGGGTCCGCGACGAACCTGCCCGACGGCCGGGTGGAGGTGGTCCTCGAGGGGCCGGACGACGACGTGCGGGCCGTGCTCGCCGAGCTCTCCGGGCCGCGCGCCCCGGGTTCGGTGACCGCGGTGGAACACCGGGACGAGGATGCCGAAGGGGTGCCGGACTTCACCGTGGGGTGACGAAGGCGACATCCCCCTGACACGGTGACGCCCCCGCACTGCCGTTGACCCAGGTCGTGGCTGGTGTCACCCTGAGGACGCCAGCCCGCGCAGACCGCCCTCCGGCGGTGCGACGGGACATCCCTCTTGCAGTGAAAGGCCGCTGAGCCATGGCCAAGGCCCTGTTCGGTTCCGTCGTCGCTCCGCACGAGCTTCGAGCAGCCGAGGAGAACGCCGCCCTCCGGGCGAAGGTGCGCCGGCTCGAGGCGCAGCTCGCCGCCCTCCGCGAGGAGCGCGACGCGGCGATCGCCCGCGAGCTGCTCAGCATGGCCCACGAGTCGGCCGACCCCGTCCTCGCGTAGACCACCTCCGTCCCACCCACCCCTCCCGTGCACAGCGGGAGGGGTGATCGGCGCGTCGTGGGTGAGGATGGGGCTGCCCTGCGCTGAGCAGGACCGTCGTACCTCCCCGGGAGTCTCTCCACCGTGCACCTGTCCAGCCTGACGCTCAAGGGCTTCAAGTCCTTCGCGTCACCGACGACGCTGCGCCTGGAGCGGGGCATCACCGCCGTCGTCGGGCCCAACGGCTCGGGGAAGTCCAACGTCGTCGACGCCATCGCCTGGGTGCTCGGTGAGCAGGGCGCCAAGAGCTTGCGCGGCGGCAAGATGGAGGACGTCATCTTCGCCGGCACCGCCGGCCGGCCGGCGCTCGGCCGCGCCGAGGTGACGCTCACGATCGACAACGCCGACGGCGCCCTGCCGATCGACTACACCGAGGTCTCGATCACCCGCCGCATGTACCGCTCCGGGGAGAGCGAGTACGAGATCAACGGCGACAAGGTGCGGTTGCTCGACGTCCAGGAGCTGCTCAGCGACTCCGGCATCGGCCGGGAGATGCACGTCATCGTCGGCCAGGGGCAGCTGGACGCCGTGCTGTCCGGTCGCCCGGAGGACCGGCGGGCCTTCGTCGAGGAGGCCGCCGGCGTCCTGAAGCACCGCAAGCGCAAGGAGAAGGCGCTCCGCAAGCTCGACGCGATGCAGGCCAACCTCGACCGCCTGGGCGACCTCACCGCCGAGCTGCGCCGGCAGCTGAAGCCGCTGGGCCGGCAGGCCGAGGTCGCCCGCCGCGCCGCCGGGGTCCAGGCCGACCTGCGCGACGCCCGGTTGCGGCTGCTCGCCGACGACCTGGTCGACCTGCGCGACGCACTGGACGCCGACATCGCCGACGAGACCGCGGCCCGCGCCCGGCGGGCCATCGTCGAGACGGCGCTGGGCGAGGCCGCCGGCAACGAGTCGGCGCTGGAACGGCAGCTCGCCGCCGACGCCCCGGTGCTGGCCGCTGCCCAGGACAGCTGGTTCCGGCTGTCCACGCTCGCCGAGCGGTTCCGCAGCGTCGCGCAGCTCGCCGCCGAGCGGCACCGCCACCTCGCTGCGGTCCCGGCCGCCGCTCCCGGGGGCCGGGACCCCGACCAGCTGGACGCCGAGGCGGACCGGGTCGACGCCACCGAGCGTGAGCTGGCCGCCTCCCTGGAGGCCGAGCGGGCCCGGCTGGACACCGCCGTGGCCGTCCGCGGGGAGGTCGAGACGGCGCTGGCCGAGGCCGAACGGGCGCTGGTCGCCGCCGCCCGGGCACTGGCCGACCGGCGGGAGCAGCTGGCCCGCCTCTCCGGGCAGGTGGCCGCGGGGCGGTCCCGCGCCGCGGCCGGGGAGGCCGAGATCGAGCGGCTGGCCGCTGCCGCGACCGAGGCCGCCGACCGGGCCGAGGTCGCCAGCGACCGGCTGACCGCCCGGCGCGACGAACTGAGCGCCGACGCCGGCGGGGACGAGGGGCAGGCCGCCGCGCACGCCGCCGCCGTCACCGCGCACACCGAGGCCGCCCGGGCGGTCACCGAGCTCGCCGCGGCCGAGCGCGCCGCCGAGCGCGACCGGGCCGGCTGGCAGGCGCGCCGCGACGCCCTCGCCCTCGGTCTGGCACCGGCCGACGGCGCCGCCGCGGTGCTCGCTGCCGCCCTGCCCGGGGTGCTGGGCCCGGTGCCCGACCGGCTGACCGTCCAGCCCGGGGCCGAGGTCGCGCTGGCCGCCGCCCTCGGCGGGCTGGCCGACGCGGTCGTGGTCGCCGGGGTCGAGCAGGCGGCCGCGGTGCTCACCCACCTGGCCCGCAACGACGGGGGCCGCGCGGGCCTGCTGGTCACCGGTGGGCTCCCGGCGGTCTCCCGGGACGGCTGGCCCGAGCTGCCCGCCGGCGCCCGCTGGGCCCTCGACCTGGTCGAGGCGCCCGTCGAGCTCGCGCCGGCGCTGGCCCGGGCGCTGGAGCGGGTCGCCGTCGTCCCCGACCTGCCGGCCGCCGTCTCCCTCGTGCGCACCCACCCCCGTGTCCGGGCGGTCACCGACACCGGTGACCTGCTGGGCGCCGACTGGTCGGTGGGGGGCCAGGCCAACGCCCCCTCGGGGCTGGAGGTGCGCGCGCGGGTCGACGAGGCCGCCGCCGAGCTCGACCGGGCGGCCGCGCACGCCGTCCAGCTGGCCGACGAGCTGACCCGGGCCCGGGAGGCCGCCACCGCCCGCTCGGCCGACGTCGACGCCGCCCTCGCCGCCCGGCAGGCCGGCGACCGGGCCCGCTCGGCGGCCGCTGCCGAGCTCGCCGAGCTCGGTGCCGCGGCGCGGTCGGCCGTGGCCGAGGCAGAGCGGCTGGACGCCGCCCGGGTGCGCGCCGAGCAGGCGCGCGAGCAGGCCGTGGCCGGGCTGGTCGAGCTGGAGGAGCGGCTGGCCGCGGCCGAGGCCGCGCCGATGGAGGAGGAGCCCGCCACCGACGAGCGCGACCGGCTGCGCGCCGAGGCGACCGCTGCCCGGCAGGCCGAGACCGAGGCCCGGCTGGCGGTGCGCACGGCCGAGGAGCGGGCCCGGTCGCTGGCCGGCCGGGCCGAGTCGCTGCGCCGGCAGGCCCGGCAGGAGCGGGCGGCGCGCGAGCGGGCCGCCGCCGCCCGGGTCGCCCGCGAGCGCGGTGCCCGGGTGGCCGCGGAGGTGCGGGCCGGCGCCGAGGAGGCGCTCACCGCCCTGGCGACCTCACTCGCCCGGGCGGCCGCCGAGCGGGATGCGCTGGCCGAGGCGCGGACCGGGCGGGAGGCCGAGCTGCTGGTGGTCCGGGCCCGGGTGCGCGAGCACACCGCGGAGCTCGACCGGCTCACCGACGAGGTGCACCGCGACGAGGTGGCCCGCGCCGAGCAGCGGCTGCGGATCGAGGCGCTGGAGTCCCGGGCAGCCGAGGAGTACGGCGTCGACCTGCCGACCCTGCTCGCCGAGTACGGGCCGGCCGCACCGGTGGCCCCGACCCAGGCGCAGCTGGCCGCAGCCGACGCGGCGGGGGAGCCCGAGCCCCAGCCGGTGCCCTACGACCGCAGCGCGCAGGAGCGCCGGGCGGCGCGGGCCGAGCGGGATCTCGCCGCGCTGGGCAAGGTGAACCCGCTGGCGCTGGAGGAGTTCGCGGCCCTGGAGGAGCGGCACACCTTCCTGGCCACCCAGCTCGAGGACCTCAAGGCCACGCGCCGTGACCTGCTGACCGTGGTCCGCGAGGTCGACGCCCGCATCCACCAGGTGTTCGCCGAGGCCTTCGCCGACACCCAGCGGGAGTTCGAGCAGGTCTTCGCCACGCTGTTCCCCGGAGGGGAGGGGCGGATCTTCCTCACCGACCCGGAGAACCTGCTGACCACCGGCGTGGAGGTGGAGGCCCGGCCGCCGGGCAAGAAGGTGAAACGGCTGTCCCTGCTGTCCGGCGGCGAGCGGTCGCTGACCGCCGTGGCGCTGCTCGTCGCCATCTTCCGCGCCCGGCCCTCGCCGTTCTACGTGCTGGACGAGGTCGAGGCGGCGCTGGACGACGTCAACCTCGGCCGGCTGCTCACCCTGATCGAGCAGCTCCGGGACACCTCGCAGCTGATCGTGATCACCCACCAGAAGCGGACCATGGAGATCGCCGACGCGCTCTACGGCGTGAGCATGCGCGGCGACGGCATCACCGGGGTGATCAGCCAGCGGCTGCGCGAGCTGCAGGCCTCCTGATCAGCCGGTCACCGGCACGTCCAGCTCGACCAGCAGGGGGTGGTGGTCCGACGCCCCCGCGCCGTCCAGCACCCGGGCGCCGGTCACCGTCACGCCCGCCGACACCCACACCTGGTCGATCCGCACCCGCGGACGGCGGGCCGGGTGGGTCAGCCCCTGGCGCGCGTGCAGCGAGAACCGCCCGGCCTGGTCGCTGCGCTCGGCCGCCAGCTCCCAGGCGTCGCTGAGGCGCTCGCGCAGCGCCGCCAGCTCCGGGGCGCCGGCGTCGGCGTTGAGATCGCCGACCAGCACCGCCGCCCGCGGGTCGGTGTGCAGCCCGGCGACGGCGGCGGCCTGCACGGTCCGGTCCGCCGCGGACCGGCTGGACAGGTGCGTCGTGGTCACCCACAGCTCCCCGCCGGCCAGCTGGACCTGCGCGCGCAGCGCACTGCGTGGCTCACCCTCCCCGGGCAGCCGGTGCAGTTCGGAGCCCAGCAGCGGCAGCCGCGACAGCAGCGCGTTGCCGTACTGCCGGCGATCGGTGCCGCCGCCCGGCTCGTCGATCGAGGGCCCCCAGGCCAGCTCCATGTCCAGCGCACGGGACAGCAGCAGCGCCTGGTCGACGTGCTCGCTGCGGTCGCCGAAGTGCCGATCGACCTCCTGCAGGCAGACGACGTCGGCGTCCGCGGCCGCCAGGACATGGGCGAGCCGGGGCAGGTCGTGCCGGCCGTCACCGCCCACCCCGTGGTGGACGTTGAAGCTGACCAGCCGGATCGCGCTCATGACAGCCGGGTGTCCAGCACCTGGGTGAAGGCCTCGGTGCCCTCGTCGTCCCGGCTGGTCGCCCAGAGCAGGAACCGGGCGTCCCGGCCCTCCAGCACCAGCTCACCCAGCTCGTTGCCGAAGAAGGGCCCGGCCTGCTTGCGCCACTGCAGCGGGCTGCCCTCGACCCGGGCGAGCGCGCGCAGCCCGCCGGTCACCACCCGCGCCCAGCGGCTCCAGCCCACCTTGAAGCCGACCTCGATGACGTGCGGCGCCTGATTGTGCAGCGGCGACACGGTCAGCTGGTGCACCCGGGTGGCCAGGTCGCCGGGGGCGACCAGCTCGGCGGCGTAGGCATGGTGGACGTCGCCGGACAGCACGAGCGCCGTGGTCGGCGGGTGCCCCAGCTCGCCGCGCGCGGCGGCCACCAGGGTCCGCCCCAGCCGCTCGAAGGACTGCCCGAAAGCCGCCCAGTGCTCCAGGTCCGCCGCCTGCCGCAGCTTCTCCATCAGCCGGCCCAGCGGCCTGCCGTGGTGGCGCACCGACAACGTCTCGTTCCACCGCTCGATGTCGTGCACCGAGTGCGGCAGCAGCCAGGGCAGCGAGGTGCCGATGAGCAGGTGCTCGACGCCGTCCTCCACAGACCGGCGCACCGCCGCGTCGACCCAGTCGAACTCGAAGTCGTCGACGATCTTGCGGTCGTGCTCGTCCAGCGCCCGGCCGGCGCGGGTGTCCACCATGATCAGCCGGGTCGACCCCCAGTGCCGCACGTAGCTCCAGCGCACCGTCTCCGGCTCCGTGTCGGCGGCCCGGGCCATCTCGTCCAGCATCGGGCCGGCGTCGTCCGAGCCGTCGGCGCGCTTCTGGATCGCCTGCCAGGTCTCGTTCTCGGCCAGCTCGTTCGGCGAGAGGTTGCCCAGGTGCTGGTACACCCAGTAGCTGACCAGCCCGCCACAGATCCGCTTGTGCCACCAGTCGCTCGGGGTGACCTCGGCGCGCCAGGCGGCCGAGGTGTTCCAGTCGTCGATCATCTCGTGGTCGTCGAAGACCATCGAGGACGGGATCGTCGACAGCAACCAGCGGACCTGCGGGTCGCCCCAGGACTCGGCGTAGAGCCGGCTGTACTCCTCGAAGTCCGCGGCCTGGGCGCCCGGCGGCTGGGACAGGTCCCGGCGGGAGGCCATCCACTCCCTCGTCGCCGGGGTCACCTCGTCGGCGTACACCTGGTCGCCGAGCAGGACCAGGGCGTCGGGCCACTGGTCCTCGGGCAGCTCCAGCAGCCGGCGGGCGTAGCTGTCCAGCGCGTCCGGTGGGATGCCGTCGCGCAGGTCGACCGAGGTGGGCGTGGCGTAGCGGCAGGAGCCGAAGGCCAGCCGGAAGGGGCCCGGGCGCCCGGTCGTGCGGATCCGGCTCGGCGGGGCGCTCGACTGCGACGTCGGCCAGACCCGCTGGCCGTCCAGGTGCACCTCGTAGGGGGTCGTGCTGCCCGGCTCCAGGCCCTCCACGACGACGAGGGCGTAGTGGTGGCCGTTGACGCAGAACGTGCGGGCCCGCTGGCCCAGCACCACCACGTCACAGGGCCGGTCCGTCTCCACCCAGATGGTGGCCGACACCGGGTCGACGTGGCGCAGGAGCGGCCCGAGCAGCAGGAGCGGCCGGGTGTCGACGGTCTCGGGCATGGGGCACAGCCTGCCGCATGATCCTGGGAGACTGTCGGCATGGAGTTCGTGCTGATCGCGATAGCGATCCTCGTCGTCGCCCTGGTCCTCGGGGTCGGTCTGCTCGTCGGTCGTGGCCGGCGCACCACCCGGCTGGACGTCGATGACGCGCTCGGCACCACGCTCACCCGCCCGCCGAACGCCCCGGACCCGACGTCGGGGGCCACCGCGGCCGACCTCTACACCGGACCACCTGCTCCCGCGCGGGCCGAGCCGGACGCCGTCGTGGACCTGCCGCCGGCAGAGCCGGAGCCCGGCCTGGTCTTCGAGACCCCGCCCCCCTCGGCCGGCCGGCTGATCCGGCTGCGCTCGCGGCTGGCCCGCTCACAGTCCTCGCTGGGCCGCGGCCTGCTCACCGTGCTGGCCCGGGAGAAGCTCACCGAGGACGACTGGGAGGAGGTCGAGGAGACGCTCCTGGCCGCCGACGTCGGCGTCGCTGCCACCACCCAGATCGTGAACCGGCTGCGCACGCAGAGCCTGGTGCTCGCCACCGCCTCGGGCGTGCAGCTGCGCGACCTGGTCGTGCAGGAGCTCACCGCCGTCCTGGGCCCGGACCTGGACCGCACCCTGCGCACGTCCCGGCACGACGGGCGCCCTGCCGTCGTCCTGGTCGTCGGGGTGAACGGCGCCGGGAAGACGACGACGGTCGGCAAGATCGCCCGGGTACTGGTGGGCGACGGGAAGAGCGTGGTCCTCGGTGCCGCCGACACCTTCCGCGCGGCGGCCGCCGACCAGCTGGAGACCTGGGGCGAGCGGGTCGGGGTGCTCACCGTCCGCGGCCGCGAGGGCGGTGACCCGGCCTCGGTCGCGTTCGAGGCCGTCCGCACCGGTACCGAGGCCGAGGTGGACGCCGTCCTGGTCGACACCGCCGGGCGGCTGCACACCAAGTCCGGCCTGATGGACGAGCTCGGCAAGGTCAAGCGGGTCGTGGAGAAGCACGGGCCGGTCGACGAGGTGCTGCTGGTGCTGGACGCCACCACGGGTCAGAACGGGGTGGTGCAGGCCCGGGTGTTCACCGAGGCGGTGGAGGTCACCGGCGTCGTCCTCACCAAGCTCGACGGCACCGCCAAGGGCGGCATCGTGGTGGCCGTGCAGCGCGAGCTGGGCATCCCGGTGAAGCTGATCGGGCTGGGCGAGGGCCCCGACGACCTGGCGCCGTTCGAGCCGGAGGCGTTCGCCGAGGCACTCGTCGGGAACGCCTGACGTCGAGGGAGCGTCAGCGGCCGAGGAGCGGGCTCAGCCGGCGGGTTCGACGCGCAGGGCGAGCAGCGCGACGTCGTCGGCGTGCTCCGGGGCCATCCGGGCCAGCAGCGCGTCGCACAGCTCTTCGACCGGCCGGCCGGCCAGTTCCTGCCCGGCGGCGACCAGGCGGGCCAGGCCGTCGTCCAGCGTCGACCGGCGGTGCTCCACCAGGCCGTCGGTGTACAGCACGACGGTGTCGCCGGGGTGCAGCTCGACGACGTGCTCGGTGCGGAGCCGGTCGGGGTCCACGCCCAGCAGCAGGTCGTGCGGTCGTTCCAGCAGCTCCGGCGTCCCGTCCGCCCGCACGATCAGCGGCGGTGGGTGACCCGCGTTGGACCAGCGGAGCCGGCGCGCCCCGTCGCCCGGGCCCGGCTCGACCCGGGCGAGCACCGCGGTGACCAGCGTGGTCACCCCCAGACCCTGCTGGGCACGGTCGAGGGCGGTCAGCACCGGGGCCGGTGGCGCGTCCAGGGAGTGGGCGATGCCCCGCAGCAGGTTGCGCAACTGGGCCATCACGGCCGCCGCGGTCCGGTCGTGGCCGGTGACGTCGCCGACGACCAGGGTGGTGGCGCCGCCGGGGGTGAGGAAGGCGTCGTACCAGTCGCCGCCGACCTGCGCCTCCTGCGCCGCGGGCCGGTAGCGCACCGCGATGCGCAGACCGGGCGGCTGCGGGGGAGCGGTGAGCAGCGACCGCTGGAGGGCCTCGGCCAGGCTGCGGGTCGCCGTCGCCCGCCGGCGCTCGGCCTCCAGCCGGGCGACGCGCTCGACCGCCTGTCCGCACTGGGCCGCGTGGGCCTCCAGCACCCGGACGTCGTCGCCGTCGAACTCCCGGGGGGCGGCCCAGCCGATCGTCCAGGAGCCCAGCAGTCGTCCGCCCGACCGCAGCGGCAGGGCGGCCCACGAACGGGTGCCCAGACCCTGGAGGAGGCGGACGGCGTCGGGGTGCCCGGGCCGGTCGGCCTCGGTGTCCTCGATGAGCACCCGCTCGCCGTGCACCGCGGCGCGGGCCATCGGCAACGGTGAGTCCGCCGCGACGTCTGCGGAGAGCAACCGGCTGCCGCGGTCCTCGGTGAGGGTCAGGCCCTGCCCGTCGGGTGTGTGCAGGACCACCGAGGCGGCACTGGCACCCAGCGCCGACCGGCCCTGCTCGAACAACAGGTGCAGCAGCGCCTCCGTCGTCTCGGCGGTGGCCAGGGCGGACACGGTCGTCGCCAGCCCGGCGAGGGAGCGGGCGGTGCGCCGCTCCCGCTCGCTGCTGAGCTGGAGCGCGGCGTTGTACTGCTCGAGTTCCCGGGTGCGGGCGAAGAGGTCGCTCTCCACCTGCTCCACCCGGACCTGGCCGCGCTCGGCCGCCCGGCGCGCCTCGTCCCGGTCGCGGATGTAGTCGGTGACGTCGTCCGAGCGGTGCAGCAGCAGCACGACCTCCCCGTCGTCGTCCAGGATCGGCACGTTCCGCGGGCTCCAGAAGCGCTCCGTCCAGCTGCCGTCGGGCAGCGGGATGTCGTACTTCTGGATGCGCATGGTGACCGGCCGGCGGGTGTCCCGCGCCTCGGCCAGCGAGGCGCCCAGGTTCGCCACGCCGTCGGCCGCCGGGTCGGCGGGGTTGCGCGGGAACACGTCGAACAGGTGCCGGCCGACGGTGTCCTCGAGGGTGGTCGCGGTCGCCTCCAGCCGGGCCCGGTTCGCGTGCACGATGACCAGGTCCGGGGTGAGCAGCAGGAACGGCGCCGGGGCCTCGTCGAAGACCTTGGCGAAGTCGGGTACCGGCAGATCGTGGGACGTCTCGGGCATCGGTGACCGCCCGTCAGCCGACTGCGCGGGGGTCGAAGCCGAAGGGCAGCTCCAGCCGGTGGGCAGCCAGCAGCCCCGGGTCGGCCAGCAGCTCGCGGGTCGTGCCGTCGGCGACCACCACCCCGCCGTCCAGCACGACCGACCGGGGGCAGAGCTGGAGGGCGTAGGGCAGGTCGTGGGTGACCATCAACAGCGTGATCGGCAGCGCCTGGAGCACCTCGGCGAGCTCGCGCCGGCCGGCCGGGTCGAGGTTGCTGCTGGGCTCGTCGAGCACCAGCACCTCGGGCTGCATCGACAGCACCGTCGCGACGGCGACCCGCCGACGCTGGCCGAAGGACAGGTGGTGCGGCGCGCGGTCGACGGCGTCGGCCATGTCGACCGCGGCCAGGGCGTCGGCCACCCGCCGGGCGACCTCGGGTTCGGGCAGGCCGAGGTTGCGGGGGCCGAAGGCGACGTCCTCGCCGACCGTGGGCATGAACAGCTGGTCGTCCGGGTCCTGGAAGACGATCCCCACCCGGCGCCGGACCTCCTGCAGGTTCCGGTCCTCGACCGGCAGCCCGGCGACCTCCACCCGGCCGCGGCCACCGCGCAGGATGCCGTTGAGGTGCAGCACCAGTGTCGTCTTGCCCGCCCCGTTGGGCCCCAGCAGCGCGACCCGCTCGCCGGGCTCCAGCCGCAGGTCCACGCCGTAGAGCGCCTGGTGCCCGTCGGGGTAGGCGAACGCCAGGTCGTCGACGAGCAACGAGGGGGCGGGGGTGCTCACCCCAAGAGTGAACCCGCCGCCAGCACGGCGACCGCAGCCAGGGGGAGGCTGAGCGCGGTCGCCCAGGCGCGCCCGCCGACGACCGCGACCGGCCCGGTGGGCAGCCGCCCGGTGTAGCCCCGGGACAGCATCGCCAGGTGCACCCGCTCACCGCGCTCGTAGGAGCGGATGAACAGCGAGCCGGCGGCCGGGCCGAGGACCTTGAGGGCCCCGAGGTGGCGACCCCGGAACCCGCGGGACTCCCGGGCGACCCGCATCCGGCGCAGTTCGCCGCCGACGACGTCGGTGTACCTGATCATGAAGCTGAGGATCTGGACCAGCACCGTGGGCAGGCGCAGCCGCTCCAGCCCGCGCAGCAGGGCCCGGGCGTCGGTGGTGGCCGCCAGCAGGGTCGCGGCCAGCACCGACAGGGTCGCCTTGGCCAGGATGCTGCCGCCGGCGGCGAGCCCGCTCTCGGACAGCGACAGCCCGAGCACGTCGGTGCGCGGGCCGCGGGAGACGAACGGCAGGAGGACGGCGAAGAAGACGAAGGGCACCTCCACCACCAGGCCCCGCAGCAGCCGGCCCGGCCGCACCCGGGCCACTGCGGCGACGGTCAGCAGCAGGACCAGGAACCCGGCGTAGGCCATCGGAGCCCAGCCGGCGCCCACCGGGGTGGCCACCACGACCAGGGCGAAGGCGAGGACGGCGACGAGCTTGGTGTGCGGCTCCAGCCGGTGCACCGGGCTGTCGCCGGCCACGTACGCCGCGGACAGCCCCCCGCCGTGTCCTGCGCCCACCTCAGTGCTGGCGGGCGTCGGCCGGGGGAGCGGTGGCGTCCTCGGTCGGGCGCCGGCGCACCAGCAGGGTGAGGCCGCCGGCCAGCGCGAGCACCAGGAGGACGCCGACCACGCCGGCGAGGCCGCCGGAGAGCCGGTCGTCGCCGATCCCGGCCACGGCGTAGTCGGCCAGTGGCGACTCGGCGGCCGCGCTGTCCCGGGCGGTGGAACCGAAGCCCTGTTCCTCGGCGGTCGCTTCCAGCCCATCGGGGGCGGAGCTGGCGTACCAGCTGCCCACGCCGGCGATGAGCAGTGCGACGACCACCCCGATCAGCACGAAGGTGCGGGTGCGGGTCATCGCGCGTCCACCGCGGTCGCGCCGGCCAGGTCCGGGCGGGGGGCGAGCGTCCTGGCTCGCTGCAGGTGCCGGGCGCCGCGGACCAGGTCCGGCCGGACGGTCAGCACCGCACCGAGGACGGCGACGGTGATGACCGCCTCGCCCAGGCCGATCAGCAGGTGCACGCCGACCATCGCGATCCCCACCGACCCCAGCGCGACGTCGGCGACGCCGCCGAGGCCGAACAGCAGGACGAAGACCAGGGCTGCTGCGGGCACCGAGAGGAAGGCGCCGACCCCGGCCGAGGTGAGCAGCCCGGTGCGGGTGGCCGGCAGCACGGCGCGCAACGCACGGAAGACCCCGTACCCGACGGCGATCGCCACCAGGCCGATCAGGGTGACGTTCGTGCCCAGGGCGGTGAGGCCACCGTCGGCGAAGACCAGGGCCTGGACCATCAGGACGACGGTCAGGCACAGCACCGCCGTCCAGGGGCCGACCAGGATCGCGGTGAGCGCCCCGCCCATCAGGTGACCGCTGGTGCCGAAGGCGACCGGGAAGTTCATCATCTGGACTGCGAACACGAAGGCGGCGGTGAGCCCGGCCATCGGGGCGGTGCGCTCGTCCAGTTCGCGGCGCGCGCCGCGCAGGGCCAGGGCGACGCCGGCGGCGGCGACCACGGCGGTGCCGGTGCTGGTCGTGGCGTCGAGAAAGCCATCGGGGACGTGCACGCGGACCTCCGGGACCTCGGGTTGCTGAGCTGCGCGGCCGGTGACGGGTGCCCGCGGTCGTACGTCAGGGGAGCTTATTGCACCTTCTTGGCAGCTGCACAGGGTTCGCAAGAAGGCCCGGTGAACGGCCGGTGACGTGACCGAGCGCACGCCGACCGACACACCGCGGGGGCGGATGGGGCGCCGGCAACACGTCCGGAACACGACCGGGCGACACGCGCTGCGGAGTTCACCGTGGCGAAACACGTCCGCGCCGTCGGCGGAAACACGATGGCGGCACCGTCTCCTCCGCACCGCCTCCCGGGGCGGTGGCTCGCCCGAGGCCCCTCGGGGCCCCCGCTTGCGGCCGATGGCCGACGACACCCTCAGGAGGTTGCCGTGGTCAACACCGGCGACACCGCCTGGATCCTCACCAGCGCCGCCCTCGTGCTGCTGATGACCCCAGGCCTCGCGCTCTTCTACGGCGGCATGGTCCGCGCCAAGAGCGTGCTGAACATGATGATGATGAGCTTCGGCGCACTGGCCCTGATCAGCGTGCTGTGGGTCCTCTACGGCTACTCCTTCGCCTTCGGTGACGACGTCGGCTTCGGTCTGCTCGGCGACCCGACCGAGTTCTTCGGCCTGGCCGGTCTGATGGAGGACGTCACGACCGAGGAGGGCGGCCTGCCGGCCATGGCGTTCGTCGGCTTCCAGGCCGTCTTCGCCATCATCACCGTCGCGCTGATCTCCGGCGCCATCGCCGACCGGGCCAAGTTCGGCTCCTGGATGGTCTTCGCCGGCATCTGGGCGACGGTCGTCTACTTCCCGGTCGCGCACTGGGTCTTCGACTTCACCCTCACCGACGACGACGGCGTGGTCACCCACACCGGTGGCTGGATCGCCAACGAGCTGGCCGCGATCGACTTCGCCGGCGGCACCGCGGTGCACATCAACGCCGGTGCGGCCGGCCTGGCGCTCGCCCTGGTGCTGGGCAAGCGCCGCGGCTTCGGCCGGGACGCGATGCGGCCGCACAACCTGCCGCTGGTGATGATCGGCGCCGGCCTGCTGTGGTTCGGCTGGTTCGGCTTCAACGCCGGCTCCGCCCTCGCCGCCAACAACACCGCCGCCGTCGCCTGGGTGAACACCCTGGTCGCAACCGGTGCGGCGACGCTGGCCTGGCTGCTGGTGGAGAAGATGCGTGACGGTCACTCGACCTCGCTGGGCGGCGCCTCCGGCGTCGTGGCCGGCCTCGTCGCGATCACCCCGGCCTGCTCGGCGGTCTCCCCGATCGGCGCGATCGTCATCGGTGCCGTCGCCGGTGCCCTCTGCGCCCTGGCCGTCGGCCTGAAGTTCAAGCTCGGCTACGACGACTCGCTCGACGTCGTCGGCGTCCACCTCGTCGGTGGCCTGGTCGGCACGATCCTGGTCGGCTTCGTCGGCACGGCAGCTGCTCCGGCCGGCGTGGACGGGCTCTTCTACGGTGGAGGGGTCGACCAGCTCTGGCGCCAGGTCGTCGGGGCCCTGGCGGTGCTCGCCTACTCGTTCGTCCTGACCCTGGTCATCGGCTTCCTGATCCAGAAGACGATCGGCTTCCGGCTCACCGAGGAGGACGAGATCACCGGCATCGACACGGTCGTGCACGCTGAGTCCGGGTACGACTTCGCCTCCCTGGGCGGCGGTGGCAGCACCGCGCCCCTGGCTGGCCAGGCACGCGCCGAGGCGCGCAACACGGAAGGGAGCCGGGCATGAAGCTCGTCACCGCGATCGTCAAGCCGTTCAAGCTCGACGACGTCAAGAACGCCCTGGAGCTGATCGGCATCGCCGGTCTGACCGTCAGCGAGGTGCAGGGGTTCGGCCGTCAGCGCGGCCACACCGAGGTCTACCGCGGTGCGGAGTACCAGGTGGACTTCGTGCCGAAGGTGCGGATCGAGGTCGTCGTCGGCGAGATCGAGGCGGCCCGGGTGGTCGACGCGATCGTCGAGGCGGCGTCCACCGGGCAGATCGGTGACGGCAAGGTGTGGGTGACCACGATCGACGAGATCGTCCGGGTCCGCACCGGTGAGCGCGGAGCTGACGCGCTCTGAGGCCGGTCCGGTGACCTGACGTCGGCCGGGGTGGCGGGGAGACCCGCTGCCCCGGCCGACGCCGTCTTCCCCGCTGGACGACCGAGAGGTGCCCGTGCTCGACCTCGCGACGCTCACCGCCCTGCCCCGCACCGAGCGGGTGCAGGCGTTCGACGACTGGCTGGCCGGCCTGCTGGCCGAGGCGCTCGCCGGCACCCCCCGGGCCTCCCGCCGCCGGGGCGGCCCCCCGGCCGAGCCGGCGGGGACCGGCGTCGCGCTCGTGGCCGTGGGCAGTCTCGGCCGCCGGGAGCTGCCGCCGCACGGCGACCTGGACCTGGTGCTGGTGCACGACGGCCGGGGCGAGATCGCCGCCGTCGCCGATGCCCTGTGGTACCCGGTCTGGGACGCCGGGGTCCGGCTGGACCACTCCGTGCGGACCGTCCCCGAGGCGGTCTCGGTGGCCGCCGACGACGTCAAGGCGGGCCTCGGCCTGCTCGACGCACGGCACGTGGCCGGCGACCCGGAGGTCACCGCAGCCCTGCGGACGGCGACGCTGGGATCCTGGCGCCAGCACGCCGGCCGGCTGCTGCCCCAGCTGCGTGACCTCCGCCGGGAGCGGGCCCGGCTGGTCGGTGAGCTGGGGTTCCTGCTGGAGCCCGACCTCAAGGAGGCCTACGGCGGACTGCGTGAGGGCCAGGTGCTGCGGGCCCTGGCCGCGGCCCAGCTGGCCGACGAGCCACCGGCGGACGCGGGGGAGGCCTACGACTTCCTGCTCGACGTGCGGGACGCCTTGCGACGCAGCACCGGGCGCGCGGGCGACGCCCTGGTCCGCCAGGAGCAGGCTCCGGTGGCCCAGGCGCTCGGGCTGGCCGACGACGACGTCCTGCTGCGCCGGGTGAGCCTGGCCGGGCGCCGGCTCGCCTTCGTCGCCGACGAGACCTGGCGGCGGGTCGATGCCTCGCTCGTGCGGCGGCCGCGGGCCCGGTACCGGCGGGTGCGGCGCGAGCCGCTGGCCGAGGGGCTGGTCCGGCAGGGTGACGAGGTGGTGCTGGCCCGCGACGCCCGGCCGGCCGCCGACCCCGGGCTGGTGCTGCGCGGTGCCGCCGCCGCCGCCCGCGCGGACCTGCTGCTGTCGCCGTACACGCTCAAGGTGCTCGCCGTGCACGCGCCCGCACTGCCGGAGCCCTGGCCGGCGGAGGTCCGCTGGTCCTTCCTGCGGCTGCTGGCCAGTGGTCGCAGCGCCGTCCCGGTCCTCGAGCAGCTGGACCAGGAGGGGCTGCTGGCCCGGATGCTGCCGGAGTGGGACCGGGTGCGGTCGCTGCCGCAGCGGCACCCGTGGCACCGGTTCACCGTCGACCGACACCTGGTGGAGGCGGCCGCGGCGGCGTCGGAGCTGACCCGCGACGTCGACCGGCCCGACCTGCTGCTGGTCGGCGCCCTGCTGCACGACATCGGCAAGGGCTGGCCCGGTGACCACAGCGTCGTCGGGGAGCCGATCGCCGCGGAGGTGGCGACCCGGATGGGCTTCTCCCCGCCGGACGTCGCGACGCTGGCCGCGATGGTGCGCCACCACCTGCTGCTGCCGGCCACCGCCACCCGGCGGGACATCGACGACCACGCCACCATCGACCGGGTCGCCGAGACGATCGGCCGGGACGTCGCCCTGCTGGAGCTGCTGCACGCGCTGGCCCAGGCCGACGGCGCGGCGACCAGCAGCTCCGCCTGGTCGCCGTGGAAGGCCCACCTGGTCGCGGCGCTGGTGGCCCGGGTCCGGGCGCACCTGGTGGCCGCTCCGGCGCCCGGGCCGGTGCTGGAGCCGACCACCCCGCAGGTCAGCTCCTCGGGCCCGGGGTCCGCGGGGGAGGGCGGGCGCATCTCGGTGGGCGTCCGGGACGTCGCCGACGGCCAGCAGGTGACGTTCCTGGCGCCGGACCGGCCCGGCCTGTTCAGCCGGTGCGCCGGCGTGCTGGCGCTGAACCAGCTCGACGTCCGGGCGGCCAGCACCTCGGTCGAGGGCGGGCAGGCGACGTCGGTGTTCGCCGTGCGGCCCCGGTTCGGCCGGGCGCCGGTGCCGGAGATCCTGGCCGACGGCGTCCGGGCGGCCCTGGAGGGGACGCTGCCGCTGGCCGACCGGCTGCGGCAGCGGGAGATCGACTACCGGCAGAACGGGGACCGGGCGGCACCGCCCCGGATCTCCTGGCACGACAACGAGGTCGACGGCGCCGCCTCCAGCATCGTCGAGGTCCGCGCCGGGGACCGGGCCGGCCTGCTCTACCGGCTGACCTCCGCGCTGGCCGACCAGGGGCTGGACGTGACCTCGGCGCGGATCGAGACCCTCGGGGCCGATGCGCTCGACTCCTTCTACGTCTGCGACCCCGCCGGCGCGACGATGGACGCCGACCGGCGCCGTCGGGTCGAGGAGGCGCTGGTGGCCGCGGCACGCGGCACGACACCCGGGGCGGCGGACCCTGCCGTGTCGGCGACGGTCGGCGGCCCCGGCGTCAAGCGCGACACGCCGTCGGTCTGAGGTCCGCCGTTCTGTCGTACCCCCGTGAGACGTTCGACGTGCCGGACGGGAGCCAGCTCCCGACGACCGGCGCCGAGACGAGAGGGGACGCACTCGTGAGCGACCTGCAGCAGTGGCCCTGCCCCACCTGTGAGCACGACACCGACTTCGAGCAGCCCGAGTGCATCGACGGCCACACCGAGGACGGCGGCGCGTGCCCGGAGTGGGCCTGCACCGACTGTGGCACCGCCCTGGTCAGCGGGGACGTGCACCGTCCGGTGGTCACGACCTGGCGGCACGCCGCCTGAAGCAGGGGCCCACTGCCCGCCGCCGACGAGTTCCTGGCGGGCACCCGCCGATGGGCCATTACGCTGGGAACGGTGGCGTGACGGCCCCGGGGTGGCCCCGGGAGCCCGAGCCGTGCCGCTCGGCCTGCTGAACTCCCTGGTGGGCCGGCCGGTGGCTGCACGCCAGACTGCCTGAGGACGTGTTGTGTTCGAGACCCTCTCCGACCGCCTGGACAAGGTCTTCACCGGTCTGCGCGGCAAGGGCCGGCTCTCCGACGAGGACATCGACGCGACCGCGCGGGAGATCCGCATCGCGTTGCTCGAGGCCGACGTCGCGCTGCCGGTCGTCCGGTCGTTCATCGCTGCGGTCAAGGAGCGCGCGCGCGGCTCGGAGGTCTCCTCGGCGCTGAACCCGGCGCAGCAGATCATCAAGATCGTCAACGAGGAGCTGGTCGGCATCCTCGGCGGGGAGACCCGCCGGATCCGCTACGCCAAGCAGTCGCCCACGGTGATCATGCTGGCCGGCCTGCAGGGCGCCGGTAAGACGACCCTGGCCGGCAAGCTCGGCCGCTGGCTCAAGGCCCAGGGGCACACCCCACTGCTGGTCGCGTGTGACCTGCAGCGGCCCAACGCGGTGCAGCAGCTGTCGGTGGTGGCCGGGCAGGCCGGCGTCGACGTCTACGCCCCCGAGCCCGGCAACGGCGTGGGCGACCCGATCGCCGTCGCGCGGGGCTCCATCGACCACGCCCGCCGCACCCAGCACGACGTCGTCGTCGTCGACACCGCCGGCCGGCTGGGCATCGACGCCGAGCTGATGGCCCAGGCCGCCGGCATCCGGGACGCCGTGCAGCCCGACGAGACGCTGTTCGTCGTCGACGCGATGATCGGGCAGGACGCCGTCACCACGGCGACCGCGTTCCAGGAGGGCGTCGGCTTCTCCGGCGTCGTCCTCACCAAGCTCGACGGTGACGCCCGCGGTGGTGCCGCGCTGTCGGTCCGGCACGTGACCGGCCAGCCGATCATGTTCGCCTCCACCGGCGAGAAGCTGGCCGACTTCGACGTCTTCCACCCCGAGCGGATGGCCTCGCGCATCCTCGGCATGGGCGACGTGCTGACCCTGATCGAGCAGGCCGAGCAGGCCTTCGACGCCGACCAGGCCGAGAAGATGGCTGGCAAGCTCGCCAGCCGCGAGGGCTTCACCCTCGAGGACTTCCTCGAGCAGATGATGGCCATCCGCAAGATGGGCCCGATCGCGAACCTGCTCGGCATGCTGCCCGGTGCCGGGCAGATGAAGGAGCAGCTCGCGCAGGTCGACGAGCGGGACCTGGACCGCACCGCGGCGATCATCCGGTCGATGACCCCGGCCGAGCGCGCCACCCCGAAGATCATCAACGCCTCGCGCCGGGTCCGGATCGCGAACGGTTCGGGGATGAGCGTCACCGACGTCAACCACCTGCTGGAGCGCTTCGCCCAGGCCCAGAAGATGATGGGCCAGATGGCCGGCAGCATGGGCCTGCCGGGCATGGGCCCGATGTCGAAGAAGCAGCGCGGCCGGCAGAACCAGGTGCAGGCACGCGGCAAGGGCAAGAAGGGCAAGGGCGGCAAGAAGGGTGGCCCGGCCCGCCGGCCGATCGGCGCCCCCGGTGGGATGGGCGGGGCGCCCGGTCAGCTGCCCGGCGGGATGCCGGGCGGGGTGCCCGGTCTGCCGCCCGGTCAGGCGATGCCCGACCTGAGCAAGCTGGACTTCAGCCAGTTCAAGGACCAGCAGGGCCGCTGAACCGGTGACCACCGCTGCCCCGCCCGCCCTGCACCTGTCCGGCGTCGTCCTCCCCGAGGGCGAGCACCGCGACCTCTGGGTCACCGGCGGGCGGATCACCTTCCAGCCGGTCCCCGGCGCCGAGACGGTCAGCCGCGGTGGCTTCCTGCTGCCCGGCCTGGTCGACGCGCACTGCCACGTCGGCATCGGCCGGGGTGGGGTGCACGCCACCGGCGTCGAGGACCTGCGCGACCAGGCCCTGGAGGAGCGTGCCGCCGGGGTGCTGGCGTTGCGCGACTGCGGGTCCCCGGTCGACACCCGGGTGCTCGACGAGCACCTGGACCTGCCCCGGGTCATCCGTGCCGGTCGGCACATCGCCGCCCCCCGCCGCTACATCCCCGGGCTGGCGATCGAGCTGGAGCCGCCCGACCTGGTGGCCGAGGTGCGGGTGCAGGCCCGGCGCGGTGACGGCTGGGTGAAGCTGGTGGGTGACTGGATCGACCGCGGCGTCGGCGACCTGGCGCCGGAGTGGCCGGACGACGTCCTGACCGCGGCGATCGCCGCCGCGCACGAGGAGGGTGCGCGGGTCACCGCGCACACCTTCGGCACCGACGCCCTGCCCGGGCTGATCGGGGCGGGGATCGACTGCATCGAGCACGGCACCGGGCTGACCGAGGAGCTGGTGGGGGAGATGGCCCGCCGGGGCACCGCGGTCGTCCCGACGCTGGTGAACGTGGAGAACTTCCCCGGCTTCGCAGCCGCGGGGGAGTCCAAGTACCCCTCCTACGCGTCCACGATGCGGCGGCTGTACGCGAACTCCGGGGCCGTGGTGCGCGCTGCGTTCGAGGCCGGCGTGCCCGTGTTCGCCGGCACCGACGCCGGTGGGGGCGTCGACCACGGGGTCATCGCCGACGAGATCCGGGCGCTGCACGCCGCCGGGCTGCCCGCCGAGGCCGCACTGGCCGCCGGCTCCTGGGGCGCACGCGAGTGGCTGGGCCTGCCGGGCATCGCCGAGGGTGCCCCGGCCGACCTGGTCGTCTACGAGACCGATCCCCGGGCCGACCTCGACTCGCTACAGCGACCGCAGCGGATGGTCCTCCGGGGCGTCGTCGTCGCCTGAGTCAAACCGATGGACGGCGTCCGGCGGACGCCTGGGACACTCCTCCCGTGCTCCTTCGGATGTCCTCCCTGTTCCTGCGCACCCTGCGTGACGACCCCGCCGACGCCGAGGTCCCCAGCCACCGGCTGCTCGCCCGGGGCGGCTACATCCGGCGCGCGGCGCCGGGTGGGTTCACCTGGCTGCCGCTGGGCTGGCGGGTGTTCCGGAACGTCGAGCGCGTCGTCCGCGAGGAGATGGACGCGATGGGCGCCCAGGAGGTGCACTTCCCGGCGCTGCTGCCGCGGGAGCCCTACGAGGCGACCGGCCGCTGGACCGAGTACGGGCCCAACCTCTTCCGGCTCAAGGACCGGCGGGGCAACGACTTCCTGCTCGGCCCCACCCACGAGGAGATGTTCACCCTCCTGGTGAAGGACCTCTACGGGTCCTACAAGGACCTGCCGGTCTCGCTGTACCAGATCCAGACCAAGTACCGGGACGAGGCGCGACCCCGGGCCGGGCTGTTCCGTGGCCGCGAGTTCACCATGAAGGACAGCTACTCCTTCGACGTGGACGACGCCGGGCTGGACGCCTCCTACGCGGCGCACCGCGCCGCCTACATCAGGATCTTCGACCGGCTGGGCCTGGACTACGTGATCGTCTCGGCGATGTCCGGTGCGATGGGCGGGTCCAAGAGCGAGGAGTTCCTGCACCCGACGTCGATCGGCGAGGACACCTTCGTCCGCTCGCCCGGCGGGTACGCGGCGAACGTCGAGGCCGTCTCGACCGTCGTCCCGGAGTCGATCCCGTTCGACGGGCTGCCCGAGGCGCACGTCGAGGACACCCCCGACACCCCGACCATCGAGACGCTGGTCGCGGCGGCGAACGAGCTGTTCCCCGAGGCCGGGTACACCGGCGCCTCGACGCTGAAGAACGTCGTCGTCACCCTGGTGCACCCCGACGGCACCCGGGAGCCGCTGGTCATCGGCCTGCCCGGTGACCGGGACGTCGACACCAAGCGGCTGGAGGCGCAGCTCGCCCCGGCCGAGGTCGAGCCGTTCACCGACTTCGCCGCCCACCCCGACCTCGTCAAGGGCTACATCGGGCCGCAGGTCCTCGGCGCGGAGGGGAAGTCCGGCATCCGGTTCCTCGTCGACCCCCGCGTCGTCCCCGGCTCCCGGTGGATCACCGGGGCCAACGAGCCCGGCAAGCACGTGTTCGACCTCGTCGCCGGCCGGGACTTCAACTGGGACGGCGTGATCGAGGCCGCCGAGGTGCTGCCCGGCGACCCCGCTCCCGACGGCTCCGGCCCGCTGGAGCTGGCCCGGGGCGTGGAGATGGGCCACATCTTCCAGCTCGGCCGCAAGTACGCCGAGGCGCTCGACCTCAAGGTGCTCGACGAGAACGGCAAGCTGGTCACCGTCACCATGGGCTCCTACGGCGTCGGTGTCTCCCGCGCGGTGGCCGCGATCGCCGAGTCCACCCACGACGAGCTGGGCCTGGTGTGGCCGCGGGAGATCGCCCCGGCCGACGTGCACCTGGTCGCCACCGGCAAGGACGCCGCCGTCTTCGAGGCCGCACAGTCGCTGGCCGAGGAGCTGGTCGCCGCCGGGCTGACCGTGCTGTACGACGACCGGCCGAAGGTCTCGCCCGGGGTGAAGTTCAAGGACGCCGAGCTGCTGGGCATGCCGACGATCGTGACGGTCGGGCGCGGTCTGGCCGAGGGCGTGATCGAGGTCCGCGACCGGGCGACGGGAGAGCGGTCGGAGGTGGCGGTGGCCGACGCACCTGCGGCCGTGCTCGCCGCGGTCCGTGGCTGATTCGTCGCTCGCCGAGCAGCTCCGGCTGACCGCCGAGACGGTCGAGGCCAACCTGGGCCACGGGGACCAGGTGGACCGGCCGCGGCCGATCGACCACCTGGCCGGGTTCCGGTCCCGGTCGGCGGCGGTCGCGGCGGGCGAGGAGCTCACCGCGGCCGGCTACCGGGTCGACGGGCTGTACCGCCGCTTCCTCACCGTGTGGCTCGAGTTCAGTGCCATGACGGCGGTGGACCACGGGACCGCAGCGGGCTTCACCCGTGAGGTGGTCGGCATCGTCGAGCGGCACGGGGGCAGCTACGACGGCTGGGGTGGGTTCCTGGTGGCCGCGGAGTCCGGCGACGAGGGCACCAGCTCCACCTCGTAGCCGTCGCCGTCGGCCAGGTACGCAGCCCGGTGCTCGGGTCCACCGGCGAACGGGTGCCGGTCGGCGAACAACAGCGACCAGCCGTGGGCGGGGGCCTCGGCGACCAGCGCGTCCAGGTCGCCGTCCACCCAGAACGCCAGGTGGTTGAGCCCCGGCGCGCGTCGCTCGTGCCGGTCGCCGACCAGGGCTGGGGACTGCTCCAGGACGACGTACACGTCGCCGCTGGACCAGGAGCGCCCGAGCTCCCATGACTGGTACGGCCGGGCACCCAGCCGGGTGAGCAGCCACCCCCAGGAGCGCTCGGCCCGGGCGAGATCGGGCACCCACAGCTCGACGTGGTGGAGCAGGCCGGTCCTGGCCACAGCGGTCCTCCTGGGATCTGGCATCATGGTCTGTCGAACACGGCGGTGGGCGGCCCTCTCACCATCCCCGCTCGTGTCCAGCGCTCCGCCCCGGCGTACCCCCACGCGTCCGTCCGGCGAGCAACCACACACGTTCGAGGAGCACACCACACTCGTGGCCACCAAGATCAAGCTCATGCGCCTGGGCAAGATGCGCGCGCCGTACTACCGCATCGTCGTCGCCGACGCCCGCACCAAGCGTGACGGCCGCTCGATCGAGACGATCGGCAAGTACCACCCGAAGGAGGACCCGTCCTTCATCGAGGTCGACGCCGAGCGCGCCGCCTACTGGCTCGGCGTCGGCGCCCAGCCGACCGAGGCCGTCGCCGCCATCCTCCGGGTCACCGGCGACTGGCAGAAGTTCAAGGGCGAGCCGGCTCCGGCCCCGATGAAGGTCGCGGCCCCCAAGGCCGACAAGAAGGCCATCTACGAGGAGGCCGCGCGGGCCGCCATGAACGAGCCGTCCGCCGACGCCACCACGCCGAAGAAGAAGGCCGCTCCCAAGGCCGCTGCCGCTGACGCTCCCCAGGCTGCTGCTGACGAGGCGCCCGCCGCCGAGCCGGCCGCCGCCGAGGCACCGGCCGCCGAGCCGGCTGCGGCTGAGCCCGCCGCGGCCGAGAAGACCGCCGAGTAAGACGTGCTCGAAGAGGCGCTCGAGCACCTGGTCAAGGGCATCGTCGACAACCCCGACGACGTCGTGGTCGACCTCGTCAACGGCCGGCGCGGCAAGACCCTCGAGGTCCGGGTGCACCCCGACGACCTCGGCAAGGTCATCGGCCGTGGCGGGCGCACCGCCAAGGCGCTGCGTCAGGTGATGACCGGTGTCGGCGGTCGCGGCCTCCGGGTCGACGTCGTCGACACCGACGGGCGCTGAGCACTCCCGGCGCCTCCGGCGCCACCCCGCAGAACACCGACACCGTGGTGGTCGGCCGCATCGGCCGACCCCACGGTGTCCGTGGTCAGGTGACCGTCGAGGTGCGCACCGACGACCCCGACCTGCGGTTCGCCCCGGGGGGCACGCTGCTCACCGAGCCCGCCACCCGGGGGCCGCTGACCATCGAGGCGGCCCGCTGGCACAGCGGCACGCTGCTGCTCACGCTGCTGCTGCCCGACGGCACCGTGGTCGCCGACCGCGAGGCGGCTGACGCGCTGCGCAACACCATGCTCCTGGTGCCCGTCGCGGCCCTGCCGGAGCTGGAGGACCCCGACTCCTTCTACGACCACCAGCTGGTCGGGCTGGCCGCCGAGCTGCCCGACGGCTCCCCGGTCGGGGAGGTGACCGGCGTGCGGCACGAGGGCACCGAGCTGCTGGTGCTGCGCCGTCCCGAGGGCGGGGAGCTGCTGGTGCCGTTCGTCACCGCGATGGTCCCGACCGTCGACCTCGCGGCCGGCCGGCTGGTCGTCGACCCGCCCGAGGGGCTGCTCGACCTGTGACGTTCCGGATCGACGTCCTGACGATCTTCCCGGAGTACCTCGCCCCGCTGGGCCAGTCGCTGCTGGGCAAGGCGGCGGCCAGGGGCCTGGTCTCCGTCGGCGTGCACGACCTGCGGCAGTGGACCGACGACGTCCACCGCACGGTCGACGACTCGCCCTACGGCGGGGGGCCGGGCATGGTCATGCGCCCGGAGCCCTGGGGGAGGGCGCTGGAGGCCGTGCGTCCTCCCGGCACCCGGCTCGTCGTCCCCACGCCGGCCGGGCGGCCGTTCACCCAGGCGGTCGCTGCCCAGTGGGCGACCGAGCCCGGGCTGGTCTTCGCCTGCGGCCGCTACGAGGGGATCGACCAGCGGGTCGCCGACTGGGCCGCCGAGGGCGGTCCGGTCTCGGAGGTCTCGATCGGCGACTACGTGCTCGCCGGCGGGGAGTCCGCGGTGCTGGTGATGGTCGAGGCGGTCACCCGGCTCCTGCCCGGTGTCGTGGGCAACGCGGAGTCGGTCGAGTTCGACTCGCACGCCGACGGGCTGCTCGAGGGCCCGTCCTACACCCGGCCGGCGACCTGGCGCGGCCACGAGGTGCCGCCGGTGCTGCTCTCCGGTGACCACGCCGCGATCGCCCGCTGGCGGCGGGCCCAGTCGCTGCGCCGCACCGCCGATCGCCGTCCCGACCTGCTCGCCGGGCTGCCCGACGGGGCGCTGACCGCCGCGGACCGGGCCGCGCTGGACGCGGATCCCCAGGCGTGACGTCGCGGGTCTGGGTCCGCCCGTCGGCCCGGGTGCTGGTGCTAGACCGCGAGCAGCGGGTGCTGCTGTTCGGTGGGCGCGGCCTGCAGCCGAGCAGCGGAGCCGGGGGAGTGGAGTACTGGTTCACCCCGGGCGGTGGCGTCGAGGACGGCGAGGACCTGCGGACGGCGGCAGTGCGGGAGCTGGCCGAGGAGACCGCCCTGCTGGTCGAGCCGGCGGCGCTGGAGGGCCCGGTGTGGCTCCGCCGCTGGCAGGGCCGGTGGGGTGACACCCTGCTGGACGCCCGGGAGACCTTCTTCGTGCTGCGCGACGTGGTGCACGACGTCGACGTCAGCGGGCGCACCGAGCTGGAACAGCAGCTGGACGAACCGCACCGGTGGTGGTCCCTGGCGGAGATCACCGACAGCGGGGAGGCCTTCGCCCCGCGGGACCTCGCCGCAGCGCTGCCGGGGGTGCTCGGCGGCCCGTGGACGGGGCCGCCACGCGTCGTCGACTGAAGATGTGGCACAGTAGTGAGCTGCTGCAGGCTGTCGGCTCACCCCGACGGTGGCTCCGCACCCCTACCGGGTGGTGGAGCGCAGCCACCCGGTACGGATGCACCGGGACACCGCTGCCCGTACCACGACGACTTTCCCGCTAGGACTGAGGACTGCTGCGATGAACACCCTGGACGCCCTCGACGCCGCGTCGCTGCGCGACGACATCCCCACCTTCCGGCCCGGGGACACCGTGAAGGTGCACGTGCGTGTCATCGAGGGCACCCGTGCGCGTGTCCAGGTGTTCCAGGGCGTCATCATCCGTCGCCAGGGTGGCGGCATCCGCGAGACCTTCACCGTCCGCAAGGTCAGCTTCGGCGTCGGTGTGGAGCGCACCTTCCCGGTGCACACCCCGGTCGTCGAGAAGATCGAGGTGCTGACCCGCGGTGACGTGCGCCGGGCGAAGCTGTACTACCTCCGCGAGCTGCGCGGCAAGGCCGCCAAGATCAAGGAGAAGCGCGAGGTCGTCAGCCGCTGACCTCCAGCGATCTGAACGACCGGGCCGGCTGCACTCGCAGCCGGCCCGGTCGCGTTCGTGGGGGACAGCGCTGGCCGCACCGGTCGGCGGGTGGGTCGCCGGACGTGTCGGCCGGCGGACCGTACGCTGGGCCCCGATGAGCACGCACGGGCCTGCTGAGCCTGCCGACACCGGCGATGCCGGGCGTCCCACCTCCGCCGACCAGAACTCCGCCGACCCCACCGCCACGACCCCGACCGGGTCGGCGGCCGCCAGCCGAGGCCGTGGGCGGGAGGCCAAGAAGGGCTCCCTGCTGCGTGAGCTGCCGGTGCTGCTGGTCATCGCGTTCGTGCTCGCCCTGCTGGTGAAGACCTTCCTGGTGCAGGCGTTCTTCATCCCGTCGGGCTCGATGGAGCAGACGCTGCACGGCTGCACCGGCTGCACGGGTGACCGGGTGCTGGTCAACAAGGTGCCCTACTGGTTCGGTGAGCCCGAGCCCGGCGACATCGTGGTGTTCCAGGGCCCGGACACCTGGTCGCCGGAGATCGCAGTGGAGGAGCCCGCCAACTGGTTCACCGGTGCCGCGCTGACCCTGGGCCGGGCGATCGGCGTCGCCCCGCCCAGCGAGGACGACTACGTCAAGCGGGTCATCGCCACCGAGGGGCAGACCGTCGAGTGCTGCGACCCGCAGGGGCGGGTCGTGGTCGACGGCGAGCCGCTCGACGAGCCGTACATCCACCAGGACTCCCCGCTGAACACCGGGGGCTCCGGGGGGCGCGAGTTCCCCCCGGTCACCGTGCCCGAGGGGCGGCTGTGGGTGATGGGCGACCACCGCTCCGCGTCGGCCGACTCCAAGCAGCACATGGACGACCAGTACGCCGGCACCATCGCCGTCGACGACGTCATCGGCAAGGCGGCCCTGGTCGTCTGGCCGCTGGACCGGTTCACCCTGCTGGACAGCCCGGACATCCAGGCCGGCCAGGCGGACGCTGCTGGCGCCGTCGGGCCGGAGCCGGCACCGGTGCAGGACACCGCAGCCCTGGCCGCCCCCTACGTGCTCGGGCTCGGTGGCGCGCTGCCGCTCACCGCCTGGCGCCGGCGGCGTCGTTCCCGGGGCGCCCGGCTGACCGGGCCGTCCCGGCGCCCGCCGGGCACCGGCTGGCGCCGGGTCCGTCGACCGGTCCAGACCCGGCCCGGCCGGGAGTCGAACACCGACTGACCCGGGGCTCGGGTCGTGGTCGTCGAACCGCCGCGCCGGAGCAACACCCCCGGCTGTCCTGCCGCGTTCGGCATGATCTGTGCGCGATTGGCGCAGACTCCCCGAGAAGTTGTTCAAGCACTCCGTTCACTCGTCCGATGGACAAGCAGAGAGTCACCGGACCTTGAACGGAGAGTCAGCTGTGTCTACCCCGATGGCGAGCACCCCTCGCGGCGTCACCCGCGTCCTGATCCTCGCCGACGCCCCGGTCCTGCGCCGTGGGTTGGTCGGCATGATCAACGAGACCGCCGGCATGCAGGCGGTGGGCACCCCGGGGGAGCCGCGCCGCGCGCTGACCCTGGCGGAGTCGGCTCGGCCGGACGCGGTGGTGGTGGAGCTGGGCACCGGCCGGGCCGCGACCCTGAACGCGGTGCGGGACCTGCGTCGCCGGTTCCCGCAGCTGGCCGTGGTGGCGCTGGCGACGTCGGAGGACCCGGGTGTGGTGAACGAGGCGCTGGCCGCCGGGGTGCGCAGCTACCTGCTGATGAACACCTCCCCGACGCTGCTGGGCTGGGCCGTGCTCGCCGCGCGGGCCGGGCGGACCGTGGTCGACCCGCAGATCCGTCGCGGGGAGGGCTCGGCGGAGCCGGTGTCGCGGGAGCTGACCCCGGAGGTGCCGCTGACCCGCCGGGAGTCCGACGTGCTCGACGAGCTGCTCCAGGGCCAGTCGAACCGGGCGATCGGGAAGAACCTGTTCATCTCCGAGGACACCGTGAAGTCCCACGTGAAGGCGATCCTGCGCAAGCTGGGCGCCCGCGACCGGGCACACGCCGTCTCCCTGGTGCTCTCGGCACGCAACCCCGGCTGCAGCTGCGGCGCCCACGCCCTCACGTCTGCCGACGCCTGACCCGGCAGCCACGACCACGGTCCGCGCGCCCACGGCTGCGCGGACCGGATGGACCGCCGGAGCGGGCTCCGCTCCGGCGCGCCGGTCGGATCGGCGTCCGCGCCGCTGACCAGCCGCCCCGAGCCGGTCCCTGTTCCCCCAGGGACCGGCTCGTGGTGCGTCCCGGGGTGCGATCGGACGCGGACCCACCGGGTGCTCTGGCGGGTCCGGGGCGGCGACGTAGGGTCGGCAGGCGATGGCCGTTCGACCTGGTGCTGCAGACCCCACCGACGAGCTCTGGGTGATGGAGCGCTCGCTCCGCCGCCGGGGGTTCGCCGCCATAGCCGGGGCGGACGAGGCCGGGCGGGGCGCCTGCGCCGGCCCGCTCGTGGCCGCCGCGTGCGTGCTCCCCGCCGGACGCCGCGGGCGGGTGCCCGGGCTGGCCGACTCCAAGCTGCTCACCGCCGCCACCCGGGACGAGGTCTACGCCGAGGTCGTCGACCGGGCGGTCTGCTGGTCGGTGGTCGCGATCCCCGTCGGGGAGCTCGACGCGCGCGGCATGCACGTGACCAACATCGAGGCGCTGCGTCGCGCTGTCCGGGTGCTCGACCCGTGCCCCGACTACGTGCTCACCGACGGCTTCCCGGTCAGCGGCCTGTCGCAGCCCTCCCTCGCGGTGTGGAAGGGCGACCGGGTCGCGGCCTGTGTGGCGGCCGCCTCGGTGCTGGCCAAGGTCACCCGGGACCGGACGATGCTGGAGCTGGACGGACGCTTCCCGCAGTACGGGTTCGCCGAGCACAAGGGCTACATCACCGACGCGCACAGCGCCGCCCTCGACGAGCACGGGCCGTGCCCGGAACACCGGATGCGCTTCGTCAACGTCGCCCGGGCCCGGGCCGCACACGCCGCGCGGACGCCACCCCTGCCGGGAGCAGCGGCCATGCACGATGATGGACCGGTGCCGCCCGGAACCCCGGCTGCGGCACTGATGTCCCCGGCACCGATGGAGCACGCGCGATGAGCACCGAGGACCTCGAGAAGTACGAGACCGAGATGGAGCTGCAGCTCTATCGCGAGTACAAGGACATCGTCCGGCAGTTCTCCTACGTCGTGGAGACCGAGCGGCGCTTCTACCTGGCCAACAGCGTCGACCTCCAGGTGCGTGACGCCGGGGGAGAGGTGTTCTTCGAGCTCACCCTCTCCGACGCCTGGGTGTGGGACATGTACCGCCCTGCCCGGTTCGTGAAGAACGTCCGGGTGGTGACGTTCAAGGACGTCAACGTGGAAGAGCTGGACAAGCCCGACCTGGAGCTGCCGGACAACCCGCGGCTGCCCTGATCCCGGTCGCCGGTCACCCTGGCCGGCACTGAGGCGGGTCCGCCGGCCGCCGTCCACAGCGCGGCCGTCCGTCCACAACCCGGCCGGGGCCCTGGCCCCGCAGACCTCCCGACGGCGACGGTCGACGGGTGCCGAATCCGCAGAAGTCCCCGCCCGGCCACCGCGCCGCTCTCGGTGCCTACGGCGAACGGGTCGCCGTCCGGGCGCTGACCGACGCCGGCCTCCAGGTCCTCGATCGCAACTGGCGCTGCCGCGACGGTGAGCTCGACGTCGTCGCCCGGGACGGCCGGGCGTTGGTCTTCTGCGAGGTGAAGACGCGCACCGGCACCGGGTTCGGGCACCCGGCCGAGGCGGTGACCGCGAGCAAGCGCCGCCGGCTGCGGTCGCTGGCCCGTGCCTGGCTGGCGGCGCACGACCAGCACGCCCCGGACCTGCGCTTCGACGTCGTCGGGGTGTACGTGCCGTCGTCCGGGCCGGCCCGGGTGACGCACCTGCGGAACGCGTTCTGATGGCGCTCGCGCAGACCTGGTCGGTGGGGTTGGCCGGCGTCCAGGGGGCGATGGTGGAGGTGGAGGTCGACCTGGCGCCCGGGGTGCCGACCGTGGCGCTGGTCGGGCTGCCCGACGCCGTCGTGCGCCAGTCGGTGGACCGGGTGCGGGCCGCGCTGCTCAACAGCGGCCATGAGTTCCCGCTGCGCCGGGTGACCATCGGGCTGTCGCCGGCGGCCATGCCCAAGCAGGGCAGTGGGTTCGACCTGGCCCTGGCCGTCGCCGTGCTCGCCGGCGCCCGGGTGGTGCCGGCGGCCGCCGTCCGGGAGCTGGTGCTGCTGGGGGAGCTCGGGCTCGACGGGTCCCTACGGGCCGTCCGTGGGGTGCTGCCGGCCGTGCTGGCGGCCGCGCGGGCCGGCCACCGCGAGGTGGTGGTGCCGGAGGAGAACGCCGAGGAGGCCGGGCTCGTGGAGGGCATCGCCGTACTCGCGGCCGGGAGCCTCCGTCAGGTGGTGGCCCACCTCGCCGGGAAGGCCCTGCTCTCTCCGCACGTCCGGGCGGAGGCCGCCCCGGCGCCACCGGGGCCCGACCTGGCCGACGTGGTGGGGCAGGCCGCGGGACGCCGGGCGGTCGAGGTGGCCGCCGCCGGTGGCCACCACCTGTTCCTGAGCGGGCCGCCGGGCGCCGGCAAGACCATGCTCGCCGAACGGCTGCCCGGGCTGTTGCCCCCGCTGGACGAGCAGGCCGCCCTGGAGGTGACCGCCATCGCCTCCATCGCCGGCACCCTCCCGCCCGGTGCACCGCTGGTGACCCGGCCGACGTTCGAGGCGCCGCACCACTCGGCGACCATGGCCGCCCTGGTCGGCGGCGGCTCGGGCCAGATCCGTCCCGGAGCGTTGTGCCGTGCCCATCGCGGGGTGCTGTTCCTCGACGAGGCGCCGGAGTTCCCCCGGGCCGTGCTCGACACGCTGCGCCAGCCACTGGAACGCGGTGCGGTGACCATCCACCGGGCCAACGGGTCGGCGACCTTCCCGTGCCGGGCACAGCTCGTGCTGGCCGCCAACCCCTGCCCCTGCGCGAGTGCGGCCGGTGACACGGCCTGCACCTGCAGCGCCCTGGAACGGCGGCGCTACCAGTCGCGGCTGTCCGGGCCGCTGCTGGACCGGATCGACCTGCGGGTCACCCTGCCGCCGGTGACCCGGGCCGCCTGGCTGGACGGCCTGGGCACCCCGGAGTCGACCGCGGTGGTCGCGGCACGGGTGCGGGCCGCGCGGGCGGTGGCGGCCGAACGGCTGGCCGGCAGCGGCCTGGCGCTCAACAGCGAGGTGCCGGGGCGGCTGCTGCGGGAGCGCTGGCCGGTGCCGCGCGCGGCGCTCGCACTGGCGGAGCGGGCCCTGGAGCGTGGCTCGCTGTCGGTGCGCGGTTTCGACCGGGTGGTGCGCGTCGCCTGGACGTTGGCCGACCTCGAGGGCCTGGTCGTGCCCGGCGCCGACCAGGTGGACGAGGCGCTGGGCATGCGCCTGCAGCGGGCCGCGGCATGAGCGAGGGTGTCGACCCCGAGGTGCGGCGGGCGCGCGCGTGG
Organism: Modestobacter sp. VKM Ac-2977; assembly: GCF_026968045.1. Classification (GTDB taxonomy): domain Bacteria; phylum Actinomycetota; class Actinomycetes; order Mycobacteriales; family Geodermatophilaceae; genus Modestobacter. The sequence continues at coordinate 44,008 of NZ_JAPVBQ010000004.1, read as the reverse complement.
TTGTCCCGGGCGCTGGAGCCGGGGTCGGTCGCGGTGTGGCGGTTCGTGGAGGACGCCGGCCCGGTGGCGGCTGCCGCTGCGCTGCGGGCGGGCACCGCCCCGGCCGAGGTGCAGGCGGTGGCCGGTGCCCGGGCGGGAGAGGACGCCAGCGTCGAGGACCTGCGGCGGGTGGAACGGTGTGGGGGCCGGCTGGTGACGCCCGAGGACCCGGAGTGGCCGGTGCTGCCGCTGCACTCACTGGCCCTCGCCACCGAGGACGGGCGAGGGCTGGTGGACGGTCGGCGGCCGAACCGCACGCTCACGTTGGTGCCGCCGCTGGCGTTGTGGGTGCGCGGGGCGGCGTCGCTGACCGGGTTGGTCGACCGCTCCGTCGCGCTGGTCGGATCGCGGGCTTCGACGGCCTACGGCGAGCACGTCGCCGGTGAGCTGGCGCACGGGCTGGGGGAACGGGGCTGGACGACCGTCTCGGGGGGCGCCTTCGGGATCGACGCCGCAGCGCACCGGGGTGCGCTGGCCGCCGGGGCACCGACCGTCGCCGTCCTGGCGTGCGGGGTCGACCGCGTCTACCCAGGTGCGCACTCGGCGTTGTTCGCCCGGGTGCTCGACGAGGGGCTGCTGGTCAGCGAGTGGCCGCCCGGGTGCGCGCCGCTGCGGCACCGCTTCCTGGTGCGCAACCGGCTGATCGCGGCACTGACGCAGGGCACCGTGGTGGTCGAAGCGGCTGCCCGCTCCGGCGCGCAGGCCACCGCCAACCGGGCGCGCGAGCTCGGCAAGGCGGTGATGGCCGTCCCCGGCCCGGTCACCAGCGCCATGTCGGTGGGGTGTCACCAGCTGCTCCGGGACCGCGAGCACGGCGTGGCGCTGGTGACCTCGGCAGCCGAGGTGCTGGAGGCGGTCGGCAGGCTGGGGGAGGACCTGGCGCCGCCGGTGGAGCGGGCGACCGAGCCTGGTGACTCGCTGTCCGACGTCGCCCGGCGGGTGCTGGACGCCTGCCCGGTCCGGGTGGGAGTGCCGCCGGAGCGGCTGGCTGCGGTCGCCGGGTGCTCGGTGGTCGACGTGCTGCGGGTGCTGCCGGCCCTCGAGCTCGCCGACCTCGTCGAGTGGACCGGCACCGGCTGGCGGGTCCGGCGGCCGCCCAGGGAGCGCCAGCCGGCTCGGTGACCCCTGACGGGTGGATGACCGCGGTGCCCGGTCTGCGGCGCGCCCGGTTGACCGGCCCGCCTCGCCGACGGACGCTGCGCCCATGGCCACCGGGACCGCAGAGCTGCGCGCCGCGCTCCCGCCGGCGCTCGCCGAGTCGCTGGCGGGCTGGGAGGAGCACCTGCGGCTCCAGCGGGACCTGTCGGAGCACACCGTCCGCGCCTACGTCGGGGACGTCGTCTCGCTGCTGGACCACCTGGTCCGGCGTAGTGGTCGCACGGTCGCCGACCTGGACCTCGCCACCCTGCGCAGCTGGTTGGCCCAGGGACGGACCCGGGGGGACAGCCGGTCCACCACCGCCCGGCGGGCCGCGTCGTCACGCTCGTTCACCGCCCACCTGCGCCGCAGCGGTCAGGTCGCCGAGGACGTCGGGCTGCGGCTGGCCAGCCCACGCGCGCACCGCACACTGCCCGGGGTGCTGGGCGCCGACCAGGCCCGCGCGGTGCTCGAGGAGGCGGCGCGCCCGCCGGCCGAGGAGGAGACCCCGGCCGACGCGGCGCTGCGGCTGCGCAACGTGCTCGTCGTCGAGCTGCTCTACGCCAGCGGGGTGCGGGTCGGCGAGCTCGTCGGGCTGGACGTCGACGACGTCGACCGCGGGCGCCGGCTGCTGCGGGTGCTGGGCAAGGGCCGCAAGGAGCGCAGCGTGCCGTTCGGCGCCCCGGCGGCCGACGCCCTGGAGGCATGGCTGGGGCAGGGCCGTCCGGTGCTCGCCACGGGGAGCAGTGGACCGGCGCTCCTCCTCGGCGTGCGCGGCGGCCGGCTGGACCCGCGGGAGGCCCGCCGGGTCGTGCACGCGGCGGTCGCCGCCGCGCCGGGCACCCCGGACATCGGCCCGCACGGGCTGCGGCACTCGGCCGCCACCCACGTGCTGGAGGGCGGCGCCGACCTGCGCAGCGTTCAGGAACTGCTGGGTCACGCTAGCCTCGCGACGACGCAGGTCTACACGCACGTGACCGTCGAGCGGCTCCGGGCGGTCCACGCTCGCGCTCATCCGCGGGCATGAGGACGGCGTCGGTGCACAGGACAGCAGAGGTCGAGCGGGGGAGTGCAGGTGTCTGAGGCGACGGTTCGGCAGGTCGGTGTGAGTGGGGACCCCGACGCCCACGTGATCGAGCTCTGGTCGCGCTACGTCGAGAACCGGGACACCGGGCTGCGCGACCGGCTGATCCTGCACTACGCGCCGCTGGTCAAGTACGTCGCCGGCCGGGTGGGCAGCGGCCTGCCGGCGCACGTGGAGCAGGCGGACCTGGTGTCCTACGGGACGTTCGGGCTGATCGACGCGATCACCCGCTTCGAGCCCGAACGGGAGATCAAGTTCGAGAGCTACGCGATGGCCCGCATCCGTGGCGCGATCATCGACGAGCTCCGGTCCACCGACTGGATCCCGCGCTCGGTGCGGATGAAGGCCCGGCAGTACGAGCGGACGGTCGCGGCCCTGGAGTCGAAGCTCCAGCGCAGCCCGACCGACGAAGAGGTCGCCGACGAGATGGACATGGACGTCGAGGAGATCCGCAAGTTCCTCGGCCAGCTGTCGCTGGTCAACGTGGTCGCCCTCGACGAGCTGCTCGTGGACGACGACGGCTCCGCTCCCCGCCTGGGTGACACGCTCAAGGACACCAGCGCGCTGGACCCGCAGGCGATGGCCGAGCACGGTGAGGCCCGGCAGCTGCTCGCCCGCGCCGTCGAGCAGCTCCCCGAGCGGGAGAAGGTCGTCGTCAGCCTCTACTACTTCGAGGGCCTGACCCTGGCCGACATCGGCCGGGTCCTCGGGGTGACCGAGAGCCGGATCTGCCAGCTGCACACCAAGGCCGTCCTGCACCTGCGCACCAAGCTGGCCGACATCGCCTGATCGTCGGTGACTGGGACCCGCCGTCTGGGTCTGCGCCGGGGCCGTCCAGCGCTCCTGGACGCCGGGTTCACGCCGTCCTCGGCCGCCAGACCGCCGCGCTGGAGGACTTTCTGGACACCGACCGGGTCGCCGCCACCAGCCCCCGCCCAGGCTCTCGGATCGATGTCGACGTGACCCTCCCCCTCACTCCCATCGACGGGTCGGTCACTGGCGTCACCATTTCCAGTGACTGACCCCGTCCAGGTAGACCAGAGCCCACCTGTCGGAGCCGATCCGTACACCGAGAGCGACGACACATCCACCAACCCGCCTCGGGGGACACGACACATGAAGGCCCTGCACACGCTCCGGACCATGGACGGCAAGAGCAGGCTCGCGCTCGTCATCGCCTGCGTCGCCGTACTCGGTGTCGCTGTCGGCGTCTTCCTGGCCCGCGGAGCCAACGACGGCCCCGTGACGGTCACCACCGTCGGGACGGACCGGTCCGCTGTCGAGCGCACCACCGAGTCCCCGGCAACCGACGACGACCGCGCTGCCGCGGAGGCAGCCCGAGCCCAGGCCGAAGCCGACGCCGCTGCCGCCGCGGACGCAGCCCGCCTCCAGGCCGAAGCCGACGCCGCCGCGGCTGCTGAGGCTGCTCGTCTGCAGGCCGAGGCCGAAGCCGCCACCGTGGCCCCGCCGCAGACCCAGACCGGTTCGCCCACCGGCAACTCCCGGCCCTCGACGGGCTCCCGGCCCGCATCCCAGGCGCCCGCACCCCAGGCGCCCGCACCCCAGGCCCCCGCACCTCAGGCGCCTGCGCCCGCGCCCGCGCCCGCCCCCGCTCCCGCTCCGGCGCCTCAACCGCCGCAGATCGCGGTCCCCAACGGCACCACCTACTACAACGTCACTCCGGAGCAGGTCGAGCAGAACTACGTCCCGCCGACGCCACCTGGCTACACCGGCGGCATCACCGGCTGACCACCCCACTGGTTCGTCGTCGTGTCGTCCCCGACCTCATCGAGCAGCTGCTGATCGAGGGGCTCTGATCCCAGCCGGGACGGAGGACAGCCGAGATCAGCTGTCGGCCGACCCGTCACCCGGCAGCGGCCCCAGCAGCGGTTGGGCCTCCGGCGGGTTCCGGTGGCCCTCCTGCCAGGGCAGCCGGCCGGTCGAGTCCGGCCAGACGAGCTGGAGCACCTCGATCGAGCCGTAGAACTGCTCGGCGACCGCGAGCCGTGCGGTGTCCTCGACCGCGAGGAAGACCACCGGGGAGTCGGCGTCGGTCAGCCCGGTCGTGGCCGCGCCGGGGCCGAAGCGGGCACCGCCGCGCACCGCCTCGCCCACGAGGTTGAGGTACTTCTCCCCGGCCGGGAACGGCAGCCCCACGACGATCACCTCGGGGTGCCCGAGCGCGGTCAGCCCGACGGTGTGCGACCACCGCGGGTCACCCGGGCCGCCTCCGCCGCCGTGCAGCACCGCCCAGCCGAACCGGTCGACCACCTGCCGCAGGCCGTCCAGCACCTGACCGGGGTCCTGGTCGGGGGCCTGCTGCTCGGTGGCCTGCTCTTCGGGGGCCTTCTTCCGTCGCCAACGCACGCCCGGACGGTAGCGCCGTCACCGCCGTCCGGTGGGCTCAGTGCCACGGGAGCAGTCGCACCCGCGGCGGACGCAGCAGTGCCAGCGGGTCCAGGTACGTCTCGCCACGGCGCAGGCCCCAGTGCAGGCAGGCGTCCACCGGGCAGCCGGCGTGCCCGCCCACCAGCACGCCCAGCGGGGAGCCGCGGGCCACGGACTGACCGGCGGCCACCCCAGCGGTCACCGGCTCGTACGTCGTCCGCAGCCCGTCGGCGTGGTCGACGCTGACCACCGGCCGGCCGGCGACCATCCCGGCGAAGGCGACCACCCCGTCGCCGGCGGAGAGCACCTGTCCGTCCACCGCGCCCGTCAGGTCCACCCCGCGGTGCCCAGCCGCGTACGGCGTCGCCGGGGCGTCGAAGGGCCGACCGACCGTGGGTGCGCCCGGCAGGGGCCAGTCCCAGAGCCCGGAGGCTGGTGCCGGTGCGGGGGTGGACGCGTCCGGCGCGGCGGTGGGGGTGGCCGATGCCGCCGGCAGGCCGGTCAGCAGGACGGCGACGACCAGTGCGGCGAGCGGAGTGCGGCGTGGGGACACCCGCCAGAGGTTGCCGCCGGACGCCGCCGAGCGGAGGTGCCGGCGCGAGGTCGTGGACGTCCGGGGGCCCTGGGGACGACCCGGTCGGACCGCGGTCGCCCAGGGCGTATGCTCGTCGATGCGGTCCGCCTCCGGCGGATCGACTTCGCGTGTCCTCTTCCCGCTGCTGCAGCGGGGCAGTCGTCACCTCGGTCCCGCCTCCTGGCGGGTTTCGGTGGCGCAGCCGGACACCAGGGCGGCGCACCTCCCGGTGCGTCCGCGACAACCGAGCAGCGCGGCGTCGGCCCCGGCCGCCCGCGCACGAGAAGGAAGGCGGCGCCACGTGGCAGTCGTCAGCATGAAGAACCTGCTCGACAGCGGGGTCCACTTCGGGCACCAGACCCGTCGCTGGAACCCGAAGATGAAGCGGTTCATCTTCACCGAGCGCAACGGCATCTACATCATCGACATCCAGCAGACGCTGGGTTACATCGACCAGGCCTACGAGTTCGTGAAGCAGACCGTCGCCCACGGCGGTTCGATCATGTTCATCGGGACCAAGCGCCAGGCGCAGGAGGTCATCGCCGAGCAGGCGACCCGGGTCGGCATGCCCTACGTGAACCAGCGCTGGCTGGGCGGCATGCTCACCAACTTCCAGACCGTCTACAAGCGGCTGGAGCGCCTCAAGGAGCTCGAGGACCTCGAGCAGACCGGCGCACTGGTCAGCCTCTCCAAGAAGGAGCAGCTGGTCCTCTCCCGCGAGAAGGCCAAGCTCGAGCGCTCCCTGGGCGGCATCCGCGACATGAAGAAGGTCCCCAGCGCCGTCTGGATCGTGGACACCAAGAAGGAGCACATCGCCGTCGGCGAGGCCCGGAAGCTGGGCATCCCCGTCGTCGCGATCCTCGACACCAACTGCGACCCGGACGAGGTCGACTACAAGATCCCGGGCAACGACGACGCCATCCGCAGCACCGCGCTGCTGACCCGCGTGATCGCCGACGCGGTCGCCGAGGGCCTGATGGCCCGCTCGGCTGCGCAGGCCAACGCCGGTCGCAGCGAGGACGGCGCCGAGGCCCCGGCCGCCGCCGAGCCGCTGGCCGACTGGGAGCGTGAGCTGCTGACCGGCGGCACCGCTGAGGCGGCCGCTCCGGCCGCCGAGGCCGTTCCGGCCGTCGCCCCGGCGGCCGAGGCCGCCCCGGCGACCGAGGCTGCCCCGGCTGCCGCCACTGAGCTGCCCGAGACCCCGGCCGCACCCCCGGCCGTCACGGCCGACGAGGTCGCCCCGGTCGAGGGCGTCCCCGCCACCGGTGACCAGTCCACCGGCACCCAGGGCGCGCAGAACGGCTGACCGGTCGGCGCCGCTCCTCCCCGCTCGTGCGGGGGAGGGCGGCGCCGCCGTCTGCCCGGCCCCAGGCCGGCACCTCACCTCGCGGGGTCCGCGCCCCGCACCACCACCGATCAGAGGAAGTGACATGCCTGCTTTCACCGCAGCCGACGTGAAGCGTCTCCGTGACGCCACCGGCGCCGGCATGATGGACTCCAAGAAGGCCCTGACCGAGGCCGATGGCGACTACGACAAGGCCATCGAGTTCCTGCGCGTCAAGGGCGCCAAGGACGTGGGCAAGCGCCTGGAGCGCTCGACCACCAACGGCGTGGTCGTCAGCCGCGACGGGGCCCTGCTCGAGCTCGACTGCGAGACCGACTTCGTCGCCAAGAACGCCGACTTCGTCAAGCTCGCCGAGCGCCTGCTCGACCTCGTCGTCGCCGAGAAGCCGGCCGACGTCGACGCACTGATGGCCACCCAGGTCGACGGCCAGTCGGTCGCCCAGCTCATCGAGTCGGAGTCGGCCCGCATCGGCGAGAAGCTGGTGCTCTCCCGGTTCGCCGTCTTCGAGGGCACCACGGCGGTCTACCTGCACAAGCGGGCCACCGACCTGCCCCCGGCCATCGGTGTCGCCGTGCAGTACTCCGGCGGCGACGCGGACGCGGCGCGTTCGCTGGCGATGCACATCGCCGCCGCACGTCCCCGCTACCTGACCCGCGAGGAGGTCCCCGCCGACGCCGTGGAGACCGAGCGCCGGGTCGCCGAGCAGACCGCGAAGGAGGAGGGCAAGCCCGAGCAGGCGATCACCAAGATCGTCGAGGGGCGGGTCAACGCCTACTTCAAGGACTTCGTCCTGCTCGAGCAGCCCTCGATCACCGAGCCGAAGCGCACCGTCAAGCAGGTCATCGCCGACGCCGGCCTGACCGTCGACCGGTTCGCCCGCTTCGAGGTCGGCCAGGCCTGAGCTGTACCTCCGAGGCCTGAGACCGCTCAGCCCACGGAGATCCACCGGCCCCGTTCTCACCAGGACGGGGCCGGTGGCCTGTCCGGACCCGCCGGGACGCCCGCGCACGCCCGCCAGATGCGGCAGGATCGATCCATCCGACACCGAACCGAGGAACGCCCGTGACCGCTCTGAAGTCCGCGCCCACCGCCTTCGCCCCGCTGGACGGGTCCGGCTACAGCCGGGTCCTGCTCAAGCTCTCCGGTGAGGCCTTCGGTGGCGGCAAGGTCGGGGTCGACCCGGTGATCATCCGCACCATCGCCGAGCAGCTGGCCGCCGTGGTCGGCTCCGGGACCCAGGTCGCGGTCGTCGTCGGTGGCGGCAACTTCTTCCGTGGCGCGGAGCTCTCCCAGGCCGGCATGGACCGCGGTCACGCCGACTACATGGGCATGCTCGGCACGGTGATGAACTGCCTGGCCCTGCAGGACTTCTGCGAGAAGGCCGGGCTCGAGACCCGGGTGCAGACGGCCATCACCATGGGGCAGGTCGCCGAGCCCTACATCCCGCGCAAGGCGATGCGGCACATGGAGAAGGGGCGGCTGGTCATCTTCGGGGCCGGCGCCGGGATGCCGTACTTCTCGACCGACACGGTCGCCGCACAGCGGGCCCTGGAGATCGAGTGCCAGGTGCTGCTGATGGCCAAGAACGGCGTCGACGGCGTCTACGACGACGACCCGCGCACCAACGCCGCGGCCACGATGTACTCGGACCTGGACTACGGCACGGTGCTGGCCAAGCAGCTCAAGGTCGCCGACGCCACGGCCATCAGCCTCTGCATGGACAACCAGATGCCGATCGTCGTGTTCAACCTGTTGCGCGACGGCAACATCGCCCGCGCGGTGGCAGGTGAGAGGATCGGCACGCTGATCAGCGCCCAGCCCTGACCGGGCCGGACGTCGATCGGGGCGGCGCACGCCGGGTGCCGCCCCATCCGCACACCGCACAGACCCCGGCAGCTGCCGCAGGAGGAGAGAACCCGTGATCGACGACACCCTGCTCGACGCCGAGGAGCGGATGGACAAGGCCCTGTCGGTCGCTCGCGAGGACCTCGGTTCCGTTCGCACCGGCCGCGCCGCGCCGTCCATGTTCAACAAGATCTTCGTCGACTACTACGGCGCGCTGACCCCGGTGCCCCAGATGGCCTCGATCACCGTGCCCGAGGCGCGGATGGCGGTCATCAAGCCCTACGACGCGACCCAGCTGCAGGCGATCGAGAAGTCGATCCGCAACTCCGACCTGGGCGTCAACCCCACCAACGACGGGTCGCTGATCCGGGTGGTCTTCCCCCAGCTGACCGAGGAGCGCCGGCGGGACCTGGTGAAGATGGCCCGGTCCAAGGGCGAGGACGCCAAGGTCTCGATCCGCAACGTCCGCCGCCGCGCCAAGGAGGAGCTGGACCGGATCAACAAGGACGGTGAGGCCGGGGAGGACGACGTGCGTCGCGCGGAGAAGGAGCTCGACGACCTCACCGCGGCGCACGTCGCCAGCATCGACGAGGCGATGAAGAACAAGGAGACCGAGCTCCTGGACGTCTGAGTCGACCTCCCGACGCTGCCGTGACCCGCGACCCGCACCGCCCCGAGCCCCTCGGCTCGGGCCGTCAGCCTGCCCGCAGCCGGGCCGGGATCGCCGACGGCCCGGGCGGCAAGGGGGAGGGGCCGGCCCCACGGCAGGACCCCGACACCGGACCGCTGGTTCGGATCGACCAGCCGCCGGTGCCGCCGCGACCCGCGGTCGGACCCCGCGGCCCGCGCCCCCTGCCGGTCGCGGGGCCGGAGACCAACGACCTGCGCCGGGACGACGAGCGCCGCGAAGCCGTGCCGATGCAGGTCGGGCCGGCGGTCGAGGCGCGGGGTCCGGGAGCCGGCCACGAGAACGCGCCCGCCGACGCCCCGCTCACCGCGGTGCCCGATGCCCTGGGTGCCGAGGTCACCGGGGAGCCCCCGCAGGACACCCCGAGTGGCGCAGCGCGGGCCGTCGGGCGGGCCGGGCGGGACATGGCCGCCGCGGTCGGGGTCGGGCTGGCGCTCGGAGCGGTGGTCTTCGCCACGCTGCTGCTCTGGCGGCCCTCCTTCCTCGCCGTCGTCACCGCCGCCGTCCTGATCAGCGTCTTCGAGCTCAGCGGGGCGCTGGAGAAGGGCGGTCATCGGCCGCCCCGCACGCCTGTCCTGGTGGGGGCGGTCGCGATGGCGGCCCTGGCGTGGACGCGCGGCCCCTCGGGGCTGGTCATCGCCTTCCTGCTCACCGTCTTCGCCGTGCTGCTCTGGCGGCTGGGCGACGGCCCGGTCGGTTACCTGCGCGATGCGTCGGCCGCGGTCTTCGTCGCCCTCTACGTGCCCCTGCTGGCCGGGTTCGCCGTCCTCCTCCTGGCGCCCGACGACGGTGCCGCCCGGGTGCTGACGTTCATCGGCACGGTGGTCTGCAGTGACGTGGGCGGCTTCGCTGCGGGCGTGCTGTTCGGGAAACACCCCCTGGCTCGCACGGTCAGTCCGAAGAAGTCCTGGGAGGGGCTGGCCGGGTCGGTGGCGGCCTGCGTGCTCATCGGCACGCTGCTGATCACGCTGGTCTTCGACGGGCCGTGGTGGGGTGGCGTGCTGTTCGGGGTCGCCATCGCGGTCACCGCGACCCTGGGCGATCTGGGGGAGTCCCTGATCAAGCGAGACCTGGGGATCAAGGACATGGGCGACCTGCTGCCCGGCCACGGCGGTCTGATGGACCGGATGGACTCCCTGCTCCCCTCGGCCGCGGTCGCGTGGCTGATCCTGTCGATGGTCGCGCCGGTCTGAGCCCGCGGCGGTGACGGACGGGACGACGGGCCGGGCGACGGACGCCCGGCCGACAGACGGCGAGCCCACGGACGACGGGCACACAGACGACGAGGTGCCCGGGCCGACCGAGTGGGGTGGGTCGGTCGGCGTCGGCCCGTGGGTCGGTCCCTGGCCGGCCGATCCGCGGTACGACCGTGAGCTGCTCGCCGAGGGCGATCGGCGCAACGTGGTGGACCGCTACCGGTACTGGCGGTTGGAGGCGGTGGTCGCCGACCTGGACCGACGGCGGCACCCGTTCCACGTCGCCATCGAGAACTTCGAGCACGACCTGAACATCGGCACGGTGGTGCGCACCGCCAACGCCTTCCTGGCGGCGGAGGTGCACGTGATCGGCCGGCGCCGGTGGAACCGGCGGGGCGCCATGGTCACCGACCGCTACCAGCACCTGCGCCACCACCCGGAGGTGACCGGGCTGCTGGAGTTCGCGGCGGCCGAGGACCTGACGGTGGTGGCGGTGGACAACGGCCCCGGCGCCGTTCCGCTGGAGACCGTCTCCTTGCCGCGCCGCTGCGTCCTGTTGTTCGGACAGGAGGGTCCCGGGCTCACCCCAGCGGCCCGGGACGGCGCCGCGCTCACGGTGTCGATCGCCCAGTTCGGCTCGACGCGGTCGCTGAACGCCGGGGTCGCGGCAGGGATCGCGATGCACACCTGGGTCCGGGAGCACGCCGACCTCAGCGCCGTGCGGAAGCGCGGCTGATCGGCGAGGCCGAGCGCAGTGTGACCGGGCGATCACGCCGCGCCTAACGGATGGGCGCGATCCTCTCCGGCAGCATGGCCGTTCGGGTCTGGTGTCCGGGCTCGGCCGCGAACGGTGGCCGAGGCGGCGACCGGCCGGGGAGGAGTGGCCGTGGCGTCGGGCCCACCGCGAGGTGACGAGTCGTTGCAGGAGCAGGCGTCCGCGGCGGCCGTGCCGGCGGGCGGGCCGGACGAGCTGGTTGCGGCAGGCCCCGGACCTGGCGCTCCCACGGCCAGCGACGCGGCGACCGAACGGCCGGAGGCCGAGCCTCCGGAGGTCGAGGTGCCGGAGGTCGAGGTGCCGGAGGTCGAGGCTCCTGTGGTCGAGGTGCCGGCGCTGGACAGACTGGCCGTCGACGAGTCGGCGGACCGCGCGCCGGCCGAGCACGGACAGATCGATCAGTCGCCGTCCGACGCTGCTGCGTGGGACGAGGCCTGGCTGCCGCAGTGGGTCGACGTCGCACCCGTGGCAGTGCCCGCGCGGCCGTCGGCGGACGCCTTCCCCGAGCCGGCCATGGCGCCCGGGCCTCCGCTGCTGCCCGATCGGCAGCACCTGGTCCCGGGGGCGTCCGCGGAGCTGGTCGCTGCCCTGGCCGAACTGGAGGAGGCCGAGCGCAGCGCCGAGCGGGAGCGCCAGGCGCAGCTGGCCGCCTGGGCTGCCGACATCCAGGCTGCGGAGGCGCTGCCCGCGCCCACCGATGCCGGCGCACGCGGCACCGTTCCCGGTGGCGCGCTCCCCGCCGTCCGCACGCCGCCGACTGCTGCTGGCCGGCGGCGGTACCGCGTCCTCCTCCCAGCAGCGGTGCTCGTCGTCGCCGGTGTCGTGGCCGGCTTCACCCTTCCCGGCGGCTCGGACGGCGCGGGCCCCTCGATCGCGGCAGTCCAGCGGGACACCGACGAGCGGGCTGCGCCGACGACCGCGAACCGGTCGCCCGCGACTCGCGTGAACGGGCTGGCTGCGCTCGGCGCCGGCGCCGGCGACGTGGACCCCCCGGTCGCCACGGCCCCGACCGGGTCGCCGAGCGCGGCTGCGACACCCGGCCCTCGGGCCGCATCGGTCCCGGTGGCCACCTCGTCGGCCCGGGGCCGCACGTTCCGTGTGGTGGCGCCGCGGTCCGGCGTGCAGCCGGGCGGCCCCGCGGGCTCCGCCGTGCAGGCGGTGACCCCGCTGCCGGGCCCTCCGGCGCTGCCCGCCCCGATCGTCCCCGCCCCGATGGTCCCCGCCCCGATCGGCCCGGGTCCGATCGAACCGGCCCCCATCGACCCGGTCGGGAACCCGACGGCGCCGGACGGCGACTGCCCGGCGACCGTGCCCGAGGACGGCCAGACCCCGGACGAGGGCACCGACCCGGACGTCCCCGTCGACGCTCCCGTCCTGGGCCCGGCGTGCGCCCCGGTGGACCCCGATCCGCGGGAGCCCGATCCCGAGGGCACCGACCCCGGCGGCGAACCGGAGGCCCCCGCCGGACCCGGGGACGGATCGTCCGGCGATGGCGAGGTGGTCCCGCCGGTCGTCGACCCCGGGCCGCCCCCCGCCCCGAGCCCGACGGCGACCCCGACCGAGACCTCGCCGCCGACGACCACACCGCCGACACCGACGACCACGCCGTCGACGACCACGCCGTCGACGACCACGCCGTCGACGACCACGCCGCCGACGCCCACGCCGTCCGGCGCGCCCGACCCGTCGGCGACGCTGGCCGAGGCTCGCGGCCGCAGCTGACGGGCGCGGCTCCTCCCCGGACTCCTCCCGGGGAGCCATGTCACCCCCGCTGGGCCACCTCCAGCGGCCCGGTGGTGGGAGCATGGACCCCGCCATGACTGTCTTGCCCCTGGTCTTCGAGGCCCCCCGCCGCACCAAGCCGCCTCGGCACCTCGCCGACCTGACCCGGGCGGAGGCCCGCGCGGCGGTCGTCGAACTGGGTCAGCCGCCGTTCCGCGCCGATCAGCTGGCCCGGCACTTCTACGCCGGGGTGACCGATCCGGAGCAGATGACCGACCTGCCGGCCGCGTCGCGCGCGGAGCTGGCCGAGGCGCTGCTGCCGGGGCTGCTGACCCCCGTCCGGCACCAGTCCGCCGACGGCGGCCGCACCCGCAAGACGCTGTGGCGCCTGCACGACGGGGCCCTGGTGGAGAGCGTGCTCATGCGCTATCCCGAGCGCGCCACCGTCTGCATCTCCAGCCAGGCCGGCTGCGGCATGGCCTGCCCGTTCTGCGCGACCGGCCAGAGCGGCCTGACCCGCAACCTCTCCGCGGCCGAGATCATCGGTCAGGCGGTCGCAGCGGCGGCGGCGATGGCGAACGGCGAGATCCCCGGCGGACCCGGCCGGCTGTCCAACGTCGTCTTCATGGGCATGGGGGAGCCGCTGGCCAACTACGCCCGGGTGCGCAAGACGCTCGACGCACTGCTGACCCCGGCACCGCACGGGCTGGGCCTGGCCCAGCGCTCGGTGACCGTGTCGACGGTCGGTGTGGTCCCGGCGATCCGCAAGCTCACCGAGGAGGGGCTCAACGTCACCCTGGCGGTCAGCCTGCACGCCCCCGACGACGAGCTGCGCGACGAACTGGTGCCGATCAACACCCGCTGGAAGGTCGACGAGGTGCTGGGCGCCGCCGACGACTTCGCCCGCCGCACCGGGCGCCGCTACTCGATCGAGTACGCGCTGATCCGGGACATCAACGACCAGCCGTTCCGGGCCGACCTGCTCGGGAAGCTGCTGGCGAAGCGGCTGGCGCACGTGAACCTCATCCCGCTCAACCCGACCCCGGGCAGCAAGTGGGACGCCAGCCCGCTGCCCGCCCAACGGGAGTTCGTCGCCCGGCTGCGCGCTGCCGGCGTCCCGACCACGGTCCGCGACACCCGCGGCTCCGACATCGACGGCGCCTGCGGTCAGCTGGCCGCCGCCGATCAGGTCGACGGGGTGCCGAGCGTCGCCGTCCCGGTCCCCACCGTCGAGGACGCCGTCCCGCTGGGAGCCGAGGCGGACCAGGACTGACCGTGTCCCCCGACGCGGAGGCGCACGAGCACAGTCACGCCGACGTCTCCGGCGGCTGGCTGCGGGCCGCCGTCTTCGGCGCGATGGACGGTCTGGTGACCAACACGGCCCTCGTGGCCGGGGTCGGCGCCGGCGGTGCCGCGGCGCAGACGGTCGTGCTCTCCGGCGTCGCGAGCCTCGTCGCCGGGGCCATCTCGATGGCGCTGGGCGAGTACACGTCGGTGACCACCCAGAACGAGCAGCTCGAGCTCGAGGTCGCCAAGGAGCGCGGGGAGCTGGAACGCAACCCCGAGGGGGAGCGGCACGAGCTGGTCGCGCTGCTGCGCGCCGGCGGGGTGGACGACGACCTCGCCGAGCGGGTGTCGGTGCAGCTGTCCCGGGACCCGGAGACGGCGCTGCGGTTGCACGTCGTCGCGGAGATGGGGCTGAGTCCGGAGGACACCCCGTCGCCGAAGGTGGCTGCGGTCTCCTCGTTCGTGACCTTCTCGGTCGGCGCCGCCGTGCCGCTGCTGCCCTACCTGTTCGGGCTGGACCTGCTGTGGGTGGCGCTGGTGTGCGGTGGCGTGGGCCTGGCGGTCGCCGGTGCGCTGTCCGCGCGCTTCACCCCGCGGCCGTGGTGGTGGTCGGCGCTGCGCCAGCTGCTGTTCGGGGCGTTGGCCGCCGGTGCGACCTATCTCATCGGCAGCGCGATCGGCGTGGCCGTCAACTGAGCCACCGGGACGAGAGAGGCCCGCTCCCCGGTCGGGGAGCGGGCCTCTCTCGTCCGGCTGGCGAACGGGCTAGCGGGAGCGCCAGGCGTTCTTCCGCCGGCGGACGTCCCACAGCAGCATGACCACGAGCGTGAGGACGAAGCCGAGGATCCACAGGTTCTCGACCTGGCCGTCGTGGTTGCCGAACAGCAGGGCCAGCAGGGCCAGCACCATCAGCCAGCCGGTGATCCGGCCGACCCGGCCCGACTCGGCGTGCCAGCCCCAGTCCGCAGGGTGCTCGTCGTGGACGGGTGCCTCACCTGCGCGGACGATGCCCTCCTCGCGGGTGGACTGCTCGATCACCCGGGCGCTCGTCTGGTGGCCCTGTCCCCGGCCGCTGTGCTCGCTCACTTGGCATCCTCGCTGGCACTCGTCGCCGCGGTCGCGGCACTGCTCTGTCCGACGTGAGGGCGCTCGGCCGCTCACCGGCCATGATGCCAGGCGCGCCCACCGGGCACCCGGCGGGCGCGCCCGGACCGGATGCCCGGGGGCGGGCGGCAGAGAGCTTGGCAGGATCAGGTGCATGAGCGAGCCGCGCAGCACCGAACCCCGGACGGTCACCGTGCTGGGGTCCACCGGGTCGATCGGGCGTCAGGCGATCGCGGTCGCCCGGCAGAACCCGGGCCGGCTGCGGGTCACCGGGCTCGCCGCCGGCGGAGGCGACGTCGCCCTGCTGGCCGAGCAGGCCCTCTCGCTGGGCGTGCGCACCGTGGCCATCGCCCGCGCCACTGCCGCCCAGGACCTGCAGCTCGCCTTCTATGCCGCGGCGCAACAGCGTGGCTGGGCCCAGGGCCGGTACGCGCTCCCGGAGATCCTGGCCGGCCCGCGTGCCGCCGAGGAGCTGGCCGCGCGTCCGGCCGACGTCGTCCTCAACGGGATCACCGGGTCGATCGGACTGCGCCCGACGCTCTCCGCACTCGCTGCCGGGCGCACCGTCGCCCTGGCCAACAAGGAGTCGCTGGTCGCCGGGGGCGCACTGGTGACGGCGGCGGCGGCCCCTGGCCAGCTGGTGCCGGTCGACTCCGAGCACTCCGCGCTGGCCCAGTGCCTGCGCGGCGGCTCTCGGGGCGAGGTGGCCCGGCTGGTGCTCACCGCCAGCGGCGGGCCGTTCCGGGGCCGCAGTGCGGCGGAGCTGGCCGGCGTGACGCGGGAGCAGGCGCTGGCCCACCCCACCTGGGACATGGGCCCGGTGGTGACCATCAACTCCGCGACCCTGGTGAACAAGGGGCTGGAGCTGATCGAGGCGCACCTGCTCTTCGGCGTCCCGTACGCCGACATCGACGTCGTGGTGCACCCGCAGTCGATCGTGCACTCGATGGTGACGTTCGCCGACGGGGCGACGATCGCCCAGGCCAGCCCACCGGACATGCGGCTGCCGATCGCCCTGGCGCTGGCCTGGCCGGACCGACTGCCGGACGTGCAGCCCGCACTGGACTGGTCGACCGCCAGCACGTGGGAGTTCCAGCCGCTGGACTCCGAGGTGTTCCCCGCGGTCCGACTCGCCCGGCAGGCAGGTGAGGCCGGCGGTGTCGTCCCGGCGCTGTACAACGCGGCCAACGAGGAGGCGGTCGCGGCGTTCACCGCCGGTCGCCTGTCGTTCACAGGGATCGTGCAGGTCATCGCGCGTACCCTCGACGCCGCGCCGGACCTCGGCGCACCCACCTGTGTCGAGGACGTGCTGGCCGCTGAGAAGTGGGCCCGGGAGCACGCCCGCGGCGCCATCGACGCGGACAACCCGAGACGGAGCTTGAGCTGAGCGGGTTCCTCCTGACGGTCCTCGGGATCGTCGCCTTCGCCGTCGGGCTGCTGTTCAGCATCGGCTTCCACGAGTTCGGGCACTTCTACTGGGCCCGGAAGTTCGGCATGCGGGTGCCGCAGTTCTTCGTCGGGTTCGGGACGACGGTGTGGTCCTTCCGTCGCGGCGAGACCGAGTTCGGGATCAAGGCGATCCCGCTGGGCGGCTACATCCGGATCGTCGGCATGATCCCGCCGGCCGAGGAGGGCGAGAGCAAGCGCGCCACCCGGATGCGCAGCTTCATCGCCGAGGTGCGCGGGGCGGCCCTGAACGACGTGCTGCCCACCGACCGCGGCCGGGTCTTCTACGCCAAGCCGTGGTGGCAGCGGGTGATCGTGATGTTCGCCGGCCCCTTCCACAACCTGGTGCTGGCGGTGCTGCTCTTCCTGGTCCTGCTGGTGGGCATCGGCCTGCCGACCACCACCACCACGATCGCGGCGGTGCCCGACTGCGTGCTGCCCGCCGGG
Source organism: Modestobacter sp. VKM Ac-2977 (assembly GCF_026968045.1). Classification (GTDB taxonomy): domain Bacteria; phylum Actinomycetota; class Actinomycetes; order Mycobacteriales; family Geodermatophilaceae; genus Modestobacter. The sequence continues at coordinate 26,931 of NZ_JAPVBQ010000004.1, read as the reverse complement.
GCCGCCAGCGCCGCCGCCGCCGACCCCTGCACCGTCCCGATCACGCCCGAGGGGCAGACCTGCGAGGCGGGTGCGGCCGACTGCGCGCTGCCGCCGGCCGGCCCGGCCGCACAGGCCGGGCTGCAGGCCGGGGACACGATCCTGGCCATCGACGGCGAGCCCGTCACCCAGGAGCCCGGCGACGGCTGGGAGGCGCTGGTGGAGACGGTGCAGGCCAGCGCCAGCACCGCGCTGACCCTGACCATCGCCCGACCGGACGGCGGCGGTGCCACCCAGCAGCTCGACCTCACGGTCACCCCGATCGAGAACACCGTCTACACCGACCCCGACGGGGACGGGGAGCCCGACGGCACGCAGGAGGTCGGGTACCTGGGCGTCCAGTCGGCGACGGAGTACGTCGGCCAGCCGCTGAGCTCGCTGCCGGGCTACTTCGGCACCGTGGTGGTCGAGTCGGTCCAGCGACTGGTGCAGATCCCCGAGCGCATCCCGCAGCTGTTCCGGGCCACGTTCATGGGCGAGGAGCGCGACCGCGAGGGGCCGATCGGCCTGGTCGGGGTCAGCCGACTCTCCGGCGAGGCGTTCGCCCTGGAGCAGTTCAGCAACGTGGACAAGCTCAGCTTCTTCGTGTCGCTGCTGGCGAGCGTCAACCTGGTGCTCTTCCTGTTCAACCTCGTGCCGCTCTACCCGCTGGACGGCGGACACGTCGCCGGCGCGCTGTACGAGAAGGCCCGCTCGACCGTGGCCCGGCTGCGCGGGCGGCCCGATCCCGGCCCGTTCGACATCGCCCGGCTCATGCCGGTCGCCTATGCCGTGGCGGGTTTGTTCATCCTGTTGTCCGGCCTGCTCGTCATCGCCGACGTCGTCAACCCGATCACCCTGCAGTAAGTGGGAGACTGACCTACCGTGACCGTCTCGCTGGGCATGCCCGCCTCTCCGCCGCCCGTCCTCGCTCCGCGCCGGAAGACCCGTCAGCTGGACGTCGGGGGCGTCGGGGTCGGCAGCGACTCCCCGGTCAGCGTCCAGTCGATGTGCACCACCAAGACCGCCGACATCAACGCGACGCTGCAGCAGATCGCCGAGCTGACGGCGTCGGGCTGCCAGATCGTGCGGGTCGCGGTGCCCGACACCGACGACGCCGAGGCGCTGCCGATCATCGCCCGGAAGTCCCAGATCCCGGTGATCGCGGACATCCACTTCCAGCCCCGGTACGTGTTCGCGGCGATCGACGCCGGGTGTGCGGCCGTGCGGGTCAACCCGGGCAACATCAAGAAGTTCGACGACAAGGTCGGCGAGATCGCCCGGGCGGCCAAGGACGCCGGCACCCCGATCCGGATCGGGGTGAACGCCGGCTCGCTGGACAAGCGCCTGCTGGCCAAGTACGGCAAGGCGACCCCGGAGGCGCTGGTCGAGTCCGCGCTGTGGGAGTGCTCGCTGTTCGAGGAGCACGACTTCCGGGACATCAAGATCTCGGTGAAGCACAACGACCCGGTGGTCATGGTGCGCGCCTACGAGCTGCTGGCCGCCCAGTGCGACTACCCGCTGCACCTCGGCGTGACCGAGGCCGGCCCCGCCTTCCAGGGGACCATCAAGTCCGCGGTGGCCTTCGGTGCGCTGCTGTCCCAGGGCATCGGCGACACGATCCGGGTCTCCCTCTCCGCCCCGCCGGCGGAGGAGGTCAAGGTCGGCAACCAGATCCTGGAGTCGTTGAACCTGCGCCAGCGCGGCCTGGAGATCGTGAGCTGCCCGTCGTGCGGCCGGGCTCAGGTCGACGTCTACAAGCTCGCCGACGAGGTCACCGCCGGCCTGGAGGGCATGGAGGTGCCGCTGCGGGTCGCCGTCATGGGCTGCGTGGTGAACGGCCCGGGGGAGGCCCGCGAGGCCGACCTGGGCGTCGCCTCCGGCAACGGCAAGGGGCAGATCTTCGTCAAGGGCGAGGTCGTCAAGACCGTGCCCGAGTCGATGATCGTGGAGACGCTGATCGAGGAGGCCATGCGGATCGCCGAGGCGCAGGTCGCCGAGGGCACCCCGTCCGGTCCGCCGGTCGTCTCCGTCTCCTGACCCGCCCGCACCGGTCGACCGAGGACGAGTGGTCCGCGTGCTGCGTTCCTCACCCGCCCGGGTCCTGGACGCCGGCGACGAGGGCGCCGTCCGGGAGCTGCTCGCCACCGACCCGGTCGGCGCCTGCATGCTCGCCGGTCGGGTCGAGACCCATGGCACCGCCACCGCGTCCCTGGGCGCGCCGCTGTGGGGGCTGTACGCCGGTCGCCGACTGGAGGCGGTCTGCCTGGCCGGCGCCAACCTGATCCCCTTCGCCCGACCGGGCACCGAACGGGCCGCGGCGACCGCGTTCGCCGACCGGGCCCGGCGGGCCGGGCGACGGTGCTCGACCGTGGTGGGCCCGGCGGCGGCGGTGCTGCCGCTGTGGGAGCTGCTGGCGCCGTACTGGGGCCCGGCACGGGAGGTACGCGCCCAGCAGCCACTGCTGGCCATCTCGGGGCCGGCGTCGGTGCCGGCCGAGCCGCGGGTGCGCCCGGTCCGGACCGAGGAGCTGGACACCCTGCTGCCGGCCGCCGTCGCCATGTTCACCGAGGAGGTCGGGGTCAGCCCGCTGCGCGTCGACGGCGGCGCCGGCTACCGCGCCCGGGTGGCGGAGATGGTCCACGCGGGTCACTCGCTGGCGTGGATCGAGCGCGGTGAGGTGCTCTTCAAGGCCGACGTCGGAGCCGTCTCCCGCGACGCCTGCCAGGTGCAGGGTGTCTGGGTCTCCCCGCAGCACCGCGGGCAGGGCATCGGGCAGCGGGGCACCGCGGCGGTGGTCGAGTACGCACGCACGGCGATCGCGCCGGTGGTCAGTCTCTACGTCAACGACTACAACCGTGCGGCCCGCGCCGCCTACGAGCGGGTCGGCTTCCAGCAGGTCGGCACCTTCGCCTCGATCTTGTTCTGAACGGCCTGTGAGTCCTGGGGCTGGTGCGGCGAGGAGTTCCGGATCGGCAGCGGACTTCTGCCAGGGTGGGTGGGTGCGCAGCCGACATGGGTCCAGCAGCAGGCGCGGGGCCACCCGCCGGGTGACGACGGCCGGGGGCGCCGCGGTGCTGGTGCTCGCCCCGCTGCTGAGCGGGTGCTCCGGCGACTCCACCGACGACGTCCGCGCCGCCGCCCAGGCCTTCCTCGACGACTGGGCCGCGGGCCGGGCGGATGCAGCCGCCGACCGCACGACCGACCCCGCCGCCGCTGCTGCGCTGCTCGAGCAGACCGCCGCCGACCTGCCCGACGCGACCCTGGCCACCGAGCTGGGCGAGGTGCAGGTCGAGGACGGCGCGGCGACCGTTGCCTGGCAGGCCACCTGGGACCTCGCCGCGGCCCCGGACTGGACCTACGACGCCACGCTGGAGCTGCAGGAGGGCGAGGACAGCTGGGAGGTCGTCGCCGAGCCGGTCGTCGTCCACCCGGAGCTGGCCGACGGCCAGCACCTGGAGCTCGCCCGGTCGCTGCCGGAGCGCGCACCGATCACCGACGGCACCGGCGCACCGCTGTTCGCCGAGACCGAGGTGGTCAACGTCGGGGTGGACACCGCCCAGGTCACCGACCTGCCGGCGCTGGCCGCCGGCCTGGCCGCGGCGACCGGGATCTCCGCGGAGGAGATCACCGCCGACGTGCAGGCGGCCCCGGCCGGGCAGTTCGTCCCGGTGATCACCCTGCGCCGGCCGGACTTCGAGGCGATCCGCGCACAGGTGTACGACCTGCCCGGGGCGGTCTTCCCGACCAGCACCCGGTTGCTCGCCCCCACGTCCCGGTTCGGGCTCGCCCTGCTGGGCCGGGTCGGGGACGCCACCGCCGAGGTGCTGGAGGGCACGGTCGACGCCGACGGCGAGCAGCGCTACGCGGCCGGGGACCGGCTGGGCCTGTCCGGCCTGCAGCTGGCCTACCAGGAGCAGCTGGCCGGCACCCCCGGGTTCACCGTGCGGGTGGTGAGCACCGACGAGGCCCTCGAGGACACCGGGCGGGTCGTCGGCACCGTCGACCCCGTGCCGGGCACCCCGGTACAGACCCCGCTGCTGCCGGCGGTCCAGAACGCCGCCGACGCCGCCGTGGCCACCCAGCCGCTGGCCACCCACCTGGTGGCGGTGCGGCCGGGCACCGGGGAGCTCCTGGCGGTCAGCTCCAACGAGGCGGCCAACCCGGTCAACGCCCTGACCGGGCAGTTCCCACCCGGCTCCAGCATGAAGACGATGACGGCGACGGCGCTGCTGTCCGCCGGCACGGTCACCCCGGAGACGCAGGTGCCCTGCCCGGCCACGACGGTCGTGGAGGGCCGGGAGTTCGAGAACGAGGACCAGTTCGACCTCGGCACGGTGCCGATGACCGAGGCGTTCGCCCAGTCCTGCAACACCACCTTCATCCAGCAGGCGCTCACCCTCCCCGACGGCGCGCTCGCCGCCGCGGCCGCCTCCTACGGGGTGGGCACCGACTGGCAGCTGCCGGTCGACGTCTTCAGCGGAGAGGTGCCCGCCACGAGCACCGGCACGACCGAGGCCGCCGACGCGATCGGCCAGGGCCAGGTGCTGATGAGTCCGGCCCAGCTGGCCCTGGTGGCCGCCGGCATCGCCGGCGGCACCCCGGCCGTGCCCGTGGAGGTCGTGGGGGGAGAGCCGGCCGGGGCAGCCCCCGCCGGGCCCGACCCGGCCGTCCTGGACGCGCTGCGGCCGATGATGCGCCAGGTGGTGCTCGGCGGGACGGCCACCGGGCTGGCCGACCGGGGTGAGGTGTACGGCAAGACCGGCACCGCGGAGTACGGCACCAACACCCCGCTGGACGCACACGGGTGGTTCATGGGCTACCAGCTCGGGGGCCCGGCAGGCGACGTCGCGTTCGCCGTGCTGGTCGAGGGAGGGCAGTCCAGCAGCGTCGCCGTCGAGGTCGCCGACGCCTTCCTCGCCGCGCTGGGCAGCTAGGCCTGCGGCAGGCCGGGGAAGGCGCTGGTCGGTGGGGTGCGGCCGGCCAGGGCGCGCCAGTCGACCGCCCGCAGCTCGGCGGCGCTCAGCGCGGCCACGGCGAGCACGCGGGTGCTGCGCTCGCTCGCCTGGTCCAGCACCCACGTCCACGTCGCGGACGCGCCCTCCTCCAGCACGACCGCGAGTGCTGCGGCGTCGACCGGGGAGAGCACGGGGAAGGGCAGGGTGTGCCCCGGTTCGTCGGCGACCGGCTCGACCTGCCGGGCGCTCAGCAGGGCGACGAGCTGATCGCGGAGGTCCAGGTACGCCAGCTCGCACGCGACGACGGCGTCCCGGGACTCCGGGGGGAGTGCCGCACCGACGACGCCGTAGCCCCAGATCGCCGCGTGCACCGCGGCCAGCGCGTCCTGCAGTGCGGCGTCCTCCGCAGACATGTCCGTCGCGGTGGGCGAGGTCGAGGGTGAGCTGGTGCCGTCAGCCATGGTCGTCCCGTCTCCCGGCTGCCCGTCGCGGAGCAGTGTTCATGCCAACAGTCCGTCCTGGCCCCGCAGGCCGGCCGCGATGCTGCCGAGCAGCGCCGCCCGCCCTCCGGTGAACTCCGGGCAGGCCTCGGCGTGCGCGGCGGCGGACGCAGCGACGACGCCCCGCAGCCAGACGCGTGCCTCCGCTGGATCGGTCGGCGCAGCGGTGCCGCTGGTCGCCGCCGCGGTCGTCCCGGTGTCGCCGGGGGCGGCCGCGCGCAGCCGGTCCAGCTGTGCCAGCGCCTGTGCGGCGAGCGGGGTCAGCGCCGTCACCAGGTCGGGCGCGCTGCTCAACGCCTGGTCGTAGCCGGCCACCACCTCCTCCTGCACCCGGACCTGGACGGCCAGCCGGTCGACCTGTGCCGGGGTGACCGCGTCGGTCACGTCGCCGGAGCTGCCGGTGCAGCCGGTGGAGACCAGCGCCGTGCCGGCGAGGGTGGCGAGCAGGAGGCTGCGTCGGCTGAACGTGCCGGCGGCCGGGGGAGCGGGGAGGGGTCCGGACATCGCCGTCCATCCTGACAGTCGCGGGCGACTCTCCTGGCCGAACGCACCGGAGCGCCGGTCGCTACTCGTGGGACCGGTGGTACCGGCGGTGCGGGCGGTAGCCTGACGGTTCACGCGCAGCACGCCGGTGGCCCGTCGGGCCCGACCGGCCGCCCACCGGGGTCCCACCCGGTGGGCACGTCGCGGTTCCCACACAACAGGAGGCAGTCGGTGTCCACGCGAGGTGCAGGCACCGCGGACGTGGTGACCGCCAAGCTGACCGGCTGGGTCGAGCCCGTGGTCGCCGCCGCCGGGTACGACCTGGAGGAGCTCGTCGTCCGGCCCGCCGGCCAGCGGTCGGTGGTCCGGGTCGTGGTCGACCGGGACGCCGGGGTCAGCCTGGACGACGTCGCCGAGCTCAGCCGTGCGCTGTCGGAGGTGCTCGACGCGCAGGACGAGGCGCTCGGCCGCTCGCCCTACGTCCTGGAGGTCACCAGCCCCGGGGTCGACCGCCCACTGACCCTGCCGCGGCACTGGCGGCGCAACGTCGGCCGGCTGGTCGGCGTCGCCGTCGGCCCCGACTCCGGCCGGGAGCAGCTCACCGGCCGGGTCCTCCGGGTCGACGACGACGGGGTCGTGCTGGCCGTGGAGAAGGGCGGCACGAAGAAGGGCCAGGTGCGCAAGGCCGTCGGCGAGCGCACCGTGCCCTGGGCCGAGCTGGGCGAGGCGCGGGTGCAGGTGGAGTTCACCCGCCCGGCCGGGCACCGCGACGCCGCACTGGTCGACCACGGCGACGACGAGCACGACGAGCAGCAGGACGACGACGAGCACCAGGACGACGACGAGACCCACGACGACGAGACCGACGACGAGGCCGACGGCGACGTGCCCGAGGACGCCGAGGACGAGCACGACGACGAGCAGGACCCGACCGGGACCAGCGCGGTCGACGCGAGCGGGAGGCCCGGGCGACCGGCTCCGCGCCGCGCGCCGCGGGACCCCCGGTCGCGACGAGGAGGCAACGAGTGAACATCGACGTGACGGCTCTCAAGGCGGTCGAGCGGGAGAAGGGCATCCCGGCGGACACGGTGCTGCAGGCGATCGAGACCGCGCTGGTCACCGCCTACCGGCACGCGGACGGCGCGGCCAAGCACGTCCGCGTGCAGGTCGACCGCAAGAGCGGCGAGGTCGCCGTCCTGGCCCAGGAGCTGGGGCCGGACGGCGAGGTCGTGCACGAGTGGGACGACACCCCCTCCGACTTCGGTCGGATCGCCGCCAGCACCGCCAAGCAGGTGATCATCCAGCGGCTCCGCGACGCCGAGCACGAGCAGACCTTCGGGGAGTACGCCGGCAAGGAGGGCGACATCGTCAGCGGCATCGTGCAGGCGCACGAACGCCGCAACACCCAGGGCGTGGTGCTGGTCGACATCGGCAAGGTGGAGGCCACGCTGCCAGCGCCGGAGCAGGTGCCCGGTGAGGACTACCGGCACGGCAGCCGGCTGAAGGCCTACGTCGTCTCCGTCGCCCGCACCTTCCGCGGTCCGCAGGTGACGCTGTCGCGCACCCACCCCAACCTGGTCCGCAAGCTGTTCGCGCTCGAGGTGCCCGAGGTCGCCGACGGCAGCGTGGAGATCGTCGCCGTGGCGCGCGAGGCCGGGCACCGGTCGAAGATCGCCGTCCGCACCCGCGTCCCGGGGCTGAACGCCAAGGGTGCGTGCATCGGCCCGATGGGCCAGCGGGTCCGCAACGTGATGAGCGACCTGCACGGCGAGAAGATCGACATCGTCGACTGGTCCGAGGACGAGGCCAGCTTCGTCGCCTCTGCGCTGTCGCCCGCGCGGGTCACCAGCGCACGGGTGGTGGACCCGGCCGCTCGGGCGGTCCAGGTGGTCGTGCCGGACTACCAGTTGTCGCTGGCGATCGGCAAGGAGGGGCAGAACGCCCGCCTGGCCGCCCGGCTCACCGGGTGCCGCATCGACATCCGCAGTGACGCCGAGCCCACCGACGGCGACGCCCCGGTCTCCCCGGGTGTCGGGCGGGCTCCGTTGCGGGCGGGCGTGCAGCCGGGCCGGCCCGGTGCCCACGGTCCGCAGGGCGGTCACCGGCCCCCCGTACGGCGCGCGGAACATCCCGGGCCCGCGGCGCGCTAGACTCCCTGATGGCCGATTCGTCGATGCCGGTCCGCACCTGTGTGGGGTGCCGGCGACGCGCTCCGGTCACCGAGCTGTTGCGTGTCGTCGTCCGCGGCGGGGGGCTCACCCCTGATCCGCGGCGACGGCTCCCCGGCCGGGGTGCGTCCCTGCACCCCACCGCGGAGTGCCTGCAGGCAGCAGTCCGGCGCCGGGCCTTCCCGCGCGCGCTGCGCAGCAGCACGCCGCTGGAGACCGGCCCGCTCGAGGCCCACGTCCTCCGGCAGGTCACCTGACCCGCCCGGGTGGTGCCCCGGACGGACCGCACCGAGCACCATGTACTGAGCGCGATCCAGTCGGACCGGCACCCGGCCGGTCCACAGTCGAGAGCAGGACGACCTCGGATGAGCAACCCGTGAAGTCGCCACGATGACCATGCACCACTGAGACAGAGGTCGAGCGGGCCAGCCGCCGGCCTCACCAGAGGAGACCCGTGCCAGGCAAGGCCCGCGTACACGAGCTCGCGAAAGAGCTCGGTATCGACAGCAAGACAGTGCTCGCCAAGCTCAAGGAGCAGGGCGAGTTCGTGAAGTCCGCCTCCTCCACCGTCGAGGCCCCGGTGGCCCGACGGCTGCGTGAGGCCTTCCCCGGCGACGGTGCCGGCAACGGCGCCTCCGGTGCCCGCCCGGGCCCGCGTCCCGGCGCACCCGGCCCCCGGCCGGCCGCGCCCATGGCGTCGGCTCCTGCCGCGCCGGCCCCCGCTGCTCCGGCTCCGGCCCCGGCCGCTCCCCAGGCCCCTGCTGCACAGGCCGACGTGCCGGCCCGTCCGGCCGCCCCCGGCCCGCGTCCCGGCCCCCGGCCGGCACCGCAGCAGCCGGCGGCCGAGGCCCCGGCACCGCAGCAGCCGGCTCCGGAGCAGTCCGCTCCGGCGCCGCAGCAGCCGGCCGCGAGCGCCCCGACCCAGCAGCCTCCGGCCGCACCGGCCCAGCCGGGCGCGCGTCCGGCTGCTCCGGGTCCGCGCCCTGCCGGTGGTGCACCTGCCGGTCCGGCAGCCGGTGGCGCCGCGCCGGGCGCTCCGCGTCCGGCCGCTCCCGGGCCCCGGCCCGGCCCGCGTCCGGCTCCCCGGCCGGGCAACAACCCCTTCAGCAGCGCCCCGCGTCCGGCTGCCGCCGGTCCGCGACCCGGCGGAGCTCCCGGTCAGCAGGCCGGTCCCGGTGGGCCGCGTCCGGGCCCCGGTGGCCCGCGTCCGGCTCCCGGCGCCGGTGGTCCCCGTCCGTCGTCCGGTCCTGGCGGGCCCCGTCCCGCCGCCGGTCCGGGTGGGCCGCGTCCCAACCCCGGCATGATGCCGCAGCGTCCGAGCCCCGGCATGATGCCGCCGCGGCCGGCCGGTGGCGGTCGCGCCGGTGGTCCTGGCGGCCCTGGTGGCGCCGGTGGTCGTGGCCGTCCGGGTGGTCCCGGCGGTGGCGGTGGCTTCCGTCCCGGTGGCGGTGGTCCCGGTGGCGCGCCGGCCGGCGGTGGCTTCCGTCCGGGTGGCGGCGGCGGTGGCCGTGGTCGTGGCCGTGGTGGCTCCGGTGCCGGCACCGCGGGTGCCTTCGGGCGTCCGGGTGGTCGTGGCCCGGTCCGTGGGCGCAAGAGCAAGAAGCAGCGGCGTCAGGAGTTCGACTCCATGGCGGCGCCGAGCATGGGTGGCGTCTCGCTGCCCCGTGGCAACGGGCAGACCGTCCGACTGCCGCGTGGCGCCTCGCTGACCGACCTGGCCGAGCGGATCAACGCCGAGCCGGCCGCGCTGGTCACCGCCCTGTTCCACCTGGGCGAGATGATCACCGCGACGCAGTCGGTCAACGACGACACCCTGCAGCTGCTCGGTGCCGAGATCGGCTGGGTCATCCAGGTCGTCAGTCCGGAGGACGAGGACCGCGAGCTCCTCGACACCTTCGACCTCACCTTCGGTGACGAGGAGAGCGACGACGAGGACGACTGGGGCATCCGTCCGCCGGTCGTCACCGTCATGGGTCACGTCGACCACGGGAAGACCAAGCTCCTGGACGCGCTCCGGCACGCGAACGTGGCGGGCAAGGAGGCCGGTGGGATCACCCAGCACATCGGCGCCTACCAGATCGTCACCGAGCTGGAGGGCAACGAGCGTCCGGTCACCTTCATCGACACCCCGGGTCACGAGTCGTTCACCGCGATGCGTGCCCGTGGCGCGAAGGTCACCGACATCGTCGTCCTGGTCGTGGCGGCCGACGACGGCGTCATGCCGCAGACGGTCGAGGCGCTCAACCACGCCCAGGCCGCCGAGGTGCCGATCGTGGTCGCGGTCAACAAGATCGACAAGGAGGGGGCCAACCCCGCCAAGATCCGTCAGCAGCTCACCGAGTACGGGCTGGTGGCCGAGGAGTACGGCGGCGACACGATGTTCGTCGACGTCTCCGCGACCACCCGTCAGGGCCTCGACGACCTGCTGACCTCGATCCTGCTGACCGCTGACGCCTCGCTGGACCTGCGGGCCAACGTGGGTCAGGACCCCCAGGGTGTGGTCATCGAGGGCAAGCTGGACAAGGGGCGTGGCCCCGTCGCCACGGTGCTGGTCCAGCGCGGCACCCTGCGCCAGGGCGACTCGATCGTGGCCGGCGACGCCTACGGTCGCGTCCGGTCGCTGCTCGACGAGCACGGCAACAAGCTCAAGGAGGCACTGCCGGCCCGTCCGGTCCAGGTCGTCGGCCTGACCTCCGTGCCGCGCGCCGGGGACACCTTCCTCGTCGTCGAAGAGGACCGGATCGCCCGGCAGATCGCCGATCGCCGTCAGGCCCGCATCCGCAACGCGCAGAACGCGTCCATGCGGAAGCGGATCAGCCTGGAGGACCTCGACGCGGCGCTCAAGGAGACCCGTCAGCTCAACCTGATCATCAAGGGCGACAACTCGGGCACCGTCGAGGCGCTCGAAGAGGCGCTGATGAAGATCGAGGTGAGCGACGACCTCACGCTGCGGGTCATCCACCGCGGCGTCGGTGGGATCACCAAGAGCGACATCGACCTGGCGCTGGCCGACGACGTCATCGTCCTGGGCTTCAACGTCCGGGCCGAGGGCCAGGCCACCGAGCTCGCCGCCCGCGAAGGCGTGGACGTCCGGTACTACACGGTCATCTACCAGGCCATCGAGGAGATCGAGTCCGCGCTCAAGGGCATGCTCAAGCCCGAGTACGAAGAGGTGCAGCTGGGCACCGCGGAGGTCCGCGAGGTCTTCCGGGTCCCGAAGATCGGCAACGTCGCCGGCTCGTTGGTGCGCAGCGGCACGATCGTCCGCAACTCCAAGGCCCGTCTCATCCGGGACGGCGCCGTGGTCGCGGACAACCTGACCGTCGAGTCGCTGCGTCGCTTCAAGGACGACGCGACCGAGGTCCGCGAGGGTTACGAGTGCGGTGTCGGGCTGGGGTCGTTCAACGACATCAAGCCCGAGGACGTCATCCAGACCTTCGAGCTGCGCGAGAAGCCGCGCGCATAACGGAGGGACCCCGTCCGCCTCACGCCTCGCAGGCTCGGCGTGAGGCTCGGGACGGGGCCGTGAGTCACTGAGCAGCAGAGAGGCGGTGAGCGTGTTCACGGGCACGCTCACCGCCGACCTGCTGTTGGGCGACGTGCACTCGCTCAAGGAGAAGCGCGCTGTGGTGAAGCCGATCGTGGCCGAACTGCGGCGCCGGTTCTCCGTGGCCGCCGCCGAGGTGGGCGACCCCGACCTGCACCGCCGTGTGCAGGTCGGGGTCGCCACCGTGGCGGGCCAGGCCGCCCAGGTGGGCGACGTGCTGGACGCCTGCGAGCGGTTGCTGGCCGAGCGACCCGAGGTGACGCTGCTGTCGACGCACCGGCAGCTGTCCAGCGACACCGATCAATGACCCCCTTGCAGGGCCCCGCCACTCGCACGCTCGCGGCGGGGCCCTGCAAGGGGGCCACCACACCCTCGACATGGAGGTCCGTCATGGCCGACCCGGCCCGGGCACGCCGACTGGCGGTGCGCATCCGTCAGATCGTCAGCGCCACGATCGAGATGCAGATCAAGGACCCCCGCCTCGGGATGGTCACCATCACCGACGCGCGGGTCACCAGTGACCTGCGTGAGGCGACGGTGTTCTACACCGTCTACGGCGACGAGCAGCAGATCGAGGACTCCGCACGGGCCCTCGCCAGCGCCACCGGTGTGCTCCGCTCCACCGTGGGCAAGCAGACCGGGATCAAGTTCGTGCCCACGCTGGCCTTCGTGGCCGACATCGTCCCGGACACCGCCCGGGAGCTGGAGGAGGCCCTGGCCCGCGTCCGGGAGGCCGACGCCGAACTGGCCCGCGCCCGCGAGAACGCCCAGTACGCCGGCGAGGCGGACCCGTACCGCAAGCCCGCGGTCGACGAGGACGAGGACACCGAGGACGGGGACGACCTCGACGGCGCTGCCGACGAGCCGGCCGACGCCGCTGCCGGCCGCACGGACGGCTACGCCGACGGCCGCCCGTCGGCCGCCGAGCGGAGCGCGTCATGACCGGCGCCGTGGACCCGGACCCGGACGACCTGGCCGGAGAGCGAGAGGTGGCCGGGTTCGGTGGCCGGGAGGAGCCGGCCACCGGCGACCCCACCGCCGGCGGCAAGCACGGCGACATCGGGACGACCGACAGCATCGCCGAGGACGAGTCGGACGACGGCACGCACTACGCGCCGGGCGGCGGCAACACCGATCCCGAGCCGCAGCAGCCGCCGCACGCCGGCCCGGACGGCACGTGAACCGGTGACCACCGTCTCCGCGCCCGCGGACGCGGCCGTGGAGCTGCTCGCCGCTGCGGCGGCCGCCGGGCAGACGGTCGTGCTCTCCGGCCACGTCCAGCCCGACGCCGACGCCCTGGGCAGCACCCTCGCGCTGGCCGAGGGGCTCCGCCGCTGCGGCGCCCGGGTGGTCGCGACCTTCCCCGAGCCGTTCACGCTGCCGGCCTCGCTGGGCTGGCTCCCCGGCGCCCAGCAGCTGGTCCCACCGCGGACCGTGCCGGCCGACGTCGACGTGTTCGTCAGCCTGGACGCGGCCGCCCCCGGTCGGCTGGGTGACCTGGCGGCCCTGCTGACCACCGCGCGGCGGTCGGTCGTCGTCGACCACCACGCCAGCAACCCGGGGTTCGGCGAGATCCGGGTGGTCGAGCCACGCGCTGCCGCGACCGTGGTGCTCGTCGCGGACCTGCTGGACGGCCTGGGCGTGGAGCTCGACGAGCGGCTGGCCACCTGCCTGTACGCCGGGCTGGCGGCCGACACCGGCTCCTTCCGCTTCGGCAACACCGCGCCGGGCACCCACGAGCTGGCTGCCCGGCTGCTGCGCACCGGCATCGACCACGCGGCGATCAGCCAGCGGCTGTTCGACACGGCGCCCTTCGGCTGGCTGGGGCTGCTCTCGGCCGTCACCGGGCGCGCGGTGCTCGACCGGGAGGTCGGCGCAGGCCTGGTCTGGACCTGGTCGACGGCGGCCGAGGCGCGCGCCCACGGCCTGGCCGCCGACCAGCTCGAGGCCCTGGTCGACGTCGTCCGGGCGACCGCCGAGGCCGACGTTGCCTGCGTCCTCAAGGGCCAGGACGACGGTGCCTGGTCGGTCTCCCTCCGCTCGCGCGGCGCCACCGACCTGGCCCGGGTGGCGATGGCCCTCGGCGGCGGTGGTCACCGCGCGGCCGCTGGGTACACCTCGACCGCCGACCGGGAGGACACGATCGCCGCGCTCCGGCAGGAGCTGGCCCGCTGAGCAGGTCGATCCCGTCCCTGGCGGCACCGGCGCTGGTGGTGCTCGCCGCCGAGCCGCTGTACCTGCTGGTCGACACCGCGGTGGTCGGCAACCTCGGCACGGTCAGCCTCGGCGGCCTCGCCGTCGGCGGCGGTCTGCTGGCCTACGTGGCGGCGCTGCTCAACTTCCTCGCCTACGGGACGACCGCCCGCGCGGCCCGGCGCGCCGGGGCCGGGGACCGGGTCGGCGCGGTCGCGGAGGGCGTGCAGGCCACCTGGCTGGCCCTGGCCCTGGGCGTGGGACTGGCGGCCGTCTTCCAGGTCGCGGCCGGGCCGCTGACCCGCCTGCTCGCCGGCGGGGACGGGCCGGTCGCCGAGGCCGCCGAGGAGTGGCTGCGGGTGGCCAGCCTGGGGCTCCCGCTGCTCCTGATCGCACTGGCCGGCAACGGCTGGCTGCGTGGCGTCCAGGAGCTGCGCCGGCCGATGGGCTACGTCCTGGCCGGCAGCCTGGTCAGCCTGGTGCTGTGCCCGCTGCTGGTGCACACGGCCGAGATGGGCCTGGTCGGTTCTGCGGTGGCCAACGTGATCGGCCAGGCCGTCTCCGCTGCGCTCTTCGTGCGGGCGCTGACCCGCGAGATCGCCGGCACCGGGATCTCCTTGCGGCCCCGACCGGCCGCGCTGCGGGCCCAGCTGGTGCTCGGGCGCGACCTGCTGCTGCGCGCCGCCGTCCTCCAGCTGGCCTTCGCCGCCGCCGCGGGGGTGGTGGCCCGGTCGGGCACCGCCGAGCTCGGGGCGCACCAGATCGCCCTGCAGCTGTGGCTGTTCCTCGCCCTGGTCCTCGACGCCTACGCCATCGCCGCGCAGACCCTCGTCGGCACGGCGCTGGGTGCGGCCCGCCCGGCCGAGGCCCGCGCCACCGCGAGCCGGGTGGTCGGCTGGGGCCTGGGCACCGGCGTCCTCGTCGCCGTCGTGCTGCTCGCCCTGCGCCCGGTGCTGCCGCCGCTGTTCACCGACGACCCGGCGGTGCTCGCCGAGGCCGGCGTCGTGTGGTGGTTCCTGGCGCTCATGCAGCCGCTGGCCGGGGTGGTCTTCGCCCTCGACGGGGTGCTCATGGGCGCCGGGGACGTCGCCTACCTGCGCACCGTCACCGTCGGGTCGGCGCTGGTGGGCTTCGTGCCGCTGTCGCTGCTGTCCGGCTGGCTGGACTGGGGACTGCCCGGGGTGTGGACCGGCCTGACCCTGTTCATCGTGCTGCGGCTGGTGGCGGTGGGCTGGCGGGTGCGGGGCAGCGTCTGGCTGGGTGAGAGCGTGGTCTCGTGAGCGAGCTCGCGAGCGAACCGATCAGCAGAGCAGCCCGGCGAAGCCGGCCGACGAGCGTCAGCGAGGAGGTCGGATGAGCCGGAAGAAGCCCGACGCCGACGTCCCGCCGTCCCTGCTGCTGGTCGACAAGGCCGGCGGCATGACCTCCCACGACGTCGTCGCCCGCGCCCGGCGGGTGCTGTCGGTGCGCAAGGTGGGGCACGCCGGCACCCTGGACCCGATGGCCACCGGGCTGCTGGTGCTGGGCGTGGGCGCCGCCACCCGGCTGCTCGGCCACCTCTCCGGCTCGGACAAGACCTACGAGGCCACCATCCGGCTCGGCCAGACGACGGTCACCGACGACCGCGAGGGTGACGTGACCGCCACCGCCTCGGCCGCCGGGGTCACCGAGGACGCCGTCCGTGCCGCACTGGCCGGTCAGGTCGGCCCGCTGCAGCAGGTGCCCTCGTCGGTCAGCGCGGTGAAGGTCGACGGCAAGCGCTCCTACGACCGGGTGCGGGCCGGCGAGGAGTTCGAGCTGGCCGCCCGGTCGGTCACTGTGCACCGGATCGACGTCCACGAGGTCCGTCGTCCCACCGCCGACCTGGTCGACGTCGACGTCACCGTCTCCTGCAGCACCGGCACCTACATCCGGGCGATCGCCCGGGACGTGGGCGGGACCCTCGGGGTCGGCGGCCACCTCACCGCGCTGCGCCGCAGTTCCTCCGGGCCCTTCGCCACGACCGCGGCCCGTCCCGTCGAGGAGGCTGCCGGGGCGCTGGCCGGGCCGGGCAGCGGGCCGGGCGTGCTGGGCCTGACGGACGCCGCCCGGGCGGTCTTCCCCGCCCGCGAGCTCACCGTGGAGGAGGCCGTGGCCCTGGGGTACGGCCAGCGGGTCCCGGCCACCGGTGCGCCCGGGTTGCACGCGGCGGTCGCTCCCGACGGGCGGCTGGTCGCGCTGGTGGAGGACGCCGGGTCGGTCGCCCGGGTCGCGGTCGGCTTCCCGCCCGGCTGACCTGGATGACACCCTGGCCACGATGAGCGGACTCGAGCACCGGCTGGCCCTGTTGGACGCCGAGCTCGCCGCCGTGCCCGGGGTGCTGGTCGCCTTCTCCGGCGGCGTCGACTCCGGGGTGGTGCTCGCCGCGGCGGTGCGGGCCCTGGGCGTCGACCGGGTGGTCGCGGCGACGGCGATCTCGCCGAGCCTGCCGGTCGTCGAGCGGGTGGCGGCTCATGAGTTCGCGGTGGGCCTGGGGGTGCGTCACGAGCAGCCGCCCACCGACGAGCTGTCCCGTCCGGGCTACGTCGCCAACGCCGGTGACCGCTGTGCGTTCTGCAAGACCGAACTGGTCGACGTGCTCACCCCGCTGGCCGCGGAGCTGGGGATCGCCGACGTGGTCACCGGTACCAACGCCGACGACCTGCGGGCGGGTTTCCGGCCCGGCATCCGGGCGGCTGCCGAGCGGGGGGCGTGGGCGCCGCTGGCCAGGGCCGGCATGACCAAGGACGACGTCCGGGCGGCCGCCCGGCTCTGGGGCCTGCCGCTGGCCGACAAACCCGCCGCCGCGTGCCTGGCCAGCCGGATCGCCTACGGGGTGCCGGTGTCGGCGGCGGGCCTGGCCCGGGTGGAGGCGGCCGAGGCGGCGCTGCGGGCGGCCCTGACCGAGGCCGGGCACGTGGCCCGCGACCTACGGGTGCGTGACATGGGCGACGACGTGGCCCGGGTCGAGGTCGACGCCGTGCTCGTCCCGGTCGTCGGCGCAGAGCTGCTGGCCGCGGTCCCCGGCTTCGCCCGGGTGGAGCTGGACCCGCGGGGCTTCCGGTCGGGGGCGATGAACGA
Organism: Modestobacter sp. VKM Ac-2977; assembly: GCF_026968045.1. GTDB lineage: Bacteria > Actinomycetota > Actinomycetes > Mycobacteriales > Geodermatophilaceae > Modestobacter. The sequence goes on along the minus strand of NZ_JAPVBQ010000004.1, from coordinate 9,965 downwards.
GCTGCTGCCCGACCCGGTGCGCTACCGGTGAGCTGAGCGGACGATCCGGGCGGCCGCGACGCCGGCACCGAACCCGTTGTCGATGTTGACGACCAGGACGCCGGGCGCACAGGCGGTGAGCATGGTGAGCAACGCGGCCAGGCCCTCGAAGGCGGCGCCGTAGCCGACCGAGGTGGGGACGGCGACCACCAGCCGGTCGGTGAGCCCGGCGACCACGCTGGGCAGCGCGCCGTCCATCCCGGCGACCACGACGACGGCGTCGGCCGCGGCCAGGTCCGGGGCCACGGCCAGCACCCGGTGCACGCCGGCCACCCCGACGTCGTCCACCCGCCGGCACCCCACCCCGCTGGCGGCCAGAGTGGCGGCGACCTCGGCGGCGACCGCGCCGTCCGACGTCCCGGCGGTCAGCACCAGCACCTGGCCGACCGGCGGTGCCGGCGTGCCCACCCAGGCCACCCGGCCCACCGGGTCGACGTGGGCCTCCGGCCAGCGCGCGAGCACCGCCGCAGCGGTGGGTTCGTCGACCCGGGTGGCCCAGGCGAGCGGGGTGCCGGCGTCGAGCAGGCCGGCCAGGCAGCCCACCGTCTCGGCCGGCGTCTTGCCGCCGGCGAAGACCACCTCGGGGGTGCCGGTCCGGGCCGCCCGGTCGGGGTCCAGCCGGGCGAAGCCGATGTCGGCGGTGCGCGGCTGCTCGGTCACCGCGTCAGTCTCGCCCACCGGCTCGGCAGACTGTCCGGGTGCTGGTGCGGCGGCGGGTGGACCACGACCTCCCGGACAGCGTCCGGGCCCTGCGGGAGGTGTACGACGTCGACGGGTACCCGGCGCGGTGGCCGGCGGACCCCGCAGCGTGGTTGACGCCCAGCGGGACCGTCGCCTGCTGGGTGGCCGAGGTGGCCGGCGTCGTCGTCGGGCACGCCTGCCTGGTGGGCGACGTGGTCGACGACGGGCTGAGCCGGCAGACCGGGGTGCCGGCCGGCGGGCTTGGTGCCGTCTCCCGGCTGTACGTCGCGCCGCGGGGGAGAGGGCAGGGCCTCGGCGCCGGTCTGCTGGCCGCGGTGACGGCGTGCGCCGCGGACCGGGGTCTGCAGGTGGTGCTCGAGGTGGTCGAGGGCAGCGGTGCCGTGCGCCTGTACGAGCGGCTGGGATGGTGCCTGGCCGACCGCCGGTCGGCCGACTGGACGACCCCTGCGGGAGTGCGTCCGCCGATCCGGGTCTACGTCCCACCGCCGCGGGGATGACCGCGCCCTCCCGTGCGAGTGGACGCCGAACCAGCAGCCGCGGTGTCGCACCCGCCGTGTCGAGCCGGTCGTCGCGGGGCAGGATGCGGTGCATGAGCGTCGTCAAGATCAACGTCGTGACCATGCCCGAGGACAAGCGCGCCCGCTTCGAGGAGCGGTTCAAGGGCCGGGCCGGTGCGGTGGAGACCACCCCGGGGTTCGAGTGGTTCGAGCTGCTGCGCCCGGTCGCCGGCACCGACTCCTACCTCGTCTACACGCGGTGGAGCAGCCAGGAAGCCTACGAGGCCTGGCAGACCAGCCAGGACTTCGACCGCGCGCACGACGGCGGGGGCGACACCCTGGCCCCGGCCGCCGAGCGCTCGCAGCAGCACGTGTGGAGCTACGAGGTCGTCGAGTCCGCGGCCCCGAAGAGCAGCTGAGCCGCCGGCCCGCGCCGTCGTCGTCACCGCCCCGGCGACGACGGCCGGGCCCGCCGGTTCGTCCGGTCGCACCACGTCCGGACGGGTGGTCGTCCCGCCGCACGTGCCGTGGGGCCGCGGAGCCGGGCTAGGGTGACCGGGCGGGCCTGGCAACCGCCGGACCACGCTCCAGCACGAGCACCAGCAGGTGGGAGCCATGACCGACACGCTCGCCGACAGCCGTACCTCCCCCCGGGTCTTCACCGAGGGTGTGCCGCTGGTCGTGGAGGACGTGCCGCGCCGGTCCGCCGCCGACCGTGTCGCGGTCCTGGCGGACCCCGGCTTCGGTCGCCACTTCACCGACTCGATGGTCGTGGCCCGGTACCGCGCCGGTGAGGGCTGGGTCGACGCCCGGCTGACCGGGTACGGGCCGCTCCAGCTGGACCCCAGCACCGCCGGCCTGCACTATGCCCAGTCGATCTTCGAGGGGCTCAAGGCCTACGCCCAGCCGGACGGCAGCGTCGCGACCTTCCGGCCGGAGTCCAACGCCGCCCGGTTCGCCCGCAGCGCCGCCCGGCTGGCCATGCCGGCCGTCCCGCACGACGCCTTCCTCACCGCCGTCGACGCCCTGGTCGACGCCGACCGCGAGTGGGTCCCCACCGGCCCCGACCAGACCCTCTACCTCCGCCCGTACATGATGGCCGTCGACCCGTTCCTCGGGGTCCGGCCGGCGAGCGAGTACCTGTTCCTCGTCATCGCCAGCCCGGCCGGGGCGTACTTCCCGCGCGGGGTGCAGCCGGTGTCGGTCTACCTCTCCGAGGACTACATCCGGGCGGCCCCCGGCGGCACCGGCGACGTCAAGTGCGCCGGCAACTACGCGGCCAGCCTGCTGGCCCAGGAGCAGGCGATCGCCGCCGGCTGCGACCAGGTGGTCTGGCTGGACGCGGTGGAGAAGCGCTGGGTCGAGGAGATGGGCGGGATGAACCTGTTCTTCGTCCTGGGTTCCGGCGCCGACGCCGAGCTCGTCACCCCTGAACTCACCGGCACGCTGCTGCCCGGGATCACCCGCGAGTCGCTGATCACCGTGGCCCGCGAGCTCGGCCACCCGGTCACCGAGCGGAAGTTCAGCGTCGACGAGTGGCGGGCCGGTGTCGCCGACGGCACGGTGACCGAGACCTTCGCCTGCGGTACGGCCGCGGTCATCACCCCGGTCGGTGAGGTCAAGGGGCGCACCGGCGACTTCACGGTCGGCAACGGCGAGCCCGGCCCGCTGACCATGGAGCTGCGCGCGCGGCTGCTCGACGTCCAGCACGGCCGGGTCCCCGACACCCACGGCTGGCTGCACCGCGTCGCGCCCGTGGCCTCCTGAGCACGTCGACCACTCGACACCGGGGGAGGGGAACGACGTGCTGCGCTGGCGTGGGCTGGACGCGACGCCGCCGGACCTGGGGCGCACCGTGGTCACCGTCGGCATGTACGACGGCGTGCACCGGGGTCATCAGCACCTGATCGGTGCGGCGGTCACCCGGGCCCGCGCGGTCGGACGACCGGCGCTGCTGCTCACCTTCGACCCGCACCCCTCCGAGGTGGTGCGGCCCGGCTCCCACCCGGCGATCCTGACCTCGGCCGACCGCAAGGCCGAGCTGGTGGCCGAGCTGGGTGTGGACGCCATGTGCGTGCTGCCCTTCACGCCCGAGTTCAGCCGGCTGTCCCCGGGGGAGTTCACGCACACCGTGCTGGTCGAGCACCTGCACGCCGCCCAGGTGGTGGTGGGGCGGAACTTCACCTACGGGCACAAGGCGGTCGGCACCGTCGAGACGCTGGCCGCCGAGGGCCGGCGGTTCGGCTTCAGCGTCGAGGGGGTCGACCTGACCAGCGTCGGCTCGGCCCCCGACCCGGCCGGCGACGGCGAGGTGACCATCTCCTCCACCTACATCCGGGCCTGCGTGGCCGCCGGGGACATGGCGTCGGCCGCCCTCGCGCTCGGCCGCCCGCACCGGGTCGACGGGATCGTCGTCCGCGGTGACCGTCGCGGGCGGGAGCTCGGCTACCCGACCGCCAACGTGGAGAGCCCGGCGCACACCGCGATCCCGGCCGACGGGGTCTACGCCGGGCGGCTGGTGCTGCGCGACCACCGCGGGGTCAGCCGCAGCACCCACCCGGCCGCGATCTCGGTGGGCAGCAACCCGACCTTCGCCGGCGCCCGGCGCACCGTCGAGGCCCACCTGCTCGACTTCGACGGCGACCTGTACGGCGAGCACGTCGGCGTCGAGTTCGTCGAGCGGCTGCGCCCGATGCTCAGCTTCGCCGGGGTGCCGGAGCTGCTGGTGGCCATGGGCGAGGACGTGGCGCGGACCCGCGCCGTCCTGGAGGTGTGACCGGGCGACTCCGGGCCTGGCCCTGGTGCGGCCGTGTAACCTCGGTGCTGACGTCGGGTGACCGACGTGTGTGCATGCTGCCCCCGTGACACAGACCGGGGGCCACACGTGACCTGCCCTGGAGGCACCATGGCGCTGGAGAGCGCGACGAAGAAGCAGATCATGACCGAGTACGCGACGGTCGAGAACGACACGGGTTCCCCCGAGGTGCAGGTCGCGATGCTGACCCGACGGATCAGCGACCTGACCGAGCACCTCAAGATGCACAAGCACGACCACCACAGCCGGCGGGGCCTGCTCCTGCTGGTCGGCCGTCGCCGGCGGCTGCTGAACTACCTGGCCAAGACCGACATCAACCGGTACCGCTCGCTCATCGAGCGGCTCGGCCTGCGCCGCTAGCACGACCGAGGGGACCGCTCCGGCAACACCGGGACGGTCCCCTCACTCGTGCGGCACCCGCCGCACGGGACCACCGGCCCCACGCCGGCCGCCCCGCGAGGGCCGGTCCTCGGTAGTGGCCCCCGGGACGCAGCGAGCCTGAGTGCAGGACCCCGCGAGTGCGCCCCCCGAGGGCTTCGATCGAAGACCGGTCGCCCCGGACGCCGTCGGCGCGACGCCGCGAAGAGGACGTCGCCGTATGCGACGTAGGAAGAGGACACGATGTCCGCACCCACCACAGATCCCACCGACTTCGACGCCGAGGACGGCGTGTTCACCGCCACCGCGGTGATCGACAACGGGGCCCTCGGTTCCCGCACCGTCACCTTCGAGACCGGCCGCCTCGCCAAGCAGGCCGCCGGCTCCGTCGTCGCCACCATGGGCGACACCACGCTGCTGTCGGCCACCACGGCCGGCCGTCAGCCCAAGGAGCAGTTCGACTTCTTCCCGCTGACGGTGGACGTCGAGGAGCGGATGTACTCGATCGGGAAGATCCCCGGTTCGTTCTTCCGCCGCGAGGGCCGCCCCTCCGAGGACGCGATCCTCACCTGCCGGCTGATCGACCGCCCGCTGCGGCCGACCTTCGCCAAGGGCCTGCGCAACGAGGTGCAGGTCGTCATCACCGTCCTGTCGCTGGACCCCGACCACGTCTACGACGTGCTCGCGATCAACGCCGCCTCGGCCTCCACCCAGCTCTCCGGCCTGCCGTTCTCCGGCCCGATCGGTGGCACCCGGGTGGCGCTGATCAACGGCCAGTGGGTCGGCTTCCCGACGCACGCCGAGCTCGAGGACGCCGTCTTCGACATGGTCGTGGCCGGCCGGGTCCTGCCCGACGGCGACGTCGCGATCATGATGGTCGAGGCCGAGGCCACCGAGAAGACCATCGAGCTCATCGCCGGTGGCGCCACCGCCCCGACCGAGGAGGTCGTGGCCCAGGGCCTCGAGGCCGCCAAGCCCTTCATCAAGGCGCTGTGCCAGGCGCAGTCCGCGCTGGCCGAGAAGGCCGCCAAGCCGGAGGCGCACTTCCCCCGCTTCCTGGACTACCAGGACGACGTCTACGCCGCCGTCGAGGCGCACGCCGCCGAGAAGCTGGCCGTGGCCCAGGCCATCGCCGGCAAGCAGGAGCGCGAGGAGGCCACCGACGCGCTCAAGGACGAGGTCAAGGCCGCCCTGGCCGGGCAGTTCGAGGGCCGCGAGAAGGAGATCTCCGGAGCCTTCCGCGCCGTGACCAAGAAGGTCGTCCGCCAGCGCATCCTGCGCGACAAGATCCGCATCGACGGCCGTGGGCTCACCGACATCCGGCCGCTGTCGGCCGAGGTCGAGGTGCTCCCGCGGGTGCACGGCTCGGCGCTGTTCGAGCGCGGCGAGACCCAGATCATGGGCGTCACCACGCTGAACATGCTCCGCATGGAGCAGCAGCTGGACACGCTGAACCCGATCACCCGCAAGCGCTACATGCACAACTACAACTTCCCGCCGTACTCCACCGGTGAGACCGGCCGGGTGGGCTCGCCCAAGCGCCGCGAGATCGGCCACGGAGCGCTGGCGGAGCGGGCACTGCTGCCGGTGCTGCCGAACCGCGAGGAGTTCCCCTACGCGATCCGACAGGTCTCCGAGGCCCTCGGCTCCAACGGCTCCACCTCGATGGGCTCGGTCTGCGCCTCGACGCTGGCCATGCTCAACGCCGGTGTGCCGCTGAAGGCCGCGGTCGCCGGCATCGCCATGGGCCTGGTCTCCGACGAGGTCGACGGCAAGACCGAGTACGTCGCGCTGACCGACATCCTCGGCGCCGAGGACGCCTTCGGTGACATGGACTTCAAGGTCGCCGGCACCAAGGACTTCGTGACGGCCCTCCAGCTGGACACGAAGCTCGACGGCATCCCCTCCGACGTCCTCGCCGGTGCGCTGACCCAGGCCCGCGCGGCCCGGCTGCACATCCTCGACGTCATGCTGGAGGCGATCGACGGCCCCGACGAGATGAGCGCCTACGCCCCGCGGGTGACCACGGTGCGCATCCCGGTCGACAAGATCGGCGCGGTCATCGGGCCCAAGGGCCAGATGATCAACGCGATCCAGGACGAGACCGGCGCCGACATCACCATCGAGGACGACGGCACGATCTACGTCGGCGCCTCCGATGGCCCCTCGGCCCAGGCCGCGGTCGACCGGATCAACGCCATCGCGAACCCGACGCTGCCCAAGGTCGGCGAGCGGTTCCTCGGCACCGTGGTCAAGACGACGGCCTTCGGCGCCTTCGTCTCGCTGCTGCCCGGCCGCGACGGCCTGGTCCACATCAGCAAGCTGGGCAACGGCAAGCGGATCGCCAAGGTGGAGGACGTCGCGAACGTCGGCGACAAGCTGCAGGTCGAGATCACCGACATCGACGCCCGCGGCAAGATCAGCCTGGTGCCGGTCGTCGAGGGCGACGCGGCCGCTGCCGGTGACGCAGCTCCGGCTGACGAGACCGCCGCTCCCGCGGAGGCGTGAACACGAGTACCGACCTGACCGGGGCCGGGGCGGGCGCTGCGGCGTCCGTCCCGGCCCCGGTCGGTGTCACGCAGGTGCTGGACGTCGACGAGGTCGGCGGCCGGGTGGAGCGGACCGAGCTGCCCGGCGGGCTGCGGGTGCTCACCGAGACGATGCCCGGGGTGCTGTCGGCGACCCTCGGCATCTGGGTCGGCGTCGGGTCCCGGGACGAGAGCCCGGAGCTGGGCGGCTCCTCGCACTTCCTCGAGCACCTGCTGTTCAAGGGCACCCGGAGCCGCACGGCGCTGGAGATCGCCACGGCGATGGACGCCGTCGGTGGTGAGATGAACGCCTTCACCGCCAAGGAGCACACCTGCTACTACGCGAACGTGCTCGCCAGCGACCTCCCGCTCGCGGTGACCCTGCTCGGGGACCTGGTCACCGAGGCGCTCAACACCGCCCCGGACCTCGAGTCCGAGCGCACGGTGGTGCTCGAGGAGATCGCGATGCGCGACGACGAGCCCGCCGACGCGGTGCACGACCTGTACGCCGAGACCCTGTTCGGCGACACCCCGCTGGGCCGGTCGGTGCTCGGCACCGTGGAGTCGATCGAGTCCCTGACCCGGGACGACGTCGACGGCTGGTACCGCGACCGCTACGCCGTCCCCTCGATCGTCGTCTCGGCGGCCGGACGGGTTGACCACCAGCAGGTCATCGACCTCGTCACGGCGGCCTTCGGTGGACGGTTGAGCGGGGGAACGCGGCCGGAGCCGTTGCGGCTGGGGTCCGACGTCGTCCTGGGCGAGCCGGCTCGGCCGACCGGGCTGATCCACCGGCGCACCGAGCAGACGCACCTGCTGCTGGGCAGCCTGGGGATGGGCCGACTGGACGAGCGGCGGTACGCCGGCGCGGTGCTGGACGCCGCGGTGGGTGGCGGCATGAGCTCGCGGCTGTTCCAGGAGATCCGGGAGAAGCGGGGCCTGGTCTACAGCGTGGGGTCCTCGCTGACCCACTACGCCGGTGCCGGGAGCTTCTCGGTGTACGCCGGCTGCTCGCCCAAGCGCGTGCCCGAGGTGCTCCGGCTGATCCGCGCCGGGCTCGCGGAGGTCGCGGCCAGCGGCCTGACCACCGAGGAGGTCGCCCGGGCACGCGGCCAGCTCAAGGGCGGGCTGGTGCTGGGGCTGGAGGACACCGGCTCGCGGATGAGCCGGTTGGGCAAGAGCGAGCTCTCCTACGGTGAGTACCTGCCGGTGCGCACCGTGCTGGACCGGCTCGAGGCCGTGCAGGAGGACCAGGTGCGTGCGGTGGCCGCCGACCTGTTCACCCGGCCGACCTGCCTGGCCGTCGTCGGCCCCTACCGGGAACGCGACCTCGACCGGCTGCTCGCCGCCTGATCCGCCGGATGACCTCCCGCCCGACCCCCGCGTTCGCCGACCACGGTGCACTGGCGCGCGGCACCTTCGCCGTCGTCGTGCTGGTGTCGCTGGCGGTGCTGCTCACCCCGGCGTCCGGCGTGCCGTCGGCCCCGCCGGGCGTGGACAAGGTCGTGCACGGGCTGCTGTTCGCCGTGCTGGCGGTCAGCGGCCGGTGGGCCGGTGTCGGCCGGGGGGTGCTCGCCGTCCTCCTGGTGCTCTACGCGGCGGCCAGTGAACTGCTCCAGTCCCTGGCCGTGCTCAACCGGTCGACGTCGCTCGCCGACCTCGTCGCCGACGTCGTCGGGGTGGCCGTCGGGCTCCTGGCCTGGGAAGCCCTCGCCCGACACCGGGCCGCGCGTACGACCTGACCTGCCGGTGGGTGGGGCGCCGCCTTGCGTGCGACGCCCGCGTTGGTGAGCATCGCGGGATGAGCACTCCGCCGGCCCCCGACGTCCAGCCTCCGACCTCCACCACCGGGGAGACCCCGCTGGTCTCGGTGGGGGTGCTCGGCGCCCGGGGCCGGATGGGCACCGAGGTGTGCCGGGCGGTCGACGCCGCAGAGGACCTCGAGCTCGTGGCGATGGTCGACGAGCGCGACTGGCTGTTCAACGTGGCGGACGCGGGCGCCCAGGTGGTCGTCGACTTCACCCGACCCGACTCCGTCATGGACAACATCCGCTTCTGCATCGACCAGAACATCCACTGCGTCGTCGGGACGACGGGCTTCGACGAGCAGCGGCTGGCCACGATCGCCGAGTGGCTGGAGCCCAAGCCGGACCTCGGGGTGCTCATCGCACCGAACTTCGGGATCGGTGCCGTGCTCCTCATGCGCTTCGCCCAGGAGGCGGCGCGCTTCTTCCCGTCCGTGGAGATCGTCGAGCTGCACCACCCGGCCAAGGTCGATGCCCCCTCGGGCACCGCGGCCCGCACGGCCCGGCTGGTCGCGGCCGCTCGGCGGGCGGCGGGCGTCCCGGTCGCGCCGGACGCGACCCGGGAGGCCGACTCGTTGCCCGGGGCGCGCGGTGCCGACATCGAAGGTGTGCCCGTGCACGCGGTTCGGCTCGCCGGCCTCGTCGCGCACCAGGAGGTGCTCATGGGGGCAGCGGGGGAGACGCTGACCCTGCGGCACGACTCCTACGACCGGGCGTCGTTCATGCCCGGCGTCCTCCTCGCCGTCCGGGAGATCGGCCGCCGTCCTGGCCTGACCGTCGGGATCGAGTCGCTGCTCGGGCTCTGAGGCCGGCGGGCGGGCTGGCTGGCCCTCCACCGGGGCCCGGGTAGTGACCTGCCTCGCAATCCTGGACGCTGCAGTCGGCGCTGACCTGCGGTTTCTCCGCGGTCACGGCCCTCGGGCGGCGTTCGGACGTCGCTCAGGCCGTCTGGCGGTTTGACGAGGGCCCGGTCGGCACGTAACTTCTTCTTTGCGCCGAGCGAGACCGGGTCGAGAGAGCCGGGAGCCGCGAGGTCAGACCCCCGGGTGTGACAGCGAGCCGTGCACGGCGTACAGTCGGACAAGCCGCCTCGAACGAGGGCCAAGCAATTGGTCGGGTTTCGAGCGCGTCCGCTCCTTGAGAACTCAACAGCGTGCCGAAAGTCAGTGCCAAGTATCAATACCCCCATTCGGCGTCCTTC
>NZ_JAPVBQ010000003.1:156059-773089 GCF_026968045.1 Modestobacter sp. VKM Ac-2977 | reverse complement strand
GGCGCAACGCGCTGGACCGTGACCACTGGGTGGCCGCCGGCTGGACCTACCGCGCGCTCGGCCGCCGCGCCGGCTGACCGGGCCGGGGAGTCGATGGCCCTGACCGGGCCGGGACAGGGCACGGCGATCCGGTGACCACCGCGCACATCGACGTCCCGCTCGTGCGCCGGCTGGTCGCAGCGCAGTTCCCGGAGTGGGCCGACCTGCCGGTCGTGCCGGTCGAGCCGGGCGGCTGGGACAACCGCACGTTCCGGCTCGGTGCGGAGCTGCTCGTCCGGCTGCCCAGCGCGGCGGCCTACGCCGTCCAGGTGGCCAAGGAGCAGGAGTGGCTCCCCCGCCTGGCGCCGCAGCTGCCGCTGCCGGTCCCCGTGCCGCGCGGCCAGGGCTCCCCCGGCGCAGGCTTCCCGTGGCCGTGGTCGGTGTACCGCTGGCTGGACGGCACCGATGCGTCCGGGACGCCGGTCGGCGACCTCAGCACGTTCGCCACCGATCTGGCCGGGTTCCTGACCGCCCTCCAGTTGGTTGACACGGCCGGCGGGCCACCGGCCGGACCGCACAGCTGGTTCCGCGGCGCCCCGCTCACCCACTACGCCGGCGAGACCCACGCAGCGATCGAGGCACTGGGCGGGTCGATCGACGGCGCCGCGGCCACCGCCGTCTGGGCGGCTGCCGCATCGACCTCCTGGGACCGGCCACCGCGGTGGTTCCACGGCGACGTCGCGGCCGGCAACCTGGTGGTGCGGGACGGCCGGCTGGCCGCCGTCCTGGACTTCGGCACCTGCGGGGTGGGTGACCCGGCGTGCGACCTCGTCATCGCCTGGACGTTCTTCACGGACCGGAGCCGGGCGGCGTTCCGGGCCGGCCTCGACCTGGACGACGGCACGTGGCTCCGGGCCCGCGGCTGGGCGCTGTGGAAGGCACTCGTCGTGCGGGCCGGTCTCGCCGGGACGAACGCGGCCGAACAGCACCGCGCCGACGCCGTCCTGGCGGCCGTGCTGGCCGACGACTAGAGCCGGGTGCCCCGGTGCAGGGCGACGACGCCGCCGGTCAGGTCGCGCCACGCGACGTCGGCCCAGCCGGCGCCCTGCAGCCACCGCGCCAGCTCCGGCTGCGGCGGCCACGCCCGGATGGACTCGGCCAGGTAGACGTAGGCCTCCGGGTTGCTGCTGACCGCCCGCGCGATCACCGGCAGCGCCCGCATCAGGTACTCGGTGTAGACGGTCCGGAACGGCCTCCACACCGGGCTGGAGAACTCGCAGACCACCAGCGTGCCGCCGGGCCTGGTCACCCGGGAGAACTCGCGGAGCGCCGCCTGCGGGTCGGCCACGTTGCGCAGCCCGAAGGAGATGACGACGCCGTCCACGCTCTCGTCGGCCAGCGGCAGCGCCATCGCGTCCCCGGCCACCTTCGGCACCGGGCGGGACGCCCCGGCGCGCAGCATGCCCTGGGAGAAGTCGCAGGCGATCGCGTGCACTCCCCCGGCGGCGAGCTCGACGGTGGAGACCGCCGTCCCGGCCGCGACGTCGAGCACGGTCGCACCCGGCCGCGCACCCAGCGCCTCGCGGGTGGCCCGGCGCCAGCCGGCGTCCAGCCCGGCGGAGAGCACGGTGTTGGTCACGTCGTACCGGCCGGCGACCCGGTCGAACATCGCCGCGACCTCCGCCGGCCGCTTGTCCAGCCCGGCTCGCGTCCCCGCCGTCCCCGCCCGTTCCCCGGTCGCCACGACGGCGACGCTACCTGCGCCTCTCCTACCCTGGAGCGGTGACCACGGCAGCCGCACGCACCGCGACCAGCGCGGCAGCGGTCACCACCACCCCGCTGGGCGCCCGGCGCACGCCGCTGCTGACCCTGCTCCCCCGCGACGGCGCGCTGGCCTGGGTGCGCCGCGGCGAGGGCCTGATCGGGTGGGGCGAGGCGGCCCGACTGGAGGTGTCCGGCCCCGGTGCGCTCACCGAGGCGGCCGACTGGTGGGCCCAGCGCTGCGCCGGCACCGAGGTCCACGACCCGGTCGGCGTCCCCGGCTCCGGGCCGGTCCTCTTCGCCTCCGTGGCCTTCGACCCGGCGGCGGGGACGTCGGTCTTCGTCGTCCCCGAGGTGGTCGTGGGCCGCCGCGACGGGTGCACCTGGGTGACCGTGACCGGCGACGCGGACGACGAGGACCTCACCGTCGTCGAGACCTCACCCCAGCACGCGGCCACCTCGATCGGCCGGCTCGCCTACGCCGACGGCGCCCTGGACCCGATGGCCTGGTGCGGCGCCGTCACCGCCGCGGTCGCCCGGATCGACGCCGGCGAGCTGGACAAGGTGGTGCTGGCCCGCGACCTGCTGGTCACCGCCGACCGGCCGCTGGACCCCCGCCGGCTGCTGCTCCGGCTGGCCGAGCGGTTCCCGGACACCTGGACGTTCGCCGTCGACGGTCTGCTGGGCGCCACCCCCGAGCTGCTGCTCCGCCGGACCGGCCGCGAGCTGGACGCCCGGGTGCTGGCCGGCACCGCCCCACGGGGCGCCGGCGCGGAGGACGACCGGCTGGCGGCGGGCCTGCAGACCTCGGTCAAGGACCACGCCGAGCACGCCTACGCCGTCGACTCCCTCGCCGACGCGCTGCGGCCGTTCGTCGACGAGCTCGTCGTCCCGGAGCAGCCCAGCGTGCTGACCCTGCCCAACGTCCGGCACCTGGCCAGCGACGTCCGCGGCCGCCAGCGGGACGACGACGCGACCGGGCTGCTGGAGCTGGTGGGCGCCGTGCACCCCACCGCCGCGGTCTGCGGCAGCCCGACCGCCACCGCGGCCCGGGTGATCGCCGAGCTCGAGGGGATGGACCGCGGCCGCTACGCCGGGCCCGTCGGCTGGCTGGACGCGCGCGGCGACGGGGAGTTCGGGCTGGCGCTGCGCTGCGCACAGCTGACCGGGGCCGACGGCGGGCGGCAGGCCCGGTTGTTCGCCGGTTGTGGCATCGTCGCCGACTCCGACCCGATCGCCGAGCTGGCCGAGACCCAGGCGAAGCTGGCCGCCTTCCAGGCCGCGCTCGAGGACTGAGCCCCTCCCCCGGAGGAGGGAACCCTCCGCCCGAGTGCCCGCCTCAGGTGAAGACGACCCGCCCGCGGCCCGACAGTCTCCAGGAGGGGACACCGACAGGGGGACGACGGGACATGGCCACCAGGACGGCGAACGGTGGCGGCCGCAGGGCCGCTGCCGCATGGCTGTCGCTGGCCGCTGCCCTCGTCGTGCTGGTCGGGTCCACCGGCGGCAACACCGCCGCCTCGGTCGTCTACCTGGTCGTCAGCGCCGGCGCCGCGGTCGCCGCCTGGCTGGGGGTGCGGCGGTGCCGCCCGGGCCCGGCGGCCCGGTGGATCGCGGTCACCGTCTCGCTCAACGCCGTCGGCGACCTGCTGTGGCAGCTGCAGGCCTGGCTGGCCGACACCCCACCGGACGTCTCGGTGGCCGATGCCGCCTACCTGGCCTCCTACTGCTCCCTCGGGGCCGCCCTGCTGGTCTACGCCGGGGACGGCGACGCCCACCCGCGGGCCCGGTTCCACGCCCTGCTCGACGGCGCCGCGGTGCTGGTGATCGCCCTGCTCGTGGTCTGGCAGAGCTCGGTGCACTCGACGCTGACCGACGCCGACCTGCCGCTGGGCACCCGGGCCATCTGGGCCACCTACCCGTTGCTGGACGCGGTGGTCATCGGCCTGGTGGTGCGCGGCATGGTCGTGCAGTCGCGGGTCGGGGTGCCGGCGCTGCTGCTGGGGCTCGGCTCCAGCGCCTGGCTGGCCTCGGACCTGGCCTGGCTGCTGCTCGCCGCCCCGGACACGGTCGGCGGCTGGCTGGACGCCGGCTGGCTGATCGGCGCCGTCGCGTTCGCCACGCTGCCATGGGCCGACCGGCGGGACGCGGCACCCGGCCCGGCGGCGACGCGCCGGACGGCCGGCGGACGCTGGCGGATGACCCTGGCCTTCCTGCCGCTGCTCGTGCCCGGTGCCTTCGAGCTCCGGGCCTGGCTCGCCGGCGAGGAGGTCGAACCGCTGCCCGGTCTGCTGGCCACCTCCACGCTGACCGTGCTGATGATCGTGCGCGCCCAGCGGCTGCTCGCCGACCAGGGCCGCGCCCGGGCCGAGGTCCACTCCCTGGCCCGGCGGTACGAGGCGCTGGCGATGACCTCCTCCGACGCGGTGGCCGTCGTCGACCGCGACGGGCGGCTGACCTCGGACTCCCGGTCGCTGGCCGAGCTGCTCGGGCGCCCGGGTGGCGCCGGGCGGTCGCTGCCGCAGCTGCTCCGTGGCATCGGCATCGACCCCGCCGACGTGCTGGCAGCCCTGGACCGGGCCCGACTGCTGCCCGGTGAGCCGGTGGAGCTGGACCTGCGCGGGGACCACCCGACCGGGGGCACGGTGTGGCTGGGCGGTCGCGCCGTCGACCTGCGGCACGACCCCGACGTCGGCGGCATCGCCGTCAGCGTCTACGACATCACCCCCCGCAAGCTCGCCGAACAGGAGCTGGCCCACCAGGCCTTCTACGACGGGCTCACGGGGCTGGCCAACCGGTCGCTCTTCCTGGACCACGCCGAGCAGGCGCTGCGCCGGGCCGGCCGCACCGGCAGCCCGCCGATCGTGCTCTGCCTGGACCTCGACGGGTTCAAGGACGTCAACGACAGCCTCGGCCACCTGGCCGGGGACGACCTGCTCCGCACGGTCGCCGAGCGGCTGCAGGGCGTCGTCCGCGCGGCGGACACGGTGGCCCGGCTGGGCGGCGACGAGTTCGCCGTCCTCATCGACGACAGCCGGGGCGGCCTGCCGGCCGCCGCCTCGCTGGCCGAGCGGCTGCTGCAGGTCCTGGGCGAGCCGGTGCTGCTGCACGGCCACCGGGTCACCGTGGCCGCGAGCATCGGGATCGTCGCCGCCGAACCCGAGGCGACCCCGCTGTCGTTGTTCCGCGACGCCGACATCGCCATGTACCGGGCCAAGGCCGCCGGCCGGGCCCAGTGGGTCGTGTTCGACCCGGAGATGCGCGCCGCCGCACTCGAACGGATCCAGTTGGAGCGGGAGCTGGGTGGGGCACTGGCCGCCGGCCAGCTCCGGCTGGTCTACCAGCCGGTCGTCGACCTGCAGACCGAGCGGGTGGTCGGCTTCGAGGCGCTGCTCCGCTGGCAGCACCCCACCCTCGGCGCCATCGGGCCGGACCGGTTCGTCCCGGTCGCCGAGGACTCCGGGCACATCGTGCCGATCGGTCGCTGGGTGCTCGCCGAGGCCACCCGGACGGCTGCCCGCTGGCAGCGCGCCCACCCCCGGGTCACCCCGCTGTCCATGGCGGTCAACGTCTCCGCGCGGCAGCTGGTCGGCGGCACCCTGGTCGACCACGTCGCCGAGGCGCTGACCTCCAGCGGCATCGCGCCGTCCTCGCTGGTCCTGGAGGTCACCGAGACCGCGCTGGTCACCGACCCGGACGCGGTGGCCGAACGGCTCCTGGAGCTGCGCGCGCTGGGCACCCGGCTGGCCCTGGACGACTTCGGCACCGGCTACTCCTCGCTGAGCTACCTGCGCCAGTTCGACGTCGACGTGCTCAAGATCGACCGCTCGTTCGTGAACCTGCTCGACGGCTCGGCCGACGACGCGGCGATCGTGCACGGGCTGATCCAGCTGGGCCGCACGCTGCGGCTCGAGGTCGTCGCCGAGGGCGTGGAGACCGAGGTCCAGCGCGACCGGCTCCGTGCCGAGCGCTGCGACCTGGCCCAGGGCTGGCTGTTCGCCAAGCCGCTGGAGGCCGACGAGGCGGAGCTGCTGCTGCTCGCCGAGGCCTCCGGTGCGCCGGCGCTGCCCCACCCGCGGCCGGCGACCAGCGCCGGCGAACTGCCCGCCGCCCAGGCCTGATCAGGCGCCGACCTGGCCGAGTGCGGTGACGGCGGCCGTGCGCAGCCGGGTGGCCAGAGCCGCCTCGGCGGCGGCGTCGGTGCGGACGACGACCACCCGCGGCCCGCCCGCCCCCAGCGCGGCCACCAGCTGGGTGGGGTCGCTGACCGCGGTCGCCGCCCAGCCGAGCGAGCGGGCCACCGCCACGAGGTCCCGGCCGTGCGGGGTGCCGAACACCCGCCGGTAGCTGGCCGCGTACTGCGGCTGCCCCGGTTCCAGCTGGGCGAAGATGCCGCCTCCGTCGTTGTCCGGGACGACGACGGTCAGGTCCGGCCGGGGCTCCCCCGCCCCGGGCAGCAGCCCGGTCAGGTCGTGCAGGAACGTGAGGTCGCCCATCAACGCGAACGCCGGTCCGCCGCCGGCCCCCTGGTGCGCCAGCGCGGCCCCGACCGCGGTGGAGATCGTGCCGTCGATGCCGGCCACCCCCCGGTTGGCCAGCACGGTCACCCCCGGCCGCGGCACGGCCAACCGGTCGACGTCGCGCACCGGCGTCGAGGAGCCCAGCACCAGCAGCGCGCCGGCCGGCAGCGTGGCCACCAGGTCCCGGGCCAGCCGGGCCGCGGTCAGCCCGCGCCCGGGGACGTCGTCCAGCTCCGCGTCGACCGCCGCCCCGACCAGCCGGGCTGCCTCGGCCCACTGACCCGCCCACTCCCCGCTGCCCCGCGGCCCGGGGTCGCGCAGCGCCAGGCCCGGGTCGAGCTGGGCGCTGCCGACGACGCTGCTGCCCCGGCCCGGATCGGCCCAGCGCGGCGAGGGCCCGTAGGTCTCCACGGTCACCGACGGGTCGCCCAGCAGGGCGTTGACCGGCCGGGAGAGCGTGGGCCGGCCGACGACGACCACCCGGTCGGGCCGGTGTGCGGCCAGCCAGTCGGCGGCCCCCAGCAACAGGGCCGGCCCGCGCACCGCCCCGCTCGCCCCCCAGGCCCCGCTGCTGGGCTCGGCCAGCACCGGCCAGCCCCGCTGGTCGGCGACGACGGCGGCGGCCCGCCCGACCGCGGAGGGGGCGTCCCCGGCGACGAGCAGGGTGCGACCTCCGCCGGCCGGCTCGCCGCCGGTCAGCGGTGCGCTCCGCGTCCCGTCACCGGCCGAGGTGGTCCACGCAGCGCCGTCGGGGCGCCCGGCGAGGTCACCCGACAGCGGCGCCGGTCGCTCCCCGCCGTCGTCGGGCATGAGCGGCTCACGGAGGGCCAGGTTGAGGTGCACCGGGCCGGGGTCGCCGGACAGCGCACCCCGGGCGACGAGCAGCGCCTTGGCGACGACCGACCGCCAGTACCTGTTCTGCGCCGCCTCGCGACCCGGTTCGGGCACCCCGACGTCCAGTGCCCAGCGCACCGCACCGCCGTAGAGGCCGACCTGGTCGATCGTCTGGTTCGCGCCGGTGGCGCGCAGCTCCGGGGGGCGGTCCGCGGTCAGCGCCAGCACGGGCACCCCGCTCTCGTGCGCCTCCAGCACCGCCGCGTGCAGGTGGGCGGTCGCCGTCCCGGAGGTGGTCAGCACCGGCACCGGCCGCCCGGCGGCCTTCGCCAGCCCGAGCGCGAGGAACGCCGCCGTGCGCTCGTCGATCCGCACGTGCAGCCGCAGCCGGCCCGCCGTCTCGGCATCGGCCAGCGCCAGGGCGACCGGCGCGGAGCGGGAGCCGGGAGCGACCACCGCGTCGGTGACGCCGCCGCGGACCAGTTCGTCGACGAGCACCCGGGCGAAGGCGGTGGCCGGGTTCACGGAGCCGTCACCGCGGCCAGCCGGGCGCGCCAGCGTTGCTCGACCGCCGGCTCGGCCGCGGTCTCGGCCAGCCGGTCGGGCTCCGGGCGGCGCACCGGCAGCGCACCGTCGACCGGCAGCAGCGGCTCGCCGGTGACGTCGTCGGTGAACAGCGCGACGGTGGCCAGTCCGCAGGCGAACGGCAGCTCCGGCAGCGCGGCGGCCAGCGCGACGCCGGCGGCGATCCCGACCGAGCTCTCCAGCGCCGAGGAGACCACGCACGGCAGCCCGTGCGCCTCGGCCACCGCCAGCGCCGCCTGCACCCCGCCCAGCGGCTGCACCTTCAGCACCACCACGTCGGCCGCCTCGCGCAGGTCGACCGCGCGGGGGTCGGCGGCGCGGCGGACCACCTCGTCGGCGGCCACCCGCACCTCGACCCGCCGCCGCACCGCGGCCAGCTCACCGATCGTGGCGCAGGGCTGCTCGGCGTACTCCAAGCCCACCCGGTCGAGCTCGCGCAACCGGGCGACCGCGGTGTCGACGTCCCAGGCGGCGTTGGCGTCCACCCGGATCGCCCCGGCCGGGCCGAGCGCATCGCGCACCGCCTCCACGCGGGCCAGGTCGTCGGCGGCGGCCTGGCCGGGCTCGGCCACCTTCACCTTCGCGGTCCGGCACCCCGAGGCCGTCACGATGGCGTGTGCCCGGTCCGGCCCCACGGCCGGCACCGTGACGTTGACCGGCACGCTGTCCCGCAGCGGGTCGGGCCAGCCGAGGACGGCGGCCTCGTGCGCCGCAGCCCACCAGCGGCGGCTCTCGGTGACGTCGTAGTCCCAGAACGGGGAGAACTCGCCCCAGCCCGCCGGGCCGTGCACCAGCACCCCGTCGCGGACGTCGATGCCGCGGAACCGGGTGCGCATCGGCACCGACCAGACGTGCACCGCCAGGGCCGCCGCTGCAGCGTCGGGAGGGGCGGTGACCACGGCCGACAGCGTAGGCGGGCGGCCGGGACACCCGGGGGCGGTCCTGGTGCACAGGCCAACCGACCCCTAGCGTGCACTCCGCAGCGCCGCCGATCCGGCGCGCCCGAGACCCGGAGGTCCCCCGTGGCCCACTCGACGGCTCCAGGGACCGTCGCCGCCGACCGCACCCCCCGCCGTCCCGGGCTGCCGGTGCGGTGCGGCGTGCGCGGCTGCGCCTGCGAGGACCCCCGCCAGCTGCGCAACGCCGCGAACCTGGTCACCGTGATCCGCACGCTGGCGTCGCTGGCGCTGGTGACCACCGCCGCCGTCCAGCACTCCTGGCCGTGGCTGCTCGCCGCCTACCTGACCTACTGGATCGGCGACTCCGCCGACGGCAACGTCGCCCGGTGGCGGGACCAGGAGACCCGCTTCGGGGCGGTGTTCGACGTGGTCTGCGACCGGATCAACTGCATCAGCTGCGCCCTGGTGCTGCTGATGTTCATCGACGCACCGTGGCCGGTCGCGGTCTTCCTCTTCCAGTTCGTCGTGGTCGACCTGCCGCTGACCCTGCTGCCGATGCGCTGGCCGGTGCTGTCGCCCAACTACTTCTTCCTCGTCGACCGGCTGGCCTGGACGCTGAACTGGCACGTGGTCGCCAAGGTCACCAACACCACCCTGCTGGTGCTGCTGCTGGTGTTCGTGCCCGACCAGCGGGTGGCCCTGGTCGCCGCCTCGGTGGTGCTGGTGATCAAGGTCTGGTCGCTGGGCCGGGTGCTCCGGCTGCCCCGGCCGACCGACGCGGTGCACGTCTCCCAGCCGACCCCGGGCGCCGCCGCCCGTGCCTGACGCCGGAACGATCGGCCTGATCGCGCTCGGCCTGGTGGTCGGCGCCGTCTCCGCGGTCACACCGTTCCTGCCGGTGGAGGCCTACGTGATCGGCCTGGCGGTCGCCCAGTCCCCCACCGTCGCCGTCGCCGGTGCCGTCGCCGCAGCCATCGGCCAGACCGCGGGCAAGGTGCTGCTGTTCTCCGCCGCCCGAGGCGCGACCAGCTCCCGCTGGCTGGAGCGGCTGCGCGAGCGCGGGGCGGCGGAGGCGTCCGCCATCGCCGCCGCCGAGGCCGCTGGGGAGCCACCCCCGGGCGGGCCGGTGAAGCGGGCGCTCCGGCCGGTGGGCCGCTGGCTGAGCCGGGTCAACGCCCGCGGCGTCGCGCTGCTGTCCGGCCGCTGGGGTCCCGGCGTCGTCCTGCTCAGCGGCTCGGTGGGCATCCCGCCGCTGCTGGCGATCGCCTTCTACGCCGGGACGTCGAAGATGAGCCTGCGGGCGTTCGTGGTGACCTGCCTGATCGGCCGGGCGATCCGGTTCGTCGTCCTGGCGCTGGTGCCCGACCTGTTCTGAGTGCGGGCCGCCGTAGCCTGACTCCTCGTGCACCGGCAGCTGACCCTCGTGGCCGCGCCGCCGCCGGAGGCGGCCGCGGCGGTGCTGTCCTCCGTCTGGCCGGCTCTCCTCCGCAGCCTGGACGGCGACGGGCCACTGGCCGTGCTGCCCGCCGGCACCGGGCCCGCCGACGCGGCGCGTGCGGTGCTCCGACCCGACGAGCCGCTGGAGCCGGGCACCGACCTGGTCGTGGTCACCTCCGGGTCGACCGGTACCGGCAAGGGCGTGCTGCTCTCCGCGGCAGCGCTCCGGGCCTCGGCGGCCGCCACCGCCGACCGGCTGGGCGACCCCGGCAGCTGGCTGCTCACCCTGCCGACCTCGGCGATCGGCGGGCTGCAGGTGCTGGTCCGCACCGCGCTGGCCGGCCGGGAGCCCGTCGTCCTCGGCCGGGGCGAGTCGCTGGCCACCGCCGCGGCCCGGCTGCCGGCCGGCGACCGCCGCTACGTCGCGCTGGTGCCCACCCAGCTGCGCCGGTACCTGGCCGACGAGCCGGCCGCGCTGGCCGCCTTCGACGGCGTGCTGATCGGCGGCGCCGCCACCGACCCCGCCCTGCTCGCCGCCGCCCGCCGCGCCGGTGTGCAGGTGCGCACCGCCTATGGCATGAGCGAGACCGCCAGCGGCTGCGTCTACGACGGCGTGCCGCTGGCGGGGGTGTCCGTGCGGGTGGCCGACGGGATCGAGCTGGCCGGCCCGGTGCTGGCGCACGGCTACCGGCTCGACCCGGCCGGGACGGCGGCCGCCTTCCGCGACGGCTGGTTCCGCACCCGGGACGCCGGCTCGCTGGACGACGCCGGCCGGCTCACCGTGCACGGCCGGCTGGACGACGTGGTGATCAGCGGCGGGGTCAACGTCTCCCCCCAGGCGGTCGAGGCGGTGCTGCGCGAGCACCCGTCGGTCACCGACGCGGTCGTCACCGGGCTCCCCGACCCCGAGTGGGGGCAGCGGGTGGTCGCCGCCGTCGTCGCCACCCCCGGCACCATCCCGGACCTGGCCGAGCTGCGCCCCTGGGTCACCGCCCGGCTCGGCGCGCCCTCCGCCCCCCGCGAGCTGACGGTCGTCGACGCCGTGCCCACCCTGCACACCGGCAAGCCCGACCGCCGGGCCGTCGCACGCACGCCGAGAGGAACCGACTGATGGCCACCCCCGCCCAGTGGCTGGCAGGCGCCCGACCCCGCACACTGCCCGCCGCACTCGCCCCGGTGCTCGTCGGCTCCGGCGCGGCGGCCGCGCTCGACGGGTTCCGGCTGGTGCCGGCGCTGCTCGCGCTGGCCGTCGCGCTCGCGCTGCAGGTGGCGGTCAACTACGCCAACGACTACTCCGACGGGAAGCGCGGCACCGACGCCGACCGGGTCGGCCCGATGCGGCTGGTCGGGTCCGGCGCGGCCACCCCGCACCAGGTGCTGGTCGCCGCGCTGGCGTCCTTCGCGGTGGCGGCAGTGGCCGGCCTGGCGCTCGCGGCGGTGTCCAGCTGGTGGCTCGTCGCCGTCGGTGCGGTGAGCATCCTGGCGGCCTGGACCTACACCGGCGGCCCGATCCCCTACGGCTACCGGGCGCTGGGCGAGGTCTTCGTCTTCGTCTTCTTCGGCCTGGTCGCCGTGGTCGGGACGACGTTCGCCCAGACCGAGACGCTGGACGGGCTCGCGTTCGCCGCCGCGGTGCCGATCGGGCTGCTCTCGACGGCGCTGCTGGTCGTCAACAACCTCCGCGACGTGCACGGGGACGCCGCCGTCGGCAAGCGGACGCTGGCGGTGCTCCTCGGCGAGGCCCGCACCCGGGTCTTCTACACCGGGCTGCTGGTCGTCGCCTTCGCCGTGATCGCCGGGATCGGCGTCGTCCGGCCCTGGGCGCTGCTCGGCCTGCTCGCCGCCCCGCTCGCGGTGCCGCCGGTGCGCACCGTGCTGGGTGGCGGCCGCGGGCCGGCGCTGATCGGCGCGCTCAAGGCCACCGGTCAGCTCACCCTGGTCACCGGCGTCCTGCTCGGCCTGGGCCTCGCCCTGAGCTGAGGCCCCGCTGCAGGGGCTTGCCGAGGGGTGGGGGCAGCAGGACCGTCAGGCGTCGTCGGCGGCGGTGCCGCGGAGCTCGGCGCGCAGCCGCTCCTTGCGCTCGTTGCGTGCCACCAGGGCACCGGTCAGCTGCTCGCGCACCCGGCCCAGCGCCAGGTAGGACACCGGCATCGCCAGCAGCACCCCGAACAGGAAGCCGGGGGTGCCGGGCAGTCCGAGCACCCACAGCAGCCCGATCAGCACGGCGGCGATGGCCAGCCGCCCGAGGGTGTAGATCGCCAGCCACTTCGCGACACCACCCTGGCTCGGCGCCCCGCCGTCGGTGCCCCCGGGCACGGAGGCCCCGGCTGCCCTCATCTGCTCAGCCACGACGGCCCTCCCACTTGGTCGACAGCACCACGGTCGTCCGGGTGCGTGCGACGCCCCG
Organism: Modestobacter sp. VKM Ac-2977; assembly: GCF_026968045.1. Taxonomy (GTDB): domain Bacteria; phylum Actinomycetota; class Actinomycetes; order Mycobacteriales; family Geodermatophilaceae; genus Modestobacter. The sequence goes on along the minus strand of NZ_JAPVBQ010000003.1, from coordinate 760,667 downwards.
GACCCTGTTCAACGCACTGATGGTGTCCTCCAGTGCCCGGATGTCCGGAACCCGCACCTTGAGCACGTACCCCTCGCTGCCGGCGACCCGCCAGCAGTCCTCCACCGACGACAGCTCCGCCAGTGCCTCTTCCAGGCCGGTGTCGTCGACCTGGTCGCTCTCGATCACCCCGACCAGGGCGGTGACGCCGAGCCCGACCGAGGCCGGGTCGACCAGCGCCTGGTAGCCGGTGATCACACCGGCGGCCTCCAGCTTGCCGACCCGCTCGTGCACCGAGGGAGCCGAGAGCCCGACCTGCCGGGCGAGCTCGGCGTAGCTGGCCCGGCCGTTGGCCCGCAACAGGCTGATCAGCTGCTCGTCGACCGCGTCGATGTCGCCCTCCGGCTCCTCGGGTGTGCGCCCGGCGGACCGCCGGCGCAGGGCCCGCCCCGGTCGGGCAGGAGATCACCGGGTCCGAGTATCGCCGCGGTCGTACATTGGTGGCGATGAGGGGGGTGGCCTGATGGTCTTCCTGGTGATGTTGGTGATCGCGGTGGCCGTGGTCGTGCTCGTGATGCGCGCCGCGTCGGCGCAGGACGGTGGCCGAGGGGGGTCCGGCGGCATCGGTCGCCCGGAGCGCCCGCCGCGTGGACCCCGCCCGCCCCGGGCACAGCGGCCCACCCGGCCGGTGGCTCCCGACGACGACCCGGAGTTCCTGCGTGAGCTGGAGCGGCGGGCCCGTCGGGACGACGGCAGCCTGAACTGAGACCCGCGGGCCAGCTGGCCCGCCCCCCCCCGACGCACCACGAGCCGTCAGCCCTCGGGGGCTGACGGCTCGCTGCGCCTGGGCGTCCTGCTCAGGCGGCGTTGCCGCCTGAGCGCGCGGGCGAGGCGGCCGGGCTCCCGCCGAGCCACCGGCGCCAGCCGAGCCGGCGCCGGGCCGGTCGCCCGTCCCCGGTCGCCGGGCCCACGGGGGTCACGGCCACCGTGGTGGCGGACTCAGTCGGGTCGGTCTCCGTCGTGTCGACGGCCGCGGGGTACGTGGCGTCGTCCCGGTCCGGCCAGCCGAGGCCGGAGCCCTCACCAGGCTCGCCGGGCCAGCCGAGACCGCCGTCCTGCTGGCTCTCGACCTGCTGACCGTCGGGGAGGCCGGGCGCGTGCCGGGGCGGGCCCGGCTCCACCGACGTCGTCCGCTGCCGCAGCGCGGCCTCGACGATCGGGTCGACGCGGGCACCGTTCCCCGCCGAGTGCCTACCCACGGTGAACTCGACCGCGCTCAGTCATGCGGTCAGGATGACACGGTGTGCGCCCTGGGGCGCATCGTCCCATGAGTCGCGCGAGCTTGTTCCACCCGATCGTGACGGTGGGTGACCAGTCCGAGAACCAGGAGGCGTCAGACGCCGCCGTAGCTGTGCAGGCCGGTCGACACCAGGTTGACGAACAGCAGGTTGAAGATCATCACCACGAGACCGACGATGTTGATCCACGCCGAGGGGCGCCCCCGCCAACCGGCCGTGGTGCGGGCGTGCAGGTAGGCCGCGTAGACGATCCAGGCGATGAACGCCCAGGTCTCCTTCGGGTCCCAGCCCCAGAACCGGCCCCAGGCGCTCTCCGCCCAGATCGCGCCGGCGATGACCGCGAAGGTCCAGATGGGGAAGCCGAAGACGGCGGTGCGGTGAGCCGTGCGGTCCAGCGCCGCCGCCGTGGGCAGCCGGTCCAGCAGGGACGGGGCAGCGGACGCGCCCGTCGAGGCGCCGGCGGCCACCGTGGCGTCCCGCCGGGTGCGCACCAGGTAGAGCACGCTGGCGATGCCGCTGACGAAGAAGATGCCGAACCCGATGGTGGCGGTGCTCACGTGGATCGCCAGCCAGCTGGACCGCAAGGCGGCCACGAGCGGGCCGGCCTCGGCGTACAGGAACAGCCCGATCAGCACCATCGACAGCACCACGGGCGCCAGCAGGAAGACGCCGATGTGCCGCAGCGACGGCGCCCGCACGGCGAGCACCAGGTAGGCCACGACGGCGACCAGGACCACCGCGGTGGCGAACTCGTACATGTTGCCCCAGGGCAATCGGTCGGTGGCCATGCCCCGCGCGACCAGCACCCCGGCGTGGGTCACCGCGCCGAGGCCGGTCAGCACCATCGCGACCAGGCCCAGTCGCCGGGCCCGCGCCGGCTCGACCGGTTCCCCGGCGGCCGGGGCGTCGACCGGCGGCTGGGCGGGGACGCCACCGGCGGCGACCAGCTGCTCGGTGCGCCCGCGGACGGACCGGCCGAAGGCCAGCTCGGCGCAGAAGGCGACCACGGCCAGGGAGTACAGGCCGACGCTGATCGAGAACAGCGTGTCGGACAGTGCGGCCAACGACTCGTCGATCACGACGGCGGTGCCTCCTCATCGGGTGCCGGCCCGTGTCCACGGGCCGCTGGGGTGCTCGCCGGGGCGTCGGCGCGGGCGGCCAGGGCTGCCTGCACGTCCTCGGTGAGCGAGGTGAAGCGGGGACCGGTGTCAGCGCTGCCGCGGGTCAGCGAGCCGATCGACAGCACCGTACCCCCGCCGTCCGGTGCGGGACCGGAGCGGGCGAACACCCGCTCCCGGCGGACCAGCAGCATCCCCAGCAGGCCCACCAGGACGGCGATCGACGCCCCCAGGACCCACACCTGGCCGGGGTCGTGCGAGACCTGCAGGGCCGCGAACTCCTTCAGGCCGCTGAAGGTGACCACGGTGCCGTCGGGCAGGGTGGTCGACTCCCCGATGGCGAGGTTCGTCCGGGCCACCCGGTTCAGCAGACCCCGGTCGATCTGCTCCCGGTCCAGCGCGTAGACCGACTGCGGCAGGCCGGAGTCCAGCCCCAGGTAGCCGGTGTAGACGTCGATCCCGACCTTCGGGTCCAGCGGCCGCGGGTTGATCGAGGTCAGGAAGCCGGCCTCCAGGACGCCGGTCGGGGCGAGGAAGCCCTCGATCGCCAGTTGCTCGGTCGATCCGGCACCCAGGTCGGGCACCTTCAGCACGCCCTGGCTGAGCATCGTCCCCAGGTCGGCGGGGAGGAACGGCGCGGAGAGGTCGGTGAACGTCTGGCCGTCCGGCCGGGCGATGCTGAACACGGGGCTGAAGCCGTGCCCGGTGACGTAGACCCGGTCACCGCCCACCCGCAGCGGGTCGTTGACCCCGATGGTGGTGCCCACCGGGTCGGCGCCGTCCAGCTCCCAGCTGATGTCCGCGGTGTACGAGGCGGCGGTGAGGTTCTCCTCGTACACGGCCTCGAAGTCCTCGAGGTCCACGCACAGCCGCGAGAGGTCCTCCCCGTCGACCAGCGGCCCGGACCGGTGGGTGTCGTACTGCTGGAACGCGTTGCAGAAGCCCTGGCCCTCGGTCACCAGGATGCTGCCCTCGTAGCCCCAGAGCTTCCCGCCGGCCAGGCCGAGCAGCAGCGCCAGCAGCGAGAGGTGGAACAGCACGTTGCCGGTCTCCCGGAGGTAGCCCTTCTCCGCGGAGACCTCCGGACCGGACCGGCCCTCCCGGCGGACGACGCGGAAGCGGCGGACCCGCAGCTCCTCCTCCACCACGTCCAGAGCGGCCGGGCCGGCCAGCGAGGTGCTCAGCGCCGCCGACTCCGGCAGCCGCTGCAGGTGCCGGGGCGCCGTCGGCGGCGGGGTGAACAGCGACCGGCCGTGCTCGATCGCCCGGGGCACGACGCAGCCGATCAGCGAGATGAACAGCAGCAGGTAGATCGCCGCGAACCACGGCGAGCTGAAGACGTCGAACAGGTACAGCCGGTCCAGCCAGGGTCCGATCGTGGGGTACTCGGCCAGGTAGCCGGCCACGTCGCTCCGCGACAGCGACCGCTGCGGCAGCAGCGAACCCGGGATCGCCGCGACGGCCAGCAGGAACAGCAGGATCAGCGCCGTGCGCATCGCAGTGAGCTGCCGCCACCAGCGCAGCAGCCGGCCCGCCACCCGGCGGCCGGGCGAGGGCGGGGAGGGCGGGCTGGCCGGCGCGGCCGGGCGCGGCGGGGCCGTCGCTGTCACAGCGGCGCCGACTCGGCCAGACCGGTGGCGGCCAGCCAGCCGCGCAGCCACATCATCAGCTCGGTCCAGGCCCCGCTGACCAGCATCAGCCCGACGGCGATCAGCACGAACCCACCGACCCGGGTGACCGTGCGGGCGTTGCGGCGCAGGAACGACATCGCCCCTACGGCCCAGCGGGCACCCAGCGCCACGAGCACGAACGGCACACCGAGGCCCAGGCAGTAGGCCAGCCCCAGGAACGCGCCGCGCCCCACGGTCGCCTCGCTGAAGGCCAGGTTCTGCACCGCAGCGAGCGTGGGGCCCAGGCACGGCGTCCAGCCCAGGCCGAAGACGACGCCCAGCAGCGGGGCACCGGCCAGGCCGACGGCCGGGCGGGCGGTGATCCGGGCGGTGCGCTGCAGGAACGGCAGCCACCCCAGGAAGGCCAGTCCCACCACGATGGTCACCACGCCCATGGCTCGGGTGATCACGTCGTTGTACTCGAGCAGCAGCCGACCGAGCCCGCCGACGGCGCTGCTGATCGCCACGAAGACCACCGTGAAGCCGAGCACGAACAACACCGAGCCCAGCACCATCCGGCCGCGCGAGGCCCGCTCGTCGACCGGTCGGACGGCGGTGTCCACCGAGGAGCCGCCGGCGAGGGCCTGGCCCCCCGGCACAGCACCGGCCGACGCCGGGACCGGAGCCGGGACCGGAGCCGGGACCGGAGCCGCCGTCCCCTGGGCGCTGCCCACCAGGCCGGTGACGTAGGAGAGGTAGCCGGGGACCAGCGGCAGCACGCAGGGCGAGGCGAAGCTGATCAGCCCGGCCAGCGCCGCCACCGCGGCGGCGACCAGCAGCGGCCCGTCGCCGATCAGCTCCCTGATGGCCTCCACCACGGCTCAGGCCTCCCCGGTCAGCTGGGTGATCACGGTGCGCAGGTCGTCCTGGCGCACAGGACCGGTGTACACCGCGGCGACGCGTCCGTCCGGGTCGAGCAGGATCGTGGAGGGGACGGCGCTGGCCGGGTAGTCCCGGAACGCCAGGGCCACCTCACCGCGCGGGTCGTAGAGCGAGGGGAAGGTGATCCCCTTGCTCTCCACGAAGGCGTCGGCGAACTGCTGGTCGGTCTCCTTGACGTTCAGCCCGAGGAACTGGACACCGTCGTCCCGGACCTCCTCGTAGACCTCCTGGAACTCCGGGGTCTCCACCCGGCAGGGTGCGCACCACGAGCCCCAGAAGTTGAGCACCGCGACGTCCCCGGCCAGCTCGCCGGAGTCGAACTCCCCGCCGTCGAGCAGCGTGCCGGAGAAGCCCGGGGCGGTGGCCCGCTCTCCCTCCGGGATCACCTCGCCGTACGGCGTGGCCGCCTCGAAGCGGAACTCACCGCCGTTGTTCACGTCGACGGCGCCGTCCCCGGTGCTGCAGCCCGCGGTGAGCACCGCGGCTGCCCCCAGCGCCGCCGCCAGTCGGTCACGCACCGGGCACCGCGTCGGGGTCGGTGGCCCCGGCCGGCTCGGCGTACTCCAGCCGCACCAGCCGATCGCCGTCGTAGGTGAGCGAGGTGACGCTGGCCAGCCCGCACTCCCGCCGCCGCGGGTCGTGCAGGTAGCGACGGCCCTCCAGGTGCAGCCGCACCGTCCAGACAGGCAGCTGGTGGCTCACGCAGACGGCGGCGTGCCCGCGGGCGGCGTCCCGGGCCGTGTCGATCGCACCGAGCATCCGCGCGGCGATCTCCCGGTACGGCTCGCCCCACGACGGCGTCCACGGGTTGCGCAGCCGCCACCAGTTGCCCGGGTGCCGCATCGCCCCGTCACCGACGCCGAAGGTCTTGCCCTCGAAGGAGTTCCCGGCCTCGATCAGCCGCTCGTCCGTGGCGATCTCCAGCCCCAGCGTGTCGGCGATCGGGCGCGCGGTCTGCTGCGCGCGCTCCAGCGGGCTGGCCACCAGGTGCGTGACGTCGCGGTCGGCGAACCAGGCGGCCGCGGTGCGGGCCATGCCCTCGCCGGCCTCGCTCAGCCGGTAGCCGGGCAGCCGGCCGTAGAGCACGCCGGCGGGGTTGTGCACCTCGCCGTGCCGCATCAGGTGGACGACGGTCGTCTCGCTCACGGCTGCAGCTCCAGGGTGTCCTTGGCCTCGGGCGAGGCGGGGCCGCCGGCGGCGGCCGCGGCGGCCGACGCGGCGGCGGGCAGTGCGGCCAGCACGTGGTCGAGTGCCTCGTCGTCCAGGGCGGCGCTGACGAACCACGCCTCGAACGCCGAGGGCGGCAGGTAGACGCCGCGGGCGAGCATGGCGTGGAAGAAGGCGGTGTGCGCGGCGACGTCCTGGCTGCGGGCGTCGTCGTAGTCGCGCACCTGGCGCTCGTCCGGGACGAAGAACACCGAGAACATCGAGCCGGCCTGCTGCACCCGGTGCGGCACCCCGGCGGAGAAGAGCGCCGCGCTGGCGGCACCCCGCAGCAGGGCGGCGACGGAGTCGCAACGCTCGTAGACCTCGTCGGTGCACAGCCGCAGCGTGGTCAGCCCGGCGGCCACCGCGACCGGGTTCCCGGCCAGCGTGCCCGCCTGGTAGACCGGCCCGGACGGGGCCAGCTGGTCCATCACGTCGGCGCGCCCACCGAACGCCGCGGCCGGCATGCCACCGCCCATGACCTTGCCGAAGGTGAACAGGTCGGCGTCCACCGGGTCCAGGCCGTACCAACCGGCGCCGGAGACCCGGAACCCGGTCATCACCTCGTCGACCAGCAGCAGCGCCCCGTGCGCGGCGGTGATCCGGCGCAGGTGTCCGTTGAACCCGTCCAGCGGCGGGACGACGCCCATGTTGCCGGCGGCGGCCTCGGTGACCACGCAGGCGATCTGGTCGCCACGCTCGGCGAAGACCGCCTCGACCGCGGCGACGTCGTTGTAGGGGAGCACGATCGTGTCGGCCGCCGCGCCCGTGGTCACGCCCGGGGTGTCCGGCAGGCCGAGGGTGGCGACGCCGGACCCGGCGGACGCGAGCAGGGCGTCGACGTGGCCGTGGTAGCAGCCGGCGAACTTCACCACCAGCGGCCGGCCGGTGTACCCGCGGGCCAGTCGCACCGCGGAGAGGACCGCCTCCGTGCCGGAGTTGACCAGCCGCACCCGCTCGACCGGGGCCACCCGGGAGACGATCTCCTCCGCCAGCTCCGCCTCCGCGGCGGTGGGGGTGCCGAAGGTGAACCCGTTGCGGGCCGCGGCCGTGACGGCGGCCACCACCTCGGGGTGTGCGTGCCCCAGGATCATCGGACCCCAGGAGGCCACCAGGTCCACGTAGCGGCGGCCGTCGACGTCGGTCAGCCAGGGGCCCGAGCCCGAGGCCATGAACCGCGGGGTGCCACCGACGGCCCGGAAGGCGCGCACCGGGGAGTTCACCCCGCCGGGCGTCACCCGACCCGCCCGCTCGAACAGCTCTGCCGACACCGGGGCCTCGTACGGGTAGGGCTCAGTCACGGTCCCACTCTCCCAGGCGCTCCGGTGTCCGCGCCGCCCACGGGGCGGACGGTGAGCAGCGCCACTCTGTGCCCGACTCGCTACCGGCGCAGCCAGCGGGCGGCCTCGACCGCCCAGTAGGTCAGCACCGAACCCGCACCGGCCCGCCGGATCGAGGTCAGCGTCTCCAGGACAGCCCGCTCGCGGTCGACCCAGCCGTTGGCGGCGGCCGCCTCGACCATCGCGTACTCGCCGCTGACCTGGTAGGCGGCCACCGGGACGTCGACGGCGTCGGCCACCCGGGCGATGACGTCCAGGTAGGGCCCGGCCGGCTTGACCATCACCGCGTCCGCGCCCTCGGCGATGTCCTGCGCCACCTCGCGCAGCGCCTCGTCGGTGTTCGGCGGGTCCATCTGGTAGGTCGAGCGGTCACCGAACTGCGGCGCACCCTCGGCCGCCTCGCGGAAGGGCCCGTAGAACCCGGAGGCGTACTTGGCGGCGTAGGCCAGGATCGGCGTCTCGGTGTACGCGGCACTGTCCAGCCCGGCGCGGATCGCCGCGACCTGGCCGTCCATCATCCCGCTCGGGGCGATCACGTGCGCCCCGGCCTGGGCCTGGGCGATCGCGACGGCGGCGTACCGGTCGAGCGTCGGGTCGTTGTCGACCACGCCCGCCGGGGTGACCACGCCGCAGTGCCCGTGGTCGGTGTACTCGCAGAGGCACAGGTCGGCCATCAGGACGAGCTCGTCGCCGAGGTCGGCCCGCAGCTGCTGCAGCGCCGCGTTGACCACGCCGTCGGCCGCGTCGGCCTGGGAGCCCACCGCGTCCTTGTCCGCCGGGATGCCGAACAGCATCAGCCCGCTGATCCCGGCCTCGGCCGCCTCGGCGGCGGCCTTCCGCAGCGACTCGGGGCTGTGCTGGACGACGCCGGGCATGGAGCTGATCGGCACCGGTTCGGCGATGCCCTCCTTGACGAACACCGGCAGCACCAGGTCGGCCGGGGACAGCCGGGTCTGCGCCGTCCACCGGCGCATGGCCGGGGTCGAGCGCAGCCGACGACCCCGGGCGAACCCGGGGTTCGTGCCGCCCTGGCCGGAGGTCACGTGGGGTCCCCGGCCTCCGCCTCGGCCCGGCGGGCCTGGGCGAACTCGGCGAGCGCGTCGACCAGCGGGCCGACGGCCGCGGTCTCCGGCTGCACGTCCACCCGCAGGCCGAACTCGGTGGCGCTGGCCGCGGTGGCCGGGCCGATCACCGAGACGACGGTGCGGGCGTGCGGCTTGCCCGCGATGCCGACCAGGTTGCGCACGGTCGAGGACGAGGTGAAGCAGACGGCGTCGAAGCCGCCGCCCTTGATCGCCTCGCGCACCGCGGCCGGCGGCGGCGCCGCCCGCACGGTGCGGTAGGCGGTGACGTCGTCGATCTCCCAGCCGCGCTCCTTGAGCCCGGCCGCGAGGGTCTCGGTGGCAATGTCGGCCCGGGGCAGCAGCACCCGGTCGATCGGGTCGAAGACGTCGTCGTACGGCGGGAAGTCGGCCAGCAGGCCCTCGCTGGACTGGTCGCCGCTGGGCACCAGCTCGGGCACGATGCCGAACTCGCGCACCGCGTCGGCGGTCTGCTGCCCGACACAGGCGACCTTGACCCCGGCGAAGGCGCGGGCGTCCAGGCCGAGCTCGGCGAACTTCTCGCGGACGGCGCGCACCGCGTTGGTCGAGGTGAAGACGATCCAGCCGTAGCGGCCGGTGACCAGGCCCTTGACCGCGCGGTCCATCTGCGCGGGGCTGCGGGGCGGCTCGACGGCGATCGTCGGCACCTCCACCGGCACGGCCCCGTAGGCGCGCAGCCGCTCGCTCATGTCGCCGGCCTGCTCCTTGGTGCGCGGCACCAGCACCCGCCAGCCGAACAGCGGGCGGCTCTCCCACCAGGAGAGCTTGGCGCGCTTGTCGACCACGGCGCCGACGGTGACCACCACCGGCCCGGCCAGGCTGTCCAGCCCGGCGGACTTCTCGGCGACGGCGGCGAGCTTGGCGGCGACGCTCTTCTGCGCCGTCCCGGTGCCCTGGGTGGTGACGACGACCGGGGTGTTGCCGGACAGGCCGCCGTCGAGGAGGCCGGCCGCGGCGGTGGCCACCTGGTCGGCGTCGGCCTGCAGCACCAGCGGGCTGCCGGTGCCCGTCGCGGCGGCGGCCAGCGCCGCCAGGTCGACCGGGGCGTCGTGGGTGCGCAGGTCCGCCTGGACCGAGCTGGCCCCCAGCGGGACGCCGGCGTAGGCGGGCACGGCGGTGCCGATCGCGACGCCCGGGACGACGTCGAACGCGACGCTGGTGCGGGTGACCGCCAGCGCCTCCTTGACCACGGCGTCGCTGGTGAACGGGTCACCGGCGATCAGCCGGACGACGACGCTGCCGTTCTTGGCCGCGGCCACCGCGGACTTGGCCACCTCGGCCGGCTCGCCGCTGACCGTGGTCAGCTCGAGGTCCGGGTGGGCCTCCAGCAGCGCCTCGCGGACGGCGGCGGAGACCTCGGGGTCGGCCAGCACCGTGTCGGCGCCGGCGATCGCGGCGCTGGCCCGGACGGTCAGCAGCTCCGGGTCACCGGGCCCGGCGCCCACGAAGACCACCGTGCCCTTGCCGTTGCCGTTCTGCTTGCGTGAGCGCGTCATCGCGTGCTCCTGTTCCTGCCCCCGGAGGGGGTCGCTGCGGGTGGTACGGGACGGATGGGGCGGGGGGCGCGGCCCCCGCGGGGGGCGGTCACCGGCTGGCCGCCATGAGCGCAGCCGCGCCGCGGTCCAGCAGCTCGGCAGCCAGCTCGCGCCCCAGGGACTCGGCCGCGACAGCCGGCCCGGTGATCGAGCTCCGGACGCCGTCGCTGCCGTCGAGGGCGGTGACCGACGCGCGCAGGTAGAGCTCCGCGGCGCCGTCCTCGTCCTCGGCGAGCTCGGCGTGTGCGGCCACCGGGGCGCTGCACCCGGCCTCCAGCGCGGCGAGCACCGCACGCTCGGCCGCCACGCAGGCCCGGGCCGTGGGGTCGTCGAGCACGGCGAGCAGCTCACGGACCCGGGTGTCGTCGGTGCGGCACTCCACGGCGAGGGCGCCCTGCGCCGGAGCGGGGAGCACCTGGATCGGGTCGAGCACCTCGGTCACCGCCGACAACCGGTCGAGCCGGGCCAGACCGGCCCGGGCCAGGACGACGGCGTCGAGGTCCCCGGAGGTGACCCGGCCCATCCGGGTGTCGACGTTGCCGCGGATCGGCACGATCTCCAGGCCGAGGCCCAGGGCGCGCAGCTGGGCCACCCGGCGGGGGGCACCGGTGCCGATCCGGGAGCCGGCGGGCAGCTCCCCGAGGGTCAGGCCGTCGCGAGCGACGAGCACGTCGCGGGGGTCCTGCCGCGGCGGGACGGCGGCCACGGTCAGGCCCGGGCTCGGCGAGGTCGGCAGGTCCTTGAAGCTGTGGACGGCGAGGTCGACGGTGCCCTGCTGCAGGGCGTCGCGCAGGGCGGTGACGAAGACCCCGGTGCCGCCGAGCTGGTTGATCGCCTCGGTGGACCGGTCGCCGTAGGTGCTGATGTGCACCAGCTCGACCGGCACGCCGGTGGCCGCGGTGAGCGCATCGGCGACGTGCTGGGACTGGGTGAGCGCCAGCTGGCTCGCCCGGGTGCCCAGCCGCAGCGGCGACTCCACGCCGGTCACGCGGCGCCGCCGGTGCGCCCGTCGCGGGTGGCGTCGATCCGCGGGTCCAGCGCCGACAGCGGGGTGCCGGCCGGCAGCTCGGGGTCGACGGTGACCGCGTCGGAGAGGCTGGTGCGCTCCCCGTCGGTGGCACCGGAAAGCCCCAGCCCGAACAGCGCACGCAGCGCGTCGGCGTAGTCGGTGCCGCCGGGGGCACCGGCCAGCTCCTTCACCCGGACGGTGGGTTCGTGCAGCAGCTTGTCGACCACCCGGCGGACGGTGCGGGCGATCTCGCTGCGCGCCTTGGCGTCCAGGTCGGGCAGGCGCGTGGACAGCCGGAGCAGCTCGGCGTCGACCACCTCGGCGGCCTGGCTGCGCAGCGCCGAGACGGTGGGGGCCACCGCGGCGGCCTGCCGCTCGGCGCGCAGCAGCGAGGTCTCCAGCTCGACCAGGGCGTGCGCGGCGGCGATGTCGTCGGCGGCGACGGAGCCGGCCACCGGCTGGCCGGGGTGCGCGGCGCGCTCCCCCTGCAGCATCGCCAGGTCCACCACGTGCACGCCGGGCAGCCCGGCCACCGAGGCGTCGACGTCACGCGGGAGCGCGAGGTCCACGATGACCAGCGGCCGGCCGGCCCGCCCGAGGAGGGCCTCCTCGACCAGGTCGGTGCCGATGACGGTGCCGGTGGCGCCGGTGCAGGTGACCAGGACGTCGGCCGCGGCGAGTTCGGCGGGCAACTGCTCGAGGTCGGCCTGCCGACCGCCGATCGACTCGGCCAGCCGGGCGGCGCTGGCCGGCGTCCGGCTGCTGACGGTGACCGCCGCGCCGCGGCGGGCCAGGGTGGTCGCGGCCAGGGCGCCCATCGACCCGGCGCCGACGACCAGCACCGGGCGGTCGGCGAGCTCACCGAGGGTCTCCGAGACCCGGTCCAGGGCCACCGAGACCAGGGACGCGCCGGCCCGGTCGATGCCGGTCTCGGCGTGCACCCGCTTGCCCACGCGCAGCGCCCGCTGGGCGATCGGGTGCAGCTCCCGCCCGACCGTGCCCTCCTCCTGGGCGAGGGCGTAGGCGGCGCGCAGCTGCCCGAGCACCTGGGTCTCACCGACGACCATCGAGTCCAGGCCCGCGGCGACGGTGCACAGGTGCCCGATCGCCTGGTCCTCGTAGTAGACGGTGACGTACGGGGAGAGCTCCTCCACCGTCGCGCCGGCGTGCCGGGCGAGCACCCGGCTGACGTCGGTGATCCCGCCGTGGAAGCGGTCGACCTCGGCGAACACCTCGATCCGGTTGCAGGTGGCCAGCACGATGGCCTCGGAGACGTGGTCGCTCTCGACCAGCTCGTGCAGGGTCTTGACCTTGTCGTCGCCGGTCATGCTCACCTGCTCGAGCAGGGCCACCGGCGCCGTCTGGTGGCTGATGCCGACCGCGAGCAGGCTCATCGGGCGACCCCCTGGGCGGCCCGCAGCGGGGCCAGCAGCGGCGGCGTCCCGTCGCGCTGCTGGTCCAGGAAGGCCAGCACCTGCAGCTCCACGGACAGGTCGACCTTGCGGACGTCGACACCCGCAGGGACCGTCAACGCCACCGGCGCGAAGTTCAAGATGCTCCTCACCCCGACCGAGACGAGTCGGTCGCAGACCGACTGGGCCACCTCGGCCGGTGTCGTGATGACGCCGATCGTCGCGTGGGTCTCGGCGACGAGGGCCTCCAGCTCCTGAACCGGGCGGACCTGGAGGCCGCCGACCCGGTGCCCGACCGTCGCGGGGTCGGTGTCCAGCAGGCCGACGAACTCGAAGCCCCGGCTGGCGAACCCGGCGTAGTCGGCCAGCGCCGACCCCAGCCGGCCGATCCCGATGAGCACACAGGGCCGGGAGCGCTCCCCGCCGAGGGCGTCGGTGAGCCGGTCCCGCAGACCCGACACCGAGTAGCCGACCCCGCGGACGCCGCAGGGACCGAGGTAGGACAGGTCCTTGCGCAGACCGGCGGGGTTCACCCCGGCCGCCGAGGCGAGCTCCCCGGAGGAGACGTGACTGCGACCGCCGTCGGCGAGGCCGGCCAGCACCCTCAGGTACACGGCCAACCGGGCAACGGTGGCCTCCGGGATGATCCGGGGCCGCGACTGGGGCACGGGCAGACTCCACAGCGATCCGAACGCACTCCCGGACGGGCCGGGGACGATCGGGGGGACTCAGACAGGTCAGGGAGACGGGCACGTCGGCGCCCGGCAAACGCCACGGTAACCGCTTGTGAACGCCTGAACAAAGTCGCCGAGGGCGTCCGCGCAGGTGACGGGCGCTCGCTGTGGTGAGGACCACGCCCCAGGAACCCCCGGACGGGTGCCCCAGCATCTCACCGGCCCCCGGCGTCGTCCCATCCGGGGCGGGTCAGTGCGGCGCGGGGATGCCCAGGTCGCTGCGGAGCCGCGGGACGTCGACGGTGAAGTGGCTGTGCTCCCGGCCGTCCAGCAGGACCACCGGCACCCGGTCGCCGTACTCGATCCGCAGCTCCGGGTCGGTGTCGACGTCGACCAGCGAGACGCCCAGGCCGGCCTCCCCGGCGATCCGGGTCAGCGTCTCCGCGGCGATGAAGCACAGGTGACAGCCCTCGCGGCTCAGCAGCTGCAGCCGGGGCGCCGACTCAGTCATCGGAGGCCTCCCCCACCGCCGACGGCTCGGCGTCCGCCGCGGCCGCGGCCCGCTCCAGCCCGAGCTCGCGGAGCCGGGCCCGGCTGACCTTGCCGGCCAGGGAGTGCGGCAGCTCGGGGACGAAGTGGACGGCCACCGGGACCTTGAACCGGGCCAGCGACCGGCCGGCGTGCTCGCGCAGCTGCTCCTCCGTCACCTCCGCGCCGGGGGTGCGGACGACGACGGCGTGCACCGCCTCGCCGCGGCGCTGGTCCGGCACGCCGATCACCGCGCTCTCGGCGACCTCGGGGTGCTCGTCCAGCACCCGCTCCACCTCACCCGGGTAGACGTTGAAGCCGCTGACCAGCACCAGGTCCCGGCGCCGGTCGACCAGCTTGAGGTCGCCCTGGGCGTCGCGGTAGGCGATGTCGCCGGTGAGCAGCCAGCCCTCGTCGTCCGGCCCGTCGGCCCCGTCGGGCCAGTAGCCGCCGAACAGGTTGGGGCCGCGCACGCAGATCTCCCCGGTCTCCCCGTCGGCGTCCTCGTCGCCGAACGGATCGCCCCAGACGTCGGCCCGCACCCGGCTGCCCGGGTCCGGCCCGGCGGTCGGCCCGCCCGCGGTGTCCCGCAGCACCAGCTCCACCCCGGGCAGCGGACCGCCGATGCACTCCGGCTTCGCCCGCCCGGTGGCCAGCGTGCTGGTCAGCACCGGGGCGGCCTCGGTCAGCCCGTACCCCTCCCAGACCGTGACCGCGGCGCGGGTGCGCATGGCCTCGAACAGCGCACCGGGCATCGGCGCAGATCCGCAGCTGGCGGTGCGCACGGCGGCGAACCCCCGGCGGAGCACGGCGTCGCTGCCCGCCGCGTCGGCCACCGCCAGCCAGGCGGCGTACATCGGCGGGGCACCCGGCACCGCCGACACCTCCTCGGCGGCCATCAGTGCCAGCGACCCCGCCGGGTCGAACTCGTCCAGCAGCACCGCGCAGGCACCGGTGGCCGCGACCAGGCCCCAGCCGCTGTTGAAGCCGTAGACGTGGAACAGCGGCAGGGTCAGCAGCACCCGGTCGCCGGCGCGCACCGGCGGCGGCTGCAGTGCCAGGCACTGCTGCTGGTTGGCCAGCAGCGCGGCGTGGGTGAGCATCGCGCCGCGGGGCAGCCCGGTGGTGCCGCTGGTGTAGGCCAGCAGGGCCAGCGCGTCGGGGTCGGCCGGGTCGGCCGGCGGCGGGCCGTCGGCTGCCGGGGGCCCGACACACACCGGGACGCCGACCAGCTCGGGCCGCTCCCCCGCCACCACGAACAGCCGGGACCCGGAGTCGGCCAGCAGGTGGGAGACCTCCGGGTCGGTGTAGGCGGTGTTGACCGGGACGACGACCAGCCCGGCACGCAGCGCACCCATCACCGCGACGACCCAGTCCACGCCGTTGGGCAGCTGCACCGCCACCCGGTCACCGGCGTGCAGTCCGCGCTCGAGGTACCCCACAGCCGCCCGGTCGGTCAGGGCGTCGACCTCCGACCAGGTCAGCCGGCGTTCGCCGTGGACCAGCGCCGGCGCGTCGCCGTGGCCCGCGGCCGCGCGGCGGACGAGCGCGGAGAAGGAGCGCACCGCACCGTCCTGCTCGTGGCCGTCCTGCTCGTGGCCGTCCTGCTCGTGGCCGTCCTGCTCGTGCGGTTCTCGTTCGACCGGCACGACGGACCTCCGCGGGGGCAGCAGCCGTCTCGGACGGCGGGGACGTGGACGCAGCGGCACGATGTTGTCACCATGGGCGGCGGACCGCACCGTCCGTGGCTGCGTGGCGCCCGAGCAGCTCGGCTCGGCAGGGATGTGAGGAGGTCCGGCAGCGGCATGACCCGCCTCCCCTCCGTCCCGTCCCCAGCCGTCGCGCCCCCGACGCCATCGCCGGTCGTCCCCCGGCCGCGCCGGGGCGGCGACCCGACCCCGGCCGAGGCCGAGGTCTGGGCGCTCGTGGGCCGCGCGCAGGCCGGTGACGCGGACGGGTTCGGGCAGCTCTACGACCGGTACGCCGACGTCGTCCACCGCTACCTGTCCCGCCGGGTCGCCGACCAGGCCACGGCGGAGGACCTCACCAGCGAGACGTTCGCGCGCGCCCTCCGCCGGATCGACTCCCTCACGTTCCAGGGGCGGGACGTCGGAGCCTGGCTGATCAGCATCGCCCGCAACCTCGCGCTGGACCACGTGAAGAGCGGCCGGCACCGGCTGGAGGTCCTCACCGCCGACATGCGCGACGCGGACCGGGCGACCGACGGCCCCGAGGACGCCGTGCTGCAGCGGTTGGCGAACGTGGACCTGCTGGACGGCGTCCGACTGCTGTCCGCCGACCAGCGGCAGTGCGTGGTGCTGCGCTTCTTCCACGGGCTGTCGGTGGCCGAGACGGCCACGGCCATGGGCCGCAAGGACGGCGCGGTGAAGGCGCTGCAGCACCGGGCGGTGCGCCGACTGGCCGCACTGCTGCCCGACGGACCGGCCACGGGCGGGTGACCCGGCGATAGGGTCGCGATGACGGTCAGCGAGGTGGCGGCCGACGACGCCGGAGCGACACCGGGGAGGTGGTGCGGGATGGTCCGAGTGCCCTTCCGAGGCCGTGCGGCGCGCACCCCGGTCGAGCTGGAGGACGACGAGGCCCGCGCGCTCGTCGCCGGCGCCGCCTCGGCCGCCGCGGCGGAGACCGAGGCCACCGCCCCCGCGCCCGACCGCACGGCGGCGGCGTTCTTCGACGTCGACAACACGATGATGATGGGCGCCTCGCTCTTCTGGTTCGCCCGCGGTCTGGCCGCCCGCAAGTACTTCACCAGCCGCGACGTCGCCTCGTTCGTCTGGCAGCAGGCCAAGTTCCGGGTCGCCGGGAGCGAGAGCGCGACCGACATGCACACCGTCCGGGACAACGCCCTGGCGTTCGTCGCCGGCCGCGAGGTGCAGGAGATCGTCGACGCCAGCGAGGAGATCTACGACGAGCTGATGGCCGACCGCATCTGGTCGGGCACCCGCAACCTCGCCCAGCAGCACCTGGACGCCGGCCAGCGGGTCTGGCTGGTCACCGCCACCCCGGTCGAGCTCGCCTCGATCATCGCCCACCGCCTCGGCCTGACCGGCGCGCTGGGCACCGTCTCCGAGATCGTCGACGGCCGCTACACCGGCCGGCTGGTCGGCGAGATGATGCACGGGGAGTCCAAGGCACAGGCCGTACGGGCGATCGCCGAGCGGGAGGGCCTCGACCTGACCCGCTGCACCGCCTACAGCGACTCGACCAACGACCTGCCCATGCTCACCCTGGTCGGCACTGCGGTCGCGGTGAACCCGGACTCCGAGCTGCGCGCCGTCGCCCGCTCCCGCGGTTGGACCGTCAAGGACTACCGGACCGGCCGCAAGGCCGCCAAGATCGGCCTCCCCACCGTGGGCGCGGCCGCCCTCTCCGGCGGCGTCGTCGGCGGGCTCATCTCCCTGCGCCGCCGCAACCACTGGCCGTTCTGAGCAGCCGTCGTTCGGAGCGGCTCACCGGACGGCCGGTATCGCCCTCTCTGCAGCCCACTCCTCCACCTGCCGGCGGTGCTTGTCGGTCCACTGCCAGGGTCGGAGAGCACCGTCCGCAGTCAGCTGTGTGGCCTCCGGAAGCCCGAAGTGTTGGAACATCGCACTGGCGGCCTGCCACGTGATCGCAAGATGGTCCTGCACACCCCGGACAGCGCCGAGGTCGACCGGGATCCGGACGGCCGGGTCCCGCGTCAGCATCCGGGTCCGCCGTTGGCGTTTCACGATGCCGAAGGCGGCGCTCAACAACGGCAGCGGCGGGGTCAGCACTCCGTTGTCCGCCTCGGATTGAGCGAGTCCTGCCTGGAGGACGGCGCCGCCCCAGGCCCCGCTGCGGCTGACCGTCCAGGAGACGGCCGTCGCGGTGAGGGCGATCAGCGAGTCGACGAGCGTGTTCTCGCCGACACCGGAAGTCCGAGCCTGCACCGGTTCCAGCGCGAGGGCCACGAAGGCCGACCCGTCCGCGTAGAGAGCCAAGTAGACCTCTCGCGGATCCGTGTCCTCATCACCTTCCCGCCAAGCCGGTGACGTGAAGGTGACACATCCCGGGCCCGCGATGGGCCGGCAGCTACCGGTATAGAAGCTGGCGAACGGCGACTGGCCCGAGTTCGAGCCGAGCCACCGGTGAGACTCATCGATGAACGCGGCGTCCACGCGAACCGGAGCAGCGAACTCCGGCGAGACCGCGACGTACGTCCAGAGCCCCTGTCCCCGCCGCAATGCCTCCGTACCGGCCCCGACTGCTTTTGCGATCCGCAGGTCCGTCGCGGCCTCGTTGGTGACGCGTCCCTCGTAGCGGGCTGCGACCTCAGCCTCGTTCAGCCACCGTGTGGCAGCACCGTCGCGAGCCGGATAGCGCAGCGCAAGGCGCCTGCCCGGCTCGGCCACCACTGCGTGGGGAGCGCGCGGACTCGGGGGGACCACCACCACGGCGCAGTAGTGGAAGTCGGAGACCGGCACCGGGAAGGTGTCGATGGCGGGAAGTGGAGCCGCGTTGTTGGCCAGCGCCAACCGCAGGCGCTGATCCAGAGCGTGGAAGGCCTCCACCGAGCCGTCGACTGGGGTCAGCTCGGCGGCCTGCTCGTCCGCGTCCCGGATCCCAATGACGATCAGCCCGCCGCGCTGGTTCGCCAGGGCGCACACGTCCTTGGCGAACTCCTGCTCACGGGTCCACTCCGGTCTCGCACCGGTGGTCCTGGCGTAGGCCCCCGGCTGCTTGTAGTCCAGCTGCTCGCCCTCGGGTTCCGCGCCGGCGACCAGCCGCTCCAAGGCCGCCAGCGTTACGCCCTGCTGATCCAGCGGTCCACCCAGCCGGGCCTCGAGTTCGGGGCTCCGCCACGCGCTCACCTGCCGACCTCCGCGACGGTCGTCCCGCGCAGTCTCAACTGAACACGGACCGGCGCTGGAGGAGCAGCCGGTAGAGCGAGTGCTGGATGGTCTCGCGGACCTGGTCGGTCAGGTTGAACACGACCATCGGGTCGTCGGCGGCCGCGGGCCCGTAGGACGCCGTCTCGATCGGCTCGCCGAAGGCGATGAACCACTTCGACGGCAGCGGGACCGCACCCAACGGACCCAGCAGCGGGAAGGTCGGGGTGATCGGGAAGTAGGGCAGGCCGAGCAGCCGGGCGGCGGTGCGGGCGTTCCCGATCATCGGGTAGATCTCCTCGGCCCCCACGATCGCGCACGGCACGATCGGGGTGCCGGTGCGCAGTGCGGCGCTGACGAAGCCGCCGCGACCGAACCGCTGCAGGGTGTACCGCTCGTGGAACGGCTTGCCGACGCCCTTGAAGCCCTCGGGGAAGACCCCGACCAGCTCTCCCTCGGACAGCAGCCGCTCGGCGTCCTCGTTGCAGGCCAGGGTGACGCCCAGCTTGCGCGCCAGGGACCCGATGAAGGGGACCTGGAACACCAGGTCGGCGCCGAGCAGCCGGAGCCGGCGGGCCGCCGGGTGCTCGTCGTGCAGCGCCACCGTGGTCATCAGTGCGTCGACCGGCACGGTGCCCGAGTGGTTGGCCACCACCAGGGCGCCCCCGGCGTCGGGCACGTTCTCCAGCCCCTGGGTCTCCACCCGGAACCAGCGGTGGAACAACGGCCGGAGCCCCGGGAGCAGGAGGTGGTCGGTGAGGTCGGGGTCGAAGCCGAACTCGTCGGTGTCGTACTCGCCGATCAGCCGGCGGCGCAGGAACTCCAGGCCCCCGGCCAGCTGCTCGTCCCAACCCGGCGGGGCCGCCGGGGGCGGCGGGGACTGGTCGTCGTCGGGGCGCAGGGGGATCACCCGGGCCTCAGGCATCGCGCACCGCCCGCAGGCCCGGCACCGAGGGTGCGGCGCGGCGGCGTCCCCCGGTGACGCTACCGAGAACGCCCTGCACGGCGTGGACGCCACCGGCGACGGAGCCGAGCACGGTCCGCGCGGAGGCGGCAACGTCATCGACGAGCTCGGCACGGACGACCGGGGGCAGGCTGCGCCCGTAGTCGGCGAGGGCCTCTGCGGTGCTGTAGCGGGGCACGTAGCCGATCTCCTCGCGCAGCACCTGGGTGTCGATGACCCGGCCGAAGTTCAGGAAGCGCATCTGCTCGGGCGACCAGTCGACCATGCGGGCCCAGCGCGTCGTCCGGCCGAGGGAGCCCATCGCCGGCTCCGGCAGGGGCAGCGCGACGCGGCCGAGCCGACGGATCGCCTGGGAGAGCAGGAGCGTGCCGTCGGCACCGACGTTCGCGGTGCCGACGAAGTCGCCGGTGGCGGCGCGGGTGAGCACGGCCACGGCGTCGTCCTCGTGGAGGAGCTGCAGCCGGGCGTCGTGCCCGAGGGCGGTGGGGACGACGGGCATCCGGAGGAACCCGGACAGCAGCGAGTCGATCCGCGGGCCGATGAGGTTGGTGAACCGGAGCACGGCGACACCCACGTCGGGACGGCGGCGGGCGAAGGCGCGGACGTAGCCCTCGATGTCGAGGCTGTCCTTGGCGAAGCCGCCACCGGGCACCCGCCGGGCCTGCATGGTCTCGGTGAAGACCGCAGGATCCCGGGAGCTGGCGCCGTACACCGCGCTGGTGCTCTTCAGGACCAGTCGGCGGACCGCGGGAGACCGCTGGCAGGCGGCCAGCAGCTGCATGGTGCCGATGACGTTGAGCTCCTTCATCGACACCCGCCCGCCGGCACCGGCCGGTGTGGCGCTGATGTTCATGTGCACGACGGTGTCCACCGACGCCGACTCGATCACCTTCCCGATCAACGGGCTGCGGA
Organism: Modestobacter sp. VKM Ac-2977; assembly: GCF_026968045.1. Taxonomy (GTDB): domain Bacteria; phylum Actinomycetota; class Actinomycetes; order Mycobacteriales; family Geodermatophilaceae; genus Modestobacter. The sequence goes on along the minus strand of NZ_JAPVBQ010000003.1, from coordinate 740,166 downwards.
TGTCGGCGCGGACGAACTCGGTGCGACCGAGGCGACGCAGCACCTCGGGGGCCGGGGGGACGGTGTCCACCCCGATGACCCGGGTGATCGCCGGGTCAGCGGCGAGCTCGGCCGCCAGCGCGCCGCCCAGCCACCGGCTGACGCCGGTGACGAGGACGACCGCGGGCGGCACGAGCGTCAGCTCACTTCTTGTTGCGCCGCTGGACGCGGGTCTTCTTGAGCAGCTTGCGGTGCTTCTTCTTCGCCATCCGCTTGCGGCGCTTCTTGATGACAGAACCCATGTCCCGCTCCCGACGTCGTCTTCGCTCGGCGGCCGGGGGTGGTGACCGGGGTGGTCACGCGGATCCGTGGTCCGGGCGCCGGGCGAGGTGATCAGCTCGTGCGCGGCCCGCCCCAGGGGGGTGGCACCGCTCAGCACCCGAGACTACCCGGCGGGCGCCCCCGAGCGGGAACGCCCGCCCGGCGAGGTGCCGGAGAGCCGCCTCACGCGCTCCCACCGCGGACGTGCGAGCGGTGGGTGGCGCGAGGGTCAGGCCTTCGTCCCGGGTCCCGCCTGAGCGGGTGACGTGCTGGAACGACTTCGCTGCAGGGCCCCGCCACGAGGTGCGAGTGGCAGCCGGGTCCTTCGCTCAGGCGATGTCGGTGTAGGCGTCGCGCAGGTACTCGTGCACGGCGCGCTCGGGCACCCGGAAGGAGCGGCCGACGCGGACGGCGGCGAGCTCCCCGCCGTGGACGAGCCGGTAGACGGTCATCTTGGAGACGCGCATCAGGGCGGCGACCTCGGCGACGGTCAGGAACGAGACGGCGGCGCGGGGTGCCGGCACGGCGGCCGGGCGACCCAGCGGCATCGAGGCCGGGTGGGCGGCGGGGACCGGGCGGGCCATCGAGGCGGCCGAGATGGGGCGGCCCATCTGGCGGGGCATCGGGACACCCGGACGGACGGTCTGGACGGCGGCGCGCTGGGGCATGGTCACGTGGATCATCTCCGGTTCTCAGCTCCATGTGCGGCCACCGGCTTCCCCACCGGCGAACAGAACGCTCATGTGCTGGAACAGAGCGTAAGGGGACCGGAGTGACAGAAGCGATGGGTGAAACGAACAGGCGGACCGGTCCGTCCTGGGCACAAGTGGACAGAAACACCGCGTGACACACCCGTCACGGCGTGTTGTCCCCAAGTCGACAAGCTCCGCGGGGGCCGTTCTCCACAGATTTCTGTGGAAAACCACACGCGTGTGATTCAACCCGGCGTCAGCGGGTCAGGAGGTGCGGCCGAGCTCCACCGAACGCTGGTACGCCGCCTCGATCGCGGCGATCAGCGCAGCTCGCACGCCGTGCCGCTCCAGTTCCCGGACGGCGGCGATCGTCGTCCCACCGGGGCTCGTGACCGCCTCCCGCAGCTGGACCGGGTGCTCGCCGGAGTCGCGCAGCATGACCGCCGCGCCGTAGGCGGTCTGCACGATCAGGTCGGCGGCGACCGTACGGGGCAGACCGAGCAGGATCCCTGCGTCGATCATCGCCTCGACCAGGAAGAAGAAGTAGGCCGGGCCGCTGCCCGACAGCGCGGTCACGGCGTCCTGCTGGCTCTCCGGGACCCGACGCACCTGACCCACCGGCAGCAGCAGCGCCTCCGCCTCGTCCAGGTGCGCCTCGGTCGCGTGCGCCCCGGCCGAGAGCACGCTCATCCCGGCGTCGACCAGCGCCGGGGTGTTGGGCATGACCCGCACGACCGGGGTGCCGGCCGGAAGCGCCGCCTCGACCCGGCTGGTGGGCACCCCCGCCGCCACCGAGACCACCAGGTGCTCCGGGGTGACGTGCGGACCCAGCGCCGCCAGCAGCGCGTCGATGTCCTGCGGCTTCACGGCGAGCAGCAGGACCCGCGCCCGGGCGGCCGCCCCGGCGAGGTCGGTGGTGCCGACGCCGTACCGAGCCGTCAGCTCGGCCGCCCGGTCCGGGCTGCGCTCGACGACCAGGAACTCCCGCCCGTCCCCCGCCTGGCGGACCAGGCCGGCGAGCAGCGCCTCACCGATCTTGCCGCCGCCGATGACGGCCAGCCGTGCGTCGGGACCCGCGTGCCCTGCATCGATCATGTCCGCGACCGTAGTGCCCGGGCGTGTGCCCCCGGAGGAGCCGGGGTAGCGGTCCGCCATGTCCGGAGAACTGAACGGCAAGCGGGTGGCCGTGCTCGCCACCGACGGCGTCGAGCAGGCGGAGCTGGACCAGCCCTGGCAGGCACTGGTGGACGCCGGCGCCCGGCCGGAGCTCGTCGGGCTCGAGCCCGGCACCATCACCGCCTACCAGCACATCGACAAGGGCGACACCAAGGACGTCGACGTCGCGGTGTCCGACGCCGACCCCGGCAGCTACGACGCGCTCGTGCTGCCCGGCGGCGTGATCAACGGCGACTTCGTGCGCGCCGACCAGGGGGCCGTCCAGTTCGTGAAGGCCTTCTTCGACGCCGGCAAGCCGGTGGCCGCCATCTGCCACGCCCCGTGGGTGCTCGCCGAGGCCGACGTCGTCCGTGGCCGCCGGATGACCTCGTGGCCCTCGCTGCAGACCGACCTGCGCAACGCGGGCGCCGAGTGGGTCGACGAGGAGGTCGTCGTCGACGGCAACCTGACCACCAGCCGCAACCCCGACGACCTGCCGGCGTTCGGGCGCACCCTCGTCGAGCAGATCGCCGCCGCTGGCTGACCGGGGGGTCAGCTGCCGGCGAGCAGGCCCGCGGCCGGGGCGATCACCAGCACCGTCCCGGCCAGCAACAGCACCGCCAGCAACCGGACCGGCAGCGCACCCTGGCCCCGGCGCTGCCGGTACGCCGCCACCCCGGCGACCAGACCGGTCACCGTCACCGGGGCTGCGACCAGGGCGACGTAGGGCAGCAGCTCCCACAGCACGGTGAAGGCGAAGTAGACGCCGATGCCGGCGGCCAGCGCGACCACCATCTCGCCGGCGAACCGCGCCCAGGCCAGCACGCTCTCCCGGCCGGTCAGCGGCTCCTCGTCGACCTTGGCGGCCTTACCCCTGGCGGCCTCGGCCTGCGCCGCGGAGACGACCGGGATCGGGCCGGTGACCGGGTGGTCGGCACCGCGCCGGCCCGCGCCGGTGGCGCCCCGGGCCGTCGCCCCCGTGGAGCCCGTCGGCGCGGACCTGCGGTGCGCGGCGGTCGGGTTCGACGAGGTCGTCGGGGCCGCCGCCGGGATGGCGGCAGTGGAGGGCCCGGTACCGAACAGCGGTTCTGCACCGGGGCCGGCCGGGGCGGCATCGGACTTCCGCCGACCGGTGCGCACCGCGGGGGGCGCCTCGTCCGCGCGACCGGCCGCCGGCCGGGCCGACGCCGGGGAGGCCGGCGGCGTCTGCGGGCTCAGCAACCCGGCCGCCGGCCGCGCCTTCGGCTCGGGAGCCGGAGTCCAGACCGGGACCGACGGCGCGCGCTCCGGGGAGCGGGGCGGGGTGGCGGAGCGGCCGTTCGACGTGGCCGAGGGCGAGCGCACCGGCGACTCCGCCCGCGGTGACCCCGCACCCGTGTCCACCCGCGCCGAACGACCGGTGGACTCGACGTCGCCGTTGGGCTGGCGTCGACGGCCGGGGCGGGTGCCGAGCTCGCTCTCCAGACCGTGCTCGCGCAGGATCTCGGCGAGCGAGCGGACGCTGTACTCCCCTGACGGGTTGGGCTGCGTCATCACGCTCCTTCCAGCTGGTCCAGGCGCCGCAGGATGACGCCCTCACGCAGCGCCCACGGGCAGATCCGGACGAACGGTACGTCCACCGACCGCATCGCGGCCTGCGCCACGACGGCACCGGCCGGGACCTGGTGCGCCCGAGCTGCAGACACCCCCTGCAGCTCGGCCAGCGCCGTGCACTCGATCCGGGAGACGAAGCCGAGCACCTGGGCCAGCCCGGTGGCGGTCAGCTCGCGGGGGGCACGCAGCCCGGCGGCCGACGGGGCCGCGCCGGCCAGCCGGGCCAGCGTCCGGAAGGTCTTGGACGTGGCGGCCACCAGGTCCGGCGTGCCTGCGTCACGCAGCTTCCTGCCGACCGGGGCCAGCACGTCGGTGGCGTGGTCGGCGAGCTCGGCCAGCGCGGACAGGTCGGGCCGGCCCCCGGTCTCGGCGTCGGGCAGGTACCGGCGGGTCATCCGGCCGGCGCCCAGCGGCACCGACAGCGCGACGTCGGGGTCCTCGTCGACACCGGTGGCCAGCTCGAGCGAGCCGCCGCCGATGTCGAGCACCAGGAGCCGCCCGGCGCTCCAGCCGAACCACCGCCGCACGGCGAGGAAGGTCAGCCGGGCCTCGTCCTCGCCGCTGAGCACCTGCAGGTCGACGCCGGTCTGCTCGCGGACCCGGCGGAGCACCGCAGCCCCGTTCTCCGCGTCCCGGATCGCCGAGGTGACGAAGGCCAGCAGCTCGTCACAGCGCTGCTGGGCCGCCTGCTGTTTCGCCCTCTGCACCGCGTGCAGCAGGCCCTTCTCCCCCGCCTTGGACAGCTTGCCGTCGGCGCCGACGTGCTCGGCCAGCCGGAGCACGGAGCGGTCGTCGTGCATCGGCGTGGGGTGGGCACCACGGTGCGCGTCCACCACCAGCAGGTGCACGGTGTTCGAGCCGACGTCCAGCACCCCGAGTCGCATGCCCGAGAGTCTGCCGGGTCGGGCGCCTAGGCTGCGCCGGTGGACCCGAGCACAGCCGCCGACAGCCCTCCCGAGGTCGGGCTGGACTTCCCCCGCGAGTGGATCGAGTTCCTGGACCCGGCCGATCCGGAGCACCTCGTGCGGGCGGACCTCACCTGGCTGACCAGCGCCTGGACCTGCGTCTTCGGGCGTGGCTGCGCCGGGGTGGTGGCCGGCCGCGCCGAGGACGGCTGCTGCAACCACGGCGCCTTCTTCACCGACACCGACGACCTCACCCGGGTCGAGGAGTCGGTCGGCGAGCTGACGCCCGCGGACTGGCAGCGGCATCCCGGCACGATCCCCGTCCGGGACGACTGGACCGAACCGGACACCCTGACCGAGCCGGCACCGGGCGAGGACGCCGAGCAGGCGCTGCGCACCCGGGTGGTGGACGGCGCCTGCGTCTTCCTCAACCGGCCGGGGCACCCCGCCGGGGCCGGGTGCGCGCTGCACGCCATGGCGCTGCGCCAGGGCCGGCACCCCCTGGAGACAAAGCCCGACGTCTGCTGGCAGCTGCCCGTGCGCCGGGAGCAGGAGTGGGTCGACCGCCCCGACGACAGCCGGGTGCTCGTCTCCACGATCGGCGAGTTCGACCGGCGTGGCTGGGGTCCCGGCGGGCACGACCTGCACTGGTGGTGCACGGGCTCGCCGACGGCGCACGTCGCCGCCGAGCCGCTGGTGGAGACCTACGGCCCCGAGCTCGTCGCGCTGCTCGGGCCGGCCGCGTACGCCGAGCTACGCCGGCTGACCGAGGCCCGCCTGGACGCCGGCCTCGTCGCTCCCCACCCCGCCAGCCCCCGGCCAGTGCCGGTGGAGCTGCACCGGCGCCGTCCCGACTGAGCCACCCGGGCGGGCGCCGGCCCGGAAGGTCTGCCGGTAGGCCCGCGGGGAGACCCCGCGCCGCCGGGTGAACTGCTCCCGCAGGCCGGCCGCGGTGCCGAAGCCGACCAGCCGGGCGATCTCCTCGACCGGGGCGTCACTGCCCTCCAGCAGCGCCTCGGCGGCGGCCAGTCGCTGACCGAGCAGCCAGGCGTGCGGCGTCGTCCCGGTGGTGGCCTTGAACCGGCGGGCGAAGCTGCGCGGGCTCATCAGCGCCCGGCGGGCGAGCAGTTCGACGCTGATCTCCTCCGACAGGTGCGCCCGGGCCCACTCCAGGACGACGCCCAGCAGGTCGTCCTCGCAGCGGGCGACCGGGGTGTCGATGTACTGCGCCTGCCCCCCGTCCCGGTGCGGGGGCACGACCATCTCCCGGGCGAGCGCGTTCGCCGCCGCGGGACCCCACTCCCGGCGCACCAGGTGCAGCAGGGTGTCGACGCCGGCGGCCGTGCCCGCACCGGTGATCAGCCGACCGCAGTCGACGTAGAGGACGGCGGGGTCCACCGTCACGGCGGGGAACCGCGCGGCCAGCTCGCCGGCGTAGCGCCAGTGCGTGGTGGCGCGGCAGCCGTCCAGCAGCCCGGCCGAGGCGACGACGAAGGCGCCGGTGCACTGGCTCACCACGATCGCGCCCCGGGCATGGGCATCGCGGATCCCGGCGATCAGCGCGGCCGAGGGCGCCCGGTCGAACGACTCCCAGGCGGTGATCAGCACGATGTCGGAGACCGCCAGCCGCTCCAGCCCGTGATCGACCAGCAGCCGCACGCCGGTGTCGGAGCGCACCTCACCGGGGACCTCGGCGACCAGCGCGAAGTCGAACAGCGGCAGGCCCATCGCGGTGCGGTCGTAGCCGAAGACCTCCGACGTCACCCCCAGCCCGAAGCTGCCGACGACGCCATCGGCGACGACGACGCTCACCACGACCGGAGCACCAGGAGCGGTCATGCCGACAGGATGGCAGAACAGACGCGGTCGTGGTCAGTCCTGCCACTCGTCCGGCTGTCCGCCGAGCGCGACGCTCTGCGCATGTTGCTGATCACCTGCCCCGTCACCCGGACCGACGAGCTGGTCGCCGACCGGCGGATCCGATCGGTCGCCAACCACCCGACGCACATCGCCGTCGCGATCGAGTGCCCCTCCTGCGGTGGCCGCCACGTCTTCCGGACCGGTCGGCGGTGGGAGGACCGCCGCACCGAGCTCGCCGCCCGGGCCACCACGCGGGCCGCCGTCCAGGCGACGACCGCCGCCGCCGCTCGAGCTGCACGGGTCCGACAGCCCGCGTAACTTCGAACACATGAGCGAGTCGAACAGCACCGGCCCGGACAGCCCGCAGAGCACCGAGAAGGACCCCAACGACTGGGTCACCGGCGACGAGCCGGCCACCGGCGCACAGAAGAGCTACCTGAACACCCTGGCCCGCGAGGCCAAGGAGGACGTCCCCGACGACATCAGCAAGGCCGACGCCTCCAAGAAGATCGACGAACTCCAGGACGAGACCGGCCGCGGCCAGTAACAGGCAGAGGTGGGTCGCGGCCACCCACGCTGTCGCCCTCTCGAACCGGGCGACGCCACCGGTGGTCGCCTGACACGGAGGGCCCGGAGGGTCCTCCTGCCAGGCGACGGGCCCCGCCGCAGGCGGTCAGGCCGGACGGCGGGCCCGCAGGGTCCACCTCCGGCCTGACAGGAACGGCTCAGCGCAGGCCGACCCCGCTCCTGGCCGCGGTGGGAGGCCGGAGGCCGACAGTCCTACTACGCCTCGAACTTGTACCCCAGCCCCCGGACGGTGACCAGGTAGCGCGGGTTGGCCGGGTCGGGCTCCAGCTTGGCGCGCAGCCGCTTGACGTGGACGTCGAGGGTCTTGGTGTCCCCTACGTAGTCGGCGCCCCAGACCCGGTCGATCAGCTGGCCGCGGGTGAGCACTCGGCCGGCGTTGCGCAGCAGCAGCTCCAGCAGGTCGAACTCCTTGAGCGGCAGCGACACCGTCTGACCGTCGACCGCGACGACGTGCCGGTCGACGTCCAGCCGTACCGGTCCGGCGACCAGGGCGCCCTCGGCCGTGGGCTCGGCCTCGGTGCCGCGGCGCAGCACCGCCCGCATCCGGGCGACGAGCTCACGGGCGGAGTACGGCTTGGTGACGTAGTCGTCGGCCCCCAGCTCGAGCCCGACGACCTTGTCGATCTCGGCGTCCTTGGCGGTGAGCATGATGATCGGCACGGAGCTCTTGGCGCGCAGCGACCGGCAGACCTCGGTGCCCGACAGCCCGGGCAGCATGAGGTCGAGCAGCACGATGTCGGCCCCGGCCCGGTCGAACTCGACGAGCGCGTCCGTCCCGGTGGAGGCCACGACGGTGTCGTAGCCCTCCCGCCGCAACATGTAGGACAGCGCGTCGGAGAAGGACTCCTCGTCCTCCACCACGAGCACTCGGGTCATGACCGTCCCTTCTGCAGGACCCCGGAGGGTCCTTCGTCGGCCCGTGAGGGGCCTTGATCGGTTGTCTGGCGGCTGCGCAGTGGTGGTACCGGTGGCCGTTCGGGCGCACCGTCGTCGTCCATCGCCGCGTCGGCGTCTGCCGCGAGCGGGATGCGCAGGGTGAAGGTCGAGCCGAGACCCTCCTCGCTCCAGACCGTCACCGAGCCACCGTGGTTGGTGGCCACGTGCTTGACGATCGCCAGCCCCAGCCCGGTGCCGCCGGTGGCGCTGGCGCGGGACTGGTCGACCCGGTAAAAGCGCTCGAACACCCGCGAGCGGTCCGAGCGGGGGATGCCGATGCCGGAGTCGGTCACCGCGACCTCGGCGAACCCGGACCGGGCGCGCGCGCCGACCGCGATCGTGGTGCCGCCGGGGCTGTAGGCGACCGCGTTGGCGAGCAGGTTGGTCAGTGCGGTGGCCAGCTGGGCCTCGACCCCGCGGACCACGAGGCCGGGTTGGGCGGCGACGGCCAGCTGGATGTCCTTCGCCGCGGCGGCGGCCCGGGTCCGGTCCACGGCCTCGGAGACGACCGTGCCCACCGCGACCGGCACCAGCTCGGGCAGCGGTTCGGCCCCCTGCAGGCGGGAGAGGTCGATCAGCTCGCGGACCAGCCGGGACAGCCGGTCGGCCTCGTGGCTCATCCGCGCGGCGAACCGCTGGACGGTCTCCGGGTCGTCGGCCGCATCCTGCACCGCTTCGGCCAGCAGCGCGAGCGCGCCGACCGGGGTCTTCAGCTCGTGCCCGACGTTGGCCACGAAGTCCTTGCGGACCGCCTCGACCCGCCGGGCCTCGGTGACGTCCTGCAGCACCAGTGCGACCGGCCCTGCGGAGGTGGCGGGTCCGGTCCCGAGCCGGATGCCGTGCACGGCCACCATCCGCGGCCCTGCCCCCACCAGGTCACTGGGCAGGGCGACGTCGGCTCGCTGGCTCCCGGTGACCTGCACCTCGCGGGCCACCTCGACCAGCCCGGGGACGAGCAGCCGGTTGCCGCGCAGGACGCCGAGCGCACGGGCGGAGGCGTTGGCCAGCAGCACCGCCTCGTCGGGGCCGAGCAGGACGACGGCGGGGTCCATCAGGTCGACCAGCCGCCGGCTCATCGCGGCGTCGGAGTCCGTCCGGCGCTCGGTGCGCTCGACCGCACCGGCCTGCTGGTCCGCCTGGGCCTGCCGCCGGGCGCGCGAGGACCGCACGACCAGTGCCGCCGACGCCGCCAGCAGCAGGCCGAGCACCAGGCCCACCAGCAGGGCGACGACCGGGTCCACAGGGCCGATGCTAGACAGGACCGGGGCGCGGACCAGCATCCTCGGTGGCGATCACCCGGTCGGGTCGGAGGAGTTCACCGTCGGGCCCCTGGCCGTTCACCTGGCGGCCTCCTCAGGCGCGGAAACGGGTCTCTACCCTCGATCACACACGTGTCGCGACCGACGAACCCGCCGACGGCGCACACGCGGGGGGACCGCGTCGTCCCGGGTCGCCGTCCCCCGGGTGCCGCCTGCGCGCGGCGACGGGACGAGGAGGAACCGTGTTGCGAGAGAGCTACCGCGAGGAACTGGACGACATCAACGCCTGTCTGGTGGAGATGTCCAACTCGGTCGGCTCGGCGATGAGCACGGCCACGACCGCCCTGCTGGACGCCGATGTCGCCCTCGCCGACCTGGTGATCGCCGGCGACGAGCGCATCGACGCCGTCCGGGAGAGCATCGAGGAACGCTGCTTCACCCTGCTGGCCCGCCAGCAGCCGGTCGCCACCGACCTGCGCACCATCACCACGGCCATGCGGATCGTCGGCGACCTGGAGCGGATGGGCGACCTCGCCGAGCACATCGCCAAGGTGGCCCGGATGCGCTTCCCGGAGCACGCGGTGCCGCAGGAGGTCCGGCCGGTCTTCCTGGAGGCCGGGCACATCGCGGAGAGCCTGGTGACCAAGGCCGGCACGGTGATCGCCAAGCGGGACGTCGAGGCGGCCGTCGAGCTCGAGGCCGAGGACGACCTGATGGACCAGCTGCACAAGCAGCTGTTCCGTGAGCTGCTCAGCCCGACCTGGGTGCACGGCATGGAGTCGGCCATCGACGTCACCCTGCTGGGCCGCTACTACGAGCGCTTCGCCGACCACGCGGTCAGCGTCGCCCGCCGGGTGGTCTTCCTGGTCACCGGCGAGAAGCCGGCCCTGGCGGTCACCGACCCCCGCTGAGCACCACCCAGCGAACGAGGAGGGGCCCGGGCGCGATGCGCCCGGGCCCCTCCTCGTCTGCTACTTCTTGCCCTGGTTCTTGACCGCCTCGATCGCGGCGGCGGCTGCGTCGGGGTCGAGGTACTGGCCGCCGGGCGTGACCGGCCGCAGGTCGGCGTCCAGGTCGTAGCGCAGCGGGACGCCGGTGGGGATGTTCAGTCCGACGACCTCGTCCTCACCCATGTCGTCCAGGTGCTTCACCAGGGCGCGCAGGCTGTTGCCGTGCGCGGCCACCAGGACGGTCTGGCCACTGCGCAGGTCCGGCACGATCGCGTCGTACCAGTACGGCAGCATCCGGACGACGACGTCGGCCAGGCACTCGGTGGCCGGGCGGGCCTCCGAGGGGAGGAACCGGTAGCGGGGGTCGCCGTCCTGGCTGTACTCGCTGCCGGCCTCGATCGGCGGCGGCGGGGTGGCGTAGCTGCGCCGCCAGGTCATGAACTGCTCCTCGCCGTACTCGGCGAGCGTGGCGGCCTTGTCCTTGCCCTGCAGCGCCCCGTAGTGCCGCTCGTTGAGCCGCCAGGAGCGGCGGACCGGGATCCACTGACGGTCCGCGGCGGCCAGCGCCAGCTCCGCGGTGGTGATGGCCCGCTTGAGCAGCGAGGTGTGCAGGACGTCGGGCAGCAGTCCCTGCTCGGCGAGCAGGTGCCCACCGCGGGCGGCCTCGGCACGCCCCTTCTCCGACAGCTCGACGTCCACCCAGCCGGTGAACAGGTTGGCCTTGTTCCACTCGCTCTCGCCGTGGCGGAGCAGGATGAGGGTCCCGGTGCTCGTCGTGTCGCTCACGCGGCCATCCTGCCCGACCGCCCCCGCCGGGGTGCACGGCAGGCGGCCCCGACCGGCCGTCAGGCCATCGCACTCCCGGCCATCGCACTCCCGGTCATCGCGCCGGCCAGCTCCGGGGAGCGCACCCCGCGGACGGCGGCGGCCACCAGCTCCCCGGCCCGGCGCAGCTGCTCCTCGGTGTGCGTGGCCATGACCGCCAGCCGCAGCACGCCCTGTCCGCGCGGGACGGCCGGGTAGCTGACCGCGTTGGTGTAGACCCCGGCCTCGTGGGCGGCGGCCCATGCGCTGCGGGTGGCCTCGTCCTCGCCGGTGCGGACCGCGATGACGGCACCCTTGCCGGGCAGGGGCGGTGCACCGCACTCGGTGAGCACCCGGCGCAGCAGGTCCCCGTTGTCCCGCAGGCGCTGCATCCGCTCCGGCTCCCGGCGCAGCACCCGGAGCGCGGCGAGCGCGGCGGCGACCGCTGTCGGGGCGTTCGCGGCGCTGAAGATGTAGGGCATCGCCGAGGCGCGGATGCCGTCGGCGACCGCGCGCGAGGTGAGCACCGCCCCGCCGACGCTGGCCAGCGACTTGCTGAACGCCACGGTGACCGCGTCGACCCGGTCCAGGACCCCGGCCGCCTCGGCGGCGCCCCGGCCGTTGGCCCCCAGCACCCCGAGCCCGTGCGCCTCGTCGACCACCAGGCGGGCGGCGAACCGCCCGCAGAGGCCGGCGATCGCCGCCAGCGGCGCCGACTCCCCGCTCATCGAGTAGACGCCGTCGACGACCACGACCGCCCCGGCCTCGGGGTCCAGGCGCCCCAGCCGCCGCTCGAGCGAGGCCACCGAGTTGTGGGTGAAGCGGAGCACGGTGCCCCGGCTGGCGGCCGCCGCGGCGTGCAGGCTGGCGTGGGCGTGGGCGTCGACGAGCAGCACGTCGCCGGGCCCGCCGATGGTGGAGAGGATGGCGGCGTTGGCGTTGACCCCGGCGGAGGTCAGCACCGCGTCCTCGGTGCCGTGGTGCTCGGCGAGCTCCCGCTCCAGGGTCAGGTGCAGGCGGGTCGTGCCGTTGAGGATGCGGCTGCCGGCCGCACTGGTGCCGTACTGCCGCAGGGCGGCGACCGCGGCCTCGACCACCTGGGGATCGCCGGCCAGGCCGAGGTAGTTGTTCGTGCCCAGGTTGATCCGGGTGCGGCCGTCGTCGAACACCGTGAGCGGCTGCGGCGCCCCGGCGGTGGGCACCGAGTGCGTGGCCATCCCCTCCCGCACGTGCCGCCGCATCATCTCCGCGCGAGTGCTCTCCAGCAGCGGGGCGAAGGGGTCGCGGCGGGTGGGGACGGACCGGGCAGCGTCGAACACGGGCAGCTCCTCGCAATCGGCGCGGGGATCGCAGCCGTTCACCCCTGACCTTGGCGGCCAACACGCTCCGTGGTCAACGGATACCGCTCAGTCCGGTCGAGGGTCACCCGAGCAGGCGTGGGACGGGTCACTCCTCGACGGAGCGTGCCCGGCCGGGCGGCCGGGAGGGCCCCGCCGGGGTGACACCCGGTCGCGCGAGGGACGGACGGCTCAGCTGGTGCGGCGCCGGCCGGGGAGCCAGACCAGGACGACGATCGCGGCGATCACCGCGGCGCCCGCGGTGCCGACGGCGGTCAGGTGCATCGCACCGACGAACGCCTCCCGGGCCGGGTCGACGACGGCCGCAGCAGCTGCTGCGGTCTCCCCGCCGGCTGCCTCGGCGTCCGCCACGGCGGACAACGTCGCCACGATCGACTGACCGGCCTGGTCCCGCGCCCCGGCGGGCAGCGCCAGGACGTCGTCCCCGAGCCGGTTGGCGTAGGAGGTGGCCAGCACCGAGCCGAGGATCGCCACGCCGAGCGCACCGCCGACCTGGCGCACCGCGTTGTTCACGGCCGCCCCGGCACCGGCCTTCTCCCGCGGGACGACGGACATGATCGACTCGGTCGCCGGGGCCATCACCGCGCCCATGCCGATGCCCTGCAGCGCGAGGTCGGCGAGCACCAGCCAGACCGGTGCATCGGCGTCCAGCAGTTGGATGCCGGCGAAGGAGAGCGCGATCAGGGTGAAGCCGGTGGCGCAGACCGCCTTGGCCCCGAATCGTTCGGCCAGCCGCGAGGTGCGCGGCGCGGTCAGCGCTATGCCCAGGGCGACCGGCACGAGCGAGGCCCCGCTCTCCAGCGGGGAGTAGCCGCGCACGCCCTGCAGGTAGTAGACGAGGTAGAACGTGGCCCCCTGCAGGGCGAAGAAGTTGAGCGCCAGCGCCCCCGCCGCCGCGGAGAAGGCCGGGTTGCGGAACAGCGACACGTCCAGCGCCGGGTACGCGGTGCGCCGCTGCCACCAGATGAACACGACCAGCAGGACGACGCCGGCGGCCAGCGGCCCCCAGGTCTGCAGCTCGCCCCAGCCCTCGCTGCCGCCGCGGATGATCCCGTAGACCACCCCGACCAGCGCGGCGATGGACAGCAGCACGCCGGGGACGTCGAGCCGACCCGGGTCTGGGTCCTTGGACTCGGGGACGACGGTCAGCACGCCGACCGCGCCGACCGCCGCGACCGGGACACCGAGCAGGAAGACCGCGCCCCACCAGAAGTGCTCCAGCACCAGGCCACCGGCCAGCGGCCCACCGGCGACGGCGAGCCCGGAGGCACCGGCCCACAGGCCGATCGCCCGGCCCCGCTCGCCGGAGGGGAAGACGTTGGTGATCACGGCGAGGGTGGCCGGCTGGATCGCCGCGCCCCCGACGCCCATCAGCGCCCGCCAGCCGATCAGCTGGAGCGCCGAGTCGCTGAAGGCGGCCAGCACCGACCCGAACGCGAAGATCGTCAGCCCGGCCAGCAGCACCTTGCGCCGGCCGATCCGGTCGCCGATGACGCCCCAGCTGAACAGCAGCCCGGCGAACACCAGGATGTAGGAGTCGATCGCCCACTGCAGCTCACCCTGGGTGGCGTCGAGCTCCCGCTGCAGGGTGGGCAGCGCGACGTTCAGGATCGTGTTGCCCATGATCACCATGAGCAGGCAGACGATCATCGTGCCGAGCACCCACCAGCGGCGCTCGTAGCCCGGCGGCAGCTGGTCGGTCGCCGGTGCCGGGCGTTCGGTGGTGCTCACCCCTGCGGGTCCCGGGGCCGCCGGGCCGGGTCGGCGAAGGCGGCGAAGGCCTCCAGGTTGCGCAGCGACTCCCCGCGCTTGACCCGCCAGTCCCACTCGCGGCGGATCGAGGTGCCGAAGCCGATCTCCAGCAGGGTGTTGAAGTGGTCGTCGGCGTAGGTGAGCACCGAGCCGAGCAGCCGGTCGATCTCCTCGGGGGTGATCACCGCGTGCGGGAGGCGGCCGGTCAGGTAGACGTCACCGACGCTGTCGATCGAATAGCTGATGCCGTAGCTGCGCGCGTTGTGCTGCAGCAGCCAGGCCCACAGCTGCTCCCGGTTCTCGTCGGGCTGCCGGCAGACGAACGCCTCGATGGTGAGCGCGTGTGCGCCGATGGTCAGCCCGACGACCGTCTTGAGCTTCTTCGTGCCGGGCAGGGTGACCACGAAGCGACCCGACCCCGGGTGTTCGTACTCCAGCCCGGCCGCGCGCAGCGTCTCCTCGACGACCGCGTCGAGTTCGGGGATGCTGCGCTCGCTCATCGCCGGGCCCGGCCCCCGAGGCTGTTCCCACCGGTCAGCACCCGCACGGCCTCGGCGGCCCGGTGTGCCCGGCGCACCCGGCGCCGGCCCATCTCGGTCATCGCCGCGGCGTAGGCGTCGACCAGCGAGTCCGTGGTGCGGTCCCAGCTGAACGCGGCGGCGTGCCGACGGGCGCCGGCGGCGAGCAGCTCACGGCGGGCCAGCACCCGGCGGATGGCCGCGGCGTAGGCCTCCGGGTCACGGCCGGCGACCAGCAGCCCGGAGACGCCGTCGTCGACGGCGGTGGGCAACCCGCCGACCGCCGCGGCGACCACCGGGGTGCCGCACGCCTGGGCCTCCAGCGCGACGAGACCGAAGGACTCGTTGTGGCTGGGGACGACGGCGACGTCGGCGGCCCGGTAGTGGTCGGCGAGCTGCGCGGGTGCCTGCGGCGGCAGGAAGCGGACCACGTCGGAGACGCCCAGGGTGACCGCGAGCTCCTGCAGCCGCTGCGGCTCGGCCAGCCCCGACCCGCTGGGCGCACCGACGACCAGCACCTCGAGCCGGTCGCGCAGGGCCGGGTCGGCGGCCAGCATCCGGGCCGCGGCGTGCAGCAGCATCTCCGGGGCCTTGAGCGGCTGGATCCGGCCGACGAACAGCAGGACGACGGCGTCCGGGGCCACCCCGATCCGGGCCCGGGCGCCGCGGCGGTCACCGGGCCGGAAGCACTCCAGGTCGACGCCGGGCGGGACGACCAGCGTGCGGCGGGGGTCGGCGTCGTAGAAGTCGACCAGCTGCCGGGCCTCCTCGGCGGTGTTGGCCACCAGCCGGTCGGCCTCCGCGACGACCTGCTCCTCACCGATCACCCGGGTGCGCGGCTCGGGCTCGTCGCCCTCCGCCAGCGCGGCGTTCTTCACCTTCGCCAGGGTGTGCGCCGAGTGCACCAGCGGCACACCCCAGCGGTCGCGGGCCAGCCAGCCGACCTGGCCGGACAGCCAGTAGTGGGAGTGGACGACGTCGAAGTGCCCCGGCTCGTGCTGGGCCTCCTCGCGCAGCACCGCGGCGGTGAAGGCGCACATCTGGGCGGGCAGCTCCTGCTTGCCCAGACCCTCGAAGGGACCGGCGTTCACGTGCCGCACGGTGACGCCCGGGCTCATCTCGACCACCGGCGGCTGCTCGCTGGAGGTGGCCCGGGTGAACACGTCGACGGCGATCCCACGGTCGGCCAGCCGGCGGGAGACCTCGACCACGTACACGTTCATGCCCCCGGCGTCACCGGCGCCCGGCTGCTCCAGCGGGCTGGTGTGCACCGACAGGGTCGCGACCCGACGCGGCAGCACCGGCGCGGCAGGCTCCGGCGCGGCGCCGGCCCGCCACGGCGTGGGCTGGCGTGGGGAGCGGCGAGCGGGCACGGAGCTCCTCCCGCTCGGGCACCTGGGGCCACTGAGGCCTGCTGTGGCTGCTGAGGCGGCCCGGTCGGGACACCCTGTCGTCGTCCCAGTCTGCAACAGCGCCAGGATGGGCACATGTCCAGCCCCGTCGCCCCGTCGTCCTCCAGCGCGCCCTCCGCCGGGTCGGGCCGCGTCGCCGTCGTCACCGGCGCCTCCAGCGGCATCGGTGCCGCGACCGCGGAGCGGCTGGCGGCCGACGGGTTCTCCGTCGTGCTGGCCGCCCGCCGCATCGACCGGCTGACCGAGCTCGCGGAGCGGATCGGCGGCCGGGCGGTGCAGCTGGACGTGACCGATCCCACCTCCGTCGCCGCCCTCGCCGACGGGCTCGGCCGGGTCGACGTGCTGGTGAACAACGCCGGCGGCGCGTTCGACAGCAACCCGGTCGCCGACGCCGACCTGGAGTCCTGGGAGCGCACCTACGACGTCAACGTGCTGGGGACGGTGCGGGTGACCAAGGCGCTGCTGCCGGCGCTGCGGGCCTCGGGCGCCGGCGACCTGGTGTTCGTCGGCTCGACGGCCGGGCTGATCAGCTACGAGGGCGGGGCGAGCTACACCGCGGCCAAGCACGGGGTGCACACGCTGGCCGAGACGTTGCGACTGGAGCTCGTGGCCGAGCCGGTGCGGGTGGTCGAGATCGCGCCGGGGATGGTCAAGACCGAGGAGTTCTCGCTCAACCGCACGAAGTCGCAGGAGAAGGCCGACGCCGTCTACCGCGGGGTGCGCGAGCCGCTGGTCGCCGCCGACGTCGCCGACTGCATCGCCTGGGCGGTCACCCGTCCGCACCACGTGAACGTCGACCTGCTCGTCGTCCGGCCCCGCGCCCAGGCCGCCCAGCACAAGGTGCACCGCGAGGAGTAGGCCGCCGATGCCCCGGACGATCCCTTTGATCGAGACGTTCCCGTCCGACATGATCGGCCCGTGCGCGGTCTCCCACTGACGATCCGCCCGGCCGTCCCCGCCGACCACGACGCGGTGCAGGCGCTGGCCGGCGAGCTCACCGCCGGGATCGCGACGTGGCGACCCACGGACGGCGCGACCGCCGCGGCGGCGAGCTGGGTGGCCGACGCCTGCCGGGCCGCCGCCGACGACGATCACCTGCTGCTGGCCGCGACCAGCGCCGAGGAGGGCGTGCTCGGGTTCGCCGGGGCGAGCGCGCGGCGGCACTTCAGCGGCGAACGCGAGGTCTACCTGGGTGAGCTGGTGGTCGCGCCCGGCGCTCGCCGCCGAGGCGTCGGCACCCTGCTGGTCGCCGCGGTCGAGGCATGGGCGCGCTCCCGCGGGCTGCACCGGGTCACCCTCGACACCGGCAGCGCCAACCACTCGGCGCGAGAGCTGTACGCCCGGCTCGGCTACGCCGAGGAGCAGGTCACGCTCTCCCGGGCACTGTCCTAGTCCGCGGTCCGGTGCAGGACGTCGTAGGCGCGGGCCACCCGCGCCGGGTCGGCGGCGGTGCCGCTCTTCTCGAACAGCGCCTGCGCGTCGGCGACCTCGGCCTCGGTGGCGCTCCCGGAGTTCAGCACCCGGGAGATCAGCCCGCTCAGCGCGGCGTCGGCCTCCACGCGCGCCATCCACCCGGTCAGCTGGGCGGGGGCGGCCGGCATGGGGGCCGGGGTGCGCAGCGCGTCGTAGAGGGCGCCCAGCTGCAGGGACTCGGCCGGGTTCACGGGCGCACCGCGGTCGGCTCGGGCACGAGGGTGACGCCGAACTGCTCCCGCACCGCAGCGACCACCCGGTCGGCGAAGGCCATCAGCTCCGTTGCGGTGGCGCCGGGCTCGGTGGTCAGCGCCAGGCTGTGCCGCGACGACGTCCCGACCCGGCCCGCGCGGGTGCCCCGGCCGTAGCCGGAGTGCTGCACCAGCCAGGCGGCACTCAGCTTCACCTGCGCGGCGCCGTCGGCGCCGATCCCGGCCGGCCAGGACGGGCACTCGGGCACCGCGGTGCCGACCGGCACGACCGGGTTGGTGAAGAACGAGCCGGCGCTGCGCGAGTCGGGGTCGGCCGGGTCCCAGACCATCCCCTTGCCGCGGCGCAGGGCCAGCACGGCGTCCCGTACCGCGGCCAGCGGCGCGGTGTCCCCCAGGTCGACGCCCAGCGCCTTGGCCAGCTCCGCATAGCTGACCGGGCTCGACTGCCCCGAGGACCGCAGCAGGAAGGTCACCGAGAGGACCACGTACGCGCCGGGCTGCTGCTTGAGCCGGCTGTCCCGGTAGGCGAAGCCCAGTTCGGCGGGGAGGAACACCCGCTCGGCCCCGGCGGACCGGTCGTACACCCGCACCGAGGTGATCAGCGCCGCGACCTCCTGGCCGTAGGCGCCGACGTTCTGCACCGGGGTGGCGCCGGTCGAGCCGGGGATGCCGGACAGCGCCTCCATCCCGGCCAGCTGCTGGGCCACGGTGTGCGCGACCAGGTCGTCCCAGGGCTCACCGGCCTCCACCTCGAGCTCGACGCCGTCAGCGGTGTCGGTGCGGGAGATGCCCCGGGTGCGCACCAGCACCACGTCGCCGGGCCAGCCGGTGTCCGGGGCCACGATGTTCGAGCCGCCGCCGAGCACCAGCAGCGGGCGGGCGGCGTCGTCGGCGTCCCGGACGGCGGCCACCAGCTCGTCGCGGCCGGTGACCTCGACCAACCGCTCGATCGGACCGCCGACCCCGAGGGTCGTCAGGTCCGCCAGCCGGGCGTCATGGCGTACCTGCACGCCACCACCGTAATCGGCGCCACGACTAACCTCGTGCACCGTGAGCGACCACACCCAGCGTGCGTCGCTGCCACCCGTCCGCAAGGCCCCCCGGCTGGCGGCGGGCCGCGCCCGCGCCCTCGGGCTGCCGACCCGGGGCACCACGAACGCCAACCGGCTCCGTCGGGTCGACCGCTGGCTGGTGGCCACCCAGGTGGCCCGGCTGCGTGACGCCGCCCGGCCGCTGGTCGTCGACCTCGGCTACGGCGCGTCGGCGGTGACCACGCTGGAGCTGGTCGACCGGCTCGCCCCCGAGGTCAACCGGCTCGAGGTGGTCGGCCTGGAGATCGACCCCGAGCGGGTGGCCGCCGTGGCCGACGACCGCGACCCGCCGCGGGTGGACTTCCGGCTCGGCGGCTTCGAGCTGGCCGGCCTGCGCCCGGTGCTGGTGCGGGCGTTCAACGTGCTGCGTCAGTACGACGAGGAGTCCGCCGGCCGGGCCTGGGACACGATGCGCGCCGCGCTGGCACCCGGGGGCCTGCTGGTCGAGGGCACCTGCGACGAGTGGGGACGACGGGCGACCTGGGTGGCCCTGGACCAGGACGGCCCGCTCACCCTGACCCTGGCCGCCCGGGTGTCGGACCTGGAGCGCCCCTCCGACCTGGCGGAACGGCTGCCCAAGGCGCTGATCCACCACAACGTGCCCGGGCAGCCGGTGCACGCCTTCCTCACCGCCTTCGACACCGCCTGGGCCTCGGCGGCCGGGCTGTCGACGTTCGGCCCGCGACAGCGCTGGGCCGCCGCGGTCGGGGCGCTCGCCGACGACGGCTGGCCGCTGGTGGCCCCGGCCCGGCGGTGGAAGCACGGCGAGGTCAGCGTCCGCTGGTCGGCGGTCGCGCCGACCTGACCCGCCCCGTGCGGCACCATGACGGGGTGCCCGCCCCCCTGCTCGCTCCCGACGAGCTGCACGACCGGTGCATCACCGCCGTCGTGCAGGGCGGCGAGCGGATCGGGGTGCTCGCCCAGGAGCTGGACGCCGGGCGCACCCCGGCCGCCGGTGGGCTGCAGACCGAGGTGCCGTGGGTGGCCGGCTGGACGGCCCGCGACCTGATCGCCCACCTCGGTGCCGTGCACCGCTGGGTCACCGGGATCCTGCGGGCCGGGCACACCCGCCCCCCGGGCTCCTACGACGGCATCGCCCCGCCGCACGACGACCTGCACGGCTGGTACGCCCTGGGCCTCACCGAGCTGGTCGCCACGCTGCGCACCACCGACCCCGACGCGCCCGCCTGGCACATGAGCCCAGCTGCCGGCCGCACCGCGCGCGACTGGGCCCGGCGGCAGGCGCACGAGCACACCGTCCACCGGCAGGACCTGGAGGCGGCCGCGTCCCTGGACCACGCCCCCGTCGACCCGGTGCTGGCCGGTGACGGGGTCGACGAGCTGCTGGCCGTCGTCCTCCCCCGCTGGCAGCACACCGCCCCGCTGGTCACCGCCCAGGCGTCCGTCGGTGTCACCGCGACCGACCTGGACCGCGGCTGGACCGTGGAGGTGGCCGACGGCGCCGTCCGGTGCACCGACGGCGCGACCGCGTCCGCCGACGCCCAGCTGTCCGGGACGGCGCCCCAGCTGCTCCTGCACCTGTGGGGCCGCCCGGCCCCGGTGACCGTGCACGGCGACCGGGCCGCCGAGGCCCTGCTGCGGGGCCGCTGACCGTGGGCCGACGCGACCGCGGGCACCTCACCGCACTCCCGGGCGCTACCGAGGTGGGAGGCGGGACGGCGGAGCTGCTGGCCGACGCCGACCGGGACGGCTCCTGGCAGCTGCTGGTCAACGGCACCCCGCAGTCGCACGTCGACCTGACCGACCCCACGTACCTGGAGTTCGAGTACGTGCGGCGGATGGGCCACGTGCTCGACCTGGTCGCCGAACCCGGCCGATCGCTGGACGTGGTGCACCTGGGCGGGGGCGCGCTGACGCTGCCCCGCTACGTGGCGGTGACCCGCCCCGGGTCCGCGCAGCGGGTGATGGAGCTCGACGAGGCGCTCACCGAGCTGGTGCGCCGCGAGCTGCCGCTGCCCCGGAACGCCCGCGTCCGGGTCCGGGGGATCGACGCCCGGACCGGGCTTGCCGCGCTGCCCGACGCCAGCGCCGACGTCGTCCTGGTCGACGTCTTCGCCGGGGCCCGGACCCCCGCCCACCTGACCACGGTGGAGTTCGCCACCGACGTGGCCCGGGTGCTGCGCCCCGGCGGCACCACGGCGTGGAACGTCTCCGACGGCCCGCCGCTGCGCTTCGCCCGCGCCGAGGCCGCGACCCTGCGGGCCGTCTTCGGCCACGTCGCCCTGCTCGCCGAGCCCGGCACACTGCGCGGGCGCCGGTTCGGCAACACCGTGGCGGTCGCGTCCGCAGCTGAGCTGCCGATCGCCGGGCTCACCCGCCGGTGCGCCGGCGACCCGATGCCCTCCCGGGTGGTCAGCGGCGCGGAGCTGGACCGCTTCGTCGGGCAGGCCGTACCGGTGAGCGACGCCGTGGCCGAGCCCTCGCCCCCGCCGCCGGCCGGCATCTTCGACTGAGCGCCTGAGGGGGGTGCACCTGCCCGGCCCCCGGCCTAGGGTCGGGCCATGACCGCTCCCGCATCACGACGGCTCACCCGCGACACCCAGCACAAGGTCATCGCCGGGGTGTGCGCCGGCCTGGCCCGCCGCCTCGGCCTCTCCCGCAACGGCCTGCGGTTGGCGTTCGTCGTCTCCTGCGTGCTCCCGGGCCCGCAGTTCATCGCCTACGTCGCACTGTGGGTCGTCATGCCCCGCGACGACCGGCGCTGACCGCCCGGTCCGGGGGCGGCGAGCTCACCAGCTGGAGTTGCCCCGGGGCAGGCCGCGCACCGTGGGGCGCACGTCGACCAGGTAGACGACGGCGGCGATCACGGCCGGCAGGCCCAGGAAGCTGAGCGGCCCCTGCCAGAGCAGGACCAGCGTCGCGATGCCGGTGATCGCCATCCAGCCGGGCTTGCTCAGCTTCCCGGCCGCGACGAACGCGGCGGCCGGTCGGATGATCGCGTCGATGAAGGCCCACACCGCGAGGGCGAGGGTCGCGTAGAAGACGACGAGGTTGATGAGCCCGTCGATGCCAGCCATGTCAGCAGGATAGGCGCGCCGGGCGTCGCGGCGGCGCCTCGACCCTCGCGGCACCCGCCGGCCCTGACCCCTCGGGGTGACAGCACTGCGCCCCGACACCCGCAGTGCGGGCGCCGGGGCGCGGTGCTCAGCGCTGTGTCAGCTGGTGGCGTCGGTGCTCTTCGCCGGGACGGCCAGCGGGTCGGGCAGCGTGGTGCCCTCGGACATCACCGGGGCGACGGTCGCCGGAGTGGCCTTGGTGGTGCGCTTGGCGGCCGCCTTCTTGGCCGGGGCCTTCTTCGCCGGGGCGGCGGTCTCCCGGGCGCTGCGCTTGGCCGAGTCGGCGACCTCCTGGGTCTCCTGCTGCGCGGCGTCGACGGCCTTGTCGGTGCGCGACTTGGCCTTCTGCGCGACCGAGGTGACCTCGTCGGAGGCCTTGCCGACGGTCTCGCCGGTCTCCTCCAGCACGTCCTCGACGGTGTCCTCGACGGCGTCGACGGCCCGCTCGGTACGGGCCACGACCTTGCGGAACACCGGCTGGGTGCGGAGCTCGTCGACGACCTTCTCGCCGCGACCGGCCAGCTCCTCGATCGCGCCGAGCGCCTGGGTGCGGGCGCCCTCCACGAGGCCGGTGACGGTGCCGAGCACGGTCTCCGGGCGGACGGTGGTGGCGACCCCGCGGGCCTGCTCGGCGCGGACCCGGGCCTCGGCCGCCGCCTGGGCGGCGCGGGTGCGGGCGGCCTCGACGCGGCTGCGTGCCTCCTTGCCGGCCAGGTCGGCCTGCACCTGGGCCTCGCCGGGCAGCGCCTCGGCGCGGGTGCGGAACGTGCCCACGACGGTGCGAGCACGGTCGACCGCGACGTCGCCGGCGCCGAGCGCGGCCAGCAGGCCGGTACGGACGAAGGTCTCGCCCTGCTGCTTGAGGGTCTGGTTCTTCAGGGTGTCGGTGCGGCTCATGCCGTCTCCTCCTGGGGAGTGGGGGTGGGTGCGGTGGTGGTGGGAGCGGCCGCCTGCTCACGGGCCAGGTGTGCGGCGTGCTCCCGGGTGTAGGTCTCGTACAGCTCCAGGAGCACGGCCTTGTGCCGCTCGGAGAGCGCCTCGTCGGCGCGCAGGGCGGCCACGGTGCCGGCCGTGCCGGACCGCCGGTCGAGGATCCCGGCCTGCTCGTAGAGCGTCTCCGCGGAGATCTTCAGGCCGCGGGCGATCTGCGCCAGGATCTCGGCGGAGGGCTTGCGCAGCCCGCGCTCGACCTGGGACAGGTAGGGGTTGCTGACACCGGCCCGGCGGGACAGCTCGCGCAGTGACACCTGGGCGGCGTTGCGCTGGCTGCGGATGAACTCGCCCACCGAGGAGCTGACGGTGGTGTTCACCGTCGAGGCCTCGGCGGCCGCGGTCGCCACGCTCTCGCGGACCGCGGTCACCTGCTCCCGGACGAACTCCGTGGGTCGCTGCACAAACCCACGGTAACCCAATGTGCTAGCTGCTGCAAGCAGGCTGCTAGCGGCTCGCCTCACCGAGGACCGCGGCCGCCCGGACCTCGCCCACCACGCCCTCGCCGCCGGTCACCGGCGTGACCAGCCACCGGGCCAGCGTCTCGGCCGGCACCCCCAGCCGCTGCAGCCCCGCAGCCAGCGCCGGCGCCCGGCCGCGGTCCCCGCCGTCGTCCAGCTTCAACGCGACCGCCCCGGCCCCCGGCAGCGCCGCGACGTGCACCCCGTCGGCCCCGCCCTTCACCAGCAGACCGTCCACCGCCTGCATCAGCTCGGTGTCCTCCCGGCCGGTGCCGGCCACCAGCCACGGGTGCGCGCGCATCGCGTCGGCGACCCGACGCCCCGGCGTCCCGGGCTCGGCCTGCACCAGCGAGAGGACGCCGCGGGCCAGCCCGGTCAACGAGATCGCGTGCTGCGGCGCACCGCACCCGTCGACCACGACCGCCGCGACCGGCTCCCCCGCGGCCTCGCCCAGCCGGGCCTCGATCGCCTGCTGGAGCGGGTGCTCGCGGTCCAGGTACCCGGCGGTCGGCCAGCCGGCCGCCGCACAGGCGGCCAGCATCGCCGCGTGCTTGCCCGAGCAGTTCATCGCCAGCCGCTCCGGCGCCCGGCCGGCCACCAGCCACTCCGCCCGGGTGCGCTCGTGCTGCGGCAGCGCCGGCGGGCAGCCCAGGTCGTCCGGGCCCAGCCCGGCGGCGGCGAGCAGCTCGCCGGCCAGCGCGCGGTGCTCGTCCTCACCGCTGTGCGAGGCGGCCGCGAGGGCCAGTTCCCGGTCGTCCCGCGGCTGCCAGCCCGCCTGCAGGTACGTGGTGGCCTGCACCGGCTTGTTCGACGAGCGCGGCAGCACCGGCCGGGTGACATCGCCGACCTCCAGCAGCGGTGCGCCGTCGGCACCGAGCACGACCAGCGCCCCCCGGTGCACCGACTCGAGCACGTCGACCCCGAGGCCGGCGCGCCACACCTCGACCAGGACGGGCTCGTCGGCCCACTGGCTCAGGTGGTCACCCATCAGGCGCGGTGCCGGGACTCGTCGGCCAGCAGCTGCGCCACGTCGGCCAGGCCCTCGCGGTAGCGGCGGGCCAGCTCACCGGCGACGGTGTCCATCACCTGCTGCACGCCGCGGCGCCGCTCGGACAGCGTCCGCTCCCCCTCACCCAGCGCCCGGGCGGCCTGCTCCAGCTGGTCGTCGGGCAGGGACGGGACGTCGGACAGGTCGACCCCCGGCGCCAACCCGTTCACCCAGGTCTCGAACTGCTCCGGGGACGTCGGCTGGACGGTCTGGTGCCGCCCGAGCCCGTGCGCGGGGCCACGGCCCTTCTCCGCGAGGATCTCCGGCAGCAGGTCGACCAGGGAGCGCCCGTCGTGCTCGGCCCGGCGCTGCAGCTCACGACGGACGATGTCCAGCCGGCCCTGGAGCAGCCGCCGGGTGTAGGAGAGGTTGACCTCCTCCTGCTCGGCGCGGTGCCGCAGCGCGCGGACCTCGGTCATCGGCAGCTCCTCGACCCCGTCCAGGAAGGACGGGTCGAGCAGCTCGTCGACGCCGGCGCCGCCGGCGGGAGAGGGGACAGTCATCGGGAGACCTCCGCAGTGGTGGGGACGCGCGTGATGCCCAGCAGCTGCCGGGCCTCGGTCGGGGTGAGCGGCGGGCGCTGGGCGATCCGGGCGAGCCCGGCCGCGCGGGCGACCAGCTGGGCGTTGTCGCGCACCGACTCGCCGGGGGCATAGGTCAGCGTGTCCTCCATGCCGACCCGCAGGTGGCCGCCGGCCGACAGCGCGGCCAGCATCACCGGCAGCGAGGTGCGGCCGACGCCGGTGGCGGCGAAGGTGGCCCCGGGCGGGAGGAACGGCAGGCAGGCGGCCAGCGCCGCCGTCGTCCCGGGCATCCCGCCGGGCACCCCCATCACCAGGTCGACGTGCACGTGCCCGCCGGCGGGCGGCCCGTGCCGGTCGAGCAACCGGGAGAGGGTCGCCAGCTGGCCCAGGTCGAACACCTCGTACTCGGGCACGATCCCGCGCTGCTGCATCCGGGTGTGCAGCTCGACGATGAGGTCCCAGGGGTTGTAGAAGACGTCCCGGCCGAAGTTGACCGTGCCCAGGGAGAGCGAGGCGGCGTCCGGCTCGGCGTCCAGCACCGCCAGCCGCGCCTCGGCCGGGTCGGTGACCGCGCCGCCGGTCGAGAGCTGCACGACCAGGTCGGTGGCCTCCCGGACCGCGGCGACGACCTCGCGGACCCGGGGCAGGTCCAGCGTCGGCCGGGTGTCGGTGCCGCGCACGTGCAGGTGCAGCACGGCGGCGCCGACGGCCCGGCAGTCGCGGGCGGTGGCGACCACCTCGTCGACGGTGACCGGCAGCGCCGGGACGTCGGCCTTGACCGACTCGGCGCCGGTCGGTGCCAGGGTCAGCAGGGTGCCCTGGACGCCGACCGGAGTGCTCACCGGCCGATCGTCGCAGACCGGACGGCGCGCACGCGGTCGCGGGCCGCCGCCCGGGTGTCGTCCAGCGCCGCCGGGGCGTCGTCGGGGTCGATGACGGCGACCGCCTCCCCGACCCGCAGGTCGGCGTCGGGTGCCACGGACTGCTTGACCAGCGCCAGCCCGATCACGCCCAGCTCGTGATGGCGCACCACGCTGCCCACCCGGCCGACCTCACGCGTGCCTGCGGTGACCGGGGTGCCCGGCGCGGGGAGCACCTCGCTCATCCCGTCCAGGTGCAGCAGCACCTGACGGCGCGGCGGGCGGCCGAGGTTGTGCACCCGGGCGACCGTCTCCTGCCCGCGGTAGCAGCCCTTCTCCAGGTGGACGGCGCTGTCCAGCCAGACCAGCTCATTGGGGATGGTGCGGTGGTCGGAGTCGATCCCGGCGCGCGGGCGGCGGGCCTCGACCCGCAGCGCCTCGTAGGCGTCCAGGCCGGCGAGCACCGCACCGGCGGACAGCAGGGCGTCGGCCCGCGCGGCCACCTCGGCCCGCGGCAGCAGCAGGTCGACGACCGCCGCCGTCCCGTCGCCGATCGCCGGCATCCGGCGCACCCAGCCGCCGTCCGCCAACGGCGCCACTTCGTGCACCTCGGACGGCACCGGCCAGCCGGCTGCGGTGAGCACCGCGTCGCCCTGCGGCCCGACCAGGCTGAGCAGGGCCCAGCCCGCGGTGCGCAGCTCCGGCTCGACCCGCAGCATGAACCGCATCTTCTGCAGCCAGGCGGTCAGCGCCGCACCGGTGCCCGGTTCGACGTCGACCCAGGTGGTGCCGGCCAGCTCGGCCAGCACGGCGTGGTGCTCCACCCGGCCGTTCGGGTCCAGGAACAGCGCCTCGGTGCCGGTGCCGTCGGGCATCGCGCGCAGGTGCTGCGAGGTGAGGTCGTGCAGCCAGCTCAGCCGGTCGGGGCCGGGGACGGCGACGACGTCCCGGTCGCTGCGGTCGACCAGGCCGGCCCCCTCGGCGAGCCGGCGCTGCTCGGGCAGGGGCTCGCCGTAGTGGGCCGCGACCGAGCCACCCCCCTCGACGTCGAGGGCGACGGCACCGGGGCGCTGCAACAGGGGGGAGTTCATGCGTTCTCCTTCTCCGCGCAGGCTCGACAGGTGCCGGACAGCGCCACGTGGCCCACGTCCAGGGTGAAACCCAGCTGGGCGCTCAGACGTTCCGCAGCAGTGTCGAGCAGCTCCGGCTCGACCGAGTGGATCTCGCCGCACGACTGGCAGACGACGTGCAGGTGCGGGTGCTGGGCGGCGTGGTAGATCGGTGCGCCCTTGCCCAGGTGGGTGTGCCAGACCAGGCCGAGCCGTTCGAGCAGCTCCAGGGTGCGGTAGACCGTCGAGGTGTCCGGGGCCGCGCCGTCCGGGCCGGCCTCGGCCCGCAGCCGGGCGCCGATCTCCTCCGGGGTGCCGTGCTCCAGCGCCGCGACGGCCGCCAGCACCCGCTGTCGCTGGCTGGTCAGCCGCAGGCCGCGGGCCCGCAGCTCGGCGGCCAACGGGGGCGCGCTCTCCGGTCCGGACACGGTGCCGAGCCTAGTTCGCCGATGCGGCAGGGTGGACGTCGTGACGAGCGCGCGGGTCGTGGTCTGGCGGAACGGGACGGCGACGGCGGTGGCGCCGGACGAGCCGGTGGTGACCGGGTTCGACCTGGGGCTCGGCCGGGGTGACGGCGTCTTCGAGTCGGTGCTGGTCACCGGCGGGACGACCCCGCACCTGGACGCCCACCTGACCCGGTTGCGCCGCTCGGCGTCGATCATGGAGCTCGCCCACCCCGGGGACGACGCCGTCCGGGCCGTGGTGGCGGCCGGGGTCGCCGACTGGCCGGCCGAGGTCGAGGGGGCCTGCCGGGTGCTGCTCACCCGCGGCCTCGGCGACGACGGGCCGCCGACGCTGCTCGCCCTGCTGGCCCCGGTGCCGGCCGAGACCCTGCGGCAGCGGGAACAGGGCATCGCCGTGGTCAGCCTCCCCCTCGGCGTGCCCGCCGACGTGCGCGCCACCGCCCCGTGGCTGCTGGGCGGGGCGAAGACGCTCTCCTACGCGGTGAACATGGCGGCCCTGCGGCACGCGCACGCCGTCGGCGCCGACGACGTCGTGTTCACCTCGGTGGAGGGCCGGCTGCTGGAGGGCCCGACCTCCACCGTCGTCTGGGCCGCCGGTGGCCGGCTGCACACCCCGCCGGTGGACACCGGGATCCTGGCCGGGACGACCCAGGCCCGGCTGTTCGACCGGGCCGGGGCCGCCGGGTGGCCGACCACCGTCACCCCGGGGTCGGTCGAGGACATGCGGTCGGCCGACGCCGTCTGGCTGCTGTCCGGGATCCGCGGCGCCGCGACGGTCACCCGGCTGGACGACGTGCCCCATGGGGACGCCGGGTTGTCCCGACGGGTGCGCGAGCTGCTGGCCCGGTAACCTCGATCGAGGTGCGCCGGGAAGTCTGGTCGGCAACTCTCTTCCCGACCCTGCACAACGGAGCCGCCACGTGACCACACCCACCCGCCTGTTCAGCCGGGGGTCCTACCCGGAGGCCACGCGGATCGCCGCGATCCTCCGCAAGGAGACCATCGGCGGGGCGCTCCTGCTGGTGGGCACGGTGATCGCCCTGGTCTGGGCGAACTCGCCCTGGGCGGAGTCCTACGAGGCGCTGCGCGACACCCGGGTGGGCCCCGAGTCGCTGCACCTGGACCTCACCCTCGGCACCTGGGCGGCCGACGGGCTGCTGGCGATCTTCTTCTTCGTGGTCGGGCTCGAGCTCAAGCGGGAGTTCGTCGCCGGCGACCTCCGTGACCCTCGGCGGGCAGCCCTGCCGGTCGCCGCAGCCGTCGGCGGCATGGTGGTCCCCGCCGTCCTGTTCGTGCTGGTGAACCTGGGCACCGGCGACGGCGCACTGCGCGGCTGGGCCATCCCGACGGCCACCGACATCGCCTTCGCCCTCGCCGTCCTCGCGGTGATCAGCACCCACCTGCCCACCGCGCTGCGCACGTTCCTGCTGACCCTGGCCGTGGTCGACGACCTGCTGGCCATCACGGTGATCGCGATCTTCTACACCTCCGAGCTGGCGGTCACGCCACTGCTGCTGTCGCTGCTCCCGCTCGCCGTCTTCGGGTTCCTGGTGCAGAAGCGGATCCGCTCCTGGTGGCTGCTCATCCCCCTCGCGGTCATCACCTGGGTGCTGATGCACGAGTCCGGGGTGCACGCCACCGTCGCCGGGGTGCTGCTCGCCTTCACCGTGCCGGTCGTCCGCAGCCAGGCCGCCGGCGGCCCGGACGCGGGCCCCGGCCTGGCCGAGCACCTCGAGCACCGGATCCGCCCGATCTCCGCCGGGTTCGCCGTCCCGGTGTTCGCCTTCTTCGCCGCCGGCGTCACCATCGGCGGCTTCTCCGGCCTGGTCGAGTCGCTGTCGGACCCGGTCGCCATCGGCATCGTGGTGGGCCTGGTGGCCGGCAAGACGCTCGGCATCACCGGCGCCACCTGGCTGGTGTCCCGCTTCACCCGCGCCGAGCTGGACGAGTCGCTGGGCTGGCCCGACGTCATCGGCCTGTCCATGCTCGCCGGCATCGGGTTCACGGTCTCCCTGCTCATCGGCGCACTCGCCTACGGCGAGGGCTCGCTGCGCGACGAGCACGTGAAGGTCGGCGTCCTGGTCGGCACCGTGACGGCGGCCGTGCTGGCCTCGATCCTGCTCAAGACGCGCGACCGCCGCTACCGCCGGATCGCCGCGGTCGAGACGGAGGACCGCGACCGGGACGGCGTGCCCGACGTCTACCAGACCGAGGACGGCCAGCAGATCCGCACCGTGGACGACAAGGCGACCCACGACCCGGACTGGGAGGGCACGCCCCCGCCCGGGCGGACGGCCGGCCCGTCGTCCGACACCTGAGAAAAGGTCGTTGCCGAGCCCTCCTCCGCGTCGTACCGTCGTGGCACACGAGAGAGGAGGTGGTCCCGAAGTTGATGACTTACAGGACACGTGAGGTGGCTGTCCGCTAGCCGCCGTCCAGATGGGCCGCCCGTTCAGAGCCTGTGGAAGACCCACAGCACCTGAGCGACGGCACTCCCGCCCGTCCGTCGATGGCGGCAGGCGAGAACCGGACAGTCACCCGACCCCCGGGCTGCCGACGTTGTCCAGTCGGCCCGTGAGCCGCTCCCCACCACGGTGGGTACAGCGCCACGGAGCAGCCCGGGGGTTGTCCGTTGTCTGGGGGGAGGAGTCGGGCGTGCAGTTCACCGGTCGCTCCGTCGCCCTGGACACCTCGGCCGGCATCTGGCTCGCCGAGTCCGCCGCGTCCGCCACGCCGGCGACCGTGGCCGCGCTGGTCCCCTCTTCCTTCGAGGCCGTGGCCCGGGTCTTCCACCCGGCCGTGCGGTACGTGGGGGACGACGACGTCGAGGTCCCCTGGGCCTCCGTCGCAGCCGCCAACGGCACCACCGTGCACCCGCTGATGCAGTGGGGCTCGGTCACCGGCGCGATGGAGTACTTCGAGAACGACGACCAGTCGCCGCTGTGGCACGGTGCCCCCGCCCGCGGTCACCTCCCCGCCCCGGTCGCCGAACGCCTGGTCGCGGTGCTCTCCCGCTGGACGACCACCCCCGACGTCTGCTGGTTCGCCGTGGCCCAGGGCGGCGCCGTCATCACCGACCACCCGACGCTGAGCCTGCCCGACCGCGAGTACTGGCTGATCAACGGGCCGATCGAGCTGGCCGCACAGAACATGGCCGCCGAGCCGTTCGAGCAGAGCGCCAACCTGTGGTGGCCGGCCGACCGCGCCTGGTGCGTGGTGACCGACATCGACCTGGTCAGCACCTACGTGGGGGGCAGCGCCGCCTGCATCGCCGAGCTGTTCGCCGTCGACGGCCTGGAGGTCGTCCCCGCGGCGCCCGGCCAACGCACCACCTGGGACGCCGACCAGGTCAACCCGACCCCACCCGACGCCCCCGACAGCTGACGCCCCAGGCCCCCGACCGCCGGTAGGGCCAAAGTCGCGATCTTGGCCCTACCGGCTCCAGTCGCCACCACAATGGCCATCTTGGTGGCGGCAGGGCGTCAGAGCTGGGCGAGTTCGGCGGCCAGGTCGTCGAGGCCGAGGCTGCCCTGGGAGAGCGCGGCCATGTGCCAGGCCTTCAGGTCGAAGTCGGCGCCCCGCGCCTGCTGGGCCGCCTCCCGGCCGGCCAGCCAGGCCCGCTCCCCCAGCTTGTAGCTGATCGCCTGCCCGGGCATGCCGAGGTAGCGGACCAGCTCGCTGTCCAGGAAGTCGGCGTCCCGGCCGCAGTTCTCCCCGAAGAAGGCCCGCGCCAGCTCCGGCGTCCACGGCTCCCCCCGGTGCGCGGCGACGGCGCCCTCGGCGTCGTCGGGGATCGGCAGCTCCAGGTGCATGCCGATGTCGACCACGACCCGGACGGCGCGCATCTGCTGCGCGTCCAGGTAGCCCAGCCGGGCCCCGGGGTCGGTCAGGAAGCCGAGCTCGTCCATCAGCCGCTCGGCGTAGAGCGCCCAGCCCTCGACGTTGGCCCCGACCGACCCCAGCGAGGTCTGGTAGGACGACAGGTCGCCGGAGACGTAGGCCCACTGCGCGAGCTGCAGGTGATGACCGGGGACGCCCTCGTGGTACCAGGTCGAGACCAGGTCCCACAGCGGGAAGCGCTCCCGACCCAGCGTCGGCAGCCAGGTGCGGCCGGGACGGGAGAAGTCCTGGGTCGGCCGGGTGTAGTACGGCGCCGCGGCGCTCCCCGGCGGGGCGATCATCGCCTCCACCCGGCGCACCGGGCCGGCGATGTCGAAGTGCACCCCGTCAAGGACCTCGATCGCGGAGTCCATCATCGCCTGCAGCCGCTGCCGGACCGGCTCCACGCCCTCGACGGCCTCGCCGTGCTCGGCGAGCCAGCGCATCGCCTCCATCGGGGTGGCCCCCGGGAGCACCTTCTCGGCCTCGAGGCGCTGCTCGGCCAGGATCCGCTGGTGCTCGGCCCAGCCCCAGGCGTAGGCCTCCTCCAGGCCGGTGCCGGTGCCGAGGTCCGAGCCGTTCCACGAGCGGGCGAACCGGGCGTACCGCTCCCGGCCGACCGCGTCGGGGGTGCCCTCGGCCTGCGGAGCGTAGGTGTCCCGGAGGAAGTCGCGGACGGCGGCGACCGCGGCGTCGGCCGCAGCAGCTGCGGCGTCCAGCTCGGCGCGCACCTCGTCGGGGCCGGCCGCGACCAGCCCGGCGAAGTACGGGCCGGCCAGCCACTCGTCGAGCTGCCCGACGACGGTGTGCACCTGGCGGGGCGCGGCGAACAGGCCCTGCGCGGCCCCGGCGCTCAGCGACTCGCGGTAACCGCGGTAGGCCGCCGGCACCCGGGCGAGCCGACGGGCCAGCACCGCCCAGTCCTCCGGGGTCCGGGTCGGCATCATCGAGAAGACCTGCCGGATGGAGTGCACCGGGGAGAAGAGGTTGGACACCGCCCGCAGGTCCTCGCCGGCCTCGTGCAGGTCCAGCGCAGCCGTGAGCCGCTCCCGCAGCAGCCGCGCGCAGCGGCGCTCCACCGGGTCGTCGTCCAGGGACGGGTCCGCGGCCAGCACGCGGTCCAGCTCGGCGAGCGTGGCCCGGATCAGCTCGGCCTCGGCGGCCAGCCCGGTCGGGCTGGTGTCGGGCAGCCGGTCGTCACCGGGGCGGGTGCCCAGCTGGGTGGCGACGATCGGGTCCAGGTCGCAGACCGCGTCGACGTAGCGGTCGGCGACCTGACGGGGGGTGGTGGCGGGCTGCGTCACGGGGTTCAGCGGATCCTCTCCAGGCGGGCGGACATGGTGGGGCGCAGCGGCTGGTCGCCTGCCGCCCGGTCGACGGCGTAGAGCAGGGCGCCGTCGACGATGCCGTAGAGCCGCTTGGCCCGGCTGGTGTCGGGGTGGTCGGGGGTACGGGCCAGCACGTCGCTGTCGAGCTCCCAGCTGGTCGTCGTCCGGGCCGTGCCGACGTAGATCTCGACCAGGCCGGCCGGGGAGCTCACCAGCAGCTCGACCTCCTCCTCGCCGCGGGGCCGCCAGAAGCCGGACTCCCGCTGCTCCGGGCCGGCCACCTGGCCGTCGTCGGACAGCCGCCAGGTGCGCGACTCGTAGCTGAGGAAGTCGCGCCCGTCGTGGGCGAACCGGACCCACTGCCCGAAGCGGTGGTCGCCGCCGGTGCCGGCGGCCTGACCCTCCCCGTGCCACTCGCCCAGCAGTGGCAGCACCGACAGCAGCTCGTGGGCCACCTCGGGCCCCTCGCGGACGTCGACGGTGTCCGGGACCGGCAGCTCGGTCGGACCGGCGACCGGCCCGGTCGGCAGGCCGGGCGGGACGGGGGCGCTCATCGTGCGCGCCCCGGACGCTCGGCGCGGGCGACCCGCCACGCCGAGGCGGCGAAGCCCAGCGCGACCAGTGCGACGAGGGTGATGAGCACCCAGGCGGAGAACAGACCCATGCCGCCACGGTATCCGCGCCGCCCGTCCCGGACTGCGGTGCCCCGGGTCGGACCGGCACACCTGTCGCGGTGGTCGCCCGGACGACGTCGTCCCAGGGTGTGGGCCGCAGGCCGAACGTCTCGGTCGTCTCGGTCGCGTCGAGGACGAACGGGGCGTCCACTGGTGCCGGATCTCCACGACCTCCCGCATCACCGGCGCGGCGAGCCCGACCGCCCGGAGCACCGGCCACGGCACGCCGCTCACCCAGGCCCGCCTGCCCCGACGCAGGGTCGCCAGCTGGCGCAGCAGGTGCGACTGGGCCGGTGGCACCCCTGCTCGGCTTCTGACCAGGGCCGTTCACGCGCGTGCGCCGACCTGGCCGTCGCGTGGTGGTCCGCCGCCTCGCAGACGACAGCGCCCGCCCCGGCCGGAGCCGGAGCGGGCGCTGGGGGACGCGGCCGACGTCAGTCGATGGCGAGCGTGGTCTCGTTCAGCCCGACCTCGGCGTCGATCGCGCGCTCGGCGCGGCCGACCGGCGCCAGGGTGCGCAGCGTCCAGTGCCCCGGCGCGGCGAAGAACCGGAACTCACCCTCCGGACTGGTCACCACCTCGGCGGTGAACTCGTCGGTGGCGTCCAGCAGCCGCACGTACGCGCCGGCCACCGGGGTGCCGTCGTGCCACACCGATCCCTGGATGACGGTCTGGGTGCTCAGGTCGACACCGGCCAGGCTGCCGCCCTGCTTCGGGGCTCCGCACATGTCAGCTCACTTCTCGATCGGGACGCCGACCAGCGAGCCGTACTCGACCCAGGAGCCGTCGTAGTTCTTGACGTCGGACTTGCCGAGCAGCTCGCGCAGCACGAACCAGGTGTGGCTGGAGCGCTCGCCGATGCGGCAGTAGGCGATGGTCGGCTTGCTCTCGTCGTAGCCCTGCTCGGCGTAGAGCTTGGCCAGGTCGTCGTCGCTCTTGAACGTGCCGTCCTCGTTGGCCGCCTTGCTCCACGGGATGTTCATCGCCGTGGGGACGTGCCCGCCCTTCTGCGCCTGCTCCTGCGGCAGGTGCGCCGGGGCGAGGATCTTGCCGGAGAACTCGTCGGGCGAGCGGACGTCGATGATGTTCTTGCTGCCGATCGAGGACACGACCTCGTCGCGGAAGGCGCGGATCGAGAGGTCGGGCTCGCTGGCGCGGTAGGTGGTGGCCGGGCGCTCCACGGTGTCCTTGGACAGCGGGCGGCCGTCGAGCTCCCACTTCTTGCGGCCACCGTCGATCAGCTTCACGTCGCGGTGCCCGTATAGCTTGAAGTACCAGTACGCGTAGGCGGCGAACCAGTTGTTGTTGCCGCCGTACAGCACCACGGTGTCGTCGTTGCCGATGCCGCGCGAGGAGAGCAGCGCCTCGAACGCCTCACGGCCGACGAAGTCGCGGCGCAGCGGGTCCTGCAGGTCGGTCTTCCAGTCCAGCTTTACGGCACCTTCGAGGTGGCCGCCGTCGTAGGCGCTGGTGTCCTCGTCGACCTCGACGAAGACGATGCCGGGGTCACCCAGGTGCTCCTGGGCCCAGTCGGCGGTGACGAGCACGTCGCTACGGCTCATGAGTGTGGTTCCTCCATCAGGTGGGGCGGATGGTGCGGACGTCGTGCGGTGCAGATCTGGAACGGGTGCCGATCCCGTGCGGGACCACCGAGCCGGTGTCCACCGGAACGCACATCCGGCGGGGGTCGGCCAGGGCGTGCGGAGAGCGGCGCGGGACGGGGTCTCCGGCGCGGGGGTGCGGCCTCAGCAGGCCGGACAGCGGGAGCTGCCGACGCGGCACAGGTCGACTGTGCGGCGCGAGGTCAGCAGGGGGCCCACGGCGCGAGGGTAGCGGATCATCGCCCCGACCTCACGTGAGCGGTCACCAGAGCGGCCAGCTCAGCCGGCCCCGGCGCGCCGGTGTTGCGGGCCACCACCGTCCCGGCGCCGTCCAGCCAGATCAGCGTCGGCGTGACCCGCACGTCCAGCGCCCGGACCTCGTCCAGGTGGCTCTCGGCGTCCACGTGCACGTAGGACAACCCGGGATGGGTCGACTCCAGGCGCTGCAGCCGGGCACGGGTGGCCCGGCACGGCCCACAGAAGGCCGTGGAGAACTGGACGACGGTCAGCTCCGCCTCCGCCGGACGCACGCCCAGCCCGGCGAGGGCGGCCGTGGCGTCGGTGGTGCTGGTCGTCGTGTCCACCTGAGGGGCAACGGGCGCCCCGCCGGGCACATTCCGCCGAGCAGCCGCGCGGCACCGGTCAGCCCTGCAGCACCGGTCAGCCCTGCAGCACCGTGTCGGTCGCCGCCACCACCACCAGGACGCCGTCGTCCCCGGGGTCGACGCTGGTCAGCTCCAGCCCGAAGGGCAGCTCCGGCACCGGGTACCGGAAGTCCAGCAGGTCGGCGGCCCGGTCCATCACGAAACCGGGGACGTCGACGCCCGCCGCCGATGCGTCCTCGACGTCGACCACCAGGTCCTGTCCGTCGAGGGTGACGGTGCCCCGGGCGATGACCGGGACCTCGATCCCGGCCAGGTCGACCGTGCGGTCGATCCGCAGCCGGTCGCCCTCCGGGGCCAGCCGGGTGTCGCCGCCGAGCTGCTGGGCGAGCAGCTCGTAGGAGAGCGTCGCCGTCCCGTCGACCTGCTCAACCGGGATCTCCTGGACCGACCCGGAGATCACGTCGGACAACGGCACCTGCACCCCGTACAGCTGCACGTCGGCGCGGGTGCCGGCCGGCTCGCCGAGCTGCTCGGCGGTCAGGCTGATCCGCACCTCGTCGTAGCGACCGGCCACCGCCTGGGTGAGGAACGGGAACCCGGTGATCTCGACCTCCGGCGTACCGGCCAGCCCACCGCGCTCAGCGAGCTGGTCGGCGACCTGCCCCTCGGCGACGGCGACGCCGACCCGGTCGACCAGGAAGAGCAGGCCGAGGGCGAGCAGCAGGACGATCAGCAGTGCCTTCACGCGTCGAGTCTCCCCTGCCGCTCAGCCGGTGCCATAGGAGGCGAGCGCGTAGGCCACCGGGGCGACGGCGGCCAGCGGGAGCACCGCCTGCACCACCGGCAGCGCCCAGCTCCACCCGCCGCGCTCGGCCACGACGTAGGAGGCGCCCAGCGCCGTCAGCGCGGCTGCCCCGCCCAGTGCCGCGCCGTAGATGGCCGCCGACAGGGCGTCGACGAGCGCGTCGCCCTCGCGGTCCAGCAGGGCCACCCCCGTGGCGGCCAGCACGGCGAGGACGACCCCGAGCAGGCCCCGGGGCACGTCCGGGGTGATCTCCGGGCGGGGCAGCACGAGGTCGACGAGGTGACCGACCAGCAGTGCGGCACCGACCACCAGCACCGCCGTCTCCAGCGCCTGCGTCCCGCCTTCCAGCCGGGAGACCCCCAGCAGCACCGCAAGCGCACAGACCGAGCACACCAGCAGGACGACGCCGGCCAGGGAGGCGACGAGGTAGCGGCGGGGTGCCGGGCGGGTCATCTGGTGGACGACGGCGGCCAGGAACCCCAGGCCGAGCACCGCCAGCAGCCAGTCCAGCTGCGGGCGGGCCGGGAGGAGCATCGCCGCGTCGGCCGCGACCGCCGCGGCGCCGCCCAGGGCGAGGGAGCCCACGAAGCCACGGATGCCGGTGGCGACCACCCAGCCGGCGACCAGGCCCAGCTGGAGCAGCGCCACCGAGGCGACCCATCCCGTGTCACCGAGCGCAGCGGGCAACCCGACGGCCACCGCGGCCACCACGACGACCAGGCCGGCCGCCGGCAGGTGGTGGGCGCGCGGGGACAGCTGCGTGTCCGGGGCGGCCTGCGTCACCCCGCGATCCTCGCAGAGAGTGGCCGGACCGCCGAGCGTGCCGGCGTCGTCGTGTCGCCGGCGCGCGACCGGACCGTGCCGCGGGTCACGACTTCGCCGGGACGGCAGGGCACGTCCGCTATCCTGCAGCCTCACCTCGACAGCGCGGTCGACGGCCTGGGTCCGCCCAGTGAAGGAGACGACATGCGACTCGTGCTCATGACCTCGGCCCGTCAGGCCACCACGGAGGTCCTCCCCGCGCTCGGGCTGTTGGCCCACCAGGTGCGCGTCGTGCCCCCCGAGCTGTCCAGTCTGCTCGACGGTGACGCCGGGGACGTCGTCCTGGTAGACGCCCGGCACGACCTCGTCTCCGCCCGGACCCTGTGCTCACTGCTGGCCTCGACGGGCGTCGCCGCCTCGCTGGTCGCAGTGCTGGCCGAGGGGGGCCTCGTCGCGCTGTCGGCCGACTGGGGCGTCGACGACGTCGTGCTCGACACCGCCGGCCCGGCCGAGGTCGACGCCCGGCTCAAGTGGGCCGCCGCCCGCCGGCTGGCCGCCGCGGCCCCCGCCGACGGCGCGGAGGGTGGCGTGACGAAGGCCGGCGAGCTGGTCATCGACGAGCACAGCTACTCGGCAAAGCTCCGCGGCCGCCCACTCGACCTCACGTACAAGGAGTTCGAGCTCCTCAAGTACCTCGCCCAGCATCCGGGCCGGGTCTTCTCCCGCGCCCAGCTGCTGCAGGAGATCTGGGGCTACGACTACTTCGGCGGCACCCGCACCGTCGACGTCCACGTCCGCCGGCTGCGCGCCAAGCTCGGCGCCGAGCACGAGGCGCTGATCGGCACCGTGCGCAACGTCGGCTACAAGCTCGACCAGCAGGTCGCCGACGCGACCGCCGCGGCCAACGTGGCGGCGATCGACACCACCGTCCCGCTCTCCTGAGCCCGGTCCGCTGAACCCGGTGCAGGTCGAGGTCGCCGAGCGGCTCCCCGCCGCCGCCGTGGGCGAGGTGCGGGCCCTGCTCGAGGCCGCGCTGGCAGCCGACGGTGTCCGGCCGGTCTCCGAGGAGTCCGAGCTGCGACTGCAGCACGGCGGCCCGGTCGGTGGCGTCGACCTCACCGTGCGGGACGACGCCGGCACGCTGCTCGGCTACGCCCGACTCGAGCTCCCGCCCGGCGACCCGGAGGCCGAGGCGGAGCTCGTCGTGGCCCCGGCCAGTCGCCGTCGCGGCGTGGGCACCGCCCTGGTCACCCGGGTCGAGGAGCTCGCCGCCGATCGTCCGCTGCGCGTGTGGGCCCACGGTGAGCTGCCCGGTTCGGCAGAGCTCGCCCGCCGCCGCGGCTACGACCGGGCGCGCGTGCTGCTGCAGATGCGCCGGCCACTGGACGGGGTCGACCCCACACCCCGGCCGGCGCTGCCCGACGGGGTGTCCGTCGCGACGTTCCGGCCGGCCACCGACGAGGACGCCTGGCTGCGGGTGAACGCCCGCGCCTTCGCCTCCCACCCGGAGCAGGGCCGGTGGACCCGCGGCGACCTGACCCTGCGCGAGGCCGAGGCCTGGTTCGACCCGGCCGGGTTCTTCCTCGCCTGGCGGGAGACGCCGGGCGGGCAGGAGCTGCTGGGCTTCCACTGGACCAAGGTGCACCCGGCCGGCGACGCCGGCGACGAGCCGATCGGCGAGATCTACGTGCTGGGCATCGACCCGGACGCGCAGGGGATGCGGCTGGGGAGGGCCCTGACCGACGTGGGGCTGGCGCACCTGCGTGCCCGTGGGCTGTCCGCCGTGCTCCTCTACGTCGAGGAGGAGAACACCACCGCCGTCGCGCTCTACGAGCGGAGCGGGTTCACCCGGCACGCCGTCGACGTCTCCTGGCGGCGCGCACCCCGTCGCTGAGCGCCCTCGTGGCCGTGCCGCTGAGCGGCCCGATCCGCCCGTCGGCGCCCCGCCACGCGGCGGTTCACCCGTTGGACGTACAGCGTCTCTCGTTTCGTGGGCCAAGTCTCAGTCCGCGTTCACCCCGCGTTCATCGACGCACCTGGATCCGTCCATCTGGGCTGCTTAGCGTCCTCGTCGTTCGATCTTCCCTGCCCGGCTCCGACGTCCGGGCACACACCAGTCGAAAGGCCACTGAGTTGAAGCTCAGCACCACGACGCGCACCGCGGCCGTGTCCGCAGCGCTCGCCGCCACCCTCGCTCTCGCCGCGTGCGGCGCCTCGAACGAGGAGACCGGTTCGGGCACCGCTTCCGGGGGCGACAGCGGCGAGGAGCTCAGCGGCACCCTCGTCGGCGCCGGCGCCAGCAGCCAGCAGGCGGCCATGCAGGGCTGGACCGCCGGCTACTCCAGCGTCCAGCCCGATGTGACGGTCAACTACGACCCGATCGGCTCCGGCGGTGGCCGTGAGCAGTTCCTGGCCGGCGGCACCGACTTCGCCGGCTCGGACGCCTCGCTCGACGAGGAGGAGCTCGCGCAGGCCGAGGAGCGCTGCGGCGAGTCCGGCATCTTCGAGCTGGCCAACTACATCGCGCCGATCGCCGTGGTCTACAACCTCGAGGGCGTCGACGAGCTGAACCTCTCCCCCGAGGTCCTCGCCGGCATCTTCAACCAGCAGATCACCAACTGGAACGACCCGGCGATCGCGGCGGACAACCCGGACGCCACCCTGCCGGACCTCCCCATCACCCCGGTCAACCGGAGTGACGAGTCCGGCACCACGGAGAACTTCACCGAGTACCTGGTCGCTGCGGCCGGCGACGCCTGGCCGCACGAGGCCAGTGGTGACTGGCCGGTCTCCGGTGGCGAGGCCGCCCAGGGCACCTCGGGCGTGGTCAGCGCCGTCGGGGCCGGCAACGGCAGCATCGGCTACGCCGACCTGAGCCAGGCCGGCGACCTCGGCGTGGCGAACATCGGCGTGGGCGAGGAGTTCGTCGAGCCCACCGCCGAGGCCGCCGCCGCCGTGGTGGAGAACTCGGAGACGCTGGAGGGCCGCGGCGAGTACGACTTCGCCATCGAGCTCGCCCGCGACACCACCGAGTCGGGCAACTACCCGATCGTGCTGATCAGCTACCACGTCGGCTGTGTCGAGTACGAGGACCAGGAGACCGCCGACCTGGTCGCGGACTTCATGAGCTACGTGGTCAGCGAGGAGGGCCAGCAGGCCGCGGCCGAGGCCGCGGGCAGCGCGCCCATCTCGGACAACCTGCGCGAGCAGGCGCAGGGTGCGATCGACGCCATCACGGCTGCCGGCTGATCGAGCCGGTCAGCAGCGCGCTGCGGCGGCCCGGAGTGTCCACCCGGACACCCCGGGCCGCCGTGGTGCATGCCCCACTGCACGCCTCCCAGCATCCAGCGGTACGAGCCCCCCGGAGCGATCGGTGACCTCCACCACCAGCGCACCACCCGCCCAGCAGCCCAAGAGCCGGCCCGGTGACCGCATCTTCGCCGGCACCGCCAAGGGCGCGGGCATCCTCATCCTGGTCATCCTCGCCGGGGTGGCCCTCTTCCTGATCAGCGAGTCGGTCCCGGCGCTGACGGCCTCCCCGGACGAGATCCCCGGTGACGGTGGCCTCGCCTCCTACATCGGGCCGCTGATCTTCGGCACCCTGCTCTCCGCGATGATCGCTCTGCTGGTCGCCACGCCGCTGGCGGTGGCGATCGCGCTGTTCATCACCTTCTACGCGCCGCGCAAGCTGGCCGCCGGGCTGGGCTACGTGGTCGACCTGCTCGCCGCCATCCCGAGCATCGTCTACGGCTTCTGGGGCATCGCCTGGCTCGCTCCCCGGCTGGTGCCCTTCTACCGCTGGCTCGAGGAGAACCTCGGCTTCATCCCGTTCTTCACCGGACCGGTCTCCTCGAGCGGCCGCACCATGCTGACCATCGGCCTGGTGCTCGCGGTGATGATCCTGCCGATCGTCAGCGCCATCTCCCGCGAGGTGTTCAGCCAGGTGCCGACGCTGCACACCGAGGCCGCCCTCGCCCTGGGCGCCACCCGCTGGGAGATGATCAAGATGGCGGTCATCCCCTACGGCAAGTCCGGCATCATCGGCGGTTCGATGCTCGGCCTGGGCCGCGCGCTCGGCGAGACCATGGCCGTGGCGATCATCCTCTCCGGCTCGGCCGCCGGGATCACCTGGGCGCTCATCACCAGCGCCAACCCGCAGACCATCGCGGCCAACATCGCGCTGCAGTTCCCGGAGGAGACCGGTCTGGGTGTCAACACCCTGATCGCCAGTGGCCTGGCGCTGTTCGTGATCACCCTCCTGGTCAACATGCTCGCCCGGTGGGTCGTCAGCCGCCGGGCCGACTTCTCCGGAGCGAACTGATGAGCACCTCCACCCAGCAGTCC
The DNA here is from genome assembly GCF_026968045.1 of Modestobacter sp. VKM Ac-2977. Taxonomy (GTDB): domain Bacteria; phylum Actinomycetota; class Actinomycetes; order Mycobacteriales; family Geodermatophilaceae; genus Modestobacter. The sequence continues at coordinate 698,777 of NZ_JAPVBQ010000003.1, read as the reverse complement.
AGCGCCGGACCGGCCACCTCGGCGCCGTCCCAGGGCGCTCTGGGCGGCCACGAGAAGCAGGCGCCGTGGGTGCCGTGGGCGGTGTTCGGTGCCGCCGCCGCGGTCGCGCTGGCGATCTCGCTGCTGACCGGCTGGAACATCGTCCTCTTCGTCATCTACACGGTGGTGCTGGGCACGCTGGGCACCTACCTGCTCTCCCGGGTGACCGAGGGCTCGCGCAAGGCAACCGACCGGCTGATCACCTGCCTGGTGGTCAGCGCCTTCGGGATCGCGATGGTGCCGCTGGTCTCGCTGGTCTACGAGGTCGTCCGCCGCGGGGCCGAGCGCTTCGACGCCGAGTTCTTCACCGCGTCCCTGCAGGGCGTCATCGGCCCGGGCGGTGGCGCGTACCACGCGATCATGGGCACGCTGATCATCACGGCGCTCACCACGCTGATCTCGGTGCCGATCGGTCTGATGACCGCGATCTACCTGGTCGAGTACGGCACCGGCCGGCTCAAGCGGTCGATCACCTTCTTCATCGACGTGATGACCGGCATCCCCTCCATCGTCGCCGGCCTCTTCGCCTACGCGCTGTTCGTGCTCATCTTCGGCCCGGGCATCCGGCTGGGGATCATGGGCGCGGTGGCGCTGTCGGTGCTGATGATCCCGGTGGTCGTGCGTTCCGCGGAGGAGGTGCTCAAGCTCGTCCCGAACGAGCTCCGCGAGGCCGCCTACGCCCTCGGCGTGCCCAAGTGGCGCACGATCCTCAAGGTGGTCATCCCGACCGCCATCGCCGGTCTCGCCACGGGCGTCACCCTGGCCATCGCCCGGGTGATCGGCGAGACCGCGCCGCTGCTGATCACGGTGGGCATCACCAACGCCACCAACTTCAACCCGTTCGACGGGCGGATGGCGACCCTCCCGGTCTACGCCTACTACCAGCTGACCCAACCGGGCGTGCCACCGCAGGAAGGGATCGACCGGGCCTGGACAGCCGCCCTGGTGCTCATCATCCTGGTCATGGGCCTCAACGTGGTCGCCCGCCTGATCAGCCGCCTCTTCGCCCCCAAGACAAGTCGCTGACCCGAAACCCGGAGGAACACCACGTGGCCAAGCGCATCGACGTCTCGGACCTGGACATCTACTACGGCAACTTCAAGGCCGTGGAAGGTGTCAACCTCTCCATCGAGCCGCGCAGCATCACCGCCCTGATCGGCCCCTCGGGCTGCGGCAAGTCGACGTTCCTCCGCGCCCTCAACCGGATGCACGAGGTGATCCCCGGCGCGCGCGTCGAGGGGAAGGTCGTCATCGAGGGGCAGGACCTCTACGGCTCCGACGTCGACCCGGTCGACGTCCGCCGGCAGATCGGCATGGTCTTCCAGCGGCCGAACCCGTTCCCGACGATGTCGATCTACGACAACGTCGCGGCGGGCCTGCGGCTGAACGCCAAGAAGACCAGCAAGAGCGACATGGACGACCTGGTCGAGCGCTCGCTCAAGGGCGCGAACCTCTGGAACGAGGTCAAGGACCGGCTGAACCGCCCGGGCTCGGGGCTCTCCGGTGGTCAGCAGCAGCGGCTGTGCATCGCCCGGGCCATCGCCATCCAGCCCGAGGTGCTGCTGATGGACGAGCCCTGCTCGGCCCTCGACCCGATCTCCACGCTGGCCGTGGAGGACCTGATGATGGAGCTCAAGGAGCAGTTCACCATCGTCATCGTCACGCACAACATGCAGCAGGCCGCGCGGGTCAGCGAGACCACCGGCTTCTTCAACCTCAACGGGGTGGGCCAGCCCGGCCGGCTGATCGAGTACAACCCCACCGAGAAGATCTTCAGCAACCCCGACGAGAAGGCCACGGAGGACTACATCTCCGGCCGGTTCGGGTGATGCTCCGCTGAGCGGTGGTACCGCCGCTCAGCTGCAGGATGATGCGGCCTCGGCCCCTGCGACAGCGGGGTCCGGGGCCGCTGTCGTGGGCACCGGGGTGCCGATGTCGACGGGAGCCAGCCCGGTGAACTCCGGCCCGACGACCAGTTGCACCGCCGAGCCGACCAGGGCGGTCTCCACCAGCACGGCGCCGGGCACGGCCGCCGCCACGGTGCGTGCCGGCTCCAGCGCCGCCGGGCCGTACCGGACCACGGTGCGCTGCACGGCGGCCGGCTCGATGCCCCGGGCACCGACCCGGAACCCCGCGGCGGCCAGGCCGTCGGCCACCTCGCCCGTGCGCCCGGCACCGGAACCGTCCAGCACGTCCACGGTCACCCCGGCCGGCGCCACGGAGACCGTCGTCCCCTCGGGCACCGGGTCGCTGGCCGCCGGCTCGGTGAGGGCGGGGTCGGTCGGCGCCGCGTCGGCGACGTCCTCCACGGCCGGGGCGGGCAGCCTGCCTGCGTCGATGACGGAGTCGAACAGCTGCCGGGTCGCGGTCGCGTCGACGACCACCACCGCCTGGTCGCTGCCGCTGGGCACGTGCCCCACCTCGGTGACCGGGAGGCCGGTGCGCTCGATCGCGCTCCCGGACAGCTCACCCAGGGTGGCCCCGAAGGACCGCAGGTCCCCGAGCGTCGTCCCGGCGTCCACGGTGAACGCATCGCCGGCCCGGGAGAGGAAGCGGGTCAGGGTCAGCGGGTCGGCCAGCGTGCTGTCCGCCAGGGCGGAGTCGAGTGCCGAGACCAGCACCCGCTGCTCGCGCTCGGCCACCGCGGCACCGGTGACGTCGGTCCCGGTGGCGGCGGGCTGCAGGTACCCGGTCACCTCTGCGCCGGCCAGCTGGAGTTCACCCGTCCCCGGGCAGACCGGGACCCCGCCGAGCGCCTCGACCATGCCGGGCAGCCGGGCGAGGTCGACGGACACGTAGTGGTCGACCCGCAGGCCGGTCAGCTGCTGCACCGACCGGACCAGGCAGGAGGGCCCGCCGTCGAGCAGTGCGGCGGCGAAGGGCTCGGTCACGGGCTGGCGCAGCTCGCCGTCCGCCGTCCGGCAGACGGGGGTGTCGGTCAGCGCCGTGGGCGGCAGGCTGACCAGGACCGCCTGCTCACCGTCGCCGGAGACGTGTGCGACCACGGGGCTGACCGCAGACAGCCCGCTGCCCCCGGGCACGCCGGTGCCGACCACCAGGTAGGTCGACGAGGTCTCCTGGAGCTGCGGGGCCAGCACCTCCGGGCCGTCGGTGACCAGCGCGTCGACCCGGTCGATCCCACGGTCGACGTAGAAGTAGAGGCCGACGTAGTAGGCGGTCACCAGGCCGAGCAGGGCCACCAGCGCGAGGGCGGCCCGGGTCACCCGACGACGGACCGGGCCGGCCGGTGGACGCGGCGCCGGCAGGTCGGCGACCGTGGCACCCCCGGGGACGACGGGCACGTCCCGACCGGGGATCGGCGGCACCGGCAGGCTGCGGCGTACGCCGGGCACCGGCACCGAGTACTGCGGTGGCGCGGAGGGGGTGACCGACGGCGGGTGCACCGGTCGCGGGGGTGGCGGCGCCACTGCCCGGGATGGCTGTGCCGATGCCGGGGACGGGGACAGGGACGGAGCGGATCCGGGCGACGCCTGGGGGACCGGCCGTGGGGGCACCGGCGCGAGAGGTGGCGCTGCCGAGGGCGTCGCGGTCTGGCTGCGGTCGGCCGGTGGCGCCGAGCCCTGCGGGACGCCGGGGGGACGCGACGACGACCCGACCGGCGCCGAGGCGGGGAACGGGGGACGACGGTCTGCCGACGGCGTGGCCCGCGGCACGGCAGGAGGCGCAGGAGCGCGGGAGCCAGGTGGGGCGACCGGCGGGCGGGCGGGCCGGACAGCCGGCTCCTGGGCCGGCGTGGCGGGCTCCGGGTCCGAGGCCGGTCCGGGCATCGCCGGCTGCCAGCCGGTCGGCAGCACCGGCGGCGAGGGCACGGCGGACGGCTGCGGACCGTCCCGCCACGCACTCCGGGGACCGAGCTCATCGGAGGTCACCGGCCGACCGGGCCGGGCGGGACCGTCACCCCGGGCCGGCCCCGGCTGCCACAGCGGGGTGCCGGCGTCGTCGACCGGCTGCTGACGGCCGGTGGCCTCACCGGCCTCCCGTCGCTCCGCCCGTCGCCGGCGGACCCCCGTGCCCGAGCGGGCGAGCAGCTCGGCGACGGTCAGCGGCGCGGCCGGGCCGCCCGTACCGGGACCACCTGGCTCGCCCCCTGGGACAGAGGGGACGGCGCCGGTCGGTCGGTCGCCGCGCCGGGGACCGTCGTCGGCCCCGTCCCGCGTCGGCTGATCCGCCACCGGCGTCGACATCCCATCGTCGTTGTCCGCAGCCGCTCGCTGCGTGGTCGTCCTGCGCCCCGGGACGGCCGGAGACCGTCGCGAGCGCGACCGCTCCACGATACGGGCGGTGGGCTCCCGGGCCGGCCGGACGCGCGGGCGACGGACGGATCCCGTCGTGCGGAGAGGGCTCTCGACCGGCAGGCTGACCCGGCGGACCGTAGCGTCGGGCCCGTGAAGTTGCCCTTTCCCGGACCGTCGGACGTGCTGAACGCCGCCGAGGGCCTCCGCGACGGCGTCGCCGAGGCCCTCGCCCTGCTGCCCCGGGTGGTGGGGGCCCTCAGCGAGGGTGAACAGCTGCTGAAGCGCGTCGGGGTGCTGGTCGACCGGATGGAACGCATCGCCGACCGGGCCGAGGTGGCGGTCGCCGGCATCGACGTCACCCGCGCCCACGCCGACGAGGCCGTCGCGAGGATCGGGGTGACCAACGACGCCGCCGACGCCGCCGTCGCCCGGATCGGCGTCACCAACGACGCCGCCGACGAGTCCGTCGCACGGATCGGCGTCACCAACGACGCCGCAGACGCCGCGGTGACCCGGATCGGCGTCACGAACGACGCAGCCGACCGGTCCGTCGCACGGATCGGCGTCACCAACGACGCCGCCGACGAGTCCGTCGCACGGATCGGGGTGACCAACGACGCCGCGGACGCCGCCGTCGCCCGGATCGGGGTCACGAACGACGCCGCGGACGCCTCGGTGGCCAGGATCGGCGTGACCAACGACGCCGCCGACCGGTCGGTCGCCCGGATCGGCGTCACCAACGACGCCGCCGACGAGTCCGTCGCCCGGATCAGCCGGTCCACCGATGCCGCCGATGCGCTCCTCACCGCAGTCACGGGCACGGCCGGCGATGCCGACGGCACGCTGGCCCGCGCGGAGGCGCTGCTCGCGGCGATCTCCCCGCTGCTCGACGACTACCGCCCCGCGTTGACCACGCTGGCCCCGGTCCTGACCCGCTTCGCCGAGGAGCTGCACACCGACGAGGTCACCGCGATCATCACCCTGGTCGACCGGCTCCCCGACCTGGTGGTGCACCTCGACGAGGACCTGCTCCCGGTGCTGCTGACGCTGAGCGACGTCGCACCGGACGTGCACACCCTGGTGGAGACCGTGCAGGACATGCGCCAGGTGGTGAAGGGGTTCCCGGGGTCGCGGCTGCTCCGTCGCCGTGGCGCGGAGGAGATCGCCGAGGAGGAGGCGGCCGACGCGGACAGCTCGTCCTGAACGCACCGACCGGCGCCACCCCCAGGGGGCGACGCCGGTCGCTGGTCGGTCGGGTCGGGGCTCAGGTCTCGGTCGGGTAGCCCAGCGCCCGGACGACGTCCCCGATGCGCTCGAAGACCTGGCCCTCCGGCAGCCGGGACAGCTCGCTGGCCACGACGTCCGGCGCCCGGTGATCCCGGGCGGCCTCGACCAGCTCCGGGCCGGTGCTGGGGAAGTCCGCGCGGTCCAGCCAGCGGGACAGCTCCGCCCGGGCCACGACCGCGTCGGCGTCCATGCCCTGCGGGACCCCGCCGACCAAGGTGCCGGCCGGGTCGGAGTCGATGTCGGGCTGGTCCTCCCCGACCGGCTCCACCTCACGCCACTCCTCGGAGCGGGTGGCTCGCTCGGCCTTCATCATCCCCTGGACCTCGTGCTCGAGCTCCTCGTCCAGGCGCGGGTTGTGCTTGGTGCTCCGGCTCCCGGTGAAGCCGCCGTCGGTCTCGCTCACGTTCTCCTCCTCCGTGCGGGCGTCGCCGCGCCGCTCAATCCTTCTCCAGTGCGCTGGGCTTGTGCACGGCGGTGCCCCCGCTCTTCTCGCTCTCGACCTCGTACTGCGGGTCGTCGGGGCTGGCGCGCACCGTTCGCCCGGCAGCCTCGGTGTCCTCGGTGATCTCGCGCTTCACCGTGCCCTCGGCCGTTCCGCCGTGGCTCTTCCAGCTCACGTGGTCGCCCTTCGAGAACTCCTCCGCCATGGCAGGCCCCCTCTCACACCGTCGGTCCGGTGTGCCTGCCCGGGGCGGCACGGGCGCACACATCGGGCGCCGACGCGCGTCGACCGGATCTCCCCACCCGACGGCGGTCACCCGTTCGGGGGGTCTCCGGGCGGGCAGTGGTGCCGGCGGCGGGATCGTCACGTAGCGTGCTCACTCGACGGGACGCACACAGCGTCTTCCCTGATCAGTGCGATCAACTGGTCACGTTGGGTGAGGTTCTCGTCCACGATCGCCGGCCCGGCTGGCCCCATTCCCCCGGGGCCGGCCGGGCCGGCCCCGTTAGGGTCGGTCCTCGTGGCGACCGAGGACGTGGCACCGATCGAGGAACCCGCCCCCACGACAGCCGCGCCCGGCGCCGGGGCGGCCGACCCCGCCGTCCGCCCGGTCGACGTGCTGAGCGTGACCGCCGTGCACGACGTGACGCCCGCGGTCCGCCGGGTCACCCTCACCGCGTCCGCCGCCGTGGTCGCCGCCTGCGGACCCACGATGTCCCTGCTGGTCCCCCGCGCCGACGACCGATCTCCGCGCTGGCCGCAGGTGGCCCGCGACGGCCGCATCGTCTGGCCGCAGGGCAGCCACGGCGTCGCCCTGCGCAGCTACACCGCGCGCCGGCAGGACCCGGACGCCGGTGAGGTCGACGTCGACTTCGTGCTGCACGGCGACGGCCCGGCCGCCTCGTGGGCGGCGGCCGCCACGCCCGGCGCCGTGCTGGGCCTGGCCAGCGCCGCCCCCTTGGGCGTCTCCCCCGCCGGCTGGCTGCTGCTGGCCGGCGACGAGACCGCGCTCCCGGCGATCAGCCGGATCCTGGCCGCGGCCGCTCCGGACACCCGCGGCGTGGCCCTGCTCGAGGTGGCCGGTCCGCAGGAGGAACAACCGCTGACCGCCCCGACCGGCGTCGAGCTGCGCTGGCTGCACCGGACCGGGACGGCGCCGGAGGCGAGCACCCTGCTGGTCGAGGCGGTGGCCGCGCTGCCCCGCCCGCTGGGTGAGGACCTCTTCGCCTGGGTGGGCGCCGAGTCGGCCGTCGTCCGCGCCGTGCGCGCCGACCTGCGGGGCCGCTGGGGGCTGCGCCGGAGCCAGCACCACGCCATCGGCTACTGGCGCGCCGGCCGGGCGATGTCGCCGGCCGGGTGACCCCCGCGCAGTCGGGACACCCAGGCTCCTCACAGGTCGCATCCAGGACAGCCGCAGTCGCCAGCGGCATGCTGGTGCGATGACGACGCCGCCGCAGGGTCCATCGGGGAGGGACGTGTCCACCACCAGCTCCAGCTCACCGACTCCCGGCGCCCAGCGGCCCGAGGCCCGGCTCCTGGTCGTCGACGACGAGCCGAACATCCGTGAACTGCTGTCGGCGAGCCTCCGGTACGCCGGGTTCGAGGTGGCGACGGCGCCGGACGGGCAGCAGGCCCTGTCAGTCGTGGAGCAGTTCCGCCCCGACCTGCTCGTGCTGGACGTGATGATGCCCGGGCTGGACGGCTTCGGCGTCGTCCGCCGGCTGCGTCAGAACGGCTCGCACACCCCCGTGCTCTTCCTGACCGCCCGGGACGCCGGCGAGGACAAGGTGACCGGGCTGACCCTCGGCGGGGACGACTACGTCACCAAGCCGTTCAGCCTCGACGAGGTGCTGGCCCGCATCCGGGCGGTGCTGCGCCGCACCCAGAGCGTGCAGCAGCCCACCGAGGCACCGCGGCTGACCTTCGCCGACATCGAGCTCGACGAGGAGTCACACGAGGTCCTCAAGGCCGGCAAGCTGGTCAGCCTGTCGCCGACGGAGTTCAAGTTGCTCCGCTACCTGATGACCAACGCCGGCCGGGTGCTGTCGAAGGCGCAGATCCTCGACCACGTGTGGAACTACGACTTCAACGGCGAGGCCAACGTGGTCGAGTCCTACATCTCCTACCTGCGTCGCAAGATCGACACCACCGAACCACGGCTGCTGCACACGCTGCGCGGCGTGGGCTATTCGCTGCGCCTGCCCCGCGGCTCGTGACCGCCACCGCCCCGAGAACGCCGGTGGAGCCGGCGACGACCCCGTCATCCGCAGGTGCGCAGGCGGAGCACCCGGTCCGCGGCTCCGCGCCCCGGATCCCGCTGCGGGTCACCCTCGTGGCGCTGATGGTGGCCCTGGTCGCGGCGGCCCTGGCCGCCACCGGCTTCGCCGCGACCTCCCTGCTGCGCGACTACCTGGTCGAGCAGCAGGACACCGAGTTGGCCCGGACGCTGGACCAGCTGGCTTCGCAGCCGTACGTGGTCCCCCGGCTCTGCTCCCCCGGGGAGATGCGGTTCCCGAGCAACCAGTACACCGCCTGCGCCGACCTCGGCGCCGAGGACGACACCGTGTGGGTCGCGACGGGCCCCCGGGACGACGGCGGCCTCCCCGACGTCAGCGGCCTGGACCCGGCGTCGGTCGACGGGACCCAGGTCTTCACCGCCCGCTCGGCGGACGGGCGGACCAGTTGGCGGGTGGGCGCGACCCGGGTGCCCGCCACCCCGTTCAGCGAAGAGGCCGTCCTCCTGGTGGGGCTGGACCTCGCCGAGGACGAGGAGACCCTCGGCCGGCTGGTGCGGATCGAGCTCATCGTCGGCCTGCTGGTCCTCGCGGTGCTCGGGGTCGCCGGCTACCTGGTGGTGCGCAACAGCCTGCGGCCCCTCGTCGAGGTCGAGCACACGGCCCAGGCGATCGCCGCCGGCGACCTGTCCCGGCGCGTGCCCGACGGCGACGACCGGACCGAGGTCGGCCGGCTGTCGCAGGCACTCAACGGCATGCTCGGCCGGATCGAGAGCTCCTTCCGCGCTCAGCAGGCCTCGGAGGAGCACGCCGTCGCCTCCGAGGCCCGGATGCGCCGGTTCGTCGCCGACGCCAGCCACGAGCTGCGCACCCCGCTGACCTCCATCCGCGGCTTCGCCGAGCTGCACCGCCAGGGCGCGGTCCACGGCCCGGAGGACACCGGCCGGCTCATGCAGCGGATCGAGTCCGAGGCGACCCGGATGGGGTTGCTCGTCGAGGACCTGCTGCAGCTGGCCCGGCTGGACCAGCAGCGGCCGCTGGCACTGACGCCCGTCGACCTGGCCGAGCTGGCCGGGGACGCCGTGCACGACGCCCGCGCCGTCGCCCCGGACCGGCCGGTCAGCCTGCAGCTGGACCCCTCGCTCACCGACGTCCCGGTCGTACGGGGCGACGAGGCGCGGTTGCACCAGGTGATCGGGAACCTGGTCACCAACGCGCTGACCCACACCCCCGCCGAGACCCGGGTGACCATCCGGGTGGCCGAGGACCGGGCCGAGCCCGGCTGGCTGGTGCTCGAGGTCGGCGACGAGGGCCCCGGCCTGGCCCAGGCCGATGCCGACCGGGTGTTCGAGCGGTTCTACCGGGCCGACTCCTCCCGCACCCGGGCCGCCGGGGGCACCGGTCTCGGGCTGTCCATCGTCGCCGCGCTGGTCGAGGCGCACGGCGGGCGGGTCGAACTGCGCACCGCCCCCGGCGAGGGCGCCACGTTCGCCGTCCACCTGCCCCGGTCCGGCCCGCCCGCCCCGCCGGCGGACCAGGCGCCCGGCCCTCCTGACCCGGCCGCCGGACCGCCTGGTCCAATCCACGGGTGACGATCGAGGGGACTGCGACCGAGGCCGAACTGCTGGCGGCCGTCACCGACCTGGGCAGCGCCCTGCGCGAGCTGGTCGGCACCGCGGTGACGACGACGGTCCCGGCTGCCGAGCTGCGGTCGGCGGCCGTCGCCGTCCGGCAGGTCACCGCCCGGCTGTCGGCCACCCGACGCAGCCGCGACCAGCTGCCGGCGCTCGACGACCCGGGGCAGGCGCGCCGGGTCTTCAACCCGGTCAGCGGCGTCGGGAACCCGCTGGCCCCGCCCCTGGTCATCCGGCGCGAGGACGACGGCGTCGTCACCGAGGTGGCACTGGGGCTGGCCTACGAGGGCCCGCCGAGCTACGTGCACGGCGGGATCAGCGCGCTGATGATGGACCAGCTGCTCGGCTCCGCGGCGATCGCGGCCGGGCTCTGGGGCATGACGGCGCGGCTGGAGCTGGACTACCGCCGTCCGGTGCCCCTGGAGACGGCGCTGGTGCTGCGGGCGGCGGTCCGGGAGAGCGCCGGCCGCCGGACCACGGTCTCCGGGACGATCGCGCTGGCCGCGGCCCCGGACCAGCCGCTGGTGGAGGCGCGCGGGGTGTTCGTGACGCCCCGGCCGGAGCAGGCCGCTGCCTACTTCTCCGCCATCACCGATGCCTCCGGCCGGTCGACCCCACCCGGCCGCCCCGGGGACGCGGCCGCGGTCGTCGAGCAGCCCGGCGCCACCGGCTGAGCCGACCGGCCGCCGGGCCCGGGGGCGCCATGCCGGACACTGGTGTCGGGAATCCCCATCACGTCGATGCGGTTGCCCCACTGATCGCGTCGCCGGCCGGCGACGTCTGCCGTCGTCCCCGGGAGCTCGACAGCGTGTCCATCGCCGACCACCGGCTCACCCAGCTGCAGACGCTGGAGGCCGAGTCCGTCCACGTGATCCGCGAGGTGGCAGCCGAGTCCGAGCGGCCGGTGCTGCTGTTCTCCGGCGGCAAGGACTCGATCGTCATGCTCGAGCTCGCCCGCAAGGCGTTCGCGCCTGCCCGCATCCCCTTCCCGGTGATGCACGTCGACACCGGGCTGAACTTCCCCGAGGTCCTGGAGTTCCGGGACAAGCGGGTCGCCGAGCTGGGCGTGGAGCTGGTGGTCGCCTCGGTGCCCGACGCCATCGCCGCCGGCACGGTGCGCCAGGAGCCCAACGGGTCGCGCAACCGGATCCAGACCCCGGTGCTGCTGGACGCCGTGGAGCAGCACGGCTTCACCGCCCTCTTCGGCGGCGCACGACGCGACGAGGACAAGGCCCGGGCCAAGGAGCGGATGTTCTCCTTCCGCGACGAGTTCGGCCAGTGGGACCCGAAGAACCAGCGCCCCGAGCTCTGGGACCTCTACAACGGCCGCACCCACCTCGGTGAGTCGATCCGGGTGTTCCCGCTGTCGAACTGGACCGAGCTGGACATCTGGGGGTACGTCCTGCAGGAGGAGATCGCGATCCCGCAGCTGTACCTGGCGCGGGAGCGGGACGTCGTCGACCGCCAGGGGATGCTCTACGCGGTCAACGAGTTCATCACGCCCCGGGACGGCGAGCAGGTGCTGCGCGAGAGCGTCCGGTACCGCACCGTCGGCGATGCGAACCTGACCGCGGCCGTCCGCTCGACGGCCACCAGCATCGAGGAGGTCATCGCCGAGATCGCGGTGACCCGGCTGACTGAGCGCGGCGCCACCCGCGGTGACGACAAGGTCAGCGACGCCGCCATGGAGGACCGCAAGAAGGAGGGCTACTTCTGATGACGGTCCTGATGGCGGCGGGCACGCGCGGCCAACGCGGCCTCCAGCCGCTCGACCTCGGCCTGTTGCCCCTGGGCGCGGGCCCGGCGCAGCGAGCGCCGCATGCGCCGACGGCGGTCGACCAGCACCCGGACGACGACGCCCAGCAGCACCAGCCCGGTCAGCCACCCCACCACCTCGGGCACGCCCGGGCCCAGCGGTGCCCCGAACGCCGCGCCGATCAGACCGCTGGCCCACTCGGTGACCACGTAGCCGACGACGTAACCGAGCAGCACGACCATCAGCGCGGGCACTGCGGCAGCGAAGACGAACACCGTCACCTCTCCGTGGACGTGGGGCCCAGCGTCCGCCTCCGCGGAGCCGTCCGCCAGCGAGACCTCCGACGAGACAGGGAAGAGGCCGCCCGATGACCTCCGCCGAGGCACCCATCGACGTCCACTCCGCCGCCGCCGAGGCGGCCGCGGAGATCGCGCACGCCCGCAAGGACATCCTGCGCATCGCCACCGCCGGCTCCGTCGACGACGGCAAGAGCACGCTGATCGGCCGCCTGCTGTACGACAGCAAGGCCGTGTTCGAGGACCAGTACGCCGCGATCGAGCGGGCCAGCCGGGGCGACTACGTCGACCTGGCGCTGCTCACCGACGGGCTGCGCGCCGAGCGCGAGCAGGGCATCACGATCGACGTCGCCTACCGCTACTTCAGCACCCCGCGGCGCACGTTCATCCTCGCCGACACCCCCGGGCACGTGCAGTACACCCGCAACATGGTCACCGGCGCCTCGACCGCCGACCTGGCGATCGTGCTGGTCGACGCCCGCAAGGGCATGGTCGAGCAGAGCCGCCGGCACGCCTTCCTGGCCTCCCTGCTGCGGGTGCCGCACCTGGTGGTCGCGGTGAACAAGATGGACCTGGTCGACTGGTCGGAGGACGTCTTCGAGGGCATCCGCGACGAGTTCACCGCCTTCGCCACCAAGCTCGAGGTCCCCGACCTGACGGTCGTCCCGATCTCCGCGCTGCAGGGCGACAACGTGGTGACCCGGTCCACGAACATGCCCTGGTACGAGGGCACCTCGCTGCTGCACCACCTGGAGCACGTGCACGTGGCCAGCGACCGGAACCTCGTCGACACCCGGTTCCCGGTCCAGTACGTGGTCCGGCCGCAGTCCGACGCCTTCCACGACTACCGCGGCTACGCCGGCCGGGTGGGCGCCGGCGTGCTGCGCCCCGGCGACGAGGTGCAGGTGCTGCCCAGCGGGCTGACCACCACGATCACCGCGATCGACGGACCGAACGGCCCGGTGGAGGCGGCCTTCCCGCCCATGTCGGTGACCGTGCGGCTGGCCGACGACCTCGACGTCTCCCGCGGCGACATGATCTGCCGCCCGCACAACGCCCCGCAGGTCACCCAGGACCTCGACGCGCTGGTCTGCTGGATGGCCGATGCCCCGTTGACCCCGCGGATGCGGCTGGCCGTCAAGCACACCACCCGCACGGTGCGCGCGATGGTCAAGGAGCTGCAGTACCGGCTGGACGTCAACACGCTGCACCGGGAGACCGACGCGACCGGGCTGGGCCTCAACGACATCGGCCGGGTGCGGCTGCGCACCACCCAGCCGCTGTTCGTCGACGACTACCACCGCAACCGGGTGACCGGCCGCTTCATCCTGATCGACGAGGCGACCAACGCCACCGTCGGTGCCGGGATGCTCACCCCCGCAGGCTGATGGCCGCAGGACCCCGTCCTCACCGGGGCGGGGTCCTGCGGCCATGACCGACGTCGCCGCTCCGGCGGTCCGCTCGCGGGGCGCCGTGCTGCTGCTGGTCGCGGCGATCGTCGCCGTGGCGCTGAACCAGCGACCGGCCGTCGTCGCGGTGGCGCCACTGCTGGGCGCCCTGCGTGCGGACACCGGCCTGAGCAGCGCGCTGGCCGGCCTGCTGACCGCGCTCCCAGTGCTCTGCTTCGGCGCCTTCGCCCCGCTCGCCCCACGGCTGGCCCGCCGGATCGGGCTGGAGACGGCGGTGGCCGCCTCGCTGGTCCTGCTGGCCGGTGGGATCGCGCTGCGGCTGCTGTCCCCGGTCGCGCTCCTGTACGCCGGCAGCCTGGTGGCCGGCGCGGCGATCGCCATCGCGAACGTGCTGATGCCGGCCTACGTCAAACGGGAGTTCACCCGGCCCGGCGCGGTGATGGGCGCCTACTCGGCGTCGCTGAACGTCGGCGCGGCGGCGGCCGCGGGGCTCACCGTGCCGATCGGCGCGGCGCTCGGGGTGGAGTGGCGGGTGGCGCTCGCCTCCTGGCTGGTGCTGGCCCTCGCCGCTCTGGCGCTGTGGCTGCCAGTGGCGGGGGTGCGCGGCACCCGGACGGCGCCGCCGGAGGCCGGCTCGTGGTCGCTGCTGCGGCAGCCGCTGGCCCGGCAGGTGACCGCCTACCTCGGCCTGCAGAGCGTGCAGTTCTACTCCTTCGCCGCCTGGCTGCCCACCCTGCTGGCCGACGCCGGGGTGCCGGTGCGGGAAGCCGGGCTGCTGCTGGCGGCGACCAACGTCACCGGCGCCCTGGGGGCACTGCTGGTGCCGGCCGCGGCCGGTCGGATGCCGACCCAGCGGCCGCTGGTGGCCGGCGTGCTGGCCGCGTACGCCGTCGGGCTGGGCGGGCTGCTGCTCGCCCCGGCCAGCGGCACGTTGGTGTGGGTGGCCGTGTTCGGCGTGGCCCAGGGCGGCGGGTTCGCCCTGGCGCTGACGCTCATCGTGCTGCGCAGCCCGAGCCCGCTGGTGGCCGCCCGGCTGGGCGGCGTGGCCCAGTGCCTGGGGTACCTGGTCGCCTCGACCGGGCCGGTGGCGCTGGGGGCACTGCACGACGCCACGACCGGGTGGACCTGGCCCCTGTTGCTGCTGATCGCGTTGCTGGCCCCGATGGTCTGGGCCGGCTGGGGTGCCGCGCGTGACGCCGTCCTGGACCCCGGAGGGGCGAGGACGGCGTCACGGCCGGACTAGGCCGTCGGGTCGGTCGCGGCGTCCGGCTGCGGGGCGTCCGAGGCCTCGCCGTTCCAGTCCCTGCCGGCCTCGTCGGCGTTCTCGGAGGCGCTGTCGGTCTGCCCGGCGACGGTCTCCACCATCTCCTCGTCGGACAGGCCCTGTCCGGCGGGCTCGGTGTGGCTGGTCGGCTCACTCATGCGACGACTCCTTCGTCTGACGGTCGCGGTCCCCCGGACCGTCCCCGTCCCGCCGGGGCGGCAAACCAGCGCCGGTCAGGGCTCGGTGGGCTCCCCCACGCCGGCGGGCGACAGCTCGAACCACACGCGCTTGCCGCCGCGGTGCTCCTCGCACCCCCAGCGGTCCGCGATGGCAGCGACCAGCTGCATCCCCCGGCCCCGCTCGGCGGTGTGCGACATCTCCCGGACCACCGGCAGCACCGCGGAGCCGTCCAGCACCCCGACCCGCAGCCAGGCCCCGGCCAGGTTGAGCTCCAGCGTCAGCACGTCACCACCGGCGTGGTCCACGACGTTGGCCACCAGCTCGGTGACCAGCAGCTCCGCGTCCTCCGGGTCCTGCGGTGCGCGCCAGGTGCGCAACACGTCACGGACGAGACGCCGGGCCAGCGGGACGCTGCTCGCCCGGGGCGGCAGGTCGATGCTCGCGGTGAAGGAGGACACGGGTCTCCTCTCGGCAGGCAGAGCTTCCGGTTGTCCGCAACCGGCAGGTGCACCACCATTCCATCGACCACGTCGAAGCGCAATGCCCATTGCATGTCATGGTCATTGCATGAAAGAACTGTTCAGTCCAGTAGTGTGCAACTGAACCGACGGACCGAAACGGCTCGGACCAAGTGCCAGAGGGGTGAGGGGCGTGACCGACACCGGCGGACCGCTCGAGGACGACGCCACCCGCGCCCTGCGCACCCTTCTCACCGAGCTGGACGCCTGCACCGCCCAGCTGGAGCAGGCGAAGGCGCGGGCCGAGGCCCTGCTCGCTGCCCGGGCGTCCGGCCTGCCCTGGCAGGACGTCGTCGGCTCTGAGGCGCGCCCGCTGATCGTGGAGCGGATCAGCACCGTGCTCGGCGCCCTCTCCACCGCCGGGCACGCCTGGCGGCGGGAGCAGGCCGCCGCCCTGCAGGCCGAGGACGTGAGCATCAACCGGATCGCCGCGATGTTCGGAGTGACCCGCCAACGGATCTCCGCCCTGCTCCGCGAGGCCAACGACCCCGCCTGACCCTCACGGCCCCACGGGCCGTTCGGCCCCGCTGCAGGGTCCCGCGCCGAGCCTGCGAGGCGTGGGGGGCAGCGGGGTCCTTCGTCAGGCGCTGATCGCGTCGATCGCCTTGTAGACCCGCTGCTCGGAGATCGGCCGAGGGGTGCCGACGGTCTGGGCGAACAGGCCGACCCGCAGCTCCTCGATCATCCAGCGCACCCGGGTGACCGGGTCGTCCGGCGCCCCGGTCGGCGGCGCCGCCGCACGCAGCTGCGCGTACTCGGCCGTCACCGCGGCGACCTGGGCGGTCCACAGCTCGTCGCGGGCGGCGTTCGCCGGCAGCTTCTCCAGCCGGTGGGCCATGGCCGTCAGGTACCGCACGAGGTCCGGCAGCCGGCGTCGGCCGGCGGTGGCGACGAACCCGCGGTGCAGCAGCCCGCCCATCTGGGCGCGCAGGTCGGCGATCGCCGCCTCCGGCACCCGGCGTCCGGGCGCGGCACCGACGGCGATGGCGACCTCGCGGGCCTGGGTCAGCACCGCCTCCACCCGGCGGACGGCGTCGGAGGTCAGCGGCAGCAGCTGCTCCCGCGCCGAGGCGACCAGCGCGGTGAACGCCGCCTCGGTGCGCGGCGGACCGCCGCCCGCGGCGATGAGTTCGTCGGCCGCCGCGTCCACACAGTCGGCCACCAGGTCAGGGATCTCGCCGTCCGGGTTGAACTGCAGCGCGAGCCGGCTGCGCGGGCCCAGCCCCTTGACCACCTGCTTGACCGGTGCCCCGGCGACCAGCACCAACAGCCGCCGCGCGCCGCGCCAGCCCAGCCGGGTCGCCTCCGCCTGGGTGGCCACCACCCGGACGCCGACCGTCGCGCCCTCGTCGACCAGTGCCGGGTACGCGGTGACCACGTGGCCGCCGCGC
This sequence comes from Modestobacter sp. VKM Ac-2977, assembly GCF_026968045.1. Taxonomy (GTDB): domain Bacteria; phylum Actinomycetota; class Actinomycetes; order Mycobacteriales; family Geodermatophilaceae; genus Modestobacter. The sequence goes on along the minus strand of NZ_JAPVBQ010000003.1, from coordinate 682,071 downwards.
TGCACCTCCACGGTCGCCGGCAGGTCCCCGAAGGTCCAGCTGGTCTGACCGGTGCGCTCGTAGGTGGACGCCGCCCGCGCCAGGCTGGCCCGGGCGTGCGGTGCCACCTCGGCGCGCAGCGCGGTCAGGTCCTTGCCCTGGGCAAGCGGACGCTGTTGGTCGTCGAGCACCCGGAAGGTCGCCCGCAGGTGGGCGGGCACCTCGGCCGGCTGCCAGGCGTCGGGCGGGATGACGACCGAGGTGGCCCGGCGCAGCTCGCGCTCCAGCGCCGGCAGCAGCGGCTCGGTGGGGTCGATGGCCGGCAGCACCTCGCGCACCCGGTCGGGGATCGGCACGAGGCCGCGGCGCAGCTGCTTGGGCAGGGAGCGCAGCAGCTCGGTGACCAGCTCGGCCCGCTGCCCGGGCACGGTGAACGCCAACGACTCCCCGGAGGTCGCAGCCAGCGTGTCCAGCACGCCCAGCGGGACGTCGACGGTGACGCCGTCCTCGGCCGCTCCCGGGGCGAACGCGTAGGACAGCGGCAGCGTCAGCCCCTGGGTCAGCCGCACCTCGTCCGGGTAGTCCTCGGCCTGCACCTGCCCGGCAGCCGCGGCGTTGGTGAGCATCTCCGGGGTGAAGCTCAGCAGGTCCGGCTGGGCCCGCCGGGCCTCCTTCCACCAGCGGTCGAAGTGCCGGGTGGAGACGACGTCGGCGGGCACCCGGGCGTCGTAGAGCTCGAACACCGTCTCGTCGTCCACCCGGATGTCGCGGCGACGGGCCCGCTCCTCCAGCTCGGCGACCCGCTCGATCGCGGCCTGGTTCGCCGCCCAGAACGTGTGGTGCGTCGTCCACTCGCCGTCGACCAGGGCGTGCCGGATGAACAGCTCGCGGGAGACGACCGGGTCGATCGAGCCGTACTGCACCCGCCGGCCCACCACCAGCGGCAGGCCGTAGAGGGTGACCCGCTCGGTGGCCACGACCGAGCCGCGCTTGGCGTCCCACCGCGGCTCGCTGTACTGCCGGTTCACCAGGTGGTCGGCCAGCCGCTCGACCACCTCGGGCTCCACCCGGGCCACGGTGCGGGCGAAGAGCCGGCTGGTCTCGACCAGCTCCGCGGCGACCACCCAGCGCGGCGGCTTCTTGGCCAGCGGGGTGCCCGGGGCGATCACGAACCGGGTGTTGCGGGTGCCCAGGTACTCCCGGCCGGGCCGGCCGGGCTTGCCGCTGCGGTCCTTGACCGGCTCGGCCTGCATGCCGACCTGGGAGAGCAGCCCGGCCAGCAGTGACGCGGTGACGCCCCGCTCGTCCGGCGCCGGGGCCAGCGAGCCGGTGGTCATGCCCAGCCGGCGGGCGGTGCTGCGCAGCTGACCGTGCAGGTCCTGCCACTCCCGGATCCGCAGGTAGTGCAGGAACTCCTTCTTCACGGTCCGCCGGAACTGGTTGCCCGACAGCTCCTCGGCCCGCTCCGCCAGGTAGCTCCACAGGTTCAGCAGGGCGAGGAAGTCGGAGTTCTCGTCGGCGAACCGCTTGTGCAGCTCGTCGGCGGCCTGCTGGTGCTCGGCCGGGCGCTCCCGCACGTCCTGCACGGTGAGGCCGGCGGCGATGACCAGCACCTCCTCCAGCACGCCGCGCCGGTCGGCCTCCACGACCATCCGGGCGATCCGGGGGTCCAGCGGCAGGGCAGCCAGCGCCCGCCCGGTCTCGGTGAGCTTGCCGTCGCCGTCCAGCGCGGCGAGCTCCGTCAGCAGGGCGAGGCCGTCGGCGACCGCCCGGCGGTCCGGCGGGTCGATGAACGGGAAGTCGGCGACGTCGCCCAGGTCGAGCGAGGCCATCTGCAGCAGCACCGAGGCCAGGTTGGTGCGCAGGATCTCCGGGTCGGTGTACTCCGGCCGGGCGTCGAAGTCGTCCTCGGTGTAGAGCCGGATCGCGATGCCCTCGCTGGTGCGCCCGCACCGGCCGGAGCGCTGCCGGGCCGAGGCCTGGCTGACCGGCTCGATCGGCAGCCGCTGCACCTTCGTGCGATGGCTGTACCGGGAGATGCGCGCGGTGCCCGGGTCGACGACGTACTTGATGCCGGGCACCGTCAGTGACGTCTCGGCGACGTTGGTGGCCAGCACGATCCGGCGGCCGGTGTGCGCCTGGAAGACCTTGTGCTGGTCGGCGGCCGACAGCCGGGAGTAGAGCGGCAGGACGTCGATGGGCGTGCCGTTGCGCTCCGTCGTCCCGCCCAGGGCCTCGGCGGTGTCCCGGATCTCCCGCTCGCCGGCCAGGAAGACCAGCACGTCGCCCGGCCCCTCGGCGACCAGCTCGGCGCAGGCGTCGACGATCGCCGAGACCTGGTCCCGGTCCGGGTCGGCCTCGGGCTCGTCGGGGTCGATCACCGGCCGGTAGCGGACCTCGACCGGGTAGGTGCGCCCGCTGACCTCGACCACCGGCACCTGTGCGCCGTCCCCCTCCCCACCACCAGAATGGCCATCTTGGTGGGAGTGGCCGGAGAAGTGCTTGGCGATCCGGTCGACGTCGATGGTCGCCGAGGTGATGACCAGCTTCAGGTCCGGACGGCGAGGGAGCAGCCGGGCCAGGTAGCCCAGCAGGAAGTCGATGTTGAGGCTCCGCTCGTGGGCCTCGTCGATGATGATCGTGTCGTACTGGCGCAGCATCCGGTCGCGCTGCACCTCGGCCAGCAGGACGCCGTCGGTCATCAGCTTGACCAGCGTCTTGTCGCCGACCTCGTCGGTGAACCGGACCTTCCAGCCGACGGTCTCGCCCAGCGGGGAGCCGATCTCCTCGGCGATCCGCTCGGCCACCGTGCGGGCGGCCAGCCGCCGCGGCTGGGTGTGCCCGATCCGGCCGCGCACCCCGCGGCCCAGCTCGAGCAGGATCTTCGGCAGCTGGGTGGTCTTGCCCGAGCCGGTCTCGCCGGCCACCACGACCACCTGGGAATCGCGCAGCGCGGCGGCGATGTCCTCGCGGCGCTGGCTGACCGGCAGCTCCTCCGGGTAGCTGACCACCGGGACGGCGGCGCGACGGCGGGCGATGCGCTCCTCGGCGGCGGCGACGTCCGCGGCGATCTGCTCGTGCTGGCGGGCGCGGGCGGCCGCGTCCTTGGTGCGCCGGGTGCCGTCGAGCCGTCGGCGGAGCCGGTGCTCGTCGGCGAGGGTGAGTGCGGACAGCCGGGACCGGAGGTCGTCGTGCGGGGTGGTCACGGGGTGCTCGCAGTTCCTTGGAGAGAGGGGACGACCACCCAGGGTCTCACCTCCCCGGCCACGGTCGCAGGCGTCACACTCCGTGCAGCGTGCAACTGGTTGCGTGCACCGCGCAACGGATTGTATGGTGCAACGGTTCCTCCGGCGCACCGTCGCGCTGCGCAGACCCGCCGCGAACCCCCGGAGCAGTGATGACCGACCTCGCCCGCCACCCGGACCAGAGGGTGGCCCTCGGCGACGAGCTCGGCCGCCTGATGCGGGTGATGCACGCGCTCAAGACCCTGGCCACCGACGACTCCGGCCCCGACGCCCGCGAGCGGGCGGCGCACGTGCTGCTGTTCCCACTGACCCGGCTGGGCCCGCTCCGGCAGGGCGCGCTCGCCGAGATGGTGCACGCCGACCCCTCGACGGTCAGCCGGCACGTCACCCTGCTCGTCGACCAGGGGCTGGTCCGCCGGGTCGCCGACGAGCGGGACGGCCGGGCCAGCCGGCTCATCGTGACCCCCGCCGGCGAGGCCGCCCTGGAGCGGCTGCGCGAGGAGCGCAACGCCCACCTGGCGCAGGCCACCGCCGGCTGGACCCCGGCCGAGCTCGACTCCTTCACCACCGCGCTGCAGCGGTTCGTCCAGGACCTCACCGACCACCTCCCGACCCCCGGCGCCCCTGCTGGCAGCGCCGGAGACGACCGCGAGGAGAAGAAGGACCGATGACCCAGACCAGCGACCGCGCGACCGGGGCCACCCGCCGGGACGCCCGCGCCGCCGCGGCGGCGCCCGACGCCTCCGGGGTGTTCACCCACCGCCAGATCATGACGATCCTGGGCGGCCTCCTGCTCGGCATGTTCCTCGCTGCGCTGGACCAGACCGTGGTGTCCACGGCGATCCGCACGATCGCCGACGACCTGGACGGCTACGACCTGCAGGCGTGGGCGACCACGGCGTTCCTCATCACCTCGACGATCACCACGCCGCTCTACGGCAAGTTGAGCGACATGTACGGCCGCCGGCCGTTCTACCTGTTCGCGATCGCCGTGTTCGTCATCGGCTCGATGCTCTGTGGTCTGGCCGACACGATGTACCAGCTGGCCGTCTACCGGGCGATCCAGGGCATCGGTGCCGGTGGGCTGATGTCCCTGGCGCTGGCGATCATCGCCGACATCGTGCCGCCGCGGGAGCGCTCGAAGTACCAGGGGTACTTCATGGCCGTCTTCGGCACCTCCAGCGTGCTCGGCCCGGTCATCGGCGGCTTCTTCGCCGGCCAGTCCGCGATCCTGGGCATCACCGGCTGGCGGTGGATCTTCTACGTCAACGTGCCGCTGGGCATCCTCGCGTTCGCCGTCGTCTTCAAGGTGCTGCACCTGCCGCACACCAAGCGCGAGCACCGCATCGACTTCCCCGGTGCCCTGGCGCTGATCACCTTCCTGGTGCCGCTGCTGATCGTCGCCGAGCAAGGCCGCACCTGGGGCTGGGACAGCACCGGCGCGCTGGTCTGCTACGCCCTCTCCGCCGTCGGCTTCGTCCTCTTCGTGCTCGCCGAACGGGTCTACAAGGACGACGCGCTGCTGCCGCTGCGGATGTTCGCCAACCGGACGTTCGCGGTGACCAGCCTCAGCAGCATCGTGCTGGGCGCCGGCATGTTCGGCGGCATCCTGCTGCTGCCCCAGTACCTGCAGATCGTGCTCGGCTCCAGCCCCACCGAGGCCGGGCTGCAGATGATCCCGCTGGTCATGGGGATCATGGCCGGCTCGATCATCGCCGGCCAGGTCATCGCCCGGACCAGCGTGTACAAGCCGTTCCCGCTGGTCGGCGTGGTCTTCATCGTCACCGCGCTGGTGTCCCTGTCGGTCATCGTCGGCGCGGACACGTCGGTGTGGGCGCTGTTCCCCTTCATGACGCTGATGGGGCTGGGCCTGGGCTTCAACTTCCAGCCGGTCATCCTGGCGGTGCAGAACGCGGTCAGCCCGCGGGAGATCGGCGTCGCCACGTCCTCGGTGACGTTCTTCCGTCAGATGGGCGGCACCCTGGGGACGGCGGTCTTCCTCTCCGTGCTGTTCACCCGGCTGCCCACCGACATCGGCAACGAGGTGTCCGCCGCCGCTGCGGCCGACCCGGCCCTGGCCCCGCAGCTGCAGGCGGCAGCCGGCAACGCGGCCGACCTGTCGGACACCTCCTTCATCCAGGAGCTGCCCAGCGCCGTCGCCCTGCCGTTCAAGGCCGGTTTCGCCGACTCGATCGACCTGGTGTTCCTGATCGCCGCCGGCGTGGTCGCCCTGGGCTTCTTCGTGCTGCTCTTCCTGCCCCAGCTGGAGCTGCGGACCCAGTCCGGCATCCAGGCCCAGCAGGCCGGCGCCCGCGAGGTCACCGACGACCCGAACACGGCCGCGGCGCACGCGGCCGGTGTCGCGGCGCCGACGTCGGTGGAGCCGCCGGTCGACGACGCCGACCGCACCGACCGGCGCCTGGACGACCGGGTCGGCGCACCGTCCTCCGGCGGGGGCCGGCACGAGGCGGCGCCGGACCAGCCGACCGGGCTGGACAGCGTCCCGGCCGCCCACCTGCCCGACGGGGCCCGCGACGGGCGCTGACAGCTCGCATTGCGCGCTCTCCGGGCGCTCTGCACGTGCTGCGGCGCGTGCAGAGCGCCCGGAACGCGTGCAGAGCGGGCGCGGTCAGTGGGTGAGCTTCAACCCCACGACGCAGCCGACGATGCCGGCCAGCAGCAGCACCCGGACGACGGAGAACTGCTCGTCACCCGACCACATCGCCCAGCCGGCGGTCAGCGCCGCGCCGATGCCGACCCACACGGCGTAGGCCGTGCCGATGGGCAGGCCGCGCATCGCGTAGGCCAGTCCGGCCATGCTCCCGGCGAGGCCGACCGCGAAGACCACGGTCGGCGCCAGCCGGCTGAACCCCTCCGACCGGCCGAGGGCGGTGGCCCAGACGGCCTCGAGCACGCCGGAGAGGACGAGGACGAGCCAGTACACCGGGGCCTCCTGGTGCACCGTCTTGTCGCTGTCCGGGTACGGCGCGCTCGTCCGGGAGCCCGGTGCCGGGCTCGTCCCCAGCCTGACACGGCCGGGGACGGCCGCGTCAGCTGCCGGGGGTGAAGACGGCGCGCACGCAGCCGTCCTCCTTCTCCTTGAACATCCGGTAGCCGCGGGGCGCCTCGCTCAGCGGCAGCACGTGGGTGGCCAGGTGCTCGGTGGTCAGCTCGCCCCGCTCCATCCGCTCGAGCAGCTCGGGGATGTAGCGCTGGGCGTGCACCTGTGCCCCGCGCAGGGTGATGCCCTTGTTCATCAACGCACCCAGCGGGAACTTGTCCACCATCGCGGCGAAGACCCCGAGGGTGAAGATGCTCCCGCCCTTGCGGCAGGCCATGACCGCCTCCCGGAGGGCGGTGGGCCGGTCGGTCTGCAGCCGCAGCTGCTGCTTGACCTGGTCGTAGACCCCTGCGGCGCCGGAGCTGTGCGCCTCCATGCCGACCGCCTCGATGCAGACGTCGGGCCCGCGGCCACCGGTCCGCTCGCGCAGCTCGGCGAGGACGTCGGTGCTCGAGTAGTCGATCGTCTCGGCGCCCACGTGCTCCCGCACCTGCTGGAGCCGCTCGGGGAGGCGGTCGACGACGACCACCTGCTCCGCGCCGAGCAGCATCGCGGCCCGGGCCGCCATCTGGCCGACGCCGCCGGCGCCCCACACGGCCACGACGTCGCCGGGCTTCGTGCCGGCCAGGTCGGCGCCCATCCAGCCGGTCGAGGCCGCGTCGGAGGCGAACAGCGCCCGGGTGTCGGAGATGCCCTCGGGGACGACGAAGGTGCCGACGTCGGCGTAGGGCACGCGGATGTACTCCGCGTGACTGCCGGCGTAGCCGCCCATGGCGTGGGAGTAGCCGAGGCAGCCGCCGGGGCTCTGCCCCCACAGGCCCTCGGTGATCCCGGGGTTCGCGTTGCCGTTGTCGCAGAGCGAGTACTGCTCCTGCTTGCAGTACCAGCAGTTCCCGCACGCGGCGAACGGGGCGCCGACGACGCGGTCGCCGACCTTGCGGTGCCGCACGGCGGGCCCCGCCTCGACGATCTCGCCGATGAACTCGTGGCCCAGCACGTCGCCGGCCCGCATGAAGGGGATGTAGCCGCCCAGCAGGTGCAGGTCCGACCCGCAGGTGACCGACTGCTTCACCTTCAGGATCACGTCGTGGTCGTTGAGCAGCTGCGGCTCGGGGACCTCCTCGACGGAGACCTCGTTCACGCCGGTCCAGGTCGCGGCCTTCACAGCACGCCCTCCTTCGGTGCTCGCTCGACCATCCCGTCGAGGGCCTCGCCCTGCGGGGTCTGCTTGCGGTGACCGTGCGGCTGCGGCTCGTTCCGGAGCACCTCGCCGGTCTCGATCCGCTGCTTGGCCTCCCGCAGCGCCGAGCGCAGTTCGCCCAGCTCCTCCTCGGTGACCGGCGAGCGGAATCGAGCGGCCAGCTCGGCGCCACGACCACCCGGGGCCGGGGTCACCCGGACCTCGAGCCGGTCGCCGAACCGCGCCAGCGGTTCCGGCGTCTCCGCGCGCAGCTGCTCGAGGTCGGCGAGCACGGTGACGGCCCGCCAGCGCCGGGCGGCGGTGTCCGGGTCGTCGGTGACCGACGACTGACCGACGCCGGGGAGCCGGAGGTGCTGGAGCTGCTGGAGTGCACCGCTGCCGGCCTCGGTGGCCAGCCCGGCGGCACGAGCCAGGATCTTCGGTAGGGGCATGCCGCGCCCCTACCCGGGCCGGCCGGGCGACCAACCCCGGACAGTGCGACACGCTGCACGCCGACCGTCTGACGCTGGTCGCCGAGCACCGCCGATGACCACCACCGGGCGCTTAACCTGACAGGGGGCCGGCCGTCCGCCCCGCCGACACCGCCGTCGTCAAGGAGCTCCCGTGCGCTCGTCGCTCGTCCTGTCCCCCCGTGACCTCGAGTTCCTGCTGCACGAGTGGCTGCAGGTCGAGACCCTGACCAAGCGGGAGCGGTACGCGGAGCACTCGCGGGAGACGTTCGACGCCGTCCTGGAGCTGGCCGAGCAGATCGCCACCGAGCAGTTCGCCCCGCACAACCGCAAGGCCGACGAGAACGAGCCGCACGTCGTCGACGGCAAGGTGGTGCTGATCCCGGAGGTGGCGGCGGCGCTGCGGGTCTTCGCCGAGGCGGGGATGACCGCCGCGGCACTGCCCGAGGAGCTCGGCGGGCTGCAGTTGCCGGCGGTGGTGAACCAGGCGGTGCACGTGTGGTTCCAGGCGGCCAACATCGGCACCTCGGCCTACCCGTTCCTGACGATGGCCAACGCGAACCTGCTGGTCGCCCACGCCACCCCGGAGCAGGTGCAGACCTACGTCCCGCCGATGGCCGAGGGTCGCTGGTTCGGCACGATGGCGCTGTCGGAGCCGCAGGCCGGGTCGTCGCTGGCCGACATCACCACCCGCGCCGTGCCGCAGGACGACGGCAGCTACCGGCTGACCGGCAACAAGATGTGGATCTCGGCCGGCGACCACGAGTTGACCGAGAACATCGTCCACCTGGTGCTGGCCAAGGCGCCCGGGGGCCCGGCCGGGGTGAAGGGCATCTCGCTGTTCATCGTGCCCAAGTTCCTGGTCCGCGAGGACGGGTCGCTCGGCGAGCGGAACGACGTCGTGCTGGCCGGCCTGAACCACAAGATGGGCTACCGCGGCACGACGAACACCCTGCTGAACTTCGGGGAGGGCGTGCACACCCCCGGCGGGCAGCCCGGCGCCGTCGGCTTCCTGGTCGGCGAGCAGCACCGTGGGCTGACCTACATGTTCCACATGATGAACGAGGCGCGGATCGGCGTCGGGATGGGCGCCACCGGCCTGGGCTACACCGGGTACCTGCACGCCCTCGACTACGCCCGAGACCGCACCCAGGGCCGGCCGCTGACCGGCAAGGACCCCGCGACGCCGCCGGTCCCGATCATCGAGCACCCGGACGTGCGGCGGATGTTGCTGGCCGGCAAGTCCTACGTCGAGGGCGGGCTCGCCCTGGGCCTGTACTGCGCGCGGCTGGTAGACGAGGAGCGCACCGCCGAGGACGAGGCCGAACGGCAGCGGGCGCACCTGTTGCTGGAGATGCTGACCCCGATCGCCAAGAGCTGGCCCTCGCAGTGGTGCCTGGCCGCCGACGACCTGGCCATCCAGGTGCACGGCGGTTACGGGTACACCCGCGACTACCCGGTCGAGCAGTTCTACCGGGACAACCGGCTCAACCCCATCCACGAGGGCACCCACGGCGTGCAGGCGCTGGACCTGTTGGGGCGCAAGGTCGTCATGTCCGGCGGGGCGGGCCTGAGCCTGCTGGGCGAGACGATCGCGGCGACCACCGCCCGGGCGGCCGGCACGCAGTGGGCCGACCTGGGCGAGCAGCTCGACGGCCTGGTGCAGCAGCTCGGGGCGGTCACCGCGACCCTGTGGGGCCAGGGCGACCCGCAGGTGGCGCTGGCCAACGCCAGCGTCTACCTGGAGGCGGCCGGCCACGTCGTCGTCGGCTGGCTGTGGCTGGAGCAGGCACTGGCCACCGAGGGCCGCGACGGCGACTTCTACACCGGCAAGCGCCAGGCCGCGCGCTACTTCCAGCACTGGGAGCTGCCCAAGGTGGGCCCGCAGCTGGCCCTGCTGGCCTCGCTGGACACCACGGTGCTGGAGATGCGCAGCGACTGGTTCTGAACGCGGCGACGGCGGCCCTCCGGAGGAGGACCGCCGTCGTGGGGCAGTGCAGCGGCGCCGGTGGGCGCCGGGGAGGTCAGGAGACGGCGTTCGCGGGGACCGTCGAGCGGTTGTCCGCCGCCGTGTGCCGCGCGCGCGGACCTGATGTTGCGCGCTTCTCCGCCTCGTACCGCGCGGTGGACTGCGTGCCCATCGCGATGACCAGGGCCGTCAGGACCAGGAACCCGATCAGGGTCAGCGCCGGCCAGAACACCATCTGTCGCTCTCCATGCTTCTCTTCGGGGCTCGCCGGGACGCGCCCGGCGACTTCCGTCCGGCGTCCACTGCCCGGCCCGGGGCGCGGCGAACCCCTGGTCACCCGGAATTCACCCAAACGAGTTGTGACGCTCCTCGCACCCGTCCTGGGCGGGCGACCAGGCACGTCGGGGTCGCCCCGACCCTCGCACCACCCGGGACCGCCCGGTGTCGGATTCTCTCCCGCACGAGGAGTGCCGGGGGCCGGGGCGGGGCACCCACCGCTCGACAATGACGGCGCCACACCCCCGGAGGCCACGAATGGCCGGAGCCAGTGCGCGCGACCCCCGTGAGGGGGCGCGCAGTGACACTGCGCAGGACAGCCGGGAGCGAGACATCGCTCCCGGCGACGACAACATCACGCACGAGCGGGCGGACTTCGCGCCCACCGGCGCAGACACCGACGCGAGCGCCGGCGGGACGCTGAAGCGCACGGCCAAGGAGTTCAGCGAGGACGGGCTGACCGACTGGGCGGCCACGCTGACCTACTACGGCGTGCTGGCCCTCTTCCCCGCGCTGACCGCACTGGCGTCGATCATCGGCCTGCTGACCGACCCGCAGCAGCTCACCGACGCGCTCACCGAGGTCGTGCCCGAGCAGGCGGCGACCACACTGAACCCGGTCATCGACCAGATCGCCGGCAGCCCCACTGCAGCCGGCTTCGGCCTGGTCCTCGGTCTCCTGGGCGCCATCTGGACGGCGTCGGGCTACGTCGGCGCCTTCACCCGGGCGGCCAACGTGGTCTACGAGACCCGCGAGGGCCGCAAGATCTGGAAGCTCAAGCCGCTGCAGCTGCTGGTCACGCTGATCGGCATCCTGTTCGCCGCACTCATCCTGGCGATGCTGGTGCTCAGCGGCCCGGTCGTCGACGCCATCGGTCAGGCCCTGGGCCTCGGCGAGACGGTGCTGACCGTGTGGACCTGGGTGAAGTGGCCGGTCATCCTGGTGCTGCTGGCACTGATGATCGCCGTCCTCTACTACGCCACCCCGAACGCCGAGCTCCGCGGCTTCAAGTTCATCAGCCCCGGTGCCGGCGTGGCCATCCTGGTGGCGGTCGTCGCCTCCGCGCTGTTCGCCTTCTACGTGGCGAACTTCGGCAGCTACAACGCCACCTACGGGGCGCTGGCCGGCGTGGTGATCTTCCTGATCTGGTTCTGGCTGATCAACCTCGCCCTGCTGTTCGGCATCGAGTTCGACGCCGAGATGGAGCGGAGCAAGGAGCTGAAGGCCGGCGTGCCGCGCGCGGAGAAGGAGATCCAGCTGGACGCCCGGGACGAGCCGAAGCGTCAGCAGACCACCTGATCGACCCCCTGCACACCCACGACGGCCCCCGGTCCAGCTGGACCGGGGGCCGTCGTGTTGTGTTCAGTCGGTCGGCCGGCGCATCGACCACATCTGGGCGGGCCGCTCGAACTGGGTGGCGATCTCCCAGCTGACCCCGGGCGGGCCGGTCTCCTTGCGGAAGTTGCCGACCGCCAGCCGGGCCAGGGCCGGGTCCCGGGCCACCCGGGCGGCGAGCTCCCGGGCACGGCCCTCGACGGCGTCGTCGTCGTGGGTCTCCCAGGCCAGCCCGAGCCGCACCGCGGCCTCGCCGTCGAGCTCCTCGCCGAACAGTGCCATCGCGGCAGCCGCCTCGCGCCCGATCAGCCGGGAGAGCAGCACGAAGTGCCCGCCGCCGGGGTGGATGCCGCGCTTGAGGAAGCCGCAGATCAGCCGGGCGTCCCGGGCGACGATCCGCAGGTCGGCGGCGAGCAGCATGTTCATCCCGGCGCCCACCGCCGAGCCGCGGACGGCGGCGATCGTCGGCACCCGGACCTGGCCGAGCCGGTAGAAGGAGTCGTAGATGGCCCCCATCCCGGCGTAGGCCTCGGGCGCCGCCGGGTCGCGGCCGGCGTCGGTCAGGGTCTGCACGTCCCCGCCGGCGCAGAACGACTTCCCGACCGCCTGCACCACGAGCGCGCCCACGTCGTCCCGGCCGTCGACCTCGTCGAAGGTCGCGATCAACTCGGCCGCCATCGCGGGGGTGAGCGCGTTGCGGCGTTCCGGGGCGTTGAGCGTGACGACGGCGACGCCGTCGGTGACCTCGAGCTGGACCTCGCCTGAGCTGCCGGACATGCGACTCCCTCGCGTCGTCGGCCGGCGGCGGTGCCGGCCGTGTCCCTGCGATCAGACCACGTGGCCGGCGACGTCTCTCATCGGCTGGTCGACTGCCCGTCGTCGCCGCGGCGGGCCGGCGGCACCCGCTCCACCCAGCCGGCGACCGTGGCCAGCCCGCGGCTGAGCGCCTGGCCGGCGGGGGCGATCCGGGTCGGGGCGTGCTGCACGCCCGCGTCGACCAGGTCGCGGGTGCGGTCGAGCACGGTCAGCGGCAGCCCGGACAGGGCGTTGCCCGGCGGACGACGGGACACCGTCGGGTGCGGCCGGGTCGGTGAGACGAGCCGGGCCAGCTGCCACTGGCGGCCCAGCCGGCGCAGCGCGTCGGCGTCCAGGGCCTCCTGCAGGCGGGGGAACAGCACGTCCTCCTCGTCCCGGACGTCCTCGCGCAGCACCTCCACGAGGCGGGAGAGCGCCGCGGCCCGGCGCGGGTCGTCGCGCGGGAGGGTCTCCAGCTCGCTGACCAGCTCGTTGACCTCCTGGTGCTCCTCCTCTACCTGGCGGGTCAGCGCGTCGCCATCGGGCAGCACCCGCCGGATCACCGGCCAGAGCACGGTCTCCTCGGCGAAGGCGTGGCTGAACACCAGCCGGTCTATCCGGCGCAGCACCCGCTCCTGGTCGGTGCCGGTGGCGCCGTCGAGCTCGTGCAGCAGCCGGTCCAGCTGCGCGTGGTCGTCCCGCTGGCGGGAGAACACGCTACCCGGCCCGCCGAGCTCCTCGACGGTCTGGTCGGCGATCGATCGGGACATCCGGTTCTCCTGGCGTGCGGCGGTGCGGCGGTGCGGCGTCCGGGACTGGGACGCTCCCGGTCCCTGCCCGGGACCGGTCCGTCCCATGCGCCGGGCGAGCCCGCCCGTCGGAGGTGAGGGAGAGTGGAGGACATGGCGAACGTGATCGGGCGGGCCCGGCGCACGGCAGAGGACCCGGTGGGCGAGAAGCTGGCCGGGCCGCTGCACGCGGTCGACGCGACCGTCGGACGTCCGGCGCTGGAGTCGCACGAGGACGTGCCGGCACTGTGCGGCGCGTACGTCCAGGTGGTGCCGGTGGAGGACGTGCCGGACGACACCGGGCTCTGCCCGGCCTGCCAGCACGGCAGCTGAGCGGTCGCGTCGTACCCGTCCAGGACACTGCCGCGGTGACCTCGGGCAGTCCGGTGCAGGACGGCGGCGTCCCGGAGCGGGTGCTGCTGGTCCGCCCGGCGCCCGGTCAGGTGGAGGCGCACCCGCTCGCCGGCGCCGGTGCGCCGGTGCGGCTCGTGGAGGAGGAGCTGCCTGGTTTCGTCCGACAGCGCGCACGCACCCGCTGGGTCTGGGACGACACCACCCGCTGGTACCCGGGGCTGCTCGCGGCCGGGGTACGGGTCGAGCGCTGCTCCGACCTGCGGTTGAGCCGGGCACTGCTGCGCCACTCCCCCTTCGTCGACCAGGCGTTCCTCACCGGGGACGACGCCGCGGCCTGGGACGCGCTCGCGCCGGTCGCCGCCGAGGACCACGCCCTCTTCGCCCTCGACGACCTGGCCGCCCGGCTCGACGCGGGCGCCGAGCACGGCCGGCAGCAGGCGGCCCTGGCCGCCTCGCCGCACCACGGCCGGCTGGCGCTGCTGCTCGCCGCGGAGTCCTCCGGTGCGCTGGTGGCCGCGGAGCTGACGCACGCCGGGCTGCCCTGGCGCGCCGACGTCCACGACCGGCTGCTGACCGAGCTGATGGGCCCACGACCACTGCGGGGGCAGCGGCCGGCGGAGCTGGAACGGCTGGTGCCGGAGATCCGCACCGCCCTGGGGGCGCCGCAGCTGAACCCGGACTCCCCCGGCGAGCTGCTGCGGGCGCTGCAGACCGCGGGGCTGCCGGTGGCCGACACCCGGTCCTGGACGCTGGAGCAGCTGGACCACCCCGGCATCCCGCCGCTGCTGGAGTACAAGAAGCTGGCCCGGCTGCTCACGGCGTACGGCTGGGCGTGGCTGGACAGCTGGGTGCGCGACGGCCGGTTCCGCCCCACCTACCTGCCCGGTGGGGTCGTGACCGGCCGGTGGGCGTCCTCCGGCGGAGGCGCGCTGTCGGTGCCGGTGCAGATCCGGCCGGCGGCCGTCGCCGACGCCGGCTGGCGGTTCGTCGTCGCCGACGTCTCCCAGCTGGAACCACGGGTGCTCGCCGGGATGAGCGGCGACACGGCGATGGCCGAGGCCGCCCGTGCGGCGGACCTGTACCAGGCGATGGTCGACAGCGGCGCCGTGCCGAGCCGCAGCGACGCGAAGCTGGGCATGCTCGGCGCGATGTACGGCGGCACCCGGGGCGAGAGCGGGCGGATGCTCCCCCGGCTGGCCCGCCGTTACCCGCGGGCGATCGGCCTGGTCGAGGAGGCCGCCCGGGCCGGCGAGCGGGGCGAGGTCGTGCACACGCTGCTCGGTCGCGGCTCTCCCCCGCCGACCGGCGCCTGGGCCGAGCGCGCCCTGGAACCGTCAGATGACGATGTGGCTCCGGAGGACCGGGCCCGCGACCGCCGCGCGTGGGGCCGGTTCACCCGCAACTTCGTCGTCCAGGGCACGGGGGCGGAGTGGGCGCTGTGCTGGCTGGCCGACCTGCGCAACCGGCTCTGGCAGCTCGGGGACGCCGGGGAGCTCGCCGACCGCCCGCACCTGGTGTTCTTCCTGCACGACGAGGTCGTGGTGCACACCCCCGCCGACCTCGCCGACGAGGTGACCGCGGCAGTGCACCGGGCAGCGGCGGAGGCCGGCCGGCTGCTGTTCGGCTCGTTCCCGGTCGACTTCCCGCTCGACGTCTCGGTCGTCGAGTCCTGGGCCGACGCGGACTGACGCCCGGTCAGACCTGCAGCAGCGACAGGACACGCTGCGCCGACTGGTTCGCCTGGGCGAGCATGGCGGTGCCGGCCTGGGTCAGCACCTGACCGCGAGTGAAGAGGGTCATCTCCTGGGCCATGTCGGTGTCCCGGATCCGCGACTCCGCGGCCGTGGCGTTCTCCAGGGCCACCCCCAGGCTGCTGATCGTGTGCTCGAGCCGGTTCTGCACGGCCCCCAGCTCCGCCCGCTGCGCGGAGACCAGCCCGATCGCCTGGTCGATGGCGCGGATCGCGGCCGGGGCGCCGACGACGGGGCGGTACACCGGGCCGGCCGCCAGCACCTCGTCCGCGGTCGCGTCGTCGGCGGGCACGGGGCCGCGGAACACGAGGTCGTCGCCGACGGCCGTGAAGGCGCCGTCCCCGCTGGTGAGGCCGGCCGCCTGGGCCGCGGCGCCCAGCTGCTCCAGCGCCTCCGCGAGCGAGACGACCTGGTCGCCGGTGGTGTCGACGAGGGACACCCGTCCCAGGTCGAGGGTCCGCCCGCCGACGGAGACCGTGCCGGTGAGCCGCGGGACGTGGCCGCCCGCGGCGGCATCGAGGAAGGCGAGCGAACCGGCCGCCGGGCTGTCCGGGGGCAGGGCGGGGACCGTCCACACGGTGACCGGCGGCGCGCCGGTCAGCGGCGTGTACACCGGGGTGGCCGCGGCCAGGTCCGCCGCCGTCGCGTCGTCGGCGGGCAGCGGGCCGCGGACGAGCAGGTCGTCGCCGTCGTCCAGGAACGGGTCGTGCGGCCAGCTGAAGCCGGCGGCCCGCGCGGCCGCGTTCAGGTTGGCCACGGCCTCGGCGTCGGTCACGCCGTCGCCCTCGGGATCGGGATGGCTCACCGCTCCCAGGTCGAGGGTCAGGCCATCGAGCGAGATGGTGCCGGCGAGCGCGGCGACGCCGCCGGCCACCAGGGTCACGCCCTCGAACACCAGCGCGGCGCCGCTGGGACTGTCGGTGCCGTCCGGGCCCACCGCCGCGGTCGTCCGCACCACCGGCTCGCCCCGGGTGACGTCGACGTCCGCGAGCCCGAGTGCGACGGCGTTCGTGCCGGTGCCCAGGCGCAGCCCGATCGTCTCGCCGACCTGGGCGCCCACCTGGAAGACCCGGTCCCAGGTGCCGTCCAGCAGGGTGTTGCCGTGCGAGGTGGTGGTGACGGCGATCCGGTCCAGCTCGTCCCGGAGCTGGCTCAGCTCGGCCTGGACGGCCGACCTGCCGGCGACGTCCACCGCCCCGTCGTTGGCCGCCCGGACGGCGAGGTCGCGCATGCGCTGCAGGATCGCGGCGCTCTCGTGCAGCGCGCCCTCCGCCGTCTGCAGGACGCTGATGCCGTCCCGGGCGTTGCGGAGTGCCTGGGTCGTCCCCCCGATCCGGGAACGCAGGCCCTCGGAGAGGGTCAGCCCGGCGGCGTCGTCGGCGGCCCGGTTGACCCGGAAGCCCGAGGAGAGCCGCTCCAGCGACGTGCGCAGCGCCTGGTCGTTCGTCGCCAGCACTCGGGAGGCGTTCCTCGCCGCGATGCCGGTGGTGACGGTGAGACCCACGCTGTTCCTTCATGGCCGGGTGGACCGCCGCAGCCGTGCGGCGGGATGGTGACAGTGGCCCGGGGCGTGGTCGCCCCGGGCCACCGTCCGCTCAGTGCGGGTCGACCGCCACGAGGAAGCACCCGGCTGCACCGAACGGCTGGACGTCGAAGCCCAGCTGCAGCAGGCACTCGGCGATCGCGGCGTTCATCGTGTGCTGCACTGCCTCCTGCGCCGCGACGCCGCGGACGTGGTCTCGGCTCATCCGGTCGTGCTGGTGCCAGCTGACCAGCACACCCGGGTGCCCGGGCTCGGGCGTGAGGCACACGCCGCCGGCCGGGCCCTCCCCCGCGCAGTCGTGCAGCTGCAGCCCCGCCTCGACCAGCGCCGCGGTCACCTCGACCCCCAGCGAGACGAGCTCGTCCTCGTCCGCCAGCGGCCCGTCCCACTCCTCGGGCAGCCGGTCGAGCTGGTCCCCGAGGTCGCTGAGCCACTCCCGCTCGGCCGGCAGCTGCCGGCGGATCAGCCGGCCGTCGGAGCGCAGCACACCGTAGACGGCCCGGCCAGCACCCGCCGGTGCCGACATCGCCAGCCAGTCGGCCTCGATCGGGTCGGCGAACGGGCCCGCCAGCACCTGTTCGCGGGCGCCGTCCTCCTGCTCCTCGACCAGCCACCAGGCCGGCGGTGTGCCCTGCGCGCCGCCCTGCCGGCCCGCCGGGTGTGCCGCCATGCCGCTGGCCGGGGCCGGCTGCCGCGCCACTGCGTTGGCCGGCTCAGCGATCTGGGCCTGGGCTGCCGCACCGCCGGCGACCGCCACCACGCCCACCGCCACCGGGACCGCCGCCTCGGCCGACGCCTGCTGACGCTGGCCCTGCACCTGGTTCCGCTCGAACTCGTACTGCGCGGTCGAGCGCTGCGCGAGGGCCACGACGAGCGCGGCCAGCACCACGAAACCGACCACTGCGACCACCGGCCAGATCAGCATCACTGCCACCCACCGGAGACGGCGCCCCAGCTCGCGGCCCGACGCGAGGAGCCCTGGGCCCACCGGAGGAGTGCGACAGCCGACGACCACAGGGAGGTGTGCACCGGCGTCGTCCCGTCCACGCCGTCCTCCTCGGCGTCCCCGCCGTCCACGCCGGCCTCGAAGAGCTGGAGCAGGGCGGCCAGGTCCAGCTCCTCCTCCGCGGGGATCACGGAACGGGACGACGGGCGGGGTGCCAGGTCGAGCAGGGTGGTCACAAGGGCTCCTCGGTGCAGTCCGTCGCGGCTGGGGAAGCGCCGCGGACATGCCAAAAGCTAGGGCTCCCGACGCCCCGGACGACGCGCTTTCACACCGTCATCACGGTCCCGTCACCGAATCGTTGTGCGGGGCACCCGAACGGTCGATGACCGGCCTCCCAGCAGCCGTCTTGTCGACATGTGCGCGGCGCTGAGCTGGACTTTTCCCGTTCTCGGGCACGGTCACCCTGATCGCGCGAGGAATCGGGCATGTTGCGCCCGCCATTCCCCGGCCCCTTCCGTGTCGTTTCTCGCGCACGACCGCGGAACGGTCGATGACGCTTCTGCACGGCACGTGCCAGTCACTTTCGCGGTCCTGGAGCAGGGTCAGCGGCGGCGCGCCCGCCGCACCAGCATGGACGCCAGGAGACCCGCGGCTGCGGCAGCGAGCAGCGCCGTGGTCACCCGCAGCGTCACCGGCCACCGTCCCCGGTCGGGCTCCTCGGCGGCCCGCACGTCCAGCTCGGGCACGAGCCCTGCGGCCAGCTGGAAGCGCCCGACCCCGTAGTTGCCGCCGCCGGTGGGGACGGCGCTCAGCCGCTCGGTGGCACCGTCGTCGAGGGACACCCGGGTCACCCAGTACTCGTCCGGGTCGCTGCCCTCCACCCGGTCGCGCCCGGCGAGGACGACCACCTCCCGCGCCGAGGCCCAGCCCAGCACCCTGCCCGCCTCCGCGACCACCCCGTCCACCGGGCGAGGGACCTCCGTGGGCTCGCCGGTCGCGGCGACGAAGTCGATGACGTCGGGGATCGCGCCCCACTGCTCCTGACACGCCGCCCACTCGGCCTCGTCGGTCACGTCCAGGCACGGGAACGGCGCGCGGGAGGTGGCCAGCAGTGCGCCGTCCGGGGACCACGCCTCCGCGCCGCCGAGCTGGTGCCCGGCGGGCAGGGCGAGACCGCGCCGCCCCCCGCCCTCGAGGTCGACGACCGCCAGGGTCCCGCCCACGGCGGCGGAGTGCTGCACTGCGAGCTCGCTGCCGTCCGGCGAGAACGCTGCCGCCGACGCCTGCGTGGCCCCCGCCAGGGCACGGACCTCGCCGCTCGACACGTCGAGCACGCTGATGTCCCCCTCGACCGGCGTCCCGCTGTACGGGTTCGTGGCCGCGTCGCCGGTCAGGTAGGCGACCAGCCGTCCGTCCGGCGACCAGGCCACGGGGACGGCGCTGCTCCCCTCTGGCAGGGGGTACGAGGTGACCTCGCCGGTCGCCAGGTCCTGCACCGCCAGGTCGAGTCGGTCGCTGTCGTGGTCGCCCACGACGACCCGGGTGCCCTCCGGGGACAGCAGCATCGGCGCCGGGTCGCCCTGGCTCTCCGGGCCGGCCCGGTCCTCGGCGAGGTCGACCCGCCGGTAGACGTCGTCGTCGGCACCGACCGCGACCGCCTGCGGGAAGTCCATGAACTCCACTCCCCACCCGTGCTGGAAGAGGGCCACCGCACGCCCGGGGGGAGCGGAGGACACGTCCCCGGTCAGGTAGGAGTACCCGGCCATCCGGTCCGGGAGCCCGGCCGCAGCGCCCTGCTCCGCAGCAGCCGCACCGCCACCGGGCAGCAGGGCCACGACCAGGGCGGGCAGCAGGACCAGCCCGCCGACGACCAGCGGAAGACGCTTGCGGGTGTCCACGACGCCAGCATGGCCGTTGAACGGTCGCTGGGACCACCCGACGAGGTGGCCAGCACCTGAACCGAGCGAGCACGGCCGGAGAGCGTCGCCCAGGGCGCGAACGCGCAGGCCAGCACGAGTGGGCCCCGTGGGGATCGAACCCACAACCCGCGGATTAAAAGTCCGCTGCTCTGCCAGTTGAGCTAGAGGCCCGGCGGGGCGAGTCTCCCAGAACGTCGGCCGGGGCCGGTCAGAGCAGGGTGAACAGCAGGACGAGCAGTCCGGTGAGCACGAGGCTGATCAGCAGGGAACCCATGCAACCGAGACGGTTGTTGAAGAAGAGGAACACCTGACTCCGATGCCCGCCCTCCCTGCCGGCCAACCCCGGTCACCCCGTGGAGACCCGGCCGGGCACCGACCGCACGTTGCCCAACCCGGAGCGGCCTCAGCCGCCGGCGGTCACTTCGAGACGTGCCGGTTGGGCAGCTTGCCGAGCACCCGGCCGGCCTCGTACTTGACCTCGAGCCGCTCCTGCGCCGACGCCGTCGGGCCCCGGCGCGGCTCGCCGCTCTCCAGGTCGAAGGCCGAGCCGTGCCACGGGCACACGATGCAGTCCGACCCGCGCACCTGCTCCACGGTGCCCTCGGCCAGCGGCCCGCCCACGTGCGCGCAGGAGTTGATGAAGGCGTCCACCCGGGCGCCCCGGCGCACCACGGCCAGCGCCACGGGCGTGCCCCGGCCCTCGCCCGTGCGCAGCGCGGGCCGCCCCTCCGGCAGGTCGTCGAGCGGGCCGAGGTCGATCCAGTCGGTGGTCAGCTGCCGGGCGTCGGTGACGGCGTGGTTCGCACCCGAGGACTGCGCGTAGGACATGTGGCCGCCGATGGCCGCCGAGCCGCTGGCCAGGCCGAGGCCGCTGTAGGCCAGCACCCGCCCGAGCGTGCCGTTGCCCTTGCCGCGGGCGACCAGCGAGCCGACGTACAGCCCCAGAGCGGCGACGTTGGCGGCGGCGTGGATGGCCCCCAGCCGCCGGACGGCGTCGTCCTGCTCGGACCAGTCGGCCGCGCCGGCCATCGCCGCGGGCAGGCTGGCCGCCACCCCGGTGCCGATCAGCGCGGTGGCGGCCGGCCGGGCCGGGGGCATGAGGTCCAGGATCCCGGCCGACAGCCAGGTGCCCACCGGCACCATCGCCAGGATCGGGTGCAGCGGATGGCCCAGCCAGGTGCCGTGCAGCAGGTCGCGGAACGCCTGTGGCTGCAGCACCTTGTTCACCGCCGTCCGGGCGGACTCCAGCTTCGCGTCGAACGACGACACCTCGGACAGGCGGTCCAGCACACCGAACAGGCTCATGCACCGGCCCATACCCGGCGCAGCCGACCGGAACCCGCCGTTGACCGGCTCACCACCGCGAGCAGGACGCCGACGCGCGTACCGACACTCTGCGTGAGCGACGTCACGGAGTGTTGCGGGAACGCACCGGGAATGCACATGCAGCCCACTGGTTGCTGCCGCAGGATGACCCTGCTGACCGAGCATGGACCCGTGCTCACGTCCTGAGGAGGACCCGTGACCTGCCCGTCCCTGCTCCGCCGCACCTCCGTCGGCGGCGTGCGCGTGGGTGGGTGCGACGTCGCGGTCGCGCCGACGTGGGTGCGTGAGCGGTCAGGCGCGGTGCGCGAGCGGCTGCAGCAGGACGACGCCGGCGCACAGTTCGCCCGCTTCGTCGTCGTCGGCGGGGTCTCCAGCGCGCTCTACGCCCTGGTGTTCATCGGCCTGCAGGGCCTCGGCGCCCAGCCCGCCAACCTCGCCGGCGCGATCGCCTCCACCCTGCTGGCCAACGAGATGCACCGGCGGCTCACCTTCCACGCCGGCGGCCGGGTCTCCTGGTTCACCGCCCAGTGGGAGGGCGGCGGCCTGGCCGGCATCGGGCTGGTCGCCACCTCGCTCGCGCTGGCCGGCCTGCACACCCTGACCGGCGACGTGGGCACCATCGCCCAGCTCTGCCTGATCGCCGCGGTCACCGGCGCGATCGGCCTGATCCGGTTCGTCGCCCTGCGCAGCTGGGTGTTCTCCCCCGCTCCCCGCGACTGAGCTCCCCGCGACCGACCTCCCCGCGACCGACCTCCCCGCGACCGAGCACCGCGGCTCGCCGCTCCGGCTGACCGGGGCCTCGGCGTGCCGCCCCTAGGCTGCCCGCATGTCGATCATGGACCGATCCGCCCGCCTGGCGGCCGGCGCGGCCGCCGGGATGCTGCTGATCGCCCCGCTCACGGCCTGCAGCTCGTACAGCGTCGAGTGCTCGGGCAACGAGTGCAGCGCGACGCTCAGCGGCGACGGCGCCGAGGCGACGATCCTGGGCACCGAGCTCTCCTACGGCGGCACGGAGGACGGCCGGGCGACCGTCACCGTCGGCAGCACCAGCGTCACCTGCGCCGAGGGCGAGAGCGTCTCCGCCGGGCCGCTGTCGCTGACCTGCACGACGGTGGAATCCGGTTCGGTGGAGCTCAGCGCCTCCCTGGGCTGAGCCGCCTCCCCGGACTCAGCCGGCGTCGGCGACCTCGACCACCAGCCGGGTGGGGTCGGACAGCGCGGACACCCGGAACGGGACCTGGGCGCTGGTGCCGATCCAGGCGACCGAGGTGCCCTCGAAGGTGGCGTCGTAGACGACGCCTTGCACGGTGTCGGTGCCGGAGACCGACACCGGTCCCCGGGCGACCTCCTCGGCGCCGGTCTCGTACGGGTAGCTCGTGCCCTGCAGGGTCACCTGGAGGAACGCCGACCCCGGGACGTCGACGGCGTCCCCGGACCCCTGGGACGACGGCGCATCGACGTACTCGACCCGCCACCCGGGGGTGCCGCTGCCGGCGAGCTCGAACACCACCCGCTCGAACCCCTCGTGCGGGGCGGCCCGGACGTCCGTCACCGTGAGGCCCTCCGGGTCGACCGGCTCGGCCGTGTCGACGGAGGTGTCCGCCGGGAACTCCGGCGCCGGGCTCTCCGACCCTGCCGCGGTGGTCGCCTCGGGCGCCTCCTCGGGCGTCTCCTCGGGCTCCGGTGCAGCGCTGGACGTCGCCTCGTCGGTCGACGCCGCGCTGTCGGTGCCGGGCTGCGCGGCACAGCCGGCCGCCAGCAGGAGGGCGACGGCGAGCCCGGCAGAGCGGGTCACCCGAGCGGAATGGCGGATCGGCACGGGGTGGATGCTGGCACGGCGGGCGCCTCCGGTACGGGCGCCACGCGCACCGGTGCCCCCCGGTGCGAGGACTCGCCCCGGGCCATGTATGGTTCTCCCTGCCTCCAGCGACCACGAGCCCCCATCGTCTAGCGGTCCAGGACGCCGCCCTTTCAAGGCGGTAGCACGGGTTCGAACCCCGTTGGGGGCACGCACCATGCACCACAACGCTCCATGCACCACAGCAAGGCCCTGTAGCGCAGTTGGTTAGCGCGCCGCCCTGTCACGGCGGAGGTCGCGGGTTCGAGTCCCGTCAGGGTCGCCACCCGGTGTCCAGCACACCGGGAGGGGCAGGTAGCTCAGTTGGTACGAGCGCTCGCCTGAAAAGTGAGAGGTCGGCGGTTCGACCCCGCCCCTGCCCACCTCACCTCATCCCCGTCTGCCCAGCCGCGCTCCTCGCCGCTGGGCAGACGCCCAGCGAGTTCCTGCCCAGCGCACAGGGAGCTCTCAGGTCCAGGACGCACAGTCGTCTCATGACGACCACCTCCCCCGCGTCCAGCTCCCGCGCCCAGCTCACCCGGCCGGACGGTAGCGCCCTGCGGGTGCTGGTCGTCGACGACGAGCCCTCGATCTGTGAACTGCTGTCCATGGCGCTGCGCTACGAGGGCTGGGACGTCCGCACCGCCCCCGACGGCACCGCTGCGGTCCGCGAAGCCCGCGAGTTCCGCCCGGACGCCGTCGTCCTGGACGTCATGCTCCCCGACATGGACGGTCTGGAGGTGCTGCGCCGGCTGCGCGCGGACACCCCCCTGGTCCCGGTGGTCTTCCTGACCGCCAAGGACGCGCTGGAGGACCGGATCGCCGGGCTCACCGCCGGCGGCGACGACTACGTCACCAAGCCCTTCAGCCTGGAGGAGGTCGCCGCCCGGCTGCGCGGCCTGCTGCGCCGCACCAGCCGGGTCGTGGCCGACGACGGCCTGCTGGTCGTCGGCGACCTGACCCTGGACGAGGAGAGCCACGAGGTGACCCGGGCCGGGGAGGACGTCCGGCTGACCGCCACCGAGTTCGAGCTGCTGCGCTACCTGATGCGCAACCCCAAGCGGGTGCTGTCCAAGGCGCAGATCCTCGACCGGGTCTGGCAGTACGACTTCGGCGGCCAGGGCAACATCGTCGAGCTCTACATCTCCTACCTGCGGCGCAAGATCGACGCGGGTCGCCCGCCGATGATCCACACCCTCCGGGGCGCCGGGTACGTGATCAAGCCCGCCGCATGACGTCTGTCCCCTCCCGGTGACCGGCAGTCCTCCCCGGTCCCGC
Organism: Modestobacter sp. VKM Ac-2977; assembly: GCF_026968045.1. Classification (GTDB taxonomy): domain Bacteria; phylum Actinomycetota; class Actinomycetes; order Mycobacteriales; family Geodermatophilaceae; genus Modestobacter. The sequence goes on along the minus strand of NZ_JAPVBQ010000003.1, from coordinate 658,019 downwards.
CGCTCGCTGCGCACCCGGCTGCTGATCGCCTTCGTCGTCCCGCTCGTGCTGGTGCTGACCCTGGTCGGCGTCGTCTCGGTGACCGCGCTGCGCTCGGAGCTGGTCGGTCAGGTCGACGCACGGTTGGCGGCGGTCATCGAACGCTCACTGGACCCCGACCGTGGGCGGGGACCCGACGACGACGGCCGGCGCGGGCCGGAGGGCCTGGACGCCCGCGGCCAGGGCGAGGGCACCCTGGTCGCCGAGTTGACCGACGGGGCCGTCACCGGCTCCGGGGTGGTGGGCCGGAGCGGCGCTCCGCAGCCGTTGACCGACGCCCAGGACGACGTACTGGCGGACCTCCCCGTCGACGGCGGGCCGGTCACCCGTGACCTCGGTGGCGACCTCGACGACTACCGGCTGGTGGCCGTCACCGCCCCGGACGGCGAGGTGCTGGTCAACGGCCTGCCGCTGAGCGGCGCCTCCGACGCCGTCCGGAACCTGGTCACCGTCGAGCTGCTGGCCGGGCTGGCCGCCCTGCTCGCCGCCGCGGGCACCGCCGTGCTGGTCATCCGCCGCACCCTGGCGCCGCTGGACCGGGTGGCGGCCACCGCGACCCGGGTCTCCGAGCTGCCGCTGGCCAGCGGCGAGGTGCAGCTGGCCGAGCGGGTGGCCCCGCAGGACACCGACCCGGCCACCGAGGTCGGCCAGGTCGGCGCGGCGCTGAACCGGATGCTCGACCACGTCGAGGGCTCGCTGGCCGCCCGCCAGGAGTCCGAGACCCGGGTGCGCCAGTTCGTCGCCGACGCCAGCCACGAGCTGCGCACCCCACTGGCCTCCATCCGCGGCTACGCCGAGCTGGTCCGACGGCAGCACACCGAGGTCGCCGGGGACGTCGGCCACGCGATGCGGCGGGTGGAATCCGAAGCGCTGCGCATGTCGGCCCTGGTCGAGGAGCTGCTGCTGCTGGCCCGGCTCGACGCCGGCCGGGAGCTCGCTTCCGAGGAGGTCGACCTCACCGCCCTGGTCGTGGACGCGGTCAGCGACGCCCACGTCGCCGGGCGCGACCACCGCTGGCAGCTCGACCTGCCCGACACCCCGGTGCTGGTGAGCGGCGACGCCGCCCGGCTGCACCAGGTGCTGGTCAACCTGCTGGGCAATGCCCGCACGCACACCCCCGACGGAACGACCGTCACCACTCGACTGCGGGTGATGGGCGGCGAGTCGGTGCTGCAGGTCCTCGACGACGGCCCGGGGGTGCCCGCCGGACTCCAGGCACACGTCTTCGAGCGGTTCGCCCGCGGCGACGCCTCCCGGTCCCGCTCGGCCGGGAGCACCGGGCTGGGGCTGGCGATCGTGCACGCCGTCGTCGCCGCGCACGGCGGCAGCGTGGAGCTGGCCAGCACCCCGGGGCACACCGCGTTCACCGTGCGGTTGCCGCACGCCACCCAGGCCGACTGACCCGCCGCCTCAGCCCACCGCGACGTCGGCGGCGACCTGCTCGTACACCTGGGCGTGCACCCGCTGCACGGCGACGCGCTGCTCGGCCCGCCAGGCCCGGTCCACCCGGGCCGGCGCCGGCCGGGTGAGCGCCGCCACCACGGCCGAGTTGAGCGACGCGGCGTCCAGGCCCCGGCGCGGGTCGTTGCCGTACACGACGACGTCGGACCACTGCTGGGCGTGCTGGCCACCACCGGGCACGACGACCCGGGTGCCGGCGTCGCGGCACAGCTCCACCCAGCCCGAATGGGTGCCCGTACGGCGGGGCAGCACCGACACGTGCAGCTCCTGCAGGTGGCGGACCCAGGCGGCCGGGTCGTCGGGCCAGCTGCGGGCCAGTTCCAGCTCTCCGGCGTCGGCGAGCGCCAGCAGCCCGGGCAGCCGCGCGGCGAGGTCGACGTCGGGGTGCACGTCGACCCGCAGCCGGCCGCCACCGGACACCGCGCCGGACAGCGCGGCCCGGACCAGCTCCTCGGCCTCGGGCACGTCGGCGCGCAGCCGCCCCAGGTGCAGCCCGACCAGCCGCGTCTCCCGCCCGACGTCCGGGGTGGGGCCTGCCAGGGAGGGGTGGGCGACGACGATCGCCGTCCGGCCGAAGCGGTCGGCGATCTCGTCGGCGGCGCCGCGGGTCAGGGTGAGCACGACCTCGGCGGTGCCGAGCAGCGCCCGCAGGTGCGCGCGGTGCCGGGCGCGGGCGGCCTCGGGGTGGGTCCCGGTGTCGGCTCCCTCGAGGGCGTCCAGGTGGTGCACGGTGACGACCAGCGGCACACCGGTGCGCCGGACCGCCGCCGTCCAGGCCTCCATCTCGGCCACGGTCAGGTGGTCGTACCCGCCGTGCAGGTGCAGGACGTCGACCTCGCGGGCGTGCGCAGTGAGGTGACGGACGTCCAACCACGGGCTGGGTGTGGTGGCCGGGCCCACCCGGACGGTGGTGTCCGGCAGCACGGCGTCCAGGTAGGCGCCGGCGTACGGCACGGTCGCCACCCGCAGCGGGCGGGCCGTCTCCTCGGGCACTGCGGTCACGCGGTCGTACGCCTCCTGCGGTCGGGCACTCCGACGCGGCAGGTGCGGTGCTCCTCGACGGGTGGGGGTGTGTCAGCGGATCGTCCCTACCCGGTGTAGCCGCCCCCGAACCGAGAGGCAAGGCGTCGCTCCTCCGTCCGGGTGACCGACGGCCACCCGACCCGTTCCCCGTTCCGGTGGCGGTGCGTGCGGTCGCCCCACCCGGTCGGTTAGCGTTCCCGGTCGGCCGCTCCCCGGGGCCGCCGTGGGACACCGAGAGGCCGGAGGGCGAGTGGGCGGAGACGGCGAGGAGCGCCCCGGTGCCCCCACGCCCGACCCGGCCGCCCCCGAGCCGCCGGTGACCGGACGCCGCCGTCCCCGGCCGGTCGGGTCGATCCTCAGCGCTGCCCTGCTGGTCGTGCTGCTGGCCGGCGCCGGCCTGTTCGCGCTGCTGCGCGAGGACCCGCTCACCTACGGCGGCCGCTACGTCACCGATCCCGGGGCGGTCCTCGCCGAGGCCGACCGCGTCTTCACCGACCACGTGGCGGCGCGGCAGGGGGTCCGCAGCGAGGACAGCCGCTGCTGGTTCCAGCTGACCGACGCCGCCGGCTCCGAGGTCCGCCCGGACCTGCTCTGCGGCCCGGCGCTCTTCGTCGACGGTCAGGACGCCGCCAGCTGGCTCCGGTTCCCGTTGTCCGGCACCCCGACCGGGGGCGACGTGCGGCTGTCGGTGGCCGCGCTGCCCGCCGACCCCGACCCGCAGCCGCTGACCGGTCGCGAGCTGCTCCGCCGGCCCGATGGCGGGGAGCCCCCGCGGGGCACCGGCGGCCTGACTGCGCCGGCCGTGCCCCAGGCGGCGCCCGGCCACACCACGGTGGGGCCGTTCCCCGACGTCACCTACCGCGAGCCGGCGGGCCCGGCCCGGCTCTCCGGCCCGGCCGCGGCGGTCACCGTCACCGGGCTGGCGCAGCCCGACCGGGTGGGCACCGGGGACGCCGCCCTGCGGCCGGCCGACGGCGAGCAGTTCCTCGCCGTGCGGTACGTGGTCGAGCAGGGCGAGGGCCGCTCCCCCACCCCGCCCTCGATCACCTACCAGGTCGGCGACCGGCAGCCGGTTCCCGTCCCCCCGGCGCTGACCGCACCGGGCACCACGGTCGAGGCGCTGCTGTCGGTGCCCGCCGACACCCCCGTCGCCGACCTGGTGGTCACCGACGCCGGGGTCGAGCAGCGACTGTCGCTGCTCACCGGCGCACCCGGCCCGGACAACCTGCAGGTGCTGGCCCGCACCTCCCGGGAGGCCGACGTGGACGCCTCCCGGCAGCTGCCGGCGACGCTGAGCGCACCCGGCCGGGTCTCGGCGTCCCTGCCGGTCACGATCGCGGTGCGCGGCGGCCGGCTCGAGTGGTTCGTCCGCGACGAGCGACCGGCCGACCCGAGCCGCGCGCTGCTGCTGCTCGACGTCACCATGGCCCTGCCGGACTCCGCGCCCGGTGCGGTGCCACCGGGGCTGCTGTCGCTGCGCCTGCCGGACGGGACGACGCTCCCGGCACTGGACCTGGACGACTCCCCGACCCGGGTCATCACCGCGTTCGACGTGCCCGCCGACTTCACCGAGGGGACCGTCGTCGTCGCGGGCTCCGCGACCTTCCCCGACGGCGCCACCGTCGACCTCGGCGACGGCCGCGCGACCGTGCCGGTCACGGTCCCCGCGGGCTGACGGCCGCCCGGGCCCCTCCCGAGGTGCTTCAGCCCTGGGCGCGGAGCTCGGCCAGGATCGGCTTGGCGACGGCCAGCGCGTGGTTGGCCGCCGGCACCCCGGCGTAGACCGCGGTGTGCAGGCACACCTCGGCGATCTCCTCGTCGGTCAGCCCGTTGTGCACCGCGGCCTTGACGTGCAGCGCGAACTCGTCCCAGTGCCGCAGCGCCGCGGTGATCGCCAGGGTCAGCATGCTGCGCTCGCGGCGCTCCAGACCCGGTCGCTGCCACAGGTCGCCCCAGGCGACGCGGGTGATGAAGTCCTGGAAGTCGGCGGTGAACGGGGTCACCGCCGCGACCGCCCGGTCGACGTGGGCGTCGCCGAGCACCTCCCGGCGGACCCGCATGCCGGCGGCCCGCCGCTGCTCGTCGGTCTCCAGCGGTCCGGTCGGTTCGGTCACGGCGTGCCTCCGGTGGCGTGTTCGATGAGGGCCCGGCTGACCTGCTCGGGCCGTTCCAGGTTGGCCAGGTGCGCGGCCGGGCTGAGGCTGAGCAGCCGGGCGCCGGGGACGCCGTCGGCGATCAGCTGCTGGTGCTCCGGCGGCACCGCCTGGTCGTCGGCTCCGGAGACCACCAGCGTCGGCGCGGTGATCCGGTGCAGGTCGGGGCGCTGGTCCATCGCCGCGATCGCGGCGCAGCAGCCGGCGTAGCCCTCGTCGTCGGCAGCCGTGACCATCGCCTGCAGCCGGGCGACCAGCTCGGGGTGGGCGGCGGCGTACGGCGGGGTGAGCCACCGGCTGACCACCGGCTCGGCGATCGCCCCGGTGCCCTCGGCGCGCACGGTGCGCGCCCGGTCGGCCCAGCTGTCCGGGTTGCCGGTGTGCGCCGAGCTGCACAGCACCGCCAGGGTGAGCACCCGCTGCGGGTCGCGCACCGCCAGCCGCAGGCCGGTCATCCCGCCGATGGAGACGCCGGCGACGTGCGCCCGGTCCACCCCGAGCCGGTCCAGCAGCGCGACGACGTCGTCGGCGAGGTCGTCGATCGTGGCCTCCCCGGACACCGATGGCGAGCGGCCGTGCCCGCGGGTGTCGTACCGGACCACCCGGAAGTGCTCGGTGAGCGCCGGCACCTGCAGGTCCCACATGGACAGGTCCGAGCCCAGGGAGTTGGACAGCAGCAGCACCGGCGCATCGGCCGGGCCCTCGACGACGGCGTGCACCTCGACGGCGGTCATGCCGGTCCTCCTTCTCCTGCGGTGGGGTCGGACTGGAGTGCGATCGTGTGGGCGGCGAGGGCGGCGTCCACCTGGGCCCCGGCCTCACCGACGTCCGGGCTGCCGTCGGCGACCAGCGCGGCGCCGTCGACGTCGGTGCGCCCGGCCACGAGGTCGGCCAGCGGGCGACCGGCCGCGGCCGCCTCGCGGACCGCGGCGGCCGCGGCGTCGTGCGCGGGGCCCGCGCCCAGGGCCGGGGTGAGCGCCTCGGCCAGCGCACCGGCCAGCTGGGGGTCGCCGGCCGCAGCCACCGTCCGCGCCATCCGCTCCGGGTCCAGCTGCAGCGAGGCCAGGCACTCGGCCAGCCAGGAGGCCGCCGAGCCGACCGTGCCCAGCAGGTCGGTGAGCGTCGGCCACTCCGCGTGCCAGGTGCCCGCGCCGCGCTCGTGCTCCTGCTCCATCGCGGCGAAGAGGGTGGCGACCAGTCCGGGGGCGCGGCGGGCGCAGGCCCGGGCGGAGACCGCGGCCACCGGGTTGTTCTTGTGCGGCATCGCCGAGGAGCCGCCGCGGCCCTCGGCCACCTCGGCCACCTCGGCGACCTCGGTCTGGGCCAACAGGACGACGTCCAGGGCGATCGTGGCCACCACCCCGGCCGCCGCACCGAGCACGCCGGCGACGTCGGCGATCGGCAGCCGCACGGTGAACCAGGGCACCTCGGTGGCGACCAGCCCGAGCTCGGCGGCCAGCTCCCGGCGCAGGTCCACCCCGGAGCCGGAGCTGGCGGCCAGCGTGCCCACCGCCCCGCCGTACTGCACCGGCAGCGCCGCCGTCACCGCGGCGATCCGGGCGCGCACGCCGTCCAGCCCGGCGAGCCAGGTGGCGGCCTTGAGGCCGGCGGTGATCGGCAGCGCCTGCTGCAGCAGGGTGCGGCCGATCAGCACGTCGTCCCGGTGTGCGCCGGCCAGCCGGGCGCAGGCCTCGGCGGCCGCGGCGAGGTCGGCGTCGACCAGGTGCAGGCCGCGGCGGGCCAGCAGCACCGCCGCGGTGTCCACGACGTCCTGGCTGGTGGCGCCGACGTGCACGGCGCGGGCGGCGTGCGGGCCGACGGCGTCCTGCAGCGCCCGGACCAGCGGGGGCACCGGGTTGCCGGCGTCCCCGGCCCGGGCGTACACCGCCGCGAGGTCCAGGGCGGCCGGGTCGGCGCACACCCGGCTCACCTCGTCCGCGGCCGTGCCGGCCACCAGGCCGACCCGGGCGGCGGCACGGGCCAGCGCGCCCTCCACCTCCAGCAGGGCCACCAGCCAGGCGTCCCCGGAGGTGCCGGCGGAGACCGGGCCACGGGCGAAGGTCGCGTCGAGGATCACGCGCCCATCCTGGCGGGTGCCCCCGCGTGGCCGGCGCTCACACCGCGAAGAAGACGGTCTCGTCCATGCCCTTGGCCGTGCAGCCCTGCAGATGGATGTCCAGCACATAGCCGTCCGCGCTGAGCTGGGCGATCAGCGTGGCGCGGGAGGCGTCGTCCGGCAGGCTGCGCAGCACGGCGTCCTCGGCGTTCGCGGCGGCCTCGTCGGCGAAGTAGATCCGGGTGACGAGCCGGTCGAGCAGGCCACGGGCGAAGACCGAGACGTCGACGTGCGGCGCCTGCAGCCCGCCCTCGCCGTCGGGCACCCGGCCGGGCTTGAGCGTGCGGACGGCGTACGCACCGCCGTCCACCGTGTGCGACCGCCCCACGCCCCGGAAGCCGGGGGTGGCGACCGCGCCGCGCGGGTCGTCCGGGTGGGCGAAGCGGCCGTCCGGGTCGGCCTGCCAGGTCTCGATCATGCCGTCCGGCACCAGGTCGCCGTTGCCGTCGAAGACCCGGCCGCGCAGCCAGATGGCGCCGGGGGTGCCCTCGGCGACGACGTCCGGGCCGTCGGCCCAGGTCAGCCCGATCGCCAGGTACGGCCCGACGGTCGAGCTCGGGGTGGTGCCCAGCCGGAAGGGCTCGGTCAGGAAGCCGCTGCCGCGCCGCGGCGTGCCCTGGCGGCGGTCGTTGCTCTCGTCGGCGGCCAGCACCAGCGGGGACAGTCGGTCGTCGCTCACGCCACGTCTCCGTCGTCGTCGGTCTCGAAGGGCGTCTGGTCCTGCCCACGCAGCACGATGTCCCACTGGAACGCCAGCGCCCAGTCGGGCTGGCTGCGCTCCAGGTCGAACCGGCTGACCGCCCGGTGTCGCGCGGTCGTCGGCATGGAGTTGAAGATCGGGTCCTGCCCGAACAGCGAGTCGTCCGGGAAGTACATCTGGGTGACCAGCCGCTGGGTGAACGCCTGACCGAAGAGGCTGAAGTGGATGTGCGCCGGCCGCCAGGCGTTGTGGTGGTTGCCCCACGGGTAGGCGCCGGGCTTGATGGTGGTGAACTCGTAGCGCCCCAGGTCGTCGGTCACCACCCGGCCCAGCCCGTCGAAGTGCGGGTCCAGCGGGGCGGGCCAGTTGTCGACCACGTGCCGGTAGCGGCCGGCGGCGTTGGCCTGCCAGATCTCGACCAGTGCGTGCGGCACCGGGCGGCCGTCGCTGTCGAGCACCCGGCCGTGGACGATGATCCGCTGGCCCTGGGCCTCGCCGCCCAGGCGCAGCGTCAGGTCGGCGTCGGCGGCGGTGACCATGTCCTCGCCCAGCACCGGGCCGGTGACCTCGGTCAGCCGGTGCGGCAGGTCGACCGGCGTGCGCAGCGGCGCACGGAGCCCCGTGCTCTTGTAACCGGCGTAGGCCACCGGGGTGCGCCGGTCGGCGGGCTCCCGGAGGTAGCGGGGCAGCACGAGGGCGCTGTCCGACGCCGGTCGCGGCTCGCGAGATGTGGTCCCGGTCATGCCGGGACCGTACGACCCGGCACTACGCTGCCCAAGCAACGTCTTCCGCTGAGCAGAAAGAAGGACGCCATGGCCGGTGGTGCTGCCGCATCCGGCCGGTCGGTGACCTCCCGTGCGCTCGGGGTCCTGGACGCCTTCGACGCCGCCCACCCCCGGCTCAGCCTCTCCGAGGTCGCCGAGCGGTCGGGCACCCCGCTGACCACCACCCACCGGCTGCTCGCCGAACTGGCCGCCTGGGGCGCCCTGGTCCGCCGCAGCGACGGCCGGTACGAGATCGGCCGCAAGCTCTGGGACCTCGGGCTGCTCGCCCCGGTCGACCTGGAGCTGCGGCAGGTCGCCTCGCCGTTCCTCCTCGACGTGCACACCGCCACCCGCGACACGGTGCACCTGGCGGTGCGCGAGGGCACCAAGGCGCTCTACGTCGAGCGGATCTCCGGCCGCGAGTCGGTGCCCGTGGTCAGCCAGGTCGGGAGCCGGCTGCCACTGCACGCCACCGGGGTGGGCAAGGTGCTGCTGGCCTCCGCGCCGGACGACGTCCTGGAGCAGGTGCTCCGGCAGCCGACCCGGGAGACCCGGCACACCGTCGTCGACGCCGGGCTGCTGAGCCGGGAGCTGGCCGAGGTGCGCCGCCGCGGGTGGGCCCGCACCGCGGAGGAGATGAGCCTGGGCGCGGCGTCGGTCGCCGTCCCGGTGACCGTGGAGCGGCTGGCCGGGCCGATGGTGGTCGCCGCGCTGGGCATCGTCGTGCCGGCCCAGCGGCGCGACGTCGCCCGGCTGGCCCCGGTGCTGCAGGTGGCCGCCCGCGGCATCGGCCGGGCCCTGGCGCGCACCGAGCAGTTCCGCTGATCCTTCCGCCCAGCGGGAGAGGGAGGTCGCCCGAGGTCGGCGGCCGGGGTCACACTCGGGCGATGCGCACCCAGGTGGGGATCATCGGAGCCGGCCCGGCGGGGCTGCTGCTGTCCCGGCTCCTGCAGCTGCAGGGCATCGACACCGTCGTCCTGGAGAACCGGTCCCGCGGCTACGTGGAGGCGCGGATCCGGGCCGGCATCCTGGAGCAGCACACCGTCTCCACGCTGATCGACGCCGGCATCGGCGACCGGCTGCAGCGCGAGGGCCTGCCGCACGACGGCATCTTCCTGCAGTACCCCGGCACCCGGCACCACCTGGACTTCCCCGAGCTGTGCGGCCGCAAGGTGTGGGTCTACGGGCAGACCGAGGTGACCAAGGACCTCATCGCCGCCCAGCTCGACGACGGCCCGCCGCTGCTGTTCGAGGTCTCCGACGTCACCCCCGAGGACGTCGACACCGACAGTCCCCGCATCCGGTTCACCGACGCCGACGGCGTGCCCCAGGTGCTCGAGTGCGACGTGATCGCCGGCACCGACGGCTTCCACGGCGTCTCCCGCCCGGTGGTCACCGCCGGCACCTCCGGCCGGCTGTGGGAGCGCACCTACCCCTACGCCTGGCTGGGCATCCTGGCCGACGTCGCCCCCTCGGAGGACGAGCTCGTCTACGCCTGGCACCCCGACGGCTTCGCGCTGCTGTCGATGCGCTCGCCGTCGGTGTCGCGGCTGTACCTGCAGGTCGACCCGGACGAGAAGATCGAGGACTGGTCCGACGACCGGATCTGGGACGGGCTGTCCACCCGGTTCGCCCTCGACGGCTGGGAGCTGGAGACCGGGCCGGTCAGCGAGAAGTCCATCCTGCCGATGCGCTCGTTCGTCAGCGCGCCGATGCGCCGCGGCCGGCTGTTCCTCGCCGGCGACGCCGCGCACATCGTCCCGCCGACCGGCGCCAAGGGCCTCAACCTCGCCGTCGCCGACGTCACGCTGCTCGCCACCGCACTGGTCCGCCTGCTGCAGGAGAAGCAGACCGACCTGGTCGACAGCTACAGCGACCGGGCGCTGGCCCGGGTCTGGCGCTGCACCCACTTCTCCTGGTGGATGACCTCGATGCTGCACCGCTCCGGCGACGACTTCGACGCCGAGCTGCAGCTCTCCCAGCTCCGCCGGGTCTGCTCGTCCGAGGCCGCCGCCCGCGAGCTGGCCGAGAACTACACCGGCCTCCCCCTCGACGCCTGAGGCCGCCCCCGCCCCCCGACCACCAAGATTTTGGTGGTCGGGGGTCGGGATGGCGCTGGGGCCGGGCTGTCGCGGAACCGCGTGCACTGGCAGACTCTGCCGGGCCGGATCGTCCAACTGCGGTCGACATGTCGACATCCACTGTCAGACTTCCCGCATCTGGTGATCGACTTCGGCTACTTGTGCCCAGTGCAACGCCGGACACGGACCAGTCCGCACCACTAGCTTCAGCAGCATGCTCTCGACGCTCTTGACCATCGCCGGCGTGCTCGTGGGGCTGCTCGTCCTGCTCTCCCTGATCGTGCACCTGTCCGCCCGCCCGGCCACCCGGGGCAGCACGACGGGCACCCGCGCGCCGGGCTGGGTGAACGACACCGGGCAGCCGCACCCCGACCCGTGGGCACCGCTGTCGACCACCAGCACCCAGATCCGCGCCGTCCGCTGAGCTGACCTGGGCGGCTGCCTCCCCGGGCGCTCGGGGCCGGCCGCCACCGACCCGGCGGCCCGGCGTCGGACATCCGACCCCGGTTAGGCTCGCCTGCGATGACCAGCGACTCGACCGCGTTGCAGGTCTACCCGATCGGTCAGCTGATCGGCGTCCGCGCGGCCGTGGACCAGTTCGACGTCCGGGTCGGCGCAGCCCTGCACAGCCTCACCTCCGCCGAGTTCGGGGTCTGGGCCATGGCGCACGGGCCGGCCGACCACGTGCCGCGCCCGTGGACCCCCGATGCGCTGGCCGCGCAGGCCGAGTCGGTCGGCGTCCCCGACTGCGCGCAGCGGCTGGACCGGCTGCAGGAGCAGGGGCTCGTCGCCCTGGCCGCGCCCGGCACCGAGTCGGCCCGCGACCTGGCCCGGCGGGTCCGGATGGTGCCCCTGGTGCTGGGCCTGGGGAACAGCGCCGCCGCGCCGGACGCCTACGCGGTCGGGTTGCCCGGCCGCCCGCTCGCCGTGCTGTCGGCCGCCGCCTACGACCTGTTCGAGTGGGCGCACATGGAGACCAGCCTCTGGCGGGCCTGCGAGGGCGCTGCGGCCACCGCCGCTCGGGTGGGCATCGCCGACACCCTCGCCACCGATCCCGACGCGCTGCTGACGTCGTTGCTGGAGGACCTGCACCGGCTCCTCACCCCCAACGCCGTCCACCTGGACACCTGGGCCGTGAGCTGATGCCCCCCTCCGACGAGGCGCTCGTCTTCCCCCTCGGTCACCCCATGGGGGCCTTCCACCAGCACCGCGGGGAACCGCCGAGCTACTGGGTGGTCCGGCTGGGCTGGGACAGCCCGCTGCTGGGCGACCAGACCACCGCCGACGTGTGGACGCTGACGCACGGGGTGCCCAGCCGGGTGCGGGACGGCGTCCCGTGGACCCGCACCGCAGTCCGCGAGGCAGCCGAGGAGGCCGGCGTCCCCGACTGCGACCTCGTGCTCGACACGCTGATCGAGCGCGGACTGGTGGCCGAGCTCGTCCCCGGCAGCGAGTCGGCCGCCGAGTTCGCCCGCACCCACCGGGTGCAGTCACTGCTGCTGGGGCTGGGGGAGCCGCCCGACCGGCCGGGCGTCGACGGCATCGGCCTGCTCGGCACGCCCGCGTCAGCGCTGGTGAGGCCGGCCACCTACGAGTTCTGGCAGTGGGCCCACCTGTGGCCGACGCTGGCCGACGCGTCGGTCGGGCTGGCCGAGATGGCCGGGCAGGCGCCGGACCCGGACCCGGCGGACACCGATCCCGCCGCGGTGCTGGACCGGTCGTTCCGGGAGATGCACCGGCTGCTGTCCGGCAACGCGGTCTACCTGGACCGGTCCCTCGCCGTGGCCGACGCCCAGCGCTGAACCCGCCGCCCTCTTCAGCGGGCACCGGTCATCAGCTCGGCGGCCCGCTCGCCGATCGCCACGGCCGTCGCCGCCGGTCCACGCGAGGGCACCGTCGGCATCACCGAGGTGTCGACCACCCGCAGGCCCGCCACCCCCCGCACCCGCAGGCGCTGGTCGACGACCGCCCCGGGGTCGGTGGCCGGCCCCATCCGGGCGCTGCCGGCCAGGTGCACCGCGGTCGCCAGGTGGGCCCGGGTCCACCGGTCCAGCTCCCGGTCGTCGGCCAGGACGGCGTCGGGCAGGCCGGTGCGCTCGGCGACCAGCGGGGCGAAGGCGGGGGTGCGCAGCAGTTCGGCGGCCAGCCGGACGCCGGCCCGCAGCTGTCGCCGGTCGGCGTCCGCGGTCAGGTAGCGGTACTGGATCCGTGGCTGCACCAGCGGGTCGGCGCTGGTCAGGCTGATCCGGCCGCGGCTCTCCTCCTGTTGCAGCGCCACCGCCAGGTAGAGGTCGTCCCGCCGACGGGCGGAGTCCAGCAGCCGGGACACCGAGGCGCCCCGCAGTGCCCGCAGCGTCGCCGCGGGCCGGCGCAGCACCTCGGTGACGCCGGACAGCGCCGGGCCCGAGGACCGCGCCAACATCACCTGCCGGAACGGCTTGAGCCACGGCATGACCTCGAGGTGGTCGGCGGTGTTCAGCGCGGTGGCCAGCGGGAGCAGCTCCCGGGGCATCGGCGTGCGCCGGGCCGGCCGGTAGGTCACGTAGACGTCGGGGTGGTCGCTGAACCCCTGACCCACCCCGGGCACGTCGGCGACGACGTCGACGCCGGTGGCCCGCAGGTGGTCGGCGGGGCCGATCCCGGAGAGCAGCAGCAGGTGCGGGGAGCCGACGGCGCCGGCCGACAGCACGACCTCTGCGGCGCGCACCGGGCCGCGGTCGGTCTGCACGCCCACCGCCCGCCCCTGCTCCACCAGCACCCGGGTGACCCGCACCCCGCCGACGACGGTGAGGTCGGGGGACTCCCGGCGTGGGGACAGGTAGGCCATCGCGGTGTTGACCCGCACGCCGTCGGCGACGGTGAACGGCACCGGCCCGTGCCCGGGTGTGCCGTCGGCGTTCTTGTCCGGCTCAGCCGGGAAGCCCAGCGCGTCGCAGGCACCGGCGAAGGCGTCGGTGACCGGGTGCGACCGGTGCACCCGGGTGACCGGCAGCGGGCCCGTCGAGCCGTGGCCGGGGCGGTCGCCGTAGTCGGCGTCGCTCTCGCAGCGGACGAAGGCCGGGCGGAGCGCGTCGGCCGACCACAGGTCGTTGCCCGCGGCGGCCCAGCCGTCCAGGTCGGCCCGGGTGGCCCGGATGAAGTAGGTCCCGTTCAGCGCGCTGGAACCGCCCAGCACCTTCCCCCGCGGCACCGGCCAGCGGAGGTCGTCGGTGAGCTCTCCGGTGAGCTCCCAGTTGGCGGGGTGGCCAGGGGTCGCGGCCCCCATCGTCGCGGCGTCCCGGATCGTCGCCGGGAAGTCCTCGGGGCGCGGGTGGTCGGCGCCGGCCTCCAGGACCAGGACCCGCCGGCCGGCGTCGACCAGCCGGGCGGCCAGCGCGCAGCCCGACGACCCGGCACCGACGACCACGACGTCCCACTCCCCCGTCAGCTCCACCCCAGGGACCCTAGGACGGCGACCGGGGCGGGGTCAGACCAGCCGCACCCGGTCCCCGTCGGGCTCGACCCGGCCCTCGGTGACCAGCTTGGCCAGCGTGGCCCGGGTCGACTGGGCGGCGGCCGGCCAGACGGCCTCCGGCACGGCCGCATAGACGACGGCGACCAGCTCCTCGACCGTCCGGGGCCCCTCGACGAGGGCGTCGAGCAGCTGCTGCTCCCGGTACGCCCGGTGCGCCAGGTAGAACCGCAGCACCGCCCCGGGGTCGGTGGTCAGCTCGGGCCCGTGGCCGCAGTACAGCGCCGCGGGCCCCAGATCGTGCACCCGGCGCAGCGACTCGAGGTAGGCGAGCACGTCGCCCTCGGGGTGGGTGACCACCGAGGTGCCCCGGCCGAGCACGTGGTCGCCGACCAGCACGGCACCCGACGCCAGCCGGAAGGCCAGGTGGTCGGCGGTGTGCCCGGGTGTCGGGACGACGTCCAGGGTCGTGCCCGCCAGCTGCAGCCGCTCTCCCGCCCGGAGCAACCGGCCGCCCGGGCCGGCGACCTCGGCGGTGGCCGCAGCGACCGGCGCACCGAAGTGCCGCCCCCACGGCAGCGCCGCCTCGGCGTGGTCGGCGTGGTGGTGGGTGACCAGCACGGCCACCACCCGGGCGTCCCGGGCGGTCAGCGCGGCCTCGACCGCGGCCAGGTGCCGGGGGTCGTCCGGCCCGGGGTCCACGACGACGGCCTGGCCCGATCCCGGCTCGCCCACCAGGTGGGTGTTGGTGCCGTCCAGCGTCATCGGCGAGGGGTTGGGGGCCAGCACCCGGGTGACCAGGGGCTCGGGGTCCGCGACCGGCGCCATCGTGCCGGGTGCGGGCAGCGCCCAGCTGGTCCGCGGGTCGACGGGGGCGGTCACGGGCAGCACGGTAGCGGGCCCGGCGGGCCCGGATGCCCGCCACCGGGAGCGGTTACCGTCGAGCGCATGCGCGCTCTCACCACCCCGTTCCGCGCCGGACTCTCCGCCGCAGCCGCCGTCGTCCTGCTGGCCGCGTGCGGCAGCGACGACGAGCAGCCCGACGCCACGTCGACCGCCAGCAGCTCCAGCAGCGCCAGCAGTTCCGCGACCACCTCCGACGAGGAGGTGCAGGCGTTCTGCGCCGAGGCCGAGACCGTGCTCACCGCACCCCCGGACGCCGGCCTGACCCAGCAGGAGTCGCTCGACCAGACCATCGCCGACCTGGAGCAGCTGGACCCGCCGGCCGAGATCAGCGCCGACTGGGACGTCCTGGTCCAGACGTTCACCGGCGTGCGGGAGGCCGTCGCCGACGTCGACCTGACCACCCCCGAGGGGCAGGCCAGCGTGGAGGAGGAGCTCGCCGGCCTCGAGGCCGGGGCGACCGACGCCCAGACCCGGCTGGACGCCTGGCTCACGGAGAACTGCGACAACGCCTGAGCCGACGACGCACCGCGGCCCGGCCCCCTCCCCAGGGTGCCGGGCCGCAGTGCGTCCGTGCCGGGCCGTCGTCGCCCGGGTCAGCCGCAGCCGCGGATCGTGATGCCCCGGGCACGCAGCCACGGCACCGGGTCGACCTGGCCGCTGTGCATCTTTCCGTCGGGGTGCACCTCGAAGTGCAGGTGCGGCCCGGTCGACTGACCGCGGTTGCCCACCTCGGCGATCTGCTCACCGGCCGCGACCCGCTCCCCGGCGCGGACGAAGTACCGGTTGACGTGGCCGTACACGGTGATCGCGCCGTCGTCCCCGCGGAGGTAGACCGCCAGCCCGAAGCCGGTCGCCGGCCCCGCCCGCTGGACCACCCCGGCGGTGGCGGCGCGCACCGGCGTGCCGATGGGGGCGCCGATGTCGACGCCGAAGTGCGTGACCCCCCAGCGTGCTCCGAAGCAGCTGCTCGTGATGCCGACGGTCGGCCGGGCGTAGCCGGACCCGGCGGCTTCGGCGTCCGCCTGGAGCGCCTGCTGGTCGTCGGCGAGCGCCTGTGCCCGGGCCCGCTCCTCAGCCAGCCGGGCCGCGGCCTCCTCGGCCGCCTTCTGCTGCTGCCACACCTGGTAGGCGTTGCGCGCTCCCTGGAGCGTGAGCAGCTGGACCTGGGCGTCCTGCAGCTGCTGGTCCAGCGCCGCCTTCTCCGCGGTCACCTGGGTGTACACCGACTGCTGGTTGGCCAGCTGCCGTTCGGCCTCGACCCGCGCCCCCTCGGCCGCCGCCTCGGCCGCCACCTTCTCGTCCCGGGCCGCCCGGGCGGCCGCATCGGCCTGGGCCTGCTGCACCCTGGCCTGCTCCATCACGCCCAGGACGTCGACCTGGTGGTCGCCGACGTAGGACAGCATGGCGGCCTTCTGCACCAGCTCGGCCGGCCCACCGACGTCCAGCAGGGCCATCTCGCTGGTGAGCTCGCCGCCGTTCTTGTAGGTGTCCCGCGAGAACTCGGCGATCCGCGTCTGCGCGGCGGTGACGGCGTCGGCCGCGGCCTGCAGCTGCTCCGCCGTCCGGGCCGCGGCGGCCTCGGCCAGCACCCGGGCCTCCTCCGCCGCGAGGTAGGCGGTGCCGGCTGCCTCGGCCAGCACCTGGACCTGCTCCAGCTGGGCCTCGGTGGCTGCGACCTGCCCGGCGATCCGGCCGACCTCGGCCGCGGCCACGTCCTGCGCCGTCTGGGCGCCGGTGAGCTGCTCGTCGCTCGGGTTCACCGGCTCGGCGTGCGCGATGCCGCCGCCGGCCCCGACCAGCACGGCCGCGACGGCTGCGGTCAGCGCACCGGCCAGCAGTCGGGACGGCCGGCGGCGTCCGGCGCGGACCCGGCGGACGGCCGCCGTGGCCGGGCGCCGCACGTGCTGCGTCATGGTCGCTCCCTGGGGAAGAGGGATGGACGGGTGGGCTCAGCGAGCGTCCCAGTCGCACCACGAGTCACACGGTCAACACGCGCAGCAACCACGAGCCGTCATGAAGTCGTTCGGTCGTCCCCCGGTCCGGTCATCATGTCGACTCGACTGCTCAGGCGCCGCCCGGCTGCCCCAGCTCCTCGGCGAGCCGGGTGAGCTCGTCCCCGCCGGCCATCATGTCGGTCAACTGCTCCCGCGTCACCTCGCCCTTGGCGAAGTCCCCCATGCTCCGGCCACGGTTGAGCAGCAGGAAGCGGTCGCCCACCGGGTGCGCGTGGTGCGGGTTGTGGGTGATGAAGACGACGCCGAGTCCCTGGTCCCGCGCCTGGGCGATGTAGCGCAGCACCACGGCGGCCTGCTTGACGCCCAGCGCCGACGTCGGCTCGTCCAGGATCAGCACCCGCGCCCCGAAGTGCACTGCCCGGGCGATCGCCACCGACTGCCGTTCCCCGCCGGACAGCGTGCCCACCGGCTGGTCGGGGTCGCGGATGTCGATGCCCATCGCCGCCAGTTCCGACCGGGTGACCTCCTTGGCGGTCGTTCGGTCGAACCGCCGGAACGGGCCCCACCCGGTCGTCGGCTCCGAGCCGAGGAAGAAGTTCCGCCAGATGGACATCAGCGGGATCATCGCCAGGTCCTGGTAGACGGTGGCGATGCCGGCGTCCAGCGCGTCGCGCGGCGCACCGAAGTCCACCGGCTCGCCGTCCAGCAGCAGCTCGCCGCGGGTCGGCCGGTGCACGCCGGAGAGCACCTTGATCAGCGTCGACTTGCCGGCGCCGTTGTCGCCGAGCACGCAGGTGACCTGGCCGGCGCGCACGCTGGTGGAGATGCCCTCGAGGGCGATCACCGAGCCGAAGTCCTTGCCGATGCCGCGCAGCTCCAGCAGCGGGGCGCCCCCGGGCGCGTCGGTCGCGGTGCTCATCGCCGGGCCGCCTGGGCGTAGCGCCGGACCAGCCGGTTGGTGAGCACCGCGAGCAGCAGCATGGCCCCGAGGAAGAAGTAGAACCAGTCGGCGTCCCAGTTCAGGTAGACGATCCCCTGCTGGGTCATGCCGAAGATGAGCGCACCCAGTGCCGCGCCGATGGCCGAGCCGAAGCCGCCGGTGAGCAGGCAGCCGCCGATCACCGCGGCGACGATGTAGATCAGCTCCTGCCCGGTGCCCGTGTTGGCCTGCACCGAGGTGAGCCGCACGGCGGTGATCGACCCGACCAGCCAGGCGGCGGTGGCGGTGGTCATGAACAGCACGATCGTCGTCCGCTGAGCCGGGACGCCGACGTTGCGGCTGGCGATCTCGTCACCGCCGGTGGCGAAGACCCAGTTGCCGAAGCGGGTGCGCAGCAGCACCCAGCTGGCCACCGCCGTGACCAGCAGCCACCAGAGGACGGCGATCCGGAACGGCTGCCCGAAGACGTCGACCGTGGAGGCGAGCACCAGCTCGGCCGAGTGGTACCCGGGGGCGTCGGCGATCCCGCGCACGATGACCGTCCCGGTGAACAGCTTGGTCAGCCCCAGGTTCAGCCCCTGCAGCATCAGGAACGTGCCCAGCGTGATGATGAAGCTGGGCAGGCCGGTGCGGGTGACCAGCCAGCCGTTGAAGGCGCCGATGCCCAGGGCCAGCACCAGAGCTGCGGCGATGGCCACCCAGATGTTCTGCTGCAGCTCCACCGCCACGATGCCCACGGTCAGCGCCGTGGTCCCGGTCATCACCCCGGCCGAGAGGTCGAAGTGCCCACCGATCATCAGCAGCGCGACGGCGACCGCCATGATCCCCAGCACCGAGGCCACGTCCAGCCAGTTGGCCACCCCCGCCAGCGACCGGAAGACGTCGGACTGGGCGGAGAAGAAGCCCAGGATGACGACGGCCCCGATGAGCGAGCCGAGCTCGGGCTTGACCAGCAGCCGGCGCCACGGACTGACCCGGGCGACGCGTTCGTCGGCGCGGGCCGGCCCGTCGACGGGCGCCTCCCGGGTCGCGCTCAGCGGGTCCCTGCCGAGGCGAGGTCGGCGATCTCGTCGACGTTCTCCGCGTCGACGATCCCCGGGCCGGTCAGCACCGGCTGGCCGCCCCCGACGGTGTTGAGGTTCTCGGCGTACAGCTGGAGCATCACGATCGGCAGGTAGCCCTGCTCGTACTGCTGCTGGTCGACGGCGAAGGAGATCGTGCCGTCCTGGATCGCGGCGATGACGTCGGCGTTGAGGTCGAAGGTGGCGATCGCGGCGTCGGAACCGGCGTCGGCAGCGGCCGAGGCGGCCACCGAGGCGACGGCGGAGTTCAGCGTCAGCACGGCGTCGATCGAGGGGTCGCTCTGCAGCTGCGAGGTGATCGTCGACTGGGCCGCCTGCAGGTCGTTGATGTCGACCTGCAGCAGCTGCACGTCGCTGCCCAGACCCTGGGAGGCGCCGTCGCACCGCTGCTCGAGGCCGATGTTGCCCGGCTCGTGGACAACGCACAGCACGTTCGTCGCGCCGTCCTGGGCCAGCCGCTGCCCGGCGCCGATGCCGGCGATCGTCTCGTCCTGCCCGACGTGCCCGATCGCGCCGAACTCCGCGGATCGGTCGGCGCCGGAGTTGATCGTCACCACCGGGATGCCTGCCTCCGTCGCGGCGCTGATCGAGTCCTCGAGCGCGTCCGGGTTGGCCATGGAGACCACGATGCCGTCGACGTCCTGGTTGACCGCGGCCTCGATCAGCTGGGACTGCCGCTGCGGGTCGCCGTCGCTCTGGTAGTCGACGCCGACGTCGAGGTCCTCCCCGGCGGCCTCGGCACCGTTCTGCACCACGTCCCAGAAGGCGTCACCGGCCGCCCCGTGGGTGACGACGGCGAAGTCGAGGTCGCCGGAGGCGGCCGTGCCACCGCCGTCCCCGCCCTCGTCGCCACCACCGGAGTTCTCCGTGGAGCAGGCGCTCAGCAACAGGGGTGCCGCCAGGGCGAGTGCGAGCAGCCGCTTGGGTCGAGCCATCGTGTGCGTGTCCTCCTGTGTGGCGGCGCTGCGATGCCCCGCTGGTGTCCTCCACCGGTCGGCCCCGACTCGGGCCCCCGGAGGAGTGTGCGGCACCGGGGTCGGCCGGCGCCTCTGGTCCACCCCTGATCATGCCCGCCGCAGCGGGCGGACACGGCACGGACCTCCTCGTCGAGACCCGGTCGTTGCCGTTGCACCGTCCGCGGAGCGGCAGCAGCGCCCCCGCGGGGGCGCGCGCACGCGGCGGACGGGCGTGCGGCTGCCTAGGCTGCCGGTCGTGGACGTGATGGGCTCCGGGCACGAACAGGTCGTCTTCTGCTCCGACCCCGGGTCGGGGCTGCGCGCGGTGATCGCGGTCTACTCCACCGCGCTCGGCCCGGCACTGGGCGGCACCCGCTTCTTCCCCTACGCCTCCGAGGAGGCCGCGGTGGCCGACGCGCTCGCCCTGTCGAAGGCGATGGCCTACAAGAACAGCCTGGCCGGCCTCGACCTGGGTGGCGGCAAGGCGGTCATCATCGGCGACCCGCACACCGACAAGACCGAGGCTCTCCTGCGCGCCTACGGGCGCTTCGTCGAGAGCCTCGGCGGGCGCTACCTCACTGCCTGCGACGTCGGCACCTACAACGCCGACCTGGACGTCGTGGCCCGGGAGACCCGCTTCGCCCACGGCCGGTCCGAGGCCTTCGGCGGCTGCGGCGACTCCTCGGTGCTCACCGCCTTCGGCGTCTTCCAGGGGATGCGCGCCGCGGCCCAGCACCGCTGGGGCTCCCCGACCCTGGCCGGTCGCACCGTCGCCGTCGCCGGGGTGGGCAAGGTGGGCAGCTGGCTGGTCGACCGGCTGGTGGCCGACGGCGCGTCCGTCGTCGTCACCGACGTCGACCCGGCCGCGGTCGCCCGGGTCCGGGCCCGGCACTCCACGGTGCAGGCGGTCGCCGACACCGCGACCCTGGTGCGCACGCCGCACGACGTCTACGCCCCCTGCGCCCTCGGTGGCGCCCTGGACGACGAGACCGTGGCCGTGCTGCCCGCCGAGATCGTCTGTGGCGGTGCGAACAACCAGCTGGCCCACGCGGGCACCGCCGAGCTGCTGCGCGGCCGTGGCGTCCTCTACGCCCCCGACTACCTGGTGAACGCCGGCGGCGTGATCCAGGTCGAGGACGAGCGGCACGGCTTCTCCTTCCCCCGGGCCGAGTCGAAGACGACCTCGATCTTCGACGTCGCCCTGCGGGTCTTCGCCGCGGCCGACGCCGAGGGCGTCTCCCCGGCCGTGGCCGCCGATCGACTCGCCGAGGAGCGGATGAGCTCGGTGGGGCGGCTGGCGACCATCCGCCTGCCCCGATGACCGGCCACTGCAGCCGAATCGGGTGAGACACCGGTCACATCCACCTCCGGATGAGGCAGCCGGGGGGTGGGCTGCGTGCCCGTGACCGATCCGTGTCGTAAGCTCGGCCAAGGACACAGTCACTCAGTCGGGGTCGCCACACGGGCCGTCCAGCCCAGTGCTGGAGACGACCCGCACTCCGTCACGAGGGGGTCGAGCCATGGGGCGCGGCCGAGCGAAGGCCAAGCAGACACGCGTGGCCCGTGAGCTCAAGTACAGCTCACCCAACACCGACCTCACTGCCCTCCAGCGCGAACTGGCTGGACAGCCGTCGTCATTCCCCTCTCGGGGGCCGAAGGACGACGACGAGGACGACACGCACGTCGGGAGCTGGTCGCAGGACGACGAAGACGACGACTGGGCTGCCAGCCGCTGAACCGGCGACCCAGCCCTCTGTAGCGCGGCGACACCGCTCCTCCTCCGGGAGGAGCGGTGTCGCCGCGCGTCCTGCCCCCGGCAGGTCCCGCCACACGCGCGCGGTGGGGCCGGAGGCCCTCCGTCAGCGGTAGGAGCTGACCAGCCGCGCCGAGGCCTCTCCGTCGTGCGCCCCGACCGTGCCGGCGACCCAGGCCGGGACGCCGCGGGCGAGGAGCTGGTCGACCGCCCGGTCGGCGTGCTCGGGCGCGACCGCGGCCACCATGCCGACGCCGCAGTTGAAGGCCCGCTCGGACTCCGCGCGGGGGACGCCGTGCTCCTCCAGCAGCCGCACCACCGCGGGCAGCGCCCAGGTGCTCCGGTCCAGCACCGCCTCCAGCCCGGCCGGGACGACGCGGACGGTGTTGCCGGCCAGGCCTCCACCGGTGATGTGGGCGAAGGCGTGCACCGTCTCCACGCCCAGCTGCTCCACCAGCGCCAGGCAGTCGCGGGCGTAGATGCGGGTGGGCTCGAGCAGTTCGTCCCCGAGCGGGCGCCCCAGGCCGGCCGGGGTGCCGGTCAGGTCCAGCCCCGCCCGGTCGACGACCCGGCGCACCAGCGAGTAGCCGTTGGAGTGCAGCCCGGAGGAGGCCATGGCGACGATGACGTCACCGGCGCGCACCCGCTCCGGCCCGAGGACGGCGTCGGCCTCCACGACCCCGACCGCGGTGGCGGCCAGGTCGTAGTCGTCGGCACCCATGAGGTCTCCGTGCTCGGCGGTCTCCCCGCCGACCAGCGCGGCACCGGCCTGCGTGCAGCCCTCGGCGATCCCGGTCACGATGGCGGCGATCCGCTCCGGCACGACCCGACCGCAGGCGACGTAGTCCTGCAGGAACAGCGGCTCGGCACCGCAGGCGACCAGGTCGTCGACGACCATGGCGACCAGGTCGATCCCGACGGTGTCGTGCCGGTCCAGGGCCCGGGCCAGCGCGATCTTGGTGCCCACCCCGTCGGTCGAGGAGGCGAGCAGCGGCTTGCGGTACTTGGCGGTGTCCAGGGCGAACAGCCCGGCGAACCCGCCCAGGCCGCCGACGACCTCCGGGCGGTTGGTCTTCTCCACCGCGGCGCGCATCAGGGTGACCGCTCGCTCGCCGGCGTCGATGTCGACGCCGGAGGCGGCGTAGGTCAGCTCGCCCTCATGGGCCGTCACGGCCGGCTCAGCGCGTCGTCGGCACCGCCGGGGACCATCGGGCTGCCGGCCTGCTGGCCGGTCCACCCGGTGACCGCGGAGGCCTCCTCGGTCAGCGCCCGGCGGCCGATCCCCTCGAGGAGGTGCTTGCCCAGCACCTCCGGCTGGCCCAGCGCGATCGGGTACTCGCCGGTGAAGCAGGCCGTGCACAGCCGGTTGGCCGGCTGCTCGGTGGCCGCGATCAGCCCCTGCTCGGAGACGTACCCCAGCGAGTCGGCGTTGATCGAGGCCCGGACGCCGTCGACGTCCAGACCGTTCGCGACCAGCTCGGCCCGGCTGGCGAAGTCGATCCCGTAGAAGCACGGCCACTTCACCGGCGGGGAGGCGATCCGCACGTGCACCTCGAGGGCGCCGGCCTCACGGAGCATCCGGATCAGCGCCCGCTGGGTGTTGCCGCGCACGATCGAGTCGTCGACGACCACCAGGCGCTTGCCCCGGATGACGTCGCGCAGCGGGTTCAGCTTCAGCCGGATGCCCAGCTGCCGGATCGTCTGGCTGGGCTGGATGAAGGTGCGCCCGACGTAGGAGTTCTTGACCAGGCCGAGGCCGTAGGGGATCCCGGAGGCCTCGGCGTACCCGACCGCGGCCGGCGTGCCGGACTCGGGCACCGGGATGACCAGGTCGGCCTCGACCGGGTGCTCCTTGGCCAGCCGGCGGCCGATCTCGACTCGGGCGGCGTGCACGCCGCGGCCGGAGATCGTGGTGTCCGGCCGGGCGAGGTAGACGTACTCGAAGACGCAGCCCTTGGGGTCCGAGGGGGCGAAGTGCTGGCTGCGCAGCCCGTCCTCGTCGATGGCGATCAGCTCACCGGGCTCGACCTCGCGGACGAAGGAGGCGCCGCAGATGTCCAGCGCCGCCGTCTCGCTGGCGACGACCCAGCCGCGCTCCAGCCGGCCGAGGACCAGCGGTCGCACGCCCTGCGGGTCACGCGCGGCGTAGAGGGTGTCCTCGTCCATGAAGGTGAAGCTGAACGCCCCCCGCAGGCGCGGGAGCACCTCCATCGCCGCCGCCTCGACCGACATGTCGGGCTTGGCCGCGATCAGCGAGGTGACCAGGTCGGAGTCGTTGGTGGCGACGAACGCCCCGGCCACACCCTCGTCGGCCGCGGCGCTGGCCAGCTCGGCGGTGTTCACCAGGTTGCCGTTGTGACACAGCGCCAGACCGGTGCCCGCCCCGGTGGTGCGGAACGTCGGCTGGGCGTTCTCCCAGGTGGAGGCCCCGGTGGTGGAGTACCGGGCGTGACCGACGGCGATGTGACCGCGGAGGCTGCCCAGCGTCGGCTCGTCGAACACCTGGCTGACCAGGCCTAGGTCCTTGTAGACCACGACGGAGGAGCCGTCGGACACCGCGATCCCGGCCGCCTCCTGACCGCGGTGCTGGAGGGCGTACAGGCCGAAGTAGGTCAGCTTGGCGACCTCCTCCCCCGGCGCCCAGACCCCGAAGACGCCACAGGCGTCCTGGGGACCGGGGTCCTGGGGATCGAGGTCGTGCGTCAGCCGTCCATCACCGCGAGGCACGGGTGCGAGCGTACCGGCTTCGTCGTCCCCTCCCGGGTGGGACCGCTCACTCGGGAGGGGACGACGGGGGACCGACTAGGCGATGTTGCCCAGCTCGGCGTTGATCGTGGTGTCGTCGCCGTGACCGGTCCTGACCACCGTGTCACCGTGCAGCGTCATCAGCCGGTCGGTGATGGACCGCAGGATCGTCGGCTTGTCGCTGAACGACCGCCCGGTGGCCCCGGGACCACCGCAGAACAGCGTGTCGCCGGTGAAGACGGTGCGCAGGTCGGGCGCGTGCAGGCAGGTGCTGCCCGGGGAGTGCCCGGGGGTGTGCAGCGCGTGCAGCTGCACGTCGCCCACGCCGAACCGGGTGCCCTCGACCAGGTCGTGGTCGGGCTCGGCATCGGGGTGGACGACGTCCCAGAGCATCCGGTCCGCGGGGTTGAGCCAGATCGGTGCCCCGGTGGCCGCGCGCAGGGCGACCGCCGCGGTGATGTGGTCGTTGTGCCCGTGGGTGAGCACGATCCCGGTCACCCGGCGGCCGCCGATCGCCTCGACGATGGGGGCGGCGTCGTGCGGCGCGTCGATGACGAGCACCTCGTCGTCGTCCCCGACCAACCAGACGTTGTTGTCGACGTCGAAGTCCTGCCCGTCGAGGCTGAAGACCCCGCTGACGACGGCCTGCTCGACCCGGGCCCTCACTGGCCGGCCCCCTCGAACACGACCACGGAGCGCAGCACCTCACCGGCGTGCATCTTGTCGAAGGCCGACTCGACGTCCTCCAGGCCGATCGTCTCGCTGACGAAGGCGTCCAGGTCGAACCGGCCCTGCAGGTACAGGTCGATCAGCATCGGGAAGTCCCTGCTGGGCAGGCAGTCGCCGTACCAGGAGGACTTGAGCGCGCCACCGCGGCCGAAGACCTCGATCAGCGGCAGCTCGATCGTCATCGTCGGGTTCGGCACGCCGACCAGGACGACGGTGCCGGCCAGGTCGCGGGCGTTGAACGCCTGCTCGTAGACCGCCGGGTGCCCGACGGCGTCGATCGCGACGTCGACCCCGAACCCGCCGGTGAGCGCCTTGATGGCCTCGACCGCGTCGGTCTCGGCGGAGTTGACCGTGTGCGTGGCACCCATGCCCTTGGCCCACTCGAGCTTCTTGTCGTCGATGTCGACGGCGATGATCGTGCCCGCACCGGCCAGCCGGGAGCCGGCGATCGCGGCGTCACCGACGCCACCGCAGCCGAAGACGGCGACCGAGTCGCCGCGGCCGACCCCGCCGGTGTTGATCGCCGCACCCACGCCGGCCATCACGCCGCAGCCCAGCAGCCCGGCCGCGGTCGGCTTCGCCGCCGGATCGACCTTCGTGCACTGCCCGGAGTGGACCAGCGTCTTCTCGGCGAACGCGCCGATCCCCAGCGCCGGGGAGAGCTCGGTGCCGTCGGCCAGCGTCATCTTCTGCGCGGCGTTGTGGGTGTTGAAGCAGTACCAGGGCTTGCCCTTGGCGCAGGCCCGGCACTCCCCGCACACCGCGCGCCAGTTCAGCACCACGTAGTCGCCGACGGCCACGTTCGTGACGCCCTCGCCGACCGCGGAGACCACGCCGGCCGCCTCGTGGCCCAGCAGGAACGGGAACTCGTCGTTGATCCCGCCCTCCCGGTAGTGCAGATCGGTGTGGCAGACCCCGCACGCCTGGACGTCGACCACCGCCTCACCCGGCCCCGGGTCGGGGACGATGATCGTCTCGATGGTGACCGGAGCACCCTTGCTCAGGGCGACGACGCCCTTGACCTCGTACGGCATGTCGCCAGCCTAGGGAACGACGCCGCCGGTCCGCGCCCCGCTCCCGCACCGTGGAAACGACGGTTGCGCGTGCAACGAATTGGTCTCGGCCTCACCCTGGAGGGGGCCGCCGTGCAGCCGGGATCGTCACACCGTCGTACGGTGCGCTGCGGTCGCGGGATCTGTGTCACACCTGTGGACAGACCACGATCGGGTTGCGCCCGGCCGGGCGCGCCGTTCCCGTTCCTCGGAGGTCGTTCCGTGGCAGTACCCAGCTTCCTGGCCCGGGAGCGCATCATCGCTCGCCCGGGTTTCAACCGGTGGCTCATCCCGCCCGCCGCGCTCGCCGTGCACCTGTGCATCGGCCAGGCCTACGCGACCAGCGTCTACAAGGCCGCGCTCGTCTCGCACTTCGAGTCCAGCCTGACCGCGATCGGCATCATCTTCTCGATCGCCATCGTCATGCTCGGCCTCTCCGCCGCCGTCTTCGGCACCTGGGTGGACAAGAACGGCCCGCGCGCGGCCATGTTCACCGCCGCGTGCTTCTGGTCCGCCGGCTTCCTGGTGGGCGCCCTCGGCATCTCCACCGAGCAGCTGTGGCTGGTCTACCTCGGTTACGGCGTCCTCGGCGGCATCGGGCTGGGCATCGGCTACATCTCCCCGGTCTCCACGCTGATCAAGTGGTTCCCGGACCGGCCGGGCCTGGCCACCGGCATGGCGATCATGGGCTTCGGTGGTGGCGCGCTCATCGCCTCGCCGCTGTCCCGCCAGCTGATGAACTGGTACGACCCGACCTACGACGGCACCGTCGGCACCACGCCGACGGGTGCGGCCGTCGCCCAGCTGTTCGTCACCCTGGGCCTGGTCTACCTGGTCTTCATGATGTTCGGCGCGTTCATCGTCCGGGTCCCGGCACCCGACTGGCGCCCCGACGGCTTCGACCCGTCCGCGGTCAAGGCCAAGTCCCTGGTGACGACGGAGAACGTCTCCGCCAACAACGCCATCAAGACCCCGCAGTTCTGGCTGCTGTGGACGGTGCTGTTCTGCAACGTCACCGCCGGCATCGGCATCCTCGAGCAGGCCGCCCCGATGATCCAGGACTTCTTCCGCAACGGTGAGACCTCCACGGTCGTCGCCGCGACGGCCGCCGGCTTCGTCGGTCTGCTCTCGCTGTTCAACATGGCCGGCCGCTTCGTGTGGTCCACGACGTCGGACTACATCGGCCGCAAGCCGATCTACATGGTGTACCTGGGTGTCGGCCTGGTGCTGTACGTCCTGCTGGCCACCGTCGGCAGCACCGCCACCTGGGTCTTCGTGATCCTCGCGGCGATCATCATCTCGTTCTACGGCGGTGGCTTCGCCACGGTGCCGGCCTACCTGCGGGACCTCTTCGGGACCTACCAGGTCGGCGCCATCCACGGCCGGCTGCTGACCGCCTGGGCGGCCGCGGGCATCGCCGGCCCGCTGATCATCAACGGCGTCCTCGACGCCCGTGGCACGCCGGGTCAGCTCACCGCCGGTGACTACCGGCCGGCGCTGTTCATCATGGTCGGCCTGCTGGCCGTCGGCTTCATCGCCAACCTGATGATCAAGCCGGTCGCCGAGAAGTGGTTCGAGCCGAAGAACACCGACGCCCCCACCACGGCGTCCACCACCGGAGATCGGAGCCTCTCGCGATGAGCACCCCCCAGCACGCAGGTGACCAGAAGGCCACCACGCACACCCCGACCGCCCTGGTCGCCTTCGCCTGGGCCCTGGTCGGCGTCCCGCTCGCCTACGGGCTGTACAACACGGTGAAGGCGGCCAGCGCGCTCTTCGGCGGCTGATCCACCCGCACCACGCAGCACAGCGCCCCTCCTGCCACCGGCAGGAGGGGCGCTGTCGTCGAGGGGCCACCCACCAGCGCAGTTGACCATCGACGGACGGCGGCGCCCACCGGCGTGGCGGGCAGCCGTTCGCCGATGATCAACAGGGCGGGAGGGGTGGCCCGGCGGATCGGACCGCGCGCAGCGGGAGGTGCTCGGAGAGGTCGGCGCGGTTGCCGCTGGC
Organism: Modestobacter sp. VKM Ac-2977; assembly: GCF_026968045.1. Classification (GTDB taxonomy): domain Bacteria; phylum Actinomycetota; class Actinomycetes; order Mycobacteriales; family Geodermatophilaceae; genus Modestobacter. Next base: position 630,103 of record NZ_JAPVBQ010000003.1, on the reverse strand, counting down.
GCTGACCCTGCCCTCCCCCACCGCCTCGGCCCAGGACAGGGCGCCGGTCGCCAGCCGCAGCCAGGTGGCGGCGTCGGTCTCGACCACGTTGGGCGGGGTGCCGCGGGTGTGCCGCGGCCCGGGCACGCACTGCACCGCCACGAACGGCGGCACCCGCAGCTCGACCGAGCGCCCGGGCACGTGCTGGGCCAGCCAGCGCGCCGAGGTCTTCACCGCAGCCCCCAGCACCGCGCGGGGCGGCTGCTCGGCCTCCCCGGCCAGCCAGCCGGCCGTGGGGGCGAGCGCCGCCCGCAGGTCCTCCGCCGAGATCGGCGCGGCGCCGGGCATCAGACCGGGGCCATCAGCGCGGAGCCAGCACAGCGGACACGAGGTCAGCTCGTCGGGACGGTGCCCGCCGGGACGGTGCCCACCGCGACCTCCGGGCTGCCGAACAGCGCCGGCAGGGTCGCCGTCCACGCCGCCCGGAGCTCGGCCAGCGGCAGCTCCAGCAGACCGTCCAGCACCAGGGCGTCGCCGCCCGTCGTGCCGAGCTCGGTGACCGGCACGCCCGCCGCCTCGGCCGCCGCGCGCACCGCGGCCGGGTCGGCGGTGGTGACGACGACGCGGGCCACCGACTCGCCGAACAGCGCCGCCGTCGGGTCGCCGGGGACGGCCAGCCGGGCACCGGTGCCGTACCGCAGCGCCGACTCGGTCAGCGCCTGCGCCAGCCCGCCGTCGGCCAGGTCGTGCGCCGAGCTGACCAGCCCGTCGGCCGCCAGGGCCGTGAGCACCTCGCCCAGCGCGCGCTCGGCGGGCAGGTCCAGCCGGGGCGGCAGCCCGCCCAGGTGGCCGTGGACGACCGCGGCCCAGGCCGAGCCGCCGAACTCCGGCCGGGTCTCCCCCAGCAGCAGCACGGCCTCGCCTGCGGTCCGCCAGCCGGTCGGCACCCGCCGGGTGACGTCGGCGTGCACGCCCAGCACCCCGATCACCGGGGTGGGGTTGATCGCGACGTCCCCGGTCTGGTTGTAGAGGCTCACGTTGCCGCCGGTGACCGGCAGGCCGAGCTCGCGGCAGCCGTCGGCCAGGCCGCGGACGGCCTCGGTGAACTGCCACATCACCTCGGGGTTCTCCGGGGAGCCGAAGTTCAGGCAGTTGGTGACCGCCAGCGGCTTGGCACCGGAGACGGCGACGTTGCGGTAGGCCTCGGCCAGGTTCAGCTGGGCGCCGGTGTAGGGGTCCAGCCGGGCATAGCGGGCGTTGCCGTCCAGCGACAGCGCGATGCCCAGGTTGCTGGACTCGTCGATCCGCAGGACGCCGGCGTCCTCCGGCTGGGCGAGCACGGTGTTGCCCCGCACGTAGCGGTCGTACTGCTCGGTGACCCAGCTCTTGTCCGCGCCGTCCGGGCTGGAGACGATCGCCAGCCAGTCGGCCCGCAGGTCGGCCGAGGACGACGGCGGGACATCGGCCTGCAGCGCGTCCAGGTCGGCCGGGCGGGCCATCGGGCGCTCGTAGCGCGGCCCCTCCAGGGCGACCGTGCGCGGCGGGACGTCGACGATCCGCTCGCCGTGCCAGTCGATGGTGAGCCGGTCGCCGTCGGTGACCTCACCGATGACGGTGGCCAGCACGTCCCACTTGGCGCAGACGGCGAGGAACTCGTCGACCTTGCCCGGCTCGACGACGGCGCACATCCGCTCCTGGGACTCGCTCATCAGGATCTCGGCCGGGGTGAGCGTGGAGTCCCGCAGCGGGACGGCGTCCAGGTCGATCGCCATGCCGCCGGAACCGGCCGCAGCCAGCTCGCTGGTGGCGCAGGAGATGCCGGCGCCGCCGAGGTCCTGGATCCCGGTGACCAGGCCGGCGGCGAAGATCTCCAGGCAGGCCTCGATCAGCAGCTTCTCGGTGAACGGGTCGCCGACCTGCACCGCCGGGCGCTTGGCCGGGCCCTCGGCGTCGAAGGTCTCGCTGGCCAGCACCGAGACGCCGCCGATGCCGTCGCCGCCGGTGCGGGCACCGAAGAGGACCACCTTGTTGCCGGTGCCCTCGGCCTTGGCCAGCTGCAGCTCCTCGTGCCGCAGCACGCCGACGCACAGGGCGTTGACCAGCGGGTTCCCGGCGTAGCAGTCGTCGAAGAGCAGCTCGCCGCCGATGTTGGGCAGGCCCAGGCAGTTGCCGTAGCCGCCGACCCCGGCGACCACGCCGGGCAGCACCCGGGCGGTGTCGGGGGCGTCGGCGCGGCCGAAGCGCAGCGAGTCCATGACGGCGATCGGGCGGGCGCCCATGGTGAGGATGTCGCGGACGATGCCGCCGACGCCGGTCGCCGCGCCCTGGTAGGGCTCGACGTAGCTCGGGTGGTTGTGCGACTCGACCTTGAAGGTGACCGCGTAGCCCTCGCCGACGTCGACCACGCCGGCGTTCTCGCCCATGCCGACCAGCAGGGCGTCGCTCTTCGGCAGGTCGGCGAACCGGCGGAGGTGGACCTTCGACGACTTGTACGAGCAGTGCTCGCTCCACATCACCGAGTACATCGCCAGCTCGGCGGTGGTCGGCCGGCGGCCGAGGATCTCCCGGATCCGGGTGTACTCGTCGTCCTTGAGCCCCAGCTCGGCGTAGGGCTGCGCGTCGTCGGGGTGCCGGGTGGCCAGCGCGACGGTGTCCAGCCGGTTCGTCCGGCCCGGGGCGGTGTCCAGCTCGGAGAGGCCCTCGGTGGCGCTCACGCGGCGACCATCGCGGTGAGCACAGAGGTGAAGAAGCCCAGGCCGTCGGTGCTCGGACCGGTGAGGTCCTCGACCGCGTGCTCCGGGTGCGGCATCAGCCCGACCACCCGTCCGTCGGCGCTGGTGACCCCGGCGATGTCCCGGGAGCTGCCGTTGGGGTTGCCGTCGACATAGCGCACGACCACCCGGCCCTCGCCCTCCAGCCGGTCCAGGTCGGCGTCGGCGGCCACGTAGCGGCCCTCGCCGTTCTTCACCGGGACGACGATCCGCTGCCCCTGCTGGAACGCCGTCGTCCAGGCGGTGTCGGCCCGCTCGACGAGCAGCCCCTGGTCGCGGTTGCGGAAGTGCAGGTGGCTGTTGCGGGTCAGCGCCCCGGGCAGCAGCCCGGCCTCGCACAGCACCTGGAAGCCGTTGCAGATGCCCAGCACCGGCAGGCCGCCGTGCGCCGCCGCCACGACGTCCTGCATGAGCGGCGAGCGCGCCGCGATCGCCCCGGCGCGCAGGTAGTCGCCGTAGGAGAACCCGCCGGGCAGGACGACGGCGTCGACGTCCTTCAGGTCGTGGTCGCCGTGCCAGAGGGACACGGGCTCGGCGCCGGCGAGCCGCACGGCGCGTGCGGCGTCGACGTCGTCCAGGGAACCCGGGAAGGTGATGACACCGATGCGCACTGGGTCTCTCTCAGTCGGTGGTGCGAGCGGGGAGGTGCAGCTCGACGTCCTCGATGACGGGGTTGGCCAGCAGCGTCTCGGCGATCTGCCGGAGCTCGGCCTCGTCGGGCTTGCCGTCGACCTCGAGCACGAAGTGCTTGCCCTGGCGGACACTGCGCACCCCGGTGTGACCGAGGCGGCCGAGGGCGCCGAGCACCGCCTGCCCCTGGGGATCGGAGATCTCTGGCTTCAGGACGACGTCGACGACCACCTGGGACACGCCGATGAGGGTACCGGCCCGGCGAAGGGCGCTGACACCACGCCGGTCGGCGGACCGGTCGTGCACGACCGACCGCCCGCTGCCCGGTGTCCTCCGACCGGGGCTCATCCGAACGGGTCACCGACCTGCACCGTTGTGCTGGACAACCGGCCCCGACTGCCGATGATGGGCCCGGACACGGTCGCCACCGGGCGGTCGGCGAGGTGGACGGAGGAGCACGGGATGGTCGCCGGAGTGCCCAACGTGGACCACCCAGCCGCCGCCACCGCGCTCAGCGTCCTCCCCCTCGGGCGCGACGAGGCGCTCACCGCCCGGGTCCGCCGGGAGAGCGAGTCGTACCTCTACCTCAGCGCACCGCGCAACGCCCTCGGGGAGGCCACCCCCTTCGTCGACCGGGACATGCTGGAGCTGTCCTGGCAGGCCGACGACGGGCTCCGGTCCGTCCCGGCCGACGCGGTGGCGGTCGCCGACGACGGGCTGTGGAAGGTCAAGGTCACCGGCCCGGCCAGCAAGATCCAGCGCCGCGACGCCGTCCGCGCCCCCATCGGGCTGTCGGTGACCCTCTCCTGGGACCGCGCCACCCTGGTCGGGAGCACCGTCGACCTAAGCGAGGGCGGGCTGCTCGCCGTCTTCCGCCCGCACGGCGACCTGGGCGTGGGCGTCCCGTTCCCGACGAGGGACCAGTCACTCACCCTCTCGCTCGACCTCTACTCCGACGAGCTCGTCACCGAGGTGGCGCTGGTCCGCCGTCGGCCTCGGCAGGACAACCTGCACGAGTGGTCGCTGCGCTTCGTCGACCTGCCCGAACCGGCCGCCGACCTGATCCGCTCCCACGTCTTCACCGCGCTGCGCAACGCCCGCGCCCGCGGCATCGCCGCCATCTACTGAGCCCTCTCCCCACCGACATGGCCATCTTGGTGGCTCGGGTGGCTCAGTTCCAGGGCAGGCCGGTGAGCTGTTCGTAGGCCCGGACGTAGCGGTCGCGGGTGGCGGCGACGACGTCCTCCGGGAGCTCCGGCGGCGGGGACACCCGGTCCCAGCCGGAGGTGGTCAGCCAGTCCCGGACGTACTGCTTGTCGAAGGAGGGCTGCGGCGCCCCCGGCGACCAGGTCATCGCCGGCCAGAAGCGCGACGAGTCCGGGGTCAGCACCTCGTCGGCCAGCACCAGGCCGTCAGCGGCCGTGCCGAACTCGAACTTGGTGTCGGCCAGCACGATCCCGGCCTGCTCGGCGATCTCCGCGCCGCGGCGGTAGAGCGCCAGGGTCAGCGACCGCAGCGCCTCGGCCCGGTCGGCACCGACCGCGTCGACCACCTGGGCGAACCCGATCGCCTCGTCGTGCTCGCCCACCTCGGCCTTGGTCGACGGGGTGAACACCGGCTCGGGCAGCCGAGAACCCTCGACCAGCCCGGCCGGGAGCGGGACGTCGACGATCGCACCCGTGCGCTGGTACTCGACCGTGCCCGACCCGGACAGGTAGCCGCGGGCCACGCACTCCACCGGGAGCATCTCCAGCCGCCGGACCAGCATCGACCGGCCGGCCAGCTCGGCCGGGACGCCGGAGGCGAGCAGGTCGTCGCCGGCGGCCAGCAGGTGGTGCTCCGCGCCGTGCTCGGCCAGCACCGGCGCCAGCTGCTCGAACCACCACACCGACAGCGCGGTGAGCACCCGCCCCTTGTCCGGGATCGGGGTGGGGAGCACGTGGTCGTAGGCGGAGACCCGGTCGCTGGCGACGAGCAGCAGCCGGTCGCGGTCGACGGCGTAGACCTCGCGGACCTTGCCCTGGGCGACGAGCTCGAAGGGCAGGCTCACGACAGCGCGGCCAGCCGGTCGAACAGCGGCCCCAGGTTCGCCACGTACTGCTCCGGCCGGCAGATCTCGTCCAGCCGGGCCTCGTCCAGCGTCACGCCGTCCTCACCCGCCCGCTCGCGCAGCGTCTGCCGGAACGGGGTGCCGTCGGACCAGGTGCGCATCGCCGCCGACTGGACGAGCGCGTAGGCCTGCTCGCGGCTCATCCCGCCCTCGACCAGCTCCAGCAGCACCGACGAGGTGTAGATCAGCCCGCCGGTGGACTCCAGGTTCGCGCGCATCCGGTCGGCGTCGACGACCAGGTTCTCCACCAGGCCGGCGGTCAGGTCCAGCAGGTAGTCGGTGGTGATCGCCGCGTCGGGGAGGAACACCCGCTCGGTGGAGGAGTGCGAGATGTCCCGCTCGTGCCACAGCGGGATGCCCTCCATCACCGGCACGATCGCCGCACGCACGACCCGGGCCAGCCCGGCGATCCGCTCGGAGCGGATCGGGTTCTTCTTGTGCGGCATGGCGCTGGAGCCCTTCTGGCCCTTGCCGAACGCCTCGGACAGCTCACGCACCTCGGTGCGCTGGCCGTGCCGCACCTCGAGGGCGATCGCCTCGCACACCGTGGCGATGACGGCCAGCGCGGACACCCACTCGCTGATCCCGTCGCGCAGCACCACCTGGGTGGACGCGTCGGCCGCGCGCAGGTCCAGCGCCTCCGCCACGGCGACCTCGACCGAGGGGTCGATCAGCGAGTAGGTGCCGACGGCGCCGGAGATGGCCACCACGCCGACGGCCGCACGGGCCCGGCGCAGCCGGTCCCGGGACCGGGCCATGGCGAAGGCGAGGTCGGCGACCCGGTGGCCCCAGACCACCGGCTCGGCGTGCACCCCGTGGGTGCGGCCCACCTTGATCGTGTCCCGGTGCGCCAGGCCGTGGTCGCGGAGCGCCACGACCAGCCGGTCGGCCTTGGCCAGCAGCACGTCGGTGGCGTCGGTGAGCTGGACGGCGAGCGCGGTGTCCAGCAGGTCCGAGGAGGTCATGCCGTGGTGCACGTAGGCCGCGGCCGAGCGCGGCTCGGTGTTGTCGGCCCAGGCGGTGAGGAAGGCGATGACGTCGTGCTGCGTCGTCTCCTCGATCTCCGCAACCCGCGCAGGGGTGGGCGGCGGCGCGTTGCGCACCGGCTCGACGACGTCGGCGGGCACCCGCCCGGCGGCCGCGTGCGCCTCCAGCACGAGCGTCTCGACCCGGCACCACAGGTCGTACTTGTGCTGGTCGCTCCAGACCCGGCCCATCTCCGGCAGGGTGTACCTGTCGATCATGCGGGCACCGCTTCGGACCGGTCAGCTCGTCGCACCACGGCCCCATCCTCTCGCACCGCTGCGAGCGGGCCCCCATCAGCTCGGAGGACTCGATGTTGCAGCGGGCCAGACACCTGGTCGACCGCGCCCGGGAGCGCATCCGGGCCGCCGCCGAACACGATCCGCACGCCTGGCCCGACGGCACCGTGCTGGTCCTGGAGGACGGCAGCCGCGCCGTCGTCGACCACGTCGAGGAGCCGCACTCGGGTGACGGCCACCACGCCACCGGCGCCCCGGTCCGCGACGCTGCTCCCCTCGCCCCCGGCAGCCCGCACCCCGACGCCCCGGACGTCGACGTCCCCGGCGGGGTCAGCGGCCCCCCGGCACCGGGTGGCCCACCCCTGGCGCCCGGCCGGGACCGCAGCCGGGGCAGCCTGCTGGCACCGGAGTCCGCTCCCCGGACCGTCGAGCGGGACGTCCCCTACGGGCTGCGGGTCGCCGCGGCCTGGTCCTGGCGGACGGTGGCCGTCGTGGCCGCGCTCTACCTGCTGCTGCGCGCCGCCGGCTACGTCGCCGTCGTCATCGTGCCGGTCATCGTGGCGCTGCTGCTGGCCGCACTGCTCCAGCCGGGCGCGGTCTTCCTGCGGCGCAGCGGCTGGCCGACGTCACTGGCCGCGTTCACCATGCTCGTCGTCGGCGTGGGCGTGGTCGCCGGGATCGTCACCCTCGTGGTCGAGGAGTTCGCCGCCGGCTACGCCGACCTCGTGTCCCAGGTCGACGAGGGGCTCACCCAGGTCCAGGACTACGTCACCCGCACCTTCCCGGTCACCGACGGCCAGATCACCGACGCGGTCGAGAGCGCCAACCAGGCCATCGCGGACAACCAGGACGTGCTCACCTCCGGCGCGCTGACCACCGCCGCGACCGTCGGCGAGGTGCTCACCGGCGCCCTGCTGGCCCTGTTCACCCTGTTCTTCTTCCTGATGGACGGCCGGCAGATCTGGCTGTGGGTGGTCGGGCTGACCCCGGCGAACTCGCAGGCCTACCTGGACGAGGCGGCCCGCCGGTCCTGGCGCACGCTCATCTCCTACGTGCGGGCCACCGTGGGGGTCGCCGCCTTCGACGCCGTCTTCATCGGCATCGGCCTGGTGTTCCTCGGGACGCCGCTGGTCGTGCCGCTGGCCGCGCTGGTCTTCCTCGGCGCGTTCATCCCGATCATCGGGTCGTTCCTGGCCGGCACGGTCTCGGTGCTGGTCACCCTGGTCGCCGTCGGACCGGTCCGGGCGCTGATCGCCCTGGGGATCATCGTGCTGATCATGCAGCTGGAGAGCCACGTGCTGCAGCCCCTGCTGCTGGGCCGCGCGGTCTCGGTGCACCCGCTGGCCGTCGTCCTCGGCATCGCCGCGGGGCTGCTGATCGGCGGGATCTTCGGCGCGCTCATCGCCGTCCCGGTGATCGCCTGCGGCAACGTGGCGGGCACCTACCTGTCCCGGCGGCACGAGGGACCCCGGCCACCGCAACCGGACACCCGCCGCGCCCGCCGACCGGTCACCGCCCGCTGACGCCGCAGGTCGACGGCGCGGCTCGACCCCTGCTGGGCCGGGCCAACCCGCCCGGGATGGCGTGAGGCCGCGGCAGCACGCGGCTCAACCCCTGCCGGCGCGGGTCGACCCGCACGCGCGGAGGGCGGCCGGCCGGTCGCTCAGGCGGTGATGCGCCCCTCGACGGCGGCCAGGGCGATGTCGGTGCGCCAATGGGCGCCGGCCAGCCTGACGGCGGCGAGCCGCTCGTAGACGGTCTGCCGTGCCGCGGCCAGGTCGTCGCCGACCGCGGTGACCGCGAGCACCCGCCCCCCGGCCGAGTGCACCAGGCCGTCGGCGCCCAGTGCCGTGCCGGCGTGCAGGACGCCCTCGCCGTCGGCGCCGGTGATCGGGTCACCGAGGCGCGGCCGCTCGGGGTAGCCCGAGGCGGCGACGACGACGGTGACCGCTGCCCCGTCCCGCCAGCGCAGCGGCGGCTGCTCGGCCAGCGTGCCGGTGGCCGCGGCGTACAGCAGCCCGGCCAGCGGGGTCTCCAGCAGCGGCAGCACGACCTGGGTCTCCGGGTCGCCGAACCGGGCGTTGAACTCCACCACGCGCACGCCGCGCGAGGTCAGTGCCAGCCCGGCGTAGAGCAGGCCGCTGAACGGCTCCCCGCGGCGGGCCATCTCGTCGATCGTGGGCTGCAGGACGGTGGTGCGGACCTGCTCGACCAGCCCCTCGGGCGCCCAGGGCAGTGGGGCGTAGGCACCCATCCCGCCGGTGTTGGGCCCGCCGTCGCCGTCGTCCCGGCGCTTGTGGTCCTGGGCGGGCAGCAGCGGCACCACCGTCGTCCCGTCGGACAGGGCGAACAGCGACACCTCCGGGCCGTCGAGGAACTCCTCGATGACCACCGAGTGCCCGGCGTCCAGCACCGCTCGCCCGTGGGCGACGGCCGCCGCGCGGTCGGTGGTGACCAGCACGCCCTTGCCGGCCGCCAGCCCGTCGTCCTTGACGACGTAGGGGGCGCCCGCCTCGTCCAGCGCGGTCTCCAGCTCGGCCGTCCCACCGACGGCCCAGAACTGCGCCGTCGGGACCCCGGCGGCGGTCATCACGTGCTTGGCGAAGGCCTTGGACCCCTCGATCTGCGCGGCCTGGGCCGACGGGCCGAAGCAGGCGATCCCGGCCTCGCGCACCGCGTCGGCGGCGCCGGCGACCAGCGGCACCTCCGGGCCGACCACGACCAGGTCGGCCTGCCACTCGACGGCGAGGGCGCTGACCGCCACCGGGTCAGCGGCGTCGAGCGGGAACGCCTGGGCCAGGGTGACGGTGCCGGCGTTCCCTGGTGCGCAGGCCAGCGCCGTGACGGCGGGGTCGGACTGCAGAGCCACGCACAGGGCGTGCTCCCGGGCACCGGAACCGATCACGAGGACGCGCACCGGGCGAACCTACCCACCGGCGCCCGACCCACCAAGATGGCCATTTCGGTGGGGGGTCACCGCCCGGGCCGGGCGCGCAGCTGCCGGTGCAGCGCCCGCAGCCGGGCCGACTCGGCCGCGCGGGCCCGGGCGTCGGCGCGCAGCTCCTGCCGGTGGGCCTCGGCCTGCAGCGTGCGCCAGGCGACGAACCGCGCGGGGTCCAGGTCGCCGCGGTCGATCGCGGCCGCCACCGCACACCCGGGCTCGGTGCGGTGCGCGCAGTCCCGGAAGCGGCACCCGGCCGCCCAGTCGGCCACATCGGCGTAGGTCGCCGACAGCCCCTCGCCGTCGGCCAGCGCCAGCTCGCGCATCCCGGGGGTGTCGATCAGCAGCCCGCCGCCGGGGAGCGGGTGCAGCTCCCGCGCCGTGGTGGTGTGCCGGCCGCGCCCGTCGCCGCGGGTCCCGGCGACCGCGGCCACCGGCCGGCCGGCCAGGGCGTTGAGCAGGCTGGACTTGCCCACGCCGGAGGGGCCGACCATCGCCGCGGTGCACCCGGCCGGGACGCGCGCCCGCACGGCGGCGAGCCCGCTGCCGGTGACCGCGCTGACCGGCAGGACGTCGACGCCGACGGCGTCCTCGGCGACCTGCGCCACCGCGGCCGGCACGTCGGCGCACAGGTCGGCCTTGGTCAGGACGACGACCGGCGTCGCCCCGCTGGCCCAGGCGACGGCGAGGTACCGCTCGATCCGCCGCAGCCTCGCCTCGGCCCCCAGGGCGTCGACCACGAGGACGACGTCGACGTTCGCCGCGACCACCTGCGCAGCGGACCCGCGGCCGGCCGCCGTGCGCACGAAGGCGGTGCGCCGCGGCAGCACCCGCACCGCCTGCTCACCGCGCAGCACCACCCAGTCCCCGACCGCGGGCGGGGTCCCCGCGTGCACCGCACCGGCACAGCTGACCCGGCGCTCGCCCTCGGCGTTGAGCACGGTGAGCCGGCCGCGGTCGACCCGGGCCACCCGGGCCACCTCCCCGCCGTCGGGGAGCCCGGTGACGCGCTCTCCTGCACCTGACCCTGCTGAGACATCCCTCACACGGGTCATGCTCGTCTCCAGGTGAGGGCGCTGTCCCCCGATTTGTCCTCATGAAGTCGGCGCGCGTTCAGCCCCCGGACAGCGAACTGGGTTTCCCTGGAGCCATGCAGGAGACCGGCCTGAAGGCCGTTCACTCGCCCCGCCAAGAGCGCTCACCGCGCATCATCGGGCACCGCGGTGCCCCCAGCTACCGCCCCGAGCACACCGTGGCCAGCTACGAGCTGGCGATCGACCTGGGCGCCGACCTGATCGAGCCCGACGTCGTGGTGACCCGGGACGGCCAGCTCGTGGCCCGCCACGAGAACGAGCTCTCCCGGTCGACCGACGTGGCCCGGCACCCCGAGTTCGCCGACCGCCGCCGCACCCAGGAGGTGGACGGCGAGGAGCTGACCGGCTGGTTCAGCGAGGACTTCACCCTCGCCGAGCTGCGCACCCTGCGCGCGGTCGAGCGGCTGCCCGGGATGCGGCCGATGAACACCGCCTACGACGGCCGGTTCGGCATCCTGACCCTGGCCGAGGTCGTGGAGGTGGTCCGGCGCCGCTCCACGCCCGGCCGCCAGGTGCGGGTGCAGGCGGAGCTGAAGTGCCCGGCCTGGTTCGCCGCGCAGGGGCTCCCGATGACCGAGCTGGTCGCCGCGGAGCTGCGCCGGCTGGACGCGACCCGGTCCGACGGCTCCGTCGTCGTCATGGCCTTCGAGCAGGCGGCGCTGCGCGAGCTGCGGGCCGACCTCGGCAGCGACGGCCCCCGGCTGGTGCAGCTGATCGAGGAGGAGGGCCGCCAGGACGCCCTCGTCAGCCCCTCGGGCCTGCGCGAGGTCTCCACCTACGCCGACGGGATCGCGCCGCACAAGGGCCGGATCCTGCTGCACGGCGCCGACGGCGGGCTGGTCGGCGTCTCGGACCTGATCACCCAGGCGCACCGGGCAGGGCTCACGGTCGAGCCGTGGACGCTGCGGCCGGAGAACGTGTTCCTCCCCAGCCACCTGCGCCGCGGCGGCGACCCCCGCGGGCTGGGCGACGCCCAGACCGAGGCCCGGCTGCTCTTCGCCCTGGGCGTCGACAGCGTGATCACCGACGCGCCGGAGACCGCCCACCGGGCCCGTGCGGAGCTCTCCGCCGCCGCCATGGCCCCGGTGCGCCCCCGGGTCTGACCGCCCCCGCCGGGCCGGGCGGACCGGACCCGGTCGATGGCGGAGGCGATCATGCGCTGGTTGACTCGGCTCATGACGTCGATCCCGGAGCCGGACTCCCCCCTCGACCCGGACCAGCCGGTGCCCGACGACGCAGGCGAGCTCCTGCCGGACACCCCGGACACGCTGCCGCCCCCGCCGATCGAGTCGACCCCGGACGACCCCGGCGGCGACACCGGCGGCGTCCCCGAGCCCGCCTGACGCCCACGGCCCCGCTGCAGGGGCCCGCTGCGAGCTTGCGAGCGGTGGGGACAGCGGGGTCCTTCCTCTAGTCGATCAGGTCGTGCAGGACGACGTTCTCGTCCCGCCCGGGGCCGACGCCGATGACGCTGACCCGGGCGCCGGAGAGCTCCTCGAGCCGGCGCACGTAGGCCTGCGCGTTGGCCGGCAGGTCCTCGAATCGGCGGCAGGCGGTGATGTCCTCGAACCAGCCGGGCATCTCCTCGTAGATCGGCTTCGCGTGGTGGAAGTCGGTCTGCGTCATCGGCATCTCGTCGTGCCGCACCCCGTCGACGTCGTAGGCGACGCAGATCGGCACCGTCTCCAGCCCGGAGAGGACGTCGAGCTTGGTGAGGAAGTAGTCGGTGATGCCGTTGACCCGGCTGGCGTAGCGGGCGACCACGGCGTCGAACCAGCCGCACCGCCGGTCGCGGCCGGTGGTCACGCCGACCTCGCCGCCGTGCTTGCGCAGGTACTCGCCCCACTGGTCGTGCAGCTCGGTCGGGAAGGGCCCGGAGCCCACGCGGGTCGTGTAGGCCTTGAGGATGCCGACGACGCGGCTGATCCGGGTCGGGCCGACGCCGGCCCCGACGGCCGCCCCACCCGCGGTCGGGTTGGACGACGTCACGAACGGATAGGTGCCGTGGTCGACGTCCAGCAGCGTGCCCTGCGAGCCCTCCAGCAGCACCCACTCGCCCGCGTCGAGGGCCTTGCCCAGCAGCAGCCGGGTGTCGACGATGCGGTGCTTGAGCGCCTCGGCGTAGGCCGCGTACTCCTCGACCACCTCGTCGACGTCGATGGCCTTGCGGTTGTAGACCTTGACCAGGACCTGGTTCTTCTCCTGCAGCGTGCCCTCGAGCTTCTGCCGCAGGATCGACAGGTCGAGCAGGTCCTGCACCCGGATGCCGGTGCGGGCCACCTTGTCGCCGTAGGCCGGGCCGATGCCGCGGCCGGTGGTGCCGATCTTGCGCTGGCCGAGGAACCGCTCGGTGACCCGGTCCAGAGCGCGGTGGTGCGGCATGATCAGGTGCGCGTCAGAGGAGATCACCAGGCGCGAGGTGTCCACCCCACGCTCCTCCAGGCCGGCGAGCTCGCCGATGAGCACCTCGGGGTCGATGACCACGCCGTTGCCGATGACCGGCGTGCAGCCCGGGGTGAGGATCCCGCTGGGGATCAGGTGCAGCGCGTACCTCTCGCCGTCCGGGGTGATCACGGTGTGGCCGGCGTTGTTGCCACCCTGGTAGCGCACGACGTACGGGACGCGGCCGCCCAGCAGGTCGGTGGCCTTGCCCTTGCCCTCGTCGCCCCACTGGGCGCCGATCAGCACGACTGCCGGCATCGGGGGGTTCTCCTCGTTCGTCGCGTCTGCCCAAGACACCGGCGGTTCCCGGCTGGCCAGGTGGCAGGGTATCGGCATGCCCGCGACTCAGCTCGACCTGCGCGGCCTGGCGGCGGTCCAGCCGCCGTCGCGCCGGCACGTCGCCTCGGTGGTGGACGGCGCCGACGCGGTGCACGTGCTGGGCCCGGTGCCGGCGCTGGCCGCCGTCCTGACCCGGTTGTGGAAGACCGAGCGGCTGCCCGCCGTGCCGGTGAGCTGGGAACCCGCGGACGACCCGGCGTCCACCGGGCTGGCCCGTTCCCTGGGCGTCGGCACCGGGGCCGAGCGGGAACTGCCGCTGGTCCGCGACGACCACGGCGGCGTGCTGCTGCACACCGGCCTGGTGACCGCGCACGGCGCGGCGCGCCGTGTCCTCGCCCGCCGGTTCGGCGCCCGGGCGTACTGCGACGACACCCGGGTGGCCGACGGCTCGATCACCCGGATCGACGTCCGACCGGACTGGACGGCGGTGGACCGGATCGGCGTGACGGTGGTGACGCTGCCGCTGCGCCCGGTGCGCCGGGCCGTCGGCCGGGCGCTGCAGCTCGCCTCCGACCCCGCACAGGTCAGCCGGGACGGCGTCCCGTTCGACCGCCAGGTGGTGAAGTGGACCTGGTACGCCGACGACCGGGTGCGCTGGCGGCTGCGCCCCTAGGCGGAGGGCGCTCGGTGCGTCCGACATCGTGGACACTGGGGGTTCCGCCCCGCTCGAGAGGTCCCGCTGTCGCCGTGCCACCCCTCCACCCCTTCTCGGCCGCGTCGCCGGTGAGCACCGAGCGCCCGCCCGGCTTCGGCCCCGTGGCGCCCGCCGTCCCCCGCTCGGCCGGACGCCGGGTGCTGGACCGGTTGCTCGCCCGCCCGGGCATCGGCGCGCTGTTCGGGGTGCTGGTGCTCGCCGTCTTCTTCGGGCTGCAGGCACCGGGGCTGATCAGCTCCGGCGGCCTGGCCACCGTGCTCGACGTCGCCGCCCCGCTGGGCATCGGCGGGGTGGCGGTCGCGCTGCTGCTGGTCGCCGGCCAGTTCGACCTGTCCATCGGGGTCGTCGCGGTGGGCAGCAGCCTGGTCACCGCGCTGCTGGTGACCCAGCTCGGCCTCGGCATCTGGCCGGCCCTGCTGGTGTCGCTGCTCGCCGCCCTGCTGGTCGGGGCGGCCAACGGGCTGCTCGTGGTCACCACCGGGCTGCCCAGCTTCCTGGTGACGCTGGCGACGTTCCTCGTGCTGCAGGGCGCCTCGCTGGCCGGGGCCGCCGCGATCGCAGGGTCCTCGCGGATCACCGGACTGTCGGACGCGCCGGGCTGGGAGTCGGCGCTGGCGGTGTTCGGGGCCACCGCGCAGCTGGGTGACGGACGGTTCCGCATCTCGCTGCTCTGGTGGCTGCTGGCCACCGTCCTGACCACCTGGCTGCTGTGGCGCACCCGCTTCGGCAACGCCGTCTTCGCCAGCGGCGGCGCCAGCCGGGCGGCCCGGGAGCTGGGCGTCCCGGTCGCGCGCACGACGGTCCTGCTGTTCCTGGGCACCGCCGCGGCCGGCTGGCTGATCGGCACCCTGACCCTGGTCCGGCTCGGCGGCGTGCAGGTCGATCCGGCCCTGGGCGACGAGATCGAGTTCATCGTGGTCGCGGTGATCGGCGGCTGCCTGCTCACCGGCGGGTACGGCTCCACCGTGGGCGCCGCGCTGGGGGCGCTGCTGTACGCCGTGGCCCGGGAGGGCATCTCGCTGGCCGACTGGGACCCGCGCTGGTTCCAGGCCTTCCTCGGGATGCTGCTGCTGGTGGCCCTGCTGGTCAACGGCGTGGTCCGCCGCCGGCTCCGCTCGGTGCCCCGCTCATGAGCACGGCCTCCCCCCTGTCCCCGCACCACTCCCCGGCGCCGGTCGTGGAGCTGCGCGGGGTGACGGTCCGCTTCGGCAGCGTGCCGGCGTTGTCCCGGGTGTCGCTGGCCCTGCGCGCCGGCGAGGTGGTCTGCGTGCTCGGGGAGAACGGCTCGGGCAAGTCGACGCTGGTCGCCGTCCTCTCCGGCCTGCAGCAGCCGGCCGAGGGCGAACTGCTGGTCGACGGCCGGCCGGAGCGCTTCCGGTCGCCGCAGCAGGCTCGCGCCTGCGGGATCGCCACGGTCTGGCAGGACCTGGCGATCGCGCCGCTGATGTCGGTCTGGCGCAACTTCTTCCTCGGCGCCGAACCGACCCGCGGCCTGTGGCCGTTCCGTCGGCTGGACGTCGGGCGGGCCGAGGAGATCACCTCGCGGGCGATGGCCCGGGTGGGCGTCCCGGGGCTCGACCCCGGTCAGGCCGCCAGCGCGCTGCAGGCCGGTGAGCGGCAGAGCCTGGCGATCGCCCGCGCCCTGCACTTCGGTGCCCGCGCGCTGGTCATCGACGAGCCGACCGCACCCATGACGGTGGCCCAGCGGGCACTGGTGCTGCAGTCGGTGGTGTCCGCCCGCGAGGCGGGGCTCGCCGTGCTGTTCGTGACCCACAACCCGCAGCACGCGCACCTGGTCGGCGACCGCTTCCTGCTGCTCGGCGGTGGGCGGGTGGCCGGCGACCTGACCCGGGAGGACGTCGACGTGCACGACCTGACCCGGCTGGTCGCCGGCGGGGACGAGCTCTCCCGGCTGGGCGACTCGCTGCGGGCCGCCCAGCGCGACCGCTGAGCTGGCGTCCGCGGGCTACGCGCTGGAGGACCCCCGGCCGCCGATCGACGAACTCGACGCCGGCCGGGGTGCGCGGCCGCGCCATCCTGGTGCCCTGACTCCCCCGGTGGGGCCGGGAGACCTCCCGGCCCCACCGGGGGCACCTCAGGTGAAGATGCTGACGCCTCCGGGGCCGACCAGCAGCCCGAGGACGATCAGCACGATCCCCCAGACGATCTGCTTGCGGACGACCGCGACGATCCCCGCGACGACCAGGACGACGGCGAGGATCCAGAGCAACGTGGCCATGGCTGGCCTCTCTTCTCTAGGCGGCGCCCCGTGGCACCGACTGGATCTTGACGCTAACGAGACCGCCGGGTCTCGGCATCAGGACGATCAAGATCCGTATCTTGGCGGGCGTCCTGCCACTGGCCGCGCCGACTGAGGAGTTGCGGTCGCCGACTCGCGCGGACACGCCACAGGGAGCGACCGGAACTGCTCAGTCGGCGGCGGGATGCTGCGCAGACCGATTGGTCAGGGGGCCAGCGTCGGGTCGCAGTCGCGCAGCAGCTGGGTGCACCGCTCCTGCTCGTCGACCTCGCCGATCCGCCCGGCCGCCGTGGCGAGCACGGTGACGCAGCGCAGGAAACCGCGGTTCGGCTCGTGCGACCACGGCACCGGGCCGTAGCCCTTCCAGCCGTTGCGGCGCAGCGCGTCCAGCCCGCGGTGGTACCCGGTGCGGGCGTAGGCGTAGGCCTCGATGGTGCGGCCGGCCTCCAGCGCGGTCTCGGCGAGCGCGGCCCAGGCGGCGCTGGAGGTGGGGTGCCCCGCCGCGACCTCGGCCGGGTCGGCGCCGGCAGCCAGCGCGTCGTCGGCCTCCGGGATGCCCGGCAGCAGGGTGGCCGGCGGCTCGCCGAGCAGGTTGTGGTGTGCGTGGGTCATGGCTCAGGCCGCCTGCGACCGGCCGGCGGACAGCAGGTGCTCGCAGGCCTCCACGATCCGGTCGGCCATGCTCGCCTCGGCCAGCTTCATGTAGGTGCGCGGGTCGTAGGTCTTCTTCACGCCGACCTCGCCGTCGACCTTGAGGACGCCGTCGTAGTTGCTGAACATGTGCCCGGCGATCGCCCGGGTCAGCGCGTACTGGGTGTCGGTGTCGACGTTCATCTTCACCACGCCGTAGGAGAGCGCCTCGCGGATCTCCTCGAGCGCGGAGCCGGAACCGCCGTGGAACACCAGGTTGAACGGCTTGGCGCCGTCCCCGAGGCCGAACTGCTCGGCGACGACGGCCTGGCCGCGCTCGAGCACGTCGGGGCGGAGCTTCACGTTGCCCGGCTTGTAGACCCCGTGCACGTTGCCGAAGGTCGCCGCCAGCAGGTAGACGCCCTTCTCCCCGAGCCCGAGGGCCTCGGCGGTGCGCACGAAGTCGCCGTCGGCGGTGTAGAGCTTCTCGTTGATCTCGTGGGCGACGCCGTCCTCCTCGCCGCCGACGACGCCGATCTCCACCTCGAGCACGATCTTGGCCGCCGCACACTTCTCGATGAGCTCCTGGGCGATCTCCAGGTTCTCGGTGAGCTCGACGGCCGATCCGTCCCACATGTGCGACTGGAACAGCGGCTCCTTGCCGGCGTCCACCCGCTCCTGGGAGAGGGCGATCAGCGGCCGGACGTAGCTGTCCAGCTTGTCCTTGGGGCAGTGGTCGGTGTGCAGCGCCACCTGGACGGGGTACTTGTCGGCGACCACGTGCGCGAACTCGGCCAGCGCGACCGCACCGGTCACCATGTCCTTCACCCGGGTGCCCGAGCCGAACTCCGCGCCCCCGGTGGAGAACTGGATGATCCCGTCACTGCCGGCGTCGGCGAAGCCGCGCAGCGCGGCGTTGATCGTCTCGGACGAGGTGCAGTTGATCGCCGGATAGGCGAACCCGCCTTCCTTTGCCCGGGCGAGCATGTCGGCGTAGACCTCGGGTGTCGCGATCGGCATGCCCGCACCTTAGTGGAGCCGACCGCCACCGGACGCACCGCTCATCGGCCGCTCCGGGGCAGCGCCGTGAGGGCGGGGAAGTCCCTCAGCCCTGCTCGATGCGGCTGACGGCGCGGGCGGCGACCACCACCGGGTCGTAGGTGGGCGAGAACGGCGGGGCGTAGGAGAGGTCGCTGCCGGCGAGCTCCTCGGCGGTCATCCCCGCCCAGATTGCGGTGGCCAGGACGTCGATCCGCTTGGCCGACCCCGGCCCGCCGACCACCTGCGCCCCGAGCAGCTGCCCGGAGCCCGCCTCGGTGACCAGCTTGACCGCGATCTCCTCGGCGCCGGGGAAGTAGCCGGCCCGGGTGGTCGCCTCGATGATGTCGGTGCGGTAGGCGAACCCGGCCTCCTCGGCCTGGGTGGTGCACAGACCGGTGCGGCCGATCTCCAGCTCGCGCACCTTGGTCACCGCGGTGCCGAGCACCCCGGCGAACCGGGCCGGCCGGCCACCGATCACCGAGCCCGCGACCCGGCCCTGCTTGTTGGCGTGCGTGCCCAGCGCGACGTGGGTGACCTCACCGGTGACCCGGTGGAACGTCTGCGCGCAGTCGCCGGCGGCGAAGACCTCCGGGTGGTCCCGGCAGCGCTGGCTCCGGTCGACGTCGACCGCGCCGGTCGGCCCGACCGCCAGCCCGGACCCGGCGGCCAGGGACGCCTCCGGACCCATGCCGAGCCCGAGGACGATCAGGTCGGCCTCGTAGGTGCCGACGTCGGTGCGCACCCCGCAGGCCCGGCCGTCGGCGTCGACGAGCACCTCCCGCACCGCCTGGTCGGCGTGCACCGTCATGCCCATCGCCCCGAGGGCGGCGCAGACCCGCTCGCCCATGTCGGTGTCCAGCAGCGCCATCGGCAGCGGGTCGGCCAGGACGACGGTGACCTCCAGGCCCCGGTCCTGCAGGGCCTCGGCCATCTCCAGCCCGATGTAGCCGCCGCCGAGGACCAGCCCGCGCCGCGGGCCGTCGGCGGGCAGCCGGTCGATCGCCGCCCGGATGGCCGCGCCGTCGTCCAGCCGGTGCACGCCGAACACCCCGGGGGCGTCCAGGCCGGGGATCGGGGGCCGGCTCGGCCGGCCGCCGGTGGCGACGACCAGCCGGTCGTAGCCGAACCGCGCGCCCCCGCGGGCGTGCACCACACCGGCGTCCAGGTCGATCGCCTCGGCCCGCGTGCCGATGTGCACGGTGATGTCGGCGGCGGCGAACTGCGCCGGCGTCCGGGCGATGAGGTCGTCCCGGTCGCTCACCTGCCCGGCGACCCAGTAGGGGATGCCGCAGGCGGAGTAGGAGACGACGTCGCTCTGCTCCAGGACGACGATCTCCAGCTCGGCCGCCGTGCGCAGCCGCCGGGCCTGGGCGGCCGCCGACATCCCGGCCGCGTCGCCGCCGACCACCACCAGTCGCTCGGTCATGCCCTGCAGCCTCCCACCGCCGGACGTCTCAGGCGCCGATGAGGCCCGAGACGGCGGCCAGGTCGCCGCCGGAGGCCCGGCGGAACATCTTCCCGGGGTTGAGGAGCCCCGCCGGGTCCAGCGCGTGCTTGATCGCCTGGTGGACCGAGAGGGAGACCTGGCCGATCTCCCGCTCCAGCCAGTCGGCCTTGATCGTGCCCACCCCGTGCTCACCGGTGATGGTGCCGCCGAGGGAGAGGCCGAGTTCCAGGATCGCGTCGAAGGCGGCGTAGGCCCGGGTGCACTGGTCGGGGTCGGCGCCGTCGAAGACGACGGTGGGGTGCATGTTGCCGTCGCCGGCGTGCCCGACCACCCCGACCACCAGCCCGGCGGTGGCGGCGATCGCGTCGCAGCCGTCGACGAACGTGGCCACCCGCGACCGCGGGACGGCGACGTCGTCGAGCAGCAGGCTGCTGCCCAGCCGCTCCAGGGCCGGCAGCGCCATCCGCCGGGCGGTCATCAGCAGGTCGCCCTCGGCCGGGTCGTCGGTGGAGTGCACGAAGTCCGCCCCGGCCTCCTCGCACAGCCGGGTCAGCGCCGCGATCTCGGCGAGCGCCACGTCTCCGCCGCTGTCGGACTGGGCCAGCAGCAGCGCCGCCGCGTCGCGGTCCAGGTCGGCCCTCATCAGGTCGTCGACCGCGCGGATGCAGGTGCGGTCCATCACCTCGAGCATGCTCGGCACCAGGCCGCTGGTGACCACCCGCTCGACCACCTGGCCGGTCTGCGCGCTGGTGCCGAAGCTGGCGACCAGGGTGACCGGTGGCTGCGGGGCGGGGCGCAGGGCCAGCGTCGCCTCGGTGATCACGCCCAGCGTGCCCTCGGAGCCGACGAACAGCCGGGCCAGGTCGTACCCGGCGACGCCCTTGACGGTGCGCCGTCCGGTGCGCAGCACCCGGCCGTCGGCGAGCACGACCTCCAGGCCGAGCACGTAGTCGGTGGTGACGCCGTACTTGACGCAGCACAGCCCGCCGGAGTTCATCGCCAGGTTGCCGCCGAGGGTGCACCAGTCGTAGCTGGCCGGGTCCGGCGGGTAGAACAGCCCGTGCTCCCGGACGGCGTCGCGCAGGGTCTTGTTCACCACGCCGGCCTGGACGACGGCGAGCCGGTCGGCCGGGGCCACCTCCAGGACGGCGTCCATCCGGGTCAGGGCCAGGGTGATGCACCCGTCGACGGCGTTGGCCGCGCCGACCAGCCCGGAGCCGGCGCCCCGCGGCACCACCGGTACCCCGTGCCGGCTGGCCAGCCGGAGCACCGCCGACACCTCCTCGGTGCTGCGCGGCAGCGCCACCGCGGCCGGCAGCCCCGCCTCGGCGAGCATCGCCTGGTCGCGTGCGTAGGCGGCGGTGACGTCGGGATCGGTGAGCACGCTGTCCGGGCCCAGGGCGTCCTGGAGCTCGCGGACCCACGTCGTCGTGAGGGCGGTCACACGGTCACCGTACGTCTCGCCGGCGCCCTCCTTCAGGAGAGGCCGAGATCCGCCAGCTCGAACGCCGCGCGGTACTCCAGGCCGGCCGCCTCGACGGCCGCGCGGGCGCCGCGGTCGACGATCACGGCCACGCCCAGCACCTCGGCGCCGGCCTCCTGCAGCGCCTCGACGGCGGTGAGCGGGCTGCCGCCGGTGGTGGAGACGTCCTCGACCACCAGCACCGTGCGGCCGGCCACGTCGGGCCCCTCGATCCGCCGCTGCATCCCGTGCGCCTTGGTCGCCTTGCGCACCACGCAGGCGTCCAGGAACCCCTCGCCGTCCGAGGCGGCGTGCAGCATCGCGGCCGCGACCGGGTCGGCGCCCAGGGTGAGCCCGCCGACCACGTCGTAGCGCAGGTCGCCGGTGAGCTGGCGCATCACCCGGCCCACCAGGGGGGCGGCCTCGTGGTGCAGCGTCACCCGGCGCAGGTCGATGTACCAGTCGGCCTCCTGACCGGAGGAGAGGGTCACCCTTCCGTGCACGACGGCGAGGTCGACGATGAGCTCGAGCAGCCGGTCGCGGTCGGGGTGGGCCGGAGCAGGGACGTTCATCCCGCCGACCCTACTGGGGCCGGCGGACGGGCGACCCCGCCGGTCGGCACGGCTCAGCCGGCCGGGGCGAGCACCTGGTCGATGACGTAGACCGTGGCGTTCGCCGTGGGCACGTTGCCGCAGACCACGGTCGCCGGGGCGGCGCCGGCCAGGGTGCCCTCGACGGCGACCGTCGGCGCCTCGGCCGTCCCGGCGACGGTGACCGGGTCGCCGTTGAGCGTGACGTGCTCGCCGACGAGGTCGGCCGGCGCCAGCCGACCGGGCAGGACGTGGTGGGTCAGCAGCGAGGTGAGCCGGGGGACGTCACCGAGCAGCGCGGGCAGCGCATCGGGGCCCAGCGCATCGAAGGCGGCGTTCGTCGGCGCCAGCACGGTGACCTCCTCGCGGGTGTTGAGCACGTCGACCAGGTTGGCCGCGCCGACGGCCGCGGTGAGGGTGCTGAGCTGCGGGTTGGCGCCCACCACCGCGCTCACCGGCTGGGTGGCCAGGTCCGCCGGCGCACCGCCGGCCGCGGGGAAGACCTGCTCGCAGCCCGGTCCGATCGGGCCGGTGGGCGTCGCAGCCGCCTCCGGCGTCGGTGCGGCGCTGGTCTCGGCCGCCGTGACACTGGGGGTGGCGCGCGCGGTCGGTTCGTCGGACCCACTGCAGCCGGCCAGCCCGGCCAGCAGGACCGGGACGGCGAGGAGCCCACCGATCCGGGACGGGACGACGGCTCGGGTCTGCCGGGGGGCCATCACTGCGACTGTCCTCCTGGTCTCGGTCACCACACGCTCACGGTGGTCCTGGTCCTGCTGCTGGCGCCGGCCAGGACGCCGCCAGCATCGCATCCGGCGCGGCAGGCGACCGAGCTGCCGCCCCGGCGTGCCACCCTGACGCGGTGAGCAGCAGCCCTCCGCCCTCCGGTCCGGCCCGCCCGGAGACCCCCGCCTCGGTCAAGGTCTCCATCGCGGTGCTCGCCGCGCTCGCCCTGCTGCTCCTGCTCAACGCGCTGCTCACGTTCGTCGTCCGGGACACCGTGATCGACACCCTCGCCGATGCCCAGCCGGGCTCGCCGCGCTCCGACGCCGAGCGGGCCGTGCTCCTGAACCTGGTCCAGGCCGTGGTGTTCGGGGTGCTGGCCGCCGTCTCCGCGGTCTCCCTCGCCCACGGCCGGGCGTGGGCGCGGTGGACCGGGCTGGCCGTCAGCCTGCCGCTGGGGCTGCTGACCCTCGGCGCGACCTTCCTGACCGGTGGCGTGGCGGCCTCGTCGCTGCTGGTGCTGGTGCTCTGCGCGGCTGCTGCCACCAGCCTGCTGGCCCGGACGACGGCTGCGTGGGCCTCGTCCGGCCCACGCAGCCGCTCCTCCCGCTGACGGGGGTCAGAAGCGGTTCCGGCGCTGCGTCTCCGCCTTGTACCAGTCACTGGAGGGCTTGAGCGCCAGGAGCACGATCCCCGCGATGGTGAGCAGCAGGCCGATCACGCCGAGGAAGCCGAGGGCCGATGCCCCCAGCAGGCTGAACAGCACGCTCAGGCCACCCAGCACCCAGAGGACGATGCGCGCCCAGTTGTGCCCCTTCCAGGCGAAGAACAGCACCAGCAGGTAGGCCGCCGTCAGGACGAGGCCGATGCCCGCGCCGATGGTGAGCGCCGCCGAGGCCTCGTCGCGGGTGAGCGCCTGGTCGGCGATCAGGTCGTCGATCTGCGAGTCGAGGCTGGTGAAGGTGATGATCGAGCTGATCAGCCCGAGGATCGTGTTCGCCAGGAACGCACCGATCCCGGCCTTGACGGTGGTCGGTCGTTCCGTCGGGGCATCCGGGGCGTCGCCGTACTGGGCGCCGGGTGCGGCGGGGTAGGCGTACTGGCCCGGCTGCTCCGGCCCGCCCTGCCCGTAGCCGGGCTGCTGCCCGTAGCCGGGCTGCTGCCCGTAGCCGGGCTGCTGCCCGTAGCCCGGCTGCTGCCCGTAGGGGGGCTGCTGGCCGTACGGGGGCTGCTGTCCGGAGCCGCCCTGCTGGGGGTCCTGCGGTCCTGACGTCATGACGCTCCTCGGATCACTGCTGTACGTGAATTCCTGATCATGGCGCATCCCCGGCGTGCCGGCACCGGCCCTGTCCCGCGGTCACCCCTTCCTCACCCGCCTGCGCCGGGCCGGCGACGACCGTGCCCGCCGTCGGGACGGCGGGCACGCGCCTCACTCCCCGGTGCCGGGGCCGAGCGCCGGCGGGGTCGGTGCCGGGACGGGCCCCGCGGTCGGCTCCCCGGTCACCGGCCCCGAGGTGACGGTCAGCCCGGCGTCGCCGTCGGCCACGTCGGCCGCCCAGTCGACGACGACGTCGTCGCCGTCGCGGATCTCCCCGGCGAGCAGCGCCCGGGCGAGCTGGTCACCGATGGCCGACTGCACCAGCCGGCGCAGCGGCCGGGCCCCGTAGACCGGGTCGAAGCCGTTGAGCGCCAGCCACTCCCGGGCGGCGTCGGTCACCCGCAGGGTGAGCCGGCGGGCCGCCAGCCGGCGGGCGAGCACCTCGACCTGGATGTCGACGATCCCGACGAGCTCGTCGGAGCCGAGCGCGCGGAACGTGACGACGTCGTCGAGCCGGTTCAGGAACTCCGGCTTGAAGTGCGCCCGCACCACGTCCTGCACCGCCCGCTGCTTCTGCTCGTCGGGGACCGACTGGTCGGCGATCACCTGCGACCCCAGGTTGGAGGTCAGCACGAGCAGCGTGCTGCGGAAGTCGACCGTGCGGCCCTGCCCGTCGGTGAGCCGGCCGTCGTCGAGGACCTGCAGCAGCACGTCGAAGACGTCGGGATGCCCCTTCTCCACCTCGTCGAGCAGCACCACCGTGTACGGGCGGCGGCGCACCGCCTCGGTGAGCTGGCCACCCGCCTCGTAGCCGACGTACCCGGGCGGGGCGCCGACCAGCCGGGCCACCGAGTGCTTCTCGGAGTACTCGCTCATGTCGATGCGGACCATCGCCCGCTCGTCGTCGAACAGGAACTCCGCCAGCGCCTTGGCCAGCTCGGTCTTGCCGACGCCGGTGGGCCCCAGGAACAGGAAGGAGCCGGTCGGCCGGTCCGGGTCGGCGACGCCGGAGCGCGCCCGGCGCACGGCGTCGGAGACGGCGCGGACGGCGTCGGGCTGGCCGACGACCCGCTTCGCGAGCTCCTCCTCCATCCGCAGCAGCTTCTGCGTCTCCCCCTCCAGCAGCCGGCCGGCGGGGATCCCGGTCCAGGCCTGGACGACCTCGGCGATGTCGTCGGCGCCGACCTCCTCCTTGAGCATCGAGTCGCTGGCCGCGACCGACGTCTCGGCCTCGGACAGCGCCCGCTCCAGCGCGGGCATCCGGCCGTAGCGCAGCTCGGCGACCCGGGCGAGGTCGCCGTCCCGCTCGGCGCGCTCGGCCTCCAGGCGCACCCCCTCGAGCTCCTCCTTGGTGTGCTGGATCCGGTCGATCGCGGTCTTGTCCTGCTGCCAGCGGGCAGTCAGCTCGCCGAGCGTCTCGCGGCGGTCGGCCAGCTCCTCGCGGAGCGCCGCCAGCCGCTGGAGGGACGCCGGGTCGTCCTCCTTGGCAAGCGCCATCTCCTCGATCTCCAGCCGGCGCACGACCCGCTCGACCTCGTCGACCTCGACCGGCCGGCTGTCGATCTCCATCCGCAGCCGGCTGGCGGCCTCGTCGACGAGGTCGATCGCCTTGTCGGGGAGGAAACGGGCCGTGACGTACCGGTCCGACAGGGTGGCCGCGGCGACGATGGCGCCGTCGGTGATCCGCACCCCGTGGTGCACCTCGTAGCGCTCCTTGAGGCCGCGCAGGATGCCGATCGTGTCCTCGACCGACGGCTCCCCGACGTAGACCTGCTGGAAGCGGCGCTCCAGTGCCGGGTCCTTCTCGATGTGCTCGCGGAACTCGTCGAGCGTGGTCGCGCCGACCATCCGCAGCTCACCGCGGGCGAGCATCGGCTTGATCATGTTGCCGGCGTCCATCGCCGAGTCGCCGCTGGCGCCGGCCCCGACGATGGTGTGCAGCTCGTCGATGAAGGTGACGACCTGCCCCTCGGCCTCGGTGATCTCCTGGAGAACGGCCTTGAGCCGCTCCTCGAACTCACCGCGGTACTTGGCCCCGGCGACCATCGCGCTCAGGTCCAGCGCCATGAGCCGCTTGCCCTTGAGGCTCTCCGGCACGTCGCCGGCGACGATCCGCTGGGCCAGGCCCTCGACGATCGCGGTCTTCCCGACCCCGGGCTCGCCGATCAGGACGGGGTTGTTCTTGGTGCGCCGGGAGAGCACCTGCACCACCCGGCGGATCTCCGTGTCCCGCCCGATGACCGGGTCCATCCGGCCCTCGCGGGCGCGGGCGGTCAGGTCCACGGCGTACTTCTCCAGGGCCTGGAAGGTGCTCTCCGGGTCGGGGCTGGTGACCTTGCGGTTGCCGCGGACGGTGCGGAACGCCGCGACGAGGGCGTCACGGGTGGCCCCGGCACTGGTCAGGACGGCGCCGGCCTCACCGTCGGTGGTGGCCAGGCCGACCAGCAGGTGCTCGGTGGAGACGTACTCGTCGCCCAGCGCGCTGGCCTGCTCCCCGGCGGCGTTGATCGCCCGGAGCAGCTCCCGGGACGGCGCGGGGGCGGCCACGGTGGAGCCGCTGACACTCGGCATCCGGCGCAGCGCGGCGTCGGCCTTGGCCCGGACGTCGGCCGGGTCGGCGCCGGTGGCCTGCAGGAGCGGCCCGGCGATGCCGTCGGCCTGCTCGAGCAGGGCGACCAGCAGGTGCAGGGGCTCGAGGGCCGCCTGGCCCCGGTCGACCGCCAGCCGCTGAGCGGCGGCGACGGCCTCCTGCGAACGGGTGGTGAGCTTGCTCTGCATGGCGGGTGGGCCTGTCCTCTCCTGCGGCACGGGACGGTTCGTGGAGTCCAACGGATCAGGACTTGAGTCTGTTCCACTCAACCTGAACGCGTCCAGGGCCGCCCCGCAGGCCGCCAGAGACCTCCGACCCTGGCAGAAAAGCCGACGAGATGGGCCACATGGCTGCCTGCCGCCGGATCGCGCCCTACTCTTGCCCCATGACAGACACCCCGTCGCCGAGCGTCGCTCTCGACGATCAGCTCTGTTTCGCGCTCTACGCCGCCTCGCGGGCGGTCACGGCCCGCTACCGGCCCATGCTGGACGAGCTGGGGGTCACCTATCCCCAGTACCTGGTCCTCATGCTGCTGTGGGAGGAGGACGGGCAGACCGTCGGCCAACTGGGCGCCCGCCTGGCGCTGGACTCCGGCACCCTGTCCCCCCTGCTCAAGCGACTCACCGCCGCGGGGCTGGTGACCCGGCACCGCCGGGCCGACGACGAGCGGTCCGTCTCCGTCCGGCTCACCGACGCGGGCCGGGCCCTCGAGGCCCCCGCGTGCGCGATCTCCGCGGAGATGATCGACGCCCTGGCGCTGAACCAGCAGCAGTTCGACGAGCTGAAGAGCCAGCTGCGGCTGATCACCGAGCGGGTCGCCGACACCCGCGCGAGCGCCCCCGCCTGAAGGAGGCCCCCGCTGCCCCCCACCACTCCCGAGCTCGCGGCGGGACCCTGCAGCGGGGCCGGACGGGGAGAGGCCGGTCCGGTGGCGGGAACACCGGCGGCCCGGAACGGTTGACCCCGTCAGAACCGGTGCCCGGTCCCGGCGCAGCCCCGCGTCGCGACCGCCACCGACGAGGAGGAGGTCCGATGCCCACCCGTACCGCACGCACCGCCTGGAACGGCTCTCTGCAGGAGGGCTCCGGCCAGGTCGAGCTGTCCAGCTCGAAGGTCGGCACGTTCGACGTCAGCTTCCCCAAGCGGGCGGCCGAGGAGGCCGGGGGCACCACCAGCCCCGAGGAGCTCATCGCCGCCGCCCACTCGTCCTGCTACGCCATGGCGCTGTCCAGCGAGATCGGCAAGGCCGGCGGCACGACGCAGTCGCTCGAGGTGAGCGCCGACGTGACCCTGGGCCAGCAGGACGGCGCCCCGACGATCACCGCCATCGCGCTGACCGTGCGCGGCGAGGTCGACGGGCTCGACGCCGCCGGGTTCGACAAGGCAGCCCAGGCCGCCAAGGCCGGGTGCCCGGTGAGCAAGGCGCTGGCCGCCGTGGACATCAGCCTGGACGCCGCGCTCCTCTGAAGAAGGACCCCCCTTCCCCCACCCTTCGCAGGCTCAGGGTGGGCCCTTGAAGGGGGGCCGGAACGCACGGAGGCCCGTCTCCCCGGTGGGGGGACGGGCCTCTGCGCGTCCTGACGGTCAGCCGCGGCGGCCCGCGAGCTGGGCGTCGACGTCGGCGGTCGTGTCCCCCGAGGAGGCACCAGCCTCGGTCCGCAGCCGCTCGTCCCCGGTCTCGGTGCGCAGCGCGACCTCCCGGATCAGCAGGACGGCCACGATCGTGATCAGCGACAGCAGCGCCGCGATGAGGAAGACCCGCCCGGTGGCGTCGCCGTAGGAGACCTGGATCAGCGCGCGGACCGGCGCCGGGGCGTCGGCCAGGTCGGCGAGTCCGATCTCCTGGGAACCGGCCGCCGCGGAGGCACCCGGGACGTCGGACAGCCCGGACTGGATCAGCGTGCCCACCCGGCTGGAGAGCACCGCACCGAGCACCGAGACGCCGATCGTGCCGCCGAGGCTGCGGAAGAACGCGACCGCCGAGCTCGCCGCCCCCAGGTCGGTGGCGGCGACGGTGTTCTGCACGGCCAGCACCAGGTTCTGCATGGTCATCCCGATGCCGACACCGAGCACGGTGAGGAAGACGCCCAGCACGACCATGTCCGTGGCGTGGTCGATCGTGGCCAGCAGGCCGAACCCGAGGGCCACCAGCAACGAACCGGCGACCAGGTAGCGCTTCCAGAACCCGGTGCGGGTGATCAGGATCCCGGAGACGGTCGAGGAGACCAGCAGGCCGCCGACCATCGGGATGGTGAGCAGCCCGGCCGCCGTGGGCGAGTAGCCGCGGGAGATCTGCAGGTACTGGCCGAGGAACACCGTGGAACCGAACATCGCGACACCGATCGCGACGCTGGCGATGATCGCCAGGGTCGTCGTCCGGTCACGGAACAACCGGAGCGGGACGATCGGCTCCTCGGCACGCAGCTCGGTGACCACGAACGCGACGAGGGCGAGCACGCCACCCCCGACGAACAGCCCGGTCTCCAGGGAGGCCCAGGCGAAGCTGTCCCCGGCCAGGGTCACCCAGATCAGCAGCGCAGAGACGCCGGCGGTCAGGAACGTCGCACCCAGGTAGTCGATGGAGACCGCGCGCCGGGTGACCGGCAGGTGCAGGGTCCGCTGCAGCAGCACCAGGGCGACGAGGGCGAACGGGACGCCGACGAAGAAGCACCAGCGCCAGCCCAGCCAGCTGGTGTCGACCAGCAGGCCACCGATCAGCGGGCCACCGACGGTGGCGACCGCCATCACCGAGCCGAGCAGGCCGGAGTACCGCCCCCGTTCACGCGGGCTGATCATCGCCGCCATCGCGATCTGCACCAGCGCCTGCAGCCCACCCAGACCCAGGCCCTGCAGGACCCGCCAGCCGATCAGCGTCGGCAGCGACTGCGAGAGCCCGGCCAGCATCGAGCCGACGACGAAGACCACGATCGCGATCTGGATGAGCAGCTTCTTGCTGAACAGGTCGGCGAGCTTGCCCCAGATGGGCGTGGATGCGGTCGAGGCCAGCAGGGTGGCGGTGACCACCCAGGTGTACTGGCTCTGCGAGCCGCGGAGGTCGGTGATGATCGTCGGCAGGGCGTTGGAGACGACGGTCGAGGACAGGAACGCCACGAACATCGCCAGCAACATCCCCGACAGCGCACTGAGGATCTGCCGGTGCGTCATCCGGCCCTGCTGCTCGGCGGGGCCGAGCGGCGCTGGGGCGGCGGTCGCCCCGGCGGCCGGCCGGGTCGGTGCGGAGCTGCTCATCGGTGGTTCTCCTGGACGTTGCGAGTCCGAGTGCGAGCGCCGTCCGGTGGCCGATCGGCCCCGCGCGCCGGACACCCGGTACATGTAGACAGCAACCATCCTGCACCCGTTTGTTGCGGTCTGCAACGACCATTCCGGGTGAACCGCGTCTCCCGGATGCAGGACGGGCGGCGACCGGACCTCCGGGGTCCGGTCGCCGCCCGTCCGGCGGTACGTGCTCAGCCTGGGGTCAGGCCGGCACCTGCAGCGCCTCGAGCACCAGCTCCGCCGGGTGCCAGGCGGTGCGCTGCGTGCCGTGGAAGATCTGCTGGCGGCAGGACACCCCCGTGGCGGCGATGACCGCGTCGGGCGCGGCGGCCCGGACGGCGGGGAACAGCCGGTCCTCCCCCACCTGCAGGGACACGTCGTAGTGCTCGGACTCGAAGCCGAACGACCCGGCCATGCCGCAACAGCCGGCGTCCAGCTCCTGCACGGTGACGCCGGGGATCCGCGACAGCAGGGCCACCGTGGCGGCCGTGCCGGCCTCGGCCTTCTGGTGGCAGTGGCCGTGGAAGACCACCGTGCGCCCGGCCAGCCAGCTGTCGGTCCGCAGCTGCAGGCGGCCGTCGTCGATCGCATCGACCAGCAGCTCCTCCGGCAGCTTCACCCGCGCCGCGACGTCCCGGACGTTCGGGTCGTCGGGGAGCAGCTCCACGTGCTCGGCACGCAGCGTGAGGATGCAGGAGGGCTCGCAACCCACGATCGGCGAACCCGGCTCGGAGCCCTCGCAGAGGTTCGCCGCCAGCTTCTGCGCCTTGCCCCGGGCGTCGTCCAGCAGGCCCTTGGAGATGCTCGCGCGGCCGCAGCAGCCCTTGCTCTCCAGCCGCACCGGGTGCCCGGCGGCCTCCAGCAGCCGCACCACGGCCTGGCCGATGCCCGGCTCGGTGTAGCTGGTGAACGAGTCGGCCAGCATCGTGACCGGCTGCTGGGTCAGTGCCGCCGGAACCTCGTGCCGCTTGAACCAGCGCATCAGCGTCGTCCGGTGGAAGACCGGCAGGTCCCGCTGGCGCGCGATGCCGAGGCGGGAGTCCATCAGCGCCCGCAACGGCTTGATCTTCAGCGGCAGGTTCGACAGCGGCGCCGTCGCCGAGCCCAGCCGGTTGAGGGTGCGGATGGCCCCGAACGCCCGCGACCGCAGCGGGGTGCCGTGCACGTCGTGCTTGGCCGCCAGCGCCTCGCTCTTCATCGCCGAGACGTCGACGCCCAGCGGGCACTCGCTCTTGCAGGCCTTGCACATCAGGCACAGGTCGAGCACCTCGTGCAGCCGCTCGTCGGCCAGCGCGGTGTGCGGGTCGCCCTCGCTCAGCGCCTTGACCAGCGCGCCGGCCCGGCCACGGGTGGAGTGCTCCTCCATCCGGGTGGCGATGTACGAGGGGCACATCGCCCCGGTCGTGGACTTGCGGCACAGCCCGATGTTCATGCAGCGGTCGGCGGCGCCGAACATCCCGCCGACGACGTCGAACTGCAGCCGGGTGCGCAACGGGCCGGGGGTCGGCGGGTTCGCGTCCCGCAGGTGCTCGGTCATCGCCGGGGAGTCGACGATCTTGCCCGGGTTGAGCGTGCCCTGCGGGTCGAAGAGGCCCTTGACCTGCCGCATCGCCTCGTAGAGGTCGTCGCCGAACAGCTCGCGGTTGAACTCGCTGCGGGCCAGGCCGTCGCCGTGCTCGCTGGAGTTCACCCCGCCGTACTCGCGCACCAGGTCCTTGATCTCCACCGCCACCGAACGCATGACCTCGACCTGTCCGGGCTGGCTCAGGTCGACGAACGGGCGGATGTGCAGGCAGCCGACCGAGCAGTGCCCGTAGAAGCCCGCCTCCAGCTCGTGCCGGTCCAGCACGTCCTTGAAGCGAGCGGTGTACTCGGCCAGGTGCTTGGGGTCGACCGCGGTGTCCTCGATGAAGGCCAGCGGCCGGCGGGCGCCCACGGAGTTGGCCATCAGCAGGCCCAGGGCGGACTTGCGCACCTTGAGCAGCGCGCCCTGCTGGGCCGGGGTGACCGCCCGCAGGGTGTGGTAGCCGTGCCCGTTGCGCTCCCACAGCTCGACGAGGGAGTCCATCGACTCGACCAGCCGGTCCTCGTCGTCCCCGGTGAAGGAGACGAACAGCAGCGCGTCGGGGTCGCCCTGCAGGATCTTGCCCAGCCCGGCGTACTCGATCTTCTGCCGGGAGAGGTCCAGGATCGTGCGGTCCAGCAGCTCCACCTGCGCCGGGTCGACCGACAGCGCGTCCTCGGTGGCGTTGATCGCCGCCTGCACCGTCTCGAAGTGGCCCACCGCGAAGACCTGCTTCGACGGCTTGGGCACCAGCCCGACCCGGGCCGCGGTGATGATCGCCAGCGTGCCCTCGGAGCCGACCAGGAACTTCGCCAGGTCGAACGGCTGCCCCTCGGCGAGCCGGTCCAGCCGGTAGCCGCCGGCCCGCCGCCAGAAGGACGGGAACCCGGTGGCGATCGCCTCCGCGTTCTCCGCCACCAGCTCGGGCAGCCGGCGGTAGATCTCCGCCTCGAGCGTGTCGCCCTGCGCCCGGCGGGCGCGCTCGGCCTCGTCTACGACCCCGAAGGTGGCCGTCGACCCGTCGGCCAGGACGACGTCGACCTCCTCGACGTGGTCGATCGTCATGCCGAAGCGCACCGAGCCGCTGCCGGCGGAGTTGTTGCCGATCATCCCGCCGATGGTGGCGCGGTTGGACGTCGAGGTGTCCGGCCCGAACATCAGGCCGGCGTCGGCCGCGGCCCGGTTGAGGTCGTCCTGCACGACGCCGGGCTCGACCCGGGCGGTGCGCGCCTCCGGGTCCAGCTCGGTGATCCGGCGCATGTGCCGGGAGAGGTCCAGCACCAGGCCCGGGCCGACGGTCTGCCCGGCCAGGCTGGTGCCCGCGCCCCGGGCGAGCACCGGGATGCCGGCCTCGCGGGCCAGCCGCACCGCGGCGACCACGTCGGCGGTGTGCGCCGGGTAGGCGACCCCGACCGGCGTCATCGTGTACATCGAGGCGTCCTGGCTGAAGATGTGCCGGGTGTAGTCGTCGAAGGCGACCTCGCCGTCCAGCGCCCGGGTCAGCTCCTGCTCCAGGTCCGCCACCCCGACGCGGGGGCGCTCCGGGGCCGCTGTCATGCCTGCTGCAGGCGCTCGAGGGCCGCCTGGATGCCGTTCGGGTCGATCGGCACACCGCTGCGGACC
The DNA here is from genome assembly GCF_026968045.1 of Modestobacter sp. VKM Ac-2977. GTDB lineage: Bacteria > Actinomycetota > Actinomycetes > Mycobacteriales > Geodermatophilaceae > Modestobacter. Next base: position 597,359 of record NZ_JAPVBQ010000003.1, on the reverse strand, counting down.
AGGCCCATCTGCACACCGCCCAACGTGCCGACCAGGGTCAGGTCGTTGAAGTGGCCCAGGTGTCCGATCCGGAACACCTTGTCGGCCAGCTTGCCCAGCCCGGCGCCCAGCGACATGTCGTACTCCCGCAGGATCGTCGCCCGGACGGCGTCGGCGCCGCCGTCCGGCATGTGGATGGCGGTGAGCGAACCGGAGTACTCCCGCTCGTCCAGGGCCAGCACTTCCAGGCCCCAGCCCCGGACGGCGGCCCGGGTGGCCTCGGCGTGCCGGGTGTGCCGGGCGTAGACGTTGGCCAGGCCCTCGTCGTCCAGCATCTCCAGCGCGACCTTCAGCGCGTAGAGCAGGTTCGTGGCCGGCGTGTAGGGGAAGAAGCCGCGCTCGTTGGCGGCCAGGATCGGCTGCCAGTCCCAGAAGGAGCGGGGCAGGCCGGCGGTCTTCGACGCCTGCAGCGCCTTGTCGCTGACCGCGTTGAAGCTCAGCCCCGGCGGGAGCATCAGCCCCTTCTGCGACCCGGCGACGGTGACGTCGACACCCCACTCGTCGTGCCGGTAGTCGATGCTGCCCAGCGAGGAGATGGTGTCGACCAGCAGCAGGGCCGGGTGCTCGGCGGCGTCGATGGCCCGGCGGACCTCGGCGACCCGGCTGGTCACCCCGGTGGAGGTCTCGTTGTGGACCACCATGACGGCCTTGATCTCGTGCCCGGTGTCGGCGGCGAGCCGCTCCTGGGCGGCGGCCGGGTCGGCGCCGTGCCGCCAGTCGCCGGGGACGAACTCGACCTGCAGGCCGAGCCGGCTGGCCATGTCCTGCCAGAGGGTGGCGAAGTGGCCGGTCTCGAAGGCCAGCACCTTGTCGCCCGGGGAGAGCGTGTTGGTCAGCGCCGCCTCCCACGCGCCGGTGCCCGACGCGGGGTAGATGACGACCGGCTGGGTGGTGCCGAAGACGGGCTTGACGGCCTCGAGGACCTCCAGGCCGAGGGCGGCGAACTCCGGGCCGCGGTGGTCGATGGTCGGGGCCGCCATCGCCCGCAGCACCCGGTCGGGCACGTTGGTCGGCCCCGGGATCTGCAGGAAGTGGCGCCCGCCGGTCGTCGTCGTCACTGACATTCCCGTGCCTCCATGGGTGTGGCCCTCTCGTCCGGATCCCCGGCTCGACACCGGAAGTCCACCATGCGGGAGGCTACTACCGGCAGGCGGATTGGCGCAGAGACATCTCGGACGTCCTGTGACCCTTGACACTGACGGGCAGCAGACCTTCTAATCCCCGCTAGCGAAAGGGCGGTTCCGCATCGCGGAAGCGCTTGACCGGCGGGTGGCACACCCGCCTCGACCAACCCTGGGGACGCCGGTGTCCGTACAGCTCGTCTTGATCTCGATCTTGCTGGTGGTCTTCCTGATCGCCACGGTGCTGCCCGTGCACATGGGTGCGTTGGCCCTGGTGGCGGCGTTCATCGCCGGCTACTTCATCTACGGCACCGACGGCGACCCGACGTACGACGACGCGGTCTTCGGCTTCTTCCCCGGGTCGCTGTTCGTCGTCCTGGTCGGGGTGACGTACCTGTTCGCCATCGCGAAGAACAACGGCACCGTCGACTGGCTGGTGCACGCCGCGGTCACCGCATCCGGCGGCCGGCTCGCCGCCATCCCGTGGGCGATGTTCACCGTCACCGGCGTGCTCACCGCCATCGGCGGCGTCGTGCCGGCGGTGGTGGCGATCATCGCCCCGGTCGGCATGTCCTTCGCGCGGCGCTACCAGATCAACCCGGTGCTGATGGGCCTGTTCATCATCAACGGCGCCACCGCCGGCGGGTTCTCGCCGCTGTCGATCTTCGGTGTCATCACGAACACCGTGGTCGACGAGAACGGCCTGGAGGGCAGCCCGCTGTTCCTCTGGGGCGCCTCGATCGTCATCAACATCCTGCTCTCCATCGCCGTCTTCTTCCTGTTCGGCGGCCGCAAGCTGCTCGGCGGCGGGCGGGTCGACCTGACCGACAACCGCAACGACGACTTCGTGGCGGCCTCCGTCGCCGGGGACGCCACCGAGGACACCGGCGAGGACATCCCCGGCGGCCCTGCCCGCGGCGTGGCCGTCGGCAGCACCGGCACCGCCGGTGCGGCGGTGTCCGGCGGCCGGGTGACCGAGGCGCGGCACGGCGAGCCGGGCCACCAGCACTCCCACGTCGAGGACCGCGCCGACCAGAAGGCGCTGCAGACCACCGCGCTGGCCGTCGACAACGCGCCCGACCCGGTCACCACGCTCGACCGGGACCGCTCGCTGACGCTGATCGGGCTGGTCATCCTGGTCGTCGGGTCGCTGCTCCCCCTGGGCCTGGACATCGGTCTGATGGCCATCACCGTCGGCGTCATCCTGTCGGTGGTCGCGCCCCGTGGCGCCAAGGGCGCCGTGGGCCAGATCGCCTGGCCGACCGTGCTGCTGATCTGCGGCATCGTCACCTACGTCGGTCTGATGCAGGACCAGGACGTGCCCGGCTGGCTCGGGGACAACGTGGCCCAGCTCGGCCTGCCGCTGATCGCCGCCCTCCTGATCTGCTACATCGGCGCCGTCGTCTCGGCCTTCGCCTCCACCACCGGCATCCTCGGTGCGCTGATCCCGCTGGCCGTGCCCTTCCTCCAGGGCGACAACGCGATCGGGGCCATCGGCCTGATCACCGCGCTGGCGATGTCCTCCTCGATCGTCGACTCCAGCCCGTTCTCCACCAGCGGGGCACTCGTGGTCGCCAACGCCACCGAGGCCGAGCGGGAGCGGACGTTCAAGAACCTCACCGTCTGGGGCTTCTCGATGGTCGCGCTCATCCCGCCGATCACCTGGCTGGTCCTGATCGTGCCCGGCTGGCTCTGAGCACCACCCGCACCACCCGCGCCCCGGACGGCGATCCTGCCGCCGGGGCGCGGTCACGTGCGGAGCACGACGAGACGACCACCACCGCGGAGGCAGACGTGAGCACGCCCACACCCCCCGACCAGCCGCCCCTGACCGGCATCACCGTGCTGGAGGTCGGCGTCTTCATGGCGGCGCCGTACGCCGCGATGCAGCTGGCCGACCTGGGTGCCCGGGTGATCAAGGTCGAGGACCCCCGGTCCGGCGACCCGGTCCGGGCCAGCGGGCCGTTCGTCGGCGGCGAGAGCTCGCCGTACCTGCGGCTGAACCGGAACAAGGAGTCCGTCGCGCTGGACCTGAAGTCGGCCGCCGGCAAGCAGGCGTTCCTCGACCTGGTCGCCTCCGCGGACGTGGTGATCGAGAACCTGCGGCCCGGCGCGATGGCCCGGCTGGGGCTGGACGCCGAGGGGATCTGGGCGGCCAACCCGCGGGTGGTGCACGCCTCCGGGTCCGGCTGGGGGCAGGACGGGCCGCTCGCCCCGCTGCCCGGGCTGGACATCATGGCCCAGGCGCGCAGCGGGATCATGAGCATCACCGGCACCCCGGGCGGCGAGCCGGTCAAGGTCGGCGTCCCGGTCTGCGACCTGGTCTGCGGCCTCTACCTGGCGCTGGCGGTCACCGCGGCGCTGCGCGAGCGGGACCGCACCGGCGTCGGCCAGTCGATCGACGTCTCGCTGTTCGAGGCCGGGGTCAGCCTCGCGGTGTGGGAGGCCGGCAAGTGGTTCGCCACCGGCGAGGTGGGCGGCCCGCTGGGCTCGGCGCACCAGAGCCAGGCGCCCTACCAGGCGTTCCAGACCGCCGACGGCTGGGTGACCATCGGCGCGAACACCCCCAACACCTGGGCCGGGCTGTGCGCCACGCTGGACATGGCCGACGAGCTCGCGGACCCCGGCTACGCCGACGCCAGCCGCCGGCACGCCCGTCGCGGCGAGCTGCTGGACGTCGTGGAGAGCCGCACCCGGGCCCGCACCACCGCCGACCTGCTCGCCGCACTGGGGGCGGCCGGGGTGCCCTGCGCCCCGATCAACGACTACGGCGAGGTGTTCACCGACGAGCACCTGAACGCGCGGGAGTTCTTCTGGGACGCCCCACACCCGACCCTCGGGCCGGTGCGGCAGATCGGCTCGCCGATGCGGTTCTCCCGCACCCCCGCCGTCCGCGGCGTCGCCGGCCCCCCGCTGGGCGCCGACACCCGCGCGGTGCTCACCCGGTACGGCGTCCCCGCCGACGTCGTCGACGCCGTCATCCCATCCAGTCGAGAGGACGACGCATGAGCGAGCTCGAGGTCACCCAGGACGGCGCGGTGCTGACCGTGCTGTTCAACCGCCCGGAGGCCCGCAACGCGATGACCTTCGCGATGTACGAGGGGCTCGAGGAGGCCTGCGCCCGGGCCGACGCCGAGGAGTCGGTGCGGGTGCTGGTGCTGCGCGGCGCCGGCGGCCGGGCCTTCGTGGCCGGCACCGACATCGCCCAGTTCCTGGCGTTCGGTGAAGGGGATTTCACCAGCGGGGACGACGGCATCGCCTACGAGGCGCGGATCGAGCGGGTGGTCAACCGCCTGGAGGACGTCACCGTGCCGACCGTCGCCGCGGTCGAGGGTGCCTGCGTCGGCGGCGGGCTCGCCCTGGCCGCCGCCTGCGACCTGCGGGTGGCGACGGCGTCGTCCCGGTTCGGCGTCCCGATCGCGCGAACGCTGGGCAACTGCCTGTCGATGAACAGCTACTCGCTGCTGGTGCACCACCTGGGCCCCGGTCGCACGCTGGACATGCTGCTGCGGGCGAAGCTGCTGTCCGCCGCCGACGCAGCCGCCGCCGGCTTCGTCGGTGAGGTGGTGCCCGACGGTGAGCTGGACCCGGCGCTGACGTCGCTCGTCGAGACGCTGCTCGGGCACGCGCCGCTGAGCATGAAGGCCGCCGGCCAGGCGGTGGCGCGGCTGCGCCGGGCCACCCTGCCCGACGGCGACGACCTGGTGCGGGAGGTGTTCGGCAGTGCGGACTTCCGGGCCGGCGTGCGGGCGTTCGTGGACCGTGGACAGGTCAGCTGGACCGGCCGCTGAGCGCGCGGGCGCCGTCCTCCCGCAGCTCGGCGGCCAGCCCGTCGGCGGTCCGCTGCAGCAGCGCCACGATCGCCGGCACGCTCTCCATCGGCACCCGTCCCTCGGGGCCGGAGACCGAGATCGCGGTCTGCGCCGGGCCGCCGGGCACCGGGACGGCGACGCAGCGGACGCCGATCTCCTGCTCGCCGTCGTCCAGCACGTAGCCCTGCGCGGCGATCTGCGGCAGCAGCGCCAGCAGCTCGTCGGGGTCGGTGATCGTCTTGTCGGTGCGCCGGGGCATGCCGCCGCGCTCCAGCAGCTCGCGGGCGGTGGAGGCGGGCAGCTGGGACAGCAGCGCCTTGCCGACCCCGGTGCAGTGCAGGTGCACCCGGCGGCCGACCTCGGTGAACATCCGCATCGAGTGCTTGGAGGGCACCTGGGCGACGTAGACCACCCGGTCGCCGTCCAGCATCGCCAGGTTCGCCGTCTCCCCGGTGGAGTCGACCAGGTCGCTCAGGTGCGGCCGGGCCCAGGTGCCCAGCGTCCGCGAGGAGCTCTCGCCGAGGTGGATCAGCCGGGGGCCCAGCACGTAGCGCCGGGAGGGGAGCTGGCGCACGTACCCGCGGGCGACCAGGGTGCGGACGAGCCGGTGGATCGTGGACAGCGGGAGGCCGCTGTCCACCGCCAGCCGGGAGAGCGCGACCTCGCCGCCGTCCTCCGCCATCAGTTCCAGGAGCAGGAAGGCCCGCTCCAGGGACTGCACGCCCCCGTCGGAACCGCTGATCACGCCGCCGGTCTCGGCCATGCCACTCCTCCGTCGTCCCGCGCACCCGGGGCCCGCCAGCGTGCTCGCTCCTCGGGCGCCCGGGGCCGCACGGCCGCCGGGCACCGGAGCGCCCACGGTCGTCTTGACCCCACTGGTGACCGAGGATACGTTTTCCACATCACAGATGGAACCTTCCGCTTCTCGGAAGGTGACACCACACGTACGGCCCGTCCCGCCGGCCCGGGGAACGCCTCGGTACCGCTGCCGGACGGCACCGACCCCCAGGGAGAGCAATGAGCAGCGTCGACGGCGTGGAGATCACCGGCCCGATGGGCCCGCGGTTCGACGAGGTCCTGACGCCTCGGGCTCTGGAGCTCATCGCACTGCTGCACCGCGAGCTCAACGGCCGCCGGCTGGAGCGGCTGCAGGCCCGCACGGAGCGCGTGCAGGCCCTCGCCGACGGCGGCACGCTGGACTTCCTGCCGGAGACGGCCTCGATCCGCGAGGACGACTCCTGGCGGGTGGCCCCGCCGGCCCCCGGCCTGGTCGACCGCCGGGTGGAGATGACCGGCCCGACCGACCGCAAGATGACGATCAACGCGCTCAACTCCGGCGCCAAGTGCTGGCTGGCCGACCAGGAGGACGCCAACTCCCCGCTGTGGGAGAACGTCGTCAACGGCCCGCTCAACCTGATGGACTCGATCGACCGCACCATCGACTTCACCAGCCCGCAGGGCAAGTCCTACGAGCTCAAGCCGGACGACGAGCTGCCGACGATCATCGTCCGCCCCCGCGGCTGGCACCTGCCGGAGAAGCACATCACCGTCGACGGTGAGCAGACGTCGGGCAGCCTGGTCGACTTCGCGCTCTACCTCTCCGCGTGCGGGCAGAAGCAGATCGACCGCGGTCAGGGTCCGTACTTCTACCTGCCGAAGATGGAGAGCCACCTCGAGGCGCGGCTCTGGAACGACGCCTTCAACCTCGCGCAGGACCAGCTGAACATCCCCCGCGGCACCATCCGGGCCACCTGCCTGATCGAGACCTACCCGGCGGCCTTCGAGATGGAGGAGATCCTCTACGAGCTGCGCGAGCACTCCTCCGGGCTCAACGCCGGCCGCTGGGACTACCTGTTCAGCGTGATCAAGACGTTCCGCACCCGCGGTGAGGACTTCACCCTCCCCGACCGGAACTCGATCACCATGACCGTGCCCTTCATGCGGGCCTACACCGAGCTGCTGGTGCGCACCTGCCACAAGCGCGGCGCGCACGCGATGGGCGGCATGTCGGCGTTCATCCCGAGCAAGGACCCGGAGAAGAACGAGTTCGCGTTCAACAAGATCACCGAGGACAAGAGCCGCGAGGCCAACGACGGCTTCGACGGATCCTGGGTGGCCCATCCGGGCATGGTCCAGACCGCGATGGACGCCTTCGACAAGGTGCTCGGCGAGCGACCCAACCAGCTGGACAAGCTGCGTGCGGACGTGTCGGTCAGCGCCGCCGACCTGCTCAACGTGAAGGCCACCCCCGGCGAGGTCACCGAGGCGGGCCTGCGGGCCAACGTCAGCGTCGGCATCCAGTACGTGGAGTCCTGGCTGCGCGGCTCGGGTGCCGCCGGCATCAACGGCCTGATGGAGGACGCCGCCACCGCCGAGATCAGCCGCAGCCAGGTCTGGCAGTGGCTGCACAACGGGGTGTCGCTCAACGACGGCCAGCAGGTCACGACCGAGCTCGTGCAGCGGGTGATCGAGGAGGAGGTCGCCGCCATCGCGGAGGCCAAGGGAGATGCGTACTCCTCCGGCCGGTGGGACGATGCCCGTGCGCTCTTCACCGAGATGGCCCTGGGCGACGAGTACAACGACTTCCTGACCGTCCCGGCCTACGAGCGCATGCCCTGATCCACTCCCCCGCTGACCACCAGGATGGCCATCTTGGTGGTCAGCGGGGGCCGCACCACCTCGCACGTCACAGCAGGTCCGGCAATGAAGGCGGAACCTCATGAGCGGCACGCACGGCACCGAGACGACGGCCGGCCCGGTCCTCGGCGACACCCCACCCGAGGCCACCTCGGCCACCGGTGAGGCAGGGGACAACGCCGCGGGCATCGCGGCCGTGGGCCGGGTGGCCCGCGAGCTGATGCCCGAGACCGGGGTGATCGCCGACCCCACCCAGCTGCGCACCTACGAGTGCGACGGCCTGGCCCACTACCGGGTCACCCCCGCGCTGGTGGTCCTCCCGGAGACGACCGAGCAGCTGGCCGCGGTGGTCAAGGCCTGCTCCGAGCACGGCGTCCCGTTCGTCGCCCGCGGCTCGGGCACCGGGCTGTCCGGCGGCGCGCTCCCCCGGGCCGACGGCGTCCTGCTGGTCACCTCCCGGATGCGCACCATCCACGAGGTCCGCCGCGCCGACCAGCGCGCGATCGTCGAGCCCGGCGTCATCAACCTCGACGTCACCCGGGCCGCCACCCCCGAGGGCTACTACTACGCCCCCGACCCCAGCAGCCAGCAGATCTGCTCCATCGGCGGCAACCTGGCCGAGAACTCCGGTGGTGCGCACTGCCTGAAGTACGGGTTCACCAGCAACCACGTGCTCGGCACCGAGCTGATCACCCCGCAGGGCGACGTGGTGCAGCTGGGCGGCCTGGCGCCGGACTCCCCCGGCTACGACCTGCTCGGCACCGTCGTCGGCTCCGAGGGCACCCTCGGCATCGCCACCACCGCCACCGTCCGGCTGGTGCGGCTGCCCGAGGAGGTCCGCACCCTGCTCGTCGGGTTCCACACCACCGACGACGCCGGGGCCGCCACCTCGGCGATCATCAGCGCGGGCGTCCTGCCCGCCGCGATCGAGATGATGGACGCCCTGGCCATCGAGGCCGCCGAGGCCGCGGTGCACTGCAACTACCCGGACGGCGCCGGCGCGGTGCTGGTCATCGAACTCGACGGCGCCTCGGCCGAGGTCGAGCACGAGTACGCCCTGGTCGAGCGGTTCTGCCAGGAGAACGGCTCCTTCGAGCTGCGGCTGGCCATCGACGCCACCGAACGGGCGCTGATCTGGCGGGGCCGCAAGTCCGCCTTCGCCGCGGTGGGCCGGATCAGCCCCGACTACATCGTGCAGGACGGCGTCATCCCGCGGACCGCGCTGCCCGAGGTGCTCCGGGCGATCGCCGAGCTCTCGGAGTCCTCCGGCGTCCGGGTGGCCAACGTCTTCCACGCCGGCGACGGGAACCTGCACCCGCTGGTGCTCTTCGACGACGCGAAGCCCGGCGCCGGCGAGGCCGCGGAGAAGGTCAGCGGCGCGATCCTGGACCTCTGCATCACCCACGGCGGGGCGATCACCGGCGAGCACGGGGTGGGCGTGGACAAGGCCGCCTACATGCCGAAGATGTTCACCGACGACGACCTGGACACCATGCAGCTGGTCCGGTGCGCCTTCGATCCCGGCAACATCTCCAACCCGGGCAAGATCTTCCCGACGCCCCGACTGTGCGGCGAGGTGCCCGGCAAGCGGAAGCACGCGCACCCGCTGGTCGAGGCCGGTCTGGCGGACGCGTTCTGATGACCACCGTCGACCTGGACACCGCCCGTACCGCCCTCTCCGACGCCTGCTCCGACGTCACCGACGCCACCCCCGCCGACGCCGTCGACGGGGTGCCCGCCGCGCTCGTCGCCCGGCCCGGCTCCACCGAGGAGACCGCCGCCGTGCTGCGCGCCGCCGCGGCCGCCGGGCTCACCGTCGTCCCGCGCGGTCAGGGCACCAAGCTCACCTGGGGCCGGCCGCCGGAGTCCGCCGACGTGGTGCTGGACCTGAGCCGGATGAACCGGGTGCTCGACCACGCCGCCGGCGACCTCATCGTCGACACCGAGGCCGGCGCGCTGCTCTCCGACGTCCAGCGGACCGCGGGCTCGGCCGGGCAGCGACTGGCCCTGGACGAGCCGGTCGCCGGCGGCACGGTCGGCGGCATGCTGGCCACCAACGCCAGCGGTCCCGGCCGGGTCGCCGTCGGCACCGCCCGCGACCTGCTGATCGGCGTGACCGTGGTGCGCGCCGACGGCGTGGTCGCCAAGGCCGGTGGCCGGGTCGTGAAGAACGTGGCCGGCTACGACCTGGGCAAGCTGGTCATCGGCTCGTTCGGCACCCTCGTGGTCGTCACCCGGGCCGTCTTCCGGCTGCACCCGGTGCCGGCCGCCCGGCGGTTCGTCACAGTGCCCTTCGGCACCCCTGAGGACGCCTCCCGGCTGGTCCAGTCGGTGGTGCACGCGCAGGTCGTGCCAGCCGCCGTGGAGGTGGAGTGGCGCGTCGACGGCGCCGGCACCGTCGGGGTCCTGCTGGAGGGCACACCTGCCGGCGTCGAGGCCCGGACGACGACCACCCGCCGGCTGCTGGGGGCCGGCACGGAGGCCGCCGAGGCCGCACCGCCCGGCTGGGGCGTGCTGCCGTGGACCGACGAGCCCGGGTCGACCGGCCTGAAGCTCACCTGCGCGCTGTCCGGTCTGGCGCCGGTCCTCACCGCCGTCCGCCGGGCCGCGGAGGACGCCGGCGTCGCCCTCACGGTCCGCGGCTCCGGTGGGGCCGGCGTCCTCTACGCCGCGCTCGGTGCCGACGCCCCGGTCGACGCCGTGGCCGACGTGGTCGCCCGCACCCGGGCGGTCTGCACCGAGCACGGCGGCGCACTGGTCGTGGTCGACGGCCCCCCGGCGGTCAAGGCTGCGGTCGACACGTGGGGCCCGGTACCGGCGATCGACCTGATGCGCCGTGTGAAGGAACAGTTCGACCCCGAGCGCCGTCTGGCGCCCGGCCGGTTCGTCGGAGGCATCTGATGGTCGAGTCCACCCGCTCCCTTTCCGACGAGCCGCAGAGCGACCCACGCAAGGCCGACGTCCTCAGCGCCGGGCCCGTGCCCGTGGGCACGCCGACCGTGCGCCCGGCCTTCGACGACGAGCACCCGCCCTCGGCGGAGCTGATCAGCGACTGCGTGCACTGCGGCTTCTGCCTGCCCACCTGCCCCACCTACACGCTGTGGGGCGAGGAGATGGACTCCCCGCGCGGCCGCATCGACCTGATGAAGGCCGGGCTGGAGGGCGCACCGCTCAGCGACACGATGGTGCAGCACTTCGACGCCTGCCTGGGTTGCATGGCCTGCGTGACGGCCTGCCCCTCCGGCGTCCAGTACGACAAGCTCATCGAGGCCACCCGCGTGCAGGTGGAGCGGCACCACACGCGCAGCCCGGGCGACCGGGCGATGCGCGCGGCGATCTTCGCGCTCTTCCCCTACAAGAAGCGGCTGCGCGCGCTGCGCGGTCCGCTGCGGGCCTATCAGGCCAGCGGCCTGCCCAAGGTGGTGCGCGGCAGCGGGCTGCTGGACCGGCTGGCGCCGAAGCTGGCCGCCATGGAGGGCCTGGCGCCGGTGCTGGAGAAGCGGGAGAAGCTGCCCGAGCGCGTGCCGGCCACCGGCACCCGGCGGGCCGTGGTGGGCATGCTGACCGGCTGCGTGCAGGGCGAGTTCTTCCCCGGCGTGAACGCCGCCACTGCACGGGTCCTCGCCGCCGAGGGCTGCGATGTGATCATCCCCCGCAAGCAGGGCTGCTGCGGGGCGCTGTCGGTGCACAACGGCCGCCAGCAGGAGGCGGAGTCCTTCGCCCGCTCCACCATCGACGCGTTCGAGGCCGCCGGCGTCGACACGGTCGTGGTCAACGCGGCCGGCTGCGGCTCCAGCATGAAGGAGTACGCCGACCTCCTCGCCGACGAGCCGGACTACGCCGAGCGGGCGAAGGCCTTCTCCGCCAAGGTCCGGGACGTCTCGGAGTTCCTCTCCGACCTCGGCAGCGTCGCCCCGCGGCACCCGCTGGAGGTCACCGTGGCCTACCACGACGCCTGCCACCTCGGGCACGCGCAGGGCATCCGGAACCAGCCGCGCAGCCTGCTGCGGGAGATCCCCGGCCTGCAGGTCAAGGAGATCGCGGAGGCCGAGGTGTGCTGCGGCTCGGCCGGGATCTGGAACGTGCTGAACCCCGAACCCGCCCGCGAGCTCGGCGACCGCAAGGCGCGCAACATCGCCGGCACCGGAGCCCAGCTGCTGGTGACCGCCAACCCCGGGTGCCTGATGCAGGTCTCGTCCTCGCTGGAGCGGCAGGGCACCCGGATCGGGCTGGCCCACACCATCGAGGTCATCGACGCCTCGATCCGGGGCCTCCCGGTCGACACCCTCGGGCCCCAGCACTGAGGAAGGACCCCGTTCTCCTCACCCCTCGCAGGCTCGGGGCGAGCCTCGGAACGGGGCCTGGGCGGGCCGTTCGGCGGTCAGTCGGTCTGGCCGGTGACCTCGGCCTCGTGCGCCTCGCCGAGCCGGTTCAGCCGGCCCAGCAGCTGGGCCAGGGTGGCGACGTCGGAGGTCTCCCAGCCGGCGAGGTCGGCCTCCCAGCGCGCCCGACGGGCATCACGCAGCCGGCTGAGCCGCCGGTGCCCCTCCTCGGACGTCGACAGCACCTGGGCCCGGCCGTCGTCGGGGTCGGCGACCCGGTCGACCAGGCCGAGGTCGACGAGCGAGGACACCTGACGGCTGACCGTGCTCTTGTCCAGCCCGAGCCGTGCGACGACGTCACTGGCCCGCAGCGGGCCGGCGTCGTCCAGCAGCACCAGCAGGCCGTACGCCGCGCCGTCGAGGTCCTGGTGCAGCTGGCCACCCAGCCGGCCGGAGATGGCCCGGGCCCGGCGCAGCAGCAGGGCCACCTCGCGTTCGAGCGCGACGTAGGCGGCGTGCGGGTCCTGCCCGGTGCTGTCCACGTCGGCTCCGTCCGGGGTGGCGCGGGCTGCGCTGTCGACGGTCACACCGTTCTCCACGTCCGAGGCGGACCCCGCGTTCCCGGAAGGCGTCACTGCCGGCCCGCCGGCCGCCACACCACCAGGGCAGAACTGGACGTGCGGGGCACCAGGTCCCGGCGGTAGGCCGCCGACACCGCGGACTCGGCCGCGATCCGGTGGGCCTCGGAGAGCTCGAGCTCGTCGAGCAGCTCGGCCACCCGCGCCTGCAGCGCCTCGACCCGGGACTCGAGCTCGATGATCCGCTTGATCCCGGCCAGGTTGACGCCGTCCTCCTGGCTCAGCCGCTGCACCTCGCGCAGCAGCGCGACGTCCCGCGGGCTGTACCGGCGGCCCCCGCCGGCCGTGCGACCGGGGCTCACGAGGCCGAGCCGGTCGTACTGCCGCAGCGTCTGGGCGTGCATGCCGGCCAGCTCGGCGGCGACGGAGATGACGAAGACCGGAGCGTCCTCGGCGAAGGAGCGACCGGGGTCGGGCAGCGTCATCGCGCCGCTCCGTTCCGCAGCGCGGCCGTGACCTCCGGTCGCGGGTCGTCGGGCAGCTCGGCGGCGAGCTTCTCGATCGCCTCCCGGGCACCCGGGGTCAACCGACTGGGGACGGCGACCTCCACGGTGACCAGCAGGTCGCCGGTCGTGGCCTTGCTCGGCACGCCGCGCCCGCGGACCCGGAAGGTGCGGCCGCTGGAGGTGCCGGCCGGGACCTTCAGCGACACCGACCCGTCCAGGGTGGGCACGGTGAGCGTGGTGCCCAGCGCCGCCTCGGCGAAGGACACCGGCACGGTGAGGGTGAGGTCGTTGCCGCTGCGCCCGAAGAGCTCCGAGCCGCTGACGTGGACGACGACGAACAGGTCGCCCGCCGGGCCACCGCGTCGTCCGGGGGCGCCCTTGCCGGGCAACCGGATGCGCTGCCCGTCCTTGACCCCGGCCGGGATCCGCACGGTGATGGTGCGGGTCTGGGTGGTGACGCCGCCGCCCTTGCACTCCGGGCAGGGGTCGTCGACCACCGAGCCGGTGCCGCGGCACTCCTTGCACGGCTCGGAGAAGGCGAAGGCGCCCTGACTGCGGCTGGTGACGCCCGCGCCGTTGCAGACCGGGCAGGTGTGCGGGCTGGTGCCCGGGCGGGCACCGCTGCCGGCGCAGGTCGGGCAGGTGCCCGGGCTCTGCATCCGCAGCGGCACGGTCACCCCGAGCACGGCCTCGTCGAAGGCGAGGGTGGCCTCCGTCTCGACGTCCTGACCTCGGGCCGGCCCGGACGCGGCCTGGCTGCGGCCGCGCGCGGAACCACCCGGGCTCGCGGCGCCGCCGGTGAACAGGCCCCCGAAGAGGTCGCCCAGGCCACCGGCCCGCCCCCCGGCGCCGGGGGCGCCGGACGCACCGCCGAAGAGGTCGCCGAGGTCGAACGGCTGGCCCGCGCCGGCACCGCCCCCGCCGGGGAAGCCGCCGGGGAAGCCGCCGGGCGCCCCGGCGCCGGGCCGGAAGCCCCCGGAGCCGAAGAGCCGGCGAGCGTCGTCGTACTCCGCCCGCCGCTTCGGGTCGGACAGGACGTCGTAGGCCTCCGACACCTCCTTGAAGCGGGTCTCGGCCTGCGTGTTCCCCGGGTTCTTGTCCGGGTGCAGCTCACGAGCCAGCTGCCGGTAGGCCTTCTTGATGGCCGCGGCGTCGGCGTCCTTGGCGACGCCCAGGGCCGCGTAGTAGTCCTTCTCGATGAAGTCCCGGGTGCTGCTCATCGGGCGCCTCCTCTCTGCTGGGCGGGGGACGGGCCGGTCCGGCCTCCGGGGGACGGAGGCCGGACCGGCCGGGGGATCGGGCTCAGCCGGCGGCCGGGCCGGAGCCCGGCTGATCGACGTCCGCGGCGGTCTCGACCACCTCGGCGTCCACGACCTCCGGTCCCGCCGCCGCCGCAGCAGGCGCGGCCGGGGTCTCCGGCTCGCTCACGCCGACCATCGCGGTGCGCAGCACCCGGTCCCCGCGCTGGAAGCCCGGCCGCAGCACCGTGGTGGCGGTCGGCTCGCTCACCTCCGGCGAGGTGTCGTGCAGGACTGCCTCGTGCAGGGCCGGGTCGAACGGGTCGCCCGGCTTGCCGAACGAGGTGACCCCGAGGCCGTCGAGCAGCCCCAGCACCCGGTCGGCGACGACCTTGAAGGCGCCGGTGAGGTCGCCGTGGTCCCGGGCGCGCTCGATGTCGTCGACGATCGGGAACAGCTGGCCGGCGAAGCGCTCGGCCGCCTGGTCGACGACCAGGACCCGGTCACGCTCGACCCGGCGCCGGTAGTTGGCGTACTCGGCGGTGACCCGCTGCAGGTCCTCGGTCCGCTCGGCCAGCTGCCGCGCGGTGTCGTCGGCCCCGCTCTCGATCCCGCCGGTCACCGGCGGTTCGACGACCGGGCCCGCTCCGTTCCCGGAGGCGCTCGTGTCGTTGTCGTGCTCGCTCATGTGCTCTCCCTGCTCCGGCGTGGCGCCGGCCGGCTCGTCGCCGGCCGGCACGCGGACCGTGCCGCTGGTCGGGTCGATGCGCCGCTCGTCACGGATGACGACCCGCGGCGCCTGCTCGTCCTGCTGGCTCATCGTCTCTCGCCAGGTGCACCGGCCCGGTCACCCGGGCCGGTGCACCTGCGCGTCGACGGTGAGGTCAGCGCTTGTCGGACTCGTCGTCCACGATCTCGGCGTCGACGACGTCGTCGTCCCCAGCGGCCGCGGTCGAGGTCGAACCGGTGGAGTCGGTGCCGCCGTCGAAGCCGGCGTCACCTGCCGCACCGTCGGTGGCACCGTCGGCCTGCGCCTGGGCGTAGAGGGCCCCGCCGACCTCCTGGGAGATCCGGGCGACCTTCTCCTGCGCGGTCTTGATCGCGGCGATGTCCGACCCGCCGAGGGAGGAGCGGAGCTCGGTCAGCGCCTCGCCGAGCTCCTCCTTCTTCTCCGCCGGGATCTTGTCGCCGTTCTCGGCCAGGAACTTCTCGGTCTGGTACTGCAGCGACTCGGCGAGGTTGCGGGTCTCGGCCTCGTCGCGGCGCTTCTTGTCCTCCTCGGCGTGCGCCTCGGCGTCGGCCATCATCCGGGCGATGTCGTCCTTGGGCAGGGCCGAGCCGCCGGTGATGGTCATCGACTGCTCCTTGCCCGTGCCGAGGTCCTTCGCGTGGACGTGCACGATGCCGTTGGCGTCGATGTCGAAGGCGACCTCGATCTGCGGGACGCCGCGGGGGGCCGGCGGCAGACCGGTCAGCTCGAACATGCCGAGCTTCTTGTTGTAGGACGCCATCTCGCGCTCGCCCTGGAAGACCTGGATCTGCACGCTCGGCTGGTTGTCGTCGGCCGTCGTGAAGATCTCCGAGCGCTTGGTCGGGATCGTGGTGTTGCGCTCGATGAGCTTCGTCATGATCCCGCCCTTGGTCTCGATGCCCAGGGAGAGCGGGGTGACGTCGAGCAGCAGGACGTCCTTGACCTCGCCGCGGAGCACACCGGCCTGCAGTGCGGCACCCACGGCGACGACCTCGTCGGGGTTGACGCCCTTGTTGGGCTCCTTGCCGCCGGTCAGCTCGCGGACGAGCTCGGTGACGGCGGGCATCCGGGTCGAGCCACCGACCAGGACGACGTGGTCGATGTCGCCGACCTTGACGCCGGCGTCGCGGATCGCCTGGTTGAACGGGGCCTTGGTGCGGTCCAGCAGGTCCTGGGTCAACCGCTGGAACTCGGCGCGGGTGATCGTGACGTCCAGGTGCATCGGGCCGTCGGCGCCGGCGGTGATGTAGGGCAGGTTGACGTTCGTCGACTGTGCGCCGGACAGCTCGATCTTGGCCTTCTCAGCGGCCTCACGCAGTCGCTGCATGGCCAGCTTGTCCTTGGCCAGGTCGATGCCGGACTGCGCGTTGAAGGTCTGCACCAGGTGCTTGACGACCCGCTCGTCCCAGTCGTCGCCACCGAGCTTGTTGTCACCGGCGGTGGACTTGACCTCGATGACGCCGTCGCCGATCTCCAGCAGGCTGACGTCGAAGGTGCCGCCACCGAGGTCGAAGACCAGGATGGTCTGCTCGGTCTCGCCCTTGTCCAGGCCGTAGGCCAGGGCCGCGGCGGTGGGCTCGTTGACGATGCGCAGCACGTTGAGGCCGGCGATCTCCCCGGCCTCCTTGGTGGCCTGGCGCTGGGCGTCCTCGAAGTAGGCGGGGACGGTGATGACGGCCTCGGTGACCGGCTCGCCCAGGTAGGTCTCGGCGTCGCGCTTGAGCTTCTGCAGCACCCGGGCGCTGATCTCCTGCGGGGTGTACTGCTTGCCGTCGACGTCGCCGGTCTTCCAGGTGGTGCCGATCTCGCGCTTGACGCTGCGGATCGTGCGGTCGACGTTGGTGACCGCCTGGTTCTTGGCCGACTGGCCGACCAGGACCTCGCCGTTCTTGGCGAACGCGACGACCGAGGGAGTCGTGCGCGCACCCTCGGAGTTGGCGATGACGGTGGGCTCGCCGCCCTCGAGGACCGCGACGACGGAGTTCGTGGTGCCGAGGTCGATTCCGACTGCTCGTGCCATGGAAGGCCTCTCCTAGCGTTGCTGACGGGATGGTGCTGGTCTGGGAGTCGGGGGCCCGGCGCCGTCCACCATTGGGCCTTGCGCCTGGTCCGCTCAACTTTCCTGCCCAGCCTAACGGCAGTCTGCGTTCGCGTGTTCCCGGGGGCGTCCGACCGTGACGCCCCCCTCACCTGCAGGGCGCCCTCGACGTGCCTTCACCTTCACGCCCCGTCGCACCGGGACCAGGTCACCTGGTCATGTGGCGACCTACCCCGCGGCCCACCGTTCGGTAGGTGCCCACACGGTCAGGTAGGACGCCGACCCCCGCCGGTCAGGCCGGGACGGCGCACCACCCGGAACCCGCGCGGTCCCCAGCCGGCCACCGCACGGGCGGGCAGGCCACCCTGAGAGACCCGGTAGCCGCGGCCCACGCGCCAGTTGTACGGGTCCGTGAGCCGCACCTCGGTCAGCCCCCGGCACGGGACGAGCAACCCGTGCACGGCCGCCGCCGATGCGTGGCTGACCGCCGGGCGCCGCGGTAGGGCGACCAGGACGGCGGCGACGTCGAGCAGGTGGGCGAGCCGTGGGTCGCCGGCGGCGCGTGGCGATCTCGTCGAGGACCGGGAGCACTCGTCGAGGGTCACCCCGCGACCGAGCTCGAGGCGGCCTCGCGGTCCAGCTGTGGACAGCGGGACCCGATGTGGACGGCGGGGCCCGATGTGGACGGCGACGTCCCACCTCGCGTGGTGAGCACCTACCGCCCGGCCGGCCACCCGGTAGGTGCCCACGCGACCAGGTGACCTGGTCCCAGAGCTGGCGGGCTCGGGCGACGGCGCGGGGCTGGAGGGTTACCCGCGAGTAGCCTGTGGGCGCCCGGTTAGTGTCCGTGCCGGGTGGGCGACGACGCCCGCGCACGCACGAGAGGGAGCTCATGGGCCCGTTGCAGATCGTCCTCGGCACGCTGGCCGTGATCCTGCTGGTGGTCTCGGTGGTCTACGCCACCAAGGCCGTCCGCGCGATGCTGCGGATCTTCCGCGCCGGCCAGCCCGACCCGACCCGCTCCGGCCCGGTCGGCCCGCGGCTGAAGACGTTGGCGGTCGAGTCGCTGGGGCACACCCGGATGCTCAAGTGGTCGGCCATCGGCGCCGCCCACTGGTTCGTCTTCATCGGGTTCTACGGCCTGTTCCTCACCCTCGTCGAGGCGTTCGGGGAGGTCTTCAACCCGGAGTGGCACCTCCCGCTGATCGGCGAGTGGAGCCTGTGGAACCTCTTCGCCGACCTGATCGGCACGGCCACGGTGCTGGGCATCCTGTACCTGATCGTCCGGCGGCAGCTGGACCACCCGCGTCGCAAGGGACGGGACAGCCGGTTCGCCGGGTCCAACGAGGGGCGCGGCTACTTCGTCGAGGCCGTCGTCCTGACCATCGGCATCTGCATCCTGCTGATCCGCGCGATCAAGGTCGCCGCCGACCTCACCGACGCGCCGGCCTGGTCGCACCCGGTCTCCGGCCTGCTGGCGAACATCGTCCCGGCCAACCCCGACCTGCTGTCGGTCGTCGCGTTCGTCAAGATCGTGGTGAGCCTGGGCTGGCTGATCACCATCTCCCGGGTGCTCAACATGGGCGTCGCGTGGCACCGGTTCAGCGCGTTCTTCAACATCTACTTCAAGCGTGAGGACGACGGCACGCAGGCCCTCGGCCCACTGCCGGCGATGACCTCGGGCGGCAAGCCGATCGACTTCGAGGACCCGGGCGAGGACGACGTCTTCGGCCGCGGCAAGATCGAGGACTTCACCTGGAAGGGGATGCTGGACTTCACCACCTGCACCGAGTGCGGGCGGTGCCAGAGCCAGTGCCCGGCCTGGAACACCGGCAAGCCCCTGTCGCCGAAGATGGTGATCATGGACCTGCGGGACCATCTGTACGCCAAGGCCCCGTACCTGACCGGCGCGACCAAGGCCTCCGACGAGGCGCCGAACTTCGCCGACTTCACCACCCTGGAGCCCAGCGCCGAGCAGGTCTGGGCCTCCGGCTACGCCCGCATCGAGGGCACCAACGACGCGCAGGCGCACCGCCCGCTGGTCGGCACCCTCGAGGAGGGCGGGGTCATCGACCCCGACGTGCTGTGGAGCTGCACCAACTGCGGCGCCTGCGTCGAGCAGTGCCCGGTCGACATCGAGCACGTCGACCACATCATGGACATGCGCCGCTACCAGGTGCTGATCGAGTCCAGCTTCCCGTCCGAGGCCGGCGTGATGATGCGCAACCTGGAGAACCGCGGGAACCCGTGGGGCGTGGGCGGCAACATCCGCGAGGAGTGGATGAAGGAGCTGGACTTCGAGGTCCGGCAGGTCGAGGGCGCGATCGACGACGACGTCGAGTACCTGTTCTGGGTCGGCTGCGCCGGCGCCATCGACGACCGCGCCAAGAAGGTCACCAAGGCCGTCGCCGAGCTGCTGCACATCGCCGGCGTGGAGTTCGCCGTCCTGGGCAACGGGGAGACCTGCTCGGGTGACCCGGCCCGCCGGATGGGCAACGAGTTCCTCTTCCAGCAGCTGGCGCAGGAGAACGTGGAGACGCTCAACGCCGTCTTCGAGGAGCGCCCGGCCGGACGGCGGAAGATCGTCGCCACCTGCCCGCACTGCTTCAACTCGATCAACCGCGAGTACCCGCAGCTGGGCGGCGACTACGACGTCGTCCACCACACCCAGCTGCTCGGCCAGCTGGTCGAGGAGGGCCGGCTGACCCCGGTCACCCCGATCGACCGCAAGGTCACCTACCACGACCCGTGCTTCCTGGGCCGGCACAACAAGGTCTACACACCGCCGCGGGAGATCCTCGACTCGGTGAAGGGCCTGTCCACCCAGGAGATGCACCGCTGCAAGGACCGCGGCTTCTGCTGCGGCGCCGGCGGCGCGCGGATGTGGATGGAGGAGAAGATCGGCAAGCGGATCAACGTCGAGCGCACCGAGGAGGCGCTCGAGCTGGACCCGGACGTCATCTCCACCGCCTGCCCGTTCTGCATCACGATGCTGTCGGACGCGGTGACCAGCAAGCAGCAGGCCGGCGAGGCGAAGTCGCACGTCGAGGTCCTGGACGTCAGCCAGATCCTGCTCCGCTCGATGGCCCCCGCGGGTGCGCCGGGCACGGACTCCGGCCCCGGCGTGGGCACCGAGCCCGACGACCCGGCCGGGACCGGATCGGCCGCCACCCAGCACAACTGACGAAGGACCCCGCTGCCCCCCACCGCTCGCAAGCCCGCGGCGGGCCCCTGCAGCGGGGCCGGGAACGACCGTCCCCCCGCACCAGCGTTGGTGCGGGGGGACGGTCGTCGGTGCAGGGGGACGAGCCGGAGGGACACTGGGCACCATGAGCTCTCCGTACGGCGGCGGCCGTCGCCGCGGGGAGGCCGAACGGGCCGCCGCCTCCCGCAGCACGCGCATGCACTACGCCCGCGACGTCAACGACGAGCGCGCGCTGGCCGACGACCGCCCGACGATCCGGCGCAGCCGCCACTGGACCTGGCTGGCGGTCGCGATCGTGGCGATGTCGGTGCTCGCCGTCGTCGGCGGCCGCGGCGCCCAGGACGTGCCGATCACCGCCGACTGCGACGCCCCGCAGATCGCCGTGGCCAGCAGCGTCGTCACCGCCGGCCAGCCGCTACGGTTCCGGGTCACCGGGGCCGAGGACGTCGACTACGTGATGACCCTGGACGGCGAACCGGTCCGTGGCGACGCCGGCACCACCGTCAGCTACACCGAGACCCCTGCCGGACCGGCGTTCCGACTGCCCCAGTGCGTGAGCCCGACCCTGCGGCTGGCCGCCCCGGCCGGTGACGGCGTCCACGACCTGGCGATGCTGCGGGTGGCCGGCGACGGCACGACCGAGCAGGTGGCCGCGGTGCCGGTCACGGTGACCGGTACCCGGTAGGAGCACCCGACTCCCGGGCGGCGGCGGCTCGGGGAGGAGGATGAGCGGACGTGACCCGCAGCGCCGCCCCACCGCCGACGCGCACCTCCTCCCGGCAGGGGCTGGTCCTGGTCGGGACGGCGATCGTGCTGACCGGGTTCAACCTGCGCACCGCGGTGAACAGCGTCGGCCCGGTGCTGGAGGAGATCGAGCGCGGTCTCGGGATCTCCTCCGGCCTCGCCGGCCTGATCACCAGCATGCCGCTGATCTGCTTCGCCCTGATCGGTTTCGCCGGCCCGCCGCTGGCCGCCCGGTTCCGCGACGGGCACGTGCTCGCCGCGGCCCTGCTGGTCATGGCGATCGGGCTGCTGCTGCGGGTGTCGGTGCCGAACGTGTGGGTCTTCCTGCTCGGCACCGTGGCCACGATGGTCGGCGGGGCGCTGGGCAACGTGCTGCTGCCCGGGCTGGTCAAGCGGTGGTTCCCGGACCGGACCGGACTGCTGGTGGGCGCCTACAGCACCGCACTCGCGATCGGCGGGGCGGTCGCCAGCGTCTCCACCGCGCCGATCGCCGAGGCGGCCGGCGCGGAGGGCTGGCGCTGGGGCCTCGGGATCTGGGCGGTGTTCGCGCTGGTCGCGGCGCTGCCGTGGCTCGCCGTGCCGGTCCGGCCGGGGGCCTCCCGGGGCGGGCACGCAGCGGTGCGGCTGCGTGCGCTCGGGCGCAGCCGGCTGGCCTGGACGATGGCGGCCTTCTTCGGCCTGCAGGCGATGCAGGCCTACGTCATCGTCGGCTGGACGGCGCAGTACCTCCGCGACCAGGGGATGTCCGCGGAGGCAGCCGGGTTCCTGGTCGGGCTGAACGCGCTCATCGTGATCCCGCTCAACGCCGTCGTCCCGCTCGGCACGGTGCGGCCGACCTGGCAGCGGCCGATGCTGCTGGCCTTCGTCGCCTGCTACCTGGCCGGCTGGACCGGCCTGCTGCTGGCCCCGCTGACGCTGACCTGGCTGTGGGTCTGCCTGCTCGGGCTGGGCATGGGCACGTTCGCGATGATCCTTGCCCTGTTCGGGATGCGCGGGCGCACCCCGGAGTCGGTGAGCGCCCTCTCCACCGTCGCCCAGGGCTGGGGGTACGCACTGGCCGGGGTGGGCCCGCTGCTGGTCGGCCTGCTGCGGGGCCTCACGGGCGGCTACACCGGCATGTTCGTGCTCGTCTACGCCGGGGTCGGGTTGCTGCTGGTCACCGGCTGGAGCATCTGCCGGCCGAGGTACGTCGACGACGAGGTGCCCGCGCTCGGCGGCCCGGCCGGTCGCCCGGAGGACTTCCCGGAGACCGAGGTCGCCGGCGCCGAGCCACCGGTCCTGCTCCCACGCCCCGAGCGCTGAGCTCAGACCGGCAGTTGCAGGGCGCGCAGCAGCTCCGTGGACCGGTCCCGACGCAGCTCCGGTGACCGGGTGAGCAGTGCGACGGCGACGACGTAGGAGTCCTCGCCCGCCCAGCCGCGCCCCTCCGCGGTGAGCTCGGCGATGTGCTCGCGCACCCTGGGCTCCCCGCTGTACGCACCGAACTCCAGGCCCATCGCCAGGAAGTTGGCCACCTGGTACCCGAGGTCGCGGGCCGTGGCCAGGGTGGCGGCGGGGTCGGAGTAGCTGGGCAGCGCGACCAGCAGATGATCGAACCCGGCCTTGAGCAGCCGGAGCACCATGTCGTTGCCGTACCAGCCGCCCCACAGCTCGGGCATCAGGATGTCGGCGTCCGGCGCCGGGATGTAGGGCGGGTTGGCGATCACCGTGGAGACGTCCCGCCCGCTCGGGGAGTCGGCCCAGGCGAAGAAGTCACCGTGCTCGACGGCGTAGCGGTCGGCCACGTCGAGGCCGCTGATCGTCTGCCGGGCCCGCTCGACCGACGTCGCACTGATGTCGGTGCCGTGCACCTGCAGCCCGGGCACCGCCCGGACGACGTGGGCGATGGCCCGTGCGTCACCGCTGCCGAGCTCCGCGACCCCCTCGGTCTGCCAGGGCACCAGCGTCGCGTACTGCGTCAGCAGGAGCTGCACCGAGAACGCGTAGTGAGCCGACTCCTCGGCGCAGTCGAAGAAGCCGTCCACGATGTGGTTGCCCGACGGCTGGGGCAGGAGAACAGCAGTGTCCCGGGGGTCCATGGGGCAGGCCTACCCCGGAAGGCGGTCCGTCATCCGGCCTCGCGCCACCGTTCACCGAGTCGTCGGACACCCGCCGCCCGCGGTACCCGTCAGGCCGGGTCGGGGCGGCGGGTCTCGGCCCGGCTGAAGTTGCGGAACGACCGGGACGGCGTCGGCCCGCGCTGGTCCTGGTAGCGCGAGCCGTAGACCGCCGAGCCGTAGGGGTGCTCGGCGGCCGAGCTCAGCTGGAACAGGCACAGCTGGCCGATCTTCATCCCCGGCCACAGCGTGATCGGCAGGTTCGCCACGTTGGACAGCTCCAGCGTGATGTGCCCGGTGAACCCGGGGTCGACGAACCCTGCCGTCGAGTGGGTGAGCAGCCCGAGCCGCCCGAGGGAGGACTTCCCCTCCAGCCGGGCGGCGAGGTCGTCGGGGATGCGGACCACCTCGAGCGTCGACCCGAGCACGAACTCACCCGGGTGCAGCACGAAGGCGTCGTCACCGGTGGGCTCGACCAGGGTGGTCAGGTCGTCCTGCTGCTCGGCCGGGTCGATGTGGGTGTACCGGGCGTTGTTGAAGACCCGGAAGAACCGGTCGAGCCGGACGTCGATGCTCGAGGGCTGCACCATCGCCGGCTCGTAGGGCTCGATCCCGAGCCGGCCGGTCGCCAGGGCCGCTCGGATGTCGCGGTCGGACAGCAGCATGGCGCGGAGTCTAGGGACAGCGCTGCTCGGGACCTTCGTCCCGTTCCGGCCGACCCGGGTCGACAGCGGCTCGCTCCTGCCGATGTACCCGTGACACAGCAGAGTGCCGGAACGGCAGTGGACGGAAGCAGGGGACCGTGGTCCTGACGATGGCGACACCCGGCGCGTCCCGCGCCGAACGTCGGGCCGTGCGCCCGACCGGGGTCGAACGCACCTTCTCCCCCGACGAGCTCATCGTCTCCAAGACCGACGCCCGCGGGGTGATCACCTACGCCAACGACGTGTTCCTGCGGGTCGGCGCCTACTCCCTCGACGAGGTGATCGGCCAGCCGCACAACCTGATCCGGCACCCGGACATGCCCCGCGCGGTGTTCGCCCTGCTCTGGGAGACCCTGGCCCAGCGGCAGGAGCTGTTCGCCTACATCGACAACCTGGCCGCCGACGGCGCCCACTACTGGGTGCTCGCGCACGTCACGCCCTCCTACGGGCCGGACGGCGCCGTGGTGGGCTACCACTCCAACCGGCGCCGGCCCTCCCGCGCCGGGATCGCGGCGGTCAAGCCGCTCTACGACCAGTTGCTCACCGAGGAACGACGGCACCCCTCCGCACGGGCCGCGGTGGCGGCGTCCAGCGAGCTGCTGCGCCGGCTGATCGCGGAACGGGCACCCAGCTACGAGGACTTCATCTGGTCGATCATCAGCGCGAAGGGCGACTGAGATGCCACGGCGTCCCTCCTCCGGCGACGCGGCCGAGCTGGCCGTCTACCGGGCCTTCGTCCAGCAGCTGACCGAGGCCTGCGATGCCGCGGCCCGGGGCGACCTCGAGGCGCGCAGCCGCCCGGTCCCCGGGTCCGACGGCGTCCCCGAACTGGTCGCGCTGCAGCACAGCGTCAACCGCGCGCTCGACGTCTCCGATGCCTTCATCCGGGAGTCCAGCGCCGCGCTGACCTCGGCGGCCGAGGGCCGCTTCCACCGGCAGGTGCTGCTCACCGGCCTGCCCGGCGCCTACCGGCAGAGCGCGTCGGACATCAACGCCGCGCGGGACGCGATGCGGTGCAGCGCCGATCGCGTGGTGGAGGCCCGGGACTCCCGGCTGCGGCTGGCCGACGAGTTCGAGTCCGTGGTGCTGGCGATGAGCGAGGGCGTGGCCACCGCGGCCACCGAGCTCAGCGCCTCGGCCGCCGGCCTCACCGGGGCGGCCACCGCCGCGAGCACCGAGGTCGAGCGCGCCCGCGACTCGATCACCTCGCTGGACCGCTCCTCGACCGAGATCCAGCAGGTCATCGCGCTCATCGAGACGGTGGCCGACCAGACCCGGCTGCTCGCGTTGAACGCCACCATCGAGGCGGCCCGCGCCGGCGAGGCGGGCAAGGGCTTCGCCGTCGTCGCCTCCGAGGTCAAGGACCTCGCCGACCAGACCGCCCGGGCCACCGAGCGGGTGACCACCCAGGTGGAGTCGGTGCGCGCGGCCTGCGACGACGTCGCGACCGTGATGAGCAACGTCGGGAACACCGTGACGGAGATGAACGGGCTGGTCGACGGGATCGCCGCAGCGGTCGACGGTTCCGCGTCGCTGGGGCCGGCCGGCAGCGACACCACCGGGCTGTCCCAGATGGCGGAGAAGCTGCGGTCGGAGATGACCGGCTTCCTGGGCGAGATGCGGGGCTGACGTCCGGGGTCACCCGATGAGGGGAGAGGCGATCGGGACGCTCCAGCGGGGGACCGGCCGCGCCGATGCCCCTCCTTCGAGCACCGCCGTGACAGCACGGGGTGCACCTCGGAGGAGGACCGGATGGATCTCGTGGGCCACCAGGGCAGTCGGTTGCCCGCGCACGGCCGGGGCGTGCGCGTGGTCGCCGTCGTCGCCGCTGCGCTGACCGGCTTCGGCGGTGCCGCAGCCGTGGACGCGCTGGCGGGGCCCGGCCTCCCGATCGCCGTCGCCGACGGCTTCGGCACCGGCGACGGCCTGACCCGGTACGTGGTCACTGCGGCAGCCGGGGACGTCACGCCGCAGTTCCTGGCCGAGCTGGACCAACTGGACGGCGTCGACTCCGCGCAGTCCCTCTTCGAGGCCACCGCGCTGGTGGCGACCGACGGCATCTCGGCGCAGACCCTGCGCTCACTGCCTGGCGTGGCCGACGTCGAGCTCTCGCCTTCGGTCCCGGTGCTCGGGACGGTCAGCGACCCCTACGCGGTCCGTTACGGCTGGAACCTGGAGAACACCGGGACCAACGTGCATGAGCAGGAGGCCAAGGCCGACGCCGACATCGACGTGACCGACGGCTGGGCGGCCTCGACGGGCAAGGGCATCGTCATCGCCCTCACCGACACGGGCTTCGACTCCGACCACCCCGACCTGGCCGGGTCGCTGTGGACCAACCCCTCCTGCACGGGAGATGCCGACGGTGACGGCCTGACCGGGGACTGTCACGGCTGGAACTTCTACACGAACAGCGCTGACGTGGACAACGGCGTGGACGGCTCGCACGGGGCCTCGGTCGCCGGCGTCCTCGCCGCTCGCGCGGGGAACGGCATCGGGTCAGCAGGGGTGGCGCCGGAGGCGACCATCATGCCGCTGGTGATCGGCAGCGGGGAGTCCGTCAACGTCGACCTCGCGGCCAAGGCCATCCGGTACGCCGTCGACCACGGCGCCACGATCATCAACGCCTCGTGGGGAGGACAGTTCACGGGCAGCGCCCTGACGAACCTGCAGTCGGCGATCGCCCATGCGGCGAGCAAGGGCGTCCTGATCGTGGCCGCGGCAGGCAACGACGCGCTCGACCGCGACTCCTCGAAGTTCTACCCGGCAAGCTCGCCGGACGACAACCTCATCGTCGTGGGCAGCTCCAACGCGGTGGACGGCGTCTCCGCCAGCTCCGCCTACGGAGCGACGTCGGTGGACCTGTTCGCCCCCGGCAACAAGGTGGCGACCACCTGGAACGACGGCAGCTACCGATTGGTGAGCGGGACCTCGATCGCCGCACCGCACGTCGCAGCCGCCCTGGCGCTGTACCGGACCACCATGCCGACCGCCACGGCCGCCGAGCTGAAGGCGGCGCTGCTGGCGGACGTCGACCCGATCACGGCCTTCCAGGGGAAGTCGGTGACCGGCGGCCGGCTGACCCTCAGCCAGCTGGCACCGGAGACCGGCGTCGGGTACCGGTTCACCTCGATGAGGGCCACGGCCGGCCCGGTGACGCCGCAGCTCCGGGCGACCGGCCCGGAGCTGGCCGGCGACTACGAGCTCGTGCTCGGCTTGGGCATGGAGCGCGGCGGCGAGGTCTGGGCACTGTCCGGCGAGGAGGTCACGATCGCCGGCACCACGCTGACCACCGACGACGCCGGCCAGGTCACCGTCCCGCTGGGCACGCTGACCACGGCGGAGGGCCTGGAGCTGGCCCCGTCGCTCGACCTCGCCCCGGGCCGCTACGCGCTGAGCGCGCAGATGCACGTCGACGGCCAGCCGTTCGGCGGGACGTTCGCCGCGCCCCTGCTGGTCAGCGCCACCTCGACCCCGTCACCGGACGGCATCACGACGCCGGCCCCCACCACCCCGGGCGCCGGCTCTGGAGACGGCGATGATCCCTCGACCGGCGTCGGCTCGGACACTGACAGTCCTGGAACCGATGGCTCGGGTACCGCCCCGTCAGGCACCGACGGCTCAGGAACGGGTGGTTCAGGGACGGGTGGCTCAGGGACCGACGGTGGCAGCGGTTCGGACTCGGGTACGGACGGTTCGGACACCGGCTCGGCCGGGCCGGGTACGGGAGTCACGCCGGACGCACCAGCCACCACTCCACCGAGCACGGGTGCGCCGGTGCCCACCGACCCGAACACCGGCACCGGTGCGGAGAGCGGCTCGGGAGCGGATGGTGCCGACAACGCCGACGCCCCCCTGGACACCGTCCCGGACAGCGGCACGGACTCAGGCACGCCGCCGGGTCCGGGCACCAGCCCCGGCGGCGGGTCCGGCGACACCACCCCGCCGCCGTCCGTCATCACCTACCCCGAGGTCGGGTCGTTCGGCCTGACCAGCATCTCCCCGGCGGTCGTCAGCACCGCCGGCGGGACGCGGGTGACGGTCACCGGGACGAACGTCCCCGACGGCGCACGGGTGCGGATCGGGGACACCCGGGAGGCCACCGTCGTCAGCTCCGACAGCACGTCGGTCGTCTTCACCGCTCCGGATCTGGTGGCCGGGGTGTACGACGTCTCCGTCTTCGGCCCGTCCGGGCCGGAGTCCTCGGTGCTGGCCGACGGCCTCACCTACGTCGAGGAGCCGGCCGGCGGCGGCACGGCACCGGACACGGACGACGGGTCGACGCCGGACTCCGGCAGCACGCCGGGCACGGGCGGCGGCTCGTCCCTGGTCACCGCGGTCGGGCCGAACGGCGAGCGGCTGGTGCGCTCGGCGGCCTTCGGGCGGCTGGGCAGCTCGTTCTGGTCGCTGGACTGCAGCACCAGCTGCCGAGGTGTGCTGCTCTGAGCCGCTGAGACACAGTCGCCCCCGACCGGGTACCGGTCGGGGGCGACTGCCTTGCTAAGCTCTCCGACAGGTCACTGACCTGTCGCGGGTGTAGTTCAATGGTAGAACATCAGCTTCCCAAGCTGACAGTGCGAGTTCGATTCTCGTCACCCGCTCTCCTCCTCCAGCGGCCCCTGTCGGGGCGGCACGGCGATGCCTCCGCGAAGCTGGTCCGGTGAGTTCCCCCCGGCCGACGGTCACCGTCCGCAGCGCGCCCACCGCCGATCTCTCGACGAACGAGCTCGACCGGCTGCGGGAGTTCCTGGACACGGCGTTCAGCGGCCGGTTCAGCGACGACGACTGGTCCCACGCCCTCGGCGGCGTGCACGTGCTGGCCACCGTGGACGGGGAGCCGGCCGGGCACGCCGCCGTCGTCGTCCGCCAGCTCATCGCCGGCGGTCGGACGCTGCGGACCGGCTACGTCGAGGCCGTCGCCACCGCGGCCACGATGCGCCGCCGGGGCGTGGGGGCCGCGGTGATGGCCGAGACGGAACGGCTCGTCCGCGGCGGGTTCGAGTTCGGCGCGCTGGCCGCGAGCGAGGACGGCGCCCGGCTGTACACCGCGCGCGGGTGGCTGACCTGGTCCGGCGACCTGGCGGCGCTGACCCCGGACGGCATGGTGGCGACCCCAGGTGGGGCGGTCTTCGTGCTGCCCACCCCGGCCACCCCGGCGCCGCTGGACCCCGCCGCCCGGCTGGTGTGCGACTGGCGCCGGGGCGACCTGTGGTGACGCCGGCCCGGGGCGTGCGCCCCGGGCCGGCGACAGGACTCAGGCGGCCTTCTTGCCCACCATCCCGTGCGGGTCGATCACGTACTTCTTCGCCGCACCGGAGTCGAAGTCCTGGTACCCCTTCGGCGCCTCGTCCAGGGAGATGGTCGTGGCGTTGACCGCCTTCGCGATCTGCACCTTGTCGTGGAGGATCGCCTTCATCAGCCCGAGGTTGTACCGCATCACCGGGCACTGACCGGTGGTGAAGGAGAGCGACTTCGCCCAGCCGGTGCCCAGGCTCAGCGACAGCGAACCGACCTTGGCCGCCTCGTCGATGCCCCCGGGGTCACCGGTGACGTACAGCCCCGGGATGCCGATGGCGCCGCCGGCCGCGGTCACCTCCATCAGCGAGTTCAGCACCGTCGCCGGCGCCTCCTTCCCCGCTCCCTCGCCGTGGCCGCGGGCCTCGAAGCCCACCGCGTCGACGGCGGCGTCCACCTGGGGCTCGCCCAGGATCTGCTCGATCTGGTCCTGCGGCGAGCCCTTGGACACGTCGACGGTCTCGCAGCCGAAGCTGCGCGCCTGGGCCAGCCGCTGCTCGACGAGGTCGGCGACGATCACCACCGACGCGCCCAGCAGCTGGGCGCCGACGGCCGCCGCGAGCCCCACCGGGCCGGCCCCGGCGATGTACACGGTCGAGCCGGGCTTCACCCCGGCGGTGACCGCGCCGTGGAAGCCGGTCGGGAAGATGTCCGAGAGCATGGTCAGGTCCAGGATCTTCTCCATGGCCTGGTCCTTGTCCGGGAACTTCAGCAGATTCCAGTCGGCGTAGGGCACCGTCACGTACTCGGCCTGCCCGCCGACCCAGCCGCCCATGTCCACGTACCCGTAGGCCGCACCGGGGCGGGCCGGGTTCACGTTCAGGCAGATCCCGGTCTTGCCCTCCTTGCAGTTGCGACAGCGCCCGCAGGCGATGTTGAACGGCACCGAGCAGAGGTCGCCGACCTCGATGAACTCGACGTCGGACCCCTTCTCCACGACCTCGCCGAGGATCTCGTGGCCGAGCACCAGGTTCGGCGGCGCCGTCGTCCGGCCGCGGACCATGTGCTGGTCACTGCCGCAGATGTTGGTGGTGACCACCTTGAGGATCACCCCGTGGTTGAGCTTGCGGCCCACGTTGGCCGGGTTCACCCCCGGGCCGTCCTGCAGTTCCAGCTTCGGGTAGTCGGTCTCGTGCACCTCGACCTTGCCGGGCTCGATGTACGCAACGCCTCTGTTGCCAGCCATCTGGGGAGCTCCTCAGCTCTGGGGGACCGTCCTGGTCGCACACCCTCCGGACGCCACCACGACCGGCATGCATCGGAGAGCATGGGAGGCCGAGTGTGCCCCAGGTCACGTCCACCCCGCAGCTCCGTCCGACGATGCGGACCGCCCCCCGTTGCCCTGAGACCTGGCCCACTCCTACGGTTCGCTCGTCCCCCATGATCAGGAGCCCGCGATGAAGAAGCTCATCAACGACCCGGCTGACGTCGTCGACGACGCCCTGCGCGGCATGGCCGCCGCCCACCCGGAGCTGCGGATCGACGCCGAGCACCGGGTCGTCTTCCGCGGCGACGCCCCGGTGGCGGGGAAGGTCGGGCTCGTCTCCGGCGGCGGCTCCGGCCACGAGCCGCTGCACGGCGGGTTCGTCGGGCTCGGCATGCTCGACGCCGCCTGCGCCGGCGAGGTGTTCACCTCCCCCGTCCCGGACCAGATGGTGGCGGCGACCCAGGGCGTCGACGCGGGCGCCGGCGTGCTGCACATCGTGAAGAACTACACCGGCGACGTCATGAACTTCGAGATGGCCGCCGAGCTGGTGGCCGCGGAGTCCGGCACCGAGGTGGTCGCCGTCGTCACCGACGACGACGTCGCCGTCCAGGACAGCCTGTACACCGCCGGCCGGCGCGGCGTGGGCGTCACCGTGCTGGTGGAGAAGCTGGCCGGTGCCGCCGCCGAGGAGGGCCGCCCGCTGGCCGAGGTCGCCGAGGTGGCCCGCCGGGTCAACGGGCAGGGCCGCAGCATGGGCATGGCGCTGACCTCCTGCACCGTGCCGTCCGCCGGCAAGCCCACCTTCGACCTGCCCGCGGGGGAGATGGAGCTGGGCGTGGGCATCCACGGTGAACCCGGCCGCCGCCGGGTGCCGGTCGCCCCGGCCCGGGAGGTCGCCGAGATGCTGCTGGAGCCGGTGCTGGCCGACCTGGACTTCACCGGCGGCGACGGCGTGCTCGCCTTCGTCAACGGGATGGGCGGGACGCCGCTGCTCGAGCTCTACGTGGTCTATGCCGAGGTACAGGCGGTGCTGGCCAAGGCCGGCGTGACGGTGGCCCGCTCGCTGGTCGGCTCGTACATGACCAGCCTGGAGATGGCCGGCTGCTCGGTCACGCTGCTCAAGGTCGACGACGAGCTGATCCGGCTCTGGGACGCGCCGGTGCGCACCCCCGCGCTGCGGTGGGGGGTCTGAGCATGGCCGCGCTGGACACCGACGCCCTCGGGACCTGGGTGCGCGAGTACGCCCGCGCCGTCACCGAGCACCGCGAGGAGCTCACCGAACTCGACTCGGCCATCGGCGACGCCGACCACGGCACGAACATGCACCGCGGGATGACCGCGGCCGTCGCCGCCCTCGACGCCACCCCGCCGGCCGACGCCGCCGCGCTGCTGAAGACGGTCGCGATGACGATGATCAGCAAGGTCGGGGGCACCAGCGGCCCGCTGTACGGGACGTTCTTCCTCCGGATGTCCGGCGCCCTGGACGACGGCTCCCCGGCGGCCTTCGCGGCTGCGTTCCGGGCCGGGGTCGACGGCGTCGTCGCCCGCGGCAAGGCGGAGCTGGAGGACAAGACGATGGTCGACGCGCTGCTGCCGGCCGCCGACGCCCTCACCGCGGCGGTCGAGGCCGGGCAGGAGCTGGACGCCGCCCTGCGCGCCGCCGCGGACGCCGCCGCGACGGGGCGCGACTCGGTCACGCCGCTGGTCGCCCGCAAGGGCCGGGCCAGCTACCTGGGCGAGCGCAGCGCGGGCCACGTCGACCCGGGGGCCGCCTCGGCGGTGCTGCTGGTCGAGGCCGCCGCGACGACCCTGCCGGGGAGCTGACCGTGGCCGCCGTGGGGATCGTCGTCGTCTCGCACAGCCGGCCGCTGGCCGAGGCCGCGGTCGAGCTGGCCCGGCAGATGCTGCCGAACTCGACCGTGGCCATCGAGGTGGCCGCCGGCACCGACGACGGCGGGCTGGGCACCGACGCGGTCGCCGTCTCCACGGCCATCACCGCCGCCGACACCGGGGACGGCGTGGTGGTGCTGATGGACCTGGGCAGCGCGGTGATGTCGGCCGAGACGGCGCTGGAGCTGCTGGACGACGACGTCCGGGCGCGGGTGGTGCTCAGCGCCGCCCCGCTGGTCGAGGGGCTGGTCGGCGCGGCGGTGGTCGCCGCCGGTGGCGCGGACCGGGACCGGGTGGCCGCCGAGGCACTGCGCGGCCTGGCTCCCAAGCAGGCCCACCTGGGCTGACGGGGCCCTGCTCCCGGGGCGGCTCGAGCCGCCCCGGGAGGGGTTGAGCCGCCGGCGCACGCGGCTCAACCCTGGCGCCTGCGGGTCGAGCCGCGCAGGGAGGAGCGGGCATCGGGAGGAGGGCCGCTCCGGGAGCGCGTCAGGCCGGGAGCAGCAGGGTGGCGTAGAGGGTCAAGCCGGGGCCGAAGGCCATCGCGACCACCGGGCCGTCGACGTCCCCGAGCTCGTCGAGCACCAGCAGCACGGTCGCCGACGAGCAGTTGCCGTGCTCGGCGAGCACCCGGCGCGAAGCGGCCATCTGCTCCTCGGCGAGCCCGAGCTCGTCCCGGACGACGTCCAGGATCCGCGGCCCGCCCGGGTGCACCGCCCAGCCCGCCACGTCCTCGACCCGCAGGCCGGCCTCGGTCAGCAGCTCCTCGACCACGCCGCCGACGTGCCGAGCCAGCACGTCGGGCACCCGGGGCGACAGACCCATCCGGAAACCGAGGTCGGTGACGTCCCAGGTCATGTGGTCGGCGGTCGCGTGGTCGGTGCGCGCCACCATCCCGGCGACCCGCCGGCCCCGTCGCGCGGCGGGCTCGACGACGACCGCGGCCGCGGCGTCGCTGAACAGCGCGTGGGTGACGACCTGCTCCAGGTCGGCGACGGCCGGCTGCACGTGCAGGCTGGTCAGCTCCAGGCACAGCAGCACCGCCGGCCGGGAGCGTGCGGTGACGAAGTCGCTGACCGCAGCCAGCCCGGGCAGCGCCGCGTAGCAGCCCATGTGGCCGACGAGCAGCCGCTGCAACCCCAGCGGCATGCCCAGGTCACTGGAGAGCCGGATGTCCAGGCCGGGGGTGGCGTACCCGGTGCAGGTGGCGACGGCGAACTGCCCGACGTCCCCGGGAGCCAACCCGGCGGCGTCCAGCGCCGTGGCGACGGCCTGCTTGCCCAGCGGCAGCCCCTCCGTGACGTAACGCTCCATGCGGGCCCCGGTGCCCCACTGCGAGACGTCCTCGTCGACGGGGTTGACCACCGCGTGCCGGCTGCGCACACCGGCACCGCGGAACACCCGCTCGGCGGCCCGCAGCCCGGCGTACTTCTCGGCGAAGTAGCCGTCCCAGACCTCGCCCTGCTCGTACCTCGCCGGCAGCGCCCGACCCGAACCGGTGATGACGGCGGCGCTCACCAGGCCGATCCCGGCACGGTGGGGGTGGCGGGACCGCAGACGCTCATGACCCGACGGTACGTGCGGAGCCCGGCGTCCGCCGCTCGGCGTCGGGCTCTGCACGCTTGGTCGCCGAGCCGGCGAACAGGATCCCGGTCCAGGGCATGGTGCGCATCCGCACGGTGTCCCGTCGTCCCCGCCGCCAGGCGACCAGGTCGCGCACCGACGGGCGCAGGCCGACCAGCCGCAGGTCCAGCCCCAGCCGGTCGGCGGTGGCCAGCAGCTCGCGCCGGTCGACGAACAGCGCCGGGTCGTGGATGCCCGGCGGCGGCCCGCCGGGCAGCCGCTCGGCGATCCGGACGGCCACCAGCGGGGCGAGCCGGGTGGCCGCGATCGAGTCGATGACCAGCAGGCCGCCCGGCTTGAGCAGCCGGGCGCTCTCGGCGAGCACCTGCCCGGGGTCCTCGACGTGCTCGAGGATCTCCCCGGCAGTCACGACGTCGGCGCACCCGTCGGCGAGCGGGACGGCGAGCACCGACCCGCGCACGACACCGACCCCGTGCCCGCGGGCGATGTGCAGGCCGGCCAGGCCGATGTCCACGCCGACGTGCCGGTACCCCAGCCGCTGCACGTGCGGTGCCATCAGGCCACCACCGCAGGCCAGGTCGACCAGGACCGCACCGGGTGTCGACGCCGGTGGCACGTGACCGGCCCGCGAGGCGGCGATCCACTGGAGCATCGCGAAGCCGCCGTGCGGGTCCCACCACTGGTCGGCCAACTGGTCGTACTGCGCCGGGTCGTTGCGCTGCACGCCGCGGACGCTACTTGCCCTTGAGCGGGTCGTGGCCCCAGTTCATCAGCGACCACCGCCACCTGGACGTCTCGACGTCGGCTTTGGCGGGCTCCTGCGCCAGGTGCCGCTGCACGTAGCCGTGCACCTTGCGCATGTGCGCCAGGTCGTCGTCGGCGAGGTCGGCCTTCCCCGTGCGCAGCAGCTGCACGATCCGCCGGCCCGACTCGTGGCCGGTGGACTCCGCCGACCCGCTGCTCTTCTGCCCCACCGACTGCGACTCCTCGGTGGACAGCCACTCCTCCAGCTCGCCGGCGGTCATGTTCACCGCCTCGCCGAACTCACGGCGGACGGCGTCGGCGTCCTCGGCCTGGTGCTGGGGCATGGGGCATCTCCCGGGTGTCGATCGACTGCGCCTGCGGTACCGCAGGCAGGTGGCGGAGAAACGGATCGACGCGGAGCGCGCCGACGCGGAGCGGACCGCCGAGGCCCGCGGCGAGACGCCCGACGAGGTGCTGGACCGCAACGTCAACGAGGTGCTGCAGGAGATCCGGGTGGCGATCACCGCCGTCCAGGTGCTGTTCGCCTTCCTGCTGACCCTCCCGTTCCAGTCCCGCTTCGCCGAACTGGGCACCTTCGGGACGACGGTCTACGCGATCACGATGACCAGCACCGCCCTGGCCACGGTGGTGCTCATCTCCCCCGTCTCCTTCCATCGGATGCTGTTCCGGCGGCGGCAGAAGGCGGCGATCGTCCAGTTCGCCGACCGGTCGCTGATGATCGGGCTCGCCCTGCTCCTGACCGGCGTCGTCAGCGCGGTGCTGCTGGTGCTGGACGTGGTCCTCGGCCGCTGGCCGGCGATCGCAGTGTGCGCGGCGATCGGCGTCGTCGGGCTGACCACCTGGTACCTGTTGCCGCTGCGGCGTCGGACCACCCGGCCCTCCTAGGCTGGCCGGGTGGTGATCACCGGGAGCGCAGCGTGTCCGTGACCGTGGTGGGGAGTCTCAACGAGGACGTCGTGGTGACCGTCGACCGGCTGCCCGGCCGCGGCGAGACCGTCATCGGCTCAGCGGTCGCCGTCCTGCCCGGGGGCAAGGGCGCCAACCAGGCCGCCGCGGCCGGCCGGCTGGGCACCGGGGTGCACATGGTCGGCCGGGTCGGCACCGACCCGGCGGCCGGCCGGCAGCTCGCCGCGCTCGCCGACGCGCGGGTCAACGTCGGGCGGGTGCAGCGCACCGAGGGCGTGCCCACCGGGACGGCGACGATCCCGGTCGAGGCGGACGGCGGGGAGAACCTGATCGTGGTGGTGCCCGGCGCCAACGCCGAGCTGACCCCGGCGGACGTCGACGTGGAGTCGGTGCACCGCGCGGGCGTGCTGCTGCTCCAGCTGGAGACGCCGCTGGACACGGTCCGGGCCGCGGCCGCCGCCACCCGGGGCAGCGTCGTCCTGAACCCCGCGCCGTCGCAGCCGCTGCCGGCCGACCTGCTGACCCGGGTCGACGTCCTGGTGCCCAACGAGCACGAGCTGCGCCGGCTGGCCGGCGCGCCGCCCGGCGACCTCTCCCCCGCCGAGCTGGCCGAGCTGGCCCGCGGGCTGGGCGTGCGGTCGGCGGTGGTCACCCTCGGCGCGCGAGGGGCGCTGGTGGTGCCCGCGGACGGCCCGGCGCTCGTGCAGGGGCCACCGCCGGTCCGGCCGGTGGACACCACCGGCGCCGGCGACTGCCTCTGCGGTGCGCTGAGCAGCGCCCTGGACCGGGGCGAGACGCTGGCCGACGCGGTCCGCTACGCGGTCACGGCGGCGGCACTGTCGACCACCGGTCCGGGGGCGCGCGGCGCGCTGCCGGACGACGACGAGGTCCAGGCCCTGCTGCCCCAGACCCCCGCGGCGACGCCCGTCGGCTGATGGTTGCGCCGCACCGGGCGGGGGCAACGGGCGGACATGACCGAGAGCAACGGACGCACCCCGCACGCCGAAGAGCCCGCCGAGGGCGACGCCACGTCCGACCAGCACGAGACCGGGCGCACCCCGCACCCCGAGCAGCCGGCCGAGGGCACCGACCCGGCGGCCGGCGTGGACCCGGAGAACCGGGTGACCGGGGCCTGATGCCCGCCTGACGCGGGCCGGCCCCGACTCAGTCCCGGCCCGGGTGTCCGGGGACCGGGTGGTCGGGGACCGGGTGGTCGGGGGCCGGCGGGGCGGGGGCCGGTACGGGACCGGGCCGACGGTCCGGTGTCCGCGGCGTCCGCCGGGGTGGGGCGGTCGGCGGACGGACCGGAGTGCGTCCGGGCTGGATCGGCACGCCCGGACGGTAGCGGGCCGGGATCGGGACGGGCCCGCTGTGGGCGGGCCGACATCGACGCAGCGCACGGCTGGGGTGATACTGATTGTGAAGACCATTCCCAGTAACTGCTCCCGTGAGGACCTCCCGTGCGCCGCCTCGACCTGTTCCGCCGTCCGACGCTCGCCGCCGTGGCCGCCACCGCAACGCTGACCCTCGCCGCCTGCGGGGGCTCCAGCGCCGGCGCCGGGACCACGACGACCCAGGCCGACGAGGCGGACTGCCCCGGCGAGGTGCTCGACGTCGTCGTCTCGGTGAGCCAGTGGGGCGCGGTCGTCGAGCAGCTGGGCGGGGACTGCACCAACGTCACGACCGTGCTCGCCTCCTCCGCGGTCGACCCGCACGACTACGAGCCGACGACCGCCGACATCGCCGCCTTCTCCGACGCCGAGCTGGTCGTGCTCAACGGCGCCGACTACGACCACTGGGCCGCCGACGCCGTCGCCACCCTCGACCCCGCGCCGGCCGTCGTCGACGGGGCCGAGGTGGTCGGCGTCGAGGGCGAGGAGCACGCCGAGGGCGAGGAGCACGCCGAGGAGGAGCACGCCGAGGAGGAGCACGGTCACGGCGGGGTGAACCCGCACCTGTGGTACTCCCCGGAGTACGTCCAGGACGTCGCCGCCGCGGTGACCGCACAGCTCAGCGAGCTGTCGCCGGACGCCGCCGACCACTTCGCCGAGCAGGCAGAGGCCTGGGAGACGGACCTGCAGCCCTACCTGGACGAACTGGCGGCGCTGGAGACCGCGGCCGCCGGGCGTTCGTACGCCGCCACGGAGAGCGTCTTCCAGTACACCGCCGAGGCGATCGGCCTGACCGACGCCACCCCCGAGGGCTACCGCGACGCCGCCAGCAACGAGACCGATCCCGCGCCCGGCGACGTGGCCGCCTTCGAGGCGGCGCTGACCGACGGCTCGGTCGACGTGCTGGTGTACAACTCTCAGACGGAGGGCAGCGTCCCCGAGCAGCTGCGCGCCGCGGCGGAGGCGGCCGACGTGCCGGTCGTCGAGGTCACCGAGTCGGCGCCGGACGGGGAGTCGTCCTTCGTGTCCTGGCAGCTCTCCCAGCTGCAGCAGCTCTCGAACGCACTCGGTGGGGGTCAGTGACAGACGTCCCGATGGCCGACCAGGTCGCCGCGCGGCCACCGGCGCTCGTCCTCGACGACGTCTCGGTGGTGCGCGGCGGCCGGGTGGTCTGGTCGCAGGGCACGCTCACCGTGCCCGCGGGCGCCGTGGTCGGGGTCATCGGCCCCAACGGCGCCGGGAAGACCACGTTGTTCCAGCTGGTCCTCGGCATGCTGCCCCCGGCCGGCGGGCGGGTCGAGGTGCTGGGCCGCACCCCCAGCCGCGGCGACCGCCGGATCGGCTACGTGCCGCAGAACTACACCGCCGCACTGGGCGAGGCGGTGCGCGCCCGCGACCTGGTGATGCTCGGCCTCACCGGGGGCCGCTTCGGGCTGCGCCGCGCCTCGGTTGCCGAGCGGGCCCGGGTCGACGACGCACTGCGCCGGGTGGGCGCCGACGGCTACGCCGACCGGCGGATGTCCGAGCTCTCCGGCGGCCAGCAGCAGCGGGTCGCGATCGCCCAGGCGATCGTCGACGACGCCGAGCTGCTGCTGCTCGACGAGCCGCTGGCCAACCTCGACCTGCGCAACCAGCACGAGGTGGTCGCGCTGCTCGGCGAGCTCACCCGCGAGCGCCGGGTCACGGTGCTGGTCGTCGCGCACGACCTCAACCCGCTGCTGCCCGTGCTCACCGACGCCGTCTACCTGCTCGACGGCCACCCGCACCACGACCCGATCGACGCCGTCGTCACCGAGGACCTGCTCACCCACCTGTACGGCACCCCGGTCCGGGTGGTGCGCACCGCGCAGGGCGATCTCTTCACCCGGGGCGGTTGAGCCGTGGTCACCTTCCAGGAGAACTGGCTGCAGGTGCTGCAGACCACGTTCATGCAGCACGCCCTGCTCGGCGGTTCGATGGTCGCGCTGGCCGCCGGGCTGATGGGCTGGTTCGTCGTCACCCGGCAGAACGCCTTCGCCGCCCACGCCCTGGCCCACATCGGCTTCCCCGGCGCGACCGGCGCCATCCTGATCGGCGCCCCGGTCACGCTGGGCCTGGCGGTGTTCTGCGTCGGCGGCGGGCTGTTGATCGGGCTGTTCGGCAAGCGGGTGGCCGACCGGGAGGTGGCCACCGGCACGATCCTCGCCTTCGCCACCGGCCTCGGCGTGCTGTTCGCCTCGCTGGCCACGGCCAACGCCAGCAGCACGACCACCGTGCTGTTCGGCAACCTGCTGGCCATCTCCACCGACCAGCTGTGGGTCTTCGGCGGCTTCACCCTGCTCGTGGTCGGCGTGCTGGCGGTCATCGCCCGGCCGCTCGTGTTCGCCTCGGTGGACCCGACCGTGGCCGAGGCCCGCGGGGTGCCGGTGCGCGCCCTGGGCGTGGCCTTCGTCGTCCTGCTCGCGCTGACCATCACGATGGCCGTGCAGGTCGTGGGCACGCTGCTGCTGTTCGCGCTCGTGGTCACCCCGGCCGCGGCGGCGCTGCGGATGACCGCCAGGCCCGGGCTGGTGGCCGCGATCGCCGTGGCCATCGCCCTGGGCAGTGTCTGGTTCGGCCTGGTGCTCTCGGCGATGGTCAACCTGCCGCCGAGCTTCTTCGTCACCACGCTCGCCGTGCTGACCTGGGCAGTGACCCTGCCCCTCACCCGGGCCCGCGCGCCGCGGGAGACCGCCGCCCCGGTGCTGGACGTGCCCCAGCTGGTCCCCGACCGGACCAGGTGATCGACGTCTCCGTCGTCCACCCGTCCGGGGGCTGTACCTGCACAGGTCCCGGCGGGAGGGTGGGACACGTGCACGACGACGAACGCGAACCGCAGCTGGACGAGACGACCACCCCCGCCGAGGAGCCGACGCCGCAGCAGGCGGCGGCCGTCCGGATGCTGGCCAACCCCCGGCGGATCCGCCGGAACTGAGGGCCCGCGACCAGCACCCCTCGCGGAGAGTCACAGGCGCCTCACAGTCCCCCACCGCCCCGGGCTGCCCCTCCCGCCCCGGACGTGCTGGTCAGCGGCCTGCGCACCCCGGCGTGCCGCGAACCGCTCCGTCACGATGTGCTGCACGATCAGACCGTGACCGCCGCAGCCCTCTCCCTCCACGCACCTGAGGACGGCGCCGTCCCGGCCCGTCGTTCCCGCGCGGAGCGGCAGGAGATCGTCCTGGACACCGCCGAGCGTCTCTTCTCGGCGCGCAGCTCCCGCAGCGTGGGGATGGACGAGCTGGTCCGGGAGACCGGCCTGGGCAAGATGACGGTCTACCGGCTCTTCAAGAGCAAGGACGACCTGGTCGGCGCCTACCTCTCGCGCAAGGCCGCCACCGTGCTGTCCGCCATCGACGCCGAGCTGGACCAGCACCAGGACGACCCGCGGGCCGCGCTCCTCTCCGTGGTCGACGCCGTCGAGGCCGACGTCACCAGCGTCGGTTTCCGCGGCTGCCCCTTCACCAACGTCAGCAGCGAGTACGACGACCCGCAGCACCCCGCCCGCAGCGCGGCCGCCGACTACAAGTTCGAGCTGCACGCCCGGCTCGAGGGCCTGGCCGACCAGCTGATCCCCGGCGGCGGCGACGACCTCGCCGCGCAGGTCCACCTGATCATCGACGGGATGTACCTCTCCGGCGGTCTCCTCGGCCCCGACGGCCCCGCCTCGCACGGGCGCCAGCTGGCCGAGAAGCTCATCGACTCCGCCATCGCCGCCGCCGCCTGAGCCAGGACGACAGACTGGGGGCATGACCGACCGCTCGCGTCCGGACCTGGACGACGCCACCGTCGCCGCCCTCGGCAAGCTCTCCGAGTCCCTCGAGACCGTCGAGCAGGCCCGCGGCCTGCTGTACGGGTTCCACCAGCTCACCGGCAAGGCCGACCTCCTCCTGCAGGACGCCGTCGCCGGCCTCCGCGACGCCGGGCACACCGAGCTCGCCGACGACCTCGACCGCGACCTCGTCGGCCGGAACGTGATCGCCGACCGGTGGACCTTCCAGGTCGTCGAGGACTACGACGCCAACTACTGGAACGCCTACCGCGCCTTCGACCAGCGCGCCCGCGACGAGCTGGCCGGCGGTGACCGGCACGTGCTCGAGGCGCGGATGAAGCAGGGCGAGCGCACGTCCGGCCACGAACGCCACGAGGCCGGCCCGGCCCTGGACGACTGAGCTCGCCCAGCTCGCCGCCCGACCGCGCGCAGCCGAGACTCGGGGGATGACCAGCTCCCCGCAGGACCGGCCGGACGAGCACGACGTGGAGCCGCTGGGTGGCGCCGCCTCCCCCACCCAGGGCGAGGACGACGCCGACGGCATGGCCGGCCCGGTCTACCCGCCGCCGGAGACCGAGCCCGACGCGCACGGCAGGGACTGACCCCGGAGGGCCGGGCGCGGCGGGGGCGCTTGCCCCTGGCCACCGGGCGGTAATAGCGTTTGTTACCCGCGAGTAGGACCTGCTCGCGGGCAACAGCGAGCACGGGAGCACCCTCCATGAGCCACTACACGGCCAACCTGCGCGACCTCGAGTTCAACCTGTTCGAGTTCCAGAGCACCAAGGACAGGTTCGGCACCGGACCCTTCGAGCAGATGGACGCCGATACGGCCCGCGGGGTGCTGGCCGAGGTGCGGCGGCTCGCCGAGGGCCCGCTCGCCGCCTCCTTCACCGACGCCGACCGGAACCCGCCGGTGTT
Organism: Modestobacter sp. VKM Ac-2977; assembly: GCF_026968045.1. Taxonomy (GTDB): domain Bacteria; phylum Actinomycetota; class Actinomycetes; order Mycobacteriales; family Geodermatophilaceae; genus Modestobacter. Next base: position 555,828 of record NZ_JAPVBQ010000003.1, on the reverse strand, counting down.
CGACCCGGCGACGCACTCGGTGACGCTGCCCGAGTCGTTCAAGGCGTCGGTCCGGGCGGTGAACGACGGGGAGTGGTGGCGCCTCGACCTGCCGGACGCGCTCGGCGGGTTCGGCGCACCGTTCAGCCTGCGCTGGGCCGCGTTCGAGATGCTGCTCGGCGCCAACCCCGCGGCGTTCATGTACGGCTCCGGCCCCACCTTCGCCGCGATCCTGCACTCCCTGGGCACCCCGGACCAGCAGCGGCTGGCCGAGCTGATGATCGAGCACCTCTGGGGCGCCACCATGGTGCTCACCGAGCCCGAGGCGGGCTCCGACGTGGGCGCCGGGCGCACCAAGGCGGTGCAGCAGCCCGACGGCTCCTGGCACCTCAGTGGGGTGAAGCGGTTCATCACCTCCGCCGAGCACGACCTCAGCGACAACATCGTCCACCTGGTCCTGGCCCGCCCCGAGGGCGCCAAGCAGGGCACCAAGGGCCTGTCGCTCTTCGTCGTCCCGAAGTACCACGTGGACCTGGCCACCGGCGCGCTCGGCGAGCGCAACGGCGTGTACGTGACCGGCGTGGAGAAGAAGATGGGCCTGAAGGTCTCCACCACCTGCGAGCTGAGCTTCGGCGACGGCCCGGTGCCGGCGAAGGGCTGGCTGGTCGGCGACGTGCACGACGGCATCGCCCAGATGTTCAAGGTGATCGAGTACGCCCGGATGTTCGTCGGCACCAAGGCGATCGCGACCCTCTCCGCCGGCTACCAGGTCGCGCTGGCCTACGCGAAGGAGCGGGTGCAAGGCGCCGACCTCACCGCCACCAGCAAGGACGCCCCGCGGGTGACCATCACCCACCACCCCGACGTCCGGCGCTCGCTGATGCTGCAGAAGGCCTACGCCGAGGGCATGCGTGCGCTGTACCTGTACACCGCGACCTTCCGCGACCAGGTCATGGAGGCCGAGGCCGCCGGCACGGCCGACAGCCCCGAGGCCGTCCTCGCCGCCAAGCTCAACGACCTGCTGCTGCCGATCGTCAAGGGCCACGGCTCCGAGCGGGCCACCCAGCTGCTCACCGCCGAGTCGTTGCAGACCCTCGGCGGCTCCGGCTACCTGCAGGACCACCCGATCGAGCAGTACATCCGGGACTCCAAGATCGACACCCTCTACGAGGGCACCACGGCGATCCAGGGGCAGGACTTCTTCTTCCGCAAGATCGTGCGGGACGGCGGGGTGGCGCTGACCTGGCTGGCCGAGCAGGTCCAGGCGACGGTCACGGCGGAGGCCGGCAACGGGCGGCTCAAGGAGGAGCGTGCGCTGCTGGCGACCGCGCTCGGCGACGTCCAGGGGATGCTGACCGCGATGTTCGGCCAGCTCACCGCGGCCCAGACCGACGTCCGCAAGCTCTACGAGGTCGGCCAGAACACCTCCCGGCTGCTGCTGGCCACCGGTGACCTGATCACCGCCTGGCTGCTCGTCCGCCAGTCCGAGGTCGCGCTGACCGCGCTGGAGGGCGAGGTCTCGGAGTCCGACCGGCACTTCTACGAGGGCAAGCTCGCCGCCACCCGGTTCTTCTGCGCCCAGGTGCTGCCGACGCTCACCAGCGAGCGGTTCATCGTCGAGCACACCGACAACGCCCTCATGGACGTCGACGAAGCCGCGTTCTGAGGAAGGACCCCCTTGCCCCCCACCACTCGCAAGCTCGCGGCGGGCCCCTGCAAGGGGGCCGGACCGGGCGGCCGGCGGTGCATGGTGCCCGGGGATCGCGGGCATGGGCGGGGGACGACGTCCACGCGAGGAGGACCGCGATGAGCGAGACCGGCGGCAGCGACCGCATCCAGCAGGACGTGCCCACTGCCTCGGGGACGGGCGACAACAGCGACCTCGGCACCGGCGCGGAGGACACGGACGCGACGGGCACCCGGGAGGGCGTCCCGCTCACCCGGGACGCCGCGCTGGAGCGGGACGCGGAGAGCGACGACCTCCAGCCGGAGCGCACCCCGACCGAGCCCTCCCTGGCGCAGCGCGCCGACCCGAGCTGAACCCCCTGATCGAGAGGCCCACCCCATGACCGAACCCACCAGCAGCGGCTACCACGACTCCCCGGCGACCTCCGACCCCGACGGCGACCTGGTCGACGGCACCTCCGGCCACGACCGCGGGGACGGCGGAGAGAAGGACACCGTGCTGCTCACCGACGACGACGCCCAGAGCGAGGACTCCGTCGCCCGCCCCGGCAACTCCTGAGGAAACGCCCCCTGCCCCCCACCACTCGCGAGCTCGCGGCGGGCCCCTGCAGGGGGCCGAGCAGTGGGGGGGCAAGGGGGTCCTTCTAGATCCAGCCGTGCCGGCGCGCCGTGTCCACCGCGGCGTGCCGGTTCGGGGCACCCAACTTGGCCGACGCCGCGGACAGGTGGTTGCGGACCGTCCCCGGCGACAGGTGCGCCCGCACGGCGATCTCCTCCACGGGGGCACCGCCGGCGGCGAGCTCCAGGACGTCGGCCTCCCGCGGCGTCAGCGGGCTGTCCCCGGCGCTGATCGCCTCGGCGGCCAGCTCCGGGTCGACGTAGCGCCCGCCCCGGTGCACCGTGCGCACCACGTCGCTGAGCACGGCCGCGCTGACCGTCTTCGGCAGGAACCCCCGGACCCCGGCCTCCAGGGCGCGCTTGAGGTGCCCCGGCCGCCCGTGCCCGGTGACGATGACCAGCCCGCAGCCGGGCAGCAGCGTGGTGAGCTCGCCGGCCACGCTGATCCCGTCCCGGTCGGGCATCTGCAGGTCCAGGACGGCGACGTCCGGGGTGTGCGCCCGGGCCATCGCCAGCGCCTCGGCCCCCGACGACGCCTGGGCGACCACCTCGAGGTCGTCCTCCAGGCCCAGCAGCGCGGCGAAGGCGGAGCGGACCAGGTTCTCGTCGTCGGCGAGCAGCACCCGGATCACGCCGCGCCCCCGGTGGGCAGCGTGGCGGTGACGGTGAACCGGTCGCCGTCCCGGCCGGCGTGCAGGGTCCCGCCGGCACCGGCCAGTCGCTCCCGCAGCCCGGTCAGGCCGTTGCCCTCACCCGGGTCGGCGGAGACGCCGTCGTTGCTCACGGTCAGCCGCACCTCTCCACTCCCTCGCTCCAGCGTGATCGTGCACTCCGCGGCCTCGCTGTGCCGCAGCGCGTTGGTGACCGCCTCCAGCACCACCCAGCCCAGCGCGGCCTGCACGGGCTCGGGCAGGGTGCCGGCACCGTCCTCACCCTGCACCGTGCAGCCCACGCCGGCCGCGCGCAGCACGGAGCGTGCCCCCGCCAGCTCGCCGGTGAGGTCGGTCCGGCGGTAGCCGCGGACCACCTCCCGGACCTCCTTCAGCGACTCCTCGGCGATCCGGCTGATGTCGGCCACCTCCGCGGCCGCCTCCGGCCGGGAGCGGCGGACCAGCTCCCCGGCCAGCTGGCTCTTCACCGCGATCGCCGAGAGGTTCCGACCCATGACGTCGTGCAGGTCCCGGGCGAACCGCAGCCGCTCCTCGGCCACCGCCAGCTGCAGCTGCACGCCGCGGGTGCGCTCCATCTCCAGCACCACGTCGAGCACCCACACGGAGAACCGGAAGGCCAGGACGATGGCGTAGACCGTCAAGCCGAGCACGGCGGCCAGCGCGGCCGACGGACCCACCGGCGCCCCCTCGACGAGGGCTGCGACACCGCCCAGTACCCCGATCACCGCGGCCGGAGCCGCGAGCCGGCGGGTGACCCAGATCGTCGAGCAGGCGGTGAGCACCATGCCGAGGGGCATCGCCAGCGACCACGGCGCCCCTTGGGTGTACTCCCCGTCGCCCGCGGACACCCAGAGCCCGGCGGCGCCGGCCGCCAGGGCAGCGCCGAAGGTGGCCAGGACGAGGAGCGGCGAGACCCCACTGCCGTGCCGGTGTGCGCGCAGCCCGCGGGCGGCGAGCACGACGGCGAGGCCGGTGGTGAGCGCCGTGCCGGCGAAGTAGGCGACGACCGCGGCCCGGGAGGCCACCTCGGTCACCGAGCCCAGCACCGCGAAGGCGAACAGCGGCAGCCCGCCGCCGAGCCACGCGTGGAACGACCACCGGGTGTAGAGGTCGATCCGCTGGGGCGCCGTCCGGCTGCCCCACCAGCGCGAGACGGTCGGCACGGCGGTCATGCTGCCGTACCGGCCGATCCGTGCGGTGCTCACCTGCGCGGTGCTCACCGGCGGGGTGCCCACCGGAACCCCCGGGTGGCGGCCACCGTGCCGATCAACAGCCAGCCGGCCAGCACGGCCAGCGGCAGCGGGGCGGCCGCCCAGGCGCCCGCGGCGTCCACACGGTCGCCGTCCCAGGTGACGCCGGCCAACCCGAGCTGCAGCAGCTCGACCACCGGGGTGACCGGCATCAGCCGGGCCACCAGGGCGACCGGCTCGGGGAAGACGCTGAGCGGGGTGATCAGGCCGGACAGCGCGGAGGTGACGACGACCAGCGGCAGGGTGGTGACCTGGGCGCTCTCGGCCGTGCGGGTGAAGCTGGTGCTCGCCGCCGCGAGCACGGTCATCAGCAGCGCGCCGCCGAGCAGCGCGACCACCGGCAGCAGGTACTCCACCGGCGCGCTCCACTCCCCGAGCACCACCACGCCGACGGCGACCAGCGCGACCTGCGCGAGCGTGACCAGCAGGGTGGGGACGGCGGTGCCGACGAGCACCTCCAGCCCGGTCAGCTCCCCGGTGCGCATGCGTTGCAGCACCATCTCCTCGCGCCGCGCGACGTAGGTGATCACCAGGTTGTAGTAGGTGACGAAGACCAGGGTCACGCCGACGGCGGCGACCAGCAGCTGCGGCCCCAGCGGGAGGTCGCCGTCGAGGCCGAGCGCCGGGACAGCCGCCACCAGGAGCAGCGGCAGCAGGCCCGAGTTGGCGACGGCGGTCCGGTTGCGCAGGAACAGCCGCAGCTCACCGCGGGCCAGGGCGGCGACTCGACGCAGCCGGCTCGGGGCGGTCGCGGCAGACGGGGCAGGGGCGTGGGTGGTGGTCATGGCGGGGGTCCTCTCGGCTGGGTGGGTCACGTGGACGGGCTGCTGGCCTCGGCGGCCACGGCGAGGAAGGCCTGCTCCAGCGAGGCGGAGCGGGCCTCCAGTGCACGGAGGACGACGTGGTGCGCCGCCGCCCAGGCGAGCAGCTCGGCCAACACCGGCTGGAGGGCGCGGGTGTGCCACTCGACCCGTGGCCGCTGCGCGACCACCTGCACGCCGGCCGGCCGCGGCAGCTCGGGCGCGTCCTCGTCGAGGGTGAAGCGGAGGGTGGCCGGCTGGGTCTCGGCGATCTCCTCCTTGGTGCCGGAGAGCACGATCTGCCCGGCCCGCAGCACCGCCACCCGGTCGGCCAGCTCCTCGGCCTCCTCCAGGTGGTGGGTGGTGAGCACCACGGCAGCGCCGTCGGCGACCAGGTCGCGGACCAGCCCCCACACCTGCCGCCGGCTCTCTGGGTCCAGACCGGTGGTCGGCTCGTCCAACACCACGACCCGCGGCCGGCCCAGCAGGGCCAGCGCGAGGTCCAGTCGCCGACGCTCGCCGCCGGAGAGGCTGCGCACCCGGACGTCGGCCCGGTGGGCCAGCTGCACCTGCGCCAGCGCCTCGGGCACCGGCCGCGGGTCGGTGAGGGTGCCGGCCCAGGTCTGCAGGGTCTCGGCCACGGTGAGGTCGCCGGGCAGGCCGCTGGACTGCAGCAGCACGCCCAGGTGCGGCCGTACCCGGGCCCGCTCGCGCACCGGGTCGGCGCCGAGCACCCGCACGGTGCCCCCACCGGCCGGCGCGAGCCCCTCGAGCACCTCCAGCGCCGACGTCTTGCCGGCCCCGTTGACGCCGAGCAGGGCGAAGACCTCCCCCGGCTGCACCTCGAACGAGATGCCCCGCACCGCCTCGAAGTCGCCGTAGCTGCGCCGCAGGTCCCGCACCTCGATCGCGGGAGCGGCCTCGACGGGCGCGGACACTGGTGGGGCGCTGGGGTGCACGGTCGACCTCCTCGGTGCGCCGCCGGCCGCCGTGGGGCCGGGCTGTCGGACGCATCCCCCACGTTGCTGCCACTCCGCGGCCGGCACAGGTGCCTGGGTGCACGACTTCTCCCCGCCGGTGCACGGACGGGCGGTGACACGTGTCATGGGTGGTGGGTGCACGCCTACCCTGGGCCGGTGCTCCCGCTGCTCGCCCCCGCGCCGACGGTGCTGTCCGAGGCCGAGTGGACGGCCCGGGCCGGAGCCCACCGGCAGCGGATGGACACCTGGCTGACCCCGCACCAGGAGCGCCGTCGCACCGGGGTCGCCCACCCGGTGCTGGACTTCCTCTTCACCTACTACTCCGAGACACCGGCCCGGCTGCGCCGATGGCACCCCGGGGTCGGGGTCGTGCTGACCGGCGCGGCCGCCACCGAGCGCCTGGGCTGGCCCTTCTACGCGGAGGTCGACGCCCGGGACGCCGCAGGAGAGACCGTGCGCGGGGTCGGGCTGGACGTCCCGGCGTTCCTGGCCAAGCGGCGGGCGTCGGTCGGCTGGGTCGAGGGCCTGCTGGCCGGGACGGCCGGCCGGCCGGGCCAGTTCGGCTGCTTCGGGATGCACGAGTGGGCGATGCTCTACCGCCCCGGCGAGGGCGAGGTGCGGCACGAGCAGCTGCCGCTGCGGCTGGGCCAGGCCGGCACCGACGCCGTCGTCGAGTCGCACCGGGTGCAGTGCAGCCACATCGACGCGTTCCGGTTCTTCACCCGGGCCGGCGCCCCGCGGAACACGCTGACGCCGACCCGGGACACCCAGCAGCAGCTGGAGCAGCCCGGCTGCCTGCACGCCACGATGGACCTCTACAAGTGGGCCTACAAGCTCGGCCCGGCGGTGCCCGGCGAGCTGCTGGCCGACTGCTTCGCGCTGGCCGCCGACGTCCGTGAGCTGGACATGCGCGCCTCCCCCTACGACCTCACGAGCCACGGGTACGCACCCGTCGCGGTCGAGACGCCGGAGGGCAAGGCCGAGTACGGCGCCGCCCAGCGCGGCTTCGCCGACCGCGGCGCGGTGCTGCGGGAGCGGCTGCTCGCAGTGTGCCGGGAGCTGCTGGCGCTGGGCTGACGTCGTACGGTCGGGGGCGTGACCTCCACCCGCACCGACCGCTGGCTGCACCTGGACGGGACGACGAACACCCGTGACCTGGGCGGGCTGCCCACCACCGACGGCGGGACGACGCAGTTCGGGCGCATCCTGCGCAGCGACAACCTGCAGACCCTCAGCGGCGCCGACGTCGCCACGCTGGTCGAGGAGGTGGGGCTCACCGAGGTCGTCGACCTGCGCACGACCGCCGAGATCCTGCTGGAGGGCCGCAGCCCGCTGCGCGACGTCGACTCGGTCACCCACCGGCACTTCACCCTGCTGGTCGAGCGCGGCATGCGCACCGACGTCTTCGCCGCCGAGGAGACCGACGAGGAGATCCGGGCCCAGCTGCCGGCCGACTGGGCGGAGTCGATCCTCCCCCGCCAGGTCACGCCCGGGGACGAGGGCGAGCCGCCCGCCGTCCGCTCCTACCTCGGCTACCTGACCGACGGCACGGAGAACGTGCTGGCCGCGCTCCGCTCGCTCGCCGCCGGTGGCCCAGGCGCCGCGGTCGTGCACTGCGCCGCCGGCAAGGACCGCACCGGCGTCATCTGCGCCCTGGCGCTCGCGGTGGCCGGCGCGACGCCGGAGGCGATCATCGCCGACTACGCGCAGACCGCCGAGGTCATCGATGCGCTCGTCGCCAAGCTGGCCAGCAGCCCCACCTACGCCGAGGACATGACCCGGCGCGACGTCGCCAGCCACACCCCGCAGGCGGAGTCGATGCGCCGGGTGCTGGAGCTGCTCGACGAGCGCTGGGGCGGCCCGGTCGGCTGGCTGGAGCAGCACGGCTTCGGCGCCGACGAGCAGGCCGCCCTGCGGTCCCGCCTCCGCGACTGACGAAGGACCCCGACAGCAGAGGACCCCGGCTCCCAGAGGGAGTCGGGGTCACGGTGCGTGCCTGCGCCCGCCGTCGTCGTCGACGGCGGGGGTGGATCAGCGCAGGACGTTGGTGAACTGGCCGCTGTTGGCCAGGGTCAGCAGCTCGTCGCGCATCGCGGGGCTGCTGGTGCGGGCGACGGCGGCATCCACTGCCCGCCGCGTACGCGACGCCTGCCGACGCTGACGCCAGCTGGAGGTCACGCTGCTCATGTCACTGCCTTCTTTCGGTGGTCCTGAGTGGGTGTTACGTCTGCATTAAACCAGGCGTAGCGGCTGGTATTCCAACGGATCTAAGGCCGTGTCGCTGAAGCTTCCGATGGAATCTTCACTCGAAGGGGGTGCTGGCCATGGATCCGTCACCTTCACGCCACTTGTCCAGCACCTACGGAGTGCAGTCGGTCACCTCTGCAGCGTGAACGACGATGTCCTGGAGACGGCCGCGCCCCGTCGGTCACCTTCGACCGACGGGGCGCGGGCACTCTCCCCCTCTGCGCGGGCCCGTCACGGGCCTGCGAGCACTGGGGGCCTCAGTCGGCGGCGAGCAGCACCTCACGCACGGCGGCGCGAGCGGAGGCGGGGTCGGCTGCGGCGAGCGCCGCTTCCGCAGCGCGCTGACAGGTCGCCAGGTCCACCGCCGCCAGCCGCGCACCCACCCCGGCCACCGACGAGGCGGCGCAGGACAGCGAGGTGATCCCCATGCCGACCAGCACGCACGCCAGCATCGGGTCGGCAGCCGCCTCACCGCAGACCCCCACCGGCTTCCCGGCGCGCTGACCGGCAGCCGCCGTCGCCTGCACCAGCGCGAGCAGCGCGGGCTGCCACGGGTCGGTCAGGTCCGCCAGGTCCGCGGAGAGCCGGTCGGCGGCGAGCGTGTACTGCGACAGGTCGTTCGTGCCGATCGACAGGAAGTCCAGGTGCTCCAGGAACCGGTCGGCGAGCACCGCGACCGAGGGCACCTCCACCATGACGCCGGGCACCATGCCCCGCTCCCGCACCTGGGCGGCGAACTCCGCGGCCTCGGCGACGGTGGCCACCATGGGGGCCATCACCCAGGGGGCGGCGCCGGTGCTGCGGGCGGCCTGCGCCACGGCGTCCAGCTGGTGGGTCAGCAGGCCGGGGTCACGACGGGCGGTGCGCAGCCCCCGCACCCCGAGGGCCGGATTCGCCTCGTCCGGCGGGGTGGCGAAGGGGAGCGGCTTGTCCGAGCCCGCGTCCAGCGTCCGGAGCACGACCTTGCCCTCGGGGAAGGCCGCGAAGACGCCGGCGTAGATCTCCGCCTGCTCCTCGACCGACGGCTCCTCCGTACGGCCGAAGAAGGCGAGCTCGGTGCGGAGCAGGCCGACCCCCTCGGCGTGCGCCGCCGCCGCGGCCCGCGCCCCGGCGCCGTCCTGCACGTTGGCCAGCACCTGGACGGCGTGGCCGTCGCGGGTCGTGCCCGGCCCGCGGTACCCGGCGAGCGCCGCAGAGGCCTCCTGTGCCGCGGCCACGCGGGTGCGGGCCTCCTCCGGGTCGGGATCGACGGTGACGGTGCCCTGCTCGCCGTCGACCAGCACCATCGCGCCCTCGGGGACGTCGGAGAGCCCGCCGACGCCCACCACGCAGGGCAGCCCGAGCTGCCGGGCGATGATCGCGGTGTGGCTCGTGGCCCCACCCAGCCGGGTGGCCAGCGCGACGATCCGGGACGGGTCCAGGCCAGCGGTGTCGGCCGGCGCGAGGTCGTCGGCGAGCAGCACCGACGGCGTCTCCGGCGCGGGCACCCCCGGCTCACCCTGGCCGGTGAGCTCGGCGACGATCCGGTCGCGGACGTCGCGGACGTCGGTGGCCCGCTCGGCCATCACGCCGCCGAGGCTGACGAAGAGGTCGACGAACTGTGCCGCGGCGCCCACCGTGGCGGCCTCCGCCGAGGCGCCGTCGCCGATGCGCTGCTCCACGGCCGACAGCAGCCCACGGTCCCGGGCCAGCTGCGCCGTGGTGTTCAGCACCTCCGCGCTCACGCCGGTCGCCGCCGCAGCCCGGCCGGCCAGCCGCTCGGCCACCGCGTCGGCCGCCGTGGTGAACCGTTCCTTCTCGGCCGCGCGCTGCGCCTCGGGGACGACCGGCCCCTCGGCCGGCGGCAGCTCGATGGTCCCGACCGGGCGCACCACCGGGCCGGCAGCCACCCCGGGCACGACCGGCGTCCCGGTGAACACGGTCGCTCCGGTCAGGGCGGCCGGGGAGATCCGGGTTCCGGTCGGCGTGCTGGACATCGAGGGCCTCACTGTCTGCTCGGACCAGGCGGGGTGCGTCCGGTCGGACGAGCTCCGTCGTGGATGACTGGGGACGACGCAACGACAATGGTGCATCCGGTGACCAGAGTCACCAGCAACCCTTGACTTGTCAACTGATCCCACGTAGAACAACATGAAAGCGGCGCGATACCCACATGATCGGGCATGGGCCCGTCGTACCAGTACAGCGCGACCCCGGGGGTGAGCATGTACGCGGAGGAACGTCAGCAGGCGCTCGCCGGCCTGGTCACCCAGCGCGGCCGGGTCGCCGTCACCGCCGTCGCCGAGCACTTCGGGGTGACCACCGAGACCGTCCGCCGTGACCTCGCCGTCCTCGAGCGTGCCGGGATGCTTCGCCGGGTGCACGGCGGCGCCGTCCCCATCGGGACGCTGACCGTGGTGGAGCCCGCGCTCGGGGAGCGGCGCGGCACCCGCATCGAGGCCAAGCGCCGCATCGCCACCGCGGCGCTCGCCCTCCTGCCGCCCGCCAACGGCAGCCTGATCCTGGACGGCGGCAGCTCGACCGCGGCGCTCGCCGAGCTGCTGCCCGGTGACCGGCCGCTGGTGACCGCCACCAACTCGGTGCCGATCGCCGCCCGGCTCTCCGGCTCCCCGGGCATCACCCTGCACGTGCTCGGCGGGCGGGTCCGCGGGATCACCCAGTCCGCCGTCGGGGAGTCCACCCTGGCGGCGCTCACCGACCTGCGGGCCGACGTCGTCTTCCTGGGCACCAACGGGATCAGCGCGGGCTTCGGCTTCACCACGCCCGACGAGGCCGAGGCGGCGGTCAAGCGGGCCATGGCGCGCGCCGGGCAGCGGGTCGTCGTGCTCGGTGACAGCAGCAAGCTCGGCCGCGAGCACCTGGTGCGCTTCGCGGCCATCGAGGACGTCGACGTCCTGGTCACCGACGAGGAGGCCGACCCGGCCGTCGTCGCCGAGCTCGAGCAACAGGGGATCGAGGTGCTCGTCGCATGAGGACGGACTCCACACCGGGCGGGCGGGTGGTCACGCTGACCGCCAACCCGAGCCTGGACCGGACGCTGGACCTGCCCGGCCCGCTGGACCGCGGCGCGGTGACCCGGCTGGGCGGCAGCCACACCGAGCCCGGCGGCAAGGGGGTCAACGTCTCCCGGGCCGTGGCCGCGGCCGGCGCCGAGGTCGTCTCGGTGCTCCCGGCGGCCGACGACGACCCGATCGTCCGCGCCCTGCACGCGCTCGGCCTGCACCTGGCCAGCGTGCCCATCGACACCCCGGTGCGCACCAACTACACGCTCACCGAGCCCGACGGGACGACGAGCAAGCTCAACGAGCCCGGTGCCCGGCTGGACGAGCCGACGCTCGAGGCGCTGCAGCGTGCCCTGCTCGAGCACGCTCGCACCGCGAGCTGGGTCGTGCTGTCGGGCTCACTGCCCCCGGGGGTGCCGCGCGACTGGTACGCCACGCTCGTCCGCGCGCTCCGCAGCACCGGCGCACGCATCGCCGTCGACACCTCCGAGGCGCCGCTGCTGGCGCTGCTGGCCGCCGGCCCGGAGTCGGCCCCCGACCTGCTCAAGCCCAACACCGAGGAGCTGGCCCAGCTGGCCGGCGTGCCCGAGGAGGTCGTGACCGGCGACCCCCAGGCCGCACTGGCCGCGGTCGCCACCCTGCACCGGCGGGGCGTGGCCGAGGTGCTGCTGACCCTCGGTGCCGACGGGGCGCTGCTCTCCACCGCCGACGGCGAGGTCTGGTCGGCCCGCCCGCCGCGGATCACCGTCCGCAGCACGGTCGGGGCCGGCGACTGCAGCCTCGCCGGCTACGTGCTGGCCGACCTCGCCGGTGCCGCGCCGGCCGATCGGTTGCGGTCGGCGGTGGCCTACGGGGCCGCCAGCGCCGCGCTGCCCGGCTCCGCCGTGCCGACACCCACGCAGGTGGACCCGGCTGCGGTCACCGTCACCGCCGGCCCGCCCCGCCACCCGACTCCCGCCGAGGCCGTCCCGGCCGCCGGCGCCCGCTGAGAGCACCCGGGGGAACCACCATGTCCGCACTCATCACGGCCGAATTGGTGGCGCTCGACGCCGACCTCGGTCACGACAAGGACGCCGTCGTCCGCCGGCTGGCCGGCCTGGTCGCCGCCAGCGGCCGGGCCACCGGAGCCGACGGCCTGCACGCCGACGCGATGGCCCGGGAGGCGAAGGCCGCCACCGGCCTGCCCGGTGGCATCGCCATCCCGCACTGCCGCTCCGCCGCGGTGACCCAGGCGTCGCTCGCCTTCGCCCGCCTCGACCCGAAGGTCGACTTCGGCGCGCCCGACGGCCCGGCCGACCTCGCCTTCCTCATCGCCGCCCCCGAGCACGGCGACGCCGACCACCTGACGCTGCTCACCGCCCTGGCCCGGGCGCTCGTGCGCCCGGAGTTCGTCGCCTCGCTGCGCAGCGCCGGCTCCGCCGACGAGATCGTCGCGCTGGTGCAGGACGTCGTCTCCCCGCCGGAGGCACCGGCCGCTGCGGCCCCGCAGACCACCGGCGGCGCCACCGCCGCCGGCGCGACGGCCCCCACCCCGGCAGCCGAGCCTGCCCCGACGACGGCCCGCCGCAGCATCGTCGCGGTCAGTGCCTGCCCGACCGGCATCGCGCACACCTACATGGCCGCCGACAAGCTCACCGCCGCGGCCAAGGAGATGGGCGTCGAGCTGCACGTGGAGACCCAGGGCTCCTCGGGCTCGACCCCGCTGGACCCGTCGGTGATCAGCCAGGCCGCCGCCGTCATCTTCGCCGTCGACGTCGGGGTCAAGGACCGCGACCGCTTCGCCGGCAAGCCGCTGGTGCAGTCCGGGACGAAGCGGGCGATGAACGAGCCCGAGGTGATGATCCGCGAGGCGCTGGCCGCCGCCGATGACCCGAACGGCCGCCGGGTGCCCGGCACGGCCGGGGCCGGGGTGGCGCCCGCGGCGAGCGGTGACCGGCCCAGCACCGGGTCGGAGATCCGCCGCTGGCTGCTCACCGGCGTCAGCTACATGATCCCGTTCGTCGCCGCAGGCGGCCTGCTCATCGCGCTGGGCTTCCTCTTCGGCGGCTACCAGATCGTCAACGGCGACCCGGCCACCGACGGCGCGCAGAGCTACGCACTGAACTGGGCGCTGAACAACACCTTCTTCGACCTGCCGTCCGCCGAACCGGTCGAGGGGCTCAACGACGGGTTCTGGGGCTACCTCGGCGCCCTCTGCACCGTGCTGGGCCAGGCCGCGTTCGGCTTCCTCGTCCCGGCACTGGCCGGCTACATCGCCTACGCCATCGCCGACCGCCCCGGCATCGTGCCCGGCTTCGTCGTCGGTGCCGTCTCGCTCACCGTCGGCGCCGGATTCCTCGGTGGCCTCGTGGGCGGCATCATCGCCGGCTTCGCGGCGCTCTGGATCAGCCGCTGGAAGCTGCCGGCCTTCGCGCGCGGGCTGCAGCCGGTCGTGATCATCCCGCTGCTGGCCACGTTCATCTCCAGCGGGATCATGGTGGTCCTGCTGGGCCGCCCGCTGGCCGCCGCGCTCGACGGGCTGGGCGACTTCCTCAACGGACTGACCGGCGCCGCGAGCATCGTCCTCGGGATCATCCTCGGCCTGATGATGTGCTTCGACCTGGGCGGCCCGGTGAACAAGGCCGCGTACGTCTTCGCCACCACCGGGCTGACCGCGGCGATCGCCGGCGAGGGCGGCCAGCAGCAGCTGGTCATCATGGCCACCGTCATGGCGGCCGGCATGGTGCCGCCGCTGGCGATGGCGCTGTCCAGCACCGTCCTGCGGCCGAAGCTGTACACCCCGGCCGAGCGGGACAACGGCAAGGCGGCCTGGCTGCTCGGCGCCTCGTTCATCTCCGAGGGCGCCATCCCCTTCGCCGCGGTCGACCCGCTGCGGGTCATCCCGTCGATGATGCTCGGCGGCGCGACCACCGGTGCGATCGTCGCCGGCCTCGGCCTGGAGCTGCAGGCTCCGCACGGCGGGTTCTTCGTCTGGTTCGCGATGAGCAACTGGGCGCTCTTCTTCCTCGCCGTGCTCGTCGGCGCAGCCGTCGGCGGCGTCGCGGTCACCCTGGCCAAGAGCGTCGGCCGGACCGAGCGAGGAGAGCCACTGGCCAGCGACCTGACCGCTGACCTGGACGGGGACTCCGGCGCGGGCACCTCCCCGGCGCGCCCGGCCGTCACCCGACCGGCACACTGACCACCAGCACGCCGACCAGAAAGAAGGCACCGATGCCCTCCAAGACCGTGACCGTCGGCTCCGCCGTCGGCCTGCACGCCCGTCCGGCCGCCCTCATCGCCGAGGCCGTCTCGAAGTCCGGGGTGCCGGTCACGCTGGCCACTCCCGGCGGGAACCCGATCGACGCCGGCTCGCCGCTGATGATCATGACGCTCGGCGCCAAGCAGGGCACCGAGGTCGTCGTGGACAGTGAGGACGAGGCGGTGCTCGACCGGATCGCCGACATGGTCGCCAGCGACCTCGACGCGGACTGAAGGACCCCTCTGCCCCCCACCGCTCGCGAGCTCGCGGCGGGGACCTGCAGAGGGGCCTTTCCAGACGTCGCCGCAGCGCCCGTCCCCACCGGGGACGGGCGCTGTCGTCGGCTCAGGAGGCCGGCGGGTAGGGCGAGGTCGTGAGCAGCCGGGCCAGGTGTGCGGCGTTGCGGGCCACCGTGGCCGTGGTCGTGGCGGTCGCCTCCGGCGTCTCGTCGAGGTCCTGGTAGTCGGTGCCGTGCATCGCCTCGCCGTTCCAGTACGTGGCGCCCTGGGCCGGGACGGTGAAGCCGACGTCGTCCAGCGCCTGGAACAGGTCGGCGCTGATCTTGTGGGCGCCGTCCTCGTTGCCGACGACGGCGACGATCCCGACCTTGCCGAAGGTGTGCGGTCGGCCCTGGTCGTCGGTCTCGGAGATCTCGGCGTCCAGTCGCTCCAGCACCCGGTTGGCGACGCTGCTCATCTGGCCAACCCAGGTGGGCGTGGCGATCAGCAGGACGTCGGCGGCCAGGACCTTCTCCCGGATGGACGGCCAGGCGTCGCCGTCGCCCATGTCCACCTCGACGCCGGGCTTGACGTCGTGGTCGACGACCCGGACCAGCTCACCCTCGACGCCGTGCTCGGCCAGGGCGTCGAGCACCTGGCGGGCGATCAGGTCGGTGCTGGAGGGGGCGGGGGACGGCTTGAGGCTGCAGGTCAGCGCGAGTGCGCGCAGCGGGGTCGCTGTGGTCATGACGAACCCATGCCCCATCCGGTCGTGCACTGCACATCGGATCCGGCCCCGGACGAACACGACGGCGCCCGCCCCCTCGAACCGAGGGAGCGGGCGCCGTCCGGCCGCCCTGCAGGGGCCCGCCCCGAGCCTGCGAGGGGTGGGGGGCAGGGTGGTCCTTCTACTCGCGCGGCACGTCCCCGCGCCAGGCACCGGTCTCGGTGCCGCGGCTCTCGATGAACTCCTTGAACTTCTTCACGTCGGCGCTGATCTGCCGGTCGTCGACGCCGACCGCCGCCCCGACCTTCTCCACGACGCCCTCGGGCTCCCAGTCGATCTGGACCATCACCCGGGTCGTGGTGTCACTGATCTTGTGGAAGGTGACGACGCCGGCGTGCGACTTGCCGTCGGTGCTCTTCCAGGCCACCCGCTCGTCGGGGTGCTGCTCGGTGATCTCGGCGTCGAACTCGCGCTCGACCCCACCGATCTTGGTGACCCAGTGGGTGTGCCGCTCGTCGAGCTGCGTGATCCGCTCCACCCCGTTCATGAACTGGGGGAACGTCTCGAACTGGGTCCACTGGTCGTAGGCCTGCCGGATCGGCACGTCCACGTCGATCGACTTCTCCACGTTCGCCATGGGGAGCCTCCTCTGCTCAGGGGTCTCGTACGTCCAGTCGCGCCCTACCCGGACGTGGACGACCGACAAACAAGATCCGTAATCGCCCGACGGTCCCGTCAGAACGGTCGCGCCCTCAGCGTGCGGGGCGCCAGCGGGCCGTGAGCACGAGCATCCCCGTGAAGGCGAGCACGGCGAAGGCGCCCAGGGCCAGCACGAGCAAGCGGAGCCAGTCGAAGGACTCGGGCAGGACCCGGACCGCGAGACCGGGCACGATCGCCAGGAGCCAGGAGGTCGAGGCGATGCCCGCCCAGCGCTCGGCCCGGACGACCCGCGGGTCGTCGGCGACCTCGGGCTCAGCCCAGGCCCGCCGCAGGAAGCTCAGCGCGGCCAGCGCACAGATGAAGGCGGACACCAGGACCAGCGCGCCCGGCAGGCCGCCGACGCCGTCCTGCGCCACCGCGACGGCCAGGAACCCGAGGACGGCGAGGACCGCCACCGTGCCCGCAGTCAGCCCGATGCGGCGCCACCGGAGCAGGGTCGGCGTCCCCAGCGGCTCCCCCAGCTGCGCGTGCCGAGCGGTGCGGCCGCTCCCTGCTCCGCTCATGGTCCAGCTCCTCCTCGACGGTCACCCCGACGCCGGACGGCGCCGTGATCTTGGTGCACCGTAGCGGGATCCCGCCTCGGATCAGCGCGACGCGAGGACGGCGGCGGCGACGCTGCCCCGCACCGGGCGTCCGGGCAGCAGCAGCATCTGCGCCAGGTGGTACGCGTCCGGCTTGCCCGCCCAGGTGCCGCTGCCCACCGCGCCCTCGGGCGTGAGCTCGTGGTGCCAGCTGCCCACCGCCGGGTCCAGGAACAGCCGGTCACCCAGCTCCTCCCAGCGCTGCTGCAGCGCCAGTGACTGGGGATCGCCGAGCACGGCGTGGCGGACGGCCGCGGCCGCGATCGCCTCGGTGACCACCCAGTGCATCCGGGCGGCGACCACCGGGCGGTCGTCCCAGTCCAGCGTGTACGGGAAGCCCTCGTGCCCGTCCGCCGCCCAGCCCCGCTCGGCGGCGGCCAGGAACAGCCCGTCGGCGTCGGTGTGCAGCCAGCCGGGCGCGTCCTCACCCAGTGCGGCAGCCAGGTGCAGGCAGAGCCGGGCCCACTCGAACTGGTGCCCGACGGTGACCCCGTACGGGCGGAACGGGTCGGCCGGCCGATCCCGGTTGAACTCCGGCAACAGCTCCCAGGACGGCGTGAAGTGCTCGGGCAGCCGCCAGTCCCGCTCCCGGGTCCACTGGTGCACGATCCGATCGGTCGCCCGCAGGGCGCGGGTGCGCAGCCGGGCTGCCGCGCCGGGGTCGGTGGGGGCCAGCGCGTCGGCCGCCGCCAGGGTCGACTCGACCCCGTGCATGTTGGCGTTCGCGCCGCGGTAGGCCTCGCTGGTGGCCCAGGTGCGGTCGAACGACTCGGCGGCCAGGCCCTCGTCGTCGTCCCAGAACCGCTGCTCCCAGACCCCCAGCGCCTCCTCCAGCAACGCACGCCCACCCGCGATGCCGGCCACGGTGGCGGTCGAGCCGGCCAGCACCACGAAGGCGTGCACGTAGGCGGCCTTGGTGTCGTCGTCGGCGCCGGCACCCACCGCGGAGCGCCAGCCGCCGTGCTCGACGTCGTGCAGCGGGCCCTCGCGCAACGCGGCCACCCCGTGGGCGGCCAGCTCCTCGGCGCCCGGCTCGCCGACGAGCGCGCCGAGGCCGAAGACGTGCGTCATCCGGGCACTGATCCAGGTCTCCACCGGCTTGCCGGCGAGCACCTGCCCGTCGTCCCCGAGGTAACCGAACCCCTCGGGGACCCGGGAGGCGGCGGCGAAGGACAGCAGGGGACCGAGCTGGGTGCGCACGGTCAGAACGTAAGTGCGGTGCCGGGGTCGTGCAGCAGCGCCCCCACGTCGGCCAGGAACCGGGAGCCCAGCTCGCCGTCGACGATCCGGTGGTCGAAGGAGAGCGCCAGCTGGGTGACCTGCCGGGGCACGACCTTGCCCTTGTGCACCCACGGCATCTCCCGGACCGCGCCGAAGGCCAGGATCGCCGACTCGCCGGGGTTCAGGATCGGCGTGCCGGTGTCGACGCCGAAGACGCCGACGTTGGTGATCGTGATCGTGCCGCCGGTCATGTCCGCGGGCTGGGTCTTCCCGGCCCGGGCGGTCTCGGTGAGCTCGCCGAGCGCACCGGCCAGCTCGGCCAGCGACAGCCGGCCGGCGTCCTTGACGTTCGGCACGATCAAGCCCCGCGGCGTGGCGGCGGCGATGCCCAGGTTCACCGCGCCGTGGACGACGATCTCCTGGGCCGCCTCGTCCCAGGAGCTGTTGACCATCGGGTGCCGCTTCGCCGCCAGCAGCAGCGCCTTGGCCACGAACAGCAGCGGGCTGACCTTCACCCCGGCCAGCTCCGGCCGCGCAGACAGGCGCTCGCGGAGCTTCATCGTGCGCGTGATGTCGACGGTGAGGAACTCGGTGACGTGCGGGGCGGTGAACGCGCTGGCCACCATCGCGGCGGCGGTGTGCTTCCGCACCCCCTTGATCGGGATCCGGGTGTCGCCGGCCGCAGGCTCCCGCGACGGGGCAGCCCCGGCCTCCGGCGACGACGGGCCCGCGACGACCGCGTCGACGTCGGCGCGGGTGATCACCCCACCTTCGCCGGTACCGGTGACCGTGGTGAGGTCGACGCCGAGGTCCTTGGCGTACTTGCGCACCGGCGGCTTGGCCAGCGGGCGCAGCGCGCCGCGGCCGGCGGTCGCCGAGGGCGCCGACGCGGTGGGCTCGGCGGGACGGCGGGCCGCCGCCGCCTCGGCCGCACGGGCGGCCTCCAGGCCACCGTGCCGGACCGGCTTGACGGTGGCGTCGGGCGCCGTGGCCAGCAGCGGCGGCCGGTCGCTGCCGGAGCCGTAGTCGGCCTCGGGGAGCACCTGCGGCGCCGTGGCCCGGGCGGCTGCGGCCTCGACCGGCTGTCCCCGGCGGGGACGGCGCTTGGCCTCGGTGCTGCGCGGGCCGTAGCCCACCAGCACCGCCGTCCGGCCGTTGGCGTTGGTCTCCCCGATCAGCCCGGACCCGGTGCTCTCGGCGGCCGGTGCGTCCGCGACCGGGGCCGCAGCTGCGCCGCCCCCGACGTCGATCGTGATGATCGGCGCACCGACGTCGACCGTCGTCCCGGCGTCGTACAGCAGCTCGGTCACCGTGCCGGCGAACGGGCTGGGCAGCTCGACGGCGGCCTTCGCCGTCTCGACCTCGCACAGCGGCTGGTTGACGGTGACCGCGTCGCCCACGGCGACCAGCCAGGAGAGGATCTCGCCCTCGGTCAGCCCCTCCCCGACGTCGGGGAGCTTGAACTGGCGCAGCTCGGCCATCAGAAGCCCATCGCTCGGTCGACGGCGTCGAGCACGCGGTCGAGGTCGGGGAGGTAGTCCTCTTCGAGCTTCGACGGCGGGTACGGGGTGTCGTACCCGCCCACGCGCAGCACCGGCGCCTCCAGCGAGTGGAAGCAGTTCTCGGTCACCCGGGCGGCGATCTCCGCGCCGAGGCCGAGGGTCACCGGCGCCTCGTGCACGACCACGCAGCGGCCGGTGCGGCGCACCGACTCGTAGACCGGGTCGAGGTCCAGCGGGGAGAGGGTGCGCAGGTCGACGACCTCCAGCGAGCGGCCCTCCTCGGCGGCGGCGTCGGCGGCCTGCAGCGCCGTCTTCACCATCGGCCCGTAGGCGAGCACCGTGACGTCGTCCCCGCCGCGGACCACCCGGGAGCCGAACAGCGGGTCGGGGCTGCCGTCCGGGTCGACCTCGCCCTTCTCCCAGTACCGCCGCTTGGGCTCGAAGAAGACGACCGGGTCGGGGGAGGCGATCGCCTGCTGGATGCCCCAGTAGGCATCGGCCGGTGTGCTGACCGCGACCACCTTCAGGCCGGCGGTGTGTGCGAAGTAGGCCTCGGGGCTCTCGCTGTGGTGCTCGACCGCACCGATGCCACCACCGAAGGGGATCCGGATGACGATCGGCATCGGCATCCGCCCCCGGGAGCGGGCGTGGATCTTGGCGACCTGGGTGACGATCTGGTTGTAGGCCGGGTAGACGAAGCCGTCGAACTGGATCTCGCAGACCGGCCGGTAGCCGCGCATCGCCAGCCCGACCGCGGTGCCGAGGATCCCGGCCTCGGCCAACGGGGTGTCGACGACGCGGGCCTCGCCGAAGTCCTTCTGCAGGCCGTCGGTGATCCGGAAGACCCCGCCCAGCTTGCCGATGTCCTCGCCCATGAGCACGACCTTGCCGTCGTCCTCCATGGCCTTGCGCAGGCCGAGGTTGAGCGCCTTGCCGATGGTCAGCGTCTCGGTCACTGCTCCCCCTCGAACGAGGCGTGGTAGGCCACGAACTCCTCGCGCTGGCGGGCCAGCTCGGGGGTCTGCTCCGCGTAGACGTGGTCGAACATCTCGGTGCCGGCCGGGTCGGGCATCTCCAGCGTGCCCTTCCGGATCCGGGCGGCGAGCTCGTCGCCCTCGGCGTCGACCCCGGTGAAGAAGTCGGCGTCGGCGATGCCGGCGCGGGACAGGTGCGCCTTGAGCCGGGCGATCGGGTCGCGCAGCTTCCACTCCTCCAGCTCGCTGGCCAACCGGTAGCGGGTCGGGTCGTCGGAGGTGGTGTGCGCGCCCATGCGGTAGGTGAACGCCTCGATGAAGGTGGGGCCGGAGCCCTCGCGGGCGGCGGCGAGGGCCGCGCGCGTCACGGACAGGACGGCGAGGACGTCGTTGCCGTCGACCCGCACCCCGGGGAAGCCGAACCCGGCGGCGCGCTGGTACAGCGGCACCCGGGACTGCCGCTCGATCGGCGCGCTGATCGCGTACTGGTTGTTCTGGCAGAAGAAGACGACGGGGGCGGCGAACGACGACGCCCAGATCATCGCCTCGTTGACCTCGCCCTGGCTGGTCGCCCCGTCACCGAGGAAGGCCAGCACCGCGCTCTCCGCGCCGTCGCGCTGCACGCCCATGGCGTAGCCGGTGGCGTGCAGGGTCTGCGCGCCGATGACGACGGTGTAGAGGTTGAAGTCGTGCGCGACCGGGTCCCAGCCGCCCTGGTCGACCCCGCGGAACAGGCTCATCACGTGCAGCGGGTCGACGCCCCGGGTCCAGGCGACGCCGTGCTCACGGTAGGTCGGGAAGGCCATGTCGCCGTCGGCGAGCGCCCGGCCGGCGCCCACCTGGGCCGCCTCCTGACCGAGCAGCGAGGCCCAGATGCCGAGCTCGCCCTGGCGCTGCAGGGCGGTCGCCTCGACGTCCCACCGCCGGACGAGGGCGAGGTCGCGGTAGAGGCCGCGCAGCTCCTCGTCCGAGACGTCGATGCCGTAGTCGGGGTGCTCGACCCGCTCGCCCTCGGGGGTCAGCAGCTGGACCAGGTCCGGCTGGCCCGGCAGGTGTGGCGCTCCGGCGCCCGGTACGGGATCGACCACCTCGGTGGTCTTCTGCTGCAACGCAGTCACGCCACTCTCCTCGCCGTCTGGCCTTGCCGCCTCGACGGAGCCCGGGGTCACCGGAGCGCTCGCCGCTGGACGTCCACGCGGCGCCGGGGTGTGGCGCCACTCACACATGGTGGCACGCCGGACCGCATGCGGAGAAGATCACTCTGCTGCCGATCTGCGCAACCACCTCCGTCGCCGTTGCGCAGAAAAGGCACTGTTTGGCCGCCCTCCCATGTCAGACTGAGCAACGTGCCCGCCCTGGACGCCACCGACGCGCGGCTGCTGCTCGCCCTGTCCGAGGACCCGCGGGCCACCGTCCTCGCGCTCTCCCAGCAGCTCGGCCTGGCCCGCAACACCGTGCAGGCGCGGCTGGCCCGGCTCGAGTCCAACGGCGTCCTGGACCCCTTCGAACGCCGGGTGCGGCCCGAGGCGCTGGGCTACCGGCTGGGCGCCTACGTCACCGTGCAGGTCGTCCAGCGCAGCCTCGCCGACGTCGGCGAGGCGCTGGCCGCGATCCCCGAGGTGCTGGAGGTCATCGGGCTCTCCGGGGTCGCTGACCTGCTCGTGCAGGTGGTCGCCGTCGACGCCGACGACCTGTGGCGGATCACCGAGCAGGTGCTGGCGATCCCCGGCGTCCAGCGCACGGACACGAACCTGGCGCTGCGCCGGTTCGTCGACCACCGGATGACCCCGCTGCTGGAACGCGCCGCCGGGTCCCTGCCGGTCACCGACGATGGCTGACGACGCGGTGGGCCGAGAGATCGTCGACCTGTTCGTCCGCAAGCTCGACAGCCAGGGGACGCCGGTCTCCCGCGGAGCGGACCGGGACGAGGTGGTCGTCGTGGTCGACGGACGGACCCACCGGCTGTGGATCGACCCCGGGAGGGTGCACGTCGACGAGGACGCCGAGCTGCTCTGGGGCTCCGGCGTCAGCGCGGTGGAGTCCACGGCCCGGCTGATGCTGGTGCACTGGGACGAGTCGCTGGCCGCCCGGGAGCCGCACCCCACCGGCTGGTGGACCCACCAGGGCGGCGGCTTCGATCCCGAGCCGCCCTGGGAGGCCCACCGGATGCGGCGCCGGTGAGCCCCGTCGGCGAGACCTGACCGAGATCCTGCGGGAGCATGCTCCCGGCCATGCCCCGGACGACGACGCTGGTCGCGGTGGTCCTGGCCGCCGTGGCGCTCGTGTTGACCGGCTGGGTCCTGGCGACCCGGGCGTCGGCGTGCAGCTGTGCGGGACTGGCCACCCCCGAGCAGTTCGAGCGGGCCGACGTCGTCTTCGCCGGGCACCTGGTCTCCCGCGAGGTGAACGGCGGGGCGAGCAGCAGCGACCCCGCCCTGCACGTGTTCGCCGTGGACGCGGTGTTCAAGGGCACGGCGCACGCCCGGCAGGGCGTCGTCTCGGCCGCCTCGGGCGCCAGCTGCGGCCTCGAGCTGGCCGGTGACGGACCGTTCCTGGTCTTCGCCGGCGAACAGGACGGCGGCCCCCACCGCGCCGACCTCTGTGGTGGCACCGCGCCGGCCGCGCCAGAGCTGGTCGCCGAGGTCCGGGCGCTGAGCGCGGCGGAGGGCGCCGCCGTCGCAGTCGACCCGCTGCCCGGCGCGGCCGGCACCGAGCTGCGGTCCGCGCCGCAGCGCTGGGCCGGCGTGCTGGTTGTCGGGGGCGCAGGCCTCGCCCTCCTCACCGGCCTGCTGGTGCGCCGGTCGCGGCGCCGCCGCGGCTGATCGGCGCAGCTCAGCCCGGGGCGCTGCCCAGCAGAGTGCGGGTCATCGCGTTGCGGGTGTCGAGCAGCTCGTCCAGCGCGCCGGAGAGGTCGACGGCGGACACGCTCAGCGGCCCTGTCTCGGTCCGCTGGGCCGCCAGCAACGCCGCCCGGCGCAGCAGCTCCTTGAGGAACGACGCGGTCACGCCCTCGGTCCGGGCCAGGACGTCGTCCAGCCCGCTGGTGTCCACCTCCAGTCCGCGCCGGTAGAGCTCGAACAGCGCCCGGCGGGCCTCGGCGTCGGGCAGCCGCAGCTCCACCGCCTGGTCCACCCGCCCCGGCCGCGCCGCCAGCGCCGGCTCGAGCAGGTCGGCCCGGTTGGTGGTCAGCACGAAGACGACGTCGGCGTCCTCGGCCAGCCCGTCCATCTCGTTGAGCAGTTGGAACAGCAGCGGGTGCTGGCCGGGGTGCATGCCGCGGTCCTCGGCGATCAGGTCGACGTCCTCGATGACCAGCATCGCCGGCGCCAGCGCGCGGG
Organism: Modestobacter sp. VKM Ac-2977; assembly: GCF_026968045.1. GTDB lineage: Bacteria > Actinomycetota > Actinomycetes > Mycobacteriales > Geodermatophilaceae > Modestobacter. The sequence continues at coordinate 532,076 of NZ_JAPVBQ010000003.1, read as the reverse complement.
CGACCGAGCAGGCTTCGGCGATCAGGTGCAGGGCGTTGCCGGTGAGCTGGAGGACCGTCGTCCCGGTCAGCCTGCTGGTCAGGTACCGCACCGTGTGCGTCTTGCCGACGCCGGGCGGCCCGTACAGCAGCACGCCGCGCTTGAGGTGCTGCCCGGCGGCGAGCAGCTGCTCCTTGTGCCGCGCCACCTCCACGACCTGGCGCTGCACCTCCCCGAGCGTGTCCGCGGCGAGCACCAGCTGGTCGGCGGCGAGGGTGGGCCGACGGTGGAACTGCAGCAGCGTCTGGCCGTGGCCGAACACCTCGGCGCCGAAGGACAGCACCTGCCCGCGGAACACGTTCTGTGCCATCGCCGCGGCGCGGATCTCCGTCGCGGCCCGCGCAGCCAGCTCCGGGTCGGTGCTGACCACCTGCACCGTGGTGTTCGGCAGCCCCGACTCCGGCTCCGGGCCGCGCACCAGCACCGCGGTGCGGGCCGGCCCCTCGGTCACCAGGTAGACGCCGCAGCGCACGCACGGCCGCGACTCCCCGTCCGGTCCGGCCGCCCGGTTGACCCGCGAGGCGTTCCCCGGCCGGGGCCCGTACGGGTCCTGCGCCTCCGGTCCCGCCGACAGCAGCTCCCCCAGCCCGAACGGCCGGTGCTGGAAGCCCACGACGCCGACCAGCTGCCAGGCGCGGTCCGCGCCGGCCAGCCAGGTGTCCAGCCCGGCCTGGACGTTCACGTGCTCGTAGCCCGGCCACGCCTCCTCGACGACGTCGAGCTCGGCACCCGCCGGACCGAGATGGGCCAGCAGCAGGCCGGACAGCGTCGTCCGGTCCTCGGCGCGGGCCGCCCCGACGACTGCCCGCACCCCGCGGCGCACCAGCTTGCCGACGTCGGCCAGCTCCGGCCGCGGTGCCGCGGTGGGCGGCGGGTCGAACTCGAGCCTCAGCTCGGACCGGTACGCCTGTCCGTCGACCGCCACGCTGCCCCGCTTCCCGTACGCCGGTGGAGACCGCACCGTAGCGACGCACCGGCCCGCGGGGACAGCCGTTTCAGCCGGGCCGGCGGACCCGCACCGGCCCGCGCGCGGTGGCGACGTCGACCACTGCGCCGGACTGGGTGACCTCGACCGCGCCCGTCGCGGCCAGCCGTCCAGCCGCCGAGCGGGCGGCGGGCATCAGGTCCCGCCAGCCGTCGGGGTCGACCGTCCGGGCCGCCTCGGACGGGCAGATGGACGCGCCGGGACGACGCTGGTCCAGCAGGGCGTCGATGGTCTGCTCGAGCACCCGGTCGACGTCGTCCACCCGGTCAGGATGCCCCGGCCGCCGTCCGGGTGCTGGGATGGGCCCGTGCCCCACGACTCCGTTGCCCAGCTGGGTGTCGGCCTGGCCGCGGTGGGCCGGCCGGCCTACCTCACCCTCGGCCGGGACGCCGACCTGCCCGCCGACCGCGCCCCCGCCGTCCTCCAGGCCCGCACCTCCGAGCTGCTCGACGCCGCGACCGCGCTGGGCATCGAGTACGTGGACACCGCGCGGTCCTACGGCCGCGCCGAGGAGTTCCTCGCCGCGTGGCTGAGCACCACCGGCGCCGTCCCGTTCGTGGCGAGCAAGTGGGGCTATCGCTACACCGCCGACTGGCGCCCGGACGCCACCGTGCACGAGGTCAAGGAGCACACGGAGCCCGCCTTCGAGCGGCAGCTGGCCGAGACGACCGCGCTGCTCGGCCCGTGGCTGACGCTGTACCAGGTGCACTCGCTGACCGCCGACAGCCCGCTGTGGGCCGACCGGCCGCTGCAGCACCGGCTGGCCCGGCTGCGCGCCGACGGCGTCGAGCTCGGCTTCTCCACCTCCGGGCCGGCCCAGGCCGACGCCGTCCGGCGCGGCGTGGAGCTGACCGTGGACGGCGCGCCGCTGTTCACCAGCGTGCAGTCGACCTGGAACCTGCTGGAGCCCTCGGCCGGGCCGGCGCTGGCCGAGGCCTCGGCCGCCGGCGCCCGGGTGGTCGTCAAGGAGGGGGTCGCCAACGGCCGACTGACCGACCGGGGCAGCGCAGCGGACTCCCCGCTGGCCGCTGCCGCGCAGGAGCGCGGCGTCGGGGTCGACGCCCTCGCCCTGGCCGCGGCGCTGGCCCAGCCGTGGTGCGACGTCGTGCTCTCCGGCGCGGTGACCGTGGCGCAGCTGGAGAGCAACGCCGCCGCCCGCACCCTGGACCTGACGGCCGAGGAGCCGACCGCATCGGGGTGGGTGCAGCCCGAGGAGCCGGCGCAGTACTGGTCCGCCCGCAGCCGGCTCAGCTGGCGCTGACGGTCGTTTCGCCCACCCGGCGGCCCGGGTAGGGCGGCGACCATGGCCAAGCACACCCCGTTCGGGACGATCGGCAAGGGCAAGCGCGGGATCAGCACGCTGGGCTGGGTGCTCCGCGGGGCCGCCGCCGGCGCAGCGGGGACGACCGCGCTCAACGCCGTCACCTACCTGGACATGGCCGGCCGGGGCCGGGGCACCAGCTCCACCCCCGAGCAGACGGTCGAGGCGCTCGCGGAGAAGGCCCACGTGTCGATCCCGGGCGACGAGGAGACCCGGCAGAACCGGGTCCAGGGGCTGGGCCCGCTCACCGGGCTGGCGGCCGGGGTGGGGGTCGGGGTGCTCGCCGGGCTCGCCCGCGCGGCCGGCTTCCGCTCCCAGCCCCTCGTCGGGGCGGCGCTGACCACGGTCGGCGTGCTGATCGGCACCAACGGCCCGATGACCGCGCTCGGGATCACCGACCCGCGCACCTGGCCGCTGTCCTCCTGGGTCACCGACGTCGTCCCGCACCTGGCCTACGGCGTCGTCGTGAAGACGACGATGGACGCGTTCGACCTCCCCTGAGGACCCGCACCGTCCGGGGTGAGCCTCCGGACGGTGCCGGTGGGCCAGACTGGCGCCGTGGACGAGATCACCACCGAGGCGGAGCTGCGCGAGCTGCTGGGTGAACCGGCGCCCCGCGCCGCCACCAAGGACCGCCTCTGCCTGGACGCCATCGACCGGGAGTGGCTGGCCGCCTCCCCGTTCTGCCTGGTGGCGACCTCCGCGGCCGACGGCAGCTGCGACGTCTCCCCGAAGGGCGACCCACCCGGCTTCACCGTCGTCCTGGACGACCGGACGATCGCGCTGCCCGAGCGCGCCGGCAACCGCCGCGCCGACGGGTTCCGCAACATCCTGACCAACCCGCACGTCGGGCTGATCTACCTGGTGCCCGGCCGCAGCGACACCTTCCGGGTGCAGGGCCGCGCCCGCCTGGTGCGCGACGAGGACCTGCTGGACCGGATGCTCGTCCGCGGACACCGGCCGCTGCTGGCCATGGTCGTGGACATCGAAACGGTCTTCTACCACTGTGCCAAGGCGTTCCTGCGGTCCCAGCTGTGGGACCCGGCGACCTGGGACCCCGGGGCGTTGCCCTCCCGGGCCCGGATCGCGCACGCCCAGGAGGCCGCCGCCACGCCACTGGCCGAGCTGGAGCAGTACTACGGCGAGCAGTACGCCGCCGGCCTGTACCCCAGCGTCCGACCGCCCGGCACCTGACGCCTAGGGCGCCGTCCAGCCGCGCTCGTCGACCCCGCCGGGCACGGGCGCCTCGGGGTCGTAGGGCGTACGGGTGAGCACGAACGTCGCCAGGTCCAGGTGGTCAGGGGCGATCCGCAGCGTCTCGCCGGCGTAGTAGCCGTCCAGCCCGACCCACGTGCCGTCCGCGCGGGGAGCGAACCGGCTCGCCCGGCCTGGCCGGCCGGGCAGCGGCCCCAGGTGCAGCAGCCCCCCGGACTGGGCGCGCAGCACCAGCGGGGCCGGCCCCCAGAACCAGACGCCGAGCAGGTCGAGCGGCAGCGGCGGCGGGGACGGCACCCAGGCGTCGACGATCCGGGGCTCGGCGGCCCGCAGGTCGGCCAGCAGCCCTGGCACCAGCGGGTCGAGCCCACTGGTCGTGTTGGCCAGCATCACCGCTCCGGCCTGCTCGGACCGGTCGACGAAGACCCCGGCCAGGAAGCCCGGCATCGAGCCGCCGTGGCCGATGAGGGTGTGCCCGTCGACCCGCAGCACCTGCACCCCCAGCCCGTACGCCGACCACCCGGGGGACGACGAGTCGATCCCGGCCGGCACGGTCATCTCCTCCAGCGTCGCCGGGGAGAGCACGTCGCCGGTGTCGCCGAGCAGGAAGGCGGCGAATCGGCCGAGGTCGGCCAGCGTCGCCCACAGCTGGCCGGCCGCGGCCATGACGCCGGCGTCGTGCTCGGGCTCGGGCAGGACGACGTCCGCCCACGGGTGCACCGCCGCACCCTGTGCCGCCCGACCGGTGGGCCGCGGCGTGGTGCGCTCCATGCCCAGCGGCAGCAGCACCTCGTCCCGGACCACCTCGGCCCAGGAGCGCCCACGGTGCCGGGCGACCAGCTCACCGAGCAGCCCGAACCCGAGGTTCGAGTAGTGGAACCGCCGGGCGCTGCCCAGGACGACGTCGTCGTCGGTCAGCCGCAGCTCGGCCAGCGACCCGCCGGGGACGCGCTCCCACCAGCCGCCGGGGCTCTCCGAGCTCGCGCCGGCGAGGTGGGCGAGCAGCTGGCCCACGGTGCGCTCCCCGAAGGGGGTGCCGGGGACGTGCTCCTCGAGCAGGTCGTCGAGCCCCAGGCGACCCTCGTCGCGCAGCCGGAGCACGACCAGGGCCGTCACCGTCTTGCTGATCGAGCCCAGCCGGTACTGCACGTCGGTGTGCGGCTCGGCGACGTCGCCGCGACCGGCCGACCAGGCCAGCCCGCCGTCCCGGACGACGCCCGCGACCAGGCTGGGCGCCCGGCCGTCGCGCTGGACCCGGGCGGTGCGGGCCAGCAGGGTGCGGGCGGTGGCGGGCAGGACGGGCGTGACCATCGTGCGCTCAGCCGGCCCGGACCGGCGTGGTGGCGTCGACCGGCAGCCGGCCGGTACGCCGGGCCCAGCGCTCGAACCAGATGGTCACCAGTGGCGGGATGGAGGCGGCCAGCGCCAGCAGGCCGGTGGCCGGCGTCCAGCGCAGCACCCGCCAGGCCAGCAGGGCGACGACGACGTAGACCACGAACACCGCACCGTGGACCGGGCCGAACACCTGCACGCCCAGCTCCGAGGTCTGCAGCACCCGCTTGACGAACATGCCGGCCAGCAGCAGCACCCAGGAGACGGCCTCGGCGATGGCGACGACGCGGAAGACGCGGGCGACCCTCGTGGGGTCGGTCAGTGCGGCGGGCACGGTGCTCCTCGGAGTGGGCGCGGGTGGACTGGTCCTCATCGTGCCCGGCGGGACGGAGCGCCGGTGCGCGGGCTCGCGTGATCGCCGCCACCGGGCTCGGACACGCCGGTGCCCGGACGCGCCGGTGCCCCGGCCGCCGTCAGGCGACCGGGGCACCGGCGGGTGTCGCGGGGTGGTGCAGCTGTCAGCCGGCGACCCGACGCATGGCGGTGATGGGGCCCATGGCGTCGATGCTGGCGACCTTGACCACGTCACCCGACGTCGGCGCGTGGACCATCTGGCCGTTGCCGATGTAGATGCCGATGTGGCTGACCGGGCTGTAGTAGGCGATGAGGTCGCCCGGCTGCAGCTCGCCGCGGGAGACCGCCCGGCCCGACGCCGCCTGCTGCCGACTGCTGCGGGGCAGGTTGACCCCCGCCGCGGCGTAGGAGTACTTCACCAGCCCGGAGCAGTCGTAGGAGTTCGGACCGGTGGCGCCCCAGACGTAGGACTTGCCACGCTGGGCCATCGCGGTGTTCACCGCGGCGGCGGCAGCACCGCTGCTGGCCACGACCGGCGCGGCCGGAGCCGGGGCCGGCGCCGCGACGGAGGCGGAGCGGGGTGCAGAAGAACCGGCGGCCGGGGCCGTGCGCTCGTCCCGCGAGGCCGTCTGGGAGTTGTTGCGCTCGGCCGCCGCGGCCGCCTGGGCCTCGCGCTCGGCTGCGGCCTGAGCCGCTTCTGCGGCCGCGTGCTGCTCGGCCAGGATCCGGGCGCGCTCCCGCTCCTCGGCGGAGAGCCGCTCGTACTCGGCCTGGTACTCGGCGATCTGCGCATTGAGGCCGGCCTGCTGGGCAGCGACCTCAGCGACCTGGGCCTCCGCGTCGGCGGCGGCCTTCTCGGCAGCGGCCTTCGCCTCGTCGGCGGTGACGCTGGCCTGCTGCGCGACCCCGAGCACCTCGTTGTTGTGCCCGGCGATGCTGTCCAGCGTGCCCATCCGGTCGAGCATCTCGTCGGCGGAGGAGCTGGTGAGCATGGCCTGCAGCGAGGAGAGCTGCTCACCGGTGAAGGCGCTGCGGGCGACCTGGCGCACGTGGTCACGGGCCTCGACCACGGCCGCCTCGGCGGCGACGAGCTCGGCGGCGGCGGCGTCCGAGGCGGCCTTCATGCTGGTCAGCACGTCGGTCGCTTCGTGCATCTTCTCGGTGACGACCTCGAGGTCGTGACCGCGGGCGGCGATGAGCTCGGCCGCCTCCTGGGAGGTGGTGGGTGTTTCGGGAGCTGCCAGGGCGGGCAGCGGAGCGAGAGTCAGGCCACCCGCTGCGATCAGGGTGAGCAGGGCCCGTCGGCCGTTGCGGCCACGACGGACAGAGGTGTGCGAACTCGCCATGTTCGGCGGGTGTGTCCTTTCTTCCACCTGCCGCCTACCGAGTTAGCTGACGGGTTCGGGCGGGAAGTCGCCCGGCTCCTCGAGGCCCGCGAACGGGCCGTGCGGAGCTTCACCCCAGTGCTGCGGTGGGTCCCCGGTCCACGAGCCCGCGAGTGTTGCGGCGAGCCGTGTGGTTCGGCGGCGGTCCTGTCGGTCGTCACCCGGGTGGGCGACTGCGCTGCCCGTCAGGACCGCTGGTGACCGTACGTGCGTTATGTGCTCGTGACAAACGACTGGGGCCAATTTGTGGAAATCCCCGGGCGTGTGCTCCAACACGCTCACCGAGCGTGACAGGCTCGCCGGGTAAAGGGCCTGGCACGGCGGGAGTTCTGCCTCGTGCTGCTCCGCCGCATGGCCGACACGCGACCCGACCTGGTCGCCGAGGCGTCGCCAAGACTCGGCGCCGACCGGGCCCAGGCGCGAGCTGCGCACAGTCGTCGGCGCGCACCCCCTCACGCAGAGCGAGCACCGCACGGGCTGGCGCCGCGCGCTGCCGTGCTCGGTCCACCCGTCGAGCAGGAGGACCGTCGGCCCGGCGACGGCGACCTCGTCGTCCGGCGGTGGCCGCTGCCGCTGTGGTCCACACCGAGCCGTTCGGCTGGGGCTGCTGCAGCGGGTGGCCGACGGCGCGCCAGGATGACCTGGTGCCGACCCTCTCCGCCGCCTCGTGGGACGACCCGGACGTCGCCGCGCTGACCGCCGCCCAGCAGGTCGAGCTGCGGGCCCGCTACGGCGGTGCGAGCGAGCCGGGGGTGCCGCCGTCCGCCGCCGACGTCGCCGTCGTCCTCCTCGCCCGGGACGACGACGGCACGCCGATCGGCTGCGGTGCGCTGCGGCCCCTCGGGGACGGCACCGCCGAGCTCAAGCGGATGTACGTCGTCCCGGCGGCGCGTGGGCGGGGCGTCTCCCGGCTGCTGCTCACCGCGCTGGAGGCCGAGGCGGTGGGGCGGGGCTGGACCACCGTGCTGCTGGAGACCGGGCCGCGCCAGCCCGAGGCGGTCGGGCTGTACACCGCGGCCGGCTACCGGCCGGTCCCGGCGTTCGGGCACTACGCGGACGACCCGTTCTCGCTCTGCTTCGCCCGGGAGCTGGCGTGAGCACCGCAGCCCGGTACGACGCCGTCGTGGTGGGCGGCGGTCACAACGGACTGGTCGCCGCCGCCTACCTGGCCCGCGCGGGCTGGTCGGTGCTCGTACTGGAGCGACGTGCCGTGCTCGGTGGCGCCGCGGTCAGCGAACAGGTCTTCCCGGGCGTCGACGTCCGGCTGTCGGCGTACTCCTACCTGGTCAGCCTGCTGCCCGACCGGGTCGTCACCGACCTGGCGTTGCCGATCACCCTGCTGGACCGGGCGGTCGCCTCCTACACGCCGCTGCGCCGCGGCGGTGCGGCCACCGGGCTGCTGGTCGAGCGGGACGAGGGGCCGGAGACGGCCGCCTCCTTCCGCGCCCACACCGGCTCGGACGCCGAGTTCGCCGGCTGGCAGCGGTTCTACGGCCGGCTGACCACCCTCGCCGAGGACCTGGCCCCCACCCTGACCGGACCGCTGCCCAGCGAGGCGGCGCTCCTCGCGCGCCTGCGGGACCCGGAGATCTGGCACGACCTGCGGGAACGGCCGCTGGCCGACGTCGTCGCCGACCACCTGCGCGACGATGAGGTCCGGGGCATCGCGCTCACCGACGGGCTGATCGGCACCTTCGCCGACGTGCACGCCGCGGACGGGCTGGCCGGCCGGTGCTTCCTGTACCACCTCGTCGGCAACGGCACCGGGCGCTGGCGGGTGCCGGTCGGCGGGATGGGCGCGGTCAGCGGCGCGCTCGCCGACGCGGCACGCGCGGGCGGCGCCGAACTGCTCACCCGGGCCGAGGTCACCGCGGTCGAGACCCGGGCCGACGGCGTCACCGTGCACTGGACCGACGCCGACGGGACGACGCACGCCGCCGACGCCGGGCACCTGGTCGGCGGTGCGGCCCCGGCCGTGCTCGACGAGCTGCTGGGCGCCGCCCCGGCGCCGCGGCCGTCGGGGTCGCAGCTGAAGGTGAACATGGTGCTGCGCCGGTTGCCCGGGCTGCGGTCGGGCGCCGATCCCCGCCGGGTCTTCAGCGGCACCGTGCACGTCGACGAGGCGGCCGGCCAGCTCGACGCCGCGTACGCGCAGGCCGCGGCCGGGCAGCTGCCCGAGGTGGTCCCCTTCGAGGTGTACTGCCACTCGCTCACCGACCCGTCGATCGTCGGCGACACCGGGCTGCACACCCTGACCCTGTTCGGGCTGCACACGCCGGCCGAGCTGTACGCGACCGACCCCGTCGGCACCCGGACGGAGGCGGTGCGGCGGGTGCTGGCCCAGCTGGACGCCCACCTGACCGAGCCGCTGGCCGAGTGCCTGGCCACCGACGGCGACGGGCAGCCGTGCCTGCAGGCGTCCTCGCCGCTGGACGTCGAAGCGTCACTGGCGATGCCGGGCGGGCACATCTTCCACGGCGACCTCGCCTGGCCGGTCGCGCCCGGCCCGGAGGCCGTCGGCACCTGGGGCGTGGCGACGGCGCACCCGCGGGTGGTCGCCGCCTCCTCGGGCGGCACGGTGCGCGGCGGTGCGGTCAGCGGCCTGGGCGGCTTCGCCGCGGCGCAGCACCTGCTCGGCGGCCACTGAGCGGAGTGGGCCACGGCTCAGGCGTGAGCTTCCGCGGAACTGGGCAGGCACCGGACACAGCCGCCCGCTCGCCCGAGCAGGCCGGCGACCCGGGGAGACCACGTGTCGGACCGGGGCGCGTACCGATTCTCAGGAGGACCGATGAGCGAGCGACCCGACGGCCGCACCGACCGCAACGGACAGGGCAGGCTGCCGAAGAACCGGGCCCGCCTGCTCATCGTCGGGACCTTCGTGCTGATCCTGGTGGTGGCCTTCACCTTCATGATCCTGGTCGGCACCCTCGGCTGACCTCCGGACCGCGGCGCCGGGCGCGCCGACGAGCGGGACCAGGCCGGACCTGGTCACATGTCCCGGTGCAGGTGGCGAAGGAGGCGCGCGGCCTGCTGAGGGCGATGCGGGCCCGTCTGCGCAACCGGGACACCGCCCTGATCGCCGCCGGGCTCACCTTCTACGCCGGGATCGCCGTCGTCCCGGCGCTGGTGCTCTCCCTGGGGCTGACCAGCTGGGTGGCCGGCGCCGACGAGGTGCGCGAGCTCGCCACCCGGTTGTCCGAGGTGCTGCCCGGCGCGCTGGGCGCCCCGGCAGCGGTGCAGCGGCTGGCCGAGGCGGGCACCGGCCTCAGCGTCGTCGGCGCCCTGCTGACCCTGCTGCCCATCTCGCTGTACGGCGAGGGGCTGCGCCGGGCGCTGCTGCGGTTCAGCCCGGCGCACGACCGGTTCACCGCCTGGCGGGGCCGGGCGCTGGCCCTGCCCCTGCTGGTGCTGGCACCGCTGCTGCTGTACCCGTTGCTGCTGGTCGCGGGGGTGCTTGCACACCTGGCCGAGACTCCCGGGTTCGGCGCCGCGGTCGGCGGGTTCGCCACCGGCTACTACTCGGTGCTGTTCGCGCTCACCCTGCCGTTGGTGTGGATCTTCCGAGTGGTCGCGGCCAGCCGGCTGGGCTGGCGGGCCGTGGTGTCCGGGGCGCTGTTCACCGCCGCCTGCCTCTCCGGCTTCCTGCAGGGGTTCGTGCTGTTCCTGGCCCTGCCGCTGGACCTCGGCGCCCCGTTCGGTGGGCTCACCGTGGTCGGCGGCGTGATCGCCATCGGGTTCTGGCTGTTCCTGCTCCAGTTCGTGCTGATCGGCGGCTGGTTGTTCACCCAGGCCCTGGACGAGCGCCTTGCCCGCGGGACGGCGGTCACCAGCTGATCGGGTGCTCCTCGATCAGCCGGTCGCGCTGCTCGTCGACGTCCCAGGCCGGCTCCGGCAGCCGGGGCTGCAGCTCGGTCAGCGTCTCCAGCAGCAGCCGGCCGACCGCCCAGTTGCGGTACCACTTCCGGTCGGCCGGGACGACGTACCACGGTGCGGTGCCGGTGTCGGTGCGCTCCAGGGCGGTCGCATGGGCCTGCTGGTACTGCGGCCAGAGTGCCCGCTCGTCGATGTCGGCGGGATCGAACTTCCAGCGCTTGCTGGAGTCGTCGAGCCGGGCCAGCAGGCGCTGCTTCTGCTCCCACGGCGACAGGTGCAGGAGGACCTTGAGCACGGTGACGTCGTCGTCGACGAGCTGGCGCTCGAACCGCACGATCTCCCGGTAGCGCCGCTCGATCACCTCCGGGGTCGCCAGCTCGCGCACCCGGCCGATCAGCACGTCCTCGTAGTGCGAACGGTCGAAGACACCGACCTTGCCGGGGCCCGGCAGGGCGCGGCGCACCCGCCAGAGGAAGGAGTGCCGCAGCTCCTCCGGCGTCGGCGTGCCGAAGCTCGCCACCGCCACCCCGTGCGGCTCCATCGCGCCGACGACGTGCTTCACCACGCCGCCCTTGCCGCTGGTGTCCATGCCCTGCAGCACCAGCAGCACCCGCCGTCGGCTGCCGCCGCTGCCCTCCGCGTAGAGCCGCTGCTGCAGCTCGGCCAGATGGGTCGCGTCCAGCCGCGTCGCCTCCCGGGTGCGCTCCTTGTCGCCGGGGGCCAGCGGCGTCGACCGCGGGTCGATCTCCCGCAGCTCGATCGGGGCGGCGGGGACGCGGAGCGCGCGGCGCAGGGAGTCGGGCATGCCGGGAGCCTAGGGACGCCGGTCAGCCGGACCGGACCGCGGTGATCTCCTCGACCAGCAGGTCGGGCAGGTCGGCGTGGTGGAGCACGACCAGGCTGCTCACCGCCCGGGTGAGGACGACGTAGAGCCGGTGCAGGCCGCGGGGCTCCGCGGCGACGATCGCGGCCGGCTCCACGACCACGACGTGGTCGAACTCCAGCCCCTTCACCAGCCCGGCCGGGACGACGGACACCCGGGCCGGCGCCGCACCGTCGTCGCTCAACGACGACACGTCCAGCCCGGCCGCGGTGAGCACCCCGACCACCTCGGCGACCGACGCGTCGGCGCAGACCACCCCGGTCGACCCGGCTCTGGCCGCCAGCTCGCCGACCACCTCGGCCAGCGGCCCGGCCAGCGTGCCCACGGGCCGCAGCTGCAGCGCCCCCGGCTCCCGGCGGGCCGCGGTGGCCGCGGCCAGCCCGGGGGCGATGGCGGGCAGCAGCCGGTTGGCGAAGTCCAGCACCTCACCCGGCACCCGGTAGCCCCTGGTGAGCGGCCGCACGGTCGTGGCCGGCCGGCCGAGCGCCGTCAGCGTCTGCGACCAGTCCGCCACCGACCACGGGCTGGTGGCCTGGGCCAGGTCGCCGAGCACCGTCAGCGAACCCGCGCCCAGCCGGCGGGCGACGGCGCGGCACTCCATCGGGGAGAGGTCCTGCGCCTCGTCCACCACCACGTGCCCGTAGCCCGGGGTCCGCTCCAGCATCCCGGCCACCTCGTCGACCAGCACCGCGTCCGCCGCCGTCCATCGCGCGGCGCGCACCGACCGCGGCGGCTTCGGCCAGCGCAGCAGCGCCTGCTCCTCCTCGGCCAGTACACCGCGGGCCGCCCGGGCCAGCCGCTCGGGGTCGGTGAACAGGTCGTGCACGAGCCCGGCGGCGTCCACCGCCGGCCAGACGGCGTCGCAGAAGGCCCGCACCTCGGCGCTGCGGGCGGTCCGCCGGGTCTCCGCGTCGGTCGGGCTCCCCCCGCCCGCCTCCTTGAGCCGCCGGGCGTACTCGGCCAGCCCCATGGCCAGCCGCTCCCGGCCGGCGGCGTAGTGCACCAGCTGCTGGTCGTCGACCCCGGAGGTCCCGGCCCGGCGCAGGTCGTCGACGAAGCGCTTGAGCCGGTCCTCACCGATCCGGTACTTCCGCCCCGACAGCGTCACCTGCACCGAGTCCGTCGGCTTGCGGATGCCGCCCCACAGTGCCCGGCGCAGCACCTCGGCCAGCCGCGGATCGCCCTTGAGCACGGCGACCGCCGGTTCGTCCTGGGCGCGCACGGTCACCCGGGCGGTGAGGCTCGCGACCGTCGCCTGGTCGACCTCCACCTCGCCCAGCGCGGGCAGCACCTGCTCGATGTACCGCAGGAACGCCCGGTTCGGCCCCACGACGAGCACACCGGTGCGGGCCAGCTGGTCGCCGTGCGTGTAGAGCAGGTAGGCAGCCCGGTGCAGCCCGACCGCCGTCTTCCCGGTGCCCGGCGCGCCCTGCACGCAGATCGACTCGGTCAGCGGCGCCCGGACGATGTCGTCCTGGTCGGGCTGGATGGTGGCCACGATGTCGCGCATCGGGCCGCTGCGCGGGCGCTCGATCTCCTGGCGCAAGAGCTCGCCGCCACCGGCGTCGTCCTGGCCGTCGGCGATCAGCTCGTCCTCGTAGCTGGTCAGCTCGCCATCGGCGAAGCCGAACCGGCGGCGGCGCAGCAGGCCCTGCGGTTCGGCGGCGCTGGCCTGGTAGAACGGCCGGCTCATCGGTGCCCGCCAGTCGATGACGACCGGGTCGCCGGCCGCGTCCCGCACGTGGCGGCGGCCGATGTGGAAGGTCTCCGGGTCGGTGCCACCGGCAGCGTCGGTGCGGCCGAAGAAGGCCGGGACGCCCGGGTCGGCGGCGAGCGCGAGCAGTCGCTCGGCGCGGGCGGCGCCGAGTCGCTCGGAGGCCCAGGCGTCGACGCCGGCATCGGCGACCGCGACGGCGGCGGCACGCATGGAGGTCAGGCACCCGGCGGCGTGGGCCAGGTGGTCGCGTTCGGCGGCGAGGACGGGATCGGCGGCGGTGGGGTGGGCCGGGGCGGACGGCACGGACACGATCGGAGGACGCTACGCGCGGACCGTGCTCGGCTCAACCGAGTTCCGGCACGACCCGCCGGGCGATGTGTAGACCACCGGCGTCTGGATCACCCACCAGTCATGGCCAGCGACCCGACTCCCCCCTCTGTCATCGGTGCGATCGCCCACGACCGCGACGGGAAGCCGCTGGGCACGGTCACCGCGGTCTACCTGGACGACGTGACCGAACAGCCCACCTGGGTGGGCCTCACCCCCGGGGCGCACGCCGCCCCGGACGACGACGAGGTCCCGCTCATCGCCCCGGTCACCGGGTCCCAGCTCGCGGACGACCGGATGCAGCTGGCGGTCGACTCCGCCGCCGTGCACTCCGCGCCCCGGGCGACCCGACCGGACCACCTGAGCCCGGAGGAGGAGGCGGCGCTGCTGGAGCACTACCGCCGGCCGGCAGCCGGCACGGTCCGGGACGGCGACGGCATGGTCCGGGACAACGACGGCATGGTCCGGGACGGCAACGGCACCGTCCGGGACGGCGACGGCACGATCACCCTCGCCGAGGAGCAGCTCGACGTCACGACCGTGGTCGAGCCCTGGACCCGGGCCGTGCTCCGCATCGAGGAGGTCAGCGAGGAGGTGCTGGTGCCGGTGACGATCACCCGGCAGCGCGCCCGGATCGAGCACCTGCCACTCGCGCACGGCGATCGCGAGCCGGGCCGGGCGGCGACAGGCGAACGGCAGCCCTCCCGCAGCACCGGCTGGGTCACCCTGTACGCCGAGGAGCCGCGGGTCTCCCTGGAGCGGGTGCCGGCCGAGCGGGTGCGGTTGACCACGACGTGGGAGACCGAGCAGTCGTCGGTCACCGAGCAGCTGCGGCACGAAGAGGTCGATCTGACCACCACCGACACGCCGCGCGACTGAGCCGCCGCCCCGGCCGGTCAGCCGGCCGGGGCGCCGAGCCACCAGTCCAGCCCGGCGGCCACCAGCTCCGGGGTGATCACGTGACCACCGGCGAACTCCTCGTAGGTCACGTCGTAGCCGTCGGCCAGCAGCTCGGCCGACACCCGACGTCCGCACCGGTCCACCGGTAGGACCGGGTCGTCGGTGCCGTGGCTCAGCCAGAACCTCGCCCGGCCGTACCGGCCGGGTGAGGAGACGAAGCCCGGGGAGAACGCCAGCACGGTGGCGGCCAGGTCGCCGTTGGCGACCCCCAGCGACAGCGCGTACGAACCGCCGTCGGAGAAGCCCGACATCGCCACCTGGCTGACCGGGCAGCTGGCGAAGACCTGCGCGAGCGCCGCGTCCAGGACGGCGACGTCCCGGCCCAGGCCACCGTCGATCAGGTCCCACGTGCTGCCGGCCGAGGTCGGGGCGAGCACCAGCACGTCGCGGGCGGTGACCAGCTCCCCGACGGCGGCAAGCGACTGTTCCGCCGTCCCCCCGGCACCGTGGAAGAACACCAGCAGGGGGCGCGGCCGCGGGTCGCCGGACGGGACGGCGAGCAGCGCCTCGGCCCCGGGCCCGAGGGCGAGCCGGGTGACCCCCGGACCGGGGGCGGTGCCGGTCGGTTGGTCGGGGCGACTGTCGAGGCGGCCGTCCGCCGCGCGTGAGGAAGGAGACACCGCGCTCCCCTACCCCCGGACGGCGCACCTGCACGGCCAGGGGCAAGGTGAGGTGGTGCCCGAGACGATCCCTGACTCCATGCTCGCCGGACGGCTGAACGTCCGGACCCGCGACTTCGCCGTCACCGAGGTGCCCGTGCCGACGCCGGGCCCCGGTGAGGTGCTCGTCCGGGTGCGCGCCGCCGGCGTGTGCCTGTCCGACGTGCACCTGATCGAGGGCGAGCTGACCCCGCTGTTCCTCCGCGGGGACACCGTGACCCTGGGCCACGAGGTGGCCGGCACCGTCGCGGCGCTGGGCGCCGGCGTGACCGGCTGGGCCGACGACCAGCGGGTCCTGCTGCAGGCCGGGGAAGAGCGGCACGGCGTCGTGCACACCCGCGGCGTCGACTACGACGGCGGGTGGGCGCAGTACGCCGTCGCCCGGGCCGACACGCTGGTCGCCGTCCCCGACGACCTGCCGCTCGAGCAGGCCTGCATCGTGCCCGACGCGGTCTCCACCCCGTGGGCGGCGATCACCGCCACCGCCGGGGTCCGGCCGGCCCAGCCAGTCGGCGTCTGGGGCATCGGCGGGCTGGGGGCGCACGGTGTGCAGCTGCTCCGGCTGGCCGGTGCGGCGCCGATCATCGCCGTCGACCCGGTGCCGGCCGCCCGGGAACGCGCGCTGCAGTTCGGTGCGGACCTGGCGCTGGACCCGGCCGACGACGACCTGGTCGGCCAGGTGCGCGCGGCCACCGGCGGCGCCGGGCTGGCGTTCGCCTTCGACTTCGCCGGCGTCGCCGCGGTGCGCCAGCAGGCGGTGCGGGCACTCGGCGCCGGTGGCGCGCTCGTACTGGTCGGTCTGACCAGGCAGCCGCTGACGATCGAGGACGGGACGGCGTTCAGCTACTTCGGGCAGAGGGTGCTGGGCCACTACGGGTCGATGCCCGAGCACGTGCTCGAACTGGTGCAGCTCGTCCGGCACCACCGGATCGACTTCGCCCGCTCGGTCAGCGACACCCTGCCGCTCAGCGAGGCGGCGACCGCGGTCGACCGGCTGTCGCGCAAGGAGGGCAACCCGATCCGGCTGGTCCTGCAGCCCTGAACTCGAGGGGCCGAAGTCGCGACTTCGGCCCCTCCGGGGTCACCCCGTGTGACTTGAGTCATACGGCGGGTGGCGGCGCTCGACGGCCGCCAAGCCGGGTTCGGCGGCGCTCTCTCGTCGGGCGTCCCGGGGGTGGTCAGCTGCACCCGGACGCCGGTCGCGGCGGCCACTCCTCCGACGACGCAGGAGCCGCGCGGTGACCCAGACCCTGGACCCGACCGACACCACGACCACCGACACCGACGAGCCGGGCAGCCGGGTCGGGGCCTGGCTGGCGGAGTTCCAGTCGGCCCTGACCGCCCGGGACGTCGACCGGGTGGCCGAGCTCTTCGCCCCCACCTGCTTCTGGCGTGACCTGGTCGCCTTCAGCTGGAACATCACCACGGTCGAGGGGCACGACGGCGTCCGGGACCTGCTCCAGGCCACGCTCGACCGCACCGACCCGCAGGGCTTCCGGGCCACCGAACCGGCCACCGGCGCCGACGGCGTCGACGAGGCGTGGATCGCCTTCGAGACGGCGGTCGGCCGCGGCCGCGGGCACCTGCGGCTGCAGGACGGCAGGGCCTGGACCCTGCTGACCACGCTGTACGAGCTGACCGGGCACGAGGAGCCGGTGCGGGACCGGCGGCCGATGGGCGCCGAGCACGGTGTGCACCGGGACCGGGAGACCTGGCGCGACCGCCGCGATCGGGAGGCCCGCGAGCTCGGGTACGAGACCCAGCCCGTCGTGCTGGTCGTGGGCGGCGGGCAGGGCGGCATCGCCCTCGGGGCCAGGCTCCGCCAGCTCGACGTCCCGACGATCGTGATCGACAAGCACCCGCGCCCGGGTGACCAGTGGCGCAGTCGCTACAAGTCGCTGTGCCTGCACGACCCGGTCTGGTACGACCACCTGCCCTACATCCCGTTCCCGGACAACTGGCCGGTCTTCGCCCCCAAGGACAAGATCGCCGACTGGCTGGAGTCCTACACCCGGGTGATGGAGCTGGACTACTGGGCGAACACCCGGGCGATCAGCGCCGCCTACGACGAGAAGACCGCCGAGTGGACGGTCACCGTCGAGCGGGACGGCGTGCCGGTGGTGCTGCGCCCGAAGCAGCTGGTGCTGGCCACGGGGATGTCGGGGAAGCCCAACGTCCCGGTGCTGCCCGGACAGGACGTCTTCCGCGGCGACCAGCACCACTCCTCGGCCCACCCGGGCCCGGACGCCTACCGCGGCAAGAAGTGCGTGGTCATCGGCTCGAACAACTCGGCCTTCGACATCTGCGGGGCGCTCTGGGAGAGCGGCGCCGACGTCACCATGGTCCAGCGCTCCTCGACCCACATCGTCCGGTCGGACTCGTTGATGGAGATCGGGCTGGGCGCGCTGTACTCCGAGGAGGCCGTGGCCGGCGGCATGACGACGGAGAAGGCGGACCTGACGTTCGCCTCGCTGCCCTACCGGATCATGCACGAGTTCCAGATCCCGCTGTACGACCAGATGCGGGAGCGGGACGCCGACTTCTACCAGCGGCTCGAGGCGGCCGGGTTCGACCACGACTGGGGCGAGGACGGCTCGGGCCTGTTCATGAAGTACCTGCGCCGCGGCTCGGGCTACTACATCGACGTGGGCGCCGCAGACCTCGTCGCGAACGGCGACGTCCGGCTGGTCCAGGGCCAGGTCGACCACCTGACCGAGGACTCGGTCGTGCTGGCCGACGGCACGCAGCTGCCGGCCGACCTGGTCGTCTACGCGACCGGGTACGGCTCGATGAACGGCTGGGCGGCCGACCTGATCAGCCAGGAGGTCGCCGACCGGGTGGGCAAGGTGTGGGGGCTGGGCTCGGACACCACCAAGGACCCGGGGCCGTGGGAGGGCGAGCAGCGGAACATGTGGAAGCCCACCCAGCAGGAGGCGCTGTGGTTCCACGGCGGCAACCTGCACCAGTCCCGGCACTACTCGCTCTACCTGGCGCTGCAGCTCAAGGCCCGGCAGGTGGGCATCCCGACCCCGGTCTACCGCCTGCAGGAGACCCACCACACCAGCTGAGGGGCCAAAGTCGCGACTTTGGCCCCTCTCACCCCCGGTCGGTGGGCTCCACGATGTGCACCCGGACGGCCCGGAACTGGGCCGGGGTCTCGAGCAGCACGGCCTTGGTCGGCTCGCCGACCTCCAGGGCGGGCAGGCGCGGGAGATCGGCCAAGGGCCGGAGCCGCGGGTCGGTGAGCACCTCCGCAGCCAGGCCCTTGTCCCCGCCCGGGGCCAGCCCGGCGAGCGTGCCGGCGTGCGGCAGCAGCACCCGGGCGGCGGTGTCGGCGGCATGGCTGACGACGGCGTCTGTCTGGTGCCCGCGCCGCCGGGCGAACCGCTGCTGCGACCACCCGCCGGCGGCGGTGCGGCCCTGCACCTGGCGGGCGTCGACCTTGGAGACGACGAGCTCCGCGCCGTCGAACACCCCGACCGCCCAGCGGCCGCGCCGGACCAGCAGGACGGCGGTGCGCTGCGGCACCTTGGCCGCGGCGCTGAAGGCGGTCAGCGGCACGGGGCCGGGCGTCCAGCCGTAGGGGGCGGTCAGCCGCACCGTGGTGGTGTCCTGGCAGGTCACCGTGAGCACGCCCGCCTCGTCGGCCCGGACGTCGGTGAACGCGCCGTGCCGCTGGGCGACGCCGTCCAGCCAGCGGTCCAGCCGCTCCGGGGCGACCCCGAGCAGTCGCCCACCACCGGCGGCGGGGCGGGGGGAGGTCATCCGCGGAGCATCGCAGCAGCAGGCTCTTCCGGCCCCCTCCAGGGTCCCGCCCCGAGCTCCCGCGGGGTGTCCTCCCTCAGTGGGCCAGCGCCGGGGAGGCGGCGTGCTCGGCCGGCACGTGCAGGGTCCGCTGCCACAGGGCGACCACCACCGCCGCCAGCCCCGCCGCCACCGTGGCGACCAGGAAGCTGGCGTTGGCACCGACCGTGTCCACGATCTTCCCCGCGGCCGACGCCCCGATCGCCACCCCGAGGGCGAGGGCCGTGCCGATCCAGGTGAACGCCTCGGTGACCGCGGAGCGGGGCACCAGCACCTCGGCCAGGGTGAAGGCGCTGATCAACGACGGCGAGACGGCGACGCCGGCGACCACCACGAGCGGCAGCATCAGCCAGTAGCTGGTGACCAGCACCAGCGGCACGGTCAGCACGGTCAGGACGACGAGGGCGGCGACCAACCGGTGCCGCAGCCGCACCTTCCAGTGCACGACGCCCCAGCCGATGCCGGCGAACATCGAGCCGGCGGCCAGGCCGGCGATGAGCAGACCGGACAGCGAGCGCTGACCGACCTCGTCGGCGAAGGCGACCAGGCCGATCTCCAGGGCGCCGAGGATGGCGCCGACCGCGGCCCCCACCACGAACAGCACCCGCAGCCCCCGCACCCGGATCGCCGACGCCCCGCGCCGGTGCCCGTGCGCGGCCGGGGGCGGTTCGGTGTGCCCCTGCGCGGCGAACAACAGGCTGCCGACGGCGGCCAGCGTGAACGCGGTGACGACGCCGGAGGTGGTGTGCCCGGTGGTGGACAGGAAGGTGACCAGCACCGGCCCGACGATGAACACGAACTCGTCGACCACCGACTCCATCGCCAGGGCGGTGGGCAGCCGCGGGGTGCCGCGGAGCAGGTGGGTCCAGCGCACCCGGATCATCGAGGAGACCGGCGGGATGCTCGCCCCGGCGGCGGCGGCGGAGAGGAACACCGTCCACAGCGGCCAGCCGCCGCGCACCGACCAGAGGAAGGCCACCCCCGAGACGACGAAGATCGCCAGCACGCCCAACAGCACCCGCCGCTGGGCGTGGGTGTCGGCCAGCCGGCCGATCACCGGCCCGGCGATCGCGGTGGCGATCGCGCCGACGGCGGCCACCGCACCGCCCAGGCCGTAGGAGCCCGTCTCGGACTGGACGAGCAGCACGCTGCCCAGGCCGATCATCGACAGCGGCAGCCGGCCGATGAACGCGGCCAGCACCATCGGCAGGGCGTGCGGAGTCCGCAGCACGTGCAGGTAGGGGTTGGGCACGAGCGGACTGGCCTCCGTCACGGGGATGGGCACGCCCCCGCCACGCTAACCCGACGGCGCTGCCCCCCGCGGCACGGGCACGGAGCGTCGCCGGCCGGGATCCCGGACGCGACGAGGTCCCGCCCCCGACGACGCTGTCGGTGAGCGGGACCTCGTCCCGGGGGTCGGCCACCGCGACGGCCGACCCGGTCTGTGGCCGGTGCTACCGGCTCAGGCGAGACGGCTCTTGAGGATCTCCAGCTCGTCCCACATGGTGCTGGGCAGCTTCTCGCCGAACTTCTCGAACCACTCGGTGATCTGCGGGACCTCGGCCTGCCACTCCTGCTTGTCCACGCGCAGCGCCTGCTCGACCTGCTCACGGGTCATGCCCAGACCCGAGACGTCGAGCGAGTCCGGCGTCGGCACGTGCCCGACCGGGGTCTCCTCGGCGGCCGCGGTGCCCTCGAGGCGCTCGACGACCCACTTGAGCACGCGGCTGTTCTCCCCGAACCCGGGCCACAGGAAGCCGCCGTCGTCGTCCCGGCGGAACCAGTTCACGTAGAAGATCCGCGGCAGCTTGCTGGCGTCGTGCTGCTTGCCGGTGTCGACCCAGTGCTGGAAGTAGTCACCGGCGTTGTAGCCGATGAACGGCAGCATGGCGAAGGGGTCGCGGCGGACGACGCCGACGGCACCGGTGGCCGCCGCGGTGGTCTCCGAGGAGAGCGTCGCGCCCATGAACACGCCGTGGTTCCAGTCCCGGGCCTCGCTGACCAGCGGGATCGTGGTCTTGCGGCGTCCACCGAAGAGGATCGCCGAGATCGGCACGCCCTTCGGGTCCTCGTACTCCGGCGCCAGGATCGGGCACTGGGTGATCGGGGTGCAGAAACGGCTGTTCGGGTGGCTGGAGGGCTCGTCGGACTCCGGCGTCCAGTCCCGGCCCTTCCAGTCGGTCAGGTGGGCGGGGGCGTCGTCGGTCATCCCCTCCCACCAGATGTCGCCGTCGTCGGTCAGTGCGACGTTGGTGAACACCGAGTTGCCCTGGTCGATGGTGCGCATGGCATTGGGGTTGGTGTCCCAGCCGGTGCCCGGGGCGACGCCGAAGAGGCCGTACTCGGGGTTGAGGGCGTAGAGCCGGCCGTCCTCGCCGAAGCGCATCCAGGCGATGTCGTCGCCGAGGGTCTCGACCTTCCAGCCGGGGATGGTCGGCTCGAGCATCGCCAGGTTCGTCTTGCCACAGGCCGACGGGAAGGCCGCGGCGACGTAGTACGTCTTCTGCCGCGGGCTGGTGAGCTTGAGGATCAGCATGTGCTCGGCGAGCCAGCCGTCGTCCCGGGCCATGACCGAGGCGATGCGCAGCGAGTAGCACTTCTTGCCCAGCAGGGCGTTGCCGCCGTAGCCGGAGCCGTAGGACCAGATGGCCCGCTCCTCGGGGAAGTGCACGATGTACTTGGTGTCGCTGCACGGCCAGGGGACGTCGTTCTGGCCGGCCTCCAGCGGAGCGCCGAGGGAGTGCATCGCCGGCACGAACGGCCGGTCGGACCCCATCGCCTCGAGCACCCGGCTGCCGATCCGGGCCATGACCCGCATCGAGACCACGACGTACTCGGAGTCGGTGAGCTCGACGCCGAACATGGGGTTCTCGGCCTCGACCGGGCCCATGCAGAACGGGATGACGTACATCGTCCGGCCGCGCATGCACCCCCGGTACAGCTCGGTCATGACGGCCTTCATCTCGGCCGGGTCCATCCAGTTGTTGGTGGGACCGGCGTCGGCCTCGTCGACCGAGCAGATGAAGGTGCGGTCCTCGACCCGGGCGACGTCACTGGGGTCGGAGGCGCAGTGGAAGGAGTTGGGCTTCTTCGCCAGCCGGGTGAAGGTGCCGGCGTCCACGAGCCGGGTGGTGAGCCGCTCCCACTCCTCGTCGGAGCCGTCGACCCACACCACCTGGTCGGGCTGGGCCAGCTCGGCCATCTCCTGCACCCAGGCGAGGAGTCGGGCGTGCGTGGTGGGGGCGTTCTCGAGACCTGGGATGGCCACGGAAGTCACGGCGTCTCCTCCTTCGGGTGCCGCCGGCGGGGTGTCGCACCGGCGCTGGCGCTGTGTCGGCCCCCCGGCCGCGACGCTGGGGCCGGGGGATCGGGCCAGGCTACCGCCTGCCGGGCGTACGTCTAGAACGTCTACCTGAAGTGTGACGTACCTCCCCTCGGGATGCCATCGGGCCCCTCGCGGGTTGTCGGCGGTCGTGAGCACCCCTCAGCTCCTGCAGCCCCTGACCCTGCGCGGGGTCACCCTCCCCAACCGCCTCGCGGTGGCTCCGATGTGCCAGTACTGCGTCTCTGACGGGGTGGTCGGCGACTACCACCTGGTGCACCTGGGCCGCTTCGCCCTCGGCGGCTTCGGCCTGGTGATGGTGGAGGCGACCGGGGTGACGGCCGACGGCCGGATCAGCCCCGGGGACGTCGGCCTGTGGAACGACGAGCAGGTGCCCGGCCTGGCCCGGGTGGCCGCCTTCCTGCGCGAGCACGGCAGCGTCGCGGCCATCCAGCTGGCGCACGCCGGCGGCAAGGGCAGCACCCTGCGCCCGTGGGACGGCGACGGCCCGGTGACCGCGGAGAACGCCCGCCCCGGCGACGTCCCGTGGACCCCGGTCTCCCCGAGCGGCGTGCCGATGGGCGAGGGCTGGCCGGCCCCCCGTGCGCTCACGACCGAGGAGCTGCCCGGTGTGCGCGAGGCGTTCGTCGCCGCCGCCCGCCGGGCGCTGACCGCCGGGTTCCAGGTGGCCGAGGTGCACACCGCGCACGGCTACCTGCTCAACGAGTTCCTCTCCCCGCTGACCAACACCCGCACCGACGCCTATGGCGGGTCGCTGGAGAACCGGATGCGGTTCCCGCTCGAGGTGGTCGAGGCCGTGCGCGCCGTCTGGCCGGCCGACCTGCCGCTGATGGTCCGGGTCTCCGCCGTCGACGCGACCCGCGAGGGGACGACGCTGGCCGACACGATCGCCTTCTGCCGGGAGCTCAAGGCCCTCGGCGTCGACGCGATCGACGTCTCCGGCGGGGGCATCGGCACCGGCTGGGAGCACCCGATCGGCTACGGCTACCAGGTGCCGTTCGCCGCCGCGATCAAGGAGCAGGTCGGCATCCCGACCATGGCCGTGGGCCTGGTCGTCGACCCGCAGCAGGCCGACGCCGTCGTCGCCACCGGCCAGGCCGACCTGGTCGCCGTCGCCCGGGAGGCGCAGGACGACGCGAACTTCGCCCTGCACGCCGCCCGGGCGCTGACCAGCTCCTACGACGCCTACCCGGTGCAGGCCGGCCCGCGGCTGGCCTCCCGCGACCGCCTGCTCGGCCGACTGGGCCCGTGGACCGGCCCCGACCCGGTCCGGGTGCAGGAGCCGGCCCCGACCCGTCGGGGCTGAGCCACCCGCTCGACCGTGGAGCCGCGGCGCACCCCGGCTCCACGGTCGGCCGGCCGGCTCAGGCCTGCGGCGAGCGCCCGTAGGCCGGGCCGGTGGCGGCGAGGAAGTCGTCCCAGGACCCGGGCGACGGGCGGCCGCCCACCTCGGCATCGAACTTGTCCAGGTACCAGTGCCAGCCGAGCACGTAGTCGGTGACCTGGGTGCCCGGGGCGAACAGCTGGGTGAACAGCAGCACCGTCTCGCCGTCCTGGGCGGTCAGGTCCAGTTCGGCCCGCCAGCCCTCCTCGGTGTCCCAGTCGACCACCAGCCGGTGCGGCGCCGCGCACTCCACGATCCGCATCGGCTCGCCGATCGGCGTCTCCTCGTGCGTCATGGTGAAGGTGCCCGCGCCGCCGGCGCGGCGCTCCCCCTCATAGGTTCCGATCCAGCGGGCCAGCCGGTCGGGCTCGGTGAGCGCCGCCCAGACGTCGTCGATCGGGTCGGGCCAGCTGCGGCGGAACTGCAGCCGCACCCCTTCGGGCAGCTCGGTGACCTGCCCCATCCGCTCGTCCGGTGTCGTCATCGACCGTCCTCCTGCGTTCGGGCCCGCCGCCCGCGGGCCATCTCGGTGTCCAGCGCGTCCAGCCGCTGCGCCCACAGCCGCCGGTAGGGGGCCAGCCAGGCGTCGAGCTCCGACAGCGGCCGCGGGTCCAGCGCGTACACCCGGCGCTGCCCCTCGGCCCGGACCTGCACCAGCCCGGCCTCGCGGAGCACCCGCAGGTGCCGGCTGATCGCCGGACGGCTGACCGGGAACTGATCGGCCAGCTCGCCGGCGCCCTGCTCACCGGCGGCGAGCAGGGCGACGATCCGCCGCCGGGTCGGGTCGGCCAGGGCCGCGAGCGCCTCCACGCGGAAGGTGTAACAGGTAAGTTACTTAACTGTCCAGTTACGCACGTTCGGACCGTGCGCGACCGGGGCACGGTCGGGTCATGACCGTCACCGACCCCGACGTCCCCGACCCCCTCAACGACCCGCGCACGCTGCAGGCCGACCCCGGCGCCCTCGGCGAGGGCGAGGACCTCGCCTCCACCGAGGACGACCAGGTCTCGACCGGCGAGGACGAGCTCGCCTCGTCCCGCACCGAGGCCGACGAGGCCGGCGGCGGTGACATGACCGGCGGCTTCGCCGGCGCGGTGGGCGAGGCGCCGACCAACGACCAGACCTGAGACGGAACGGTCCGGCCCGCGTGTCATCCGCCCTCGGACGGGGTAGCGCGACGACGTCAGATCCGAGGCTCAGCAACGGCCCCATGCGCACTCCTGAGGAGGACCCATGGCCACCGGTGAGACCGGCTTCGCCGACGTCACGTTCGACCTGATCTCCGTCCAGTACCACTCCCTCAAGGCCGGGCACGACTACGGCCAGTACGTCCGGGACGCCGAGAACGCCAACCTGGACGACGTCGCCTCGTTCTTCCGCGAGGTGATGGAGCAGGACTCTCAGCGCGCCGAGCGCGCCCACGAGCTGCTCCGCACGCTGGCCGGCACCGAGCACGGCGGCCCAGCCACCACCTGACACGCCCGAGCCCACCAAAATGGCCATTTTGGTGGTGGCAGAGCCGGGAAATCCGGGTGCGACGGGGCGGGCGCGGTACGTAACCTCTGCGGCCGTCCCGTCCCGACGCCCCTGGAGGTCTCCCGTGCACGCCCTGACCGAGGCGGCCATCCGCCGCTCGATGGTCAACTGCTCCCGGAGCGAGGCCGCCGCCCTCACGCCGCCCCGTGACCTCGCCGAGCTGGACTGGGCGTCGCTGGACGTGCTCGGGTGGCGGGACGCGAAGGCGGAGCTGCGCGGCTACCTGGTGCACGAGCGGGACGGCGACCCGATCGGCATCGCCCTGCGCGCCGCGGACACCAAGATGTCCAGCCGCCGCTCGGCGATGTGCCTGCTGTGCCACTCGGTGCAGTCGGCCGCCGACGTCTCGCTGTTCACCGCCCGGCGGGTCGGCGCGGCCGGGCGCAACGGCAACACCGTGGGCACCTACATCTGCGCCGACCTGGACTGCACGAGCCGGGTGACCGCCGTCCCGCCGTCGGCGCTGCACCTGGACGAGGAACTGCAGGCCCTCGCGGTCGAGGAGCAGGTCGTGGGACTGCACAAGCGGCTACAGGCCTTCACCGCCGACGTCACCCGCCGCTGACCGCCGCTGCGCTCGCCGAGCCGAGGGACGACGATGGGCCGGTGATCAAGACCCCGCTGACCCGATGGTTCGACCTCGACGTCCCCGTCTTCGGTGCACCGATGGCCGGGGTGGCCGGCGGTGAGCTCGCCCGGGCCGTCTCCCTGGGCGGCGGGCTCGGCATGATCGGCGTCGGCTCGGACACCCCGGTGGAGTGGCTCGCCGAGCAGGCGCGGCTGCCCGCGGAGGCCGACGTCTCCTTCGGCGTCGGCCTGATGGCCTGGGCCCTGGAGCAGCGCCCCGAGCTGCTGGCCGCGGCGATCGCCACCGAGCCGGCGCTGGTCTCGGTCTCCTTCGGAGACCCAGCGCCCTTCGTCGGGCCGCTGCACGACGCCGGGATCGCGGTGGCCACCGCGGTGAACTCACGCGCCGACCTGGACCGCGCCCTGGAGGCCGGGGCCGACGTGATCGTGGCACAGGGCACCGAGGCCGGCGGGCACACCGGGCAGCGGGCCACCCTGCCGCTGCTGCAGGAGGTGCTGGCCGCGACCGACCGGCCGGTGCTCGCCGCCGGCGGGGTGGCGACCGGTGCCGGCCTGGCCGCCGTCCTCATCGCCGGCGCCGCCGGGGCCTGGATCGGCACCCCGTTCCTGTCCTGCACCGAGGCGGCCAACACCCCGGCCGCCCGGGCGCGCGTCCGGGCCGCCGGGGGTGACGACACCGTGCTGACCAGCGCCTTCGACGTCGCCCAGGGTCTGCCCTGGCCGGCGCGCTGGCCCGGGCGGGCACTGGCCAACGAGTTCACCCAGCTCTGGCACGGCCGGGAGACCGAGCTGCGCGGCGACACCGCGGCGGCCGACCTGGTCCGGCGGGCCCGGGAGGAGGGCGACCTGGACCACGCCCCGGTCTACGCCGGGGAGTCGGTCGGGCTGGTGACCACCGAGGAGTCGGCGACCGACGTCGTCCGCCGGCTCGCCGGCGGTGCCCGCAAGGCCCTGGAACGCGCTCCCCGCCTGCTGGGCTGAGCAGCGCTCTGCACGCGCTTCCCCCACTCTGCACGTGCTGCGACACGTGCGAAGTGGCCGGAACGCGTGCAGAGCGACCTAGACGGCGCAGCTGCCGTCCGCGCAGCCCTCGGCGGCCGGAACGGTGGTGAGCGGGTGGGTGTCGGCCCAGGCCCGCTCGAGCAGTTGCAGGAGCGTCTCGGCCGGCTGCGCCCCAGAGGCGCCGTAGGCGCGGTCGACGACGAAGAAGGGGACGCCGGTCGCGCCGAGTGCCCGGGCGGTCTCGATGTCGGCGTGGACGGCGGGCAGGTACCGGTGGTCGGCCAGCGCGGCGCGCACCTCGGGCTCGTCCAGCCCCACCTCGACGGCGAGAGGCACCAGCGCGTCCACGTCGAACACCGAGCGGCGCTCGGTGAAGTGCGCGTGCAGCAGCCGCTCCTTCATCGCCCCGCCCAGGCCCCGCTCGGCGGCGAGGTGGAGGAGCTGGTGGGCGAGGAGCGTGTTGCCGCTGACCCCCTGGAGGAGGTCGTAGTCCAGCCCCTCGGCGGCGGCGACCTCCTCGACGCGGCGCATCTGGCCGGCCATCTCCTCGACGCTGCGGCCGTACTTGGCCGCCAGCGCCGGCAGCGTCGGCTCGGTGTGCCCCTCGGGCACGCTCGGGTCGAGCTGGAAGGAGCGCCAGACCACCTCGACCTGGTCGGCGTGCGGGAAGCGGGAGAGCGCCGTCTCCAGCTTGCGCTTGCCGATGTAGCACCACGGGCACACGACGTCGGACCACACCTCGACCTGCATGACCCGCCCAACCTCCCGCCCACCCCCGGCATTCCGCCAGGTCAGCCGGCGCGCTCCGCCAGGTGGACCTGCACCGGTGCGCCGGCCTCGCTCTTGCCGATCTGGGCGCAGAGCGCCTTCTTCAGCGGCAACCAGTGCGGCCCCCGACCCGAGGGCATCAGGGTGGCGGCGAACGGGTGGCCGTCCAGCGTCCCGGCGACGCGCACCGCCCGTCGGGTGCCCAGCACCTCGGCCGAGTCGGCGAGCTCCAGGTAGGTGGGGAAGGCGCCGTCCTTGGCGATGACGCAGGAGAAGCGGGCGTCGAGCGGCTGAGTGGGCTGCGCTGCGGTGGTCATGCCGGGGAGGACTCCCGCGCGGCCGAGAACTCATCGCCGCAGGGTCAGGAGGCGGCCTCGACCGCCGGCACGTGCTCGTGGCCGATGCGGATGATCTCGGCCAGCCGCGCACGGGCCCGGGTGAGGTCGGCGATCTGCCGGTCGATGCCGTCCCGCTGCTCGACCAGCCGGGCCATCATCGCCGGCGTGGCGCGGCCGGTGTGCACGCACGGCAGCAGCTCGAGGACGTCCTTGCTGGTCAGCCCGGCGGCGTAGAGCTGCTGGATGAAGTGCACCCGGTCCACGGCGCTCGCCGGGTACCGGCGCTGACCGCTGGGGCTGCGCTCGGCCTCCAGCAGCCCCTGCTCCTCGTAGTAGCGCAGCGCCCGCACGCTCACACCGGCCGCCGCAGCGACCTCACCGATCCGCACAGGTCCTCCCGGTGGCCCAGATCACCCTTGCCTCTGACGTCAACGTCAGGTCCTAGCGTCGTCGACACGTCACCCCGAACGCAAGGAGAACGTCATGGACATCACCGGATCGGTCGCCCTCGTCACCGGCGCCAACCGCGGCCTCGGTCGTCACTTCGCCCAGCAGCTGCTCGAGCGCGGGGCCACGAAGGTCTACGCGACCTCCCGCCGCCCCGAGCTCGTCGACGTCCCCGGCGTGCAGGTGCTGCGGCTGGACGTCACCGACCCGGAGTCGATCGCCGCCGCCGCCGC
Source organism: Modestobacter sp. VKM Ac-2977 (assembly GCF_026968045.1). Taxonomy (GTDB): domain Bacteria; phylum Actinomycetota; class Actinomycetes; order Mycobacteriales; family Geodermatophilaceae; genus Modestobacter. Next base: position 503,583 of record NZ_JAPVBQ010000003.1, on the reverse strand, counting down.
AGCCGCCGGCGACGTCACGCTGCTGGTCAACAACGCAGGCCTCACGACCCGGGCCGACCTCGTCACCGGTGACCTGGCCGACGTCCGGCTGGAGATGGAGACGCACTTCTTCGGCACGCTGGGCGTCATCCGGGCGTTCGCTCCGGTGCTCGCCCGCAACGGCGGGGGCGCGATCGCCAACGTGCTCTCGGCGCTCTCCTGGTTCTCCACCGCTGGCGCCAACGCCTACAGCGCCGCCAAGGCCGCGGAGTGGAGCCTGACCAACGGCGTCAGGATCGAGCTCGCCGAGCAGGGCACCTCGGTCACCGGGGTCGTGCTGGGAGCCGCCGACACCGACATGATGGCCGGCTACACCGGCCCGATGAGCGACCCGGCCGACGTCGTCCGGGCTGCGCTCGACGGCGTCCAGGCCGGCGACTGGGAGGTGCTGGTCGACGACTGGAGCCGGGGCGTCAAGGCCGCACTGGCTGCCGACCCGCGCGAGTTCTACAGCCCGCAGGCCTCCTGAGGGAACGCCTCCTCCCGGCGGGCCGCCGGGAGGAGGCCTGCCGCTGGGGTCAGCGGACGCCGACGAGGTCGACGACGAAGACCAGGGTGGCGCCGGGCTTGATGACGCCGCCGGCGCCGCGCTCGCCGTAGGCCTTGTGCGGCGGGATGGTCAGCCGGCGGCGGCCGCCGACCTTCATGCCGACGATGCCCTCGTCCCAGCCCTGGATGACCATGCCGACACCGATCCGGAACTCCAACGGGTCGCCGCGGTCCCAGGAGGCGTCGAACTGCTCGCCGCCGTCGTGGGTGACGCCCACGTAGTGCGCACTCACCAGGCTGCCGGCGGTGGCCTCGGGGCCGTCACCGACCACCAGGTCCTCGATCACCAGGTCGGACGGGACGGGCCCGGTGGGGGGCTCGACGTCGGGGCGGGTCAGCTCTGCCACGGGGGTCTCCTCGGGGTCGGCGCCAGGGCTCTCCCGGCGGTTCGCCCCCATCCAACCCGCCGGGCGACCTGCTGGGCACAGCTGGCCTCCGAGGCGGTGGCGACCACCCGGAGGTAGGTTGCACGTCGCGGGTGGCGTCACCGGTGACCGCCTCCGAGCGCAGCCCTGCCCGGCTGCCCGGGCTCGCAGGCGTGCTGGTGTCCTGGCTGGAGGTGTGCGTGGCCCCCGATGCGTCGTCGGCACGCGACCAGGCCGGCAACCGGGACCTCTTCAGCGGCGGCGGCGAGGCCGGCCGGCTGATGGCCGCCCACGACTGGGCCGCCACGCCGGTGGGCCCGGTCGAACGATGGCCGGCGAGCCTGCGGTACGCCATCCGCACCGTACTGGCCTCCCGCTTCCCGATGGTGCTGACCTGGGGCCCGGAGTACGTGCAGTTCTACAACGACGCCTACGCCCCGTTCATCGGCGCGAAGCACCCGGCGATCGGCGCGGACATCCGGGTCACCCTGGCCGAGGGCTGGGCCGCCCTGTCGGGGCCGGTCGAGCACGCGATGGCCGCCCGCGAGGCGTCCTGGCTGCCGTTGCTGCTGGAGCGCGCCGGCTACCGCGAGGAGACCTACTTCACCGTCTCCCACGCCCCGGCGTTCGACGACGACGGGCTGGTCGCCGGGATGCACGCCGTCTGCACCGAGGTGACCAACGAGGTGCTCGGCGAACGGCGTCAGCAGCTGCTGCACGAGCTCTCCTGCACCGAGGCCGAACGGGGCGACGAGCAGGCCGTGCTCGCCGGCCTGTGCCGCACCCTGGGCAGCGATCCGCTCGACGTCCCGTTCGCGGCGGTCTACTTCGACGGGGGCGACGGCCTCCGGCGGGCCGGCACGGTCGGCTGCCCGGCCGAGCGGCTGCCCGCCTCCGTCGCCGACGCCGCCGAGCTGCCCGGACCGGTCGCCGGGCTCGGGCTGGTCGGCGGGTTCTGGCAGGACCCGGTCCGCGACGCCGTCGTGCTGCCGCTGGGCGGCGCCGCGGACGAGGAGCGGATCGGCGTCCTGGTCGCCGGGGTCAGCCCGAACCGCGCCCTGGACGCCGAGTACCGCACCTTCCTGGACCTGGTCGCCGGGCAGTTCAACAGCACGCTGGGCAACGCCCGGGCGTTCGAGGCCGAACGGCGGCGAGCCGAGTCGCTGGCCGAGCTCGACCGGGCGAAGACGGCGTTCTTCTCCGACGTGAGCCACGAGCTGCGCACCCCGCTCACCCTGCTGCTCGGACCGATCAGCGACGTCCTGGCCGACACCTCCGACGCGCTGCCCCGGGCGGCCCGGGACCAGCTGGACCTGGCCCTGCGCAACGGGCAGCGACTGCAGCGCCTGGTCAACGACCTGATGGACTTCGCCAGCATCGAGGCCGGCCGGGCCGGCGCGGTGCGCGTGCCGACCGACGTCGCCGCCTTCACCGCCGAGCTGGCCGGGGTGCTGCGGGCCGCCGCCGAACGGGCCGGGCTGCGCCTGACCGTCGACTGCCCCCCGCTGGACCGCCGGGTGCACGTCGACCCGCGGATGTGGGAGAAGGTGGTGCTCAACCTGCTCTCCAACGCGGTCAAGTACACCTTCGTCGGCGGGATCGAGCTGACGCTGCGGGGCGGGGCCGATGCGGTGGTGCTCACCGTCGCCGACACGGGGATCGGCATCCCCGCCGCCGAGCTGCCGCTGGTGTTCGACCGCTTCCACCGAGTGCAGGGGTCCCTGGCCCGCAACCGGGAGGGGACCGGCATCGGACTGGCCCTGGTCCGCGAGCTGGTCGGCCTGCACGGCGGCACCGTGACGGTGGACAGCGAGCCCGGCGCCGGGAGCACCTTCACCGTCACGATCCCCTACGGCAGCCCCGACACCCCCGCCGACCCGGAGGCCTCGGTCGCCCCCTCGGCCGCCGCGCACGGCACCGCCGCCTCCTGGATCGCCGACGTGACCCCCGACCAGCTGCCTGCCACCCCCGCAGGCGCCACCGCCACGGTGCTGGTCGTCGACGACAACGCCGACATGCGCACCTACCTCACCCGGCTGCTGGCGCCGATCTGGCGGGTGCGCACCTGCACCAACGGCGAGGAGGCGCTGGCGGCCGTCGCCGAGCAGCAGCCCGACGTCGTCCTCACCGACGTGATGATGCCGCGCGTCGACGGCTTCGAACTGCTCCGCCGGCTGCGCGCCGCACCCGCCACCTCCGCCATCCCGGTGATCATGCTGACCGCCCGGGCCGGGCAGGAGGCCGCGGTCGAGGGCTTCACCGCCGGGGTCGACGACTACCTGGCCAAGCCGTTCCAGGCCGCTGAGCTGATCGCCCGGGTGCGCGTCGCGGTCGAGCGCAGTGCAGGCGCACGCGGCCGCACCGAGACCGCCCCCGTCCCCGCCCTCCCGCTCCCACCGTCGCCGGCCGTGCCGGCCGGACCGGCCGAGGTCCGCGCCCTGGTGCCGGCCTGCCGGCCGCCGGCCACGACCCCGGCACCGACGGCCGCATCGGTGCTCCGTGAGCACTGGCGGTTCCCCGCCACCCCCCGGGCGATCCCCGGGCTCCGGCGGGCCCTGCGCCGGGTGCTCACCGCCGCCGGGCTGGACGAGGACCAGGTCTACGACCTGCTGCTGGCCGCCTGCGAGGCGGCCACCAACGCGGTCGAACACGCCCAGGACCCCACCGAGCCCGTCGTCGACGTGACCGTCGATGCGTCCGTGGACGGCGTGGAGATCACCGTGCGCGACCACGGGCAGTGGCGGGAACGGGTGCCGAGCATGGACCGCGGGCGCGGCTCGACGCTGATGAGCGCGTTCGCCGACATCACCGTCGTCCCCAGCCCGGAGGGCACCACCGTGACCATCAGGAGCTTCCGGACACCTCCGCCGCCCCGTCCCGGCGGCTAGCTACTCCGCTGCCTGCGCCGTCCCCCACCGGCCGGTCCTCGGCAGCCGACACCTCCCGCCGGGACGCGCCGCCGGGCCCGAACCGGAGCCGGAGCCCGCGGGGCCGCGGGTCGGCGTCCTCCTCGCCGTGCCGACCGGCCAGGGCCACGGCGACCGCGTAGAGGACGGCGGTCAGCGGGACGGCGACGATCGCACCGGCGATCCCCCACAGCAGTCCGCCGACGGTGAGCGCGTAGACGATCCCCAGGGGGTGGAGGAACACCGTCCGCCGCATGATCAGCGGCTGCAGGAGGTTGCCCTCGACCTGCTGGACCACGACCACCGCAGCGAGCACCCACAGCGCGTCGGTGAGCCCACCCGAGGCGAAGGCCACCACCACCGCGGCCAGCCCGGCCACGAAGGCACCGACGATCGGGATGTAGGCGCCGAGGAAGGTGAGCAGGGCCAGGGCGAAGGGCAGCGGGACGCCGATGAGCACCAGCGCCAGGCCGATCCCGGCGGCGTCCATCAGCGCCACGATCGTGGTGCCCCGCAGGTAGCCACCCAGGGTCTTCCAGGCGCCGTTCCCGGCGGCGTCGGCGGCCGCACGGCGGTCGGCCGGCACGATCCGGAGGCACGACCGCCAGATCCGGGCTCCGTCGTAGGACAGCCAGAAGGCGGTGAACAGGGCGAGGACGAGGGCGGCCGCGACGGAGGCCGCGGTCGTGGCGCCGGTCACCACCATCCCCGGCCCGGATGCGTCGCCCCCGGTCCCGCCGGAGGTCAACTGGCTGATCAGCCCGTCGATGACCGAGTCGATCCGCTCCGAGGACAGGCCGAACGTGTCGGCCAGGCTGCTGCGCACCTCCTCCAGCCCACTGGCCAGGGTGGGACGCAGGCTGGCCCACTCCCCGGCGACCTGCCGCTGCAGGAAGTAGACGACCCCGGCCACCAGGGCGAGGAAGACCAGCATCACCAGCCAGGTGGCCGCGAGCCGGGGCAGCCGGCTCCGGTCCAGCCAGGAGACGACCGGCCGCATGAGCGCGGTCAGCAGCAGACCGGCCAGGAAGGTGAGCAGCACGGTGCCGAGCAGGACGGACAACTGCACCGCGTAGTAGACGACGGCGCCGATGGCCAGGGTCCAGACACACCACATGCCGGCGGTCCGGACCCCGGCGGGCACGCCCGCATCGGTCGCCGTCCCCGCCTGCCCACCGGCCGGCGGGTCGGTCGGTGGGGGTGTCGGGACGTCGTGGTCGGGCTGCGCGGGCACGGAAGCTCCTTCACCGGGACGAGGCGGGTTCGGTGCGGGACCTCCCCGTGGCTGAGGAGGTGGGCGGGTCGGGGCACCGGGCGGACGCGTCTGCGACGCCGCCGGCCCCGGCCCCTTCCTGCCCGACCGCGCCGCCGCCGACACGCGCGGCCGCAGCCGGTCAGCCCAGCGGGCTGCGCGGCAGCATGGTGTTGCTGATGATCCGCTTCTGGATCTCGCTGGTGCCCTCGAAGATCGTGGTCAGCCGGGCGTCCCGCCAGTGCCGCTCCACCTGCCGCTCGGTGGTGTAGCCGTTGCCGCCGTGCAGCTGCATGGCCTGGTTGGTGACCCGCACCGCCATCTCGGTGGCCTGCAGCTTCACCATCGCCGCCTCCTTCTCGCACGGCACGCCCTCGTCGAGCAGGTGCGCCACCTGGCGGTAGAACGCCCGCGCCTGTTCCACCTGGGCGGCCATGTCGGCCAGCGTGAAGCGCAGCGCCTGGAAGTCACCGATCGGGTGGCCGAACTGGGCGCGCTCCTGCAGGTAGAGCACGCAGTCCTCGACCGCGGCCCGGGCCAGGCCGACGGCGCGGGCGGCAGTGTGCACCCGGGCGGTGTTCAGGAAGGCCTGCGCCTCGCGGAAGCCGGCGCCGGAGTCGCCGCTGCTGTCGGAGCCACCGCCCTCGCCCGGGCCGACGATCAGGTCTGCGGCCGGGATGCGGACCCCGTCGAAGGTGAGGTCCCAGGTCAGGAAGCCGTGGTAGCCGACCTTGTCGATGGCGTAGCCGGACAGCCCCGGCGGGAACGAGCCGCGCTCCTTGACCAGCAGCAGGTTCCGCAGGCCGCGGGAGCGGGACTCCCCGGGCTGCGGGTCGGCCACCCGGACGAGCACCTGGATGAAGTCGGCGGCCTTGGCGTTGCCGCACCAGCGCTTGCGCCCGGTGACCACCCACTCGTCGCCGTCGCGCACCGCGCGGGTCTGCACGTTCGCCAGGTCCGACCCGGCCTCGGGCTCGGACAGCGCCACCGCGCCGATCCAGGACCCACCGGCGCTGCGCCGCAGCAGTTCACTGCGGCGGTCGGGGTCGGCGACCGCCGTCCCCATGCCCTGGGAGCGGGCCAGGATGCTGGCCACGCTCATCCACGCCCGCGCCAGCTCCTCGCTGACCATGCAGTACTCGAAGACGCCGAGGCCCAGCCCGCCGTCGGCCGCGGGGACGGTGACGCCGAAGTACCCCAGCTCACCGAGCCGCTCGAGGAGGCGCTGCGGGATCTCGCCCTTCTGCGGATCGAGCTCGTTCGCGACCGGCAGCACCTCGTCCATGGCGAACCGGCGGGACTGCTCCATCAGGGCAGCCCGCTCGGGCGTGTGCCACGGGGAGCGCAGGACGGGTGGCTCGGGCAGCCAGGTGTCGTCGGTCTCGGCGGGGCGGCTGGCGGTCGACGTCATCGTCGGTGCCTCCTGGGTCGGGTTCCGGTGCGCCCTACTGTCGGGTAACGAGCACGCCGATGCACCCCTACGTGACCGAGGCAACACCGCCATCGCGTGACGGACCGTTCCGCTCAACGAGAGCGGGAGCGGGAGCGCACCCACGGTGAGCACGGAGCTCATGAGGCGGCTCGCGGGCGGCGCCTGCCGGGTTCTCATGACCGTCAGGAAGACCGACACGGCCAGCCCGGCGATCACGGCCCGTCTCGTGTGCAGAACCCGCCCGGTCTTGGGTGCTCCCCGTTCGGTGGCGCGGCCCATCGGCACTGAGCCGGCAGCGGGACCACCCGACCCCAGCTACGGTCCACAGCACCGGCACCAGCACCGCTCCGGACGGAGGGCCATGCCGCTCGTCTCCCGACTCTCGACCACCCCGGTCAAGGGCACCGCCTTGCACGACCCACGCAGCGTGACGGTCACCGGGAACGGGGTGCCGGAGAACCGGCGCTTCCACCTGGTCGACGCCCGGCGGCGGCTGTTCAACGGCAAGCAGCACGGCCCGCTCGTGCAGCTCACCGCCGAGTTCGACCCCGGCGACGACCAGCTCCGGCTGCTCTTCCCCGACCGCTCGCCCGTGGGGGGCCGGACGACCGAGCTCGGCGAGGCGGTCCGCACGGACTTCTACGGGCGCGCCGTCGACGGGCACCTCGTCGAGGGACCGTGGTCGGCCGCGCTCAGCGACTTCGTCGGGCAGGAGGTGCACCTGGTCGCGGTCGACCGGCCCGGTGACGCGGTCGACGTCCACCCGGTCACGCTCATCTCCACCGCGACGCTGGAGCACCTCCGCCGGGTCACCCCCGGCGGGGAGCGGCTGGACCACCGCCGGTTCCGGATGCTCATGGAGGTGGACGGCTGCGACGTCCACGAGGAGGACACCTGGGCCGGCCGCCGCGTGCGGATCGGCGGGGTCACCGTCCAGGTGGTCGGTCCCGTTCCGCGCTGCGTCGTGACCAACGAGAACCCCGACAGCGGAGTGGTCGACTTCAGCACGCTGAAGGCGATCGTGCGCCACCGCGGCGAGCTCGCGACCGACCTCAGCACGCCGGTGGCGCACCTGCCGGACAACGGCGCGGTGGTCCTCGGCATGTACGCCACGGTCGAGCAGCCCGGCGAGATCGCCCTCGGCGACCCGGTCGAGCTCCTCGACGAGACCGTCGACCGACCTGTTTGACCGGTCCGTTCCGGTCTGCCAGCTCGGCCAGGCTCAGAGCTCTTCGGCCGGGTGCGGGTCGTTCACCGAGGGCTCGTCGGCGAACAGCGGCGGCAGGTACCGCAGCATCAGCACCGACCAGGTGGCGTGGGTGAGCATCGGCGCCTGGATGCCGCCGGTGACCCGCCGCTGCAGCGCGAACAGCAGGCCCATCGGCACCGAGGCCAGCACCAGCGCCGGGTTGCGGGTCGCGACGGTGGCCAGCGTGTAGACGGCGGAGGACTTGAGCACCGGGTGGTGGACGCCGGCCGCCGCGTACAGCGCCCCGCGGAAGAAGACCTCCTCGGCGAGGCCGTTGGCCAGCGTGGTGGTGAGCACCAGCGGCGGCGACCCCTGCTGGGCGTACCGCAGCACCCGGGACACCGCGGCGTCCAGCGGCGGGATGGTCTTGGCCACGAGCGCGGCGCCGTAGAACCCCGCGAAGGCCGCCGCCCCGGCCACGACCGGCGTGAGCAGCGGGCGACGCAACGTGGCCTTCGGGGTCTGCACCCAGCCCAGGTGCAGCGGCCCGGAGGCGAGGCCCCCGGCCACCCAGGTGCCGGCCACGCCCAGTGTCAGCGCGTAGAACGACGTCGAGTTGGGCTTCTGCGACAGCGACACCCCGAGCAGACCCGCGCCGGCCAGCGAGACCCCGGCGGTCACCCGGCGGCGGCGGCGGAAGGCCTCGTCGGACTCGTGGTGGTCGCGCGGCACCTTGTCCACCAGCCAGGACGGCGCCCGGCGCAGCAGCCGGGCCAGCCGGGCGTCGGACAGCAGCGCCTGGCCCGGCCGCCGCGTGGTGCGGGTCATCCCACCAGTCCCGTGGTCGCCGCCCGGGCTTCCCGGCGAGCGCGCGCCCGTTCACCCAGCGCGGTGAGCACCGCCTCGTCGTAGCTCATCGGCTGGAAGGGGACGACCCGGCGGATCGAGTCGTCCTTCACCACCACCTCGTTGGTCATCGAGTCGATCAGCGACCGGCCGGTCTGCACGTCGACGTCGGTGACCAGCGACAGCCAGTAGGAGGAGAGCTTCGGGCTCAGCAGCGGCACCGGGACGATCAGCAGCCGGCGGCCCTGGATCTCCGCGACCCGGGTGAGCATCTCCAGGTACTCGAGCACCTCGGGGCCGCCGACGTCGAACGCCCGCCCCTCGGCCTCCGGTGCCTCCAGCACCCCGACCAGGTACCGGACGACGTCGGCGATCGCGATCGGCTGGGTGCGGGTGTGCACCCAGCGCGGGGTGACCATCGCCGGCAGGTGGGCGACCAACTGGCGGGTCATCTCCCAGGAGACCCCGCCGTGCCCCACCACGATCCCGGCCCGCAGCGCGGTGACCGGCACGCCCGTCTCGCCCAGCAACCGCTCCACCTGGCGGCGGCTGCGCAGGTGGGCGGAGAGGTCGTCGGAGTCACTGCCGAGCCCGCCGAGGTAGACGATGCGGCGGACCCCGGCGTCGGCCGCGGCCCGGGCGAAGGCGCGGGCCGCAGCGGCGTCCTTCTCCTGGAAGTCCGCGGAGTCCAGCGAGTGGACCAGGTAGTAGGCGGCCTCGCAGTCGGCCAGCGCGGCGCGCAGCGACGCCTCGTCGCCGACGTCACCCGGCACCGGCGTGCCGGCACCGGAGTAGGTGTCCGGATGCCGGGTCATCGCCCGGACCTCGTGCCCGGCCTCCTCCAGGGCAGGCGCCAGCCTGCTGCCGACGAACCCCGACGCCCCGGTGACCAGTACTCGCACGCCCCCAGCCTCCCGGTGCAGCCGGTCGGGCGCGACTCAGGAGCACGCGATCCACCCGGCACACCGGCTCCGGGGGCGCGATGATCGGCCCATGAGCGCCCCCGGCGAGGAACGCAACGTGCTGGGCGGTCCGTTGGAGCCATGCGGCACCGACCCGATGACCGGCTTCACCCGGGACGGCTCCTGCCGCACCGGGCCGGCCGACCTGGGCAGCCACACGGTCTGCGCCGTGGTCTCCGCCGAGTTCCTGGAGATGCAGCGCGAGCTGGGCAACGACCTGGTCACCCCGCGCCCGGAGTACGACTTCCCCGGGCTGCGCCCCGGCGACCGCTGGTGCATGGTCGCCGTCCGCTGGCTCCAGGCGCTCCAGGCGGGCACCCCGGCCGGGGTGGTGCTGGCCGCGACCAACGCCCGCGCCCTGGAGGTGGTGCCGCTGGAGGCGCTGCGGTCCCAGGCCGTCGACGTCCCGGACGACCTCTCCTCGCTCTGAGCTGCCGACCGGGCGAGGATGGGCGGGTGACCGATCGCCCGCCGCTGCCCCCGTTCACCGCCGAGACCGCCGCCGCGAAGGTGCAGGCGGCCGAGGACGCCTGGAACAGCCGGGACCCCGAGCGGGTCTCGCTGGCCTACACCGAGGACTCGGTGTGGCGGAACCGGGACACCTTCGTCACCGGCCGGGCCGAGATCGTCGCCTTCCTCACCGCCAAGTGGGCCCGCGAGCAGGACTACGTGCTGCGCAAGTCGCTGTGGGCGTTCACCGACGACCGGATCGCCGTCCGGTTCCAGTACGAGTGGCACGACGCCGACGGGCAGTGGTGGCGCAGCTACGGCAACGAGAACTGGGAGTTCGACGCGCACGGGCTGATGCGGCGGCGGGAGGCCAGCATCAACGACGTCCCGATCACCGAGGCCGATCGGCGGCTGACCGGCCCCCGTACCCCCGACGAGCCGGAGATCCCGCTGCACTGACGCCTCAGCTGGGCACGGTCTCCGGCACCGGGGCGGGCGCGGCCGCCGTCCTGGCCGTCTGGGCCAGCACGATCCCGGCCAGGACGACGGCGCCACCGGCGATCTGCCAGGGCGTGAGCACCTGCTCCACCCACAGCCAGGCCACGATGGAGGCCAGCACCGGCTCGGCCGTGGCCAGGATGCCGGCGGTGGTCGGCGGCAGGTGGCGCAGCGCGGCCAGCGAGAGCCAGAACGGGACGGCGGCCCCCAGCACGGCGATCCAGCCGACCAGCACCCAGGCCGGCAGCAGCACGTCGCCGAGGGAGACCGGGACCCGCTCGCCGAGGACGCCGGCGTCGAACCGCCACCACGGCGCGGCGATCGCCCAGAACACCGCGGCCGCCACGAAGCTCCAGGCAGTCAGCGCCACCGGGTCGCGGTCGGCGGTGCTGCGCTCGCCGACCAGGTAGTAGGTGGCCAGGCAGAGCGCGGCGGTGAGCGCGACCGCCACGCCGACCGGGTCCAGCGAGCCGCCGCCCTCCCACACCTCGGCGACCAGCACGAGGCCGCCGAGGGAGAGGGCCAGCGCCAGCCACAGCCGGCTGCGCACCTGCTCGCGGCGGACCAGCCACACGTACAGGGCGATGAACACCGGCGCGGTCATCTCGAACACCAGCGCGATGCCGACCGGCAGCCGGCCGTCGATGGCGACGTAGAAGAGGAACTGGGTCATCGCGATCCCGACCACGCCGAGGACGGCGATCAGCGGGACCTCCCGCCGGCGCAGCCGCAGCCGCCGCGGGGAGACGATCGCCAGGCCCACGACCAGGGCGATCGCCGCGCCGGTGCAGCGCAGCGCGGTCAGGTTGGTCGGCGGGATCCCCGCCTGCAGCGCCAGCGTGGAGACCGTGCCGTTGATAGCGAAGACCCCGGCCGCGGCGAGGGTCAGCAGCGAGCCGACGGTGGGGCGGGCGGCGGGCACACCGGCAATGTAGCGGGTGAACCGGCCCGTGCCCCCTACCTTTTCGTCGACGTCCCATCGAGTGGCGACCTGTGCACCCCTCGCCCCCGGGGCAGAGGAGCACAGCTCGCCACTCGACGTCCGCAGGTCAGGCCTGGAGGGCGCGGGTCAGGCCTGGAGGGCGGCGGGGTCCATCCAGGCCGCCTCCCAGACGTTGCCGTCCGGGTCGGTGAAGCTGGTGCCGTACATGAAGCCGTGGTCCTGGGCGGGCATGAAGGGCTTGCCGCCGGCGGCCAGCGCCCGGGAGAGCAGGTCGTCGCACTCCGCCCGGTCGGCCGCGGAGATCGCGTGGAGCACCGAGGTGGCCCGCGTCGGGTCGCCGACCTCGCCCGACACGAACCCGGCGAACTTCTCCCGGGTCAGCAGCATCACCAGGATGTTCTCCTCGATCACCATCGCGGCGCCCGTGTCATCGGTGAACCGGGCGTCGTTGCGGAAGCCCAGCGCGGCGTAGAAGGCCGTGGCCCGCTCCAGGTCGGTGACCGGCAGGTTCACGAAGATGGTGCGCACGGGGAGCTCCTCGGTTCGCGGGACCACCGTCCGGTCCCGTCACGGGTCAGACCGGCCATCCCCGGGGAACTCATCGGCGGGCGGTCGCGGCGAGCACCAGGGCGACGGTCTCCGCGGGCACGTCCCACATCGGGAAGTGACCGGACCCGTCGAACCAGTGCAGCTCGGCGTCGGGGAAGGCCTCCAGCGCCCGCGCGGCCTGGCGGGCCAGGGTCACCCGGTCCCGCCGTCCCCACCCGATGGTCAGCCGGCCGGGCAGCGACCCGGCCGGGGCGCCCTGCTGTCGGGGCCCGCGGGCGAGGTCGGTGAGGACGGCGTCGAAGGACGGCGAGTCCGCGTACCCGGTGAGCTCACGGGTGACCACCTCGCCGTCCAGCGCCCACGGGCGGGCGGAGAACTGGGCCAGCAGCGCCGTCCGCCCGGCCGGGTTGCCCAGCACGGTGGGGAGCGCCGGCCGGATCCGGCGGACCAGCGCGATCGAGGCGCGCAGGCTGGCCAGGAACACCGCGGCCTCCCGGTCGGTCCAGAACCCGCCGGGGTCGAGGGCCACGGCGTCCCCGCCCAGCCCCCGCCGGGACAGCTCCAGGACCATCCGGGCGCCCAGCGAGCTGCCGACCAGCGGGGCGTCGGCCAGCCCCTCGGCCCGCAGCCAGTCGGCCACCGCGTCGGTGAGCGAGCCGAAGCCGGGGTCGGCCAGCGGTGGGGTGTCGCCGGCGAAACCGGGCAGGTCCACGGCCACCACCTCCCGCGCCGCGGCCAGGCCGGGGAGCACCGGGTCCCAGGAGCGCCAGGAACCGCCCAGGCCGTGCACGAGGACGAGGGGGTCGCCGGAGCCGGTCCGGTGCGTTGCGAGGTCCATGCCCGCCCGCTTACCCCCCGCCACGTCGCGGCACCCGCCACCCGCGGCCGGAACTGGGGATGATGCGAGGGGGCGGGTGCACGGCAGGACGCCGGGTCCGACAGCATGTGCGGTCCGGGGACACGGTGGACGCCCAGGTGAGGAGCGCGGACGGTGAGCACGTCGAGGAGCAACCGGGTGCGGGCGGCGATCGGCACGGTCAGCCTGACCGGGGCGGCGATGGGCTTCCTGTCCGCCTGTGGCGTCGCAGGTGAGGACGAGCAGGAGGCCGAGCGGGTCTACTGCGTCGACGAGCAGGACCAGGTCGTCGACGAGGAGCAGTGCGAGGAGGCCGAGCGCAACGGCGGCTTCATCGGCGGGGTGCCCTACTTCTTCCTGCTGGGCGGCTTCGGCGGCAACCGGTACGCGGTCGGCCAGACCATCCCGCAGCAGTACACCGGCGCGGCGACCCGGGTGAACCCCGCCGACACCACGGCGCGGTCCCGGGCCGGGCTGCCCGGCAGCGGCCGGGTCACCTCGGGCACCCGGATCTCCGGCGGCATCGGCTCGGGCCGGGTCGGGAGCGGGAGCGTCGGCTCGTGAGACGGCTCTACGGCACGGCCCGGCTCGGCTGGGAGGCCGAGATCGAGAGCCAGGGGCTGGTCTACAACAAGACGACGGTCCCCGGCGGCGAGACCCGCTCGTACTGGCGCGAGGACGTCTTCTACGACTTCACCTCCGCCGAGATCGACCACCTCGCCGACGTCACCGACCAGCTCTTCGCCGCCTGCGTGGAGGCCGGTGACGTGGCGCTGGCCGACGAGCGGCTGCTGGACCGGATGCGGATCCCGCACGACGCCCGGGAGGTCATCAAGGCCACCTGGGACTCCGAGCCGCCCAGCGTCTACGGCCGCTTCGACCTGTGGTGGGACGGCGAGGGCGCCCCGCGGCTGCTGGAGTTCAACGCCGACACCCCGACCTCGCTGGTCGAGGCCGCGGTCGTGCAGTGGGCCTGGCACCTGGAGACCGGCCAGGGCCGCGACCAGTGGAACCAGCTCGACGACCGGCTGGTGGACGCCTGGCGGCGCAACCTGACCCGCTGGGAGAGCGAGCACGGCCGCCGTCCCCGGGTGCACCTGGCCTGGACCAACGGCGACCGCAGCGGTGAGGACTGGATGACGGTGGCCTACCTGGCCGACACCGTCCAGCGGGCCGGCTACGAGACGGTGGTGCTGACCACCGAGGAGCTGGGCCTGGACACCGGCGACGCCCGGTTCTACGACCCCAAGGGCAACCGGATCGACGTCCTCTTCAAGCTCTACCCCTGGGAATGGCTGCTCGACGACGCGTACGGCCCCTCGGTGATCGCCGACCTGTGGACCCCCGACGGCACCACCTGGATCGAGCCGATCTGGAAGATGCTGTGGTCGAACAAGGGGCTGCTGCCGGTGCTCTGGCAGCGCTACGCCGACGACCCGGTGATCGCCAAGCACCTGCTCCCCGCCTACTTCGCCGACGACCCGCGCGCGGCCGAGCTGGAACGGACCGGGTACGCCCGCAAGCCGCTGTTCGGCCGGGAGGGCAACAACGTCGAGCTGTTCGCCCCCGGCGGCGCGCCGCTGGCCTCGCTCGGCGGGAAGTACGGCGCGGAGGGCTGGGTCGTGCAGCAGCTGTGCGCGCTGCCGGACTTCGCCGGCCCCGACGGCCCGCACCACCCGGTGCTCGGCGCGTGGGTGGTCGACGGGGAGGCCGCGGGCCTGGGCATCCGGGAGTCCGACGGGCTGATCACCGACGACCTGTCCTACTTCGTGCCGCACACCATCGACTTCCGCCGCCCACCGAACACCACCTGGTCGGCCTGAGCCCCGCGCTCCACTCAACTCCCGCGCCCCGCCGCCGAAGCTGGACAGAGGCACCGGCACGAGGGGGACGCAGGAACGTGGGGACGGACACGCTGCCGGAGCGCGCGCAGCCGCGGCACGGACGGCGCACGGTGCAGCCGAGCGGCGTGGAGCGCCGCCTGGAGCCCGACGACCTGATCGTGTCGAAGACCGACCTGCGCGGGGTGATCACCTACGCGAACGAGTCGTTCCTCCGGGTCTCCCGGTACGCCGAGGACGAGGTGCTCGGGCAGCCGCACAACCTGATCCGGCACCCCGACATGCCCCGCGCGGTCTTCGCGCTGCTGTGGGACACCGTCGCCGCCGGCCAGGAGGTCTTCGCCTACGTGGACAACCTGGCCGCCGACGGCGCCAACTACTGGGTGCTCGCCAACGTCACGCCCACCTTCGACCCCGGCGGCACGGTGATCGGCTACCACTCCAGCCGCCGGGCACCGGCACCGCAGGCGATCGCCGGGGTGCGCCCGGTCTACGACCTGCTGCTGACCGAGGAGCGGCGCCACCCGAACGCCCGGGCCGCGACCGCGGCGTCCTCGGCGCTGCTGAGCTCGCTGCTGGCCGAGCGGTCGATGAGCTACGACGAGTTCGTCTGGTCGCTGATCGGCGAGGGAGGGCCTCGGTGAGCGCGCTGCCGAGGAGGCGACGGAACGGCGGGGGGCCCCGGGGCGCCGAGGAGGAGCTGGCGGTCTACCGCACCTTCGTCCGCGAGCTGAGCGCGGTCTGCCGGGCTGCGGCGGCCGGTGACCTGGAGGCCCGCAGCCGTGCGGTGGACGGTTCGGCGGACGTACCCGAGCTGCGGGAGCTGCAGCACGGGGTGAACCAGCTGCTGGACGTCTCCGACACCTTCGTCCGGGAGGCCGGGGCCGCCCTGACCTCCGCCGCGAGCGGCCGGTTCCACCGTCGGGTGCTGCCCGCCGGGCTGCCCGGCACCTTCCGCCGCAGCGCCGGCGTGCTCAACCAGGCGGCCGAGGCGATGCGCGCCTCCGCCGGCCGGGTCACCGAGGCGCAGGCCACCCGCCTCCAGCTGGCCGACGAGTTCGAGTCGGTCGTGCTGGCCATGTCCGAGCAGGTGGCCACGGCCTCGACCGAGCTGAGCGCCTCGGCTGCCGGGCTGACCGGAGCCGCTGGTTCCGCGAGCACCGAGGTGCGTCGGGCCGGGGAGACGATCACCTCGCTGGAGGCCTCCTCCACCGAGATCCAGCAGGTGATCGCGCTGATCGACGCCGTCGCCGCGCAGACCCGGTTGCTGGCGCTCAACGCCACCATCGAGGCGGCCCGCGCCGGCGAGGCGGGCAAGGGCTTCGCCGTCGTCGCCTCCGAGGTCAAGGACCTCGCCGACCAGACCGCCAGTGCCACGGAGCGGGTCACCGCACAGGTGGAGTCGGTGCGCGCGGCCTGCGACGACGTCGCCGAGGTGATGAGCAACGTCGGGACGACGGTCGCGGACATGACCGGACTGGTCGACGGCATCACCACGGCCGTGGACGGCTCACCCGCACTGGGCCAGGACGGCGGCGCCTCCCCCGGCCTCTCCCAACTGGCGGAGCAGTTGCGGTCGCAGATGACCGGCTTCCTCGGCGAGATGCGCGGCTGACCTCCACCCCTTGCCCGGAGTCAGCTCGTGCGCGGGGGCGGCGAGGCGGGCCGGCTCGCCGCCCGGTGCCACAGCCGCAGCACCAGCAGGCCGCCGATCGCCGGCACCAGGGCGCGCAGCCGCACCCGGGTCGGCACCGGCAGCTGCCAGGCCAGCACGATCACGACCAGGTAGCAGAAGCCGTGCACCGGGCCCAGCGCGGAGGCGACCGCCGGCAGGTGCACCGTCGCCAGGTTGGTCAGCAGGAGGACCAGGGACGCCGTCTCGACCGCCGCGGCGACGGTCAGCCAGCGGGTCTGCACCTCAGACCCCCGTGGTCGACCCGGGGCGCAGGATCATCAGCACCACGACCACCGCCCAGAGCAGGTTGAAGGTGCCGGAGGCCATGGCCAGCCGGCGCACCAGGACGGCGGCGTCCGCCTGCCGGGTCGTCGGCGCGACCAGTGCAGCCGCGGCGGACGTCGGCGCCGGGCCGCCCTCGGCCAGCTGGAGCAGCTGTCGCTGCCGGGGCAGGACGACGCCACCCAGCAGCAGCCCCGCAGCGAGGGTGAGCGCCATGGAGACCAGCACCCAGGGCTCGCCGAGCACCCCGAGGGCCGACCCCACCGCGATCCCGAAGACCGGGACGGCGAGCGCCAGCACCGCGTACACCCGGCTGATCCGGTGCAGCAGGTGCACCGCCGGGAGCGCCGGGGCCGCGGTCTCCTCCTCCAGCGCGAGCCGGGCGTAGCGGGGGAACAGGCTCACCGCCACGGTCACCGACCCCACGAACACGATCGCGGCCACCACGTGGACGCTCAGCAGGAACCCCGCCATCGCACTGCTCCTCTCGGTCGTCGAGGACAGTATCAGCCTGGCTGAAAGTCAGGACGGTCTGCGGTGCCGGAGGCTGCGAGGATGGGCGCTCCGCCGTCCGGGCGGTGGACCGAGGGAGACCCACGTGACCGACCCGACCGCGCCGGGTGCCGGGGAACCGCCGGCGGCCAGCCCGGCCGTGCTCCTCGTCGCCCTGGGCCGGGAGGCCGAGTCACGGCTGGGTGCGGCGCTGGAGTCCAGCGGCCTGTCGCTGCGGCTGATGGGCGCGCTGGGCCACCTGGCCCGGCAGCCCGGGCTGTCCTACACGGAGCTCGCCCGCCGGGCCCGGGTGACGCCGCAGAGCATGCACGCCACGGTCGCCGCGCTCATCGAGGCCGGGGCGGTCGCCCCGGCGGGGCCGGGCCGAGGGAAGCGGGCGCTGCTGGAGGTGACCGACCAGGGCCGCCGACTGCTGGCGGCGGGGCAGGAGGCGATCACCGCCGTGGACGCCGAGCTGCGCTCGCTGGCCGCGCTCCCGCCGGACGGCGACCTGTTCCGGCTGACGATGGAGCTCTCCCGCCGTCCTCCGCCGGCCTCCTGACCCGCCTCGGGGACCTCAGCCGAGGGCGGCCGCGGCGGGCAGCCAGTCGATCCGGCCGCCGTGGGCGGCGGTGTACGCCAGCGGCTCGCCGTCCAGGGCCAGCAGGAAGCGGGCCTCGTCGTCGGCCGGCGGCGCGGGCAGCCGCTCCCGGACGGCGGGCAGCACGCCCACCCCCTCCTGGGAGACCCAGCGCACCGGCAGCCCGGTGACCAGCTCGGCGAACGCCTCCTTCGCCGGCGCCGGCAGGTAGGCCAGCACCGCGGTGTGGAAGACGACGACGGTGGCCTCCGTCGGCATCGCCGCGACCAGCCCGGGCAGCTGCTCGACCAGGTCGCCCCGCCGGATCTCGGCCGGTTCCCGGGCGGCGATCGCGGCCGCGGCGGTGAGCCGGTCGCGGCGTTCCTCCATGCCCGGCCAGATCAGCGCCTGCAGCCAGGCGACGTCGGCGGGGTCGGCTGGGTCGAGCGGGTTGAGGTCGATGCCGGCCCGACGGACCACCTGCGGCACCTCCGTCGGCACCGGCACGCGCCCGGTCACCGCACACCGCAGCTGCACCGGGCTCGAGGCGGGCCCGACCCGGACGTCGTCGTACGCGTAGCCGTACCGGTCGGGGTACAGGCACAGCCCGGCCGACGCGCCCACCTCGATCAGCGCCAGCGGGCCCGGCAGGCCGGCCAGCACCGGCAGCAGGGCCGCGCAGCGGGCGGCCTCGTTGGTCTGCGTCGCCCGGGCCAGCATCGTCGCCCGCAGCCGGTCGGCGTCGCCGGTGACCCGCTCGTGCAGCTGCGCGCCGTCGGCCGGCGGGCCGCCGTGCAGGTACTGCAGCGCGCCGAGCAGCAGGTTGGCCTGCCGCTTGGGCCGCGGCAGGGTGCCCAGGAAGGCCAGCACCTCGGCGACCGCGGCAGCGAGCTGGGCGTACCGCGGGGAGACCGGCGCGGCCTCCACCTGGGCGAACCACCGGTAGTGGTCGGCCAGGTCGGTGAGCTCCTCGTCGAGGGACCTCATGTGGTGGTCAGGTCGCGCGGGGCGGTGGCGAAGCGGGCCAGGTCGTCGCGGGTCGGCTCCACCAGCACCCGGCCGTCGGGGGTGAGCACCACCGGCGCGTCCGCCTCCTCGACCCCGAGCTCGGTGAGCAGCCGGGCGGCGGCGTCGTCCTCGGCCGGGTCCAGCCAGGTGTGCGGTACCCCGTCCTCGGCCAGCTGGGCCCGCAGCTCGGTGCTGGCCGGCCAGCGCCGGTCGCCGACCACCCGCAGCCCGCTCGCCTGCCCGATGAGCATCGCCCGGCGCAGCAGGAACGACCGGGTGATGACGTCGGCCAGCCCCCGGTCTCGGGTGAAGACGGCGCGCAGCTGCTCCAGGCTGAGCACCAGCACCTCGCCGTCCTCGGCGGCCACCAGCGAGCGCACCGGCCGCTGCCCGGCCAGCATGTTCAGCCCGCCCAGGAACCGGCCCGGGCCGTGCACCGCCACCACCCGCTTGCCGCCGTCCGGCCCGCCGTCCAGCGGCCCCTCGACCACCGCGACGGTGCCGGCGAGGACGACGAAGAAGTCGAACTCCGCCTGCCCCGACCGCAGCAGCACCTGCCCGCGGGTGGTGCTCAGCCGGCGCCCCACCCGCCGCAGCACGGCGGTGTGCCCGTCGGACAGCCGTGGCGAGGCACCGTCCTCCGGCGTCTCGGCGAGGCGCTCGCCCGGCAGCACGTCGATCGCGGGCAGCTGGGCGGCCGGGGAGAGGGCGACCGACGACCGCGCCGGGGTGACCAGCTCGGCCGCCGGCAGCAGGCTGCCGTGACCGGGCCCCCGCGGGTCGGAGGCGACCAGTGCGGCGGCCAGCGCCTCGGTGGTGGTCGGGCCGTCGTGCCCGACGCCGTTGACGAAGAACGTCGGGGTGCCCTGCACCCCGCTGGCCTCCGCGCCGGCGACGTCGGCGCGGACCCGGGCCGCGTGCGTGCCGCTGCCCAGCTCCTCGGCGAAGCGACCGAGGTCCAGCCCGAGCGCGGCGGCGTGGTCGAGCAGCTGGTCGGCCTCGAGCTCGTCCTGGTGGGCGAACAGCCGGTCGTGCATCGCCCAGAAGGCGCCCTGGGCGCCGGCGGCCTCGGTGGCCTCGGCGGCGAGCTCGGCGTGCGGGTGCACGTCGGGCAGCGGCAGGTGCCGGAAGACGTAGCGCAGGTCGTCACCGAACCGGCGGCGCAGCTCCTCGACCACCCCGCTCGCCCGGCCGCAGAACGGGCACTCGACGTCGCCGTACTCGACCAGGGTCAGCGGCGCGTCGACCGGGCCGCGGAGGTGGTCGACCTCCGGGTCGACCGGCGGGTCCAGCTGCCGGGGCCCGGCGCTGGCCACCTGGGGCGACCGTCGTCCCAGCGCCCAGAACCAGACCGCGCCCAGCGCGGCGGCGACGACGCCCGCGGCGAGGACGCCGACCATCGCCTCCTCGCGCAGCACCGCGTCGTCGAAGGCCAGGTCGGCGACGAACAGCGACACGGTGAAGCCCAGGCCGGACAGCGCCGCCCCGCCCCACACGCTGGCCAGCGACACCCCGGGCGGCAGCGAGCCCATCCCGAACCGGACGGCGAGCGTGGACGCCAGCCCGATGCCGACGAACTTGCCGACGACCAGGCCCACGAAGACGCCGATCGTGATCGGGGAGGTGAGCGCCCGGTCCAGCAGCTCGGTGTTGAACTGCACCCCGGCGTTGGCCAGCGCGAACACCGGGACGACGACGTACCCGCTCCACGGCACCAGCAGCGCGCCGATCCGCTCGTTCGGCGAGATCGCCCGCTCCACCGACAGCTTCGCCCGCCGGGCCAATGCGACGTCGGGTGCCTGCCGGAAGGCGCGGGCCAGCGTGCCGGCGGACTCCACCTCGTCCCGGCGCGGCCGGTAGGCGCTGACCAGCAGGCCCAGCACGACGCCGCCGATGGTGGCGTGCACCCCCGAGGCGTGCATCGCCAGCCACATCACCACGCCGACGGCGAAGTAGGCCGGCCCGCGCCACACCTTCAGCCGGGTGAGCAGTCCGAAGGCGACCACGCACAGCGCGGCGACGCCGAGGGCTATGAGGTCGATGTCGTCGGAGTAGAAGACCGCGATCACGGTGAGCGCGCCGATGTCGTCGACGACCGACAGCGAGAGCAGGAAGACCCGGAGCTGGGTGGGGCAGCGGCTGCCGACCAGCGCCAGCGCACCCAGGACGAAGGCGGTGTCGGTGGCCATCGGGATGCCCCAGCCCTGCGCGCCGGGGCCACCGGCGTTGATCGCCAGGTAGAGCCCCGCGGGCACCACCAGCCCGGCGACCGCACCGAGCGCCGGCACCGAGAGCCGGCTGCGCTGGGTCAGCTCCCCCATCGACAGCTCGCGGCGCACCTCCATGCCGATGAGGAAGAAGAAGAACACCATCAGGCCGTCGTTGACCCAGTGCCGCAGGTCCATGGCGACGGCCATGGAGCCCAGCTCCAGGCTGAGCTCGGTGTGCCACACCCGCTCGTAGGAGTCGCCCCACGGGGAGTTGGCCCACAGCAGCGCGGCCAGCGTGCCGACGACGAGCAGCGCGGCGCTGGACGCCTCGGTCTGCAGGAACCGGCGGGCCGGGGTGGACAGCTGGGCGAGCAGGTGACCGGTCCGGGAGGCGCGGCTCGAGGTGCGGGACGGGGACGTCACGCGCTGTTCCTACCCTGCGGATGTGACGGCGCGGAATCCGCCGGACGACCCGTCCTGCCCGCCGGACGACCGTGCGGCGGCACGGACCACCAGGAGGACCGACATGGCGCACGACGGAGCTCTCGAGGGCAAGGTCGCGGTGGTCACCGGGGCGGCGCGGGGCATCGGCCGGGCGGTCGCCCTGGAGCTCGCGGCCGCCGGCGCCGACGTCGGCCTGGGCCTCCGGGACGTCGCGGCCGACGGCGGGCTCGCCGGGGAGATCGCCGCGCTCGGACGCCGGGTGGTCGCCGTCCCGATGGACGTCACCGACCTGTCCCAGAGCCGGGCGGCGATCGACCGGGTGGTCGACGAGCTCGGGTCGGTCGACGTGCTGGTCAACAACGCCGGCGGTGGGGTGATGGCCTCGGCGCTGGAGCTGACCGAGGCGGACTTCGACGCCGTCTGGTCCCGCAACACCCGCTCGACGTTCTTCCTCGCCCAGCACGCCGCCCGGCACATGGCCCGGGCCGGCGGCGGGGCGATCGTCAACGTCGCCTCGCAGGCCGGGCTGGTCGCGCTGCCCGGCGAGTCCGCCTACTGCACCGCGAAGGCCGCCGTCATCCACCTGACCCGGTGCCTGGCCGTCGAGTGGGGCGAGCTGGGCATCCGGGTCAACGCCGTGGCGCCGACCTTCATCGAGACGCCGGGCACCGAGCCGGCGCTGTCCGACCCGGCGTTCCGTGCCGACGTGGTCGACCGGATCGCCGCACTGCACCGGATCGGCCGGCCGGAGGAGGTCGCCACCGCCGTCGCGTTCCTCGCCTCCCCGGCGGCCTCCCTGGTCACCGGCCACACCCTGACCGTGGACGGCGGCTGGACCGCCCGCTAGCCGCCCAGGACGACGAGCAGGTCACCGCCCTCGACATGCTGGACGGCGCTGATCGCCACCCGGGAGACCGTGCCGGCCCGTGGCGCGGTGATCGCGGCCTCCATCTTCATCGCCTCGATGGTGGCCAGCTGCGCGCCCGCCTCCACCATGTCGCCCTCGGCGACGGACAGGCTGACCACCCCGGCGAACGGTGCGGCCACCTGCCCGGGGTCGCTGCGGTCGGCCTTCTCGGTGGGCTGGACGTCGGACGTGACGGACCGGTCCCGCACCGAGACCGGCCGGAGCTGGCCGTTGAGCGTGCACATCACCGTGCGCATCCCCCGCTCGTCGGCGTCGGAGATCGCCTCGATCGCGATGAGCAGCCGCACGCCGGGCTCCAGGTCGACCGAGTGCTCGACCCCCTGGCGCAGGCCGTAGAGGAACTCCTTGCTCGGCAGCACCGAGGTGTCCCCGTAGGCCTCCCGGTGCTCCTGGAGCTCCTTGGTCGGGCCGGGGAACAGCAGCCGGTTCAGCGTCGGCCGCGGCGCCTCCGCCAGACCTGCCAGGTCCTCGTCCGAGAGCTCGGCCGGTGGCTCGGCGGGGCGCCGTCCCTGCAGCGCCTTGGTGCGGAACGGCTCCGGCCAGCCACCGGGCGGGTCGCCCAGCTCGCCGCGCAGGAACGCGACCACCGAGTCGGGCAGGTCGAAGCGCCCCGGGTCGGCGGCGAACTCCTCGACGTCCACCCCCGCACCGACCAGCTGCAGCGCCAGGTCACCGACCACCTTCGACGACGGCGTGACCTTGACCAGCCGGCCGAGCAGCCGGTCGGCCGCGGCGTACATCGCCTCGACCTCCTCGAACCGCTGCCCCAGCCCCAGGGCGATCGCCTGCTGGCGCAGGTTGGACAGCTGCCCGCCGGGGATCTCGTGGGTGTAGACCCGCCCGGTCGGCGCCGGCAGCCCGGACTCGAAGGGCGCGTAGACCCGGCGGACCGACTCCCAGTAGGGCTCCAGGTCGTTGACGCGCGTCAGGTCCAGGCCGGTCGACCGCTCGGTGTGGTCGGTGGCGGCGACGATGCTGCTCAGCGCCGGCTGGGACGTCGTCCCGGCCAGTGCCGCGCTGGCGCCGTCCACCGCGTCGACCCCGGCCTGCCAGGCCGCCATCAGGGTGGCCAGCTGCCCGCCGGGGGTGTCGTGGGTGTGCAGGTGCACCGGCAGGTCGAACCGCTCGCGCAGCGCGGTGACCAGGGTGGCCGCCGCCGGCGGGCGGAGCAGCCCGGCCATGTCCTTGATCGCCAGCACGTGCGCCCCGGCCTCGACGATCTGCTCGGCCAGCCGGAGGTAGTAGGAGAGGTCGTACAGCGTCTCGGCGGGGTCGGAGAGGTCGGCGGTGTAGCAGAGCGCGACCTCGGCGACCGCCGTCCCGGTCTCCCGGACGGCGTCGATCGCCGGGCGCATCTGGCTGACGTCGTTGAGCGCGTCGAACACCCGGAAGACGTCGATGCCGGTGCGCGCGGCCTCGGCGACGAACGTCGTCGTCACCTGCTCCGGGTAGGGGGTGTAGCCGACGGTGTTGCGGCCGCGCAGCAGCATCTGCAGGCAGATGTTCGGCACCGCCTCGCGCAGTGCGGCCAGCCGCTCCCACGGGTCCTCGTGCAGGAACCGCAGCGCGACGTCGTAGGTCGCCCCGCCCCAGGCCTCGATCGACAGCAGCTGCGGGGTCGCCCGCGCCACGTGCCCGGCCACGGCCAGCAGGTCCTTGGTGCGCACCCGGGTGGCCAGCAGCGACTGGTGCGCGTCCCGGAAGGTGGTGTCGGTGACCGCGAGGGCCTTCTGCGCGCGCAGGTCGGCGGCGAACCGCTCGGGCCCCAGCTCGCGCAGCCGGTCGCGGGAGCCGTCCAGCGGGTGCAGCGCCAGGTCCAACCGCGGGAGTTTCTCGACCGGGTCGACCAGGTGCGGGCGCTCACCGTGCGGGGCGTTGACCGTGACGTCGGCCAGGTAGGTGAGCATCTTGGTGCCGCGGTCGGCGGAGCTGCGGGCGGTGAGCAGCTCGGGCCGCTCCTCGATGAACGACGTCGTCACCCGGCCGGCCCGGAAGTCCGGGTCGTCCAGCACCGCCTGCAGGAACGGGATGTTCGTCGACACCCCCCGGATGCGGAACTCGGCCACGGCGCGGCGGGCCCGGGCCACCGCGATGTCCCAGGTGCGGCCGCGGCAGGTGAGCTTGACCAGCATCGAGTCGAAGTGCGCGCCCACCTCGGCGCCCAGGGTGGCGGCGCCGTCCAGCCGCACGCCGGCGCCGCCGGGCGAGCGGTAGGCGGTGATCCGGCCGGTGTCCGGGCGGAAGCCGTTGGCCGGGTCCTCGGTGGTGATCCGGGTCTGCAGCGCCGCCCCGCGCAGCACGATCGACTCCTGGGTCAGCCCCAGGTCCGCGAGCGTCTCCCCCGCCGCGATCCGCAGCTGGCTGCCCACCAGGTCGACGTCGGTGACCTCCTCGGTGACCGTGTGCTCGACCTGGATCCGCGGGTTCATCTCGATGAAGACGTGCCGGCCCTCGCGGTCGACCAGGAACTCCACCGTGCCCGCGCAGCTGTACCCGATCTGCCGGGCGAAGGCGACGGCGTCGGCGCAGATCCGCTCACGCAGGGCCGGGTCCAGGTTCGGCGCCGGGGCGATCTCGATGACCTTCTGGTGCCGGCGCTGCACCGAGCAGTCGCGCTCGTAAAGGTGGATGACGTCCCCCTGCCCGTCGGCCAGGATCTGCACCTCGATGTGCCGGGGGTCGATCACCGCCTGTTCCAGGAAGACGGTCGCGTCCCCGAACGCCGACTCCGCCTCCCGCATCGCCGCCTCGATGGCACTGCGCAGCTGGTCGCGCTGCTCGACCCGGCGCATGCCGCGCCCGCCGCCGCCGGCGACGGCCTTGACGAAGACCGGGCCCTCGATCGCGTCCGCGGCGGCCAGCAGCTCGTCGACGTCGTCGCTGGGCTCGGTGCCCTGCAGCACGGGGAGGCCGGCCTCACGGGCCGCGGCGATCGCCCGGGACTTGTCCCCGGTCAGCTCCAGGACGGCGGCGCTCGGGCCGACGAAGGTGATCCCGGCCCGCGCGCAGGCCTCGGCCAGGTCGGGGTTCTCCGACAGGAAGCCGTAGCCGGGGTAGACGGCGTCGGCGCCGGCGCGCTGGGCGGCCCGGACGATCTCGGCGACGTCGAGGTAGGCCCGCACCGGGTGGCCGGGCTCGCCGATCTCGTAGCTCTCGTCGGCCTTCAGCCGGTGGACGGAGTTCCGGTCCTCGTGGGGGAAGACGGCGACCGTCCCGGCGCCCAGCTCGTAGGCGGCGCGGAAGGCGCGCACGGCGATCTCGCCGCGGTTGGCGACCAGGACCTTGTCGAACACGGGTGCCCCTCTCGGGTCGGTGGGGGCCGACGCTAGCGGCGCGCCCAGCTGCCCGTCTGTTCTGTTGCGCGCAACAGGCGTGCCGGGGCGCCGGGCCGGGTAGCCCCCCCGGCGTGACCGAGCAGACCCCGGCTGACGACGTCTCCTCCGCCCGCGAGCTGAGAGAGGTCGTGCTCGTCTTCGGCGCCTCCAGCGGCATCGGCCGGGCCAGCGCGATCGGGTTCGCCCGCCGCGGAGCCTCCCTCGTGCTGGTGTCCCGCAGCGCCAGCACGCTCGCCGACGCCGCGGCCGACTGCCGCGCCGCCGGTGCCGCGGCCGTCGAGTGCGTGCCGGCCGACGTCCTGGAGGCCCCGGCCGTGCAGGCCGCCGTCGACCGCGCGACGAGCACCTTCGGCCGGCTGGACGTCGTCGTCCACTCCGCCACCGTGATGGCCTACGGCCGGGTCGAGGACCTGGACCCCGCCGTCTTCCAGCGCGTGGTCGACACCGCTGTCCAGGGCACGTTCCACGTCTTCCAGGCGGTCGTGCCGGTGTTCCGTGCCCAACGCCGGGGCTCGCTCGTCGTGGTCAGCTCGCTGCTCGCCTCGATCACCGCCCCGACCATGAGCGCCTACGTCACCGCCAAGTGGGGCCAGCTCGGGCTCATCCGGACGCTGCAGCAGGAGCTGCGCGAACTGCCCGACGTGCACGTCTCCGCCGTCGCCCCTGGCGGCGTCACCACACCGATCTACGACCAGGCGGCCACCGTGCTGGGCAACAGCGCCCACCCGCCGCCGCCGGTCTACACCCCGGAGCGGGTCGCCCGGGCCGTGCTGGACCGGGTGGCGAACCCGCGCCGGCTCAAGCAGTCCGGCTTCGCCAACCCGGTGATCATCGCCGGGTTCCGGCTCTTCCCACCGGTGTTCGACGCCCTGGTCGGCCCGCTGCTCAAGGCGTTCAGCATGGGCCGCGACCCGGTGCCGCCGACCACCGGCAACGTCTTCGCCCCGGTGCCGGAGAAGGAGGCGACGCGCGGCAGCTCCCGGGGCATCTGACGCCCGGTCAGAGGAGCCCGGCGACGTGGGCCAGGATCGCCACCTGGACGCGGTTGGCCGTGCCCAGCTTGGTGAAGACCCGCGAGACGTGGGACTTCACCGTGGCCTCGCTGAGGAACAGCTCCTTGCCGATCTCGGCGTTGGACAGGCCCCGCCCCACGGCCAGCAGCACCTCGCGCTCCCGGTCGGTGAGGGTCTCGATCCGCGCCAGCGCGTCCTGGCGGCGGACGTCGGCGCCCGTGTCGGTGTAGCGGGTGATCAGCCGCCGGGTGGCGGTCGGGGAGAGCATGGCCTCGCCGGCGGCGACCACCCGGACCGCCTGGACCAGCTCCCGCGGTGGCGTGTCCTTGAGCAGGAAGCCGCTGGCCCCGGCCTGCAGCGCACCGAAGACGTGCTCGTCCAGGTCGAAGGTGGTCAGCACCAGGACCCGGGGGGCGTCGGGGCGGGCGGTGAGCGCGGCCGTGGCGGCCAGCCCGTCCATCCGCGGCATCCGCACGTCCATCAGGACGACGTCCGGCCGGTGGCGCAGCACGGCGTCGATCGCGTCCGCGCCGTCCCCGGCCTCACCGACCACGCGCAGGTCCGGGGCGCTGGCCAGGACGGCGCGCAGACCGGCGCGCACCAGCGCGTCGTCGTCGACGAGCAGCAGGCGCACGGGCTCGGCTGCCGACCCGCTCATGTGAGGTCTCCTTCGGCACGATCGGGCCAGGGCAGGTCGGCGTGCACCAGGAAGCCGTCGGGCTGCGCTCCCGTGCTGAGCCGGCCACCCACCAGCTCCACCCGTTCGCGCAGCCCCAGGAGCCCCAGGCCGGCCCCGGGCACCAACGGTGCCGCCGCCGCCACGGGGGCACTGTTGTGCACCCGCACCTGCAGACCGCTGCCCGGCTCGCCGGCCAGCAGCACGGTGGCCGTGCCCCCGGCGGCGTGCTTGTGCACGTTCGTGAGGGCCTCACGCACGACCCGGTGCGCGGTGCGGCCGACCAGCGGGGGCGGGGTCTGCCCGGTCGGCAGGTCGGTGTGCAGCTGCACGGCGACACCTGCCTCGGCGCTCGCCCGGACCAGCCGGTCGACGTCGGCGAGGGTGGGCTGCGGCAGCAGCTCCGCCTCGGCCGGATCGACCGGCTCGGGCAGGCTGGTGTCGGCGCGCAGCACCCCCAGGACCGTGCGGAGCTCCTCCAGGGCCTGCCGGGC
Organism: Modestobacter sp. VKM Ac-2977; assembly: GCF_026968045.1. Taxonomy (GTDB): domain Bacteria; phylum Actinomycetota; class Actinomycetes; order Mycobacteriales; family Geodermatophilaceae; genus Modestobacter. Next base: position 475,769 of record NZ_JAPVBQ010000003.1, on the reverse strand, counting down.
GGTCGTGCGGATGAGGGCGGCGGACTGCTCGACCTCGGCCGGGCCGGCCGTCGGGTTCACCTCCAGGCCGCCGGCGTGCAGCGCCACCAGGGACATGCGGTGCGCCAGCACGTCGTGCATCTCCCGGGCGATGCGGGTGCGCTCGGCCTGACGGGTCTGCTCGACGCGCAGCCGCTGCTCGGCCTGGGTCTGGGCGACCCGCTCCTGCAGCGACTGCACCAGGTCGCGGCGGGCACCGAGGTAGGCGCCCAGCAGCACCGGGAACCCGATCATCGCCACCGCGAAGGCCGCCGTGACGACGGCGTACAGGGGATCGGCGAACACCAGGTCGAGCCCGATCTCGGTCGCGCCGTTCGCCACCAGGGCGGCCAGTGCTGCGGCCACCACCAGCGCCAGCCACCGGTCGCGGTGCCGGATGGCCACGGTCAGCAGGGCCAGCCAGACCGGCAGCCACGAGCCCCCCACGGCCACGACGACGCAGCCCAGCAGCGCCACGTGCACCGGGTACCGCCGGCGCCACCACAGGGCGACGGCGACCGTCAGCGTGCCCAGGGCCTGCAGCCAGGTCCAGGTGGGGATGTCCGCCACCGACCCCTCACCGATGACCAGGGTGGCCGCCCCCAGGACACCGAGCGCCACGAAGGCCAGGTCGCGCAGCCGAGCCCAGGGCCACCGTCGGCCACCGGCCACCTCGACGGCCGCCCCGCCACTCGTCTCCACGGGGGTGAGCGTAGAGATCATCCGGCCCCACGCCGTCCCCCGACGGGCTGAGGAGCGGGTCGATGACCTGCGACTTTCGTAGCAACGAGCCGACCACCTCCGGGCGATGCCCGCACCCCCCGGCGCCGGACAGGCTCGTGCCATGAACGACACGCAGACGTCCACCGTCCACCTCGACCCGGAGAACTGGCCCGGCCGCGCCGTGGGCACCGACGCCATGGCAGTCCTCGGTCTGGTCTTCGCCTTCGTCCTCTTCCCGCTCGGCATCGTGTTCAGCGCCCTGGGCCTGCGCAACACCCGCCGGGACGGCAGCCGCGGACGCGGTCTCGCCCTCGCCGGGATGACCATCTCGCTGCTGCAGGTGCTCGCGATCATCGCGCTGGTCCTGTGGGCCGCCTTCGGCGCCGGCTCCTGATGGCCGGGTACGACGCCACCAGGTACGACGCGGCCTGGACCGGCGCCGAGTGCGCCAGCGTCCTCGCCGCCCGCCAGCTCGCCGAGGAGGCCCGGCAGCAGCGGCACCAGCCCCGTCGCCGCCCACCCCACCGTCGCCCGTCCGGCCGGCGGGTTCCCGGTGAGTGCGCAGTTGCGGTCGTCGACACGCGCCGACACGCGTAGGCCGGCGACCACCACTGGCCACTCGACGCCGGCGGGGCGTCGGGGAGGATGGACCGGTGACCTCCCTCCGCACCGCCTTCTCCGCCGAGGTCACCGCCGCCGCCAGTCGGCTGGCCGGCGTCGCCGAGCGGACGCCGCTGCAGCGCAACGCCCGGCTCTCCGAGCTCACCGGCGCCGCCGTGTGGGTGAAGCGTGAGGACCTGCAGGTCGGCCGCTCGTACAAGGTGCGCGGCGCCTACAACACGATCAGCCAGCTGGACGCCGCCGGCCGGGCCGCCGGGGCGGTGACCGCCAGCGCCGGCAACCACGGCCAGGGCGTCGCCTACGCCTGCCGGGTGCTCGGCGTCCGGGGCCGGGTGTTCGTGCCCGGGACGACGCCGCGGCAGAAGCGGCAGCGGATCGCCGCGCTCGGCGGGGACATGGTCGAGCTCGTCGTCCACGGCGACACCTACGACGACGCAGCCGCCGCCGCGACCGAGCACGCCACGATGACCGGGGCCACCCTGGTGCCCGCCTTCGACGCGCTGTCGACCGTCGCCGGCCAGGCCACCGTCGCGTGCGAGCTTCTCGAACAGCTGGACACCCCGCCGGACGTCGTCGTCCTGCCGGTCGGTGGCGGCGGGCTGCTGGCCGGCTGCGGCACCTGGCTGCGCGAGCACGCGCCCGGCGTCCGGCTGGTGGGGGTCGAACCGGCCGGGGCGGCGAACATGGCCGCGGCGCTGGCCGCCGGCCGGCCGGTGGAGCTGGCCGAGATCGACACCTTCGTCGACGGCGCCTCGGTGCGCCGGGCCGGTGACGTGACCTTCCCGCTGGTGCGTGACTCCGGCGCGGAGCTGGTGACCGTGCCCGAGGGGCAGGTGTGCACCGAGATGCTCGACCTCTACCAGGTCGACGGGGTGATCGCCGAGCCCGCCGGCGCCCTGGCCAGCGCGGCGCTCACCGGGGGGTCGGTCGTCGTGGAGCCCGGCCAGACCGTCGTCGTCCTGCTCTCGGGCGGCAACAACGACGTCAGCCGGTACGCCGAGGTGGTCGAGCGGTCACTGGTGCACCGCGGGCTCAAGCACTACTTCCTGGTCGAGTTCCCGCAGGAGCCCGGGGCGCTGCGCCGGTTCCTCGACGAGGTGCTCGGCCCGGACGACGACATCGTGCTGTTCGAGTACGTCAAGCGGGACAACCGGGAGACCGGGGCGGCGCTGACCGGCATCGAGCTGGGCAGCGTCGACGGCCTGGCGCCGTTGCTGGCCCGGATCGAGGCGGGCCCGCTCAAGATCCAGCTGCTCGCCCCCGGCACGACCGCCTACCGCTTCCTGGTCTAGCGCGGCCCCGGCGGGGGCCGCGCCGGCGAGTCACGGCTCGACGGTGACCTTGATCGCCTCGCCCTTCTGCACGATGGAGAAGGCGTCGAGGACGCGGTCCAGCGGCAGGCGCGCGGTGATCAGGTCCTTGACCGGCACCTGACCGGTGGAGATGTACTCCAGCGCCCGCTTGTTGTGCTCGGGCGCCGACCCGTTCGCGCCGTGGATGTGCAGCTGGCGGTAGTGCACCACGTTGGAGTCGCAGGTGATCGTCGGGTTCGTCTTCGGCAGACCGCCGAAGAAGGAGATCCGGCCATTGCGGGCGGCCATCGCGATGGCCTGCTCCTGGGTGACGTTCGCCGCCGTCGCGGTGATGATGACGTCGGCGCCCCGGCCGCCGGTGAGCTCCAGGACCCGGGCGACCACGTCGACCTCGGCGCCGTTGATCACCTCGTCGGGCTGGACGGCGTCGGCCGACATCTGCAGCCGCTCGGCGTTGACGTCGACCAGGATGACCGTGCCGACCTTGTGGACGCCGCGGGCGATGCGGATGTGCATGCACCCGATCGGCCCCGCGCCGAACACGACGAGGGTGTCCCCCTCCTCGATGTCGAGGAGCTCCTGGGCGTTGATGGCGCAGGCGAACGGCTCGGCGGCCGAGGCCTCGTCGTAGCCGACGTTGTCCGGGATCCGGTTGAGGCCGTCGACCTTGAGCACCTGCTGCGGGACGATCATGTACTCGGCGAACCCGCCGTCGTACTGGTAACCGACCGAGGTCTGGTTCTGGCACACCGCCATCCAGCCCTTGCGGCACTCGTGGCACTCCCCGCAGGGCACCGCCGCGATCACCTGCGCCCGGTCCCCCGGGGCCCAGTTGCTGCCGTAGGTCGCGTTGACGTCGGCGCCGACCTCCACCACCTCACCGGCGATCTCGTGCCCGATGGTGCGCGGCGGGGAGAGGTTCTGGTGGCCGTTGTGGAAGATCTTGACGTCGGTGCCGCAGGTGGAGCAGTTCTTGACCTTGAGCTTGATCTCGCCCGGGCCGCACTCGGGCTCCGGGACGTCCTCGAGGCGCACGTCTTCAGGGGCGTAGAACCGCAGGGCCTTCATGTCGTCCTCCGAGTGCTGTGTCGACAGGTGGTGTGTCGACAGGTGGTGTGTCGACGGGTGGTGTGTCGACGGGTGTCGTGTGGACCGAGGGCCTGCCGACGCCGTCCCAGGTGTGGCCCACTGCTGGTGTCCCTGGTCACTCTAGGACCCCACCCCACGCCCGGTTGCATGGTTCTCCGTGCGAACGTGTGGTTTTGATGCCACTTGACCACGATCGCAGGGGTCTATATACAGACATTCACAGATTCCCGTGACTCCGCTCACAGGATTCGGAGCACGTGTCAACCCCCGGCCGGCTGCGTGCCGCTCGCCGACGCCGCAGCTGAAGGAAAGGTCCACTCCATGGCCACGACGACCCACCCGGCCGCCCGTTCGGGCGGGGCGCGGATGCACGTCCAGCGGTTCGGCACCTTCCTGTCGAACATGGTGCTGCCCAACATCGGCGCCTTCATCGCCTGGGGCCTGATCACCGCCCTGTTCATCGAGACCGGCTGGATCACCCTGATCGGTGACGCGCTCGGGTACGAGGGCGGCTACGGGTTCGTCGAGGACCTCGGCGCCTGGGGTGACGGCGCCGAGGGCACCGGGATCGTCGGCCCGATGATCACGTACCTCCTGCCGCTGCTCATCGGCTACACCGGCGGCCGGATGATGTACGACGACAACCTCCGCGGCGGTGTGGTCGGCGCGATCGCCACCATGGGCGCGATCACCGGCGCCGAGGGCACGCCGATGTTCCTGGGCGCCATGATCATGGGCCCGCTCGGCGGCTGGACGATGAAGAAGCTCGACGCACTGTGGGCGCACAAGATCCGCCCCGGCTTCGAGATGCTGGTGAACAACTTCTCCGCCGGCATCTGGGGCGGGTTCCTCGCCGTCGTCGGGTTCGTGGTGGCCGGCCCGGTCGTGCAGGCCTTCAGCAACCTGGCCTCCAACGTCGTCGACACCCTGGTCGAGAGCAACCTGCTGCCGCTGACCTCGATCTTCATCGAGCCGGCCAAGGTGCTCTTCCTCAACAACGCCATCAACCAGGGCATCCTGACCCCGCTGGGCACCACCGAGGCCACCGAGGCCGGCCAGTCGATCCTCTTCCTGCTGGAGGCCAACCCCGGCCCCGGCCTGGGCCTGCTGCTGGCCTTCGCCGTGTTCGGCCGCGGGGCGGCCAAGGCCTCGGCGCCCGGTGCGATCCTCATCCAGTTCGTCGGCGGCATCCACGAGATCTACTTCCCCTACGTGCTGGCCAAGCCGAAGCTGATCGCCGCGGTGATCCTCGGCGGCATGGCCGGCGTGGCCACGAACGTCCTGTTCGGTTCCGGGCTCCGCTCGCCGGCCTCGCCCGGCTCGATCATCGCCGTCTGGGCGGCCTCGCCCCCCAGCAGCCTGATCGGCGTCACGCTCTCGGTGCTGGTCGCCGCCGGTGTCACGTTCCTGGTCGCGGCCTTCCTGCTGAAGCTGGACAAGGACGACGACGGCGACCTGACCGCGGCGACCGCGGCGATGGAGGCCCGCAAGGGCAAGAAGTCGTCGGTCTCCTCGGCCCTGACCGGCGCGGGGGCTGCCCGCTCCGACGGCCCGATCCGCTCCATCGTGTTCGCCTGCGACGCGGGCATGGGCTCCTCCGCGATGGGCGCCTCGGTGCTCCGCAAGAAGGTGCACGGCGCCGGGTTCGACGACGTCACCGTGGTCAACAAGGCCATCTCCAACCTCACCGACGACTACGACCTCGTCGTCACCCACGAGGACCTCACGGAGCGGGCGGAGCAGCGGACCGGCTCGGCGGTGCACGTGTCGGTGTCGGACTTCATGTCCAGCCCGCGCTACGACGAGATCGTCGAGATGCTGCAGCGGACCAACAGTGCGCCGACCGCCGAGGAGGCCACCGCCGCTGCCGCGCCCGACGGCGCCGCCGTCCCCGGGCGCCAGGCGACCGCCCCCGCCGCGGCCGGCGGCACCGCACGGCTGACCGACGAGGGCACGGACGAGGGCGTCGACGTCCTCGCCGTGGAGAGCATCGTCCTGGACGGCTCCGCCACCACCCGGGACGAGGCGATCCAGGAGGCCGGCGAACTGCTGGTCGCGGCCGGCGCCGTCGACCCCTCCTACGTGCAGGCCATGCACGAGCGGGAGACCTCCGTGTCGACCTACATGGGCAACCGGCTGGCGCTCCCGCACGGCACCAACGAGGCCAAGCCGGCCATCCGGCGCACGGCGATCTCCTTCGTGCGCCACGCCCGCGGCGTCGACTGGAACGGCAAGGAGGTCTCCTTCGTGATCGGCGTCGCCGGCGCCGGGGACGACCACCTCAAGCTGCTGGGCCGGATCGCGGAGGTCTTCGTCGACCCGGCCCAGGTCGCCCGCCTCGAGGAGGCCCAGAGCCCGGCCGACGTCCTGGCCGTGCTCGGCTCGCTGCAGCCCGCGTAGCCCGACCAGCGCCCACGACGGCCCCGGCCGACCCACACGGGTCGACCGGGGCCGTCGTGCGTGTTCAGCGGGAGTAGCGGACGGCGGCGCGGGCCTGGGCCTGGGCGGCGAGCACCTCGCGGTCCTTGGGCGGGGCGGTGGTGACCAGGTCGGCGAGCAGGTGCTCGGTCGCGTGCGCGATCTCCTCGACCGCCCGGTCGAACGCCGCCTGGTTGGCCTGCGACGGCTTGGTCGACCCGCTCACCTTGCGCACGTACTGCAGCGCCGCCGCCCGGACCTCGTCGGAGGTGGTGGCGGGCTCCAGGTTGTGCAGGACGTGGATGTTCCGACACATGCCGCGCAGCGTAGGCCCGTCCCCTCACCACCAAAATGGCCATTTTGGTGGTGAGGGGGGCCAAAGTCGCGACTTTGGCCCCTGGCCGCCCCCGCTCCACGTCGAGTGACAGGTGAGGGGGCTTCCCGGCGGGCGGATGCCCGCTGGGCTGTCACTCGACGAGGCAGGGCCCTAGGGGACGACGGTGGTCGTCGGGGTGCCGCCGCGGGCCAGGGCGCGGCTGATCACCAGGCGCTGGATCTGGTTGGTGCCCTCGAAGATCTGCATGACCTTGGCCTCGCGCATGTACCGCTCGACCGGGAAGTCGCGGGTGTAGCCGTACCCGCCCAGCACCTGGACGGCGTCGGTGGTCACCTTCATCGCGTTGTCGGTGGCCACCAGCTTGGCGATCGAGGCCTGCTGGCCGTAGGGCTGGCCGGCGTCGCGCAGCCGGGCCGCGAACAGGTAGGTCGCCCGCGCGGTCTCGACGGCGGCGGCCATGTCGGCGAGCAGGAAGCCCAGGCCCTGGTGCTCGATGATCGGCTTGCCGAAGGTCTCCCGCTCCTGGGCGTAGGCGACCGCGTCGTCCAGCGCGCCCTGGGCCAGGCCGGTGGCGACGGCGGCGATCCCGAGCCGGCCGGCGTCCAGCCCGGCGAGGGCGATCGACAGCCCCTCGCCCTCCTCGCCCAGCCGGCGGTCGGCGTCGATGCGCACGCCCTCGAACCGCATGGTCGCCGTGGTCGAGCCGGTCAGCCCCATCTTGCGCTCGGCGGTGTCGGCGGACAGCCCGTCGCTGTCGGCGGGCACGAGGAAGCAGGAGATGCCGCGCGGGCCGTCGTCGGAGGTCCGGGCCATGACCTTGTAGAAGTCTGCGTGCCCGCCGTGGGTGGTCCAGGCCTTCTCCCCGGTGAGCACGTACGAGTCGCCGTCCCGAACGGCCCGGGTGCGCATCGCCGCCGGGTCGGAGCCGGCGTGCGGCTCGGACAGGCAGTAGGCGCCCAGCAGCTCGCCGCCGAGCATCTCCGGCAGCCACTGCTGCTGCTCGGGCGTGCCCCGGGTGGCCAGCCCGAAGCAGGACAGCCCGTGCACGCTCACCCCCACGCCGACGCTGGCCCAGGCGGCCGCGATCTCCTCCAGCACCTGCAGGTACACCTCGTAGGGCTGGCCACCGCCGCCCAGCTCCTCGGCGTAGGGCAGGCCCAACAGCCCGGCCCGGCCCAGGGTGCGGAAGACGTCCCGGGGGAACTCCTCGGCCGCCTCCGCCACGGCGGCCCGGGGCGCGAGCTCGTCGCGGGCCAGCTGCCGGGTGAGGTCGAGCAGGTCGGCGGCCTCCTGCGTGGGGACCAGACGACGGACGGGCACGGTGCACCTCCAGGCGGGCCGGGACGACGCCGTCCCGACCTGGTTGCAGTACTCCCGGACGGTACGCAGTACTGGACTCCCCAGCGCAACACCTCCTCCGCCGCCGCCCACCGGGAGCTCGCCGACCTCGTCGTCGCCCCGCGCTGCTGACGGACCCCGTCCTCCGCACCCCTCGCACGCTCTGGGGGAGCCTCGGGACGGGGGCGCGAAGGGCGACGGTGCCGAGGTGGGCCAACGCTGGGTAAGGTGAGCCTCACCTGCTCGGCCGGCGACCCGGCCTGCCCGCCGTCCCCAGGAGTCGCTCGTGGTGCAACGCACGGCGACCCGACCCGCCGGGGAGGTGAGCCCCCCGCCGCGCCGGGGTCTGCTGCAGGGCATGACCCCGCGGGTGCTGGGGCTGTGGCTGCTGCTGGCCGTCGTCGTGGCGGTCTGCGCGCTGAGCATCGCCGTCGGCACCCGGCCGATCGGCCTGGGCACCGTGTGGCAGGCGCTGATCGACCCGAGCACACCCGGCGACGAGACGGTGATCATCCGCGAGCTGCGGGTGCCGCGGACCCTGCTCGGTGTGCTCGCCGGCTCTGCCCTGGCCGTCTCCGGGGCACTGATGCAGGGCCACACCCGCAACCCGCTGGGCGACCCTGGCTTGCTCGGCGTCACCGCGGGCGCGTCGTTCGCCGTCGTCCTCTCGATCTGGCTGCTCGGGATCACCACGGCCGGCGGGTACGTGTGGTTCGCCTTCGCCGGCGCACTGCTGGGCAGCGTGGCGGTCTTCCTGATCGGCTCAGCGGGCCGCGGGGCGCCCAGCCCGGTGAGCCTGGCCCTCGCGGGCGCGGCCATCACCTACCTGCTCTACGCCCTGGTGCAGGCGGTCACGATCCGCGAGACGACGGCGCTGGACGCCTACCGGTTCTGGGTCGTCGGGGCGCTGGCCGGGCGGGACGCCGAGGTCGTCACCCAGGTCGCCCCCTCCATCGTGGTCGGCCTGGCGCTCGCCCTGGTCAACGCGCCGGCCCTGAACCTGCTGGGCCTCGGGGAGGACGTCGCCCGGGGACTGGGCCAGCGGGTCTGGCTGGCCCGCGTGGTCGGGCTGGCGGCGATCACCCTGCTCACCGGCGCCGCCACCGCCGCGTGCGGTCCGATCGCCTTCGTCGGGCTGGTGGTGCCACACGTCGCCCGGGCGATCACCGGCCCCGACCACCGCTGGCTGATCCCGTACTCCGCGCTGCTCGGCGTGGTCTTCCTGCTGCTCGCCGACGTGCTGGGCCGGGTGCTGGCCCGGCCGGGTGAGCTGCAGGTCGGCATCGTGCTCGCCGTCGTCGGTGCGCCGTTCTTCATCGCGCTGATCCGCCGCCGCCGGCTGGTGCAGCTGTGAGCACCACGGCGCCCACCCGGGCCACCACCCCCCGGTCCCGGCCCCGCCGGCCGCTGCGGATCGGCCCCGTCTCCACCACCTACCGGCTGCGCGACGTGCTGGTGCCGATCGCGGTCCTGCTGGTGCTGGTGCTGGCCGCCGCAGCCGGCCTCGGCCGCGGCGACTACCCGATCAGCGTGCTCGACGTGCTCGGCACACTGGTCGGGCTGGGCGACGAGACCCAGCGGTTGATCGTGTTCGAGCTGCGCGCCCCGCGGATCGCGGTGGCCGTGCTCGTCGGGGTGGCCCTCGGCCTGTCCGGCGCGCTCATCCAGACCTTCGCCCGCAACCCGCTCGCCAGCCCCGACATCCTGGGCGTCACCGGTGGGGCGGCGATCGGCGCGGTCAGCGTGATCGTGCTGGGCGGCACCGGCACCACCGCCGCGGGGCTGCTCGGCGGGATCGGCGTGCCCGCCGCGGCCCTGCTCGGCGGCATGGTCGTCGCCTTCCTGGTCTTCGGGCTCGCCTGGCGGTCCGGCGTCGACGGGTACCGGCTGGTGCTCATCGGCATCGCGTTGTCCGCGATGGCCCACGCGATCGTCAACTACCTGCTCACCCGCAGCGCCATCTGGGACGCCGCCGCCGCCAACGTGTGGATCACCGGGTCGCTGAACGGGCGGGGCTGGGAGCAGGCGCTGCCCCTGGCCCTGGCACTGCTGGTGCTGCTCCCCGCGGCCCTCGCGCTGAGCCGGGTGCTCGGCGTCCTGCAGTTCGGGGACGAGACGGCGCGCGCGCTCGGGGTGCGGGTCGCCCTGGCCCAGGGCATCGTCGTCGTGGTCGCGGTCTGCCTGGCCGCGTTCGCCGTGTCCGCGGCCGGGCCGATCCAGTTCGTCGCCCTCGTCGTCCCCCAGATCGCCGTCCGGCTGACCGGCGGGTCGCGCCCGCCGCTGGTCACCTCCGCCCTGCTGGGTGCGCTGCTGCTGGTCAGCAGCGACCTGGTCGCCCGCACTGCGCTGCCCGAGTCGTTCCCGGTCGGCGTGATCACCGCGATCGTCGGCGCCCCGTACCTGCTCTGGCTCCTCGTCCGCGGAAGGCGGCGATCGACCCTGTGACCGTGACCGAGCACCGCACCTCCTCCGCCACCGGTGTCCAGCAGCCCCCGTCGGTGCGACTGGCCGCCGAGGGCGTCCGGCTCGCCTACGGCGACAAGGTGGTCGTCGACGACCTGGACCTGCAGCTCCTCGACGGGTCGTTCACCGCGATCGTCGGCCCCAACGGGTGCGGCAAGTCCACCGTGCTGAAGGCCCTGGGCAGGCTGCTGCGACCGACCTCGGGCACCGTCCTGCTCGACGGCCGGGCGATCGGCGCCACCTCGACCCGCGACGTCGCCAAGGTGCTGGGCCTGCTGCCGCAGACGCCGCTGGCACCCGAGGGGCTCACCGTCGCCGACCTGGTCGCGCGTGGGCGGCACCCGCACCAGAGCTGGCTGCGGCAGTGGTCCTCCGACGACGAGGCCGTGGTCGCCGAGGCGCTGAGCTGGACCGACATGGCCGACCTCGCCGACTCACCGGTCGATGCGCTCTCCGGGGGGCAGCGCCAGCGTGCCTGGATCTCCATGGCGCTGGCCCAGGGCACCGACCTGCTGCTGCTCGACGAGCCGACGACCTACCTCGATCTCGCGCACCAGGTCGACGTGCTGGAGCTGGTGGGCCGGCTGCACGCGGAGAAGGGCCGGACCGTGGTGGTCGTGCTGCACGACCTCAACCTGGCCGCCCGGTACGCGAAGCGGCTGGTCGCGATGAAGGACGGCGTCCTGGTCGCCTCCGGGACCCCGGAGGAGGTGCTCACCGAGCAACTGCTGGCCGACGTCTTCGAGCTGGAGGCCCGGGTGGTGCCCGACCCGGTGACCGGCACCCCGATGGTGGTCCCGGTCCGCCGCCTCCGCGGCTGAAGGGCCCGGTGGCGACCCGGCGGCATGCGCCGGCGGGTCGCCACCGTGATCAGCGCGGCCCGGGCTGGGTGGGCTCGGGGTGTGCCTCGGTGTGGCCGTCGGGGCTCTGGCGCACGACCAGCTCGAAGTCGTCGCCGTGCCGGGTGATCCCGTCGACGACCGCCTGCTCGACGGCCTCGCTGGCGTACGTGCGGCGCAGCACCATCGGGTCCGAGCGCAGGTCCTTGGTCAGCGCGACCGCCAGCCCGATCATCACCACTGCGAAGGGCAGTGCGGCGATGATCGTCAGGTTCCGCAGCCCCTGCAGCGCCTCGTCGCCGCCGACGAGCAGCATCACGGCGGCCACGCCACCGGTCAGCAGCCCCCAGAAGACGACCATCTTCGAGGTCGGCTCACGGGTGCCGCGCTCGGAGAGCGACGCCATCACGATCGAGGCCGAGTCGGCGCCGGTGACGAAGAAGATCCCGACCAGCAGCATCACGATCACGCTGGTGACCGTGGCGAACGGCAGCTCCTGGAGCAGCCCGAACAGCTGGCCCTCGGCCGTCGCCTGCCCGGCGAGGTCCTGACCCGACCGCTGGGCGTCGATCCCGGCACCGCCGAAGATCGCGAACCAGAGCAGCGTCACGACGCTGGGCACGAGCAACACGCCGGTGATGAACTCGCGGATCGTGCGGCCCCGGCTGATCCGGGCGAGGAAGACGCCGACGAACGGCGTCCAGGAGATCCACCAGGCCCAGTAGAAGACCGTCCAGCCGGACAGCCACTCCGCCACGAGGTCGCCGCCGGATGCGTTCGTGCGGGCGGCCAGCTCGGGGAGGTCGGCCAGGTAGGAGCCCAGCGCGGTCGGCACCAGGTTGAGGATCAGCACCGTGGGGCCCACCACGAAGACGAACAGCGCCAGCACGAACGCCAGGACGACGTTGATGTTGGACAGCCACTGGATGCCGCGAGCGATGCCGGAGAACGCCGACGCCACGAACGCCGCGGTCAGCACCGCGATGATGCCGACCGTGGCGGCGTTGCCCACCGGGCCGAGCCAGCCGAGGATCTCCAGCCCGCTGCCGATCTGCAGGGCGCCGAGCCCGAGGGAGGCGGCGGTGCCGAACAGCGTGGCGAAGATGGCCAGGACGTCGATCACCTTGCCGGCCGGCCCCTCGGCGACTCCGCGGCCGAACAGCGAGGTGAACACCGAGGAGAGCAGCTGACCGCGGCCCCGACGGTAGGTGCCGTAGGCGACGGCCAGCCCGACCAGGGCGTACAGCGCCCACGGGTGCAGGGTCCAGTGGAACAGCGTGGTGGACAGTGCGGTGGTCACGGCTGCGTCGGTCTCGCCCGGGACGGTGCCCGGCGGCGGCGACACGTAGTGCGACAGCGGCTCGGAGACGCCGAAGAACATCAGCCCGATGCCCATCCCGGCGCTGAACATCATCGCGATCCAGCTGATCGTCCGGAACTCCGGCCGTTCGCCGTCCGCACCGAGCGGGATGCGGCCGTAGGCGCTGGCGGCGATCCACAGCACGAAGACGACCACGGCGGAGGCGAGCAGCACGAAGAACCAGCCGAGGTTGCCCTCGATCCAGCCGAGCGCGCTGCCGCTGGCCGAGCCCAGGCCGGTGGGGCTGAGGAAGCCCCAGGCGAGGAAGGCCAGGGTGATGACGGCGGCGATCCCGAAGACCGTGCGGTCCAGCTTCGGGCGGCGCTCGTGCTCCTGGCTCGGCGGCTGGGCGATCGCCGGGTGGGTCTGGCTGGGGACGTCGGGGTCGAGCACGTCATCGATCGTCTGGCCGGTCGCGCCGGCGTCGTCGACGGCCGGGGCCTGGTCGGCAGCCGGGGCCTGGTCGACGCCCGGGGCCTCGCCGCTGCGGGTCGAGCCGGATGAGGGCTGCCCGGGTGGGTTGTTCGGTGGGTTCGTCACGTGGCGTGGCGCCTGATCGGCGCCCCTCCCTTCGGGTCGGCGCGCAGGTCGAGCGAGCTGCCCCACACTCGGGACACCTCGTTGCACGGACCACCGTCCTTGCCCGCGGGCCCGGATGCAAATCCGTGGCGCGCGCACCAGCGGCCCCATCCACCCCGCACACACCACCCGCGCACCCCACGCACAGGTCCACCGGCCACACTGGAGGGTGATGAACGTGCTCGCCGCCGGCCCGGTCACCGACTTCTTCTACTGGCTCCGCGGACCCGCCCTCGACGCGCTCCTGATCGTGCTGGGCGCGCTGCTGGTGGCCCGGCTGGTCAGCTGGGCCGGGAACCGGATCACCGACCGGATCGACGCCGCCGCGACCGACTCCGACGCCCTGGTGCGCTCCGAGGCGGCCAAGCACCGGCACTCGCTGACCCAGGTGCTGACCTGGGCGGCGATCGTGCTGATCTGGTCCATCGCGGTCATCTTCGCCCTCGACCGGCTGGGGCTCCCGGTCACCGGGCTGGTCGCCCCGGCCACCGTGCTCGGCGTGGGGCTGGGCTTCGGCGCCCAGCGGGTCGTCGGTGACGTGCTGGCCGGCTTCTTCCTGATCACCGAGCGGCAGTACGGCTTCGGCGACGTCGTCTCCATCCAGGTGGTCGGTGGCATGGAGCCTGCGTCCGGGACGGTCGAGGACGTCACCCTGCGGATCACCCGGGTGCGCTCGGTCGACGGGGAGGTGGTGATCGTGCCCAACGGCCAGATCGTCAAGGTCACCAACCTCTCGCGCGACTGGGCCCGGGCCGTCGTCGACGTGCCGGTGCCTGCGACCGCGGACGTCACCCGGGTGCAGGAGGTGCTGCGGGAGGTCGGGCAACGCGCCTTCGCCGACCCGCGGCTGCACAAGCTGCTGCTCGACGAGCCCAGCGTGATGGGTGTGGAGAGCCTCTCGCTGGACGAGGTGAACCTGCGGGTCGTCGCCCGCACGCTGCCGGGCAAGCAGTTCGACGTGGGCCGCGACCTCCGGGCCCGGGTGGCGCTGGCGCTGTCCCGGGAGGGCGTGTCCCTCCGCGCCACCAACGTGCAGGACGGCGTGAGCATCCAGGAAGAGGCGTTGGCCGAGGACCGGGCACGCACGGGAGGAGCCGCATGAGCACGTCGTCGGACGACCAGCCGACCAGGGTCCTGCCGCAGGCCGCCCCCGCACAACCGTCCGCGGTCGCCGCCCCGGCCACCCGGCGCTCGCCGACCTGGCACGAGCGGGTGCCCTCGCACATCTGGCGGGCCCGCACCTCGACCGTGGTGCTCAGCGGCCTGTTCGTGGTGCTGTTCGTGCTCAACCTCTTCCTGCCCAGCCAGGACAGCGGGACGAGGACCATCACCACCTCCGACGGCGAGACACTCGAGGTGCCCTGCACCGTCGTGGAGTGCGACGAGCCGACGACGCCCCCGACGCCGGAGACGCCCGTCCCGGTCGTGCCGACCAGCCCGGTGCCGCCGGACGACGGGGAGGACGAGGAGCCCGTGAGCACGCCGTCCCGCACCACCCCCCGCGCGCCGACCCCCACACCGACGCCGACCCGGACCCCCTCGCCCACCAGCACGCCGACCCGGGACGAGACGACCGAGGCCGGGACGACGGAGCCCGAGGCCACCAGCACCGCGGACGAGACGACGCCGGACCCCACCGACTGAGCTCAGGACGAGGTGGGTCCGGCAGCATGAGCTGGACCGGGCGGGTTGCCGGGCTCGACGTCGACGGACGAGGCGGCGAACCACACCCCGGGGACGACCGGGTACGGCTGGGCGCCCAGGACGAAGGCGATGCTGGCCTCGAGCCCAGGTGTCACGGCCGCCACCTCCTCGGTCGTGGCCTCCGCGACACCGCCGTCGTCGTCGGTGCGGAGTGCCCAGCCTCCGGCTGACGCGTCCCACGTGGCTGCGCCGGCCCGGAGGAGCGCCTCCTCGTCCACGACGTCCACTGTGTAGGTCACCGACACCCGGTAAGTCGCCACCGGGCGATCGTGGCAGGTGCTGCCCAGCTCAGAACGAGGTGACGACGGCGATCCCCGGCTCGCGGCCCACCGCGGGCAGCGCAGCACCAGCGGCGTCCAGGCCGAGCTCCCGGGTGACCAGCAGCTCGGGGTGCAGCCGACCGGCCGTGATCAGCGAGAGCATCGCCGGGTAGTCGGCCGCCGCCATCCCGTGGCTGCCCAGCAGGGCCAGTTCGCCGGCGATCACCCGCTCCATCGGGATCTCCGGGCGGCCGAGCACCGGCGGCAGCAGCCCGACCTGCACGTGCCGACCCCGCGGTCGGAGGCTGCGGATCGAGTTCAGGCAGGTCACGGCGGCGCCGAGAGCGTCCAGCGAGACGTGCGCACCGCCGTCGGTCAGCTCGGCGATCACGCCGGGGACGTCGCCGGCGCCGTCCACCGTGTGCTCCGCACCGCAGGCCCGGGCCAGTTCGAGGGCGCCCGGGGTGATGTCGACGGCCACGACCCGGGCCCCGGCGGCCACCGCGACCTGGACCGCGGACAGCCCGACGCCGCCGCAGCCGTGCACCGCCACCCACTCGCCGGGCCGCACCCGGCCGACGCCGGTGACGGCCCGGAAGGCAGTGGCGAACCGGCAGCCCAGGCCGGCCGCGGTGGCGAACGGCATCTCGTCGGGCAGGGCGACCAGGTTGACGTCGGCCGCGTCCAGCGCGACGAACTCGGCCAGCGAACCCCAGTGCGTGAACCCGGGCTGGGTCTGGTTCAGGCAGACCTGACCGGCGCCGTCCCGGCACGGCCCGCAGTGCCCGCACGCGCAGACGAACGGCACGGTGACCCGGTCGCCCACCGACCAGGTCCGCACCCGGTCACCGACGGCGGCCACGGTGCCGGCCAGCTCGTGGCCGGGCACGTGCGGCAGGACGACGTCGGGGTCGTGGCCGGACCAGCCGTGCCAGTCGCTGCGGCAGATCCCGCTGGCGCCCACCCGGACGACGACGCCGTCCCGGCCGGGGGTCGGGTCGGGCACCGACCGGACCGTCAGCGGGCCACCGAACTCCTCGAACAAGAGCGCGCGCACCCCGACAGCCTCCCCCAGGGGCCGCAGTCGCGACCTCGGCCCCTGGGGGAGGGTGCGATCGCGGGTGAGTCTCAGTGGGCCAGCAGCTCCTGGAGCGCGGCGTCCGTGCCGCCGTCCACGTCGACCACCTTCGAACGGGCCGTCGCGCCGGTGACGAGCGTGACCGCGGAGCGGCGGACGCCGAAGGCGGCGGCCACCGCAGCCAACGCCGCCTCGGTCGCCCTGCCGTCGACCGCCCGCGCCGACACCCGGACGATGAGTGCGCCGTCGTGCTCGCCCCCGACCTCGGTACGCGATGCCCCCGGCCGCACCCTGATCGCCACCCGCACGCCAGCGAGTCTGCACTGAGCGTGATGTCACGTGTCTCCCGCGCTTATCACCCCCGGGACCCGCGTGGCAGAGGTGTGCCCCGTCGCCTACCGTCGGCAGCACGCGGTGCTCCAGCCAGACGTAGCGCGGTCCCTGTCGTCGCCGGTCGCCCGGCACCACCCGGAGCAGCCCGGGACCCACCCTGAGAGTGCAGATGACCGCAACCACGCTGGAGGGCTCCACGCCTCCCCCCGCCCGGGCGCCCCGCCCCGAGCGAGCCCGCGACCGTCAGGTCAGCGTCTACGCCGAGCTCTCCCAGCAGGTGAAGGACGCCGGGCTGCTGAACCGCCGCCGCCCGTACTACGTCGCGTCGATCGCGCTGACCGTGGCCGCCTTCGCCGGGGTCTGGGTGGCGATCGTGGCACTGGGCGACTCCTGGTGGCAGCTGGGCCTGGCCGTCGTCCTCTCGCTGGTCTGCACCCAGTTCGGCTTCCTGGGCCACGACACCGCGCACCGGCAGGCCTTCGGCTCGCACCGGGCCAACGAGTGGAACGCCCGGGTGCTCTCCTGCGGTTTCGCCGGCATCGGCTACGGCTGGTGGATGCAGAAGCACAACCGGCACCACAACGCCCCGAACCAGATGGGCAAGGACCCCGACATCGAGTCCGCGGTGCTGGCCTTCACGCCGGACGACGCCGAGGACCGGATGAGCGGCCTGCGTGGCTGGTGGACCCGGCACCAAGGTTGGGCGTTCTTCCCGCTGCTGTGCTTCGAGGGTGCCGCCCTGCACGCCAACAGCCTGGCCACCCTCGCCCGCGAGAAGACGATGCCGCACCGCCGGCTGGAGATCGCGATCATCGCGGCCCGGCTGGGGCTCTTCGTCGGGGCGGTCTTCCTGATCATGCCGCCGCTGCTGGCCGTGGCCTTCATCCTGGTCCAGCAGGCCGTGTTCGGTCTGCTGCTGGGTGGCTCGTTCGCGCCCAACCACAAGGGCATGCCGATCGTCCCGAAGAACGCCAAGGTCGACTTCCTGCGCCGTCAGGTGCTCATGTCGCGCAACATCAAGGGCGGCCGGGTCACCGACTTCATGATGGGCGGCCTGAACTACCAGATCGAGCACCACCTCTTCCCGAGCATGCCGCGGCCGAACCTGAAGAAGGTGCAGCCGATGGTGCGCGCACACTGCGCCCAGCACGGGATCAGCTACACCGAGACGTCGCTGGTCGGCTCGTACCGGATCGTCGTCCAGTACCTGAACCGCGTCGGGCTCGGCGAGCGCGACCCGTTCGTCTGCCCGCTGACGTCCTCGATCCGCAACTGAGGAAGGGTCCCGCTGCCTCGGAGCCCGGCAGCGGGGCCTCACCGTCCGGCGAACAGCACCAGCAGGACGACGAGGACGAAGAACGCCGCCAGGGCGAGCAGCCCGGCCCGATGTCGGCGTTCCGATCGCTCGCCGTCCAGCACCCGGCCGTGGACGTCGCCGGGGTCGGCGGGGGCCCGCCCGGCGAGGTCGCACACCAGGGCCGCCGCCGCTGCGCCGTCCACCTCGAGGAGCTCGCCCAGCCGGCCCAGCCCGTCGCCGACGAGCGCCCGGACGTCGGCCACCGGCGTGCCCAGCGCGTCGGCGACCGCCTCCTCCGACAGGCCCGCGCCGTACCGGAGTGCGAGGGCCACGCGCTGCCGCGGGAGCAGGTGGGCCAGCGCGGCCGCCGTCTCGTCCGACGGAACCGGATCCGAGTGTGCCGAGGAGAAACCGGGGATCCCGGTGGTGCCGGCCAGCAGCGGGGAGTCGCCGAGCGCCGCACCGACCCGGCTCCACCGTCGGCCCAGGTGCGCGGCCACCAGCTCCCGCCGGAGGGCGGACGTCGCCTCCTCCCGGTCCGCGAGCCGGTCCCAGCGGTGGTGGGCGGCGATCAGCGCCTCCTGCAGCAGGTCACCGGCCGCGCGACCGTCACCGGTCAACAGGTACGCCACGCGGAGGGACGGCGTCGACTCCGCGGCGACGAACTCCTCGAACGCCCCAGCGGTCATGCGCTCCCCGGCGACGCCACCGGCTCGGACCAGCCGGCCAGGTGCCCGATCCAGGCGAGCCCCAGCCAGGCGCCGGTCAGCGAACCGTGCGCCGACCCGTTGCTGACGGTCAGCGTCCACTCCGCCTCCGGGTGGCGGGGCGAGCGTGAGCCGGTGCCCGGCACCGCCGACACCACCCGCCACGCCTCCACCGGCAGCCGTCGCGCCGGCCTCCCCGCCGGGGTCGCCCAGACCCCGGTCCGCGTCGCCTGCACCAGCTCGGACGGGCCGGACTCGGGCAGCCGCAGGGTCAGCGGACCGAGGTCCAGGTAGTCGTCCGGGTCGGCCGGCAGGCTCCACGTGGGTCGACGAGCCCCGGTCCCGGCGTCCGCGCCCAGGGTCGCCACCGCGGAGACCAGGTGGACGACCCCGCCGAGGAACCGGCCGGCCCGCCGGGCCGCTGAGGTGTCATCGACGGTCCAGGAGACCTGACGGCGCAGCTCTTCGGCGCTCATCCGCTCAGCCCTCCTGCCGCACCCGGCGGACGGCGCGGTGCTGGTCGAGCCGGTCGGTGTAGCTCTGGGCGTTCAGCTCGATCGCCGTGCGGTCGTCCTCGGTGGTCTCCCGTCGCACCTTGGCCGGCACCCCGGCGACCAAGGAGTTCGGTGGGATCTGCGCGCCCTGCATGACCACCGCGCCGGCGGCGACGATCGAGCCGGAGCCGATGTGCGCACCGTTGAGCACGGTGCTGCCCATGCCCACCAGCACGTGGTCGTCGACCCGGGCGCCGTGCAGCACGACGTTGTGGCCGACGGTCACGCCGCGGCCGATCACCAGTGGGTGCCCGGGGTCGCTGTGCAGGGTCGAGCCGTCCTGGACGTTCGAGTCCGCGCCGATCTCGATGACCTCCGAGTCGGCCCGGGCGATCGCGCCGTACCAGATGCTGGCCCGCGGGCCCATGGTCACCTTGCCGACCACGACGGCGGTGGGGGCGACGAACGCCTGCTCGTCGATCTCCGGGGCACCGAAGTCGAGGGCTCCGATGTAGCTGTCAGCCACGTTGCTGCACTCCTCACCGAGGGGGCGGGCGGTTCCCGCTGCTGCGCGCAGCACATCACACCGGCTCGTCGGCGCCCCACTCGGCGAGGAAGTCGGACGGGGAGCGCTCCGCCAGTTGCCGCCGGACCTGCGCCAGCATGTCGCCGGGGTGCATCGGGTCACCGGCCCAGACGCGCAGCACCTCGGCGCCGTCGGCCCGCCGGGTGACCACCACGTCGTGCAGGGACGGCCCGGGGATCAGCCCCCAGGCCAGCTCGGCCACGAACGCGGCCGCCAGCCGTGCACCGCGCAGCACCCGGCCACCGCGGCGCGGCTGCAGCGTCGCCTCGTACAGCTCCGCCGCCCGGACGCCGTCCGTCGCCCTGCCTGGATCGCTCACCGACCCAGCCTGCCGAACACCGATCGCGGTGTCACTCCCCGTCGGGGCTGAAGACGTCCTCGATCCGGCAGCCGAAGAGCGCGGCGATCCGGAACGCGAGCGGCAGGCTGGGGTCGAAGCGGCCCTTCTCCAGCGAGATCACCGTCTGCCGCGAGACGCCCAGCTCCTGGGCCAGTTGCCCCTGTGACCAGCCGCGGGCCTGCCGCCGGTCGGCCAGGTCGTTGCGCACTCAGGCGGCGCGACGGCGCAGCACGGTCAGCCGCACCGCGACGTCGGCGAAGGCGAACAGGATCAGCCACATGAGCACCGAGGAGGCCGCGAGATCCAGGTCCGTGACCGCCAGTGCGAGCGCGCCGAGCCCGGCGACGATCACCAGGTCGAGGAAGGCGGCGGAGCTGCTCCGCTGCAACCACTGGTGCTCGATCGTCTCCTCGACGTGCGCCGGCGGGTCCTCTCCGGTCACGCCGGAGAGGAACACCAGCCAGCCCACGCCGTAGGCCGGCGTGGACGTGCAGAAGGCGAAGACGACGGCGCGCAGCCAGAACTCGTCGGGTTCGAAGGCGCCGGCGAGGACGCCGATCCCGCTGGCGATCAGCAGTCCGGTGAGCGCGGCGGCGATGTGACGGCGGACCATGCACGACTCCTCGGTGACAAGCTCGCTTGACACGTGCAGTCGACCAGCCCCGCGGTCGAGTGTCAAGCACGCTTCACACGCCGGGTCAGAGGTCGACCTCGGCCATCACCCGGGGGATCTCCGGCGGCAGCTCCCGGGCCAGGAAACCCAGCTGCCCGACCGTCGCGGCCAGCCGCTCACCGGCCCGGCCGTGCAGGTGCGCGGTCCAGACGGCAGCCTGGGCCGGCTCCGCGCCGCGGGCCAGCAGTCCGGCGACGATCCCGGCGCGCACGTCGCCGGAGCCGGAGACCCCGAGCCCGGCGCCGCCGCTCTCGTCCGCCCAGAGCCGGCCGTCGGGGGCAGCGACCCAGCTGGTCACCCCGCCCAGGGCGACGACGGCGCCGGTCTGCTCGGCCAGCTGCCGGGCCGCCCCTGCCGGGTCGTCCTCCAGCTCTTCTTGTTCCACGTGCAACGCGATCGCCAGCTCCGTGGGGTTGGGGGTCAGCACCACGTTGCCGCCCAGGTGCTCCAGGCACGCCGGGTCGGCGGTGACGGCGGCCAGCCCGAGCGCGTCGAGGGCGACCGGTCCCTGGAGCTCGGGCAGCAACTGCTCGACCAGTCGCCGGGTCTCGGGCTCGTCGGCCATGCCCGGCCCGATCAGCACCGCGGAGGCCTGCCGGGCCAGGTCCAGGAACAGCTCGGCCGAGGAGCCTTGGATGGCGCCGGCCTCGGTGGACGGCACGCCGCGCACCAGCGCCTCGGGCAGCGAGATGGAGACGTGCGGTGCGACCTTGGACGGGACGACGACCTGGAGCTTCCCGGCTCCGGACCGCAGCGCGGCCTCGGCGGCCAGCAGGACGGCGCCCACGGTCTCGGTGCTCCCGCCGACGACCAGGATCGAGCCACGGGCCTCCTTGCCGCCGGTCGGCTCGGGCAGCCGCCAGTCGCGGAGCACCTGAGGGCTGACCAAGGTGTGGTCAGGCCGGGGACGGGACATCGGTCTCCTCGGTCACGGGGGCACCGTCGCCCCGGTCGGCGTCGTCGAGGTGGTCGACGCCGTTGAAGCCGGCCAGCCGGAACAGCCCGCCGTCGGCGGACTCGTAGCGGGTCACGGAGGTGTTGGCGACCTGCTCGGCCCGGTCGATCTCCAGCAACTGCTGCTCGGAGAGCTCCTCCAACACGTACCGGAACACCATGATCACGGCCTGGTGCGAGACGCAGAGCAGCCGCTCGCCGTCGTGCCGCAGCGCCTCGGTGGCCAGCAGGCTGCGCACCCGCAGGGCGACGTCGGCCCAGCTCTCCCCGCCGGGGGGCCGGTAGTAGAACTTGCCGAGCAGCTCCCGGCGGCCGGCCTCGTCCGGGTGCTCCTCGCGGATGCCCTGCCCGGTCATGCCGTCGAAGACGCCGAAGTCCCGCTCCCGCAGCCGCTCGTCGTAGCGGATGGTCAGGTCCAGCCCGCTGGCCGCCACCGCGCGCCGGGCGGTCTCGGCCGCGCGGCTGAACGGCGAGCTCAGCACCGTGGTCGGGCGCTCGTCCTCCGGCAGCCCCGCCAGCCATGCGCCGAGGGCGTCGGCCTGACGCTCGCCGGTGTCCGACAGCGGGACGTCGGGGTCGCGGACGTCGAGCTCCAGCCGGCCCGAACCGGTCTCGTGCGCGTGCGCATCGGCCAGGTTGCCCACGCTCTCGCCGTGCCGCACCACCCACAGGGCGGTGGGGCCAGGTGCCCGTGCCATCCGTCGTCCCGTCCGTCGTCGCGGCGCCCCTGCTGGGCGCCGTCCGCCCTGCGGTAGCCGACCGGTCGCCCGGACAAACCGGGAGCCGGGCCCCCTGGACGGCGCGCGTGCCGCTGCGGACGATGGCCGACGTGGCCGACGACAGCACGTTCGAGACCCGGGCCTTCCCGACCCCCGCTGACTTCGACGCCTGGCTGGCGACCGAGCACGACCGGGCACCGGGCCTGTTCCTGAAGATCGCCAAGAAGTCGGCCGGCATCCCGTCCCTGACCGCGGCCGAGGCGGTGGAGGTGGCGCTCTGCCACGGCTGGATCGACGGCCGGGGCAACCGGGTGGACGACGACTGGTTCACCGTCCGGTACACGCCCCGGCGGCCGAAGAGCGTCTGGTCGCAGAAGAACGTGGAGACGGTGGGTCGGCTGATCGCCGACGGCCGGATGCGCCCGGCCGGGCTGGCCGCGGTCGAGGCCGCGCAGGCCGACGGTCGCTGGGACCGCGCCTATGCCGGGCCCGCCACGATCACCGTGCCCGACGACCTGGCCGCCGCGCTGGCGGCCGCCCCGGCAGCCCAGGAGGCGTTCGCCGGGCTCGACGGGGCCAACCGGTACGCCGTGCTGTGGCGGGTGCACACCGCCGTCACGCCGCAGACCCGGGCCAAGCGGATCGCGGCCTGCGTGCAGCTGCTCGAGGAGGGTCGCCGCATCCACGAGTAGCTCGGCGGGGCCTCCTCAGCCGGTGACGCGGCGGGCGCTGACGTAGCCGCCCTTGTCCACGCTGGTGACCGCGACCGGGCGGCCGGAGACGCTGGCGTGCACCATCTGGCCGTTGCCGATGTACATCCCCACGTGGCTGATCGGCGAGTAGAAGAAGACCAGGTCGCCGGGCTGCAGGTCGGCCCGCGCGACGGCGACACCCAGCTGGGACTGGGCGCGGCTGGAGTGCGGCAACGAGATCCCGGCCGCGGCGTAGGCGTACTGGGTCAGGCCGGAGCAGTCGAAGGAGTCCGGCCCCTCGGCACCGATGCCGTACATGTCGCCGATCTGGGCGAGCGCGGTCTCCACGGCGACCCCGGCGGCCGCAGTGGGGGCCGGCGCGGGGGCGGGGGCGGCGACCTCGGGCCCGGAGATGACGTTGTGCACCCGCACCTGGTCGGCGGCCGACAGCCGGGCGAGGTCGGCCTGGTAACCGGCGAGCTCACCCTCCAGCTGGTCCTTCTGCGCCCGCAGCTCGGCCTCCGCCGCCTTTGCGGCCGCCGCGGCGACGGTGGCCTCCTGCTGTGCCTGCTCGGCGGCGGACCGGACGGTGGCGGCCGTGGCGACGATGGCGTCGGCGTGCGTGGCCAGCTGGTCGAGGGTGTTCATCTGTTGGATCAGGTCGTCGGCCGAACCGCTGGTCAGGAAGGCGGCGAGCCGGCCGCGGGTGGTGCCGACGTACCCGGTCTGGGCGATCGCCCGCAGCTGCGGCTCCAGGGCGGCGAGCTGCGCCTGTGCCTGGGCGGCCGTGGCAGCGGCGGCGTCCGCGGCGGCCTGGTGCTGTTCGGCGGCGGCCTCGGCCTCGTGGACCTGCTCGTCCAGGGCCGTGATCTCCAGCCCGGCGTCGGTGACGGCCTTCCGGGCCTCGGCCGCGGTGCTCGGGGCGGCGGCACCGATCGACGGGGTCAGGACGACGGCCGCGCCGACGGTCAGCGCGAGGGCGGCAGCGCGCGTCCACCGCCGGTGGGTCGATCGGTTCACTGGACCTCCGTCTGCGCACGTTCCGCCCGGGGAGGGGCGAGGGGCTCCGTGCACGTCTCGACGGACGGTAGGGAGATCGCGCTCTTGTCAAGAGGCGCGGCGCGCCGGGACCGATCGGTCCACAGTGGACCTCAGTCCCACAGGCCCCGTGCGCCTCTCCTGCCCCGCGCGGGCGCGATGATGCGGTCGGCGACGGCGCCGGTGGCGAAGGAGTAGACGGCCTTGTGCGCCACGTCGACCACCTGGTCCCGCCGGGACCAGGTCCACGGCGGCGCGCCCACGCCCGTGACGTTCTCCAGGGTCTGGTCGACCGCCAGCCGCACGGAGGTGTGCCAGGCGGAGGCACGCACGCCGCGCAGACCCGCCGCGGCCCAGACCCCACGCAGTGCGCCGACGGCGGCGCCGGTGCCCCAGTGCATGAGGTGGTTGCGCACCGGTGGGCGCGCGGACCCGGGGAGCCGCCGCCCGGTGGCCAGGGCGGTGAGCGTCCGGGCCGGGACGTAGGAGTCCGGGCGACCGGTCACCTGCTGTTCGAGCTTCTCCCCCGCCGTCATGACCGCCACCCCGGCCAGCCCGGCCACCGCACCGCGTACCGCTGCTCTCGCCCACATGGGCACCGGGCTACCCGGGGTGCGGACCCGGCAAAGACGACGAGCCGCCCACCGGTTCCCCGGTGGGCGGCTCGGTCGGATCTGGTGGGTTCAGCCGGCGGCCGGCTCCGAGGCGTCCAGGGCCTCGACCGCAGCGACGTCGCGCAGGATCGCGGACAGCTCGGCCGACGTCCACGCCTCACAGCAGTCGCAGGTGCCGGTCGGGGTGAAGCTGCGCAGGCCGAGGCTGCCACCGGCCTGGTCCTCGGCGAGGGACAGCTGGCCGTCCTCCGGGTTGCGGTGGCATCGACACGACGAGGCGCACATGCCCAGGCCCCACCCGGAGACGATCACGGACGGGCCGTTGTCGTGGACCTTGCCCACCTGGAAGATCGAGGGCTTCTGGCAGTACGTCATGTGGAGCTCCCCTCGCCGTCCTGCCGGGGAGGCAGGGGGTCGTCGTCGGCGTTCGTGGGGAAGTAGACACGAATCGCGTTTCATGTCCGTGACGCAGGGGCATGAAACGCGGTTTCCTCGTCGAGTTGCACACACCCGCCACACCCACCCCGCCCATCCCGGCCGCCTCGCGGACCGCACCCCGCCCCAGCAGTGCCGTGGCGTGGGCGTCCCGGCCGTGGAGCGGTGCGCGTGCATCCGCCGGCGACCGGCGGGGTAGGGGCCGGCCATGTCGATGAGCGCACCCATGGAGCCGAACCTGCCGAACGCGGACGACGGGATCCCCGCGGCCGATCCCGGGGCCGGGGCCCCGCCGACGGCCGAGGGCTTCGGCGTCGGTGGCGAGGAGCCGGACGCCCCCGAGGAGGGCACGGACGACGCCGAGGCGGCGCCGTCGACGGAGACGGCCTTCCAGACCCCCGAGCCCGACGACGTCGGCCGCGGACCCGTCACCCCCTGACCGTTCCGGCCGGGCTCCACGGGGTACCTGGTCGCCATGACCGAACCCGCCGGCTCCGACCCGGCCACCGAACCCACCTCCACGGACGCCGCCACGCAGGGCCCCGAGCCGACCGGCGACCCGGTCGACCCGGCGGTCGCCACGTCGAGCCCCGACCCCGGACAGACCGGCCGCGACCGGCGCGAGCACTGACCCGGGTCGGCCGCCCGGCCGGCGTCAGCTGGCCGGGCTGACCGAGCTCATGTTGAAGTCGGGCACCCGGAGCATCGGCATCGAGGCCCGGCTGAACCAGTCGTTCCACTCCCGCGGCAGGGTCCGCTCGGTGCTGCTGGCCTCGGTCGCCCGGGCCAGCAGGTCGACCGGCGACTCGTTGAACCGGAAGTTGTTCACCGCGCCCGTCACCTCGCCGTTCTCGACGAGGAAGACCCCGTCGCGGGTCAACCCGGTGACCAGCAGCGTCTGCGGGTCGACCTCGCGGATGTACCAGAGCGTGGTCAGCAGCAGACCGCGTTCGGTGCGCGCGATCATCTCCGCCGGCGAGGCAGTGGCGTTGGGGTCCTCCAGGATGATGTTGTCCACCGCGGCGGTCGCCGGTGCCGTCGTCCGCAGCGCCCAGGCCCGCGGCCGGATCAGGTTGGTCAGCACCCCGTCGCGGATCCAGTCGACGGCGGGCGTCGCCATGCCGTTGTCGAAGACGGAGGCGGACCCGGAGGAGCCGCCGACCACCTGGAACGGCGCGGTCTCCAGCCCCGGGGCGTGCGGGTCGCTGCGCAGGGTGAGCGGGAGCTGGGCCAGCCGGTCGCCGATCCGGTTGCCACCACCGGTCCGGGCGTAGACGCTGCGCCCCTCGTCGGCGTCCCGGGCCTCCATCGCCCAGTAGGTGGGGATCATCAGGTCGCTGACCGTGGACGGCGGCAGGAGCGTCTCGTACCGCCCGGCCGGCAGCTCCACCCGGCGCTGCGACCAGGCCATCTTCTGCTGCACCTCGGCCGCGAGGCCGGCCACCGAGACGTCGGTGAAGTCGCGGGTGCCGACCCCGGCCCAGACTGAGCGGCCGAAGTCGGCGCTCTTCCCGTTCAGCTCGACCCGCCCGGTGGGCTGGTCGTGCCGCAGCCGCAGCCCGGTCGAGGTGCCCAGGTAGGTCGTGGCCAGCTGGTGCTCGGCGAACCCGAACAGCAGCTCGCCCCGGTCGCGGGCGCCGCCGAAGGCCTCGCCCAGCGCGGGCGCGAAGTCGGCGAACACGTCGATGGAGGTGGTGGCCACCTCGGCGTCCCAGTCGCCCGACCCGGCGGGGGCCTCGCTGATCAGCGGCATCGCGTCCTCAGCCGGCCCGGCGTCCCGGGCGGCCTGCTCGCTCATCCGCACCAGCTCGGCGATGTCCGGGGTGCCGGTGCGGGCCACGGTGCCGGTGGCCATGCCGGCGCCGCCGTCGACGAAGGAGATGACGACGACCTGCCGGGAGCGCATCGCGCCGTTGGTGGTCAGGCTGTTGCTCGCCCAGCGGAGGTTGGCCTCCGAGCTGTCGGTGACGTAGGTGATCTGCCCGTCCACCGTGGACGCCGCCAGCGCGGCCTCGACGAGCTGCTGCGGGGTCTGCGAGCTCATCGCCCACCCTCCTGCTTCGTGTTGAGGATGGTCGTGTTCTCGAACAGCGCGGTCGGGCAGCCGTGGCTGACCGGGGCCACCTGGCCGGGCTGGGCCTTGCCGCAGTTGAAGGCACCGCCGAGCACGTACGTCTGGGGCCCGCCGACCGCCGTCATCGAGCCCCAGAAGTCGGTGGTCGTCGCCTGGTAGGCGACGTCGCGGAGCTGGCCGGCCAGCCGGCCGCCCTCGATCTTGTAGAACCGCTGCCCGGTGAACTGGAAGTTGTACCGCTGCATGTCGATCGACCAGCTGTTGTCGCCGACGACGTAGACGCCGCGTTCGACCCCGCCGATGATCTCCTCGGTCGAAGGACCGCCGGGGGTGGGCTGCAGCGACACGTTCGCCATCCGCTGCACCGGCACGTGGGCGGCGGAGTCGGCGAACGCGCAGCCGTTGGAGCGCTCCATGCCGCGCAGCCGGGCCATGTTGCGGTCGACCTGGTAGCCGACGAGCACGCCGTCCCGGACCAGGTCCCACTGCTGGCCGGCGACGCCCTCGTCGTCCCACCCGACGCTGGAGAGGCCGTGCTCGGCGGTGCGGTCGCCGATGACGTGCATCAGCGGCGAGCCGTACTGCAGCGTGCCGAGCTTGTCGACGGTGGCGAAGGAGGTGCCCGCGTAGGCGGCCTCGTAGCCGAGTGCGCGGTCCAGCTCGGTGGCGTGCCCGATCGACTCGTGGATGGTCAGCCACAGGTTGGACGGGTCGACGACCAGGTCGTAGCGGCCCGGGTCGACCGAGGGGGCCTTGACCTTCTCCCGCAGCAGCTCGGGGAGCTCGGCCAGCTCACCGCGCCAGTCCCAGCCGGTGCCGGTGAGGTACTCCCAGCCGCGGCCCACCGGCGGGGCCAGCGTGCGCATCGACTCGAAGGTGCCGGTCGTGCGGTCGACGGTGAGCGCGGTGAACTCCGGGTTCACCCGCACGCGCTGCTGGCGGGTGCGGGTACCGGCCGTGTCGGCGTAGAACTTCTGTTCCTTGACCTGCATCACGCTGCTCTGCACGTGCTCCACGCCGTCGGCGGCCAGCAGCCGCTCGGAGAGCTCGACCAGCAGCGCGGTCTTCTCCGCGTCCGGGACGGCGAACGGGTCGACCTCGTAGGCCGACACCCACTCGCCGTCGGCGTACACCGGCTCCGGAGCCAGCTCGACGCGGTCGGTGTTCATCGCCGCCGACACCTGGGCGACGGCGACGGCCTCCTCGGCCAGCCGCACCGCCTCCGCCGCGGTGAGCACCACACCGGCGGCGAAGCCCCAGGTGCCCTCGTGCACCACCCGCACCGCCAGGCCGAGGTCCTCGCCGTCGGCCAGCGCCTCCAGCCGGGCGTCGCGCAGCCGGACGGTCTGGGTGCGGATCCGCTCGACCCGCAGGTCGGCGTGCTCGCAGCCCAGGTCGACCGCGCGGGTCAACGCCGCATCGGCCAGCGCGGACAACGGGAGGGCGAGGAAGGACTCGTCGACGGAACGGGGCTGTGCCACGGCCCCGTGTCTACCAGGCGGACCCGACAGGAGCGACGCA
This sequence comes from Modestobacter sp. VKM Ac-2977, assembly GCF_026968045.1. Classification (GTDB taxonomy): domain Bacteria; phylum Actinomycetota; class Actinomycetes; order Mycobacteriales; family Geodermatophilaceae; genus Modestobacter. The sequence continues at coordinate 447,152 of NZ_JAPVBQ010000003.1, read as the reverse complement.
GTTCGTGAGCCCAGCTACCGATCAGCGCCGGCCGTTGTGCGCCCGTCGTCGGTCTTCGATCCGTGGAGCGACAGCCAGCGCACAACGGCGGAGTGGCCGACCCCCTCCGTGGGTAGGCGTCGGCATGGCCGCTGACCAGGCACGCCCCGGGGACGACGTCACGCTGACCTTCGGCGGCACCGCCACGACGTTGCTGCGGATCGGGCCGTTCACCCTGCTGACCGACCCGAACTTCCTGCACCGCGGCCAGTGGGCGCACCTGGGCCACGGGCTGCGCAGCAGGCGGCTGACCGACCCGGCACTGGTGCCCGCACAGCTGCCCGCGCTGGACGCCGTCCTGCTCAGCCACATGCACGGCGACCACTGGGACCGGGTGGCAACCCGGTCCCTGCCCAAGGAGACGCCGGTGGTGACCACGCCGGAGGCGGCCGGCTGTCTGGGCAAGCGCGGCTTCACCGCCACCGCCGACCTGCGGCCCTGGCAGACCCACGAGCTCACCCAGGGCACGGACACGCTGCGGATCACCAGCGTGCCGGGCGTCCACGGCCCCGGACCGCTGGCCCGGCTGCTGCCCCAGGTGATGGGCAGCGTGCTGGAGCTGGTGCGCGGCGGCGTCGCCGGCCCGGAGGTGACCTGGCGTGGCTACATCAGCGGTGACACCCTCTACCGGCCGTTCCTCGGCGAGGTGCTGCAGCGGTGCGGGCCGCTCGACGTGCTCATCCCGCACCTGGGTGGCACCAAGGTCGCCGGCATCACGGTGACCATGGACGCCCAGCAGGGCGCCGACCTGGTCGAGCTGCTGCGGCCGCCGGTCACCGTGCCCGTGCACTACGACGACTACGGCCTCTTCAAGAGCCCGCTGGGCGACTTCGTCGCCGAGGTCGCCGCCCGCCGGGCCCCTGGCGAGGTGCGCACCGTGGGTCGCGGCCAGACGATCTCGCTGCGCGCCTGATCCACCCCGGGGATGACCCGCTGACCTGGGCGGATCAACCCGGCGGGCGACGCCCGCTGACGACGCCCGGCCCGATGCTCGTACCGCCACCGACCGGTGGCGCGGACGAGTGGAGGCACCCCCGGTGGTCAGCACGAAGAAGGTCCTGCTCGGCGCCGTGACGGCGATCGTCGGCGTGGTCGGGGCGGGGTCCGCCGCGCTGGCGGTCACCATGCCGTCCGGGGTGGACGGCCCCGGCGCCGTGCTCGCCGAGCTGCAGGGCCACACCGCGACGTCCGACCACGACACCGCCGAGGCCGCCCCCCGCGGGGACGTGCCGGACTGGACCCGCGGCGTCGGCTCTGACGTGACGGTCGTCCGGCCGGGGGAGGCCGCAGGCGACGACGGCGGCAGCGTCCGCGTGCACATGACGCTGGCCGCCGGGACGACGCTGCCGACGGACTGCACCCCGCTGGACCAGGTCGGCATGCCCTTCGACGGCGGAGGCCGGTGGCCCGACCTCGGCGGCACTGCCCAGCTGTGCGACGGCTGGGTCACCGTGGTGCTGGACGACCAGCTCTACGCGTGGACCGACGACCAGACGCGGGGCTGATCCCGCGGCCGGCCTCAGCGGCCGGCGAGCCGCATCGCCCGGGTCTGCACGTCGGCCCGCAGCTCGGCCTCGTCGACCGTCGTGGACACCCCGTCGCGGACGACCTGCCGCCCGGCGACCCAGGTGTCGCGCACGTGCCGGGAGCCCACTGACCAGACCAGGTGGGTCAGCAGGTCGGTGACCTCGCCGACCGGCACGAAGGCGATGTCGTCGGTGTCGACGTGCACCAGGTCCGCCCGCCGGCCGACGGTCAGCTGGCCGAGGTCCTCGCGGCCGATCGCCGCGGCCGCTCCGCCGGTGGCCAGCCAGAACGCCTCCGGGGCGGTGAGCGCGGTGGCGTCCCGCTCGCGCAGCCGGGCCAGCTGGGCGGCCAGCCGGAGGTCCTCGAAGAGGTCGAGGTTGTCGTTGGACGCCGGCCCGTCGGTGCCCATGCCGACCCGGATGCCGAGGTCGAGCATGTCCCGCAGCCGGGCGGTGCCGCTGGCCAGCTTGGTGTTGCTGCCCGGACAGTGGGCCACGGCCACGTCGTACTCGCGCCACAGCTCCAGGTCGCCGTCGTCCATGTGCACGCAGTGCGCGCCGAGCACCCGGCCGCCGAGCACGTCGTGCGCGGCGAGCAGCTGCGGCACGCTCAGGCCGTGCTCCGCCAGCAGCCCGGCGCCCTCGGTCGTGGTCTCGGCGACGTGGGTGGTCAGCAGCAGACCGTGCTCGCGCGCCACCTCGGCGGCCTGGGCGAGCACCGGCAGCGGCACGGTGTAGGCCGAGTGCGGGCCGATGCCCCACTCGACCTGGTCGTCGCCGGTGCCGGCGGAGGCGGAGGCGCGGGCCAGCTGCTCGTCGAACGTGCCGAAGCCGGGCAGGCCGATCAGCGGGTGGGTGATCACCCCACGGGCACCGGTGCGCCGCACCGCGGCGGCCATCCGCTCGGGGTGGAAGTACATCTCCACGCTGGTGGTCACGCCGTGCCGCAGCATCTCCGCCGATGCCGCGGTCATCGCCACCTCGACGTCCTCGGGGGTGAGCCGGGCCTCCCGGGGCCACATCACCTCGTTCAGCCAGCGGTCCAGCGGCAACCCCTCGCCCTGGCCGCGGAACAGCACCATCGGCGCGTGCGAGTGGGTGTTGACCATGCCGGGGGTGAGCACCCCGGGCAGCGCGGTGACCTCGGCGTCCCCGGCCGGCGGCGCCTCGGCGGCCGGGCCGACCCAGCTGGTCAGGCCGTCCTCGACGTCCAGCACGGCGTCGGGGACGACGGTGCCGGCGCGGTCCCCGACCACGACGGCGCGGGCGGTGAAGCGGTGCACCATGGGGACAGACCCTACGACCGGCCCGACCCGGCAGCAGGACGGCACACAGCGACCGCCGATACCGTGGGGCCATGTCCGTCCTCGCCGCCGCTGCATCCGACGAAGGCGGGATCACCGGCTTCCTGCTCGACCTCATCGACCGGCTGGGGGCGGTGGGCGTCGGCCTGACGATCCTCATCGAGACGGTCATCCCGCCGATCCCCAGCGAGGTCGTGCTCGGCGCGGCAGGGGTGCTGATCAACGACGGCCGGATGTCACTCGTCCCGGTCATCCTGTGGGCCACCGTCGGCTCGGTGCTCGGGGCGGTCGTCCTCTACTGGGTCGGCCGGCTGTTCGGCCCCCGCCGGTCGCACGCCTTCCTCGACCGGCTGCCGCTCGTCGAGACCGCCGACGTCGACCGGACGTTCGAGTGGTTCGCCCGGCACGGTCGCGCCGCGGTCTTCTTCGGCCGGATGGTGCCCATCGTGCGCAGCTTCGTCTCGGTCCCGGCCGGCGTCGTGAAGATGCCGATGCCGCAGTTCCTGCTGTTCACCGCCGCCGGCAGCCTGCTCTGGAACAGCCTGCTCATCGGCCTGGGCGTCGCCGCGGGCGACTTCGTGCAGGCCAACCTCCAGTACCTGGACTACGTGGTGGTGGTCGTGGCGGTCGCCGCGGTGGCCTGGTTCGTCTACAAGAAGGCGACCGGGCGGCTCCGCCGCCCGCCCACCGCCGGCGCCGACCTGCCCGTCGACGAGCGGGACCAGGCGTGACCACCCCGCGCACCCGGCCGAGCGTCGTCGCCTTCGACGTCAACGAGACGCTGCTGGACCTCGCCCCGGTGCAGGCCACGCTGATCGAGAACGGCGAACCGGGACACCTGCTGCCGACCGTGTTCAGCCGCACCCTGGCGCTGGGGTTCGCCGCCGCCACCGCCGGCACCTGGTGCCGCTTCCGCGACGCCTTCGAGGCCGCCCTGGCGCAGCTCACCGCGCTGTCGGCGGAGCAGCGGACCGCGGTGGCCGACGCCTTCGGCGAGCTCAGCCCGCACCCCGACGTCGAGCCCGCCCTGCGCCGGCTGACCGAGGCCGGGGTGCGCGCGATCACCCTCAGCCAGGGGTCGCCGGGCGTCGCTGAGGCCGGCCTGTCCCGGGGCGGGGTGACCCCGCTGGTGGAGCGCACGCTGACCACCGAGTCGATCGGCGTCTGGAAGCCCGACCGGGCGGCCTACCTCTGGGCAGCCGGGGTGTGCGACGTGGCACCGCAGGAGCTGGCGCTGGTCGCCGTCCACTCCTGGGACGTGCACGGCGCCCAGCGCGCCGGCCTCACCGGCGGGTGGTGCTCCCGCGCCGAGTCGGCCTACGCCGCGGTGTACGAGCCGCCGCACGTGCAGGGCAGCTCGCTCGTCGAGGTCGTCGACGCGCTGCTGGCGCTGCCCCCGGCGTGACCGCCGCGGAGGTCCCCACCCCCCTCGGCCCGGCCCGCGTACACCGTGCCGAGCCTGCCGGCGACGCGCACGGCACCCTCGCCCTGGGTCACGGCGCCGGCGCCGGGTCGGACTCCGCCGACCTGCTCGCCGTCTCCACCGCCGCCTGCGCCGCCGGCTGGCGGGTGCTGCGGATCGACCAGCCGTGGGTGGTGGCCGGCAAGCGGATCGCCCCCGCCCCGGCCCGGCTGGACGAGGGCTGGACGGCCGTGCTCGACGCGCTGCGCACCGACGGACTGCTGACCGGACCGCTCGTGCTGGGTGGCCGCAGCGCCGGGGCCCGGGTGGCCTGCCGGACGGCGGCCGCCCAGGGAGCCGCCGGGGTGCTGGCCCTGGCTTTCCCGCTGCACCCGCCGGGCAAGCCGGAGAAGACCCGCGCTCCCGAGCTGCAGCAGGTTGACGTCCCGCTGCTGGTCGTGCAGGGCGCCACCGATGCGTTCGGTCGCCCCGATGAGGTGGTCGCCGCGCTCGCCGGTCACCCCGGGGCGGTCGCGGCGGTGCCGGGCGACCACGGGCTGAAGAAGGACCCCGCCGGCGTGGCCGCCGCCGTCGCGGACTGGCTGCGCCGCCACTGAGCCCGCCCCGAGCGCGCCGGAGCGGGCCGATCCGTCAGCGCCGGCGGCGGCGCACCAGCAGGGCGACCAGCAGCGCCAGCACGGTGACCCCGGCCGCCGGGGCGGCGTAGCGGGTCAGCGCCGCGCCGCCGGCCACCTCGAGCAGGTCGATCGGCTCCGGCTCGGCCGGAGCCACCGGCCGCCGCGGCGTGCTGGGGGTGCTGCGCACCGGGCCACCACCAGCCGGGCGGTTCGGCGGGGCGGTGGTGCCGGTCGGCGGCTTGCTCGGCGCCTTGCGCGGGCCACCGGCCGGCGCGTCGGCCGCCGTCGTCGAGGCCGGCTCGACGTCGGCCGCCTGGTCCTCGACCGTCCCGGTTCCGGAGAACGGTGCCGCGTCGCCGGCCGCCGGGGCAGTGTCGCCGGCGGCCGGGGCCGTGTCGCCGGCCGCAGGGGCGGTGCCGGTGGCGGCCGGCGTGCTCTTCGCCGGCGGGGCCAGCGGATCCGGGACCGCGGCCTTGGCCGGGGTGCTCGTGGCCGGGGTGCTCTTGGGGGGAGCGGCCTTCTTGGCCGCCTTCGCCTGAGCCGCCGCCTCCTCCGCGCCAGCTGCCCTGTCCGCCGCCGCAGCCGCGGTCTTCTTCGCCGCGGCACCGGCCTTCTTCGCGGCGCCGGCCGCCGGGGTGTCACCGGCAGCGCCCTCGACGCTCGCCGCAGCCTCCTCTACCACGCCGGCGGTGGTCGCAGCGGCCTTGGCGGCAGCGGCGGTGGCCTTACCCGCCACGGTCGGCTCCTGCGTGCCCACGGCCGCTGCGGCCCGAGAGGCGTCACCCTCGGCGTCGCCGCTGGCCAGCTGGGCGGAGAGCTTGTCGGCGAACTGGCCGAGCAGTTTGTTGCCGACGTCGGTCATGACGCCGCGGCCGAACTGGGCGGGCCGGCCGGTGATGTTCAGGTCGGTCAGGACGTCGACGCGGGTGGTGTCGCCCTCGGCCGCGAGCGTCGCGGTGATGACGGCGGCCGCGGTGCCGTTGCCGCGCTGGTCCTTGCCGCGGGCGTCGATGACCGCACGGTGGGCGGCCTCGTCCTTCTCCACGAACGACGCCTTGCCCTGGTAGGTGAGGGCGATCGGCCCGAGCTTCACCTTGACCCGGCCGGTGAAGTCGTCACCGGTCACCGAGTCCAGGGCGGCCCCGGGCATGCAGGGGGCGATGCGCTCGATGTCCAGCAGCACCCGCCAGGCTTCGTCGATCGGCACCGGCACGGTGAACGCGTTCTCCAGCTGCACTGCAGGACCTCCGGGAGTGGGCAGCCCGGGCGGGAGGCGACGAGTCGGCGACAGCCCGTCCGGGTCGTGCGGTGATCGAGGCGAGACGGCGACGCTACCGCGCCCCCGCCGGCGCCGCCGGACCGGTTCCGCCACGGATGTGACGGACCGGTCCGGTACCACGCTCTAGAGGCCTGCCGCGGCCGCCAGCGCCCGCCGGGTCAGCACCTGGGCGAGGTGCTGCCGGTAGTCGGCCTGGGCGTTCAGGTCGTTGCTGGGGCTGGTGCCCTCAGCGGCCTGGGCCGCTGCCGCCGTCACCGTCTCCATGCTGACGTCCACCCCGACCAGCGCCGCCTCGGTGGCCGAGGCCCGCAGCGGAGTCGGCCCCATGTTGGTCAGCCCGATCCGGGCCTCCGCGATCCGGCCCCCCTGCCGCCGGACGGCCGCGGCCACCGCCACGATCGACCAGGCCTGGGCCACCCGGTTGAACTTCTCGTACCGGACCCCCCAGCCCTCGCCGAGCTTGGGCACCCGGATCTCGACCAGCAGCTCCCCCTCCTCGAGCGCGGTGGTGAGGTAGTCGACGAAGAACTCCGCGGCGGACACGGTGCGCCGCCCGCCCGGCCCGACGAGCACGAACTCCGCGTCCAGGGCCAGCGCGACCGCCGGGAGGTCCCCGGCCGGGTCGGCGTGCGCCAGCGCGCCACCGAACGTGCCGCGGCGGCGCACCTGCCGGTCGGCGACCGTCTCGGTGGCCTGCACGATGAGCTGGCCGTACTGGGCCAGCAGCGGGTCGGCGAGGACGTCGGCGTGCGTGGTCATCGCCCCGATGACCAGCGTGTCGCCGTCCTCCCGCACACCACGCAGCTCCTCGACCCGGGTGAGGTCGACGAGCAGCTCGGGCGCGGCGAGCCGCAGCCGCATGACGGGGATCAGCGACTGCCCGCCGGCCAGGACCTTGACGTCCTCACCGCCCTCGGCGATCGCCTGCAGGGCCTCCTCGACCGTCGTCGGGCGGGCGTACGCGAACGGTGCGGGTATCACTGCTCTGCCTCCTGGTAGCCGGACTCGGTCGTGCGGGCACCGCCGTAGGCGTTGCTGCCCTGAGCGGCCCGGTCGCCGCCGTCCCCACCGCCGTGGAGCGCCCGCCACACCCGTTCCGGGGTGAGCGGCATCCGGATGTCGGTGACGCCCAGGTGCCGGACGGCGTCGAGCGCGGCGTTGACCACCGCCGGGGTGCTGGCGATGCAGCCGGCCTCTCCCACGCCCTTGGCTCCCAGGGGGTTGCTGGTCGCGGCGTGCACGGTGTTGCCGGTGTCGAAGTGCGGCAGGTCCGAGGCCGCCGGCACCAGGTAGTCGACGAAGCTGCCGGTGGTCAGGTTGCCCTCGGCGTCGTAGATCGCCTCCTCGTACATCGCCTGGGCGATCCCCTGGGCCAGGCCACCGTGCACCTGGCCCTCGACGATGAGCGGGTTGACGATCGTGCCGACGTCGTCGACGCAGGCGTACTTCCGGATCTTGGCGAACCCGGTCTCGGTGTCGATCTCCATCGCGCAGATGTGCGTGCCGTGCGGGAAGGAGAAGTTCTCCGGGTCGAAGGTGGCCTCGGCGTCGATGGAGGGCTCGATGCCCTCCGGGTAGTCGTGCGCGGCGAAGATCGCCAGGGCGACCTCCTGGATGCCGACCCCGGCGCCCGGCGTCCCCCGCACGGAGAACTTCCCGCCGGTGAACTCGAGGTCGTCGGCGTTGGCCTCCAGCAGGTGGGCGGCGATCACCCGGGCCTTCTCCACCACCTTCTCCGCGGCCTTCACGACCGCGGTGCCCCCGACGACGAGCGACCGGGAACCGTAGGTGTCCAGGCCGCGGGAGGAGATCGCGGTGTCGCCGTGCAGCACCTCGACGTCCTCGAACGGCACGCCGAGCTGGTCGGCGACGATCTGGCTCCACGCCGTCTCGTGCCCCTGGCCGTGCGGCGTGGAACCGGTGACCACCTCGACCTTGCCGGTGGGCAGCATCCGGATCGACGCCTGCTCCCAGCCACCCGCGCCGAAGGCGAGCGAGCCGAGCACCCGCGAGGGGGCCAGCCCGCACATCTCGGTGAAGGTGGAGAAGCCGATGCCCAGCTGCACCGGGTCGTTCGACTCCCGGCGGCGCTGCTGCTCGGCCCGCAGCTCGTCGTAGCCGAGCAGTTCGAGCGCCTGCTCGGTGGCCTGGTGGTAGTCGCCGGAGTCGTACTCCAGCCCGGCGACCGTGGTGAACGGGAACTCCTCGGCGTTGATCCAGTTCTTGCGGCGCACCTCCAGCGGGTCCATCCCCAGCTCGACGGCGAGCTCGTCCATGATCCGCTCGATCGCGAACGTCGCCTCGGGCCGGCCGGCGCCGCGATAGGCGTCGGTGGGCACCTTGTTGGTGAAGACGCCGTCGCACTCGAACCGGTAGGCCGGGAACTTGTAGATGCCCGGGAACATGAACGCGCCCAGCGCCGGGACGCCAGGGGTGATCAGCCGCAGGTAGGCACCCATGTCGGCCAGCAGCCGCACCCGCAGGCCCTTGACCGTGCCGTCGCGGTCGGCGGCGACGTCGATGAACTGCACCTGGTCGCGGCCGTGGTGGGCGGTCATCAGCGACTCACCGCGGGTCTCGGTCCACTTGATCGGCTTGCCCAGCCGCCGCGCGATGAGCAGGCAGAGGATCTCCTCCGGGTTGACCTGCAGCTTCCCGCCGAACCCGCCTCCGACGTCGGGGGCGATCACCCGCAGCTTGTGCTCCGGGATGCCGGTGACCATCGCGGCCATCACCCGCAGGATGTGCGGGATCTGGGTGGCCGACCACATCGTGTAGTTGTCGCCGGAGGGCTGGACGACGACCGAGCGGGGCTCCATGAACGCCGGGATCAGCCGCTGCTGGACGAACCGGCGGCTGACCGTGACCTCGGCGTCGGCGAACGCCTGGTCGGTGTCACTGCCGGTGCCGGCCTCGCCGGCGTCGAAGACGAAGTGGTAGCTGGTGTTCGAGCTGGTGGAGTCGTGCACCAGGGGCGAGCCCTCCTGCACGGCCTGCTCCATGTCCAGCACGACCGGCAGCGGCTCGTAGTCGACGTCGATCGCCTCGAGGGCGTCGGCGGCGGCGGTGCGGCTGCGGGCCACGACGATCGCGACCGCCTCGCCCACGTGGTTGACCTGCTCGACGGCGATCGAGGGGTGTCCCGGGTTGACCATGTCGGGGGTGACCGGCCAGGCGCACGGCAGCGAGCCCTGCTCCTCGGCGAGGTCGGCGCCGGTGTAGACGGCGACGACGTTCGGCCGCTCCTTCGCCGCGCTGACGTCCAGGTGGGTGATCCGCCCGTGGGCGACCGGGCTGCGCAGCACCGCCAGGTGCAGCATCCCGGGCAGCACCATGTTGTCGGTCCAGGTGGTCTTGCCGGTGATCAGCCGGGCGTCCTCCTTGCGGCGACGCGCCTGTCCGACCTCCTTCGCCGGCGGCAGGTCGACCGCGGAGGCCGGGTCCTCGACGGCGGTCATGCCTGGGCCGTCACGTGGTCGGCGGCGGCCGTGTCGACGGCGGCCGGCTCGGCCTGCGGGTCGTCGGCGGCCTTGCCCGACATCTCCGCCGCCGCCTGGCGGACCGCGCGGACGATGTTCTGGTAGCCGGTGCAGCGGCAGAGGTTGCCCTCGATGCCCTCCCGGACCTCCTCGTCGCTGGGGTCGGGGTTCTCCTTCAGCAGGTCGATCGAGGCCATGATCATCCCCGGCGTGCAGAAGCCGCACTGGAGGCCGTGCATCTCGTGGAAGGCCCGCTGCACGGGGTGCAGGGTCGCGCTCTCGCCCTCGCCGCTGGCCACCCCCTCGATCGTGGTGACCTGGCAGCCGTCGGCCTGCACCGCGAACACCGTGCAGGACTTCACCGCCTGGCCGTCCAGGTGCACGGTGCAGGCGCCGCAGTTGCTGGTGTCACAGCCGACGACGGTGCCGACCTTGCCGAGCTGTTCCCTCAGGTAGTGGACCAACAGGGTCCGTGGCTCGACGTCGTCCGTGTAGGACGCCCCGTCGACCCGCACGTTGATCTGGGTCACGAGTCCTCCGCTCCGTTGCAGGGCCGTTCGTGGCCGAGAGCACCCGGCCTCGGCGTGAGTGTGTCAACGGACACACTCACGCGCCAGACCGAGTTGGCTGCTCGGGACGGCGGGCCGCGGGCGGACCGGCCTGCGGGCGGGCGCGGGGTCAGGCGGCGGCGCGCAGCTCCCGGCGCCGCAGCACGGCCGAGGCGGCCAGGAAGCCCAGGCCGAGGACGGCGAGCCCGGCGCCGACCACGCTCGGCGCCCGGTAACCCAGGCCGGCGGCGATGACCAGACCACCGAGCCAGGCGCCCAGGGCGTTGGCCGCGTTGAGCGCCGAGTGGTTCAGCGCGGCACCGAGCATCTGCGCCTCACCGGCGACCTCCATCAGCCGCAGCTGCAGGAGCACGACCATCGTGGAGGCGGCCGCGGCGATCGTGAACACCGTGACGACGAGCGCCACCGCGTTGCCGGCGGCCACCGCCATCACCCCGAGCAGCACGCCGGTGGCGACCGTCGCCCCCACCAGCGACCGGAACAGCGCCCGGTCGGCGAGCCGCCCGCCCAGCACGGTCCCCAGCAGGCCGCCGACGCCGAAGGCGAACAGCACGACCGGCACGAACCCGGCCGACCGGCCGGCCACGTCGGTGACGATCGGCGCGATGTAGCTGTACATCGCGAACATGCCGCCGAAGCCGACGGTGGCGACCAGCAGGGTCAGGATCACCTGGGGCCGGCGCAGGGCGCCCAGCTCGGTGCGGATCGTCGCCTCCGACCGCCCGGGCACCGACGGGACGACGGTGAGCACGGCCAGCAGCGTGACCGCGCCGATGACCACGACCGCCCAGTAGGCCGAGCGCCAGCCCAGCTGCTGGCCCAGCCAGGTGGCGGCGGGCACCCCGGCGACGTTGGCGGCCGCCAGCCCGATCATCACCGAGCTGACCGCGCGGCCGCGCAGGTGCGCAGGCACCAGGGAGGCGGCGATCAGCGAGGCGACGCCGAAGTAGGCACCGTGCGGGAGGCCGGCCACGAAGCGGGAGAGCACCAGGGAGCCGTAGCCGGGGGCCAGCGCGCTGAGCGCGTTGCCGGCGACGAAGGCCACCATCAGCCCCATCGCCAGGCGCCGGCGCGGCAGCCGGGCACCCAGCGCCGCGATCACCGGGGCACCGACGACGACCCCGAGGGCGTAGGCGGAGATCACGTGCCCGGCCTCGGGGATCGTCGCGTCCACCCCGCGGGCGATGTCGGGGAGCAGCCCCATGGTCACGAACTCGGTGGTGCCGATGGCGAACCCACCGAGCGCGAGGGCGACGATCGCCAGCACCGCGGTGCGGGTGGAGGGTGCGGTGGGGGCCGACGTCGTCGAGACGGCGGGGGCTGCGCTCACAGCTGGCCCAAGACGTTGCTCGCCGCCACCATTCCCCTCGTCGTCGCGACCCGTTCGGGTGGTTCGGCGCGAGCCGGGGCCCCTCCGTGCCGATGCTCACCTGAGCACCGGGAGGGAGCTGTCATGGCCGAGCAGAGACGACGCACCGCGGGCAGCCGCCCCGTGGCCCGGCGGCGCGCCCCCGTCCGGCGGCGCCGGGACCACACCCGCTGGCTGGTCCCGCTGCTGGCGGTGACCGTCGGCGCGGTCGTGCTCGCCCCGCAGCTCACCCCCGTGCTGGTCGACCTGACCGCCACGGACGCACCGGTGGTCCAGGTGCCCGCCGCCGTCCCGGCCCCCGTGTCGGCGGAGGTGCCCGTGCTCGCGGAGGCGCAGGGCGTGGACACCCTGGCCGACGTCGCCGCCGCCCGCGCCGAGACCCGCTCGCGCGCCGAGGTGGCCGCCAGTGGCGGCGGCCTGGTCGTCCCCCAGCCGCCGCGCCCCGGACGGATCTCGATCATGCCCAACGCGTCGGTCGGCCGGTCGCCCGTGTACAAACTGCGGCCCGACGGCTGCGGTGGCGCGGGCACCACGCCGCGCCGGATCGTCCCCGGCGTCGTCCCCGGGCCGGGGTCGGCGACGCTGGACTGGATGTCGGACAACCGGCCCGAGGTGGTCGGGTACCGGGTCCAGGCGGTCAGCCAGCGGCTCGTCGGTGGGCAGCAGCCCCCGCCGGAGGTGCGGGCCGTCGACCAGGTCGAGGGCTGCCAGCCGATGACCGTCACGGTCGACGGGCTCGCCCCCGGCGAGCCCTACGTCTTCTGGTTCGAGGAGCAGGTGACCAGCGCCAGCACCGGGGTGACCCGGCTGGTCCAGGTGGGCACGACCGGCGCCGTCGTCATCGGCTGACCGGGGTCGCCGCTCAGTGCGCAGCGACCGCAGCCACCTCGGGGTCGGGCTCCTCGAGCTGCCACGGCCGGACGACGACCACCAGGACGACGATCGCCAGCGACAGCGACCCCACGATCACCGCACCCATCGCCACCGCGTCGTTGCCCAGCAGGCCGACCAGCGGGGAGACCGCAGCGCCCACGCCGAACTGCACGGCGCCGAGCAGCGCGGCTGCGGTGCCCGCCGCCTCGCCGTGCCGGGAGAGGGCGAGCGCCGGGGCGTTGGGCAGCGCCAGCCCGCAGGCGAACAGCACCGCCCACAGCGGGATCGCGACCGCGAACAACCCGCCGGTCTCGGTGGCCGCGAGCACCGTGAGGGTCAGCCCGGAGAGCGCGCCCCCGATGGTGCCGGCGACCAGCACCTGCGCGGGGGAGAACCAGCGCAGCAGCAGCGGGTTGAGCTGGGTGGCGGCGATCAGCCAGAACGCGCCGGCGCCGAAGAGCAGCCCGAACTCCTGCTCGTCCAGGCCGAACTGGCGCTGGTAGACGAAGGAGGAGCCGGAGACGTAGGCGAACAGGCCCGCCATGGTCAGGCCGGCGACCAGCACCAGGCCGACGTAGGTGCGGTCACCGAACAGCGACCGGTAGCCGCGCAGGGTGCCGCCGACCCCCTCGGTGCTGCGCCGCTCGGGCGGCAGGGTCTCCCGGATCAGGAAGAAGCCGATGGCCAGCAGCGCCACGCCGTAGAGCGCGAGGATCAGGAAGACCCCGCGCCAGGAGGTGAAGCGGAGCACCTCCCCGCCGATCGTGGGCGCCAGCACCGGCGCGGCCCCCAGCACCAGGAACAGCCGGGAGAGCATCGTCGCCGCCGCACGGCCGACGAAGAGGTCGCGGACGACGGCGATCGCGATCACCGCACCGGCCGCGGTGCCCATGCCCTGCAGCACCCGCAGGGCACCCAGGACGGCGATGTTCGGCGCGAGCAGCACCAGCAGCGACGCGACCACGTGCACCGCGGTGCCGGCCAGCAGCGGGCGGCGCCGGCCGAACCGGTCGGACAGCGGGCCGAGCACGAGCTGGCCCAGCGCGAGGCCGATCAGGGTGCCGGTGAGCGTGAGCTGCACCGCCGCGGACGTCGTCTCCAGGTCGGTGGCGATCGTCGGCAGGGCCGGCAGGTACATGTCGATGGTCAGCGGCCCGAGCGCGACGAAGGCGCCCAGGGTCAGCGCGAGGCGCGCGGTCTTCGGCTTCTCCACCTGCGGGTCGGGCAGCCCGGAGACGTCGACCGGAGCGGTGCTCTCGGCCTGGGCCGGCGCAGCTGGGTCGGGTCGTACGGAGCGCTCTGTGGCGGTCATCGGGTCCCCCTGGTCGGTGCTGTGCTCCCGCGGGACCGACGCTGGCCACGTTCGCAGTACCTGGGCGACAAGGCTGCGCGATGCAACTGCATTCCGGCTGGACGGGGTGTTCAGCCGCACGTCACCCCGAGGTCACCCCCGTGGGGCGACCGGCTCGGGTGCGGCGGGCAGCAGCGCCCGGCCGTCGCGGGCCCGCAGCGCGCCCCACCAGAGCCCGGCCCCGTACGCCAGGTCCTCCAGCCGGCGGCCGGCCGCGAAGGCGGGCAGGTCGATCTCCCGGCGGTGCGGCCACCAGCCGGCCACCGCGTCGACGACCGCGACCGCACCGGCCGCCCGCCGCGCCCGACGGGAGACCAGCGCCGCAGCCACGGCCAGCGGCCAGTGGTGCCGGGTCACCGTGCGGGCCAGCGCCCGCCCGGACGACGCCGTCCCGCGCAGCACCAGGCCGGCCGCCCAGCCGATCGGCAGCGGCCGGCCGGGCACGGCCACCCGCCGGGCGAGCAGCACGCTGGCCCGGCCGAGCACGCCGAGGGAGCCCAGCAGTCCCCACCGGCCGGCGAACGCCGGGAGCACCCAGGCCGCCAGCGACCACGGAGAGATCACCAGCGGGGCGACCCCGGCGCCGTGCCGCCGGGCGAGCAGCGCCGCGCCGGTGCCGTAGAACGCCCGTCTCCGCAGCCAGTCGCCCAGCTCCACCCGGTGGTCGTGGGCGACCCGCGCGGCCGGCTCGTAGCGCACCCGCCAGCCGGCGCCGGTGAGCCGCCACTCCAGGTCGACGTCCTCGGCGACCGGCATCGCCTCGTCGAAGCCCTCCCCCAGCGCGGTCCGCCGGGCCAGCAGCGCCGCGCTGGGCACGTAGGAGACGACCGTCCCCGGGGCGACCCGCGCGGCGGCCGGGCCCATGTCCAGTGCGCTGTCCAGCGCCTCGTACCGGGCCACCCAGCCGGGCTGGGCCGGGTCGAGGGCGGTGATCCGGGGCGCGACCAGGGCCAGCCGCGGATCGGCCAGGTGCCCGGCGAGGGTGGCCAGCCAGCCGGCCTCGGGCACGCAGTCGGAGTCGACGAACGCCACCGCGTCGGTGTCGGCGACCTGCAGCCCGGCGTTGCGGGCTGCAGCCGGGCCGCGGGAGTGCTCGTGCCGGAGCAGCCGCGTGCCGCCGGCCACCGCGGCCACCGCGGCCGGGTCGGCCGAGCCGTCGTCCACGACCACCACCGGGCAGCCGGCCGTGCCGGGGTCGGCGCGCAGGGCGGCGAGCAGCCTCGCCAGCCCATGGGTCCGGTCCTTGACCGGGACGACGACCGTGACGTCGGGCCACGGCACCGCCGGCACCTCGGGAGCGGCGACGCCGGCGTCGAGCAGCCGGGCCGCCAGTGCGGCGCTGCGGGCGTCGGTGACCTCCAGCCGGTCACCGGCCAGCAGCTCCTGCGCGGCGGGCGCGAGCCGGAGCAGCCGGGCCGGGGAGCCGCCGAGCAGCGCCGTGCCGCCGTCCCGGCGCTCGACGCCCGGGCCGAGCACCACGGTGAAGCCGTCGGGCAGCCGGTCGGTGGGGGGCGGGTTCATCGCCGGGCGAGCACCGCGTCGGTGGTGGTGAGGGTGATCAGCGGCGCGTAGAGCGCCATCGCGGCCAGCGCCCGGTCGTGGTCGGCGTCGCTGGCGCCCGCGCAGGCGTCGGTGACCACCTGCACCGGCACCCCGGCGTCCGCGGCGGGCAGGGCGGTGGAGAGCACGCAGCAGTCGGTGGAGACGCCGGCCAGCACCAGCGGCCCGGCTCCGACCAGGGCGGCGAGCTCGGGGCCCCACTTGCCGAACGTGGTCGCGTCGAGCACCGGCGCATCGCCCGGGTCGTCGACCAGCGCGTACAGCGGCGCGTCCGGCGGCTGCAGGGCGAAGGGGAACTGCGCGTAGTAGGGCACCCAGGCCCCGGCCGGCTCGGCCGGGGCGACGAAGCGGGTGTGCACCACACGCCCGGCGAAGGCCGTGGTCAGCCGGCGGATCGCCGGGTGCACCTCGGCGAACCGGGGCGCGCCCCACGGGGAGTCGCGGTCGGCGAAGACGTGCTGGGCGTCGACCACCACGAGCACGCCGTCGGTCACGCCGCCTCCTGCCGGCGCACCGCGCCCCGGCGCAGCAGCAGCGTGCCGGCGAAGCCGACGGCCAGGGCGACCAGGACGCCGAGGTTGGCGAAGGCCCACTCGCCGTCCTTCCCGCCCAGGCCCACCGGGCCGAGCAGGTAGCCCTGCCAGGTCAGCCAGGTGGCGTAGGTGTTGGTGACCAGCCCCCAGCCGAGCAGCGTGCCGAGCCCGAGGAGCGCCAGCGGGACCGGCGGGACCGAGCCGTAGCGGCCGCGCGGGTCGTACAGGTCGGCCTCGGCGTAGTCGCGGCGGCGCAGCAGCAGGTCGGCCAGCACGATCCCGCACCAGGCCGCGACCGGGACGCCGAGGGTGATCAGGAAGCCCTGGAACTGGACGAAGAAGTCGCCCTCGGCGAGGAAGACGACCCAGATGGCGCCGAGCACCATGAGCAGGCCGTCGATCGAGGCGGCGACCGGGCGGGGCACCCGCACGCCGGCGGCGAGCAGGGACAGGCCGGAGGAGTAGATGTCCAGCAGGGCGCCGCCGACCAGCCCCAGGACGGCGACCAGGGCGAAGGGGACCAGGAACCAGGTGGGCAGCAGGGCGGCCAGCGCGCCGATCGGGTCCGCGCTGATCGCCGCCGCCAGGTCGGTCGACGAGCCGGCCAGCAGCAGCCCGACGACCAGCAGGACGACCGGGGCGAGCGCGGAGCCGAACGTCGTCCAGCCCACGACCCCGCGGGTGGAGGCGGTGCGCGGCAGGTAGCGGGAGTAGTCGGCCGCGGCGTTGACCCAGCCGAACCCGTAGCCGGTCATGACGAAGACCAGCGCGCCGATGAACGCCTGCGTCGACCCGGCGGGCAGGTCGCTGACCACCGCCCAGTCGATCTCGTCGGCGACCAGGAGCAGGTAGCCGACGGTCAGCACGCCGGTGACGACGGTGATCACCGTCTGCATGCGCATGATCAGGTCGAAGCCGAGCACGCCGCCGCCGACCACCAGCGCGGCGACCACCAGCAGGGCGACGACCTGGGTCGCCGTCCCGCCGCCCCAGCCGAGCTGGGTGAAGACGGTGGCGGTGGCGAGGGTGGCCAGCGAGGCGAGCACCGTCTCCCACCCGACGGTGAGGATCCAGGACAGGACGGCGGGCACCCGGCCGCCGGTGACGCCGAAGGCGGCGCGGCTGAGCACGAGGGTGGGCGCCGAGCCCCGCTTGCCGGCGATGGCGATGAGGCCGCAGAGCCCGAAGCTGAGCACGATCCCGACGACGCCGGCGACGACGGCCTGCCAGAAGGAGATGCCGAAGCCGAGGACGAATGCGCCGTAGGCCAGGCCGAGCACGCTGACGTTGGCGCCGAACCACGGCCAGAACAGCTGGCGCGGGGTGCCCTTGCGCTCGGCCTCGGCGATCACGTTGATGCCGTTGGTCTCCACCGCCACCCGCGGGGTGGCGGCCTCCGCCGGGGGCCCGGCCTCGCCCGTTGCCTGGTGCGCCATCCGTGCGTGCTCCGTCCTCGCCGGCGGGCGCTCCCGCCCCGCTCCCGGTGCCGGACCCTAACGGCGGCCACCGACACCGGCGCGGACCTCCGGGCGCCGATGCATCGACAGCCGATGCATGGAGCCGCTACGGTCCGGCCATGGACGCCCGGCCGCTCACCGAGCCGACCTTCTTCGTGCTGGCCGCCCTGGCCGACCGGCCGCGGCACGGGTACGGGGTGATCGCCGAGGTCCAGGGCCTGTCCGACGGCCGGGTGACGCTGCGGGTCGGCACGCTCTACGGCGTGCTGGACCGGCTGGTCGCCGAGGGGCAGGTGGCACCGGACCGGGAGGAGGTGCACGCCGGGCGGCTGCGCCGCTACTACCGGCTCACCGACGCCGGCCGGCTGGCCCTGGAGGCCGAGCTCGCCCGGCAGGAGAGCAACGCCCGCGCCGTACGGGCCCGGCTCGCGGTGCGGCCGGCATGAGCCCGCTGGAGCAGCGCTACCGGCGGCTGCTGACCTGGTTGCCCGAGCCCGCCCGGTCGCGCTGGGCCGACGACATGACCGAGACCTACCTGCAGGTGGAGACCGCCGACGACCCCGAGTACGCGGAGTTCGGCAGCCCGTCGCTGACCGACCGGCTGGACGTCGCCCGGCTGGCGCTGCGGCTCCGGCTGGGCGCGCCCGGCGCCTCGGTGCGCGCCGTGGCGACCGGGCGGACGGTGCGGCTGGTCGCCGTCGCCGGCACGGTGGCGCTCGCCTCACTGGCCCTGCTCGGGCTCTTCTCGACGGCGTGGCTGCACGGCCGGCTCCCGTTCATGGACGCTCCGGACCTCGGCGACCGGCTGCTGTGGGGGCCTTCGTACGCCGTCCACACCGTGGTCAGCGCGCTCACCGTCGCGCTGGCGGTCTGCGCCGTCCGCGGGCTGGCCGCCACCCGCCCGCTCGCCGTCGTCGTGCTCATCGGGCAGCTGGTGCCGGCGGTCGTCTCGGTGATCCGCCCGCTGGAGCTGCTGTTCCAGCTGACGATCGCCGTCCCGCTGGTCGCAGCCGCGTTCATGCCCCCGGGCCGCCCGATGCACCGGCCGCTGTGGCTGATCCCGGTCCCACTGGTCGCCTCGGTGTCGGTGGCGGCGCTCCGCCCGGGCGAGCCGCCGGAGTGGACCTGGGGGCTCTTCGACCCGGTGGTGCAGTGGGCGCTGCTGACGGTCGTGGCCGGTGCCGTGCTGCTGCTGCGCCGCAGGCGGGCGCGGGGGCCGGCCGAGCTGGCGGTGGCGGTGCTGGCCCTGGTGACGGTGCCGGCGCTGGCCAGCCGCTGGCCGTACGACACCCCGCCCGGCTACGCGACCGTCGTGGTGCTGGCCACCCTCGCCGCCGCGGCCACCGGGGTCGCCACCGGCACCGTCGGCCTGCGCGCCGTCCGGGCCCTGCCGGTGGTGCCGGCCGACCACTGACACGACGACGCCCCCGCCGGCCCGACTGGGCCGACGAGGGCGTCGGGTGAGCGGTGCGTCAGCTGCGGGTGCGGGCGCCGTACCGCTGGTTGAACTTCTCGACCCGGCCAGCGGTGTCGAGGACCCGCTGGTTGCCGGTCCAGAACGGGTGGGACGACGCACTGATCTCGACCGGGACCACCGGCAGCGTCTCGCCGTCCAGCTCGATCGTCCGGCTGGTCTGCACGGTGGAGCGGGTGCGGAACGTGGCCCCGGTCGCGGTGTCCTGGAAGACGACGGTGCGGTACTCGGGGTGGATGCCGTGCTGCATGGGTGGTCCTCTCGGTCTGCGCGGGACGTCCACCCCCGTTGGGGCGGGCTGATCGCGACTGTCTGGGTCAACCACCCCGGCGGTCCCGCTGTTCCCGGGTCAGCGCCGCAGGAGCAGCCGCCCGCGGCAGGGTTGAGCCGCGTGCGCACGCGGCTCCACCCTGCCGCCCGCGGGTCGACCCGGCGGAGCCCCCGGCCCCACTCAGAGCCGCGGGTCGACGGGCTCGGACTCCAGCGCCAGGACGGCGAAGACGCACTCGTGCACCCGCCACATCGGCTCGCCCCGGGCCAACCGCTCCAGGCCCTCCAGCCCGAGCGCGTACTCCCGCAGCGCCAGCCCCCGCTTGCGCCCCAGGTTGCGCTCCCGGAGCCGGGACAGGTTCGCCGGCTCGGTGTACTCGGGGCCGTAGACCAGCCGCAGGTACTCGCGGCCGCGCACCTTCAGCCCGGGCTGCACCAGGCCCCGGCGCCCGCGGGTGAGGTTGGCGGCCGGCTTGACCACCATCCCCTCCCCACCGCCGGCGGTCAGCTCCGTCCACCAGTCGGTGGCGGCCTGCTCGCTGACCGGGTCGGTGACGTCGACCGCACGGTGCTGCGTCCTGCGCACCAGCTCCGGGTCGGCCTCGGCCAGCCGGTCGGCGAGGGCCAGGTGCTCCCCGTGCGGCCGATCGCTGAAGGTCGCCCCGGCCGCGGCGAGCAGCTGGAACGGCGCGAAGGCGGTGCCGGTCAGCCCGTCGGTGGGCCAGCAGAAGCGCCGGTAGGCAGTGGTGAACCCCTCGATGTCGACCCGTCGTGCGCGCTGGCGGGTCAGCAGCTCGCCGACGTCCAGCCCCCGGCCGGCGGCCTGCGTCAGCACCGCCTCGGCGACCGGCAGCGCGGCCCGGGCCGCGGCGCCCACGGCGGCGTACTGGCCGCGGACGAGGTCACCGGCCTTGACCGACCAGGGCAGCAGCTCACCGTCCAGCAGCACCCAGTCGCTGCCCAGCTCCGCGAACAGCCCGGCTCCCTCGACCGCGCGGGCGACACGGGCCAGGAACTCCCTGGTCAGCTCCTCGCCGAGGAACGAGCGGCCGGTGCGGGTGTACAGGGCGCCGCGCTCCCCGACCGGCCGGTCGGGGTCCCCTGCCGCGTCCTGCCGTCGCACCAGCGCCACGGCCCGCGAACCCATGTGCTTCTCCTGGCAGACGACCTGGTCGACCCCCTCGCCGCGGTAGTAGGCGAACGCCTCCGCCGGGTGCTCGAGCAGGTCCGCGCGCGCCGAGGTCGCCACCGGGCTCATCGTCGGCGGCAGGTAGGCCAGCTGCTGGGGAGCGAGGGCGAAGCGGCTCATCACCTCGATCGCCGCGGCGGCGTTCTCCGCCCGCACGGTGACCCGGCCGGACAGCCGGGTCACCACGATCCGCTTGCCCAGCACGTCGGCGACGTCGAGCACCTCGTCGGGGCGCTCCGGCGTCGCGTCGTCCTCGGAGAGGAACGGCCGGGCCGGCTCGTACCAGGTGCGGTGCGCCGGCACGTCGACGAGCTCTCGCTCCGGATAGCGCAGTGCGGTCAGCCGGCCGCCGAACACGCAGCCGGTGTCCAGGCACATCGTGTTGTTGACCCACTCGGGCTCTGGCACCGGGGTGTGGCCGTAGAGCACCATCGCCCGGCCCCGGTAGTCCTGGGCCCACGGGTAGCGGACCGGCAGGCCGAACTCGTCGGTCTCACCGGTCGTGTCCCCGTAGAGGGCGAAGCTGCGCACCCGTCCGCTGGCCCGCCCGTGCAGCTCCTCGGTCAGCCCGGCGTGCGCCACGACCAGCGCGCCGCCGTCCAGCACGTAGTGGCTGACCAGCCCGTAGCAGAAGTCCTCGACCTCGCGGCGGAACTCCGGGGTCTCCGCCTCCAGCTGGGCGAGGGTGGTCTCCAGCCCGTGGGTGATCTGCACATCGCGCCCGCGGAGCGCCTTGACCAGCTTGTTCTCGTGGTTGCCCGGGACGCAGAGCGCGTGCCCGGCGCGCACCATGCCCATCACCAGTCGGAGCACGCCGGGGGAGTCCGGGCCCCGGTCGACGAGGTCACCCAGGAAGACCGCGCGCCGTCCGGCGGGCGGGACGGCGTCCACCGGCCGGCCCTGCGGGTCGCGGACCAGCTCGTACCCCAGCCGGCCGAGCAGCTCCTCCAGCTCTGCGCGGCAGCCGTGCACGTCACCGACGACGTCGAACGGGCCGGTCTCGGTGCGCAGGTCGCTGTAGGCCTTCTCGTAGGTGAGGACGGCGGCGTCGACCTCCTCCGGGCTGCTCAGCAGGTGCACCTTGCGGAACCCCTCCCGGCTCAGTCCGCGCAGCCCACGCCGCAGCTCGGCGCGCTGCCGGCTGACCACGGTGCGGGCGAGGTCGCGGTCGGGGCGGGCGGCGTTGCGCGCGAGGCAGACGCCCTCCGCGACGTCCAGCACGATCGCCACCGGCAGCACGTCGTGGTCGCGCGCCAGCTGCACCAGCGACGCCCGGTCCTCGCGCTTGACGTTGGTCGCGTCCACGACGGTGAGCCGGCCGGCGGCCAGCCGCGCCGCCGCGATCGCGTGCAGCACGGCGAACGCGGCCGGCGTCGCCGACTGGTCGTTCTCGTCGTCGGCGACCAGGCCCCGGCAGACGTCGCTGGAGAGCACCTGGGTGGACCGGAAGTGCTTCCTGGCGAAGGTGGACTTGCCCGAGCCGGATGCGCCGATCAGCACGACCAGGGAGAGCTCGGGGACGGCGAGCTCGCGGACGTCGCTCATGCCGCCACCTCCTGCCCGGGAGTGCGGGTGAAGACCGCCAGCTGGGTCGGCGGGCCGACCTCCGGGTCGTCGCCGCCGACGCCGAGGTACCGGACGGCGTACCCCCGGCGGGCGGCCACGCCGTCGGCCCACTCGGCGAACTCGGCGCGGGTCCACTCGAACCGGTGGTCCCGGTGCCGCATGCCACCGCCGGCCAGGGCGGGGTACCGCACGTTGTGCTCGGCGTTGGGCGTGGTGACCACGGCGGTCGACGGCGCGGCGGCGGCGAAGACGGCGTGCTCCAGCGCGGGCAGCCGGTCGGGGTCCAGGTGCTCGACGACCTCCATCAGCACCGCCGCGTCGTACCCGGCCAGCCGGGCGTCGCGGTAGGTGAGCGCGCTCTGCAGCAGGCTGACCCGGGCACGCTGGCGGTCGGGCATCCGGTCCAGACGGAGCCGGCGAGCGGCCACCTCGAGCGCCCGGGAGCTGACGTCGACCCCCACCACCTCGGTGAACGAGGACTCGGCGAGCAGCGCGGGCAGCAGGGCACCGGCACCGCAGCCGAGGTCCAGCACCCGGTGCGCACCAGCCGCCCGCAGCGCGGCGACGACGGCCTCCTGCCGCAGCCGGGCAAGCGGTGCCGGACGCTCGGGGGCCTCTGCCACCTCGGCGACCGCGTCGTCGAAGGTGTCGGCGTCGTCCACCTCGGCGAGCCGGGTCATCGCCTGGCCGGCCAGCGACCGCTGGTGCGCCAGGTAGCGCTGGGTGATGAGCTCCCGCTCCGGGTGGGTGGCCAGCCAGCCGCTGCCGGCGCGCAGCAGCTTGTCGATCTCGTCGGTGCTCACCCAGTAGTGCTTCGCGTCGTCGAGCACGGGCAGCGCGACGTAGAGCTGGTTGATCGCGTCGGCGAGCCGCTGGGTGCCGCGCAGCCGCAGGTCGACGTGGCGGGAGTCGCCCCACTCGGGGAACTGCTCGTCGAGCGGGAGGGCCCGGGCCTCGACCTGCCAGCCCAGCGGCGCGAAGAACCGCTCGGCCAGTTCGGCACCGCCCCGGCAGGACAGCGCCGGCAGGTGCACCTCCAGCGGCAGCGGCTGGTCGACCAGGTCCGGCCGCTCCTTGCTCACCCCGCGGCGGGCGCTGGCGAAGGCCTTGCCCAGCGCGACGGCCAGCAGGCTGGACGCGGCGTACGGCCGGTCGTTGACGTGCTGACCCAGGGCGAAGCCCTCGTTCCCCCGGTTCCCGCGCACCAGCGCGATCGGGTCGACCTCCAGCAGCAGCGCGACGGTGCACCGCTCGTCGGTCGCCTCCGGGTAGAAGACGTGCGCCGTCCCGGTCGAGACCTCGACCTGCTGCGCCCGTGCGGGGTTCTTGTGCAGCAGGAAGCCCAGGTCCGTGGCCGGCCGGTGGGTGGTGGACAGGGTCATCAGCACCCCGGCAGTCTTGCCGGTCGCTGGGCCGGGGACCACCGACTTGCCGGTGCGGCGGACCGGGCCCGACCGCGACCGCCCTGCTCGACCACTCGGCGGACCCGATCCTCCCGACCAGAGCTCGGGGTCAGCCGCCTGCGGCGGGGTGGAGCCGCGTGCGCACGCGGCTCAACCCTGCCGCCCGAGGGGCGACCCGCAGAGCGGCTGCGGCCGCGGTGACCGGGCCGTGATCTCTGTGTGCTTAGGTCAGCCTCACCTGACCCACTGAAGGAGCTCGTATGTCCCGCCTCCCCCTCCGCCGCGGGGCCGTCCGCGGCACCGCCCTGCTGGCCGCCGCACTCGTCCTCACCAGCTGCGGCGGTTCCGACTCCAGCGACGACACCGCGGCCGAGGGCACCGACCCGACGACCGGTTCGTCGGACGCCTTCCCGGTCACCGTCGAGACCGCCTTCGGCGACGTGACGGTCGAGGAGGAGCCGACCCGGGTGGTCGCGCTCGGCTGGGGCGACGCCGAGATGGCGCTGGCGCTCGGCGTCCAGCCGGTCGGCGCCAGCGACTGGCTCGGCTTCGGCGGCGAGGGCGTGGGCCCGTGGGCCGAGGGGCTCTACGACGAGGCGCCGGAGATCATCGAGACGCTGGAGCCCAGCCTCGAGGCGATCGCCGCGCTGGACCCCGACCTGATCCTGGACACCAAGTCCCCCGCCACCAAGGAGCGGTACGACGCGCTGAGCGCCATCGCGCCGACCATCAGCCAGCCGGTGGGCACCGACCCCTACATCGTCCCCTTCGAGGAGCAGCTCGACCTGGTCGGCCAGGCCCTGGGCAAGACCGAGGAGGCCGAGGAGGTCGAGGCCGAGGTCGACGCGGCCTTCGCCGCCGCCGCCGAGGCGCACCCGGAGTTCGACGGCACCGAGGTGGCGGTCGCCGCCTACACCTCCGAGGGCTTCGGCGCCTACGTCCGCGGCGACGCGCGGGTGGACTTCATGGAGCAGCTCGGCTTCACCAACTCCCCGGCGATCCAGGACCTGGCCACCGATGCCTTCACCGTCCCGGTCAGCGAGGAGCAGCTCCCCCTGCTCGACGCCGACCTGACCGTCGCCTTCCCGATCTTCGTCGAGGCCAGCGAGATCACCGACAACCCACTGTGGCAGGCGATCCCGTCCGTGCAGGCCGGCAACGCCGTGGTGCTGGACGACGAGACGCTGACCAACGCGTTCTCGATCGGCACGCCGCAGGGCATCCAGTACGCCCTGGACAACGCCGTCCCGCAGTTCGCCGACACGCTCGGCTGACCTGCCGCACCACTGATCGGACCGGCGCCGCCGGGCAGCACCTGGCTCAGCCCAGGAGCCGCCCGGCGGCGTCGGCGTCCCAGACCCGCACGGCGGCGACCAGCCGGCCGGTCAGCGTCCGCAGCAGGTGCGCCCCCTCCGCCGCCGAGGCGCCGGCCGGGTCGCCGAGCACCCCGTCCGGGCTCACCGCCCGCACGCCCTCGGTCCGCAGCCGGGGCAGCAGTTCCCCGATCGGTGCGGTCTCCCCCACGGCGGCGAGCTCCGGGCGGACACCAGCAGGTTCCACGTGCAACATCAGCGACGTCTCGGTGCGCCCGGCGTGCGCGTCGCCCCCGGGCACCCCGCACGGGAACCAGACGACGTCCCGGCCCTCGCGCCGCAGCTGTGGCACCGCCGCCCGCAGCGCCTCGACGTTGCCGCCGTGCCCGTTGACCACCAGCAGCCGGCCGGCCCAGCGTCCGGCCGAGCGCCCGTACTCCACCAGCAGGGTGGTCAGCGCGGCGGTCCCGATCGAGATGGTGCCGGGGAAGTCCTCGTGCTCACCACTGGCCCCGTACGCCAGCGCCGGGGCGAGCACCGCGCCGTCCAACTCCTCGACGGCGGCCTCCGCCACCGCCTGCGCGACCACGGTGTCCGTGGTCAGCGGCAGGTGGCGGCCGTGCTGCTCGACCGACCCGAGCGGGACGACGAGCAACGGCCGCCCCTCCAGGTCGGGCCAGGTCGCCCCGGTCAGCCGCACGACGTCGTCCACGGCTGGGCACCCTGCCAGACCGTGCGTGTCGTCTGCCGCCGGAGCGGGCAGGGCAGCTGCATGACCGACGAGACCCGCGCTGACGACACGCGCAAGGTGGCCGAACTGCTGAAGGACGAGCGGATCGCCGTGTTCACCACGATCACCGCCGACGGCACGCTGATGAGCCGGCCGATGTCCATGCAGCAGGTCGAGTTCGACGGCGACCTGTGGTTCTTCGCCAGCCGGAGCTCCCGCAAGGTCGCCCAGGTGACCGCGAACCCGCAGGTCAACGTGGCCACCTCGGGCAGTGACAGCTGGGTCTCACTGACCGGTCACGCCGTGGTGTTCGACGACCTGGCGAAGAAGCAGAAGCTGTGGAACCCGGTCGTCGGGGCCTGGTTCCCGAACGGCCCCGAGGACCCCGACGTGGTGCTGATCCGGGTGGACGCGGCCTCCGCCGAGTACTGGGACTCCCCCGGCGGGCGGCTCGCCAGCGTCTTCAGCTTCGCCAAGGCCAAGGTCACCGGGCAGCCGTACTCCGGCGGGGAGAACGAGACCGTCCAGCTCTGACCTGCACTCCCAGCAGCCGCACAGGGAACGCACCGACGACGTCCAGCGGGTGGGAGGACGGTGGAGCTCCGCCCACCCCTGGAGGTCCTGATGCTCTCCGTCGCCGTGCTCATCGCGTTCTTCGCCCTGCTCACCGTCGCCGACCTGCTGCCCGGCTCGGCCGACGCCCCTGGGTTGGTCGCCCCGCTGCGCTGACCGCCGCTGAGCCCGGCCGGGGCGTCGACCCGGCCGGGCTCGGGCGTCAGCTCAGCTGCAGCCCGGCCAGCGGGGACTCGTCGCAGATCTTGGCCGGCGGGATGGCCGGCATGCCCAGCAGCGTGGGCTGACCGCGTACCGGGCCGGTGTGCGAGTGGTCGAGGTGGCTCTTCGGCGTGACCGTCGCCGCGTCGCGGGCGGCCAGCGCGGTCTCGCCGTAGCCCTGCACGCACTCCGGGTCGGGGCCGTCCAGCGGGAGGCCGGTGAAGAACTTGGCCGCCATGCACCCGCCGCGGCAGGAGTCGAAGTGCTGGCACTTGGTGCAGGCGCCGCCGGTCTGCGGGTTGCGCAGGTCGGCGAACAGCTCACTGTTCTGCCACACCTGCTGGAAGCCGCCGGGTGAGCGCACGTTGCCGGCCAGGAAGTCCTCGTGGATGGCGAACGGGCAGGCGTAGACGTCCCCGACCGGGTCGATCAGGCACACGACCCGGCCGGCGCCGCACAGGTTCAGCCCGGGCAGGGCCTCGCCGAACGCGGAGAGGTGGAAGAACGAGTCGCCGGTGAGCACGTTGTCGCCGTTGGCCAGCAGCCAGGAGTACAGGTCCTTCTGCTGGGCCATCGTGGGGTGCAGCTGCTCCCAGACGTCGGCCCCACGGCCCGAGGGCCGCAGCCGGGTGATCCGCAGCTGGGCGCCGTAGGAGTCGGTGAGCGCCTTGAACTCGTCCAGCTGCCCGGCGTTCTCCCGGGTGACCACGACCGAGACCTTGAAGTCCTTCATCCCGGCCTCGGCCAGGTTCTCCAACGCCTTCGTGGCGGTGGCGAACGAGCCAGTGCCGCGGACCCGGTCGTTGACCTCCGCGGTGGCGCCGTCCAGGGAGATCTGCACGTCGACGTAGTCGGTGCGGGCCAGCTGCTGCGCCCGGGCCTTGTCCAGCTTCACGCCGTTGGTGGAGAACTTCACTCCGACGTCGTGCCCGATCGCATAGTCCAGCAGGTGCCAGAAGTCCGGCCGCACCGTGGGCTCGCCGCCACCGACGTTGACGTAGAAGACCTGCATCCGCTGCAGCTCGTCGATCACCGCCTCGGCCTCAGCGGTGGACAGCTCCCGGGGGTCCCGCCGTCCCGAGGAGGACAGGCAGTGCACGCACGCCAGGTTGCAGGCGTAGGTGAGCTCCCAGGTCAGGCAAATCGGGGCGTCCAGGCCGTACTCGAACTGGTCGATCAGCCTCCCGCCGGTGGGGCGGGAGGGGAGGACGGCGGTCACGCGGCTGCCTTCCGTCGTTCGATCATCTGCGACCGGGCCAGGTCGGCCAGCGCCTTCACGTAGGTCGGGCGCTGCGACTCCGGCACCTCGCACGCGACGAGGGCGGCCGTGGCGGTGGGGTGGTCGGCGAGGGTCTCCACGACCCGGACCAGCGTCTTCGACTTGAGGAAGGAGAGCTTCCGGGTGCCGAAGTGGTAGACCAGCGCCCCGAAGGGCTCCGGCCGCAGCGCGACCGACCGGGCACGCTGCCAGGGCAGCTCCGGGTCGAACACCGCTGGGTCGACCCCCGCTGGGGCCGGAGCAGGCGAGGTCATCGGGCGCGGATCAGTAGACGCCGCACATGCCGTCGATGGAGACCTCCTCCACGAGGGACTCCTCGACCAGGGCCTCCTCGGGGGCCGCGGGGGTCTCGACGGTGAGCTCGTCCTGCGTCGTCTCGGGCACGGTGCCTCCGGGTGAGCTGGGTCACGGACCTGACCCGGCAGACCGTAGGTGACACCCAGTGCCACCGGCAAGCGCTGCGACCGCTGAGCGCGGCGCCGGGGGGTCACCGCGCTGCCGGGGAGCAGGATGGGGACCGTGACCGAGACGATGGTCGCGGCCGACGCCCGCGAGGAGACCCGCGCCCGGATCGAGCAGGCCGCCCTCGACCTGTTCACCGCGCAGGGGTTCGAGGCGGTGACCATCGACGAGGTGGCCGACGCCGCCGGGATCAGCCGGCGCACCTTCTTCCGGCACTGCGGCACCAAGGCCGACGCGGTCTGGGGCCAGTTCGACGGCCACGTCGTCCGGCTGGAGGGGATGCTCGCCGCCGCTGCGGCTGACCAGCCGGTGCTGGCCTCGGTCTACGCCGCCTACGTCGAGGTGAACGACTACGCACCGGCCGACCTGCCGATGCTGCGCCAGCGGATGCGGCTGATCCTGACCGAGCCGGCGCTGCTGGCGCACTCCCAGGTGCGCTACGCCGACGTCGACCGGGTCGTCGCCGCGCACGTGGCGCGGCGGACCGGGGTGGCGCCGGATGCGCTGGTGCCGCGGCTGGTCGCGACGAGCACCCGCGCCGCCGCGACGACGGCCTTCGAGCTGTGGCTGGCCGACGGCCGGATCACCCTGGGCACCGCGCTGCACCAGGCGTTCGACGAGCTGGCCGCCGGCTTCCCGTCACTGCGGCTGCCCGGCTGACCGGGCAGCCGGGGGCGCGGGGCAGTCGAGCTGCTCCCGCGCCCCCGGCTCGGCTCAGACGGTCGCGGGCTTCACGGTGACGCCGCGCAGCACCTCGGACGGGCGCTGCTGCTCCCCCGCGTAGGAGCTGACGACGACGAGCGCCCCGGTGATGGCCGGGATCACCCACTGCAGCTGGTCCAGCCGCATCTGCGCGGCCGCGACCTCGCCGCGGGCCCGCTTGGAGGGCCTGGTGGCGCGCTTGGACGGGGTGGCGCCGCCCTGGTCGACGATCTTGCCGAGCAGCCGGCTGTAGGCGGTGACGCCGAGCGCGGCCGCCGTCAGCGCCGTCTTGGCCGTCGACATCGCCTTCACGCCCTGCTGCTGGGCGACGCGCTGCTTGTTCGCCTGCAGCTGGCCGACGCTGCCGATCAGGTGCGCGCCGATGGCGGCGGCGTTGACCGGCGTCCACCGGTTCCAGCCGGCGTTGGCGACGGCGCCGGTGGCGCGGGCGCTGCCCGCCTCGCCGGAGGCGGGGTTCAGCGCGACGGCGTTGGCGAGCGTGCCGCCGAACCAGGCGGCGAGGCCGACGTCGTGCAGGGAACGGGACAGGGTGTTGCGGGCCATCGCGGGGCTCCTCGGATCGTGGTGGACGCAGTCAGCGATCAGGGAGCCTGCTGAGGCACCCGTCACCGCCCTGCACGAGGGATGCGGTACCCGCCGGTCCTGCTTCCACGCGCCGGGCGTCGCGACACACCGGCGGAGCACTGCGAGACTGCCTCGGTGAACGCGCTGACCCACTCCGGTTCCGTCGTCGTCCGGTCCTCGCCCGAGGAGCTCTACGCGCTGGTGTCCGACGTGACCCGGACCGGCGAGTGGAGCCCCATCTGCACCGCCTGCTGGTGGGACGAGGGGGCCTCGGCCGAGGTGGGTGCCTGGTTCACCGGCCGCAACGAGGTGCCCGGGCGGACGTGGGAGACCCGCAGCCAGGTGGTGGCCGCCGAGCCCGGCCGGGAGTTCGCCTTCCTGGTCGGCGGGAAGCTGGTGCGGTGGGGCTTCACGATGGAGCCGGTCGCGGGCGGCACCCGGCTGACCGAGTCCTGGGAGTTCCTCCCCGCCGGCCAGGAGTTCTTCGCCGAGCGGTACGGCGCCGACGCCCAGCAGCAGATCGACGACCGCACCCACGCCGCCCACGCGGGCATCCCGGCCACGCTCGCCGCCCTCAAGGCCATCGCGGAGGCCGAGCCGCGCTGACCTCCAGGCCACTGCGGGGCCCCGGACCTGCCAGGTGCCCTCCCCCGGCCCAGGATGACCACGTGCCCGCACCCCCGCTCCCGCGCCTGATGGACCACGACACGGTCGACAAGATCGCGTCCCAGGTCCAGCTGTCCGGCAGCTACCTGCTGTTCATGGCCACGTCCGGGGTCCTCGCCTCGGTCGCGCTGCTGTCGGACTCGGTCCCGATCCTGATCGGGTCGATGATCGTGGCGCCGCTGATGCCCCCGTTGGCCCTGGTCCCGTTCGCGCTGGTGGCGCATCGTCGCGGCGAGGCCGGGCGCGGCCTGCGGGTCGCGCTGATCGGCCTCGCGGTGGCCTTCGCCGCCGCGTGGGCCACCACCGCGGTGATGACCGCGCTGGGTGTCGTCGCCCCGGACGCCGTGCTGATGGAACAGCCGCTCCTGCAGGAGCGCGTCCACCCCGGCTGGTGGTCCATGGCCGCCGCGGTGGCTGCCGGCCTGGCCGGGACGACCGCCCAGGCCGGCGAGAAGACCGACACCCTCATCGGCACCGTCGCTGCACTGGCCCTGGTCCCCGCCGTCGGTGCGTCGGCGATCGCGGTGCACGTCGGCGAGCTGGCCCCCGCACTCGGGGGGCTGCTGCTGCTCGGCATGAACGTCGGCCTGATCGTCGGGATGGGGATCGTCGCGCTGCTCTTCTCCGCGGGACGACGGGGGCTGCGGCCGCTGGCGCTGGTCCCGGTGGTCGTCGTCCTGGTCGTGGGCCTGTTGCTGGCCTGGGCCCAGTCGACCGGCACGGTCTCCGAGACGCCTCCGAACGCCGGGGTCACGTCCGACGCCGGGGCCGTCCAGAACCCCCGTTGACCCGTGGGTGGTCAGCGGCGGCGGAAGACGTACCCGCCGTGGTGGAGCAGGCCGTCGCAGAACCGGCCGTAGGCCCAGAAGCCGAGGTCGTCACGGTAGATGATGCGGTCCCCGCTGAGCCAGAACGCCCCCTGGTAGGCGTGCGGGCGGCCTCCCCGGGTCTCGTCGTACCGGCCGTCGGCGGTCAGCTCCTGGTGGATGAGACCGGTCTCGTCGACCCACGTCCCCAGATGCGGGCTGTCGGCCGGGGCGCGGCCCGGGCCCGTCTCGTCGATCGGGGCGGCGAGCCGGCGCCCGTTCCATCGCTGGACGACGCCGTCGGCCACGATCGCCGCAGCGCCGGCGGTGTACCAGACCAGCTGCTCGACCGGCCGGGTGTCCGCGGACGGGACCACGCCGAAGGTGGCCGGGTCGCCCGGCGTCAGGCTGCCGACCCGGTCCCGCTGCCCGGCCACTGCCCCGGTCTCGATGACCGCCGGCGCGATCGTGAACCCGGTGCAGTCGACGACCAGGGCGTCGTCCTCTTCAGCGGCGGTGTGCAGGCCCGGCCCCACCCGCACGATCTCGGTGCAGCGGAGCAGCACGTCGGCGTCGGTCAGGTCGCCGACCAGGGGGTCCATCGTGCGCACCGTCGCGTGCGTGAACAGCAGCGGGCGGTGCCCGCCTGCCTGGTTGGCGAGGAGCGCCGGGAGGACGTCGTCGCTCAGCTGGTGTGTCGTGGTCATGCCACGACCCTGTGGGCCCGACCGAGGGCCATCCAGGCCGCGCCGGACCTGGGTGCGGTGTACCCAGGGTCGGCGGGCGCGGTCAGGAGGCGAGGAACTCCTGCAGCCCGGCCAGCAGCCGGTCGACGTCGGCGTCGTCGTTGTACGGTGCCAGCCCGACCCGCAGGCCGCCGGTGTCGCCCAGCCCGAGGTGGCGGCTGGCCTCGAGCGCGTAGAACGAGCCGGCGGGGGCGTTGACGCCGCGCTCGGCCAGGGAGCGGTACGCGTCGGCGGCGTTGCGGCCGGCGAAGGTGAGCAGCAGGGTCGGGGTGCGGTGCGCGGCGCGCGACCACACGGTCACCCCGGGCAGGGCTCGGACGCCGTCCTCGATCCGCTCCCGCAGCCGGTCCTCGTGCTGCTCGATGGCGGCCATCGCGGCCACCAGCCGGCTGCGGCGGTCGCCCTCGGGGCCGGCCTGGGCGGCGAGCAGGTCGATCGCCGCCGTGGTGCCGGCCAGCAGCTCGTAGGGCAGCGTGCCCAGCTCGAACCGCTCCGGGACGGCGTTGCTGGAGGGCAGCAGCTTGTCCGGGTGGAGGGTCTCCAGCAGCTCCGGTGCGGCGACCAGGCAGCCGCAGTGCGGGCCGAGGAACTTGTAGGGCGAGCAGACGAAGAAGTCGGCCCCCAGCGCGGTGACGTCGACCGGCGCGTGGGCGGTCAGGTGCACGCCGTCCACCCAGGTCAGCGCCCCGGCCTCGTGCGCCAGCGCGGTGATCGCGGCGACGTCGGGGCGGGTGCCGATCAGGTTGGAGGCGCCGGTGACGGCGACCAGCCGGGTGCGCTCGGACAGCAGTGCCCCGACGGTCGCGGGGTCGAGCTCGCCGGTGGGCGGGTCGAAGTCGGCCCAGCGCACCGTGGCGCCCCGGGCCTCGGCTGCCTGCACCCAGGGACGGATGTTGGCGTCGTGGTCCAGCCGGGTCACGACCACCTCGTCGCCGGGCCCCCAGCCGGCGGAGAGCGCCCGGGACAGGTCGTAGGTCAGTGCGGTGGCGCTGCGCCCGAAGACGACGCCGCCGGGATCCCCGCCGGTCAGGTCGGCGACCGCCTGCCGGGCTTCCCGCACCACCGCGTCGGCGTTGCGCTCGGCCTGGGTGACCGAGCCGCGGTTGGCCATCGGCTGGGTCATCGTGGCGGCGACCGCCTGCGCGACGACGTCCGGCGTCTGCGAGCCGCCCGGGCCGTCGAAGTGCGCGGCACCGTCGGTGAGGGCGGGGAAGTGGGCGCGGAGTGCGGCGACGTCGAAGGGCCCGATGGCGGTCATCCGGCCACGCTAGCCGCGGGCGACGGCGGCCACGATCCGGTCCGGGCGCACCAGCACCGAACGCCTGCCGAGCCAGCGGACCAGCTCCGGCGAGCCGAGCTGGTCGGCCCGCACGACGGGACCCGGCCAGTCATCGGGCACCGGCCCGCCGGCCGTGAGCACCGCCCAGCCGGGGCCGAGCAGGTCGTCCAGCCGCGGGCTGCCAGGGACCGGCGGCTGCGGCACGAGCGACCCGACCGGCGAGCCGGGCGCGACGAGGGGCCGGCGCACCAGCGGCCCGCGACGCAGCGGCGGCGTCCGGCTGGCGGCGGCGAAGGCGGCCAGCCGCGGCAGCCTGCGCACCGCGGTCAGCACCGCCCGGCGCACCAGCACGGCCCGGTCGCCCCCACCGGTCATCAGCCGGCCGAGCAGCACCGCGACCCGGATCAGCGCCCGGGCGTGCGGCGCCCGTTCGGCCTGGTGGGTGTCGAGCAGGGCGTCGTCCGCGCCGTCGAGCACCGCCGCCAGCTTCCAGGCGAGCTGGTGCACGTCCCGCAGACCCAGGCCGAGGCCCTGGCCGATGAACGGCGGGGTCAGGTGGGCGGCGTCGCCGCAGAGCAGCACCCGCCGGTCGCGCCAGCGGTCGGCCACCTGGGCGGCGTAGGTGTACTCCGCGCTCCGGACGACGGTGCACCCCTGCGCCCCGAACCGGCCGAGCTGCGCCGGGAGATCGAGGTCCGCGGCGGACTCCCCCGCGGCCAGCCGGAACTCCGCGCGGTACCGGTCGCCGGCGATCGGCATGAACGTCGCCGGGCGGACCGGGTCGCAGACCTGGTGCACCCCGGGCCAGACGTCCAGCGGGGCGTCGGCGGCCAGGTCGACCACCAGCCAGCGCTCGGCCGGGCCGAGGTCGCACATCCACGACCCGATCAGCCGGCGCACCGTGCTGTTCGCGCCGTCGCAGCCCAGCACGGCGTCGGCGACCAGCTCCTCCTCGACGCCGGTGGCCCGGTCGCGGACGGTGAGCCGGACAGGTCCGGGTTGTTCCACGTGCAACACCTCGACCCCGCCGCGCAGCTCGGCCCGGGGCTCGGCGGCCAGCGCGTCGCGCAGCACCGCCTCCAGGTCGGGCTGGCTGAACATCGACGCCTGCGGCCAACCGTGCTCGCCGTCCCCCCGCCCGAACTCGACGAGCGTGCGGTGCTCGCCGTCCAGCAGGCGCAGCCCGGCCATCGGCCGGCTGACCGCGGCGAACGCCTCGGCGACGCCGGCGGCCTGCAGCACCCGCAGCGACTCGTCGTCCAGGTGCACCGCCCGCGGCTGCGGGTAGGCGGCCGGGTGGCGGTCGAGCACCAGGACGTCGATGCCCCGGCGGGCCAGCAGCAGCGCCGCCGTCACCCCGACCGGTCCGGCACCGACCACCACGACCGTCACGGCGATGAGTCTGCCCGTGGCCCGACCCCAGGACAGACGGCAGGCCACGGGCCAGGATGCCGGGCATGGACCTGCACCTGACCGCGCCGTTCACCATCGACACCTGGGACGCGGTCCCCGACCCGGAGACCGCCGAGCCCGGCGCGCCGGCCACCGCGCGGGTCGTGCTGGTGAAGACCTACCAGGGCGACAACCTCACCGGCTCGGCCACCGGCCACGCGCTCACCACCCAGGGCGAGCACGGCGCCTCCTACGTGGCGCAGGAGCGGATCACCGGCGCCCTCGCCGGCCGGCGGGGCAGCTTCGTCCTGGAGCACGGCGCCGCCATGGGCCAGGGCGTGGCGACCACCCAGTGGGCCCGGGTGGTCGCCGGTTCGGGCACCGCCGCGCTGGCCGGGCTGAGCGGCACGGGCACGGTCGCCCACGAGCTCCTCACCCTGGACGTCGTCCTGCCCGACTGACACCCCGCCCCGGCTGGGGCGGGGTGCCGACGGGTCACGGCTCGCCGGGCGTCCGGTTGGGGTCGGGGACCATGTCCGTGTGGTCCCGGCCGTCGCTGGGCGCGCGGCCGGTCGTGGGACTGTCCGCCGGCGACCCGGCCGTGTCGACGAGCTCGTTGTTCGGCTTCCCGGGCGACCGCCGCATCGCGATGATCAGTGCGGCGATCGCCACCAGCAGGACGGCCAGCCACAGCGTGCTCAGGTTGGCCCCGAACCCGTAGATCAGCACCAGCGAGATGCCACCGGCCATCAGGCAGTAGTAGATCGTCGGCAGGACGGTCTTGCGGATCAGGTCGCCCTCCCGCCCGATCAGGCCGACGGTGGCCGACGCCGCCACGATGTTGTGCACCGTGATCATGTTCCCGGCCGCGCCGCCGACCGCCTGGGTGGCGACGACGGTCTCCGGGGTCACCCCGATCTGCTCACCGGTGGAGAACTGGAAGAGCGAGAACATCAGGTTGCTGACCGTGTTGCTCCCGGCGACGAACGCCCCCAGCGCACCGATCCACGGGGCGAAGGCCGGCCAGGTGTCGCCCGCGATGGACGCCGCGCCCTCGGCCAAGGTCAGCGGCATCGACGCCAGCCCGGAGTCGTTGAAGTCGGCCCCGGAGTTGATGAACACCCGGACCAGCGGCAGCGCGAACAGCAGCGCCACCGCCGCACCGGCCAGCTGGCTGCCGGCCACCTTCCACGACGCGGCGATGTCGGCCGGCCGCATCCGGTGGATGGCGTAGGTGATCAGGCAGGTGAGGATGAACAGGAAGCCGGGCAGGTAGACCATCTGCAGCGCCTGGGCGATGCCGGTGCCGAAGATGTCGTCCACGGTGACGACCCGCCAGCCGGTGGTCAGGAACTCGGTGACCGGGTCGATGGTCCGGCTCAGCACCAGCAGGACGGCGACGATGACGTACGGCGTCCAGGCCAGCCAGATGCTCATCTTCTTGCCGGCGACGTCCTTCTCGTCCTCCGGGGAGAGGTTGCCCATCCAGTTGGTCGCCCACCGCTGCCGAGCCGGGAAGTCCCAGGTCTCCTTCGGCATCAGGAAGCCCCGGCTGGACGCGAACATCACCACGACCAGGCCGATCAGGCCGCCGAGCAGCGACGGGAACTCCGGCCCGAGCACCGCGGCGACGGTCACGTAGGGCACGGTCATCGCGAAGGCGGCGAAGAGCGCGAACGGCCAGATCGCCAGGCCGTCGGCGAACCGCTTCCGCTCGCCGAAGAAGCCGCACAGCATGCAGGCGAGGATCAGCGGGATGAGCGTGCCGATGGTGGCGTGGATGGCGGCCACCTGGAAACCGATCCGCTCCAGGAACTCGGGGAACTCGATGCCGAGGAACTCCGTCCGCGCCTCGACGGCGTCCGACCCGGTCAGCCCGCCGCTGACGCCGACCAGGATGGGCGTGCCGACGGCACCGAAGCTCACCGGCGTGCTCTGGATGATCAGGCCCACCATGACCGCGGCCATGGCCGGGAAGCCCAGCGCCAGCAGCAGCGGGGCGACCACGGCAGCAGGGGTGCCGAAGCCGGACGCGCCCTCGATGAAGCTGCCGAACAGCCAGCCGATGATGATCGCCTGCACCCGGCGGTCCGGGCTGATGCTGGTGAAGCCGGCGCGGATGGTCGCCATCGCGCCGCTCTTGGTGAGGGTCTCCAGCAGCAGCAGCGCACCGAAGACGATGTAGAGCAGCGTGAGGGCCAGCAGCAGCCCCTGGACCGCCGATGCGGCGATCGCGGTGGGGCTCATCTCCCAGGCGAACAGAGCGACGAGCACCACCACCACGAAGCCGATCGGCATGGCTCGTTTGGCGGGCCACCGGAGGCCGGCCAGCAGCACGCCGACCACCAGGATCGGGAGCAGGGCCAGCAGGCTGAGCACAGCGAGGTTGTCCACGTTGACGCCTCTCGTCGGCAGTGTCCGCACCATCGAGGGCGTGCGGAGTTGCTGCACTGTGACGCACCGCACGGTTGCCCGCCACCCCTGCGCACACGGTCGCGGAGCGCCGCCCAGCCGCGATCCCCGCCATCCCGCCTTGACGACGCCCACCCACCTCCGCACGCTGTGAGCGAGACCACATCAACGACGACGTGGTCGCAGCAGACCTGGAGGACATGAGTTGAAGACCAAGGGCGCCATCCTGTGGGGAATCGGCCAGGAGTGGTCGATCGAGGAGATCGAGATCGGGGACCCCCGGGCCAACGAGGTCACCGTGGAGCTCACGGCCTCCGGGCTGTGCCACTCCGACGAGCACCTGGTCACCGGCGGCACCCCGGTCGGCTCCTACCCGGTGCTCGGCGGGCACGAGGGTGCCGGCGTCGTGACCGAGGTGGGCCCCGGTGTCACCGGGCTGGCCGTCGGCGACCACGTCGTCACCGCGTTCATCCCGGCCTGCGGGCAGTGCCCGCCCTGTTCCAACGGCCACCAGAACCTCTGCGACCTCGGCGCCAGCCTGCTCGCCGGGACGTCGATATCCGACGGCTCCTACCGGGTGCAGACCGGCGGCAAGGACGTCGTCCCGATGTGCCTGCTGGGCACGTTCGCCCCCTACATCACCGTGCACGAGGCGTCGGTGATCAAGATCGACCCGAGCATCCCGCTGGAGGTCGCCGCGCTGGTCGGCTGCGGCGTGACCACCGGCTGGGGCTCGGCGACGAAGGTGGCAGACGTCCGCCCGGGCGAGACGGTCGTGATCATGGGCGCCGGCGGCGTGGGGATGAACGCGATCCAGGGCGCCGCGGCCGCCGGGGCGCTGCGCGTGGTGGTGATCGAGCCGGTCGCCGCGAAGCACCAGTGGGCCAAGGACTTCGGCGCCACCCACGTGTTCTCGACCATCGAGGAGGCCACGCCGGTGGTCAACGAGATGACCTGGGGCCGGATGGCCGAGAAGGCGATCATCACCGTCGGCGACATCCAGGGGGAGGACGTCCAGGCCGCGGTCTCGATGATCGGCAAGGGCGGCCGGGTCGTCGTCACCGGCATGGGCAACGCGGCCAACATGGACGTGAAGCTCAACCTGTTCGAGTTCACGCTGCTGCAGAAGGACCTGCAAGGCGCGATCTTCGGCGGCGCGAACCCGCGCGCGGAGATCCCCGCCCTGCTCGCCCTCTACCAGGCAGGTCAGCTCAAGCTCGACGGGCTGGTGACGCAGAAGTACTCCCTGGCCGAGATCAACCAGGGGTACCAGGACATGCGCGACGGCAAGAACATCCGCGGGATGGTCGTCTACACCGACGCCGACCGCTGACCGAGCCCGCGCCCCGTCGGCGGACGGGGCGCGGGCCGCACGGCGGCACCCGCCTGCGCCGGGTCCAGCGGGACGGCGGCGCGCAGCACGGCCGGGCCCAGCCGGAGCACGCCGTCCGACCGTGGTGCGCAGCGGACCCCCGCCCGCCCGCGGAGCCCGCGGTGTGCGCCGGGGGTGAGTGCGAGGTCGAGCCAGGCGCACGGGTTCGCCGGCCGCCCACCGGCCAGGACGACGACCCCCTCCCCGCAGTCCAGGCTGAACGGCTGCCCGCGCAGCACCTCGACCTCCGCACCCCGCAGGACGACGTTGCGCCGGGCGGCGAGCGGGTCCCACGGCGCGCTGCCCAGCTCGCCGGCCAGCCGCTCCAGGCCCTCGGCGGCGAGCACCGTCACCGAGGCGTCCCGGTGGGCGGGCCGGCCGAAGTAGCGGTCGCCGACGATGCCCAGCCCGGCCCGCACCTCGACCCGGTCGGTGCGCTCGACCGGTCCGGCCAGGGCGGGGTCGGGCCGGCCGTCCCAGCGGTGCGCCGGGGAGGCGAGCAGCCCGACGACCTCGACGTCGTAGCGGTACGGCAGGTCGTCGTCCGTCACCCGTCGATCGTCCCCCCTCGACTCCCTCGACCACCGAAATGGCCATTTCGGTGGTGGGGCCCAGGGGCCAGAGTCGCGACTTTGGCCCCTGGAGGGCGACCGGTGGGGAAGGCTGCGGGCGTGGACCGCCAGACCGCCCTCGACCGTGCCGCCGAGCAGCTCGACTCCGGCGTCTTCCTGACCGACCTGGCCCGCCGGGTCACGCTGCCCACGGAGAGCGCCGACCCCGCCCGCGAGCCGGTGCTGCGGGAGTACCTGACCGCCGAGATGGTGCCGCTGGTGGAGCGGCTGGGCTTCACCGCGCGGATCGTGGAGAACCCGGTCTCACCCCGCCACCCCTTCCTGGTCGCGCGGCGGGTCGAGGACCCCGGCCTGCCCACCGTGCTCACCTACGGCCACGGCGACGTACAGCCCGCCCACCCGGAGCAGTGGCGGGAAGGGCTCGACCCCTGGCAGGTCGTGGTCGAGGGCGACCGCTGGTACGGCCGCGGCGTCGCCGACAACAAGGGCCAGCACAGCGTCAACCTGGTCGCGCTGGAGCAGGTGCTCGCCGTGCGCGACGGCCGGCTGGGCTACAACGTCACGCTGCTGCTGGACATGGGCGAGGAGTTCGGCTCCCCCGGCCTGGACGAGGTCTGCGACCAGCTGCGCGACGAGCTCGCCGCCGACCTGCTGATCGGCTCGGACGGCCCGCGGGTCGCCGCCGACCGGCCCACGGTCTTCCTGGGCACCCGGGGCGCGGTGAACCTGACGCTGTCGGTGCGCGCCCGTGCCGCGGCGCACCACTCCGGCAACTGGGGCGGCGTGCTCACCAACCCGGCCACGGTGCTGGCCAACGCGCTGGCCAGCCTGGTCGACGGCCGCGGCCGGTTGCTGGTCGAGGGCCTGCGCCCGGACGGCGTCCCCGAGCCGGTGCGGCGCGCGCTGCTGGACGTGCCGCTGGACCAGGGGCCGGACGCACCCGCCATCGACCCGGAGTGGGGCGAGCCCGGGCTGACGCCCAGCGAGCGGCTGTTCGGCTGGAACACCCTCGAGGTGCTGGCGATGACCGCCGGCGACCCGGACGCCCCGGTCGGCGCCATCCCGCCGTATGCCCGGGCGCACTGCCAGCTGCGCTTCGTCGTCGGCACGGACGGCGGCTCGGTGGCCGACCGGGTGCGCGCCCACCTGGCCGCGGCCGGCTTCGGTGCGGTCGAGGTCAGCCAGGACCTCGCGATGGCCGCCACCCGCCTCGACCCGGAGGACCCCTGGGTCGCCTGGACGCTCGCCTCCCTGGAGCGCTCCACCGGCGTCCGGCCCGCGCTGCTGCCCAACCTGGGCGGGTCGCTGCCCAACGGTGCCTTCGCCGACGTGCTCGGGCTGCCGACGGTCTGGGTGCCGCACTCCTATCCCGGCTGCGCCCAGCACGCCCCGGACGAGCACCTGCCGATCGCGCTGGTCCGGGAGTCCCTGCAGGTCATGGCCGGCCTGTGGTGGGACCTCGCCGAGCTCGCCCCCGCCTGGCCCCCGCCGTCCCACCCGGCCTGACCCACCTGGCCGGACCCACCACCAAAATGGCCATTTCGGTGGCCCGGGCTCAGGGGCCAAGATCGCGAGTTCGGCCCCTGCTAGCGGTCGGCGGTGCGGTGGATGGGGCCGGCGACCTCGGCCAGCCGCTCGCCGGTGCCGCCCCAGCGGCCGGCGATGATCTCGGCGGCGATCGAGACGGCGGTCTCCTCCGGGGTGCGGGCGCCCAGGTCCAGCCCGATCGGTGAGGCGAGACGGACCAGTTCGTCCTCGGTCAGCCCGGCCTCGCGCAGCCGGGCCAGCCGCTCGTCGTGGGTGCGCCGGGAGCCCATCGCGCCGACGTAGGCCACCGGCAGCCGCAGCGCGACCTCCAGCAGCGGGACGTCGAACTTCGGGTCGTGGGTGAGCACGCACAGCACCGTGCGCTCGTCGAGCGCCCCGGCGTCCACCTGGGCCTGCAGGTACTTGTGCGGCCACTCCACGACGACCTCGTCGGCGTCGGGGAAGCGGCGGGCGGTGGCGAACACCGGCCGGGCGTCGCAGACGGTCACCCGGTAGCCGAGGAACGACCCCACCCGGGCGACGGCGGCAGCGAAGTCGATCGCGCCGAACACCACCATCCGCGCCGGCGGGGCGAAGGAGGAGACGAACAGGGTCAGCTCGTCGCCGCGCCGCTCGCCGTCGTGGCCGTAGGTGAGGGTCGCCGTCCGGCCGGCGGCGAGCATGCCGCGGGCGTCGTCGGCGACGGCGTCGTCCAGCCGCTGGGCGCCGAGCGTGCCCGAGGCGCGGTCCGGCCAGAGCACCAGCCGCTTGCCCAGCCGGTCGGCCGGGCCCTTGACGCAGGTGACGACGGCGACCGGCTCGTGCGCGCCCACCGACGCCGCCACGTCACCGAGCTCGGGGAAGGACTCGCGGGAGATCGCCTCCACGTAGACGTCGAGGATCCCGCCGCAGGTCAGCCCCACGGCGAAGGCGTCGTCGTCGCTCACCCCGTACCGCTCCAGGGTGGGCTCGCCGCTGGCGAGGACGTCCTGCGCCTCCGCGTAGACCGCGCCCTCGACGCAGCCGCCGGAGACGCTGCCCACCGCCGTCCCGTCCGGGCCGACCAGCATCGACGCCCCCGCCGGGCGCGGCGCGGAACGCCAGGTGCCCACCACGGTGCCCACGCCGACGGTCTCCCCCGCCTGCCACCACCCGACCAGGTCGTCAAGAACGTCGCGCATCTGCGTCCTCCTGTCGGTCGGCCTCGGTCGGAGGCTCGCCGCGAGCTTGCGAGTGGTGAGGGGACCGAGGTCCTTCAAGCACGCGTGATCACCCCTGCCAGTTCCTCGAAGGCGGCCAGGCTGTGCCCGGCGACGAAGCAGTCGATCGACGGCAGCGCCGCCACCATCCCGCCGGTCAGCGGCTCGTAGCCGGCCCGGCCCTTGTGCGGGTTCACCCAGACGACGGCGTGCGCCAGCCGGGCCAGCCGGGCCATCTGCTCGCCCAGCAGCTCCGGGCCGCCGCGCTCCCAGCCGTCGCTGCAGACCACCACGATCGCGCCGCGGGCGGTGCCACGCTGGCCCCAGCGGTCGAGGAACGCCTTGAGCACCTCGCCGATCCGGGTGCCGCCGGACCAGTCGGGGATCGCCGAACCGCTGGCGGCCAGCGCCTTGTCCGGGTCGCGCAGCCGCAGTTCGCGGGTCACCCGGGTCAGCCGGGTGCCGATGGTGAAGACCTCGGTGCTGGCCGGCCGGGCGCGGACGGCGGCGTGCGCGAACCGCAGGAGGGCGTCGGCGTAGGGGCTCATCGACCCGGAGACGTCGATCAGCAGCACCACCCGGCGCGGGCGCGGGCGGGCCCGGTGGTGCACCAGCCGGGTGATCTCGCCACCGTCGCGCAGCGCCCGCCGCACCGTGCGCGCCTGGTGGATCGCCCCGTGTGCCGACGGGCTGCGGCGCCTGGACGCGCGCATCGGGCTGGCCGGGACCAGCAGGGCGAACAGCCGGCGCAACTGGTCGCGCTCGGCCACGGTCAGCTCGGCGACGTCCCGGTGCCGGAGCACCTCCTCGCCGCTGGCCTGGGTGGCCAGCTCGGTGGGCTCCCCGCCCTCCTGGCTGCCCTCACCGGTCTGCAGCGGCGCGGACTGCGCGACCCGCTGCTCCTCCGCCCCCGACGGCCGCCGGGCCCGCGGCGCCTCGCCCCCGAAGTAGGCGGCGAAACCGGCGTCGTAGCGCTCGAGGTCGTCGGGGCTGGCGCAGAGGGTCAGCCGGCCGGACCAGTAGACGGCGGTGGGGTCCAGGACGTCGAGGTGCGCGACCGCGGCGAGCATCGCCTCGACCCGGTCGGGGGAGGCGTCGACGCCGGCGTGCCGCAACGTGCGGGCGAACCCCAGCACGGTCGTGACGACGTCCCGCTGCTCACCCGCCACCGAACAGCGCTCCCCGGGCGAGGGCCTGCACGCGGTCGGTGTCCTCCCGGTACTTCAGCACCGCCCCGAGGGTGCGGGCCGCGGTGTCCGGGTCGAGCTCGCGGGCGCCGAGGGCGTGCAGCGCGGTCGCCCAGTCCATCGCCTCGGCGACCCCGGGCGGCTTGAGCAGATCGAGCTCACGGAGTCGGGCCGTGGCGCGGGCGACCTGACGGGCCAGCTCCTCGGTGACGTCCGGGAGCCGGCGGCGCAGGATCGCCACCTCGCGCTCGAAGTCGGGGTGTTCCAGCCAGTGGTAGAGGCAGCGGCGCTTGAGCGCGTCGTGCACCTCGCGGGTGCGGTTGGAGGTGAGGACGACGAGCGGCGGCGTCTGCGCCCGGATCGTGCCCAGCTCCGGGATGGAGATGGTGAAGTCGCTGAGCACCTCGAGCAGGAACGCCTCGAACTCGTCGTCGGCCCGGTCGACCTCGTCGATGAGCAGCACCGACGGGGAGTCCTCCAGGGCCTGCAGCAGCGGGCGGGCCAGCAGGAACCGGCGGTCGTAGAGCGAGGCCTCCAGCTCCTCGGCGCGCTCGGCGGTACCGGCGGCCTCGGCAGCGCGCAGGTGCAGCAGCTGGCGGCCGAAGTCCCAGTCGTAGAGGGCGTGACTGGCCTCCAGGCCCTCGTAGCACTGCAGCCGGTAGATCGGCCGGCCGGTGACGTCGGCGAGTGCCCGGGCCAACGCGGTCTTGCCGACCCCGGCCTCGCCCTCCAGGAACAGCGGGCGGTGCATCACCAGCGCCAGGTAGGCCGCCGTCGCCAGGCCCTCGTCGGGCAGGTAGCCGGCGTCCTCCAGCGCAGCGGCCAGCGCCGCGGGGTCAGCGGGCAGCGTGGGCTCGGTCACAGGTCGCAGCATCCCATCCGCACGCCGGTGGTGATCAGTCCGCCGTCATCACCGTCAGGTACTCGTCGTAGCTGGCGATGACGTCCTCCAGGTCGACGGCCTCCGGGAAGTCGGCGACGTCCTGGTGCCTGCGCAGGAACTGCACGGTGCGCAGGACCACGTCTTCCTCGTCGTCGGCGCCGAGCTGGTCCATCACCTCGGGGGTCACCTTGAACCAGGTGCGCACGTCCTCCAGCTCGCTCGGCTGGGTCACGAGGTAGCCGTGCTCACCCTGGGCATCGATCTCGATGTCGTCGGCCATGCACCCGACCTACCCGCGCGCCGCCAGCCAAACGCCCGGACGGCGGAGGGCGTGAGCCTGCGCAGGAACCGGACAGCTCGACGGACAGCCGGGCGGCGACCACCCACGGGACGGGGACAGCAGCCGGGCGGCGCCAGGTCAGAAGGGCGGTGGACCGTCGGCCGGGTCGGCCAGTAGTGGCTGAACAAAGGGGTCGGTGTTGCGGCGCTGGGGTG
Organism: Modestobacter sp. VKM Ac-2977; assembly: GCF_026968045.1. Taxonomy (GTDB): domain Bacteria; phylum Actinomycetota; class Actinomycetes; order Mycobacteriales; family Geodermatophilaceae; genus Modestobacter. Next base: position 403,490 of record NZ_JAPVBQ010000003.1, on the reverse strand, counting down.
CTCGTGGTCGTTGGCCGGGTGGGCGGGTGGTCCTGGTGATGCCGTCGGGGGTGCTGACGTGCAGGGCGCTGTCGGGGGTGCTGACGTGCAGGGCGCCGTCGGCGGCGATGCGGAAGTGCCAGCCGGGAGCGAAGGCTTGAGCCGGCGGTGGGAGCGACACAGGCACCACAGGTTCCTCATTTGCGCCTCACATGACCCCTCGTGTCGACGCCTCGATCCGCCGCGATTTATGCACATCAGCAGCGACCAGACAGGCAAGGCACTCGGCCTGCGACGCCAGCTGGAGGACTGCCGCTAGCAGCCCGCCGAACTGGACGCAGACAGAACAGATGAGGCAACCGAAGGCCTCCCGAGCAACCGATCAGCGACTGATCGGTTCCGGCGCCTATGCCCCCGAAGGGTCTGCTGCTTCGGCATCAGCAGCCGGTTACCCACACACGCAAGAGGCGATGGCCCGCCGGAACTGGGGCCCTGCACGGCTGTGCAGTGTGCGCTACGCGCACCGCTTCTCCGCGGCCGCCCAGGCCGTCCACGACCCCCACGCTTCCGTCAAGGCACCATGCTCCGGATTGACGAACCCGCCGGACCGGGCGTGCGCCACACCCGCACCCCCAGACGGTCCAGGGCCCCACCAGCCACAGCAGCGAGCCGACCAGCGACACCAGCCGCCTTGACCGTGCGCGCGACAAGAGGGCACCAACCAGCGACGCCGCCGCCGGGATAGCCCAGGACAAGCAGCGGGCAGGTCCCGAGCTACGTTGCTACTTCAAGTCAAGTAGCCGGGCCCTACGGGTCCGGCGCTCCACCTAAGTCGCCCAGAGCGGGCACCCCGGGGGCCACATGAACGACGCAGTAATTTTTTGGAGCTACGCACATAGAGACGACGAAGCCGACTCGGGTGGAATCACTCACCTTGCTTCCCGAATCGCTAATGAGTACAGCCTGCTCACGGGGAGGGATCTTGACCTGTTCGTCGACAAGAAGCTGAAGTGGGGGGAATTGTGGCGTGAGCGGATCGACAGCTCCCTGGCCGCGAGCACCTATCTAATCCCCGTCCTGACGCCCCGATACTTCCAGCGGGACGAGTGCCGCAAGGAATTGCGTGAATTCCACGCTCAGGCCAAAGCCCGCGGAGTTGCAGACGTGCTACTCCCAATCCTATATGCGGAGATTGAGGACTTCAGCTCCGAGAATCCGGACGAATTAATAGCTCTAGCTTCGCGAAGTCAGTACGCAGATTGGCGCGAACTTCGAGTGAAGGGCCCAGAGTCGGCGGAGTACAGGGAAGAGTTGAACACCGTCGCCAAGCGCCTTGTAGAGGTCACCCGCAGAGTGACCGAACGGCAGTTGCAGGAAGAATCTGACGCGCCGCCAGTCCCCGAGGAGCAGCGCTTCTACGACATCTTAGAGACCGTGAAGGCGAAATTGCCGACACTGATTGAAGCGGTCGAGCAGGATCGGGTGACCGAAGCGCAATACCTTGCACAATTGACTGTATACAACCAGCGAATGGATCGACTGCGCCGTGCCGGCCGTGCTGGCGCGGTCCCAGCGGTCTTGCAGGAGCTGGGTCGCGCCAACCTTCCGTTCGCGCAACGACATGCGCAACTGGCTCGACACTACAACTCCCTCGCATTGGAACTAGACCCCCTGATGAGCGCCCTGTTTCGCGCCGCCAAGGAGTCGTCCGAGGAGCATCGCTTACTGCTTGAAATTGTTGACGACATTGAGGATATCTACCAGAGAATCCAGTCTCTGCCCGACTCGGAAAGTCCCAGGGTCACAAAGCAACGACAGTACGCAGAAAAGAGTCGAACATGGCGGGAGATCGTAAACGCGTTCGACTCATCGTCCCCTTTCGCCGTGGAGGGCAACGCCCTAGTTAGCAACTGGCGAGCGCAAGCGACTCAAGCCATGGGGGGTGAGGAAGAGCATTCCAACGACAGCGCTGACCTCGTCCACCAGGACGCGGGGACAGGGCGCCTTGACGACTAGTGGGGTTAGCGCAAGCGGTGGCCCCGCCACGCGCAGGGCAGCGTGCAGCGTCGACCGCCCGTTGGTAGGGGAGGAGCACACCCGCACGTCGACGGTCCTCTCCGCTTCGGCCCGGCGATCGTCGGCGGCTGCGCATCGAGGCGGAGCAATTCCTCGGTGGCGCGTTTCTCCAGCCGGGCCACCGACAGCCCGCTCGCCCAGGGGAGCAGCGCGGACAGCTCCGCGAAGAAGAACTCGCTGATCTCCGCGCCACCTGCCTCACTGGCCCAGTCCGGCCGGCGGGCACCGGGACCCTCCGGGTCCAGCGCAGCGGGTCGCCGGCCGGCCAGGGCGAGGATCAGCTCGGCCTCTTCGGTGGCGGCCATCGCCCGCCGCCGCTGCACCCCCTGCAGCCGGGCATCCATCTCCTCATCAGAGGAGATGACGTCCCGCGCGTCGCGCACGCACCGCCGGTGAAGGAGAGGTCGAGCGCCACACCCCGGAATCCCGGTGGGATCGCCGTCGTCATCGCATGACGAACATACGTACGGGCTCTGGCAGTCTCCCTGGCCCTGCCGGCGGCTCAGAGACGGGCTGGGCCAGGCCCCCAGCCCGTCGAGCAAGATGGAGCCCATGCCGGACCTCTCCCTCGGTGACGACCTGCGGGCCTTCGTCGACACCTCCCCCTCGCCGTCGCACGCCGTCGCGGAGCTCGCCCGGCGGTTGCGCGCGGCCGGCTTCACCGAGCTCGCCGAGGCCGACCGGTGGCAGCTGGCCCCCGGCGGGCAGCACTTCGTCGTCCGGCACGGCAGCCTGATCGCGTTCCGGGTCGGCAGCGCTTCGCCGGCCGAGGCGGGGCTGCGGCTGGTCGGCGCGCACACCGACTCCCCCACGTTCAAGGTGCGGCCGCGCAACGACGTCCGGCAGGCCGGGTACCGGCTGGTCGGCGTCGAGCCCTACGGCGGCGGGCTGTGGCACACCTGGCTGGACCGGGAGCTCACCGTGGCCGGCCGGGTGGCGCTGCGTGGCGGCGGCACCGCACTCGTGCGGTTGCCCGGTGCGCCGCTGCGGCTGCCGTCGCTGGCGATCCACCTGGACCGCAGCGTGCGCGACGGCCTGAAGCTGGACCCGCAGCGGGAACTGGTGCCCGTCTGGTCCCAGGACCTGGGCACCGAGCCGGGCCTGCGGGAGGCGCTGGCCGCCGAGGTGGGCGCGGCCGTGCAGGACGTCGTCGGGCACGACCTGGTGCTCGCCGACACCCAGCCGGCCGGCCGCACGGGCGCCGACGGCAGCTGGATCGCCGCGCCGCGGCTGGACAACCTGGCCAGCTGTCACGCCGGGGTGACGGCGCTGATCGCCGCGGCGGCCACCAGCCGCACCCAGCTGCTGGTCGCCAACGACCACGAGGAGGTGGGCAGCGGCTCGATGTCCGGGGCGCGCGGCAGCTTCCTGGAGGACGTCGTCCGCCGGCTGGTGGCGGTCCTGGACGCCGGTGACCCGCAGGCGCTCCCCCGGGCACTGGCACAGTCCCGGCTGGTCTCGGCGGACATGGCGCACGCCGTCCACCCGACCCGCTCCGACCGGCACGAGCCCGGCCACCAGCCGCAGCTGGGCGGCGGGCCGGTGCTGAAGGTGAACGCCAACCAGGCCTACGCCACCGACGCGGTGACCAGCGGCTGGTTCGCCGAGCGCTGCGCGGAGGCGTCGGTGCCGGTGCAGTGGTTCGTCACCCGCGCCGATCTGCCCTGCGGGAGCACGATCGGCCCGCTGACGGCGACCCGGCTGGGCATCGCGACCGTCGACGTCGGCGCACCCATGCTGGCCATGCACTCGGCCCGCGAGCTGGCCTCGGCCCTCGACGTCCCGCTGATGGTCGGCGCGCTGACCGCCTGCTTCGCCGACTGATCGCGCCGGGGGAGGTCAGGCGTCGATGCGACGGCGACCCGGTGCCCGGCCGATCCCGACCGCGACCAGGAACGAGCCGAGGAACAGGCCCACGGCGATCAGCAGGGCGCCCACCATGAAGAGCCCGGTCTCGTCCTGGCGGGCTGCGTCGACCGTCCAGCAGAGCGTGAACGGCACGGTCACCACCAGCGCCGCGACCAGCGGCCGCCGCGCCCACCCGGCCAGCACCGTGGCGGCCAGCAGCGTCAGCACGCAGCCGACCACCTGCCACGTCTCGTAGGGGCCCGAGGTCGTGCTGGTCTCCGGGTCGAACTGGTACTCCCGGTCCCAGGCCAGCCACGCGACCCAGGCGAGCACGCTCAGCCCGGCCGCGCCGGCGGTCAGGGCGGTTCGACGTCCGGTCATGCGCCGGAGGATAGGGCGCGCGGTGGCGGATCGGGCCCGGTCAGGCGCGCGCCGCGATCGCGGCGAGGTCCAGGCCGGGGTCCAGCGCCCCGTACTCCAGGCTGCGGTCGGCCCCGAGCCGGGCGGAGACGAAGGCATCGGCGACGGCGGCCGGCGCCTCCCGGATCAGGACGGCGCCCTGCAGGGCGAGCGCCAGCGCCTCCACGACCCGGCGGGCGTGCTGCGGGGCGCTCCCCGGGTCGGCCTGCACCCGGCCGATCAGCGCCCGGGTGGCCTGCACGTGCGCGTCGAAGGCCCGGTGCCGGCCCAGCGCCGAGACGACCTCCTCGTCGACGGCGGCCACCGACTCCGGCTCGCGAGCCAGGGCCCGGAGGACGTCGAGGGCGATCACGTTGCCCGACCCCTCCCAGACCGCCATCACCGGCTGCTCCCGGTAGCGGCGGGCCAGCGGGAAGGCCTCGGTGTAGCCGTTGCCGCCCAGGCACTCCAGCGCCTCGTAGGCGTGGTGCGGCCCGCGCTTGCAGATCCAGTACTTCGCCACGGGGGTGGCGAGCCGGCGGAACGCGACCGACTCGGCGTCCTCGCTGTCGTACGCCGCGGCCACCCGCAGCGCTGTCCAGGTGGCCGCCTCGGCCTCCAGCTGCAGGTCGGCGACGACGGCGGTCATCGCCGGCTGGTCGATCAGGGTCGCGCCGAAGGCGCGGCGGTGCCGGGTGTGCCAGGCGGCCTCGGCGACGGCCTGCCGCATGCCGGCGGCGCTGCCCAGGACGCAGTCCAGCCGGGTCTGCCCGACCATCTCGATGATGGCGCGGACCCCGCGCCCCTCCTCCCCGACCAGCCAGCCGACCGTGTCCTCCAGCTCGATCTCCGAGGAGGCGTTCGACCGGTTGCCGAGCTTGTCCTTGAGCCGCTGGATGCGGAACACGTTGCGGTCCCCGCCGGGCAGTACGCGGGGCACCAGGAAGCAGGAGAGGCCGGTGCCGGTCTGGGCGAGCACCAGGAACGCGTCGGACTGCGGGGCCGAGCAGAACCACTTGTGCCCGGTCAGCCGCCAGGTGCCGTCGCCGGCGTCGACCGCCCGGGTGGTGTTGGCCCGCACGTCCGAGCCGCCCTGCTTCTCGGTCATCGCCATGCCGAAGACCGCCGAGGACTTGGTGGCCGGGTCGCGCAGCTCGGGGTCGTAGTCCCGGGAGAAGACCTTGGGCAGCCACACGTCGGCCAGCTCCGGCGCCGCCCGCAGCGAGGGGACGACGGCGTGGGTCATGCTCACCGGGCAGGCGTGCCCGGGCTCGACCTGGGCGAAGAGCATGAACGCCGCCGCCCGGGCGACGTGCGCACCGGGCCGCGGCTCCGCCCAGCAGCTGGTGTGCGCGCCGTGCGCGATCGCCGCGGCGCTGATCCGGTGGTAGGCGGGGTGGAACTCGACCGCGTCGACCCGGTTGCCCCAGCGGTCGTGGCCGGCGAACACCGGCGGGTGGGTGTTGGCGAGCTCGGCGTCCCGCTGGAAGTCGGCCTGTCCGACGAGCGACCCGACCTCGGCGAGGTGCTCGGCGGACCAGCCGGCGCCGTGGCGCTCGACCGCCTCGGTCAGGGCCGGGTTGGTCGAGTACTCGTCCAGGTCGACCCGCGGCGGCGCCTGGTTGAGGACCTCGTGCGTGCTGCTCACTGCGCCTCCTCGCCGACGTGGTCCCGGTTCCCAGGAGTGGACCACGGCCGTTCGCCGGATCGGCTGATCGGGCGTCCCGGGGTTCAGCGCTGCGAGCCCTGGGCAGGGCGCGGAGGGGCTTGCGGACGGCGGGCCCGACACGACGACGGAGAGGACGACGATGCAGGCGACCCTCGTGGTGCTGGGCGGGACGGGTGACCTCACCGGCCGCCTCCTCCTCCCGGGGCTGGCCCAGCTGGTCCAGGCAGATGCGCTCGACGGCGACGTCGACGTGCTGGCGGTGGGCCGGGACGACTGGTCGGAGCAGGAGTACCGGGAGTGGGCACGCGACCGGCTCGCCGAGCACGCCACGCACGTGCCCGAGGAGGCCCAGGACCGTCTGCTCGACCGGCTGGGCTACCAGCGCGGCGACGTCACCGCCCCCGAGGACCTGCGGCAGGTGCTGGCCCGCGTGCCGGGGCGCCCGGTGGTCTACCTGGCCCTGCCGAACACCGTCTTCCTCCCCACCCTGGAGGCACTGACCGAGGTCGAGCTGCCCGAGGAGACGACGATCGCCGTGGAGAAGCCCTTCGGCCGCGACGAGGCCGACGCCCGGCAGCTCAACGCCGTCCTGCACCGGCTGGTCCCGGAGGAGCGGGCGTTCCGCACGGACCACTTCCTGGCCAAGCAGACCGTGCTCAACGTCCTGGGGCTGCGCTTCGCCAACCGGCTGTTCGAGCCGGTCTGGAACGCCTCGCACGTCGACCGGGTCGAGATCGTCTTCGACGAGACGCTCGGCCTCGAGGGGCGCGCCGGCTACTACGACACGGCGGGCGCGCTGCGGGACATGCTGCAGAACCACCTGCTCCAGCAGCTGGCCCTCGTGGCGATGGAGCCGCCGAACGCGGTCGACGGCGCCAGCCTGTCCGCCCGCAAGGCCGACGTCCTGCGGGCGGTCCGGCCCCCGGCCGACATGGCCCGGGACACCGTGCGCGGGCGGTACACCGCCGGGACCGTCCAGGGCCGGGAGCTGCCGGACTACACCAGCGAGGAGGGCGTCGACCCGGCGCGGGAGACCGAGACGCACGCCGAGTTCACGGTGACGATCGACAACTGGCGCTGGGCGGGCGTGCCGTTCCGGCTGCGCAGCGGGAAGGCGCTGGGCGCGGGCCGGCGGGAGATCGCCATCTGGTTCAAGCCCGTGCCGCACCTGGCCTTCGGTGACCAGCAGCTCCAGCCGGACGTGCTGCGACTGGGCCTCGACCCCGACCACGTCACGCTGGAGCTGAACCTCAACGGGGCCGGCGAGCCGTTCGACCTCGAGCGCCGCGCCCTGGACATCGACCTGCCCCCGAACGACCTGTCGGCCTACGGGCTGCTGCTCCGGGAGGTGCTGGCCGGGGACGCCACCCTGTCCATCAGCGACGTGGAGGCCGAGCAGTCCTGGCGCATCGTCGAGCCGATCCTGGCCGCCTGGTCGGCGGGTGAGGTGCCGCTGCAGGAGTACCCGGCCGGGTCCGCCGGGCCCGATCGCGGCTGAGCCGCCCCCTACGTCGGGGGCTCCAGCAGGAACAGCCGGTGGACCACCTCCGACCAGGCGGCGCGGACCTCCGCGGGCCGGTCGGCGACGAGGTCCCGGATGCAGGCGAGGACCTCGCGCCCCTCGCTCAGGACGCCCTGGAAGGCCAGGCCGAACACCAGGGAGCGGATCTCGTCGAGCGGCAGGCCGGCATCGAGCAACGGCTGGACGACCCACTGGTGTTCGTCCCGGGCGAGCGACTCCACACCAGACGTTCGCCGGCAGGCGCCGGGTCGGATGCAGACGCGCCGGGACCGGCGGCAGCTCGCCGGTCCCGCGCACGTAGCGTGAAGGGCATGAGCCGCTCTCGCCGCGACCCCGGCACCCCTCCGGCACTGGCCCCCAACGGCCTGCGGGTCGTCGCCCTCGGTGGCCTGGGTGAGATCGGCCGCAACATGACCGTCTTCGAGCACGCCGGCAAGCTGCTGATCGTCGACTGCGGCGTGCTCTTCCCCGAGGAGCACCAGCCCGGGATCGACGTGATCCTCCCGGACTTCACCTCCATCCGGGACCGGCTGGACGACATCGTGGCCGTCGTCCTGACGCACGGGCACGAGGACCACATCGGCGGTGTCCCGTACCTGCTGCGGGAGCGGCGGGACATCCCCGTCATCGGGTCGAAGCTGACGCTGGCCTTCATCGAGGCCAAGCTCAAGGAACACAAGATCACCCCGGTGACCGAGCAGGTCGCGGAGGGCGACGAGCTGCGGCTCGGCCCCTTCGACCTGGAGTTCCTGGCGGTCAACCACTCCATCCCCGACGCGCTCGCCGTGGCCATCCGCACCGCGGCCGGCCTCGTGCTGCACACCGGCGACTTCAAGATGGACCAGTTCCCCCTGGACCAGCGGATCACCGACCTGCGCGGGTTCGCCCGGCTCGGCGAGGAGGGCGTCGACCTCTTCCTCACCGACTCCACCAACGCCGACGTCCCCGGCTTCACCACGTCGGAGGGTGAGCTCACCCCGGCGATCGACACGGTCTTCCGGACCGCCCCCAAGCGGGTCATCGTCTCCAGCTTCGCCAGCCACGTGCACCGCATCCAGCAGGTCCTCGACGCCGCGCACGCGCACGGCCGCAAGGTCGCCTTCGTCGGCCGGTCGATGGTCCGCAACATGGGGATCGCCCGCGACCTGGGGTACCTGCGGGTGCCCAAGGGCCTGGTGGTCGACATGAAGGTGCTGGAGAAGCTGCCCGCCGACCAGGTGTGCCTGGTCTGCACCGGCTCCCAGGGCGAGCCGATGGCGGCGCTGTCCCGGATGGCCAACCGGGACCACGTCATCCGGATCTCCGAGGGCGACACGGTGCTGCTGGCCAGCTCGCTCATCCCCGGCAACGAGAACGCCATCTACCGGATCATCAACGAGTTCACCCGGATCGGCGCCAACGTCGTCCACAAGGGCAACGCCAAGGTGCACGTCTCCGGGCACGCCAGCGCCGGCGAGCTCGTGTACTGCTACAACATCGTCAAGCCGCGCAACGTCATGCCGGTGCACGGGGAGGCGCGGCACCTGCGGGCCAACGCCGACCTGGCGATCCGCACCGGCGTCGACCCGAGCCGGGTCGTCATCGCCGAGGACGGCTCGGTGATCGACCTGGTCGACGGCCGGGTCTCGATCACCGGCAAGGTGTCCGCCGGCAACGTCTACGTCGACGGCTCGACCGTCGGCGGCGCGACCGAGGCCTCGCTGAAGGACCGGCGCACCCTCGCGGAGGAGGGCGTGATCACCGTCGTGGCGATCGTCGACGCCAACACCGGGCAGCTCGTGGAGGCCCCCGACTTCCTGGCCCGCGGCTTCGTCCACGAGGCCGAGTCCTTCGACGCCGCGGTGCCGTTGATCGAGCGGGAGCTGGCCCGCGCGGCGGCCGACGGCGTCAAGGACGCCGCCCAGCTGGAGTCGCTGATCGCCAAGGCCGTCGGCAACTGGGCGAACCGGTCCCACCGCCGCACCCCGATGATCATCCCGGTGGTCATCGACGCCTGAGCCACCGCGGGGGCATGGTGTCAGCCCCGGCGGGTCGCTCCACCGACCTCCCGTGACGTGAGGGTAGGGTGTCGGCGACGCGAGCGGCCGCGACGGCCGCTCAGACCCGGATCACCGCTGCTCCGGCCGCTTGCGCCCGATGGGCGCACGACCCGAAGACGGTGGCATGTCCCTCCCGACCGCACTCTCCGCACCCGGCCGCCCCGCGTGGCTGGCGCCGAAGGTGGCCCGCACCGAGGTGCTCGCCGGCCTCGTGGTGGCCCTGGCGCTGATCCCCGAGGCGATCAGCTTCTCCATCATCGCCGGGGTCGACCCCCGGGTCGGGCTCTTCGCCTCGTTCACGATGGCGGTGGTGATCGCCTTCACGGGTGGCCGGCCGGCGATGATCAGCGCCGCCACCGGGGCGATCGCGCTGGTCATCGCCCCGCTGGTGCGTGACCACGGGCTGGAGTACCTGCTGGCCGCCGTCGTCCTCGGCGGGGTGCTCCAGGTGCTGCTGGGCCTGGCCGGCTTCGCCCGGTTGATGCGGTTCGTGCCGCGCAGCGTCATGGTCGGCTTCGTCAACGCGCTGGCCATCCTCATCTTCATGGCGCAGCTGCCGTACCTGGTCGACGTGTCCTGGCTGGTCTACCCGATGGTGGCCGCCGGGCTGGCGATCATCTTCCTGCTCCCGCGGCTGAGCAGCGTCGTCCCGGCCCCGCTGGTGTCGATCGTGGTGCTCACCGGGCTGACCGTGGCGGTCGGCCTGACCGTGCCGAACGTGGGCGACCAGGGCGAGCTGCCCGACAACCTGCCGCTGTTCGGCATCCCGGACCTGCCGTTCACCTGGGAGACGCTGACGATCATCGCCCCCTACGCCCTCGGCGTGGCGTTCGTCGGGCTGATGGAGTCCCTGCTGACGGCCAAGCTGGTCGACGACCTGACCGACACCCACTCGGACAAGACCCGCGAGTCCTGGGGGCAGGGCGTGGCCAACATCGTCACCGGCTTCTTCGGCGGCATGGGCGGCTGCGCCATGATCGGCCAGACGATGATCAACGTGCGCTCCGGCGCCCGCACCCGGCTGTCGACCTTCCTCGCCGGGGTGTTCCTGCTGGTCCTGGTCGTCGTCCTCGGCGACATCGTGGCGATCATCCCGATGGCCGCGCTGGTGGCCGTGATGATCTTCGTGTCGATCGCGACCTTCGACTGGCACAGCCTGCGCACCATCCACCGGATGCCGCGCAGCGAGACCGTCGTGATGCTCTCCACCGTCGCGGTCACCCTCGCCACGCACAACCTCGCCATCGGCGTCGGCGTCGGCGTGCTGGTCGCCTGCGTGCTCTTCGCCCGCCGGGTGGCCCACCTCGTCGAGGTCACCAGCACGACCAGCCCGGACGGGACGACGCGCTTCTACGCCGTCCACGGCGCGCTGTTCTTCGCCTCCAGCAACGACCTCTACCAGCAGTTCGACTACGCCGACGACCCCGCCGACGTCGTCATCGACCTGTCCGGCGCCCAGGTCTGGGACGCCTCCACCGTCGCCACCCTGGACGCGATCACGCACAAGTACGAGACGCGCGGCAAGACCGTGCAGATCGTGGGCCTGAGCGAGCACTCGGCCGACCGCTACGAGCGGCACACCGGCCAGCTGGCCGGGGGGCACTGAGGTGGCCGGGCACGGCGAGCTGATGCAGATCGGCCAGGTGGCCGAGCGGATCGGGCTGAGCCTGCGCACCATCCGGTTCTACGAGGAGAACGGGCTCGTCGTCCCCACGAGCCGCACCGAGGGGGGCTTCCGGCTCTACAGCGAGGCAGACGTCGCCCGCTTCGAGGTGATCAAGCGGATGAAGCCGCTGGGCTTCTCGCTGGAGGAGATGCAGGAGCTGCTCACCCTGCTCCAGGACCTCGAGCACGGCACGGGCGACCGCGAGCAGCTGCTGACCCGGCTGCGCGAGTTCCACGAGGCCGCCACGGCCCGGGTCGCCGCGCTGCGCGACCAGCTGGCCGTCGCCGAGGGGTTCGCCGGCACGCTGGCCGGCCGGCTGGAGACCCACCGCTAGGACGCGACGCGGGTCACCCGACCCGGCTTTGCATGGTCATACAGTGCAATGCATACTCGTGTCCATGTCCAAGGTGCTCACGTCCCTGCCCGTCGGCGAACGCGTCGGCATCGCCTTCTCCGGCGGTCTCGACACCTCGGTCGCGGTGGCCTGGATGCGCGACAAGGGCGCCGTGCCCTGCACCTACACCGCGGACATCGGACAGGCCGACGAGCCCGACATCGGCTCGGTGCCCGGCCGCGCCACCGCCTACGGCGCCGAGCTCGCCCGGCTGGTCGACTGCCGGGCCGCCCTGGTCGAGGAGGGGCTCGCGGCGCTGACCTGCGGCGCCTTCCACATCCGCTCCGGCGGCCGCAGCTACTTCAACACCACCCCGCTCGGCCGCGCGGTCACCGGCACCCTGCTGGTGCGGGCGATGCTGGCCGACGGCGTCCAGATCTGGGGCGACGGCTCCACCTACAAGGGCAACGACATCGAGCGGTTCTACCGCTACGGCCTGCTGGCCAACCCGGGGCTGCGGATCTACAAGCCGTGGCTGGACGCCGACTTCGTCACCGAGCTCGGCGGCCGCAAGGAGATGTCGGAGTGGCTGGTCGCCCACGGCCTGCCCTACCGGGACAGCGCGGAGAAGGCCTACTCCACCGACGCCAACATCTGGGGCGCGACGCACGAGGCCAAGACCCTCGAGCACCTCGACACCGGCATCGAGACCGTCGAGCCGATCATGGGCGTGAAGTTCTGGGACCCGACGGTCGAGATCGCCGCCGAGGACGTCACGGTCGGCTTCGAGTACGGCCGGCCGGTGACGATCAACGGCAAGGAGTTCGCCACCCCGGTCGACCTGGTGCTGGAGGCCAACGCGATCGGCGGACGGCACGGCCTCGGCATGTCCGACCAGATCGAGAACCGGATCATCGAGGCGAAGAGCCGGGGCATCTACGAGGCACCGGGGATGGCCCTGCTGCACGCGGCCTACGAGCGGCTGGTCAACGCCATCCACAACGAGGACACGCTGGCCACGTACCACTCCGAGGGCCGCCGGCTGGGCCGGCTGATGTACGAGGGCCGCTGGCTGGACCCGCAGGCGATGATGCTGCGCGAGTCGCTGCAGCGCTGGGTCGGCATGGCGGTCAGCGGTGAGGTAACGCTGCGGCTGCGGCGCGGCGAGGACTACTCGGTGCTGGACACCTCCGGCCCGGCCTTCAGCTACCACCCGGACAAGCTGTCCATGGAGCGCACCCAGGACTCCGCCTTCGGGCCGGTCGACCGGATCGGCCAGCTGACCATGCGCAACCTGGACATCGCCGACTCGCGGGCCAAGCTGGAGCAGTACGCCCGGATGGGCATGGTCGGCGGCGCCACCCCGACGTCCATCGGTGCAGCCCAGGCCGCCTCGACTGGGTTGATCGACGCCACCCAGCAGGGCGGCGCCGAGGCGATCGCCTCGCGCGGCCAGGTCTCCGAGCACGACGAGCTGCTGGACCGCGCGGCGATGGAGGCCGGCACCGACTGATCCGCTCCTGGAGACTGAACGGGTGGCTCCCCGACACTGCCCGTGCGGCACCGGCCTGCCCTACGCCGAGTGCTGCGGCCGGCTGCACGCGGGGACGGCGACCGCGGGGACGGCCGAGCAGCTGATGCGCTCGCGCTACAGCGCCTTCGCGGTCGTGGACGCCGGGTACCTGCTGAGCACCTGGCACTCCAGCACCCGGCCCCGCACCCTCGACCTCGACCCCGCGGTGCGCTGGACCGGGTTGGAGGTGCTGGCCACCACCGGCGGCACCCTGCTGGCACCGGAGGGCACGGTGGAGTTCCGGGCCCACCACCGCGCCGGCGGGGTGCGCGGAGCCCAGCACGAGCACAGCCGGTTCGCCCGCGAGGACGGCCGGTGGCGCTACGTCGACGGGGTCTCGCTGGACTGAGCGCCGGATGCTCCACGTGGAACATCCGCCCCGACCGACGTCCCGGCGCCCGGCACTGCTTGGGTGGGTCCCGGCGACCCCGCCCACCCCCAGCCCCGGGAGCCCTCGATGCCGCACCTGCTGCACCTCGACTCGTCCGCCGATCCGCGCACCTCCGCCTCCCGGGAGGTCACCGCCGCCTTCGCCCGGGGCTGGCAGGACCGCGGCGCGGAGTTCACCGTGGCCTCCCGGGACCTGCAGGCCGACCCGCCGCCGCACCTGCCCGACGCCGCCCTGCACTGGACCCCCCGGCTGCGCACGCCCGAGGAGGTCGTCGACCCGGCCGCCGAGGCACAGCAGCACGTCTACCTCGACGAGCTGCTGGCCGCCGACGTCCTGCTGGTCGGCGCGCCGATGTACAACTGGTCGCTGCCCTCCACCCTCAAGGCCTGGCTCGACCACGTGCACGTGCTGGGCGCGACGGTGCCCTTCGGCGACTACGAGGCCCGGCCACTGGCCGGGCGGCACGCCGTCATCGTCTCCAGCCGGGGGGCGAGCTACGACGCCGGCGGCGAGCAGGCCAGCTGGGACCACACCGTGCCGCCGCTGGAGCTGGTGCTCGGACGATCCTTCGGCATGACGGTCTCGGTCATCACCCTGCAGCTGACCCTGGCCGACCGGGTCCCGGCGATGGCCGACCTGCGCGAGCGTGCCGCCGCCGAGGCCGACGCCGCCCGCAGCTTCGCCGAGGAGCTCGCCGAGCGCATCGTCCCCTGACCGGTCACCCGATCGGCGGACACCCGGGGCGGGATTCGCCCGTCCGCCGGGGGCTCGCCAGTCCGCGGCCACCCGCCGGACACCTCGGCCGCTGACGCTGGCGGCGTCCGGGCCTCGTCCAGGGGCCTCCCGACACCCGAGGTGTCGTCGTGACCGCAGCTGTGACCACTGCCCTGCCGGCCCCCCGCCGCAGCTACACCACCGCCCTGGCCACCCACGCCGACGACGTCGCCGCCGCCCAGCGGCTCCGCTGGAGCGTGTTCGCCCGGGAGGGCGGCGCCCTGCTGGACCCCGCGGCCGCCGCCCTCGAACGGGACGTCGACGAGTGGGACGAGCTCTGCGACCACCTGCTGGTGCGCGACGAGGCGACCGGCGAGGTCGTCGGCACCTACCGGCTGCTGCCGCCCGAGCGATCCGCGGCCGCGGGCCGCAGCTACGGCGACGGCGAGTTCGACCTCTCCCGCCACGCCGCCCTGCGCCCCGGGCTGGTCGAGGCCGGCCGCAGCTGCGTGCACCCCGACCACCGCACCGGCACCGTGATCACCGCGCTCTGGTCCGGCGTCCTCCGCTACGTGCTGGAGCGCGACGCCACCCACCTGGCCGGCTGCGCCTCGGTCCCACTGACCGACGGCGGCGCCACCGTCGCCGGGGTCTGGGAGGCGGTGCGCACCGGCCACCTCGCCCCCGCAGCCCTCCGGGTGGTGCCGCGCCTGCCCTTCGACGTCGTGGCGCCACCGCAGCCGGAGCGTCTGGTGGTGCCCCCGCTGCTCCGGGCGTACCTGAGGCTGGGCGCCCGGGTGTGCGGCCGGCCCGCCTACGACCCGGCATTCGGAACCGCCGACCTGTACGTGCTCCTGGCCGTCGCCGACATCCCCGACCGGGTGCGCGCCCGGCTGCTCGGTGGCGACCGATGAGCTGGCTGCCGGTCTCCGCCTGCACCACCGCCTGCACGGCCGACCCCGTCCCGACCGTGGACGCCGCGACGCGGCGGCGCCGCTGGCTCCGCCTGGGCGTCGCGCTCGCCGGCACCGGGGCGGCCGCGCTGCGGGCACCGTGGACCGGCGCACGGGGCCGCCGTCGGCTGGTCGTCTGCGCCGCGGCCAGGGTGCTCACCGCCGCCGGGGTGCGGGTCGAGGTCAGCGCGCCGTCCGCGGCCTGGCCGCGGGCAGGTGCCGGGCGCGGCCCGGGCCACCTGGTGGTCAGCAACCACGTCTCCTGGGTCGACGACCTGGCGATGCTCACCGTGGTGCCGGGGGTGCCCGTCGCCAAGCGCGAGGTGGGCGACTGGCCGGTCCTCGGCGGCCTGGCGCGCCGTACCGGCGTCGTCCTGCTCGACCGGGCACGCATCCGGACCCTCCCGGCCGCGGTCGCCCAGGCCGCGGGTCTGCTGCGGTCCGGCACGGCGGTGACCGTCCACCCGGAGGGGACGACGGCGTGCGGGGTGGAGCTCGGCCGCTTCCGCCCCGCCTTCTTCCAGGCCGCCGTGGACGCCGCAGCACCGGTCTGCCCGGTCGCCGTCCGGTACCGGGTCGACGGTGGTGCCCCCACCGCGGTCGCCGGCTACCTGGCCGACGAGCCGCTGTGGCGCAGCATCGCCCGGGTGGTCGCCGTCCGCGGCCTGGTGGTGGAGGTGCACCTGCTGCCGGCGCTCGACCCGGCCGGCGCCGACCGCCGGGAACTGGCCGCGCTCGCCGAGTACGCGGTCGCCGCGGTCACCGAGGCGCGGCGGCCCGTCGTCGCGGCCCACCCGCGCCGGCCCCGGGTGCCCGCCCGCCGGCCGCCGGTCCGCCGGCCCACCGTCACCCCGACCCACCCCGGGGCCGCGCGTGTTGCGTGAGGACGTCGTACCGGCGGACACCGCCGGGTGCGTGGACGTCCCGCTGCCCGCGCCGGTCGTGGCCCCACCGCCGTCCGGCGGCGTGGGCATGCGCGTCGCGGTGGTCGCCGAGACCTTCATGCCCGCCGTCAACGGGGTGGTCACCTCGGTGCTGCGGCTGGTCGACCACCTCGCCGTCCGCGGCCACGACCCGGTGGTCGTGGCCCCGTCCGGCGCGGGCTACGAGTCCCGCTGCGGCGCCTGGGTGGACGTCGCGACCGTGCGGTCGATGCGCCTGCCCGGCTACCGGCAGCTCTCCGTGGCGCGCCCGGTCGGCGACCTGGCCGAGGTGCTCGGCCGACTGGCCCCCGACGTCGTCCACCTGGCCTCCCCCGCCGTCCTCGGCCTGGCGGCGGCCCGTGCCGCACGCTCGCTCGGGCTGCCGTCGGTCGCCGTGTTCCAGACGGACCTGGCCGCCTACGCCGAGCGCTACCGCCTCCCCGGCGGCCCAGCGGCGGCCTGGCGGTACCTGCGCTCGGTGCACGAGACCGCCGACCTGACCCTGGCCCCGTCCACGGCGAGCCTGGCGATGCTGGCCCGTCACGGGATCGGCCCCGTCACGCTGTGGCGGCGGGGCGTCGACCTGGACCAGTTCGCCCCGTGGCACAGCGACCCGGGTCTCCACGGTGAGCTGGCGCCGGACGGGGAGCTGCTGGTGGGCGTGGTCGCCCGGTTGGCGGTGGAGAAGCGGCTGGAGCTGCTGGCCCCGCTCAGCGAGCTGCCCGGCGTCCGGCTGGTCGTCGTCGGCGACGGACCCCAGCGCCGGCAGCTGGCCCGCCGGATGCCGCGCGCCCACTTCCTCGGCCAGCTCGGCGGGGCGGAACTGGGCGCCGTCGTCGCCTCGCTGGACCTCTTCGTGCACCCCGGGGCCGACGAGACCTTCTGCCAGGCGGTCCAGGAGGCGCTGGCCGCGGGTGTCCCGGCCGTCGTGGCCGCCTCGGGCGGCCCACTGGACCTGGTCCGGCACGGGCAGAACGGCTGGCTCTGGGCCGGGGACGACCCCCACCTGCTGGCCGCCATGGTCGCCGGACTGCGCGACGACCCGGCCACACTCCGCGCCGCCGCCGACCGGGCCCGGCCCTCGGTGGCGGAGCGGACCTGGGGCCGGATCGGGGACGAGCTGATCGGCCACCTCCGGCACGTGCGCGCACGGGTCGGCGCACCCTGACCACCGGGCTGGGCAGGACGAGCCGCATCCGGGCAGGATCGGGGCGAGCACCTCGCACGTGGCACCTGGACCCCGCAGACCGGAGACGACGTGACCCAGCAGATGCGTGACCGCGCCCCGGAGGGCACGCCGTCACCTGTCCTCGACCTGTCCCGGTGGCGGCTCAACGCCCTGCCGGACACGCACTCCGACGAGGACTGGGACGACGACCGGGAGCTCTTCGACCCCGACGGCAACCGGGTCGACACCTGGCGCGAGGGCTACCCGTACAGCGAGCGGATGGAGCGGCGCGAGTACGAGATCGAGAAGCGCCGGCTGCAGATCGAGCTGCTGAAGCTGCAGGGCTGGGTGAAGGGCACCGGCCAGAAGCTGGTGCTGGTGTTCGAGGGCCGGGACGCCGCCGGCAAGGGCGGCACGATCAAGCGGTTCACCGAGCACCTCAACCCGCGCGGGTCGACGGTGATCGCCCTGGACAAGCCGTCGGAGCGCGAGAAGACCCAGTGGTACTTCCAGCGCTACGTGCAGCACCTGCCGGCCGCCGGCGAGATCGTCATGTTCGACCGTTCCTGGTACAACCGCGCCGGCGTCGAGCGGGTGATGGGCTACTGCACCGCGGAGGAGTACCTGCGGTTCATGCGGCAGGCCCCGGAGTTCGAGCAGCTGCTCGTCGAGAGCGGCATCCACCTGGTCAAGTTCTGGTTCTCGGTGACCCGGGGCGAGCAGCGCAGCCGGTTCATCGTCCGGCAGATCGACCCGGTGCGGCAGTGGAAGCTCTCCCCCACCGACCTCGCCTCGCTGGACAAGTGGGATGCCTACACCGAGGCCAAGGAGGCGATGTTCCTGCACACCGACACCGGCCACGCCCCGTGGACGGTGATCAAGAGCAACGACAAGAAGCGCGCCCGGCTGGAGGCGATGCGGCACGTGCTGGCCCGCTTCGACTACACCGGCAAGGACCCGGCCGCCGTCGGCACGCCCGATCCGTTGATCGTGGGCTCGGCGGCCGAGGTGCTCGAGGAGGAGGCCGGCGCGCCGGTCATGCCCCGCCCCGGCGACCCCCTGCCCCCCGCCACCGACTGACGGAGGCCCCCGGGCCGGCGGCGGGATGCGGGGCCGGACAGCAGAGCGCCCGCCCCGGTGTACCGGGACGGGCGCTCTGCGGTGTGCGACTGCGAGAGGTCAGCGACGCTTCTCGTCGGTCACCTGGTCGGTGTCGACCTGCTCCTTGCGGACGGTCTCGCTCACCTGCTGCTGCTCGGTGACGGTCTCGGTGCCCAGGCGCACGCGCTCCACCGGCACGGCCTCCTTCTCCACGACGGGACGCTCGGCGTGCAGCGTCACCTCGTGCTCCTCCTCGGAGATCGCCGGGCCATCGGTGGCCTTGCCACGGTTGGCGTCGGTGATGGGCTCGCGCTCCACCCGGACCTCCTCGTGCGACACGGGGACGGTCTCGGTGACGTTCTCGGTCACGACGTACTTGCGCAGCCGGGCGCGGCCGGTCTCGACGTGCTGGGTGCCGACGTTGACGCGCTCCTCGGAGAGGGTCATGGCGTCGTCGGTCGTGGGACCGGAGGTGTCGTGGCCCACGGTGCCGTGCCGGTTGGTGTCGGCCGTGGTCGTCGTCGTGTCGGCGACCGGGGCACCGGCGGCCGGCGCGGCGACAGCCGTCTCCGTCATGTTGTAGTGGCGGTACAGCTCGGTCTCCTCGGCCGGGGAGAGGTGGCCGTCGGAGTCGATGCGCGGGGCGTCCTTCACCGCGCTCTTGCTCACGGGGACACGCAGGCCGTCGCCGGTCAGGTTCGCGTCCCGGATCGGGACGAACGACTCCTTGGTGCCGAACATGCCGGTCTTCACGGTGACCCACTCGGGGGCGCCCGACTGGTCGTCGAGGAACACCTCGGAGGCCGTACCGATCTTGTTGCCGTCGGCGTCGATGACGTCTGCGCCGATGACGCGGTCGAGGGTCTCGGTGCCGATCATGTGTTCCGCTCCTCTGTTCGGGGGTCGTACTGTCTCGCTCTCTGAACTGCCCGCCACGGCCCGGACAAAACGGCGATCCCCTGATCGATTCGGCGTCGTGGTAGTGCGTGTCGCCGACCCGACGCCGACCACGGGCTGCGTCCTCGCAGGTCGATGCGGGATCCGGCGGGCGACGCACCGCCGTCCCGACACGCCGTGGACCTGCGGGAACCGGTCACACCGGGCGTGTCGCACCCGGCTCGGGCGGGGAGCACGCCGAGCATGGGCGGGTGCCTCCTCGTTCGCCCTACGACAACCTGGTCCACCCGCGCACCCAGAAGAAGCCCTCACCGCAGGTGGAGGCGCTCAAGGACGTCGTCGTCGAAGACCCCAGCAGCGGGTTCGTCGGCGCCGTCGTGCGGTGCGAGAAGGACGTCGTCCACCTCGAGGACCGCCACGGCCGGGTGCGGGCCTACCCGCTGGGCCCCGGCTTCTGGGTCGACGGTCGACCGGTCGTGCTGGTGCGGCCGAAGCAGAACGCGCCCTCGGGCCCGCAGCGCAGCGCCTCCGGCTCGACCTACGTGGTCGGCGCCCGCGCGCGGGTGGCCCGCGAGGGGCGGATCTACGTGGAGGGCAAGCACGACGCCGAGCTGGTGGAGAAGGTCTGGGGCCACGACCTGCGGATCGAGGGGGTCGTCGTCGAGCCGCTGCACGGCGTCGACGACCTGCCGGGGATCGTCAAGGAGTTCCGCCCGTCGTCGGGACGGCGCCTGGGCGTGCTCGTCGACCACCTGGTGACCGGCTCGAAGGAGTCCCGGATCGCCGCCCAGATCACCGGCGCCCACGCCCTGGTCGTCGGGCACCCCTTCATCGACATCTGGCAGGCCGTCAAGCCCTCGGTGGTCGGCATCAAGGCCTGGCCGACGGTCCCGAAGGGCGAGGACTGGAAGACCGGCGTCTGCAAGCGGCTGGGCTGGGAGGACGACACCGGCTACGTCTGGGCGCAGCGCATCCTGGCCCGGGTGAGTGTCTGGACCGACCTGGAGCCCACGCTGATCGGCCGGGTGGAGGAGCTCATCGACTTCGTCACCACCGAGTAGCGGGTACCCCTCCAGCTGCAGGCTTGTGCACTGCGCCATCGTGCGCCATTGTGTCAATCACTTGACTCAATGACTCATGGAGGCCGTCGTGGCGCTGGTACCGCTGCTCGCCGTGCTGGTGCTGGCCGGCGCCGTCGCGCTCGTCGTGGGCGTCGTCCGACGATCACCGCCGAGCCGGGAGGCCTCGGTGGCGGCCGCCCGCCGGCACGCCCGCTCCGCCTCCGTCGCGGCCGTGGCACTCGGGGCCGCCGCCGCCCTGGCCACCGCGGCTCGCGAGGTGGGGAACACCTCCCCCGGCGGCCTGGGGGTCACGGCCCTGCTGGTCCCGATCGTCTTCGGCATCGTGCACACCCTGGTCCTCGCCGCCGGAGAGCTGACCTGGCCCCGACCGGAGGGTGCGGTGCGTCGGGCCCGGCTGGTGCGGCGGGGCGTGCTGGACGCCGCGCCCCGCTGGCTGGTGCGGGCGGCGGTCCTCTCGGCCGCGCTCGCTGCCGCCGTGCTCGTCGGCGGCGCCCTCCTGGCCGACGAGACCGGACGGCGGGTGACCCACGGCTCGACGGCCTACGGCAACCCGGCCTGGTCGACGGCCAGCCCGTTCCCCGGCCTCTTCTACGGCCGGCCGGCGGCGATCGGCCTGCTCGTGCTCGCCGTGGTCACCGTCGGTGCGCTGTGGGTGGTCGCCAACCGGCCCGCCGTCGCCACCGAGGACGACCGGATCGAGACCGCACTCCGCCGGGCATCGGCGCACCGGGTGCTCCGGGCCGCCGTCGGGGCCACCCTGGTGGTGGCCGGTGGCCTGATGCTGGTCGGCGGGATGGCGGTGTCCAACGTCGGCGCCCTGCCCCTGCCGGGGTGGGCCGGCGGGCTGCCGGGCCTGCTGACGATGCTCGCCGGCCTCGTCGTCGGGTTCGTCCGCGCGCCCGGCGTGCCGGCGGACCAGCCGGCGTCCGTCTGACGTCCATGGGGCTGGACATCACGGTGGACGTCGCCAGTCCGACGCCGCCCTACGAGCAGATCCGCGGCCAGATCGCGACGTACGTGCAGAGCGGGGTGCTCGCCGACGGCGCGCGGTTGCCCACCATGCGCGCTCTCGCCGCCGACCTGGGCGTGGCCACGGGCACGGTGGCCCGGGCGTACGCCGAGCTGGAGGCCGCCGGGCTGGTGGCCAGCCGCCGCCGCACCGGCACCGTGGTCACCGGGGGCGCCGCCGCGCCTGCGCCGCGGGAGCAGCGGGTCCGCGCACTGGCGGCCGAGTTGGCCCGCACCGCTCAGGAGGACGGCGTGGACCGGGACACCGTGCTCGCCGTCGTCCGGGCCGCCCTGCTCACCGCAGCGCCCCGCTGAGACCGCTGCCGCGGCACTCCGCATGCGTTCTGCACGCACCGCCCGGGCTGCAGCACGTGCACAGCAGACGAACGGCGTGCACAGGCCCCGGGCAGGCCAACGGCCGCCGTCCCCGAGGGGACGACGGCCGCTGGCGACCCGCTGGAGCGGCCCCCTCGCAGGGTCCCCCACGAGCTCGCGAGTGGTGGGGTGCGAGGGGGTCCTTCGATCAGCTGGGGATGTAGTTGAACTCGTCGGGGTTCGGGCCGTTGCGGCCGTCGGCGCGGTCGAGACCGTCGATCTCACGCATGTCGTCCTCGGTGAGCTCGAAGTCGAACAGGTCGAAGTTCTGCTCGACCCGGGCGCGGGTGACCGACTTCGGGAAGACGATGTCGCCCCGCTGGACGTGCCAGCGCAGGGTGGCCTGAGCCGGGCTCTTGCCGTGCCGCTCGCCGACCCGGATGAGGGTCGCGTCGTCCAGGACCTTGCCCTGTGCGATCGGCGCCCAGGCCTCGGTGCGGATCTCGTGGTCGGCGTTGAACGCCCGCAGGTCGTTCTGCGCGAAGTAGGGGTGCACCTCGATCTGGTTCACCACCGGGCGGACGTCGGTCTCGCTGAACAGCCGGTTCAGGTGGTGGGCGTTGAAGTTGGAGACGCCGATCGCCTTGACCCGGCCGGAGTGGTAGATCTCCTCCATGGCCTTCCAGGTCTCGATGTAGTCGACGTCGATGCCCGGCAGCGGCCAGTGGACGAGGAACAGGTCGAGGTACTCGAAGCCGAGTGCGTCCATCGTCCCGTCGAAGGCCTTCAGGGCGTCGTCGCGGGCGTGGAAGCCGTTGTTGAGCTTGGAGGTCACGAAGACCTCCTCGCGCGGCACGCCGGACTGGCGCACGGCCTCGCCGACCTCGGCCTCGTTGCCGTACATCTCGGCGGTGTCGATGTGCCGGTAGCCGACCTCGAGGGCCGTGCGGGTGGCCTCGACGGTCTCCTCGGGCTTGATCTGGAAGACGCCGAAGCCCAACTGCGGGATCTGCACGCCGTTGTTCAGGGTGATCGTGGGCACGGTGGCCATGGGGGGTCCTCCAAGCGTCGGACGGTCTGGGTGGCGGCGCGCGACCTCATGGGGCGCGACCGGCCTGTCACACCCTTACCCGGGCTCACGGTCGCTACCCGCGACTGATCTCACCGATGGACCGGGAATGCGGCTCAGACCACGGTGCGGGCCGCCCACAGGTCCGGGAAGACCACCCGGGCGGCGCTGCGCTCCAGCCAGGCGAGGCCGGCCGAACCGCCGCTGCCGGGCTTGGCGCCCATCGCCCGGCGGACGGCGGTGACGTGCCGCTGCCGCCAGGTGGTGAACACCTCGGCGACGTCGGTGAGCGCCTCGCCGAGGGTGAACAGCTCGTTGCCCGGCCGCGGGTCGGTGTAGACCTCGGCCCACAGCGCCGTGACGGCGCGATCGGGCTCGTGGGTCACCGTGCGGTCCCGCTCGAGCACGGGAGCCGGCACGGGCAGGCCGCGGCGGGCCAGGTACGCCAGGACGTCGTCCTCCAGGGACGGCGCGGCCAGCGCGCGCTGCAGGTCCGCGTGCACCACCGGCAGCCCGCGGTGCGGCCGGACGACGGACTCCGCCTTGAGCCCGAGCAGGAACTCCACGTGCCGGTACTCGTAGGACTGGAAGCCCGACGCCTCACCGAGCTGGTCGCGGAAGCCGTTGAACTCCGCCGGGGTGAGCCACAGCAGCGAGCCCCAGCTGGCGTCCAGGGACCGGAGGTGGTGCACCGACCGGCGGATCGAGCCGATCGCGGCGTCCAGGTCGTCGGCCCGCAGCTGCTGCTGGGCCAACTCCCACTCCCGGCGCAGCAGCGTGAACCACAGCTCCATCACCTGGGTGACCACCAGGAACGCCGGCTCGGCCGGGTGCTCGGTCACCGGCCGCACCAGCGCCTGCAGCTGGCGGACGCCCACGTACTGCTCGTAGGGGGTCGCCTCGGCGAACTCGACGGTGGGCTCGCCGGCGTTGCCGGCGGCCCGGGCGGCCCGGGTGCCGGCGTCCAGCGGAGCCGGGTGGCTGGGGGACTGGCGCGTGGTCATCGCGACAGTGTGTCGCCTCGGCCCTGCCGTCGATCAACTCAGCTGTGCGGCCACCATCGGCTCCAGCGTCAGCTCCGGGCTGCGCTGCTGGAGGGAGCGCAGGTCCCACTTGTCCATGAAGAGCGCCAGCAGCTCGCCGTCCTCGCGCTCGAAGACCTCCACCCCGCGGGCCGCGGCGACCGCGGGGGCGGAGGCGGCGTCGGTGCGCACCGCGACCTGGTAGGGCAGGTGGTCCAGCTCGACCGGCGCGCCGAACTCCTGCGCCATCCGGTGCGCGGCCACCTCGAACTGCATGGGGCCGACGACGGCGAGCACGGGTGCCTGGTCGCCGCGGCGGTCCGAGCGCAGCACCTGGGCCACGCCCTCGGAGCCGAGCTGGCCGACCCCGCGGCGGAACTGCTTGAACTTGGCGGTGTCCTTGCCGCGCATCACCGCGAAGTGCTCGGGCGCGAAGGTGGTCAGCGGCGGGAAGGTGACCTTCGTGCCGGCGTAGAGGGTGTCGCCGACGTGCAGCGCGTTGGCGTTGACCAGCCCGACGACGTCGCCGGGGTAGGCCGTGTCGACGCTCTCCCGCTCCCGGCCGAACACGTGCTGGGCGTACTTCGTGGCGAAGGGCCGGCCGGTGGTCGCGTGGGTGACGACCATGCCGCGCTCGAAGACCCCGGAGGCGATCCGGATGTAGGCCAGCCGGTCGCGGTGGGCGGCGTCCATGCCGGACTGCACCTTGAACACGAACGCGCTGAACGACGCCTCGACCGGCCGCAGGGCACCCTCGGCGTCGGGTCGCGGCGCGGGCGGCGGGGCCAGGTCGACCAGCACGTCCAGCAGCGCGCCGACGCCGAAGTTGGAGACCGCGGAGGCGAAGATGACCGGCGTCGTCTCCCCGTCCAGGAACCGCTGCTGGTCGTGGTCGGCCTCGGTGGCGTCCAGCAGCTCGTTCTCCTCGACCGCCCGGGTCCAGTCGATGCCCTCCCGGGCCTCGGCGGCCGCGGGGGTGAGCGTCTCCTCCGGGGCGATGGTCGCCCCGCCGGCGGTGCGGGTGAACCGCCGGTAGGTGCCGTCGCGGCGGTCCAGCACCCCGCGGAAGTCACCGGAGATGCCCACCGGCCAGGTCAGCGGGGTGGGCGCCAGCCCGGTGCGCTCGGCGACCTCGTCCATCAGCTCCAGGGCGTCCTTGCCCGGCCGGTCCCACTTGTTCACCACCGTGATCACCGGGATGCCCCGGTGCCGGCAGACGGCGAACAGCTTCATCGTCTGGGCCTCCAGGCCCTTCGCCGCATCGATGAGCATCACCGCCGCATCCACAGCGGTCAGCACCCGGTAGGTGTCCTCGGAGAAGTCCGCGTGCCCGGGGGTGTCCAGCAGGTTCACCACGGTGTCCCGGTACTCGAACTGCAGCGCGGCGGAGGTGATGGAGATGCCGCGGGCCTTCTCCATGTCCATCCAGTCCGACACCGTGCCCCGCCGCCCGGCCTTGCCGTGCACCGCACCGGCCTGCCCGATCACCCGCGCGTGCAGGGCCAGGGCCTCGGTCAACGTCGACTTCCCGGCGTCCGGGTGGCTGATCACCGCGAACGTCCGCCGCCGGGCAGCCTGCGCCAGCACCTCACCGGTCGCGGCGTCGGGACGGAGCTCCGTGCTCGGGACGGTGCTCATCGTGGTGCCGGGTCTCCTCAGGTGGCGCGGACGGTCTGTCCGATGGTACGGCGGTGGCCCCGGGCAGGCCGGTCAGTGCGAGATCACGGGAGCCACCTCGGCGGCCAGCTCGGTCGGCCGGCGGAGCACCGCCCAAGCGGCCACCCCGAGCACCCCGGTGAGCGCCGCCCCCAGGGCCGGGACGGCGAAGGCCGCCTCCGCCCCCCACCGGTCCACCGCCGTGCCGGCCAGCGCCGAGCCGGCGGTGACCCCGACGGTCAGGCCGGTCGACGTCCAGGTGAGGCTCTCGGTGAGCGACGCGCGGGGCACCCGGGACTCCACCAGCGACATCCCGGCGACCAGCACCGGGGCGATCGTCAGGCCGGCCAGGAAGGCGAGCGCGATCAGCATCGTCAGCGAGCTGACCAGGTACAGCGTCTGCGCGGCGACGGCGAACAGCAGCGCGCAGCCGAGGAACCGGGTCACCAGCGTGCCGGGCAGCCGGGCCACGCCGTAGGCGAGCCCGGCGACCAGGCTGCCCGCGGCGTAGGCCGACAGCGCCAACCCGGCGACGGCCGGCCGGCCCTCCGCGTCGGCGAAGCCCACCACGACGACGTCCATCGCCCCGAAGACCGCGCCCATGGCCAGGTAGGTGACCGCGACGGCGAGCAGCCCCGCGGTGAGCACCCGGATCCGCACGTGCGGCTGCCCGGCCACCCGGGGGGCGACCGGCGGCGCGGTCGCCTCCAGCCGGGACATCACCAGCCCGCCGATGACGCCGACCAGCAGCCCGGTCAGGAACCCGGCGGGCGGGGAGACCAGCGCGGCGAGGAAGGTGACCAGTGGCGGTGCGGTGACGAACACGACCTCGTCGGCGACCGACTCGAAGGCGAAGGCGGTCTGCCGCTGGGCCGGGTCGTCCAGCGCGTGCGCCCAGCGGCTGCGGACCACCGAGCCGATGCTGGTGCCGCTCCCCCCGGCCAGCACGGCCAGCGTGAACCAGGTCCAGACCGGTGCGCCGGTCACCACCACCGCGACGAACGACAGCCCCAGCACGAGGTAGGCCAGCGCCGTCCAGCGCAGCACCTGGCTCTGGCCGTACCGGTCCATCACCCGGGCCCACTGCGGGCTGGCGACGGCGAAGGCGAGCGACAGGGTCCCGGCGATGGCACCGGCGAGGGCGTAGCTGCCCGACTCCGCCTGGACGAGCAGCACCGACCCCAGGCCCACGGTGGCCATCGGCACCCGGGCGAACCAGCCGGCGAGGGAGAAGGCCCGGGCGCCGGGGACGGTGAAGAGCCGGGCGTACGGGCTGAAGACGGTGCGGGGGGTGAAGACGGCGTGGGGTGACACGGCTGCTCGCGCTTCCTGGCCACAGGCGAGTGCGGGGGTGCCCGCCGGACCCTCGGGTGGCTCCGCGAACGTAGCAGTCGCCGTCCGGTCGAGACGGCGTCCGCCACGACCGCACCCAGCTGCCCCACCAGCACTACATTCGGGTGGTGACGACTCCCAGCCCCCTCCCCGACCCGCGGGTGCGCCCGAAGGTGACGCCGGGCACTGGCGGGCTCGTCGACCGGCACGGGCGCACCGCCACCGACCTGCGGGTCTCGCTGACCGACCGGTGCAACCTGCGCTGCACCTACTGCATGCCGCCCGAGGGGCTCCAGTGGCTGCCCAAGGTCGAGCAGCTGACCGACGACGAGGTCGTCCGGCTGGTCCGGATCGGCGTCGAGCACCTCGGCATCCAGGAGGTCCGGTTCACCGGTGGGGAGCCGCTGCTGCGCCCCGGGCTGCCCGGCATCGTCGCGGCGACCACCGCGCTGCGCCCCCGCCCGGAGGTCAGCCTGACCACCAACGCCATCGGGCTGTCCCGGATGGCACCGGCCCTGGCGGCCGCCGGCCTGGACCGGATCAACGTCAGCCTGGACACCCTGGACCGCGAGCGGTTCAAGCAGATCACCCACCGCGACCGGCTGCCCGACGTCCTCGCCGGCATGCAGGCAGCCCGGGACGCCGGCCTGACGCCGGTCAAGGTCAACGCCGTCCTGCTGCGGAGCATCAACGAGGACGACGCCGTCCCGCTGCTGGAGTACTGCCTGGAGCACGGCTACGAGCTGCGCTTCATCGAGCAGATGCCGCTGGACGCCCACCACGCCTGGACGCGCGGGGAGATGGTGACCGCCGAGGACATCCTGGCCCGGCTCACCGCGACGCACACACTGACGCCGGACGTCGAGGAGCGGGGCGCCGCCCCGGCCGAGCGCTGGTTGGTCGACGACACCGGCCTGACCGTCGGCGTCATCGCCTCGGTGACCCGGTCGTTCTGCGGTGCCTGCGACCGGACCCGGCTCACCGCCGACGGGCAGATCCGCAACTGCCTGTTCGCCCGCGAGGAGTCCGACCTGCGCAGCGCGCTGCGCGGCGGGGCCGACGACGCGGAGATCGCCGACCGCTGGCGGATCGCGACGCTGTCCAAGCTGCCCGGGCACGGCATCGACGACCCGAGCTTCCTCCAGCCCACCCGCCCGATGTCCGCGATCGGGGGCTGAGCCGTGCCCGTCACCGTGCGGTACTTCGCCGGCGCCCGCGCCGCCGTCGGCGTGGACACCGAGACCCGGGAGGCCGGCACCCTGGCCGAGCTCGTCGGCCAGCTCGCCGACGCCCACGGCGAGCGACTGGAGCGGGTGCTGCCCGCCTGCTCCTTCCTGGTCGACGGAACCTCCACCCGCGATCGCGCGTTGGTGCTGGCGCCCGGCTCGGTGGTGGACGTCCTGCCCCCGTTCGCCGGCGGATGAGGAGCCCCCGATGAGCGTGTTCGACAAGGCGAAGCTGAAGGTGGAGGAGCTGCTGGGCCGCGCCGAGCAGGTCTACGGCGAGTCCCACGGCGACGCCGCGGCCACCATCGACGGCGAGGCCCGCCGGCTGGACGCGGAGGCCGAGGAGGAGCGGGTCGAGCGGACCGAGTCCCGGCGCGACGGCCGGGACGACGACGGGCTGGCCGGCGCCGGCGCGCACTGACGCCACCGGGCCGGCCGGCCGGTCGCTATCCGCGCAGGCGGATGGCGACCAGGGCGACGTCGTCCTCGGGCTGCCCGTGCACGAGCCGGTCGAGCAGTTCGTCGCAGAGCTCGTCCAGTGACCTGTCGGCCAGCTCCGCAGCGGCCGTCCGCAGCCGGGCCATCCCCTGGTCCAGGTCGCCGCCGCGGCTCTCGATGAGCCCGTCGGTGAACAGCAGCACCGTCGTCCCGCCGTCCAGCGTCACCACCGACTCCCCGCGGGAGGTCTCGGCGTCGACGCCGAGCAGCAGCTCGCCCCGCCAGTCGGCCAGCGCGGCCAGCGTGCCGTCGGGGTTGATCACCAGCGGCGGCAGGTGCCCGGCGTTGCTCCACCGCATCCGGGTGACCCCGCGGGTCAGCTCGTCGGGGGTCTGCTCGAACCGTGCCACCGCCGCGGTGGCGTAGGTGCCGACGTCCAGCTGGGCCATCGACGCGTCCAGCCCGCGCAGCACCTCACCCGGTCCCGCGTCGCTGTAGGTCGCGATGCCGCGCAGCAGCGAACGCAGCTGGCCCATCGCCGCGGCCGCCGCGGTGTCGTGGCCGACGACGTCGCCGATGACCAGCATCGTCGCCCCGCACGGCTGCAGGAAGGCGTCGTACCAGTCGCCGCCCACCCGGGCCGCCTCGGCGGCCGGGGTGTAGCGGACGACGACCTCGGCCTGGTCGTGGGTGAAGGCCCCGGTGAGCAGGCTGCGCTGCAGCTCCTCGGCCAGCTGCCGCTGCTGGGAGAACAACCGCACGTTGTCCAGCGCCAGGCCCGCCCGGTCGGCCACCTCCTGGGCGGTGGCCAGGTCGGCCTCCTCCATGACGCGGTCGCCGTCGAAGTACAGCGTCAGCGCACCGAGCGTCCGCCCCCGCCCGCGCAGCGGCAGCGTCACGCCGGAGTGCGGGCCGAGCAGCCCCAGCAGGTCCCGGGCCTCACCCTCGGGCATCAGCGCGGCCACGTCACCGGCGGCGGCGACGACGGTCTCGCCGAGCAGCGCCCGCACCACGGGGGAGGTGACCGGCATCGAGGTCAGCCGCACGGCGGCGTACCGCTCCACCAGGGCACGGCGGGACGGGTCGACGTGCCACCAGCCGACGTCCCGGGGGCGGCCGTCGTCGTCCAGCACGGTCAGCACGCACCAGTCGCCCAGCACCGGGACGATCAGCCGCGGGATGCGGGCGGCCGCGGAGTCGACGTCCAGGGTGCCGGCCAGCTCGGCGCTGACCCGGGCCATCATCGCCAGCCGCTCCCGGCCGGTGCGGCGGTCGGTGACGTCGGAGAAGTAGCAGAGCAGGCCGGCGTCTGCCGGGATCGCCTGCACCTCGAACCAGCGGTTCAGCGGCGCCGGGTAGAAGCCCTCCACGTTGACCGGCTCACCCGTGGCGACCGCGCGCCGGTAGGCCCGGCCGAACTCGTTGTCCACGTTGGCCGGGAAGACCTCCCAGAAGTCCTCGCCGACCAGCTCCTCGCGGGAGAAGCCGAGGATCGCCACCCCGGCCTGGTTCACGTAGGTGATCCGCCAGTCGGCGTCCATGGAGAGGAAGCCCGAGGGCATCGCCTCGACGATCAGTTCGCCAGCCCGCCAGGGCATGTGGGACCTCCCGGTCATTCCGCCGCCTGCGGTACACCGGAGGAGCACTCGCCCCGTGGGTTGGAGTCGAGTCGGTCAGTTATGCCATGCCGGTGAACGGCGGGCAAGGAGCGACGTCACAGGCGGCCCACCCGTCACGGGCAGGCGACCCACTCCTCCTCGCCGTCGGAGAAGACCTGCCGCTTCCAGATCGGCAGCCGCGCCTTCACCTCGTCGACGAGCTCCGCGCAGGCGGTGAACGCCTGGCCGCGGTGTGCGGCGCTGACCGCGCAGGCCAGCGCGACATCACCGATGCCCAGCAGGCCGATCCGGTGGGAGACGGCGACCGCCTGCACCTCCGGCCGGGCGGCGAACTCGGCGGCGATCTCGGCGATCAGCTCCGGGGCGGACGGGTGCCCGGTGTACTCCAGCTCGGTGACCGAGCGGCCACCGTCGTGGTCGCGGACCACGCCGGCGAAGGAGACCACCGCACCGGCCGCCTTGTCGGCCACGGCCGCCTCGTGCTCGGCGACCGACAGCGGCTCCTCGGTCACCCGGGCCAGGATCGTCTCCACGGCCGCGAAGGTACTCGCCGGCCGGGCTCTGGCGAGCGGTCACGCCGTCGGCGGGACGTCCAGGTCGGTGGGGTCGGCCAGGCCGGTGCAGTCGACCTCGGTGACGTCGTGGGCGGCCAGGTAGGCGCGCGCGCCCTCGTCACCGGTCGCCGTCCCGGCCACCCCCGCCCAGTGCTCGCGGCCCAGCAGCACCGGGTGCCCGCGGACGCCGTCGTAGCTGGCGACGGCCAGGGCATCGGGGGCCGCGTGCTCGGCCAGCCGGGCCAGCGCAGCCGGCGTCATCCCCGGCATGTCGACCAGCTGCACCAGCACGGCGTCGACCCGGCCCGGCCACCCGCGCAGCCCGTCCAGCCCGGTGCGCAGGCTCGAGGCCATCCCGCTCTCCCAGTCGCGGTTGGCCAGCACGGTCGCACCGGTCAGGTCGGCGGTGCGCCAGACGTCGACCGCCTGCGCCCCGAGGACGACGAGCACCGGGTCGCAGACCGCGGCCGCCGTCCGCACCGCCCGTTCGACCAGCAGGCTGCCCTCGTACTCGACCAGCGCCTTCGGCATCCCGTACCGACGGCCACCGCCGGCGGCGAGCACGAGCCCGGCCACGGGCGCATCCGTCGTCACGCCCCCACTCTCTCAGCGCGGGTAGACGGTGAGCTCGCTGGCCTTGACCGACGCCCAGACCTCGGCGCCGGGGGCCAGCCCCAGCTCGGCGAAGGACGTCGCCGTGACGTCGGCGGTCAGCGGCACCTCGCCGGCCAGGTCACAGCGCACCACCGAGCCGTGCGGGGTCGCCGCCGCCAGCCGCAGCGGCCACACGTTGCGCGGGCTGCCGACCGGCCGCTGCAGGTAGAGCGCCACCGACTCGGGCCGGACGGCGACGAACACCGGCCCGGCGACGTCGACCGCGACCGCGACCGCGCCCCCGCCGTCCAGCGCGACCTGGGTCCCGGTGCCCTGGCCGGCCAGCAGCACGAGCCCGACCAGCCGGGCCACGTAGTCGGTGCGCGGCCGGCGGGCGACCTCGGCCGGCGTGCCGGCCTGCACGACCCGTCCCTCCTCGATGACGACGACCCGGTCGGCCAGCGCCATGGCATCGACCGGGTCGTGGGTGACCAGCACCGCGCTGCCGGGGTAGTCGCCGAGGTGCCGGTGCAGCTCGGCGCGCACGGTGAGCCGGGTCCGGGCGTCGAGCGCGGACAGCGGCTCATCGAGCAGCAGCAGCTGCGGCCGGCCGACCAGGGCCCGGGCGAGCGCGGCGCGCTGGGCCTGCCCACCGGAGAGCTGTCCGGGACGCCGGTCCCCGAGCCCGGCCAGCCCGACCCGCGCCAGCCAGTCCTCCGCCGCGGCCCGCGCCGCCGGCCGGGGAGTGCCGCGGGTGCGGGGCCCGAAGGCCACGTTCTCGGTGACCGAGAGGTGCGGGAACAGCAGGTGGTCCTGGAACACCATGCCCAGCGACCGCTCGTGTGCGGGCAGGTGCACGTCGGGGGAGTCCCAGACCTCGTCGTCGACCTGCACCCGGCCGCCGTCCGGGCGCAGCAGCCCGGCCAGCACCCGCAGGAGGGAGGACTTGCCGGCACCGTTCGGCCCGAGGACGGCGAGCACCTCGCCGTCGGCCACGGCCAGCTCCACGTCCAGCGCCAGCGTCCCGCGCCGGACGACGACGTGCGCGGCCAGGCTCACGTGACCGCTCCCCGCCCCAGCCAGCGGTCGCGCAGCAGCAGCAGGGTGGCCAGGGAGACGCCGAGCAGCACCAGGCTCAGCACGATCGCCGCCTCCGGGTCGCGCTGCAGGGTCAGGTAGACCGCCAGCGGCATGGTCTGCGTCGTCCCCGGGAAGTTGCCGGCGAAGGTGATCGTGGCGCCGAACTCCCCCAGTGCGCGCGCCCAGCACAGCACCGCGCCGGCGGCGATCCCCGGTGCGACCAGGGGCAGGGTGACCCGGCGGAACGTCGTCCACCGGTCGGCGCCGAGGGTGGCGGCGGCGTCCTCGAACCGTGCGTCCGCGGCGCGCAGCGCGCCCTCCACGCTGATCACCAGGAACGGCATCGCCACGAACGTCTCGGCGACGACCACCGCGGCGGTGGTGAACGGCAGCGAGAAGCCGGTGGCCTCGAACAACCAGCGGCCGATGATCCCCTGCCGGCCCAGCACCAGGAACAGCGCGACCCCGCCGACGACCGGCGGCAGCACGAGCGGCACGGTCACCAGCGCGCGCAGCACCGACCGGCCACGCACCTGGGACCGGGCCAGCACCCAGGCCAGCGGGACGCCGAGCAGCAGCGAGACGACGGTGGCCAGGGTGGCCGAGACGAGCGACAGCCGCAGCGCCTCGCCGACGCCCGGCCGGGCCAGCTGCGGGCCGAGGTCCGACCAGGGCGCGCGCACCAGCAGCCCGAGCAGCGGCAGCACCAGGAACGCCACCCCCAGCAGCGCCGGGACCAGCAGCGGCGCCGGCACCCCGCCACCCCGCCCCTGTCTCTGGGGCCAAAGTCGCGACTTTGGCCCCACCGGGTGGGTCATGGGAGGCGGAAGCCGGCGTCGGCGAGGGCCTGGCGGCCGGTGTCCGAGCGCACCAGGTCGACGAACGCCCTCGCCGCCAGCGGGTTGGGTGCCCTCTCGAGCACCATCAGCGGGTAGCGGTTGACCACGTCGGCGGCCTCCGGGACCTCGATCGCCTCCACCGCCGAGCCGGCCGCCGCGACGTCGGTCGCGTAGACCAGCGCGGCGTCGACCTCGCCGAGCTGCACCTTCGTCAGCGCCGCGCGGACGTCCTGCTCCAGGGTGTCCGGCGCGGGGGTCAGGCCGGCGGCGTCGAACACCCGCGCGGCCGCCGCCCCGCACGGCACCTCGGCGGCGCACAGGGCGATGCTCTTCCCCGCGTCGGCGAGGTCGGCCAGCCCGCGCACGTCGGCCGGGTTGCCCGCCGGGACGGCGATGACCAGCGTGTTCTCCGCGAAGACGGCGGGGTCACCGGCGCCCAGGTCGGCGACGGCGTCCAGCTGCTCCTCGTCGGCGGAGGCGAGGACGTCGGCCGGCGCCCCCTGGGTCACCTGGGTCGCCAGCGCGGAGCTGCCGGCGAAGTTGAACTGCACGTCCAGGCCCGGGTGCTCGGACTCGAGCTGGTCGCCGAGGTCGGTGAAGACGTCGGTCAGCGAGGCTGCCGCGAAGACGGTGAGGGTGCCGCCCAGCTCGCCGTCCGTCTCGATCGACCGCCCGTCGTCGACCCCGCATCCAGCCAGGACCAGCAGCAGGGCGCCGGCGACCAGCCGTTTCACGGCACGTCCACGCTGACCTGGGTGGCCTTGACCGTGGCCACCGCCCGGACGCCGGGCTCCAGCCCCAGCTCGTCGGCGGCCTCGCGGGACATCAGCGAGACCAGCCGGAACGGCCCGGCCTGGATCTCCACCTGCGCCATCACGGTGTCCCGCACCACCCGGGTGACGATGCCGGTGAGCCGGTTGCGGGCCGAGGACGAGCGGGTGGCTCCGGGCGAGGGCGCGTCGTACAGCTCGGCGGCGACCCGGGCCAGCTCCGCGCCGTCGACCTGCGCCGGGCCCCCGTCGCGGGTGGCGGACAGCCGATCGCCGTCGATCCAGCGGCGGACCGTGTCGTCACTGACGCCGAGCAGCGCAGCGGCCTCGGCGATCCGGTAGGAGGGAGGCACGCCGGAAGCCTAGTTCCGCAGCTGCGGACGGACAACCGGTTCAGAACCCGCACATGCGGATGTGGGAGTGGGTCAGGCGGCGGCCCGGTGGACGAGCCGCTCACCGCTCGTGGACGTCGACCGCACCACCGGCGCAGGCCGTCGCGAGCTCAGCGACCAGGCGGTGACGCGGACCAGCGCCTCGCGGACGATCCGTGCGCTCATCTTGCTCTCGCCGAACTCCCGGTTCACGAACAGGATCGGCACCTCCACCAGGCGCAGACCCCGGGCCCACACCTGACGGGCCATGTCGATCTGGAAGCAGTAGCCCTGGCTCTGCACCGCGTCCAGGTCCAGCCGCTCCAGGGTGTGGCGACGGAAGGCCCGGAACCCCCCGGTCGCATCCCCCACCGGGAGCCGCAGCGCAGCCCGCACGTACTGGTTGGCGCTGCGGCTGAGCAGCTCACGACTGCGCGGCCAGTCGGCGACGGCACCTCCGGGCACCCAGCGGGAGCCCAGCACGGCATCGGCCCCGGCGAGTCCCGCCAGCAGTCGGGGCAGGTCCTCGGGGCGGTGCGACCCGTCGGCGTCCATCTGCGCCACCACGTCGAAGCCCTCGGCCAGGGCCCACCGGAAGCCGGCGATGTAGGCCGGCCCCAGCCCCTCCTTGCCCGGGCGGTGCAGCACGTGCACCCGCGGGTCATCGGCGGCCAGCCGGTCGGCGAGCTCGCCGGTGCCGTCGGGGCTGTTGTCGTCGATCACCAGCACGTGGGCGTCCGGGACCGCACGCAGCACGCCGGCGAGCGTGCGCGGCAGGCTCTCCCGCTCCTGGTAGGTGGGGATGCAGACGCACACGGACCGAGGATTCACCGTCCCGCCATTACCAGTCCCGACCTCTCGGACACCCCGTTCTCCAACATGATTTACCGACACTCGCCGTTACCGGATCGTTGTGCGATCCATGTGCAGAGAGACAGTTCACCTCCTGTGACCTGATCGTTATGCGTTCCGGGTGTGTGAGGGCGGCGATATGCGGACATGCCTCTGAGCGACCGCTTCCCCCGAACACAGGAGCACCCCATGAACAAGCTCGTCCGCGGCGTCTCCGCCGCCTCCTTCTCCGGCCTCCTCGTCTTCGGCGTTGCTGCGTGCAGCGGCGAGAACGCTGACGAGGACGGGACGGTCGAGGTGACCGAGACCGAGGAGCTCACCGAGACCGAGGAGGTGGAGACCGAGGTCACCGAGACCCTCGAGCCGACCGAGACCGAGACCGAGATCGAGGAAGAGGTCGTCGAGACCGAGACCGAGCTCGAGGTCGAGACCGAGACCGAGTTCGACGTCGACGTCACGGAGGACGAGGGCTGAGTCCTCGACTGACCTCTGGGGTACTCGACCAGTGAGCGCAACCGCGTCCTCGGTTGCGGAACAGAAGACGGGCGGCGCCTCCAGGCGCCGCCCGTCCTCCGTTCCAGGGCGACTGCCCCAGCTCCCTCAGTGGATGGTGGCGCTGGCCCTGGTCGGCCTCGCCGCCGCCATCCGGCTGTGGGACCTCGGCGACCCGGACCGCCTCTACTTCGACGAGAAGTACTACGCCGTCGACGCCTCCGACTACCTGGTCCGGGGTGTCGAGGAGGGTCGCCCGGCCCACCCGCCCATGGGCAAGTGGGTGATCGCGGCCGGCATGGAGCTGTTCGGCTCCACCCCGTTCGGCTGGCGGGTCGGCGTGGCCGTCGCCGGATCGGTCACCGTGTTGCTGACCTACCTGAGCGGGCTCCGCCTGTTCCGCCGCACTGCGCCGGCCGCGCTGGCCGCCGTGCTCGTCGCCCTGGACGGCCTCGCGGTGACGGCCAGCCGGATCGCGATGCTGGACGCGGTCCTCGCCCTGTTCGTCGTCGCTGCGTTCTGGGTCGTACTGCTCGACCGGGACGCCCGCCGCCGCACCCGCGAGGCCGGGGAGGGACTACGCCGGTCCCTCGTCGGCTCCCGCTACCGCTGGCTGGCCGGAGTCGCCCTGGGGCTCGCAGTGGCCACCAAGTGGTCCGGCCTGATCGCCGTCGGCGTCGTCGGGCTGCTGGTGCTCGGCACCGAGCTCAGCGGCCGGGGCGAGCCGTTCCGCCAGGCCATCCGCCGCGCCGTCGCGGTCACCGGCGGCGCCGTGCTGAGCCTGCTGATGGTCCCTGCCGCCGTCTACCTCGCCACCTTCACGGGCTGGTTCGCCAACTACTCGGAGAGCTACGCCGCACAGCAGGCCTGCGAGGCCGGGGACTGCGGCACCTCGGTGGGCGACCGGCTGGAGACCTGGGCGCAGAGCCAGGTCGACCTGGTCGACTACCACCTGGGCCTGGAGGCCAGCCATCCCTACCGCTCCAGCCCGCTCGGCTGGCCCTGGCTGGAGCGGCCGGTGCTGGTCTACGCCGAGAGCTGCACCACTGCACAGCAGGAGGCCGGGGAGTGCGAGGTGCCGCCGGACACCCGGGCGCGGATCGTCATGCTCGGCAACCCCGGCCTGTGGTGGCCGGCCCTGCTGGCCTACCCGGTGCTGATCGGGCGGGCGGTCGCCGGCCGGGACGGCATCGCGGCCACCATCCTGGTCCCGCTGGCGTTGCTCTGGGCGCCTTGGCTGGCCGCGAACAAGCCCGGCTACTTCTTCTACATGGTGCCGGTGGTGCCGTTCATCGCCCTGGGCCTGGTCCGTGCGGTGCAGGCGACCCGCCGGCCCCGGCTGGTCGGTGCGGCGGTGCTCGCCCTCTCCGTGGCCGGGTTCGCCTTCTTCGCCCCGGTCTGGCTGGGGCTCCCGCTGGAGTCGGATGCCCTGGACCTGCGGTTCTGGCTCGACTCCTGGAACTGACGGCGCCGAGACGGACTTCGCCGTGCGGCTGCGGCTCGTTTGTCGATCTCGGCGGTCGGGAAGTCGCGATCGGTGACCCAGACCGCCCAGCGCGCCGCCGACCCCACGACCTCCGCTGGGGGTTCGGCCTCCGTGCGCACCCGGCGGATCCGGGAGACCGCCCGGGAGGTGCTCGGGTTCGACGAGTTCCGCCCCGGCCAGGAGGACGCCATGAAGGCGGTCGCGGCCGGCCGGGACACCCTCGCCGTGCTGCCCTCCGGGGCCGGCAAGTCCGCTGTCTACACCGTCACGGGGTTGCTGCTGGACGGCCCGGTCGTCATCGTCTCCCCGCTCATCGCCCTGCAGCGCGACCAGGTGCAGCGGCTGGCTGACCTGGGCGAGGAGCGGGTCGGCCGGGCGGCGGTGCTGAACTCCGGACTGTCCGCGCAGGAGCGTCGGGACGTGCTGGACGGCGTGGGTGACGGAACGGTCCGCTACTGCTTCCTCGCGCCCGAGCAACTGGCCAAGCCGGAGGTGGTCGAGGCACTGCGGGCGGCATCACCGGCAGTGTTCGTGGTCGACGAGGCGCACTGCGTGTCCGCCTGGGGGCACGACTTCCGCCCCGACTACCTGCGCCTGGGCGGGGTCGTCCAGCAGCTGGGCCACCCGACGGTGCTGGCGCTGACCGCGACCGCCGCGCCCCCGGTGCGGGCCGAGATCGTGGAACGGCTGGAGATGACCGACCCGGAGGTCGTCGTGGCCGGCTTCGACCGCCCGGAGATCCGGCTGGAGGTCGAGCAGCACGCCGATGCGCACACCAAGCACACCGCCGTCCTGGACCGGGTCATCGCGCTGACCGAGCGGGGCAGCGGGATCCTCTACAGCGCCACCCGCCGCAGCACCGAGGAGCTCGCCGAGGCGCTCGACGACCGCGGCCTGCGTGCCCGGGCGTACCACGCCGGGCTGCGGAAGAGCGACCGTGCGGAGGTGCAGCGGCAGTTCATGGCCGACGAGCTGGACGTCGTCGTCGCCACCACCGCCTTCGGCATGGGGATCGACCGGCCGGAGACCCGGTTCGTCGTGCACGCCGAACCGGCCGACTCGGTCGACAGCTACTACCAGGAGATCGGCCGGGCCGGCCGCGACGGCGAGCCGGCGGTGGCGGTGCTGGTGTACCGCCAGGAGGACCTGGGGCTGCGCAGGTTCTTCGCGGCCGGCGCCCCGGCCGAGGAGGAGCTGCAGCAGGTCGCCGGGCTGGTGCGAGCCGGGGCGGCCGCCGGGATGGACGGCGTCGACGTCCGCGACCTGCGCGAGGAGACCGGCCGCCCCGCGACCCCGCTGGTCCGCGACCTCAACCTGCTGGAACAGGCAGGCGCCGTCGTCCTGGACGAGGAGGGGACGGCGGCACCGGCGCCCGACGCACCGCCGCCCGGCCAGGCCGCGGCCGACGCCCGGGAGCTCGCCGAGCACCACGTCCGGGTCGACGAGAGCCGGGTCGAGATGATGCGTGGCTACGCCGAGACCACCGGCTGCCGTCGGCAGTTCCTGCTCGGCTACTTCGGCGAGCAGCTGGGCTCCCCGTGCGGGAACTGCGACAACTGCAGCGCCGGACTCTCCCAGGAGCACGCCGCCGACGCGGACCACCCGTTCCCGGTGGACGTGCCGGTCGAGCACACCGAGTGGGGCCCCGGCGTCGTCATGCGGCACGAGGACGACCGCGTCGTCGTCCTGTTCGAGGAGGTCGGCTACAAGACCCTCGCCCTGCAGCCCGTGCTCGACCACGGCCTGCTGCGGCGGCGCTCCGGCACCTGAGCGCCCGGCCTCGGTCAGCACATCGGCAGGTCGGGGCCCTGCATCGACCCCCGGGCGTCTCCACCGACGGGGTGATCCCTGCCGCTCACCGTGCAGCGCCCGACCTCCGGCGTGATCATGAACAGGGACCGGGCCGCTGGAGCCCGGCCGGGAGGAGTGCACGTGAAGGTCCTGGGCATCAACGCGATCTACCACGACCCGTCGGCGGCGCTGGTCGTCGACGGGAAGGTCGTCGCCGCAGCGGAGGAGGAGCGGTTCAGTCGGCGCAAGCACGGCAAGCGCCCGCTGCCCTGGAGCGCCTGGGAACTGCCCGAGCTGTCCGCGGCCTGGTGCCTGCGCGAGGCCGGCATCCGCCCCGAGGAGCTGGACGCGGTCGCCTACTCCTTCGACCCGGCGCTGATGGGCACCCCGGAGGAGTCCGGGCTGTTCGACGACGGCGACGTGATGCGCAAGAAGTACGCCGAGATGGCCCCGGACTTCCTGGCCCACGCCCTGCCCGGGCTCGACCCGGCGAAGGTCCGCTTCGTCAAGCACCACGTCGCGCACGCGGCCTCGGCCGGCCTGGCCGCCCCGCAGCGGGACAACGCGGTGCTCGTCCTCGACGGCCGCGGTGAGGCGCACAGCCACCTGGCCGGCCGCTACGTCGACGGGCAGCTCGAGGTGCTCGCCGGCCAGGCGCTGCCGCACTCCCTCGGCCTGATGTACGAGGACCTCACCGACCACCTGGGCTTCCTGCGCAGCTCCGACGAGTTCAAGGTCATGGCGATGGCCAGCTACGGCAAGCCGCGCTTCGTCGGCGACCTGACCGAGCTGATCCGGGCCACCGACGACGGCGGGTTCCGCACCGAGGCGATCGACTACACCGAGTTCGCCCCCCGCCTGGGCAAGGGCGACCAGTGGACCTCCGACCACGCCGACCTGGCGGCCAGCGTGCAGCAGCGGCTGGAGGAGGTGCTGATCGACCTGGCCCGCTGGGTGCACGAGCAGACCGGCGAGAAGACCCTCACCCTGGCCGGCGGCACCGCGCTCAACTGCGTGGCCAACACCCGGATCCTCGCCGAGAGCCCGTTCGAGCAGGTCTGGGTGCAGCCGGCCGCCGGCGACTCCGGGACGGCGCTGGGTGCCGCCCTGCACGTGGCCCGCGAACTCGGCGAGGAGACCCAGCCGATGCCCGGCGCCGCACTCGGCCGGGGCTGGACCGACGACGAGATCGAGCAGGTGCTGATCACCGCGGCGATCGACTACGAGCGCCCGGAGGACGTGGCCGAGGCCGTGGCCGAGGTGCTGGCCGACAACGGCATCGTCGCCTGGTTCCAGGGGCGCAGCGAGTACGGCCCGCGCGCGCTGGGGCACCGCTCGCTCATCGCCCACCCCGGCTTCGAGGCCAACCTGGAGCGGATGAACGACGTCAAGGGGCGCGAGCAGTTCCGCCCGGTGGCCCCGATGGTGCTGCTGGAGAAGGCGCCGGAGATCTTCAGCCGCGGGCCCATCCCCTCGCCCTACATGCTCTTCGTGCACGACGTGGCACCCGAGTGGCGGGAGCGCATCCCCACCGTCACCCACGTCGACGGGACGGCGCGGATCCAGACCATCGACCCGGAGACGTCCCCGCTGGTGCACCGGATGATCTCGGCGTTCGAGCGGCGCACCGGGCTGCCGGTGGTGGTGAACACCAGCCTGAACACCGCCGGCCGGCCGATGGTCGACGACCCCCGGGACGCGCTGGAGTGCTTCGGCTCGGCTCCGGTCGACCTGCTCGCGATCGGCCCGTTCGTCGTCCGCCGGCCGAAGGCGACCCCCCGCCCGGCCTGAGGTGACGATCAGGCAACGGCCGTCACCCGTTCGGGTGGCGGCCGTTTTCGTACCGGCCCCCTGGGAACTCCCTGTGTGCGCCCGCTGAGCACCTGGCGGCGCACGACACCACGGAGGCACCCATGTCCAACGCAGACCTGCCCGGCGCCGGCAACCGAGGGATGACCTGGCCGCAGATGCTCGCCCTGGCGATCGGTGTCATCTACACCCTCGTCGGCATCGTCGGCTTCTTCATCACCGGCTTCGACGACTTCGCCGAGCACACCGACGAGACGATCCTCGGGTTCGGCATCAACCCGCTGCACAACATCGTCCACCTCGTGATCGGCCTGGCCGGCATCGCGCTGGCCCGGAAGCTGAGCACCGCCCGCACCTACGGCTGGCTGCTGGCCGTCGGCTACGGCGCGGCCTTCGTCTACGGCCTGTTCGCCGCAGGCGGGGACGACTCGCTCAACTTCCTGAGCATCAACTGGGCCGACAACTGGCTGCACCTGGCCAGCGTCCTGGCCGGTCTGGCCATCGCGCTCGGCCCGGTGAAGACCGTGGACACCACGCACGGGTCGGACCACTCCCTGCGCCGCTGAGCCCAGCGGCCGGGGCCTGCCCCGGCACACCAGCAGCACCTCGACCGCCCGGACACCAGCTGGTGTCCGGGCGGTCGCGCGCGTGGCACCGGGTGCCGACCCCGGTGCGTCCCACGTCACGTCCGGCGCTAACGTCCGTCCATGGACTTCACCCTCTCCGCCAAGGCCGAGGACGTCAGTGGCCGGATGTGGGACTTCATGCGGGAACAGGTCTTCCCCGCTGAGCCCGTGTACGAGGAGTGGCGCGCCGCGCGCGGCCACGACGACCACGCCCACCCCCCGATCCTGGAGGACCTCAAGGCCGAGGCGCGCAGGCGCGGCCTGTGGAACCTCTTCCACCACGAACTCGGCGGCATGACCAACCTCGAGTACGCCTCGATCGCCGAGATCATGGGCTGGTCGCCGGTCATCGCGCCGGAGGTGACGAACTGCGGGGCCCCGGACACCGGGAACATGGAGACCCTGATGCTCTTCGGGACCGAGGAGCAGAAGGCCCGCTGGCTCACGCCGCTGCTGGAGGGCGAGATCCGCTCCGGCTTCGCGATGACCGAGCCGGACGTCGCCAGCTCCGACGCCCGCAACATCCAGACCTCGATCGTCCGGGACGGCGACGAGTACGTCATCAACGGCCGCAAGTGGTGGACCAGCGGCGCCGCCGACGAGCGCTGCGAGATCTTCATCCTGATGGGCAAGACCGACCCGGACGGCCCGCCGCACCGGCAGCAGTCGATGGTGCTGGTGCCGCGGGACACCCCGGGCCTGGAGATCGTCCGGCACCTGCCGGTGTTCGGGTACCAGGACCAGCACGGCCACTCGGAGCTGCGGTTCACCGACGTCCGGGTGCCGGTGGGCAACATCCTCTCCGGCGAGGGCGACGGCTTCATGATCGCCCAGGCCCGGCTCGGGCCCGGCCGGATCCACCACTGCATGCGCGCCATCGGCATGGCCGAGCGGGCGCTGGCGCTGATGGTGGAGCGGGCGAAGTCCCGGGTCGCCTTCGGCCGGCCGCTGGCCGAGCAGGGCACCGTGCGGGAGTCGATCGCGCTCTCCCGGATCGAGATCGACCAGGCCCGGCTGTACGTGCTGCAGACCGCCGACCTGATCGACCGGTTCGGCGCCAAGGGCGCCCGCACCGAGATCTCCGCGATCAAGGTGGCCGCACCGCGGGTGGCCCTCGACGTCATCGACCGGGCGATCCAGCTGCACGGCGGCGCCGGGGTCAGCGGCGACACCGTGCTGGCCCGGTTCTACGCCAGCGCCCGCACCCTGCGGATCGTCGACGGCCCGGACGCGGTGCACATCCGTGGGGTCGCCAAGGAGGAACTGGCCCGCGAGCGCCCCTTCGCCGGCTGATGCCGGTGGGCCCGCCGCATCCCGGCGGGCCCACCGGTCACGGGGCCAGCGTGCCCCCGAACGCGCCGCCGGCCAGCTTGGCCATCAGCTGCGTGCGGTCCAGCCCGGCCGCGGTGAGCGCGTCGCCGTCCCGGTCGGTGTCGATCTGCTCCGGCAGGTCTCCCTCCACCTTGTCCGCGGTGTCGTTGTCGCCCTCGGTGCGCAACACCTGGACCAACTGCTCCCTGCTGATCTGCACGGCCGTCTCCACTCCTCGATGTGTCAGCGGTCACACTGCCGGGTCGTCGACGAGAACGCCAGATGGTCACGATCAGGTCACGGAGGCACCTTCCCCGGCCGGTCCACCGCGTCTTAGAGGGTGACGACGACGGGGGGAGACCGGTGCGAGCCGAGCACGAGGAAGCGTTCGAGGCGTTCGTCGCCGCACGCTCCGACGACCTGCTGCGGGTCGGCTTCCTGCTGACCGCCGACCGCGGCCACGCCGAGGACCTGCTGCAGACCGCACTGCTCAAGGCCTACCGCCACTGGGGCCGGATCTCCGGCGAGGACGCCTACCCCTACGTACGCCGGGTGCTGGTGACCAGCGCCGCGAGCTGGCGCCGCCGCCGCACCACCCAGGAGATCGTCTCCCTCCCCGCGCACGACGCCCCCGAGCCCGACCAGACCGACGTCTTCGCCGA
The DNA here is from genome assembly GCF_026968045.1 of Modestobacter sp. VKM Ac-2977. Classification (GTDB taxonomy): domain Bacteria; phylum Actinomycetota; class Actinomycetes; order Mycobacteriales; family Geodermatophilaceae; genus Modestobacter. The sequence continues at coordinate 360,234 of NZ_JAPVBQ010000003.1, read as the reverse complement.
ACGCGACGCCATGGCCACCGCGCTGGCCACCCTGCCGCCGCGGATGCGCGCGGTCCTGGTGCTCCGCTACGGCGAGGACCTCGGCGAGGCCGCCACCGCCGCAGCTCTGGGCTGCTCGGTGAACACCGTCAAGAGCCAGACCACCCGGGGGCTCGCGCGGCTGCGCGCCGCCCTGCCCGCCCGTGCCCTCGAGGAGCGCTGAGATGGACCTGCTGGACGTCGAGACCGAGCTCCGGTCCCACCTGGCCACCCGCCCGACCCCCCGTGCCCCCGGTGACCTGGCCGCGCGCACCCGGCTGCGGCACCGCCAGCAGCGCCGGCAGCAGGCGGCGGTGGCCGGCGTCGGGCTGGCGGTCGCGCTCGTCTTCGGGTCGGTGCCGGTGGTGCGCGGCCTGCTGCCCGACACCGGGACGACACAGGACGTCGCCGCGCCGTCCCGCGGGGTGAGCACGCGGAGCCTCTACGACCTGCCTCCGCGCGGGGCGCTCGCCGGGAACGACGCCTGGCTGCAGGCGGTGGCCGCACTGCCGTGGCAGGCCGGCGAGTTCGACCCGGACACGCCCCCGCCCACCGACAGCCACCGGGTGGCCTGGGCCGGTGACGAGGCCGGCCTGCGGATCGCCTTCGTGCTGGGCCAGGCAGACGGCCGGCTCAGCGGGACCTGGTTCACCGGCCCGGCCGGCGCGCAGCCGGGCGAGATGACCCAGGCGACCGGCGTCCAGCGGCTGGTCCGCAACCAGCCCCTGGCGTTCGTCGACGTCCCGGACGGCGGGTCGCCCGGCGTGCTGGTCGTCGTCGGACTCCCCGGCGACACCGTGGAGTACGTCGCCGCCACCACCGTGACCGCCGCCGGTGAGGAGCAGGTCGACCGGCGCCAGCTGCCCGGGGAGGACGGCGTGGCCGCCGGGGCGATCAGCGACCCGCGCGCATCGGCGCGCAGCCTGCAGGTCGTCGTCCAGCGGAACGGTCAGGAGCTCGGGATGAGCTACACGCTCACCGACCGCGCCGAGGCCGCTGCCCGGGCCCCGATCGAGGGGATCGCCGACCCGCGGGCGGTGGGGTCGCGGGTCTCCGGGGACACCGTGCAGAACCTCCTGCAGCTCCCGCTGAGCGCCTACGGTCCCGGCCTGGAGGGCGCTAGCACGGTGCTGCTCGCCGCCGGGCCCACCACGGACGGCCGCGGGGAGATGGTGCTGGCCGGGATCACGTTCCGCTCCGGCGCGACGACGCTGGTGGTGGGCGCCACCCAGCAACAGGCCGACGGGTCGACGACCAGCTCGAGCTCGACCGACGACCCGCAGCCGGCTGGGACCCCGCTGACCGAGCAGGTGCTGGCGGTGCCGCTGGACGGGGACGTCGCAGTCAGCGGGCCTCCGGACGCCGTCGAGGCGCAGGTGCTGGACGCCGACGGCTCGCTCCTGACCGCGCTGCCGCTGGTGGCCGGCAGCGGGGTGGGCACCGCGGGCGACGGCCCGGCGGCCGCCGTGGTCCGGTTCCTGGCCGCGGACGGCACCGTGCTCGCCGAGGTGCCGGTCAGCGAGCTCGGCCGGTGACCGGGGAGCCGGCGTCGGTCACCGCGATGCGGCAGCTGGCCGCCGAGGCGTGGGGACGGCGGGGGTCAGCGCGGTGGCGCCCGGCGCACGACGACGGCGCCCACCACCGCCACCACCAGGGCGACCGCCACCTGGGCGATGCCGATCCCGCCGCGGTCGCTGCCGAACCACGTGACGCTGGAGACCAGCAGGACGAGGGCGACGCCCAGCAGGAACAGGCCGATCAGCCGCTGTCGATCGGCGGGCGGCTCCGGTGACGTCATGCCACCGACCCTCTCAGACCAGGCTGAGAGCGGTTCCAGTGCGCTGGTCCCCCCGGCGCCGGCCGGCCGGTGACAGGGTGGGTGGCATGCGTGAGGACCACCGGCCTGCGGTGACCATCGAGCACGTGGCCCGTGCTGCCGGGGTCTCCCGGGCCACCGTCTCCCGGGTGCTCACCGGCTCCGGCCCGTCCTCCGCCGACGCCGGGCAGCGGGTGCGTGCCGCGGCCGAGCGGCTGGGCTACACCGCCGACCCGGTGGCCCGCGCGCTGGTCCACGGCCGTGGCACGCGTCTCGTGGTGGCGGTGACCAGCGCATCCCCGACCGAGCTCGTCGACTGCCCCTACGTCTCCCGGGTGGTCGGCTCGACCGCGCAGCGGTGCGCCGGCGAGGGGCTCGGGGTGGCGCTGCAGTGGCTGCCCCTGGGCGCGCCGGAGCCCACCCTCGAGGCGCTCGCCCGGGACCGTTCGGTCGCCGGGGTGGTGCTGGTGAACACCACCCGCCGAGTGCTCGCCGCCGTGCCGCCCCGGCTGGCCGGGCGGGTGGCCTCGATCGGCGCGGGCTCCCCCACCGTGCCCCTGGTCGACGTCGACACCAGCGCCGCCGCAGCGGTGCTCACCGCACACCTGCTCGGCTCGGGTCGCCGGCGGATCGCGATGCTGGCCGGGCCGCCGTGGCTGCCCTGCACCGAGCGCCCGGTCGCCGCGCACCGGGCCGCCGTCCGCGCCGCGGGCCTGCCCGAACGGGTGCTGGCCGGGGACTTCACCACCGAGAGCGGTCGGCAGGGAGCCGCCGAGGCGCTGCGCCGCTGGCCGGACACCGACGCCCTGTACGCGATCTGCGACGAGACCGCCCTCGGCGCGATCCAGGCGGTCCGGGCGCTGGGCCGCCGGGTGCCGGACGACGTCGCCGTGACCGGCTTCGACGACCTGCCGCTGGCGGCCTTCAGCGGGCCGACGCTGACCACGGCGACGCACCCGGTCGAGCAGATCGCCGCCCGCGCGGCGGGCAGCCTGATCGACCGGGACCGCACCCCGGTCACCCTGTTCCCCTCCGAGCTGGTGGTCCGGCAGAGCGCCTGAGCGGGGCGTTCAGATCGCAGCGGGGTACCGCGAGTGCTCCGGGAAGTTGCCGTACAGCAGCTCGTTCTCCGCGCCCTGGGTGACCGCCTGCACCAGCAGCTCGCCGCCGACGAAGCAGCCCAGCCAGGACGCGCCCCGGCCACCGAACGGCTCCGCCCGGTCGCCGCGGGAGCGGGGCTTGTTGATGCCGACCTTGAACGCCTGCACCTCCCGGGCCAGCCGGCGGGCCTTCTCCTCGTCGTCGCAGGCCAGGCTGGCGACCAGCGCGCCGTTGGAGGCGTTCATCTGGGCCAGCAGTTCCGCCTCGGAGTCGACGACGACGATGGTGTCGATCGGCCCGAACGGCTCGGCGTGCATGAGGGAGCTCGCGCCGGCGGGGGAGAGCAGCGCCGCGGGTGCCACGTAGGCGGAGGTGTCCTGGCCGGTGATGAACCGGCCGTCGGAGAGGCTGCCCCGGTACAGCGGCACCGCGCCCCGGTGCATCGCGTCGTCCACCTGGCGGCCGAGCTCCTGGGCCTTGGCCGCGCTGATCACCGGCCCGAGGTCCAGCGTCGGGAGGTCGTCGCCGTCGGCCTCGACGGCCAGCGGGTGCCCGAAGCGGAGCGACTGCACGACCGGCAGGTAGGTGGCCAGGAACTGGTCGACGAGCTCCCGCTGGACGACGTAGCGCGGGTAGGCGGTGCACCGCTGCTTGCCGTACTCGAAGCCCTTCTTGAGGTGTGCGGCCAGCCCGGCCCAGTCGGAGAACTCCCAGATCCCCCAGGCGTTGAGCCCCTCCTGCTCGAGCATGTGCCGCTTGCCGGTGTCCAGCAGGTCGGCGGCGACCTTCCCGCCGTTGGAGCGGCCGCCGACGAAGGCCAGTGCGCCGATCTCCGGGGAGCGCACCAGCACGCTGGACAGCTCCGCACCGCCGCCGGAGAGCAGGGTGACCGGCAGCCCCTCCCGGGCCATCAGCGCGTGGGCCAGGGTCAGGCAGGCCGCACCGCCCTGCGACGGCGTCTTGGCCAGCACCGCGTTGCCGGCCAGCAGTTGCACCAGCTCGGCGTGCACCAGCACCGACATCGGGTAGTTCCAGCTGGCGATGTTGGACACCGGGCCGGCCAGCGGCGCCCGGTCGCCGAGCATGGTGTCGATCTCCTCGACGTACCAGCGGACGCCGTCCAGCGCCCGGTCGACGTCGGCGCAGGCCAGCTTCCACGGCTTGCCGATCTCCCAGGCCAGCAGCAGCGCGAGCTCGTCGCGGGCGGCGGCCATCGCCTCGACGGCGGCGGCGACCCGGGCCTTGCGCTCGGCGAGCGGGGTCTGCGCCCACTCACGGTGGGCGGCCGCCGCGGCCAGGACGGCGTGCTGCGCCTCGCCGGCCGACAGGCGGGGGAGACCGATGAGCTTGGTGCCGTCGACCGGGGTCACCAGCGGCTCGGGGCTGCCGATCGGTCGCCAGGCGCCGTCCACGAGGTTGTGCAGCCGGTCGGTGCCGAACGCCTCGGGGGCGAGCTCTGCGGCACGGCCGAGGACCGCGGCCCACTCCGTGCCGGGCTTGACGTGCAGGGCGGGGGGCGACGACACGGCAGCCATGGCGGCACTCTGCCAGTCGTCTTGGACGTCTGGCGAATGAACTCACTCACACGGTCCTCGGGATCGTTGCCCGACCGTGATCCAGCGGCCGGGCGACCCCTCGGGAGGCAGGGCACAGTGAGCCAGGCCACTGCCCATGCTCACGACGGAGGTAACCGATGCAACGACGCCGGCTCACCGTTCCCGCACTCCTCGCCGCATCCGCACTCACCCTCGCCGGCTGCGGCGGCGCCGAGGACGAGCCCGCGACGGGAGGTGGTGGGGACGACGCCGCGGCGGCGAACTACCCGACCGACGACATCACCCTCTACGTGCCCTACGCCGCGGGCGGCCCGACCGACCTGGCCGCACGGACGATCGGCGACTGCCTGACCACGGAGTTCGGCCAGACCGTCGTGGTGGAGAACCGTCCCGGCGCCTCCGGGTCGCTCGGCATGCAGGCGATGCTGGCCGGCGGCAACGACGGCTACAGCCTGTCGCTGATCGCCGTCCCGGCCACCGCGACCAACCCGCTCCAGCAGGACGTCGGCTACACCAACGAGGACTACGTCCCGATCGCCGCCGTCACCGAGATCCCCTCCGTCCTCGCGGTCGGCGCGGACTCCGAGTACGCCGATGCCGAGGCCTTCTTCCAGTACGCCGAGGAGAACCCCGGCCAGCTCAACGTCGGCGTCCCGGGGGCGACGACGTCCCAGGCGATGGAGCTGCAGCGGCTGGCCGAGGAGTACGACGTCCAGCTGACCGCGGTGCCGTTCACCGGCAACGCCGAGATGACCACGGCCCTGCTCGGCGGCAACGTGGACGCCGTCTTCATCAACGCCTCGGAGGACGTGCTGGCGAACATCGACGCCGGCGAGTTCGTGCCGCTGGCGGTGAGCCCCGCCGAGCAGGTCGACTACCTCGAGGACGTGCCCACGCTGGCCGAGTCGGGCTTCCCGGAGCTGACCAACAGCGTGTCGGTGTTCGGCCTCGCAGCCCCGGCCGGCACGCCCGAGGACGTCGTCACCACCCTGGAGACGACGGTCAACGACTGCCTGGAGCAGCCCGACGTGATGGAGCGGCTCGGCGAGGAGTACGTGCCCGACGAGTTCATCGGCACGGATGCCTTCGCCGACCGGATCGACGAGATCGTCGAGACGTACGGCCCGATCCTGCAGGAGTGAGCCCCGGTGACCGGCGCCGTCCACAGCGGGGGACGGCGCCGGTCACCGAGCATCTGGTGGCGGGCTGGGCAGCACCTCCTCGGCAGTGGCCAGGAACCCGGCCAGCACCGGGGAGGGGTCTTCCCGTCGCCAGGCCAGCGCGATCGGCACCCGCACGTCGACACCTCCCGCGATCGGGCGGAAGACCACCCCCTCCAGCTGGAGCTGCTCGGCCGACGCGGGCATCAGCGTCACCCCCACGGCGGCACCGACCAGGGCGACCACCGTGTGGGTGTCCGGCGCCTCCTGGACGACCCGCGGGGTGAACCCGGCCGAGAAGCAGGCGTGCACCGCCGCGTCGCGCAGTGCGGAGCCGTGCCGCGAGGGATAGGTGACGAAGGCCTCGCCGGAGAGGTCCGCCAGGTCCACGGCGTCCTCGCCGGCGAGCGGGTGGTCCAGCGGCAGCACGGCCATCAGCGGCTCGTTGAGGATGACCCGGCTGGCCAGTGGCCCGTCGGGCACCGGCGCGCGGAGGAACCCGACGTCGATCCGGCCGTCCAGCAACGAGCTCACCTGGGTGCCGCTGAACACCGCCGGGTGCAGGTCCAGCCGCACCAGGGGGTAGCGCTGGCGGTAGGCGCGGGCCATCCGCGGGAGCAGCCGCCAGGTGATCGCCCCGGTCACCCCGACCCGGATCTCGCCGCGCGCGCCCCGCTCCGTGGCCAGCACCGACTCCCGCGCCCGGTCGACCTCGGCCAGCACCCGGTGCACGTGCTCCAGGAAGACCACGCCCGCCGCGGTCAGCCGCACCTGCCGGGTGGTCCGCTCCAGCAGCAGCGTGCCGACGTCCTGCTCGAGGTGCTTGATCTGCTGGCTGAGCGCGGGCTGGGCGGTGTGCAGCCGGAGCGCCGCCCGCCCGAAGTGCAGCTCCCCGGCCACGGCGGCGAACGCGCGCAGGTGTCGCAGCTCCATCGAACCCCTCCACCATTCATGCACAGCCGATCTCGATCAGCGGGTCATTCCGTATTGGACCACTCTCAAAGCCGGCCCTAGTGTCCTGCCTCACACGCGGCGTCAACGAGGACGAGGTGAGCACGTGCACGGCTCGACATCTGCGTCCCGCGCCCCCACCGAGGGGACGGCCGACCGGGGGCACCGGTGGCGGCAGCTGCACCGGATCGCGCCCCTGCTGCTCCTCGCCTTCGGGGTGGCCGCGGTCATCGGCTCCCGCCGGCTGGGCCTGGGCGAGCTCACGGCCCCGGGGCCGGGGCTGTGGCCCTTCATCGTCTCGCTGCTGCTGACCGGCACCGCAGCCGTCCTGGTCCTCATCGACCCGGCCGAGGACTACGAGCCATGGACCCGCGGCACGGTGCGGATCATCGCCGGGCTGGTCAGCCTCGGGGTCTTCATCCTGCTGTTCCAGACCTTCGGCTTCGTCGTCTCGGCGTTCCTGATGCTGGTGCTGTGGCTGCGGGTCTTCGGCGGGGAGACCTGGCGCTGGACGCTGGGGCTGGCCGTCGGCGGCACGGCCGTGATGTACCTGCTGTTCGTCGAGCTGCTCGGCGTGCCCTTCCCCGACGGCCTCGTCGACGCCGTGATCGGGGGCTGACGTGGACAGCTGGAACGGCATCCTGCAGGGCTTCTCCGTGGCCCTGACCCCGACCAACCTGCTGTACGTCTTCCTCGGCGTGCTGATCGGCACCGTCATCGGGGTGCTGCCCGGCCTCGGGCCGACGGCGTCGATCGCCCTGCTGCTGCCGATCACCTACACGCTCGAGCCGGTGACCGCGATCATCCTGCTGGCCGGCATCTACTACGGCTCGATGTACGGCGGCACGATCACCTCGGTGCTGCTGCGGCTGCCCGGCGAGGCGGCGTCGGTGGTGACCACCTTCGACGGCTACCAGATGGCCAAGCAGGGCCGGGCCGGGCCGGCGCTGGGCATCGCCGCCATCGGCTCGTACATCGGCGGCACGGTCTCGGTGATCGGGATGATCCTGCTGGCGCCGCCGCTGGCCGACCTGGCGGTCTCCTTCGGGCCGCCGGAGTACGTCGCGCTGACCATCCTGGGCATCCTGCTGGTCACCTACCTGGGCACCGGCTCGGTGCTGAAGAGCCTGTGCATGGCCGCCCTGGGGCTGCTGCTGGCCACGGTCGGCCTGGACCCGATCACCGGCACGGCGCGCTTCACCTTCGGCGAGGTGGCGCTGTTCAACGGCCTGGACTTCGTCGCGGTGGCGATGGGCCTGTTCGGTGTCGGGGAGATCATCCACAGCCTGGAGCGGACCGAGAAGGTCCAGGCGGTCACCTCCAAGATCAAGGGCATCTGGCCGACCCGGAAGGACTTCCGCGACTCCTCCGGCGCGATCGGCCGGGGCTCGCTGCTCGGCTTCGTGATCGGGGTGCTGCCCGGCGGCGGCGGGGTGGTCTCCTCGCTGGCCTCCTACGCGATGGAGAAGCGCCGGGCCAAGGACCCCAGCCGTTTCGGCAAGGGCGCCATCGAGGGGGTCGCCGGCCCGGAGACGGCGAACAACGCCTCCTCCACCTCGGCGTTCATCCCGCTGCTCACCCTGGGCATCCCGCCCAACGTGGTGCTGGCACTGATCTTCGGCGCCCTGGCCCAGCAGAACATCGTCGCGGGGCCGCAGCTGATCCAGGATGAGCCGGAGATCTTCTGGGGCGTCATCGCCTCGATGGTGATCGGCAACATGATGCTGCTGGCGCTGAACATCCCGCTGGTCGGGATCTTCATCCAGATGCTCCGGGTGCGGGCCGGCATCCTCGCCGCGTTCGCCTTGCTGGTCACCATGGCCGGCGTCTTCTCGGTCAACAACAGCGCGTTCGACATGTGGGTCGTGCTGGTCTTCGGGATCATCGGCTGGCTGATGAAGAAGACCGGCTTCGAGCCGGGCCCACTGGTGCTCGCCTTCGTGCTCGGGTCGATCCTCGAGCGGGCCTTCCGGCAGTCGATGCTGCTCTCCGGTGGCGACCTCGACATCTTCGTCACCCGCCCGATCTCCGGCGGCATGTTCGCCTTCATGGCGTTGATCATCATCGTCAGCGCGATCACCAGCCGGCGGCGCAAGGCGGTCTTCGGCCGGGTCGACCCCGCCGACGTCGACGAGACCGACGAGTCGTCCCCGGACGCCGACCGGCAGGTGGCCGCCGAGGGCAGCCCCGGCGCCGACTCGACCACCGACGAGCCCTCGGGCTCCACCTCCACCACCCCAGGAGAACGATGACCACGCGCCGCACCCTCGCCGTCCTGCTCGCCACCGGCGTCGCCCTGACCGGCTGCGGCGGCACGGAGGAGAACACCGAGGCCGCCGGGGCGTCGGAGGACTACCCGACCGAGGACATCCGGTTGCTGGTGCCCTACACCGCCGGCGGCCCGACCGACATCGCCGCCCGGGCGCTGGCGGCGCACATGGAGAGCGAGCTCGACCAGGCCGTCGTCGTGGAGAACGCGCCCGGGGCCTCCGGCGCCACCGCCTACCAGCAGCTCATCAACGCCGAGGCCGACGGCTACACGCTGTCGATGACGGCGCTGCCCACGGCGGTGCTCAACTACCTGTCCAACGAGGTCGGCTACACCCGGGAGGACTTCGCGCCGGTCGGCGTGGTCACCCAGGTGCCCTCGGGGATCCTCGTCCCGGCCGACTCGCCGTACCAGTCACTGGAGGACCTCTTCGAGGCCGCCCGGGAGGACCCCCAGGCGGTCACGGTCGGCACCCCCGGGGCCACGAACACCCACGCCGCGGAGACCCAGCGGATCACCGAGCTCTACGACGTCCCGCTCACCGTCGTCCCGTTCAACGGCAACGCGGAGGTGCAGACCGCGCTGCTGGGGGAGAACGTCACCGCCGGCTTCGCCAACCTGTCCCAGGACATCCTGCCCGCGATCGAGTCCGGCGACCTCCGGGTGCTGGCCGTCGGCAGCCCGGAGCCGCTGGACTACGTGGACGCCCCCACCTTCGTCGAGCTCGGCTACCCCGAGCTGGTGCAGAGCACCACGACCTTCGGGGTCATCGCCCCGGCCGGCACGCCGGAGGAGGTCGTGCAGACGCTGGAGGACACGCTGCGCAGCGCCACCGAGGACCCGCAGGTCGTCGAGTCGCTGGACGAGCGGTACGTGCCGGAGGAGTTCATCGGCGCTGACGGCCTGGGCGAGCTGTTCGTCGAGACCGAGGAGACCTTCGGCGATGTCCTCGGCGACTGAGGCCCTGCCGCGGGCGACCGGCGTGCGCACCGGCGCCGACGACCTCGTCGCCGCACTGCAGGAACTGGGCGTGGAGATCGTCTTCGGCCTGCCCGGCGTACACAACCTGGCGGTCTGGGAGGCGGCCGCCGCCGCGGGGCTGCGGCTGGTCGGGGTGCGGCACGAGCAGACCGCGGTCTACGCCGCCGACGGGTACGCCCGCGCCACCGGCCGGCTCGGCGTCGCCGTCGTCACGACCGGCCCCGGGGCGGCCAACGCCCTGGGCGCCACCGGCGAGGCGATGGCATCGGGCGTGCCCGTGCTGGTGGTCGCCACCGACATCCCCACCACGCTGCGCCGTCCCGGCGTGCACCGGGGCGTACTGCACGAGACCCGGGACCAGGGCGCGATGTTCGCCCCGGTCACCAAGACGACGGTCACCTGCGGCTCGGCCGGTCAGCTGGGTGCGGAGACGGTGCGGGCCGGCGCCGTCGCGCTGACCCCCGCCACCGGGCCGGTGTACCTGGGGGTGCCGACCGACCTGCTCAGCGCGCCGGTGGACGGCGACCGGCCGGCCGCCCCGGCCGTCCCGCCACCGGCTCCCGCCCACGAGGCGGACGTCGCCCGCGCGCTGGAGCTGCTGGCCGCCGCCCGGCGCCCGCTGCTCTGGGTGGGTGGCGGTGCGCTCCGCAGCGGCGCCGGTGAGGTGCTGGGCCGGCTCGCCGAGCAGCTCGCCGCACCGGTGGTCACCACCTACAACGCCCGCGGCGTGCTCCCGCCCGACCACCCGTGCCTGGCACCGGGCCTGGCCCACGTGCCCGACGTCGGGGCGCTGTGGGACGACGCCGACCTGGTGGTCGCCGTCGGCAGCGACCTCGACGGCCTGTCCACCCAGAACTGGGCGATGCCCCAGCCACCCACCCTGCTGGCGGTGAACGTCGACGCCGCCGACGCGAGCAAGAACTACCCGGCCGACCTCACCCTGGTCGGCGACGCCACCGCGGTGGTCGGCCAGCTCCTCGCCGGCGCCCCCCAGCGCGAGGGCCTGCCCGAGCTGCGGGAACGGCTGGTCCGCCTGGGCAGCCGGGTGCGCGAACTGGTGGCGGCCGACGAACCGCAGGCCGCCCAGCTGCTCGACGTCCTGGGCCGGGTCGCCGTGCCGGACGGGGTGCTGGTCGCCGACATGTGCATCGCCGGCTACTGGGTCGCGGCCTTCGGCCGGGTCCCCGGTCCGCGCCGGCTGGCCTTCCCGATGGGCTGGGGCACGCTCGGCTACGCCTTCCCGGCGGCGCTGGGTGCGGCACTGGCCGGGCAGGGCCGCACCCTGGCCCTGGTGGGCGACGGCGGTTTCCTCTTCGCCTGCGGCGAGCTCGCGACGGTCGCCCAGGAGCAGCCGGAGCTGACCGTGGTGATCGTCGACGACGGCGGCTACGGGATGCTCCGCTTCGACCAGGTGCACAGCGGGACGCCGACCCACGGCGTCGACCTGGTCACCCCGGACTTCGTCGCCCTGGCCCGCTCCTTCGGCGTCCCCGCCGAGTCCGTCGACGGCTTCGGGCCGGAGTTCGAGCAGCAGCTGACCGCGGCCCTGGCGGCGACCGGCCCGAACGTGCTGGTGGTCCGGGCCGCCCTCACCCCACCGCCGTCGACGTCCCCGCGCTGGTACCGGCGGCAGGGGCCGCGGTGATCGACAAGCGGGTGGCCAGCCTCGCCGACGCCGTCGCCGGGATCTCCGACGGCGCCACGGTGCTGGTCGGGGGCTTCGGGGACTCCGGCGTCCCGGTGGAGCTGGTGCACGCCCTGCTCGACCAGGGCGCCCGGGACCTCACCGTGGTCACCAACAACGCCGGGGCGGGGGAGGGCGACGTCGCGGCGCTGATCCGGGAGCGCCGGGTCCGCACGATCGTCTGCTCCTACCCCCGGTCGATGGGCTCGATCTGGTTCGAGGAGCTGTGGCGGGCCGGCGAGATCGGCCTGGAGCTGGTGCCCCAGGGCACGCTCAGCGAGCGGATGCGCGCCGCCGGCGCCGGGCTGGGCGGGTTCTTCACCCCGACCGGCGCGGACACCCTGCTGGCCGAGGGCAAGGAGGTGCGCACCATCGGTGGGCGCCCGCACGTGTTCGAGCACCCGCTGCCCGGGGACGTCGCGCTGGTCAAGGCACACCGGGCCGACCGGTGGGGCAACCTGGTCTACCGCAAGGCGGCCCGCAACTACGGCCCCACCATGGCCACCGCCGCGACGCTGACGGTGGTGCAGGTCGAGGAGTTCGTCGAGCTCGGCGACCTGGACCCCGAGGCGGTGGTCACCCCCGGCATCTTCGTGGACCGGGTCGTGCAGGTGGCGGCGTCGTGATCGACCCGCTGAGCGACGTCGCGGTGGCCCGCCGGGTGGCCCGGGACATCCCGGACGGCGCCTACGTGAACCTGGGGATCGGCATGCCGATCCTGGTCGGCGACGTGGTCGGCCCGGACAAGGAGATCGTCTACCACAGCGAGAACGGGATCCTGGGGATGGGACCGGCCCCGGCGCCCGGCGAGGAGGACCGGGAGCTGATCAACGCGGGCAAGCAGCCGGTCACCCTGCTGCCCGGGGGCTCCTACTTCCACCACACCGACGCCTTCGTGATGATGCGCGGCGGGCACATCGACATCTCCGTGCTCGGCGCCTTCCAGGTCTCCGAGGGCGGGGACCTGGCCAACTGGATCACCGACGTCGCCACCATGCCGCCCGCGGTCGGCGGGGCGATGGACCTGGCCGTGGGCGCCCGACGGGTGCTGGTGATGACCACGCACACCACCCGGGACGGCCGCCCCAAGCTGCTGCCCCGGTGCACCTACCCGCTCACCGCCGCCGGGGTGGTGGACCGGGTCTACACCGACCTGGCGGTCCTCGACGTCGGCCCCGTCGGGTTCGTCGTCCGGGAGATGGCCCCGGGGCTGACCCGCACCGAGCTGCAGTCGGTCACCGCCGCCCGGCTCACCTTCGCCGACGACGTCGTCGAGCTCGACCCGCACTGACCGGTCCCACCCACCACCGGAGGCAACGATGCCCCTGTCCCGCACCGCCCGCGCCCTCGCCACCGTGACCGCCCTCGCCCTGCTGACCGCCTGCGGCGGGGCGGAGGAGACGTCGTCCGACGCGGCCGCCGAGTACCCGACCGAGGAGATCCGGCTGCTGGTGCCCTACGGGGCCGGCGGTCCCACGGACCTGACCGCCCGCGCCTACGGCGCCTCCCTGGAGGAGCAGCTGGGCCAGACCGTGGTGGTGGAGAACCTGCCCGGCGGCTCGGGCGCGCTCGCGACCCAGGAGCTGATCGGCGCCGACCCCGACGGGCACACCCTCTCCCTCGCCACCCCCGGCACCCTGGTCCTCACCCCGCTGGCCAACGAGGTCGGCTACACCAAGGACGACGTGACGACGATCGGGGTGATGAGCGAGGTGCCGTCGGTGCTCGCCGTCGGCGCGGACTCGCCGTACGCCACCGCCGAGGAGCTCTTCGCCGCCGCCCGGCAGCAGCCCGGTGCGCTGAACGTCGGCACGCCCGGCGCCTCCACCCCGCAGGCGATCGAGCTGCAGCGGCTGGCCGAGGAGTACGACGTCGAGGTCACCGCTGTGCCCTTCAACGGCAACGCGGAGATGACCACCGCCCTGCTGGGCGGCAACGTCGACGCGGTGCTGATCAACGCCTCCTCCGACGTCACCGCGAACATCGACGCCGGGCAGTTCCGTCCGCTGGCGGTCTCCTCCGCCGAGCCGCTGCCCTGGCTGCCGGACACCCCCACCCTGGCCGAGTCCGGCTTCCCGGAGCTGACGCTGTCCGGGTCGACGTTCGGGCTGATCGGCCCTGACGACCTGCCCGAGGAGATCGTCACCGAGCTGGAGGACGCCCTCCGGACGGCGTCCGAGGACCCGGCGGTCGTCGAGCAGATCGGCGAGGAGTACGTGCCGGAGGAGTTCCAGGGTGCGGAGGAGTTCCAGCAGCTGCTCGACCGCACCCAGGAGGTCTACGAGCCGATCCTCGGCGGCTGACCCCGACTCCCGGACGATCAGCGCAGTCGCGCCTCCGCAACCGCCCAGGCCTGCTCAGCACCGGCGGCGGGGGTGTGTCGGACGACCTGCTGGGTGGTCCGCAGCAGCGTCCGGAGCTCGGCGAGCCCCCCGCTGAGCGCGCCCCCGGCACGGGCCTGGACCAGCACGTTGCCCAGCGCCGCCGCCTCGACCGGCCCGGCCAGCACCGGCAGCCCGCAGGCGTCGGCGGTGAGCTGGCACAGCAGCGTGTTGCGGGCGCCGCCGCCGACCAGGTGGACGACGTCCACCGCCTGCCCGGACAGCTCCGCGGCCTGGCGCACCGCGCGCCGGTAGGCCAGCGCCAGGCTGTCCAGGATGCAGCGGACGGTGGCCGCCTGGCTCTGCGGCGGCGTCTGCCCGGTCTCCCGGCAGACCTCCGCGATCCGGGCCGGCATGTCACCGGGCGGCAGGAAACGGTCGTCGTCGCAGTCGACGACCGCGCCGAAGGCCGGCTCCCGGGCCGCGGCGTGCAGCAGTTCGGTGAGGTCGGCCGGCAGGCCGGCCGACTGCCAGGTGCGCAAGGACTCCTGCAGCAGCCACAGCCCCATCACGTTGCGCAGGTAACGGACCGTTCCGTCCACCCCCAGCTCGTTGGTGAAGCCGGCCGCCCGGCTGGCGTCGGTGAGCACCGGGGCGCCGAGCTCGACGCCGACCAGCGACCAGGTGCCGCACGAGACGTAGGCGAACCGGTCGGACACCGCCGGGACGCCGACCACCGCCGATGCGGTGTCGTGCGAGCCGACCGCCGTCACCGGGACCGGCCCGCTCAACCCGGTCTCGGCGAGCACGTCACCGGTGAGCTCACCGAGTCGGTCCCCGGGTTGCCGCAACGGCGGGAACAGCTCGTGCGGGAGGCGGAGCCGGTCGATGAGGTCGGTCGACCACTGCCGGGTGGTGGCGTCCAGCAGCCCGGTGGTGGACGCGTTGGTGAGCTCGGCCCCGACGGCGCCGGTGAGCCAGTACGCCAGCAGGTCGGGGATCAGCAGCGCCCGCCGGGCCAGCCCGAACCCGGCCAGCTGCCGCATCGCCGCGAGCTGGAACACCGTGTTGAACGGCAGGTGCTGCAGGCCGTTGACCCCGTAGAGCTCGGCCGGTGACACCAGTTCGTGCACCCCGGGGACGGCGGTGGCGTGCCGGGCGTCCCGGTAGTGCACCGGGTTGCCCAGCAGCGCGCCGTCGCCGTCGAGCAGCCCGACGTCGACCGCCCAGCTGTCGATGCCCACGCCGTCCAGCGGCCCGGCGTCGCGGCCGGCGGTCCGCAGGCCGTCGAGCACCCCGCCGTGGAGCGCCAGCACGTCCCAGTGCAACGTGCCGGCGACCCGGACCGGCCGGTTGGCGAACCGGTTGACCTCGTGCAGCTCCAACCGCCCGGGCCCGACCCGCGCCGTCATCACCCGGCCACTGGAGGCCCCGAGGTCGACAGCGGCGAGCGTCAGCTCCCGGCTCACGTCGTCCCCCTCGGGGCCAAAGTCGCGATCTTGGCCCCCACGTCAGCGGAGGAAGGCGGCGGCGACGCCGGAGTCGACCGGGACGTGCAGGCCGGTCGTCCGGGTGAGCTCGCCGCCGGTCAACGCGAAGACGGCGTCGGCGACGTGGTCGGGCAGCACCTCGCGCTTGAGCAGGGTGCGCTGGGCGTAGAACTGGCCCAGCTCCTCCTCCGGGACGCCGTAGACCGCGGCCCGCTTGGCGCCCCAGCCGCCGGCGAAGATCCCCGACCCGCGGACGACGCCGTCGGGGTTGATGCCGTTGACCCGGATCTGGTGCTCGCCGAGCTCGGCGGCCAGCAGCCGCACCTGGTGGGCCTGGTCGGCCTTGGTCGAGGAGTAGGCGATGTTGCTCGGGCCGGCGAAGACCGCGTTCTTGCTGGAGATGTAGACGACGTCGCCGCCCATGCCCTGCTCGATCATGATCCGGGCCGCCTCGCGGGAGACCAGGAACGAGCCCTTGGCCATCACGTCGTGCTGCAGGTCCCAGTCGGCCTCGGTGGTCTCCAGCAGCGGCTTGGAGATCGACAGGCCGGCGTTGTTGACCACCAGGTCGACCCCGCCGAAGGCCAGCACGGCCGCCCGGAACGCCGCGGCCACCGCCTCGGCGTCGCTGACATCGGCCGCCACGCCCACGGCGACGTCGGCCGAGCCGATCTCCGCAGCGGCGTCGGTGGCCTTGGCGAGGTCCAGGTCGGCGACGACGACGCAGGCGCCCTCGGCGGCCAGCCGCTGGGCGATCGCCTTGCCGATCCCGCTCGCCGCGCCGGTGACCAGCGCGACCCGGGTGGCCAGCGGCTTGGGCTTCGGCATCCGGGCGAGCTTGGCCTCCTCCAGCGCCCAGTACTCGATCCGGAACTTCTCGCTCTCGTCGATCGGCGCGTAGGTGGAGACCGATTCGGCGCCGCGCATCACGTTGATCGCGTTGACGTAGAACTCACCGGCGACCCGGGCGGTCTGCTTGTTCGCCCCGAAGCTGAACATGCCGACACCGGGCACCAGCACGATCGCCGGGTCCGCGCCGCGCATGGCGGGGGAGTCCGGGCCCGCGTGCCGGGAGTAGTAGGCCGCGTAGTCGGCGCGGTAGGCCTCGTGCAGCTCCTCCAGCCGGGCGACGACGTCCTCGACCGGGGCGGACGCCGGTAGGTCGACCACCAGCGGGCGCACCTTGGTGCGCAGGAAGTGGTCGGGGCAGGAGGTGCCCAGCGCCGCCAGCCGCGGGTGCTCGGCGGAGGCGAGGAAGTCCAGCACGACGTCGGAGTCGGTGAGGTGCCCGACCTGCGGCTTGTCGGTCGAGGCCAGGCCGCGGACCACCGGGAAGAGGGCAGCCGCCTTGGCCCGTCGCTCGGCCTCCGGCAGCGCCTCGTACCCGGGCAGCGGCACACCGAAGGGCTGCGGCCGGCCGCGCTCGGCGAGGAACCGCTCCGCCGTCCGGATGATCTCCAGCGAGTTGGCCTCGCACTGCTCGCTGGTGTCGGCCCAGGCGGTGATGCCGTGCCCGCCCAGGACGGCGCCGATGGCCTGCGGGTTCTTCTCCGCGATCTCGGCGATGTCCAGCCCCAGCTGGAACCCGGGACGGCGCCACGGCACCCAGACCACGCGGTCGCCGAAGCACTCCCGGGTCAGCGCCTCGCCGTCGGCGGCGGTGGCCAGCGCGATGCCGGAGTCGGGGTGCAGGTGGTCGACGTGCGCAGCGCGGACCAGCCCGTGCATCGCGGTGTCGATGCTCGGCGCGGCCCCGCCGCGGCCGTGCAGGCAGTAGTCGAACGCGGCGACCATCTCGTCCTCGCGGTCGACGCCGGGGTAGACGTCGACCAGCGAGCGCAGCCGGTCCAGCCGGAGGACGGCCAGGCCGGGTTCCTTCAGCGTGCCGAGGTCGCCGCCGGAGCCCTTCACCCAGAGCAGCTCGACCGGCTGCCCGGTCACCGGGTCGGTCTCGGTGCCGGCCGCGGAGGTGTTGCCGCCGGCGTAGTTGGTGTTGCGCGGGTCCTCGCCCAGCCGGTTGGAGCGGGCGAGCAGGTCACTGACCACGGGGTTCGTCATCTCGTCGTCCTTCGTCGTCGTTCAGGCGCCCCAGGAGGCCTGCTGGCCCCCCACGCGCTCGGTGGCGATCTGCTCCTGGTGGCCGGAGCGGGCGTAGGCGGCGTACGGGTCGGCGGGCAGGCCCTGGGACTCGCGCAGCTCGGCGAGCAGCGGGCGGACGTCGGTGTTGTAGGCGTCCATCAGCGCGCCGTTCGCGCCGAGCACGTCACCGCTGCGCTGCGCCGTCCGCAGCGCCTCGCGGTCGACCAGCAGCGCCTTGGCGGTGGCCTCCTGGACGTTCATCACCGAGCGGATCTGGCCGGGGATCTTCGGCTCGATGTTGTGGCACTGGTCGAGCATGAAGTTGACGCCGGAGTCCGGGCGGAGCGCGTCGGCCCGGACGATCTCGTTCATGATCCGGAACAGCTGGAACGGGTCGGCCGCGCCCACGATCAGGTCGTCGTCCCCGTAGAAGCGGGAGTTGAAGTCGAAGGCACCGAGCCGGCCGACCCGCAGCAGCTGGGCGACGATGAACTCGATGTTGGTGTTCGGCGCGTGGTGGCCGGTGTCCAGCACGACCTTCGCCTGCTCGCCGAGGGCCAGGCAGTGCAGCAGCGAGGTGCCCCAGTCGGGGATGTCCATCGTGTAGAAGTACGGCTCGTAGAACTTGTACTCGAGGATCAGCCGGTGCTCGGGGTCCAGCTCGGCGTAGATCTGCTGCAGTGACTCCGCGAGCCGCTCCTGGCGGTCGGTGATGTCGTCCTGGCCCGGGTAGTTGGTGCCGTCGGGCAGCCAGATCTTCAGGTCGGTGGAGCCGGTGGCCCGCATGACGTCGATGCACTGCACGTGGTGGGCCACGGCCTTGGCCCGCACGGCCGGGTCGGCGTGGGTCAGCGACCCGAGCTTGTACTCGTCGGCCTGGAACAGGTTCGAGTTGATCGCGCCGATCGAGACGCCCTCGTCGGTGGCGTGCTCGGCCAGCTTCCCGAAGTCGTCGACGAGGTCCCACGGGATGTGCAGCGAGACCCGCGGGGCGACGCCGGTGTGCCGGTGCACCTGGGCGGCGTCGCTGATCTTCTCGAACGGGTCGCGCGGGACGCCGGGGGTGCTGAAGACCTTGAACCGGGTGCCGGCGTTGCCGAACGCCCAGGAGGGCAGCTCGATGGTCTGCTCGGCCAGGGCGGCGAGCGCCCGGGCGCGGAGGTCCTGGGCGCTGGGGTCGGTGGTCACGGGGTCTCTCCGTTCGTCGTGGGGTGCTCCCCGGCGGCCCGCAGCTGGGCGTCGAGGTCGAAGACGAGGTCGAGTGAGGACTTGCCGCGGCCGTCCCCGGTCTCGAAGAAGGGGGCCATCTCGGCCTCCCAGCGGGCGCTGACCGCGGCGGCGTCCACGGCGGCCTGGGCGGCGTCGAGGTCGTCGGTCACCACGGTGCCGACGAGCAGGCCGTCGTCGCGCAGGAAGAGCTGGTAGTCGCGCCAGCCGGCGTCCCGGAGCGCGCGGAGCATCTCCGGCCACACGGCGGCGTGCCGCGCGCGGTACTCCTCGAGCCGGTCGGGCCGGACCTGGAGGGTGAAGCAGACGCGGGGCACGAGCCCTCCTCGCTGAAACGATTCACAAGGTGCTGTGGGCCACAGTAGGATGCTCAGTGCGAGCGGTCAACGGGCCGGCCGGGAACCGAGGGGGCAGCGCTGACCGCCAGCATCCGCGACGTCGCCGTCCACGCCGGGGTCTCGGTCGGCACGGTCAGCAACGTCCTCAACCGGCCCGACACGGTCAGCCCCGGGACGCGGGAACGCGTGCTGAGCGCGATCACCGCGCTGGGCTTCGTGCGCAACGAGTCGGCCCGCCACCTCCGGGCCGGCCGCAGCCGCACCATCGGGCTGGTCGTGCTGGACATCGCCAACCCGTTCTTCACCGACGTCGCCCGCGGGGTCGAAGAGGTGGCCAACGCGCAGGGGCTGTCGGTGATCTTGTGCAACTCCGACGGCCGGCCGGCCAAGGAGGCCGCCCACCTGGAGGTGCTCACCGAGCAGCGGGTGCGGGGGGTCGTGCTCACCCCGACCGCGGAGCTCTCCCCGCAGATCGAGACGCTGCGGCAACGCGGCGTCCCGGTCGTGCTGCTCGACCGCCGCGCACCCGGCCCCGACCAGTGTGCTGTGGCCGTCGACGACGTCCTCGGCGGCCGGCTGGCCGCCGGCCACCTGCTCGAGAGCGGGCACCGCCGGATCGCCTTCATCGGCGGCCCCGAGGGGCTGCCCCAGCTGCAGGAGCGGTACCAGGGGGTCGTCGCCGCTGTCCGCGAGGGCACCGGGTCCGACGATGCGCTCGCCGTCATCACCCCCGGGACGCTCACCGTCGCCGGTGGCCGCGAGGCCGCGTCCCGCATCATCGGCCTGCCCGCCGGGCAGCGCCCCACCGCCGCCGTCTGCGCGAACGACCTGCTGGCGATGGGGGTGCTCCAGGAGATGGTGCGGCACCAGGTCCGGGTGCCCGACGACTTCGCCATCGTCGGCTACGACGACATCGACTACGCCGCGGCCGCCGCCGTCCCGTTGACCTCGGTCCGCAAGCCCCGCCAGGAACTCGGTCGCCGCGCGGCGGAGCTGTTGCTGGACGAGGCTGCGGGCGAGGGCCACCAGCACGACCAACCCGTCTTCGAGCCGATGCTCGTCGTCCGCGAGTCCAGCACGGTCCGGCGACTCCGCCCGACCGTCGCGAGCTGAGAGGAGGAGCCGCCCGTGAAGGTCGCGCTCTTCGCCACCTGCCTGGTGGACACCCTGACCCCCTCGGTGGCCCGGGCCACCGCCACGCTGCTGCAGCGGCTCGGACACGAGGTCGTGGTCCCGCCGGGGCAGTCCTGCTGCGGGCAGATGCACGTCAACACCGGGTACCGCCGGGAGGCGGTGCCGATCGTCGCCAACCACGTGCGGGCCTTCGCCGGCGCCGAGGCGATCGTGGCGCCGTCGGGGTCCTGCGTGGCCTCCATCCACCACCAGCAGGCCGCGGTCGCCCGCCGGGCCGGTGAGCACCGGCTCGCCGACGAGGCGGAGGAGCTGGCCGGGCGCACCTACGAGCTGTCCCAGTTCCTGGTGGACGTGCTCGGGGTGACCGACGTCGGCGCCTACTACCCGCACCGGGTCACCTACCACCCGACCTGCCACTCACTGCGGCTGCTGAAGGTGGGCGACCGGCCCTACCAGCTGCTGCGGGCGGTGCGCGGGCTGGAGCTGGTCGAGCTGCCCGGCGCCGAGCAGTGCTGCGGCTTCGGCGGCACCTTCGCGGTGAAGAACGCCGACACCTCCACCGCGATGCTCACCGACAAGATGGCCAACGTCCTGGGCACGCACGCCGAGGTCTGCACCGCCGGGGACGCCTCCTGCCTGATGCACATCGGCGGCGGCCTCTCCCGGCTCCGGGCCGGCACCCGCACGGTGCACCTGGCCGAGATCCTCGCCTCGACGGAGGAAGCAGTGACCCCCGACCAGCAGACCGCCCCGGCGGTGTCGGCATGACCGCCACCGTCCCGCCGAAGGCCCCGACCTTCCTCGGCCTGCCCACCGCTCCCCGCGGAGTGGGGCACCTGCGCGGCGACCAGTCCTTCCCGGACGCCGCCCGCGGGGCCCTGCGCGACGGGCAGCTGCGGGCCAACCTGGGCCACGCCACCAGCACCATCCGCGGCAAGCGGGCCAAGGTGGTCGACGAGCTGCCCGACTGGGCGCAGCTGCGCGAGGCCGGCCGGGCGCTGAAGGCCGCGACGATGGCCCGGCTCGACGAGCACCTCGAGGAGCTGGAACGCCAGGTCACCGCCCGCGGCGGCGTCGTCCACTGGGCCCGGGACGCGAACGAGGCCAACGAGATCGTCACCCGGCTGGTGCAGGCCACCGGCACCACCGAGGTGGTCAAGGTCAAGTCGATGGCCACCCAGGAGATCGGCCTGAACGAGGCGCTGGAGGCCGCCGGGCTGGACGTCTTCGAGACCGACCTGGCCGAGCTGATCGTGCAGCTGGGGGAGGACAAGCCGTCGCACATCCTGGTGCCGGCGATCCACAAGAACCGCGCCGAGATCCGGGAGATCTTCGCCCGCACCATCCCCGGCGTCGACCCCGACCTCACCGACGACCCCCGCCAGCTGGCGATGGCCGCCCGCACCCACCTGCGCGAACGGTTCCTCCGCGCCCGGGTGGCCGTCAGCGGCGCGAACTTCGCCGTCGCCGAGACCGGCACGCTCACCGTGGTGGAGAGCGAGGGCAACGGGCGGATGTGCCTGACCCTGCCGGAGACCCTGATCACCGTCATGGGCATCGAGAAGGTGGTGCCCACCTGGCGCGACCTCGAGGTCTTCCTGCAGCTGCTGCCGCGCTCCTCCACCGGCGAGCGGATGAACCCCTACACCTCGACGTGGGCCGGCGTGACCCCCGGGGACGGGCCGCAGGAGTTCCACCTGGTGCTGCTGGACAACGGCCGTACCGCGGTCCTCGCCGACGAGGTGGGCCGCGAGGCACTGCACTGCATCCGCTGCTCGGCCTGCCTGAACGTCTGCCCGGTGTACGAGCGGGCCGGCGGGCACTCCTACGGCTCCGTCTACCCGGGGCCGATCGGTGCGGTCCTCTCGCCGATGCTGACCGGGGTGGAGGACAACGCCTCCCTGCCGTTCGCCTCCTCGCTCTGCGGCGCCTGCTACGACGTCTGCCCGGTGGCGATCGACATCCCCTCGATCCTGGTGCACCTGCGCGGCGAGCACGTCGAGGCCCAGGAGCGGCCGACCGCGGAGGCGGTCGCCTTCCGCGGTCTGGCGAAGGTCATGTCGCACCCCCGGCTGTGGCACCTGGCCCAGCGGGCGTCCCGGCTGGGCCGGCTGATCGCCCGCGGGAGGCCCACGCTGCCCAACGCCCTGCCCCCGCCGGTCTCCGGCTGGACCCGCAGCCGCGACCTGCCCACCCCGCCGAAGGAGACGTTCGTGGAGTCCTGGGTCCGGGAGCACGGGTCGTGACCGGGCAGGGCTCCCCGTGCCGACGTTCCACGTGCAACACGACGGGAGGACGACGGTGAGCGCGCGCGACGAGGTGCTGTCCCGGGTGCGCCAGGCCCTGGGCGCGGACCGGACGACGCCCGACGAGGTGGTCCGCGACTACCGGCTGACCGACGGCCGCCCGGCCGGCGACCCGGAGCTGCTGGAGTTGCTGGTCGACCGGGTGGAGGACTACCGGGCCACGGTGCTGCGCTGCTCCCCCGCCGAGGTCGGCGCCACCGTGCGGGCCGCCCTGGACCAGGGACTGGGTGCCGGGTGGGCGGCCGGCGACGTCGTCGTCGCCCCCGGGCTGGCCGGGGACTGGCGGCCGACCGGCTGCGACGTCGACGACGACCGCCCCGCGGTGCAGCTCGCCGACCGGGCCGCCTCGGTCACCGCGGTGGCGGTGGCGATCGCCGAGACCGGCACCCTGGTGCTCGACGGCTCACCGGCCTGCGGGCGGCGGGCGCTGTCGCTGTTGCCGGACTGCCTGGTCTGCGTGGTGACCGCCGACCAGGTGGTGGGCAGCGTGCCCGAGGGGCTGGCCCGGCTGGACCCGCTGCGCCCGCTCACCATGGTCAGCGGCCCCTCGGCCACCAGCGACATCGAGCTCCAGCGGGTCGAGGGCGTACACGGCCCGCGGACCCTGCTGGTCGTGCTGGCCGGCTGACGGCGTCAGCCGTTGCGGGTCGGGGGCTCCCCCTCCGCGCGGGCGGCCCGCGCCTGCGCCGGGTCGTAGGCGCAGGCGTCGCTGACCTCGGCGGCCGGGTCCGGCTCCGCCGGCGCGGCGCTGGTCGCGCCGGCCGACGACGTGGGGGACGGCGCAGCCCCGTCCTCGGTCGCGTCCTCCTCGGCCGGGGTGCTCTCGGCCGGGGTGCTCGGGGCCGGCGAGGTGTCCGCGGACGGGGTGTCCGACGAGTTGCCCAGCGCCTGCTGCACCAGCGTCCGGATCCGGTCGTAGTCCGGGTAGGCCGGGTCGATCACCGTGTCGTCGAAGACGACGCTGCGGATCTCGGCGTCCTTCACCTTGAACGCCAGGTCGACCAGGTCGTCCAGCCGGGACTGCGGCACGTCGGTGGAGACGATGTCCTGCGTGGTCGCGGCCAGCTGCTGGAACCGGCTGAGCAGGGTCATCGGATCGGCGGCCTCGACGATCTCGCTGATCACGCACCGCTGGCGGTCCATCCGCTGGTAGTCGGTGAGGCCGAACCGGCCACGGGCGTAGTCGAGTGCGCGCTCGCCGTCCATGTGCTGGTCCGGGCCCGGCTCGATGTAGTCGTCGGGCAGGATCTCGAGCGTGGGCTCGCCCCCGATCGGCACGTAGTAGTTCACGTTCACGTCGATGCCGCCGAGCGCGTCGACCAGCCGGCTGAAGCCGTCCAGGTTGACCAGCACGTAGTAGTCGATCTGCAGGCCGAGCGCCTCGCCCACGCCGAGCTTCAGGAAGTCGGCGCCCGGGTCGTCGGTGGGGCCCAGGACGTCGGGGTACCAGGCCGGGCCGTTGCGGTAGACGGCGTTGAGCAGGCTCTCGCTTTCGCTCCCGGCGTCGAACCCGTCGGGGTACACCTCGCCCAGCGGGCTGTCCTCGGGGAAGGGCAGTTCCTGCAGGTTGCGGGGCAGGCTGAACAGCGTGGTCTCGCCGGTGTCGGTCTGCACGTTGGCGACGATCACCGTGTCGGTGCGGACCCCGTCGCGACCCTCGCCGCCGTCCCCGCCCAGCAGCAGGAAGTTGACCTCCTCCCGGTCGCCGAACGGGTCGGCCCCGTCGGGCGAGTCGGTGACGGTGGCGCTGTCCCGGTCGGCGAACACGCTGTCGAGCAGCTCGGCCTGGGCGTTGGCGATGCGAACCGCCCACGCGGCGGGGACGACCACCGCCGCACAGAGAGCCAGCACAACGACCGCACCGACCACGTGCTGCCAGCCCCGGGTGCGGCGTGGCAACAGCAGGGCGTAACCGATCAGGACGACGAGCAGCCACGCCACCGCGAGGGCGATGATGCCGCCGACCACCCACCGCAGGGCCGCGGAGTCGACGGCCACCTGGATCACGTCGCGCAGGCCCGTGGTGGCCAGGTAGGCCACTGCGCCGAGCAGCACCATGAACACCACGACGACCACCGCACCGAGGCGTCGCCGTCCGGTGGCCAGGAAGGCGGACCCGGGCACCAGGGCACCGACCACGGTGAGCAGCAGGGCCGGCCCGAAGCCACGCACCGTGCGCCGGCCGCCCCGCTGGACGTCTGAGTCGTCGCTCACGCGGCAGCCCCACGCGTCCCATGACCGGTCATCTGGCCATGATCGCACCGTTTCGGGCACGTATCACGGGGCCTCGGGACGGTCTCACCCCCCGGGAGAGCGAGGTCGTGAGGCCGGTCACACCCGCATGTCTGGTGTGGGCGTCCTCGGGTACGGAAGGGTCAGGTGTGATCGCGATCGGCTGCGCCGTCGTCACCGTCCGCAGGTCACCCCACCGCAGGTACCAGACCGAGGAGGTCGATCGTGTCCCACACGTCGCGCGAGGCAGCACTGCTCACCGAGCTCGAGCCGGTGGTCGAGGAGAACCTGAACCGGCACATCGGGCTGGCCCAGGAATGGCACCCGCACGACTACGTCCCGTGGTCGGAGGGGCGCGACTTCGCCTTCCTCGGCGGCGAGGACTGGTCGCCGGAGCAGTCCCGGCTGGACGAGACCGCCAAGGCGGCCATGTTCACCAACCTGCTGACCGAGGACAACCTCCCCAGCTACCACCGGGAGATCGCCACCCGCTTCGGCCGGGACGGCGCCTGGGGCACCTGGGTCGGCCGCTGGACGGCGGAGGAGAACCGGCACGGCATCGCGCTGCGCGACTACCTCGTCGTCACCCGCGGGGTCGACCCCGTCGAGCTCGAGCGCGCCCGGATGGACTACATGACCTCCGGCTACGACTCGGGGGACAAGACCCCGCTCGAGGCGGTCGCCTACGTCTCCTTCCAGGAGCTCGCCACCCGGGTGAGCCACCGCAACACCGGCAAGGCCACCGGCGACCCGATCGCCGACAAGCTGCTCGCCCGGATCGCCAAGGACGAGAACCTGCACATGGTCTTCTACCGGAACATCGTCTCCGCGGCGTTCGAGATCGAGCCGGACAAGACCATGCGAGCGGTCGCCGACGAGGTCATGCGCTTCGAGATGCCCGGCGCCACCATGGCCGGCTTCCGCAAGAACTCCGTGCTCATCGCCAAGGCCGGCATCTACGACCTGCGCCTGCACCACGACGAGGTCATCCAGCCCGTGCTGCGCGCGTGGAAGGTCTTCGAGCGCACCAACCTGGGTCCGGAGGGCGAGCAGGCCCGCGAGGAGCTGGCCCAGTTCCTGGCCGGACTGGACGCCCAGGCCACCAAGTTCGTGGAGAGCCGGGACCGGATGCGCACCCGCATGCAGGCCCGCCAGGACACCGCGCTCACCCCCCTGCCCCAGGCCTGAGGGAGGAGCGCGCTCGCCTAGGCTCGGCGTCCGTGCGCCTGGCCACCTGGAACGTCAACTCCATCCGCAGCCGAGTCGACCGGGTGGAGGCCTGGCTGCAGCGCAGTGACGTCGACGTCCTGGCGCTGCAGGAGACCAAGTGCAAGGACGAGCAGTTCCCGGAGGACCGGTTCCGGGCGCTGGGCTACGACGTCGCGCACGTCGGCCACTCGCAGTGGAACGGCGTCGCCCTGCTGTCCCGCGTCGGGCTCAGCGACGTCCAGGTCGGCTTCCCGGGGATGCCCTCGTGGTCGTCGAAGGAGGGCGTCGAGCCGGCCCAGGAGGCTCGGGCGCTCGGCGCCACGTGCGGCGGCGTGCGGGTGTGGAGCCTGTACGTGCCGAACGGTCGCACGCTCACCGACCCGCACCTGCAGTACAAGCTCGAGTGGCTGGAAGCGCTGCGGGTGCACGCCGGCGGGTGGCTCACCGAGGACGCCGAGGCGCAGGTGGCGCTGGTCGGTGACTGGAACATCGCCCCGCAGGACGACGACGTCTGGGACATCTCGGTGTTCAGCCACTCCACGCACGTCTCCGAGCCCGAGCGGGCCGCGTTCCGCGGCGTGGTCGACGCCGGGTTCACCGACGTCGTCCGGCCGTACACCCCAGGGCCGGGCGTCTACACGTACTGGGACTACACCCAGCTGCGCTTCCCCCGCCGCGAGGGGATGCGGATCGACTTCGTGCTCGGCTCGCCGACGCTGGCCCAGCGGGTCACCGGCGCCCGGATCGACCGCGAGGAGCGCAAGGGCAAGGGCGCCAGCGACCACGCCCCGGTGGTCGTCGACCTGGCCGACTGACCCAGCTCACTCGTGGCGCCGGTGCGCCGGCCGCACTGCACCGTCGACTCGGCGAGCCCCTCCGCCGGCGTTGCCGGGACGGTTCCGCGGAACCGTCCCGCGCGACTGAGCTGCAGTTCCGTCGGTGGCCCCGGCTATGTTCGAACACATGATCGATGCGCTGGTGACCCCCCTGCCGCTGTCCGTCGTCGCCCCCGCCGCGGTCGAGCCGGTCGAGCCGAGGCAGCCGGTCGAGTCGGTGGAGCCGATCGAAGCGCTCGGTGATCGCATCTGCGCCGGTGCGGTGCAGCTGGCGGCGGCGACGGCTTCCTGGCTGCGGCTGGTCGCCGAGTTCGACGAGCGGGAGGGCTGGGGAGGCGTCGGCATCACCTCGTGCGCGCACTGGCTGGCCTGGAAGTGCTCGCTGACGCCGGGGACGGCCCGGCAACACGTCCGGGTGGCGCGGGCACTGCGCGGGCTGCCCCTCACAAGCGCCGCCTTCTCCGCCGGTGAGCTCTCCTACTCGAAGGTGCGCGCGCTGACCCGGGTCGCCGAGCCGGGCACCGAGGCCGAGCTCGTCGAGTTCGCCCGGCACGCCACCGCCTCCCAGGTGGAGCGCACCGTGCGGGCGTGGCGCCGGGCCGACGACGTCGATGCGGGCCGGGTGGCCGACCGGCGGCGGTTCTCCTGGTGGACCGAGGACGACGGGATGATCTCGGTACAGGTCCGGCTGGAAGCCGAACACGGCGCCGAGTTCCTCGCCGCGATCGAGTCGCTCGCCGAACGGGACGCCCGCCGGGAACGAGCCGCCCGTCGCCGCACCCAGGCCGCCCTGGCAGGCGCCCCGGAACTGGCGGACGGCCCGGAACCCGCCGGCGGCCCGGAACTGGCAGGGGATGTGGCTGGCGGCGTTCCAGGACCGGCAGAGGACGAGGTGGAGCCGCGGGCGGTGACCACCGAGCGCCGCTGCCGGGCGATGACCCAGCTGGCCGCGGCGGCTGCCGATGCCGACCGCCGCGCTGGGGACCCGCCCCGTCGCGAGGTGGTCGTCGTCGTGGACGCCGCCGTGCTCGCCGACGACGAGGCCGCCGGGCGGGCCGCGTTGGAAGGCGGCCCGGCCCTCACGCCGTCGCAGGCCCGGCGGCTGGCCTGCGACGCGGCCGTCACCGCGATCGTCACCGACGGCCCCGAGGTGCTGGCCCAGGGCCGGTCGCGGCGATACGCCACCCGCGCCCAGCGCCGGGCACTGCTGCTCCGCGACGGTGGCTGTGCGCGACCCGGCTGCGAAGAGACGAGGCCGGAACGTCTGCACGCCCATCACCTGCGGCACTGGCTGCACGGCGGCCGCACCGACGTCTCCAACCTCGTCCTGCTCTGCGACGTCGACCACGGGCTGGTCCACGACCACGACCTGGTGCTCAGCCGGCGTGGCGGCCGACTGATCGCCGTGGCCCCGGACGGCGGGCGGCCGTGGTCCGACACCGGGGAACGGTTCCGCGGGACCGCCGCCGACGGGCTGACGTCACTGCTCCCGTCCCCGCACCTGCTGCCCGCGGCCCTCCCCTCTGACGGCGAGCGGATGGACCTGCAGCACGTCGTCTGGGCGCTGATGGCCCATCGCGACCTCGTCCGGCGACGCGCCGCCTGAACGGAAGGACGGCTGTCCGGGGGCCCTGGCACCAGGTGATGCCCACCGCGCGCACCGCTCCCGTCACCCCCCCCCCGCTCACCGCCGTTCGACCCGACACGGCTCCCACGCCGACCGGCTCTGGACGCCGTCCCGGGTCCTCGTCACCCGTTCTGCGGCCGAGCGCCCGTCCGGGCTGCGGGTGCTGGGCCAGCTGGAGGCCGCCGGGGTCAGCGACATCGACTGCTGCGTGGCGATCGGCTGCCCGGCGCGCTGCCAGTACTGCTACCTCGCTGGCTCGCTGTCCGGGCCGCCGATCACCCGGGTGTACGCCGATCTCGACGAGGCACTGGCGGGCCTGGACGGCTACGTCGGGCACGGCACCGTCACCTCCGGATCCGCCGCCCGCGTCGGCGAGGGGACGACGTTCGAGGCCTCCTGCTACACCGACCCGCTCGCGCTGGAGCACCTGACCAGCGGGCTGGCCACGGCGATCACGCACATCGGCAGCCACGACTGGGCCGGGCCGGTGCAGCTACGGGCCACCACCGAGTTCGACGACGTCGCCGGCCTGATCGACCTGCCGCACGGCGGCCGGACCCGGCTGCGCTTCTCGGTGAACGCCGGGGAGCAAGGCGACGCTGACCGACTGGTACCCGCGGACGAAGCTGGAGACGGACGAGGCCGCGCGGACCACCAAGCGCGGGAAGTACGGGGCCGTGAAGCACGTCTACCCGCGCGACACCATGGGAGAACTGCGCAGCTGGTTCACCGGCGCGATCGCCGACCGGCTCCCCGCCGCCCGGTTGCTCTACTGGACCTGAAAGGACCTCAGCGGGGGCGGTGCTGGACCAGGCCGACCGGCACCGGGCCGGGCCAGACGGCCTCCAGCGCCTCGGCGGTCTCCTCACGGAGCTCGGTGGCGGCGCCGAACGTGCACACCCGGACCGGGCCGCCATCGGCCCCGGCCTCCAGGACGTCGGCGACGACGACGGTGATGTTGTCGGTGGGCGGCCCGGCCAGCGCGGCGTCCCGCAGCCGCGCGGCGGCCTGGGCGGGCGTGCCGTCGGCGGCCAGCAGGTCGCACAGCACGGCCGCCGGGACGACGTCGGACAGCCCGTCGGAGCAGACCATCACCCGGTCACCGGGGCGCGCGTCCAGCCGGAGCACGTCGACCGCGGCGACGTCGTCGTCCGCGCCGTGCAGTGCGGCGTAGACCGCCGAGCGCTGCGGGTGCACCTTCGCCTCGGCCGGGGTGAGGGAGCCGGCGTCGATCAGCGCCTGGACCAACGTGTGGTCGGTGCTGACCTGCTGGAGCTCGCCGTCCTGCAGCAGGTAGCCGCGGGAGTCGCCGATGTGCAGCAGCGCCAACCCCTGGGCGTCGATGTGCAGCGCGGTCATCGTGGTCGCCATCGTCCGCAGCCGGGGACGCTCGGTGTAGGCCGCCCGGATCCGCTCGTTCGCGCTCGCCACGATCCGCACCGGGTCGTCGGCGCCCTCACCGGTGCTGCCGGTGGCCAGCGGGGCCAGCCAGTTCACCACCAGCGAGGAGGCGACCGCTCCACCGACGTTGCCGCCCACCCCGTCGGCGATGGCGATCAGCTGGGGGCCGGCGACCGCGGAGTCCTGGTTGTCCGGGCGGGGGCCACGGGTGGAGACGGCAGCGCTGTCGAGCACGAGCACCTGCCGTCACCCCCTGTCCTCACCGGCCCACCGACCTGCACTGCGAACGCAGCGGTCGCCGAACGGTAGATCACGCGACCCAGGGCCGCCCACGAACACGGCGGGCGCGGTCACCTACCGTTCCTCCTCGTGCTCGTCCTGCTGCCGCCGTCGGAGACCAAGCACCCGGGTGGGGACGGCGCCCCGCTGGACCCGAGTGCCCTCGGCACCCCGGAGCTGAACCCCCTCCGGGAGCAGTTGGTGGCGGCGGTGGCGAGCCTCGCTGCCGACGTCCCGGCCGCCCGGGCCGCGCTCGGCCTCTCCCCCGCCCAGGACGGCGAGATCGCCCGCAACGCCGCACTGCGCACCAGCCCGACGATGCCGGCGATCGAGCGCTACACCGGCGTCCTCTACGACGCCCTGGACGTCCAGTCGCTGACCCGCGCGCAGCGCCGCCGGGCCGCCGGGCGGTTGGCGGTGGGGTCGGCGCTGTTCGGCCTGCTGCGCGCCGACGACGCCGTCCCTGCCTACCGGCTCTCCGCCGGCAGCTCCCTGCCCGGGCTGCCGACGCTGCGGTCGCTCTGGAAGCCCGTGCTCACCGACGTGCTGGCCGGCGTGGACGACCTGGTGGTCGACCTGCGGTCCGGGGCCTACGCCGAGCTGGCCCCCGTCCCTGACGCGGTCACCGTGCAGGTGCTCAGCGAACGCCCCGACGGCACCCGGGCGGTGGTCAGCCACTTCAACAAGGCGCACAAGGGCCGGCTGGCCCGGCTGCTGGCGACGACCACCGCCGAGCCGGACTCCGTCGTCCGACTGCGGGCGCTGCTGCGCCGCGCGGGGTTGCACGTGGAACACGACGGCGGCACCGAACTCACCCTCGTCGTCCCGGCAGCGGCCGTGACCCGTTGACCGAGGTTCCTCAGCGCTGAAGGACCCGCTACCGTCGCCCGGGTGAGTGACGTCGACGACCTGTGCACCCGTCCGGCGACCGAGCTGGCCGCGCTGGTCCGCGACCGGGAGGTGTCTGCCCGGGAGTTGATGGACGCCCACCTCGACCGGATCGAGCGGCTGAACCCCGAGCTCAACGCGATCGTCACCCTGGACGCCGAGGGCGCCCGGGCCGCGGCCGACGCCGCCGACGCCCGGCTCGCCGCGGGTGGGCCGGTCGGTCCGCTGCACGGCCTGCCGGTCGCGCACAAGGACACCCACGCCACCGGTGGCATGCGCACCACCTGGGGCTCCCCGCTGCACGCCGAGACGGTCCCGGCCCGCGACGAGCTGGTGGTCGCCCGGTTGCGGGCTGCCGGGGCGATCCGGGTCGGCAAGACGAACGTGCCGGAGTTCGCGGCCGGCTCGCACACCTTCAACACCCTGTTCGGTGCGACCCACAACCCCTACCGGCACGGCCTGTCCGCCGGCGGGTCTTCCGGCGGCGCGGCCGCGGCGCTGGCCGCGGGCCTGGTGCCGATCGCCGAGGGCAGCGACATGGGGGGCTCGCTGCGCAACCCGGCGGCGTTCTGCAACGTCGTCGGCCTGCGCCCCACGCCCGGCCGGGTGCCCACCCACCCTGCCGCGATCGGCTGGTCGCAGCTGTCGGTGCAGGGGCCGATGGGCCGCACCGTCGCCGACGTCGCCCTGGGGCTGTCCGCGCTGGCCGGCTCCGACCCGCGGGTGCCGATCTCGCTGAACGACCCCGGCGCCCCGTTCGCCGCACCACTGCCGACCGAGCTGACCGGCCTGCGCGTGGCGTGGGCCCCCGACCTGGGCGGTCAGGTGCCGGTCGACCCGGCGATCACCGGCGTGCTGATGGAGCAGCTCGGGGTCTTCCGCGACCTGGGCGCCACCGTCGAGGAGGACTGCCCCGACCTGGCCGGCGCCGACGAGGCGTTCGGCGTGCTGCGCGCCTGGCTGTTCGAGGCGAGCTTCGGTGACCTGGTGCGCGAGCACCCGGACCAGGTGAAGGAGACGATCCGCTGGAACGCCGCCCGCGGGGCCGCGCTGACCGGCGCCGACGTCGGCCGCGCGGAGGTGGCGCACACCGCGCTCTTCGAACGGGTCGTGGCGTTCTTCGAGCGCTACGACGTGCTGCTGGCGCCGACCACCCAGGTGCTGCCGTTCCCGGTCGAGCAGGAGTACCCGACCGAGGTCGCCGGCGTCCCCCAGGACGACTACCTGGGATGGATGCGCTCCTGCACGCTGATCTCGGCGACCGGGTGCCCCGCACTGTCTGTGCCCGGCGGGTTCACCCCCGACGGCCTCCCGGTGGGCCTGCAGGTCATCGGTGCGCCGCGGGCCGACCGCCGGGTGCTGGAGGTCGGGCACGCGTTCGAGCAGGCCACCGGCTTCGGCCGGCGCCGTCCCGACCTGGGCTGAGCCCGGAGGTCAGTCCTGGCTGGACGGGACGACGCGGTAGGCGCCGTCGGTGCCTGCCACCCCGGCCGGGCGGTGGGCCCGGGCCTCCATGGTGTGCTCGTGCTTGCGGGCGAAGACCACCGTGCCCACGAGGAACAGCCCGGAGGCGACCAGCACGACGGCGGTCAGGGCGTTCGTGAACGGCAACTCCACCCCGGCGAGCACCAGCGCCCCGACGGCGACCAGGGCGAGGGCGGCGAGGACGGCGCCGGCGGCCCGCCAGGGGCTGCGGCCGACCTCCTCGACGCCCGCCACGGCCTTGTCCTGGGCGTAGTCCAGCGGCTTCTTCGCCCAGGCGAACCGGGTGGCCAGCACCGCCAGCCCGGCGGCGACGAGCACGAACCCCGGGCCGGGCAGCACCAGCAGCGCGATGCCGGCGAGGGTCAGCAGGCCACCGAGGGTGGCGATCACGACGGTCTTCACAGGCCGGTTGTGCCCCACCGATCAGCGCTCCACTCACTCTCCTCGGCGTGTCGCGAGCAGGTGGGGCCTCAGCGGCGGCTGCGCAGCCCCCGCAGCGTGCGGACCGCGACCAGCAGCTCGGCCAGCTCGTGCCGGTCACCGGAGGCCAGGTCGGCCAGCTGCGCCGCGGCCCGCTGCTGGGCGACGTCCCAGTCATCGACCCACCGCTCGACCAGGTCGGCCGCTTCTTCGCGATCGGACCTCCGCAGGCCCAGCACGTCGGCGGTGAGCGTCGCCTGCTCGGTGGCCAGGTCGTCCCGCAGGCTCGCCCGGGCCATCGACGGCCAGCGCCGGTCCCGGGGCAGCTCGATGACCAGCTCCCGCAGCGGCACCAGGGCCAGCCGCTCGGCCAGGCACTGCGACACCTGCGCGGCCAGCGCGATGGGGGCACCGGTGTCCTCGGCCACCACCGCCAGGTCCAGCGCCGTCGGCAGCAGCGGCGCCGCGGCGACCTCGGCGGCCAGCTCCGGTGGGACGCCGGCGGCCCGCAGCTCCGCGGCCCGCTCGGCGTAGGCCTCGGCGTCGGCACCCAGCAGCCAGCCGGGCAGGCCGGCACGGACCTCGGCGACCGGCCCGGCGAACCGCTCGATCACCGGGGCCAGCGTGGCCGCCGGCTCCGCGGTGAGCTCGGGGATCCGCAACAGCCAGCGGGTGGTCCGCTCGGCCAGCCGGGTCCCCTCGGTGCGCAGTCGCACCTGCGTGGCGGCCGGCACCCGGTTGTCCAGGTCCCTGGGGGCGTCCCACAGCCGGTCGACGTCGAAGACCGCCCGGGCGACGGTGTGCGCCCGCACCACTGCGGCGACCGGGGCACCGGTCTCCTCACCCAGCCGGAACAGCCCGGTGACCCCAGCGGTGTTGACCGCCCGGTTGCTCAGCACCGTGGCCACGATCTCCCGCCGGAGCGGGTGGCTGGTCAGCGCGGTCGGGAAGCGGGCACGCAGTGCGGTCGGGAAGTAGTCCTCGAGCAGCTCGGCCAGCGCCGGGTCGTCGGGCAACCCCGAGTCCAGCACCGCGTCGCCGGCCTCGATCTTGGCGTAGGCCAGCAGCGCGGACAGCTCGGGTCCGGTCAGGGCCTGACCGTCGCGGCGGCGCTCGGCCAACGCCCGGTCGTCGGGGAGCGCCTCCACGGCACGGTCGAGCCGGCCGGCCCGCTCCAGGGCCCGCAGGTAGCGCTGGTGGGCGTCGAGCAGCCCTCGCGATGCGGCGCACTCGGTGGCCAGCGTCGCGTTCTGCGCGTAGTTGTCCCCGAGCACGGCCGCGGCCACCTGGTCGGTCATCTCCTCCAGCAGCCGAGCCCGGTCGTCCGGTTCCAGGCGCCCCTCGTCGACCACCCGGTTCAGCGCGATCTTGATGTTGACCTCGTGGTCGGAGGTGTCGACGCCGGCGGAGTTGTCGATCGCGTCGGTGTTCACCCGCCCCCCGGCCAGCGCGTACTCGATC
This sequence comes from Modestobacter sp. VKM Ac-2977, assembly GCF_026968045.1. GTDB lineage: Bacteria > Actinomycetota > Actinomycetes > Mycobacteriales > Geodermatophilaceae > Modestobacter. Next base: position 325,965 of record NZ_JAPVBQ010000003.1, on the reverse strand, counting down.
CGCCCCCGCTGGGTCAGGCCCAGGTTGCCGCCCTCGCCGACCACCCGGACCCGCAGCTGGCCGCCGTCGACCCGCACCGCGTCGTTGGCCTTGTCCCCCACGTCCAGCGCGCTCTCCCCGGCGGCCTTCACGTAGGTGCCGATCCCGCCGTTGAACAGCAGGTCGACCGGGGCCAGCAGCACCGCGCGCACCAGCTCGGGCGGGCTCAGGGCCGCCACGTCGTCGGCCAGCCCCAGCGCCGCGCGCATCGGGGCGGACACCGGCACGGACTTCGCCGTCCGCGGCCACACCCCGCCACCGGCGCTGATCAGCGAGCGGTCGTAGTCGGCCCAGGAGGAACGCGGCAGCTCGAACAGCCGCCGGCGCTCGGCGAAGGAGACAGCGGCGTCCGGGGTCGGGTCGACGAAGACGTGCCGGTGGTCGAAGGCGGCCACCAGCCGCAGCTGCTCGGACAGCAGCATGCCGTTGCCGAACACGTCGCCGGACATGTCGCCGACGCCCACGACGGTGACCTCCTGGGCCTGCACGTCGACCCCGAGCTCGCGGAAGTGCCGGGTCACCGACTCCCAGGCGCCGCGGGCGGTGATGCCCATCGCCTTGTGGTCGTAGCCGACCGAGCCGCCGGAGGCGAACGCGTCGCCCAGCCAGAACCCGCGCTCGATCGCCACCGAGTTGGCCAGGTCGGAGAAGGTCGCCGTCCCCTTGTCCGCGGCGACCACCAGGTAGGTGTCGTCGCCGTCGTGCCGGACGACCCGCTCCGGCGGGACCACGGTTCCCTCGACCAGGTTGTCGGTGAGCGCCAGCAGCGCACCGATGAACTGGGTGTAGCGAGCCTTGCCCTCGGCGAGCACCTCGTCGCGGGAGGCGCCCTCGCCCGGTCCCCGCAGCACCACGAAGCCGCCCTTGGCCCCGGTCGGCACGATCACGGTGTTCTTCACCGTCTGCGCCTTGACCAGGCCGAGCACCTCGGTGCGCAGGTCCTCCCGCCGGTCGCTCCAGCGCAGCCCGCCGCGGGCCACCGCACCGAAGCGCAGGTGCACACCGAGCACCTGCGGCGAGCTGACCCACACCTCGCGCGCCGGCCGGGGCTCGGGCAGGTCCGGGACGGCGGAGGGGTCCAGCTTGAGCGCCAGCGGGGCGCCCTCGGTGAAGACGCCGGCCGTGTACGCCGTCGTCCGCAGGGTCGCCCGGACGGCGGCCAGCAGCGAGGACAGGACCCGGTCGGCGTCCAGGGAGGCCACCTCGCCGATCGCCGCGGTCAGCGACTCGACCAGGGCGGTGGTGCGCGCCTCGCGGCCCGCCGACCGGTCGGGGTGGAACCGGGTCTCGAACAGCGCGACCAGCCGGGCCACGATCCCCGGGTGCGCGGCGAGCGTCTCCTGCACGTAGGACTGGCCGAAGGGCAGCCCACCCTGGCGCAGCCACTGCACGTAGGCGCGCAGCACGGCCACCTGCCGCCAGGTCAGCCCGGCCAGCAGCACCAGGGAGTTGAGGGCGTCGTCCTCCGCGCGGCCGGCCCAGACGGCGGTGATCGTGTCGGTGAAGCGCTCGGGCAGCGTGCCGGCGAAGGGCACCTCGACGGTCGGCGACGCCAGGCCGAAGTCGTACACCCAGGCCAGCGGGGCGCCGATCCGGTCGATCTCGTAGGGCCGCTCGTCGAGCACGTCGACGCCCATGTGCTGCAGCACCGGCAGCACGTCGGACAGCAGCAGCCGCTCCCCCACCCGGTACACGGTCAGCCGGCGCTCCCCTTCCGGGCCGGCCGGCGCCCGCAACCGCAGGTCCAGCCCACCGGGGGCCAGCCGGTCCAGCCGCGCGAGGTCCTCCACGGCGACCTGCGCCGGGAACTCCTCCTGGTAGGCCGCGGGGAAGGCGTCCGCGACCCGGGCCAGCAGCCGGGGCGCGTCGCTCCCGTGCCGCGCGGCCAGGGCCTCGGCCAGGTCGTCGGTCCAGCTGCGGGCCGCCGCTGCCAGCGCCGCCTCCAGAGCCGGCACGTCGACGTCGGGCAGCGACGCGCCACCCCGCCGGCTCACCGGCACCCGGACGACGAAGTGCAGGCGGGTGAGCACCGACTCGCTGGACCGGACCGTGAACTCGACGTGGGTGCCGCCCAGGTGTTCCAGCAGGAGGCGCTGCATGGTCAGCCGGACCTGCGTGGTGTACCGGTCGCGCGGCAGGTAGACGAGGGCGGAGAAGAACCGGCCGAACGGGTCGCGGCGCAGGAACAACCGGGTCTGTCGGCGCTCCCGCAGGTGCAGCACGGCCAGCGCCACCGGCAGCAGCTCGTCGACGTCGACCTGCAGCAGCTCGTCGCGCGGATAGGTCTCCAGGACGTCGAGCAGCTGCTTGCCCGAGTGGCTGTCGGCGGGCACCCCTGAGCGCGCCAGCACGGCGTCGGCGGTCCGCCGGACCAGCGGCACGTCCCGGACGCTGCTGGTGTACGCCTCGTTCGGGAACAGGCCCACCAGGAGGTGCTGACGGCCCCGGCTGCCCGGCGAGTCGCTGGGCAGGTCGACGACGACCAGGTCCAGCCAGGCGGGGCGCTGCACGGTGGACCGGGCGTCGCCCTTGGTGATCCGGACCCGGCGGGCGGCCACCGCGCCGGGTGCGGCCAGCGCGGCCGGCGCCACCGAGGTGGCTCGCGCGGGGGAGCTGCGCAGCACGCCGAGCTCGGAGCCGGCGACCACGTCGACCGCCGGCTCGGCGGCGTCCCCGACCAGCTCGACGGTGCGGGCGCCGAGGAAGAGGAAGTTGCCCCGGGTCAGCCAGCGGAGCAGTGCTGCGGCCTCGGCCGGGTCGTCGGCGGGGTGGCCGGCGTCCTCGGGCGCCGGCAGGCGGTCCAGCGCGTCGGCGATCTCCCCGGCCCGCCCGGCCAGGGCGTCGGCGTCGGTGTGCGAGCGGCGGACGTCGTCGAGCACCGCACCGATCCCGGCCAGCAGGTCGGCGGCGGCCTCCTCGTCGACCTGCCCGGAGAGGACGACGGACATCCAGGACTCGGCGATCGCGTCGGCACCGCAGGTGGCGGCGTCGGCGCTGTCGCAGAAGGCGACCAGCGCGCCGTCGGCGTCCCGCCGGACGACCACGACCGGGTGCACGACGTGGTCGGGGGCGATGCCCTGCCGGGTCACCTCGGCGGTCACCGAGTCGACGAGGAACGGCATGTCGTCGACGACGACGCGGAGCACGGCCCGTCCGCCGTCCGTGCGGTGGACGTCGACGACCGGGGTGCCCGGCCGGCGGGAGGCCGCCAGCCGGAGGTGCCCCAGCGCGAGGGCAGCCAGGTCCGCGGGGTCGTGGCCGACCACCTCCGCGGCCGGCTCGCCGGCGTAGAAGCGGTGCAGCAGCACCGGGGTGTCGGCCGACTGGACGCCGGCCGGGAGGGCGCCCTGGTCGGTCAGCAGCCCGCGTGCCGCGGTGGCCGCCCGGTCCAACAGTCGCCGCTTCTCCTCCTGCGCCGCCTCCAGCGAGGCCATGTCGACAGGGCTGTCGACAGGGCTGTCGACGGGCGCGTCACCCGTCCCGCCACCCGGGGGGACCTGGGCGCTGTCGCCCCCCGGACCGGTCGGGATGCGCGTGGACCGTTCGGACTCCGAACCCAGACGAGCCATGCTCACCGACGCTAGTGGCCGCGCACCTTCAACGGCAGCACCAGCTCGGCGATCCAGCTGAAGAGGGCGATGAGGAACCCGCCGAACAAGGCGGCCAGGAAGCCGTCGACGGTGAACCGGTCGGACAGTGCCGCGGTGAGGCCGAGCATCGCCGCGTTGATCACCAGCAGGAACAGGCCCAGGGTGAGGATCACGAACGGCAGCGCCAGCAGCCGGACGATCGGCCCGACGATGGAGTTGACCAGCGCGAACAGCAGCGCGACCCAGAGGTAGGTGCCGGTCTCGCCGAAGAAGCCGGTCGGGTTGCCGATCACCTCGATCCCCTCGACGAGCCGGGTCACGGCGAAGATGATCGCCGCGAGCACGACGACGCGGACGGCGAACTTGCCGATCGTGGCCACGGCGGCACGGTAACGCGCACTGATCACGATGGGCGGGACTCCCATCGTCTAACCGATTCTCGCGTCGTCGCTAGACATCGGCAGACGGCCCGACAGAGCTGCATGTCCCACGATCCGGTGGGGAACCACCGAGTCTGCCGCTCGTTGTCCCGGGCAGTCGGTCCGGTCGCCGCGAGGCGCCCGCCCGGACCGGTCATCGCGCGCCCCGCCGGGAGTCGCCCCCCGGCGGGGCGCTGCGCTGGGAGACTGGGCCGGTGAGCGCGCCGCCGCAGGACCCAGCCGTGGCGCCACTCCCCCGTCGGCCGACCGCCGGACTGCGCCGACTGCCCGCCCGGACGGCGCGTCGCGCCCTGCTGCTGGTCACCCTGGTCGTGGCCGGTGGCGCCATCACGCTCACGGCCGACCTCCCCGACGTCGCCACCCTGCGCGACTGGCTCGCCGACGCCGGCCCCTTCGGCTGGGCGACCCTCGTCGCCGGTCTGGCGGTGGCCACGCTCGCGCCGGTCCCCCGCACCGCGCTCTCCCTGCTCGCCGGCGTCCTCGCCGGGTTCTGGGGCGGCCTCGCCCTGGCGCTGACCAGTGGCGTCCTCGGCGCCGCCGCCGGGTTCCTGCTCGCCCGCCGGCTCGGCCGGGAGGTGGTCACCCGGCTGGCCGGGCCGCGGCTGGCCCGGGCCGACGCGCTGCTGTCCGAGCGCGGGTTCGTCGCCGTGCTGATCGGCCGGCTCACGCCGGTCGTGCCGTTCACCGTGGTCAGCTACGCCGCCGGGCTGTCCGGCATGCGGTGGCGCGACCACCTGGCAGGCACCGCACTGGGCCTGGTGCCGGGCACCGTGCTGCACGTGTCGATCGGGGCGACGGTGGGCGCGGCCGGGCGCGGCGCGGTCCCCCTGCTGGCGAGCCTGGTCCCGCTCACCGTGGCCCTCGTGGCCCTGGGGGTGGCCACCCACCGTCGTCGGCGACCGGCCGGCGCCGGCGGCCCGGAAGCCTGACGAGAAGAGGTCTGTTCGAACACGCGTTCGAACACCGTGGTAGCGTCATCGCCGTCGCCGCGACTCCTCGAGGTCCGTCTGACGCCGTATCGCGCTGTCTAGGATCACTGCTAGAGACGGTCAGACGGAGGTCGAGACGGCGGTCGATGCCGTCGTCTAACGGTCTCTAACCCGACAGCAAGACACCGGCATAGGGTGCTCGACATGGACCCCGTCCGGAACCCGTACGCCCCCGGCGCCGGCCAGCGCCCGCCCGAGCTGGCCGGCCGGGACACCGAGCTGTCGGCCTTCGACGTCGTCCTGGAACGGATCGCGCGCGGGCGGCCGGAGCGTTCCCTGGTGCTCACCGGGCTGCGGGGTGTCGGCAAGACCGTGCTGCTCAACCAGCTGCGCTCCGCGGCGATCACCCGCGGCTGGGGCACCGGGAAGATCGAGGCCCGACCGGACCAGTCGCTGCGCCGGCCGCTGTCGGCCGCGCTGCACATGGCGCTGCGCGAGCTGCGCCACCCCGACCAGGAGTCCACCGACGCCGTCCTGGGCACGCTGAAGGCCTTCGCGCAGCGGCAGGCACCTGCTGATGCGAAGGTGCGCGACCGCTGGCAGCCCGGCATCGACGTGCCGGCCACCACCGGCCGTGCCGACTCCGGCGACATGGAGATCGACCTGGTCGAGCTGCTCAGCGACGTGGCCGGCCTCGCCGCCGACGTGGGCAAGGGCGTGGCGCTGTTCATCGACGAGATGCAGGACGTGCAGACCGACGACGTCTCGGCGATCTGCGCCGCCTGCCACGAGCTCTCCCAGCAGGGCTCGCCGCTGATCGTCGTCGGCGCCGGACTCCCCCACCTGCCCGCCGTCCTGAGCGCCTCGAAGAGCTACTCCGAACGGCTGTTCCGCTACCTGAGGATCGACCGGCTGGACCGGCCCGCCGCCGACCGGGCGCTGCTGGCGCCGGCCGAGCGGGAGGACGTCGAGTTCGACACCGCTGCGCTGGACGCCCTCTACGCCGCCGCCGACGGCTACCCCTACTTCGTGCAGGCCTACGGCAAGGTCACCTGGGACGTCGCCGCCGCCTCGCCGATCACCGCCGACGACGTGGCGATGGCCGCACCGGCCGCCGAGGCCGAGCTCGCGGTGGGCTTCTTCGGCTCCCGCTACGACCGGGCCACCCCCGCCGAGCGGGAGTACATGCACGCGATGGCCGAGCTCGGCGGCCCGACCGGCGCCGCGGTGGGCACCTCCGACGTCGCGGTCACCCTCGGTCGCAAGCCGGCCTCCCTCTCCCCCGCCCGCGACTCACTGATCAAGAAGGGCCTGGTCTACTCCGCCGAGCGCGGCCAGATCGCCTTCACCGTCCCGCACTTCGGCCGCTACCTGCTCCGGCACGCCCCGGAGTAGTCCCGCACGCGATCGAGTCGTGTTCCACGTGCAACCTCGACGCCGGGACGGCAGGGTGGCGCGGGTGAGCACCCCTCCCGACGTCCGCTCCCCCGAGGAGATCACCGTCCCGGTCGAGGGCGGTGAGCTCGCCGCCCTGTACTGGGCGGCCGACGCCCCGGGGGCCCCGCTGGTCGTGCTGGTCCACGGCATCACCGGGAACGCCGCGGTCTGGGGACCGGTTGCGGCGGCCCTGGCCGGCGAGTGCGAGGTGGTCGCCCCCGACCTGCGGGGGCGGGCCGGCAGCGCCGGGCTCCCCGGTCCCTACGGCCTGTCCGTGCACGCCGCGGACCTCGCCGCGCTGCTCGACCGGTTCGGCGCCGACGCCCAGGCCGGGGCCGACGCGACCGTGCTCGTCGGCCACTCGATGGGCGGGTTCGTCGCCGCGCTGGCCACCGCCGGGGTGGCGCGGGACATGGTGCACGGGCTGGTGCTGGTCGACGGCGGCCTGCCCTTCGCCGTCCCGCCGGCCGCGGACACCGACGCGATGCTCGGCGCCTTCCTCGGGCCGACCCTGGACCGGCTGGACCGCACGTTCCCCGACCTCCCCGCCGTCCGGGACTTCTGGTCCGGGCACCCGACGGTGGGCCGGTGGGTCGACGACCCGCCGGTGTCCGCGTTCTTCGTCCGCGACCTCACCGGCACGCCCCCGGAGCTGCGCAGCGCGGTGGTGCACGAGGCGGTCCGGGTCGACGGCGCGGACATGCTCCGCAACCAGGTGGTGCTCGAGGCCACCACCGACCTCCCGGTGCCGGCGACCCTGCTCTGGGCCACCCGCGGCATGCAGGGCGAGGTGCCCGGCCTCTACGACGAGGTGCGGCTGGAGCCGATGCAGCTCGGCGAGGCCGACGTGACCGCCCGCGAGGTGCCCGGCACCGACCACGACTCCCTGCTCTGGACGGCGGAGGGCATCCGGGCGATCACCGACGCGGTGCGCGAGGCGGCCGCCCGCGGTCGCTGACCACGGACGGACGACCAGGGGAGCGGGTCCGGTGCTCGCGCACCGGTCCCGCTCCCCTGGTCGTCCGGGTCCTGCTGGTCGTACGTGGAGCTCAGTGCGCCATCACGATGGACATGTTGCCCGAGCCGTAGCCGGCCACGTCGACCTTGAGGTCGATCCGGTTGAACGCCGCAGCCAGGCCGGCGATGTCCCCCGGGATCGACTCCCCCGGTGCGTGCAGCTTGTAGAGCTTCGAGTGGTTGACGCCCCCGCCGTTGAACAGCGCGGCGGCCACGTTCACCACCTCGTAGACGACCTCCAGGTGCATCTCCGAGAGCTCACCCTCGTCGATGGCGTCCTCGAGCCCGCCCTTGGGGAGCAGGGCCAGCGCCCCGGCCAGCCAGGCGGCGAGGCGGATGTCGACCAGGCAGAGGGCTGTGGTGGCCATCGTCGGGTCGACGTAGACGGCGACGGCCGGCTTGTCGTTGAGCGACACCGGGTCGCCCGGGGCGACGGTGACGTCCTTGCCGAACAGCCCCTCCAGCAGGTCGCGGACGTCCTTGGGGTTGGGCAGGAGCGCCGGTGCGGGGGCGGTCATGCGATCACCCCGTCCAGGGCTTCCTTGAACGTGTCCTCGTTGAACGGCTTGGCGATGAGGAAGAGGGCGCCGGCGTTGGCCGCCTTCTCCCGCATCTCCGGCGAGCCCTCCGAGGTCACGAAGCCGAAGGGCACCTGCGAGCCCGAGGCGCGCAGCGCCTCCAGGCACTCGATGCCGGTCATCTCGGGCATGTTCCAGTCCGAGAGCACCAGGTCGGGCTTCTCCGACCCGACCTTGTCGAACGCGTCGCGTCCGTCGACGGCCTCGACGATGTCGTGGTCGTCGTAGCCCGCCTGCCGGAGGGTGCGGATCACGATCTGCCGCATGACACGGCTGTCGTCGGTCACCAGGATCTTCACTGCGGCACCTCAGTTCCGCTCGGGTGCGGCGCCTCGGTGGCGCCCTGCACGGTGATGGTCAGGCTCTGTCCGCGCCACTGACCGTTGACGCGGCAGACGTCGTCCAGCCGCCCGGTGGTGGGCGCGGAACCGATCTGGGGGAGGCCGAGGCTGGAGGGCCCCGGCAGGACGGACTTGATGTTGCCGCCGAGCACGTTGGCGAGTTCGCCGAGCGCGTCGGCGACGTCCTCGTCGTCCACGACCGTGGGCGGCCGGGTCATCAGGACGCTCTCCGCGAGCGCCTCGGCGGTGGCCGGCGCGCAGGTGAGGACGACGGCGCCGTCCCACGGGCCGCTGATCGTCACCCACGCGCTGACCACCTCGGCCGGCGGTGCGACCGGGACGGGCACGAACGCCTCGCCGTCACCGACCAGCGCCGGCCAGATCTCGTCGGCGATGCTCTGCACCGTCTCCTGGTCCAGCAGCGCGCTGATCGGCTGGGCTTCCTGCAGGGTCACGCGGACACCTCCTCGGGGAGCAGGCCGAGCAGCGCCAGCTTGTCGCGGAGCGCGTCGGCGGTGAACGGCTTGATCAGGTACTCGTGGGCACCGGCGGCCAGCGCCTTGACGATCTGGCCGGTCTCGCTCTCCGTGGTGACCATCATCAGCGTCACCTGGCGGAAGTCGGGGTTGGCGCGGACCGCCATGACGAACTGCAGCCCGTCCATCACCGGCATGTTCCAGTCGATGCAGCACAGGTCGGGGACCCAGCCCTCGGCCTTCCCCTCCTGCAGCGCGTCGAGGGCCTGCTGGCCGTCTCCGGCCTCACGCACCTCGTATCCGAAGTCCTTGAGGATGCTGCCGACGATGCGCCGCATGGCGCGGGAATCGTCGATCACCAGAGCTCGCACGGTCAGGCTCCCTTTCGCGGGCGGTAGGCGGAGCCGCGGCCGAGGACGACCCGCTCCCAGTTCTCGTCGACCCCGAGCGTGGTCTCCGCAGCACCGAGGAACAGCCACCCGTCGGGGCGCATGAGCTGGCGGACTCGGGTGAGGATCGCCTGCTTGGTGGGCAGGTCGAAGTAGATGAGGACGTTGCGCAGGTAGACCACGTCGAAGGGGCCCATCCGGGGCAGCGGCGCGGCCAGGTTGCACTCGGTCGCGGTGATCATCCGGCGCAGCGCCGGGGCGATCTCCCACTCGTTCCCGCTGCGGGTGAAGTGCCGCACCAGCATGGTGGCGGGCAACCCCCGGTTGACCTCCAGCTGGCTGAACCGGCCGGCGCGGGTGCGCTCCACCATCTTCTGGGACAGGTCGGTCGCGGTGATCGACACCCGGGTGGTGGCGTTGGGCATCGCGTCGGACAGCAGCATGGCGATCGTGTACGCCTCCTGCCCGCTGGAGCAGGCCGCCGACCAGATCTGCAGCCGCTCGTCGGGCCGGCGGGCGGCCAGCAGCTGCGGCAGCACCGTGCTGGTCAGCGCGGTGAACGGGTCGCCGTCGCGGAACCAGGACGTCTCGTTCGTGGTGAGCGCCTCGACGATCCGCCGGGTGGTCGCCGGGTCCGGCCGGCTGCGCACGGACTCGACGAGCTCGCTGACCCCGGACAGGCCGCGCTGCTGGGCCATCGGCAGCAGCCGGGCCTCGACCAGGTACTCCTTGCCGGGCTGCAGGACGATCGCGCTCTCGCGGTGCACCAGCTGGCGCACCCAGTCGAAGCTGGTGGCGGTGAGGGTCATCGCCGGCCTCCCATCGGGGCAGCGGCCCGGGCAGCGGCGAAGCTGGCGGCCGGGCGTGGGGTCGGGAGCAGTCGGACGATCGCCTCGGCGATCCGGCCCAGCGGGAGCACCTCGTCGGCGAAGCCGGCCTGGGTGACCGCACCGGGCATGCCCCAGACCACGGAGGTGGCCTGGTCCTGGGCGACGACGGTGCCGCCGGCGTCCCGGATCTGCCCGGCGCCGATGCGCCCGTCGGAGCCCATGCCGGTCAGCACGACGCCGAGCACGGCGCCGTCGAAGGCGGCCACGGCCGAGCGGAAGAGGACGTCGACGGCGGGCCGGCAGAAGTTCTCCGGCGGCGCCTGGTTCAGCGCCGTCCGCTTGTTGGCACCGCTGGTTCCCACGGTCAGGTGGAAGTCACCGGGGGCGATGTGCACGGTGCCGGGCACCAGCGGGGTGCCGTCGGTGGCCTCGACCACGGTGAGCGGGCAGAGCCGGTCGAGCCGCTGGGCGAACTGCCGGGTGAAGACGGGGGGCATGTGCTGCACCAGCAGCACCGGCACCGGCAGCGAGGCCGGCAGCAGCGGCAGCACCTTGGTGAGCGCCTCGGGGCCACCGGTGGAGGAGCCGATCACGAGCACGGCCGGCTCCTTGGGGGCGCGGGTGCGCGCCACCGGCGGGCGGACGGCGACCGGCGCGGCGACCGGGGCGGCCGCGGGGCCACTGCTCTGCGGCCGGCCGGTGAGGGCCTTGATCTTCGGGATGAGCTGCTGCCGGACGCTCTCCATCGACTGCGCGACGCTGCCGACGTTGGCCGGCTTGGTCACGTACTCGTTGGCGCCGGCGGACAGCGCGTCCAGGGTCGCGGAGGCACCGCGCTCGGTCAGCGTGCTGAACATGATGATCGGCACCCGGCTGTACGTCTGACCGCCCGCACGACTGCGGATGGCGCGCACCGCCTCGATGCCGTTCATCTCCGGCATCTCGATGTCCATCGTGACCAGGTCGGGCTTGAGCTGCTCGAGCTTGGCCACGGCCAGCCGACCGTTCGGCGCGGTGCCGACGACGGTGATCATCGGGTCCTCGGACAGCACGTCCGTCACGATCTTGCGGACGACGACGGAGTCGTCGACGACCATCACCCTGATCTGTTCCACGCGTTCCCCCGCAGCCGATGTGCCGGCCGGTGGGCCGCTCTAGAGCTGTATCGGCATCGGGGGCCGGGCCTTGAGCGGATTCAGGCGTGTACTACGGATCCATCCGGATTCACCCCGCGAGGGGGAGGGACCGCCCGGTCACCGTGGTCCACGGGCCACCCAACACGGCGAGGGACTCCTCGTCCAGCAGGTCGGCCATGGCCAGGCCCTGCACGCAGCCGGCCAGCGCGTTCCAGACGCCCTCGGCGCCGTCCCGCGGGGAGAAGCCGGCCTCGGCGAAGACCCCGACGGTCATCAGCTGGACAGCGGCGAGGGTGCGGGTGCGGCCGGAGACGTGCGCGGCCCACGCGGCACCGTGCATCGCCGCGGCCCAGGGACGACGCTGCGCGCGCCCGGCGTCGACGGCCAGCCGCCACTGCCGGCGGCCGGCCTCGTCCAGTCCGCGCAGCTCCGCGAAGAACGCCGCGACACCGGGGGCAGCCGGGCCCAGGTCGGGCCGCGGGCCCGGCTCCCAGGCGGTAGCGGTGGCGAACGGGCCGGTCAGCTCCTGCCGCGTGGGGGCGTCGAGTGCGTCCGAGGCCCACCAACCGGTGGCGGCGTCGGCCAGCACGTCGGCGGCCTGGGCCGCCACGGCCGGGTCGAGGTCGGCCACGACGGGGTGCTCCGGGCCGAGGACGTCGTCGCGCACCAGCCGCTCCAGGGCCGGGGTGTTGCCGATCGTGCCCCGCTCGAGCAGGGCGACCAGGCGGGCGGACCGGTCGTCGCCACCACCCGGGTCGGTCAGGTCGCGCAGCTGGGGGACGCCACCGGCAGCGAGTTCATGGGCCCGGCGGGCGCGGACGGCGAGGGCCGCGCGCTCGCCGTCGGGGCGGCCGGCGGCGGGGTGCGCCGCGGCGATCCGGTGCAAGGTGGCGGCGTCGGCACCGATGCCGGTCACCAGGACGTCGGCGACCTGGCCACCGGCGGGCAGTCGGACGAGGTCGAAGCCGAGCGTCGCAGCGCTGACCAGGGAGTAGGGCACGTCGCCTCCAAGGAAGTGGTCAGGCCATCGTGCTGGGGGCCCGGGCAGCAACGCCATGCGGAGGTCACCCGCTCGCGGGACGGCGAGCGGGTGACCTCCGCGCGTTGCAGCCGGACGGTCAGTGCCCCGTCACTGATTGTTCAAACTGTTCGCTCAGTAGGTGAAGCGGGCCACGCTCCCCCGCAGGTCACTGGCCATCCGGGACAGCTCGTCCACGGCCTGCCGGGTCTGGCCGAGGGCCTGGGTGGTGGAGCTGGCCGCCGCCGAGACACCGGTGATGTTCGTGGCGATCTCCGTCGACCCGCCGGCCGCTTCCTGCACCGACCGCGACATCTCGTTCGTCGTCGCCGTCTGCTCCTCCACCGCAGAGGCGATGGTCAGCTGGAAGTCGTTGATCGACCCGATCACCGCGCTGATCCCACCGATGGCCTCGATCGCCTTGCCGGTGTCGCCCTGGATCGCCTCGACCCGCCGCGCGATGTCCTCCGTCGCCCGAGCCGTCTCCTGCGCCAGCTCCTTCACCTCGTTCGCCACCACCGCGAACCCCTTGCCCGCCTCACCAGCCCGCGCCGCCTCGATCGTGGCGTTCAGCGCCAGCAGGTTCGTCTGCTCCGCGATCGAGGTGATCGCCTTCACCACCGCCCCGATCTCCTTGGAGGAGATCCCCAGCTGCGTGATCGTCGCCGTCGTCGCCTCGGCCTCACCCACCGCCGACGCGGCCACCCGCGCGGCCTCGTTCGCGTTCTGGCTGATCTCCCGGATCGAGGCCCCCATCTCCTCGGCACCAGCGGCCACCGTCGCCACGTTCCGCGACACCTCCTCGGCCGCAGCCGAGACCACGCCCGACTGCGCCGACGTCTCCTCCGCCGACGACGAGATCTGCGCCGACGACGCGCTCAGCTCCTCCGACGACGCCGCCACCGCATCAGCCGACGCGACCACCGAGGCCATCACCGACCGCAGCTGGGTCATCGCGCCGTCCAGCGCCACCGCCGTCCGGCCCACCTCGTCCCGGGACGCCACGTCGGCCGTGCGGGTCAGGTCGCCGGCAGCGAGCCCCTCGGCGGCGTGCTGCACCCGGCGCAGCCCGGCGGTGATCCGGCGGGCGACCAGCACCCCGATCGCCAGCGCCACGGCGGCTCCGACGACGATCACGCCGACCAGCACCCAGCGGGTCTCCTGGTAGGACGTCCGCGCGTCGGCCGCGCTGGCCGCTGCGTTGTCCTGGCGCAACGTCGCGAGCTCGTCCAGGTCGGCCAGGATCGACTCGGCGATCGGGTCGGCCTGGGCGGACCGGGCCGCCGACCACGCCGCCAGGTCACCAGCGTCGGCCAGGTCGTCCAGGGCGGGCATCACGGCCTTGAACTCGTTCACCTCGGCCAGGGCGTGGTCGATCAGGTCCCGGCTCCGGGAGGTCGGGTTGGTCGCCAGGTAGTGCGACGCCGCGCGCGCCAGGCCCTGGTACGCGGCCTGCCGGTCGCCCATGTAGCTCTGCTTCTCCAGGGGGTCGGTCGCCACCGCGTAGTCCACCGCCGACAGCCGCAGTGCGTAGAGCTCACCTCGTACGGCCTCGACGTCGACGGTGCCGACCAGCTCGTCCTGGTACATGGCCTCGGTGGTGTCGGCCGACTCCCCCAGGCTGCGCAGCCCGACCAGCCCCACCCCGACGGCCACGAGCACTGCCAGGCCCACGGTGGCGACGATCTTGGCCAGGATCCCCTGCAGCCGGAACCGGGCGAGGACGGATGGTGCGCTCACGAAGGGGCCTCCTGGGCTCGATCTGGTCCGACCGGTCCGTCGGTCGGGGGTGTGACGGCCGGTCACGCGTGGGAGCCGTGGGGCGCGTGTGACTCGGTTTCGTCCCGCAGATCGTCGGGCAGCGGGCCGGCGTGACCGGCCGTCTGCAGCGCGTGTCGCGCCGTCGACCAGCAGAAAGACCGACGACCACCGCCAGGGGACGACGAGTCGACACCCGCTGCTGATGACCGGGCCGGGACGCAGCAGGGCCGCACGGACGCGGTGTCCGTGCGGCCCTGCTGTGCGGTGGCGCCCCTCCCCGGGGGCCTGCCTCAGTAGGTGAAGCGGGCCACGCTCCCCCGCATGTCACTGGCCATCCGGGACAGCTCGTCGACGGCCTGCCGGGTCTGCGACAGCGCCTCGGTGGTCGAGTCGGCGGCGGTCGAGACGCCGGTGATGTTGTTGGCGATCTCCGTGGAGCCGCTGGCCGCCTCCTGCACCGACCGCGACATCTCGTTCGTCGTGGCCGTCTGCTCCTCCACCGCACTGGCGATGGTCAGCTGGAAGTCGTTGATCGACCCGATGATCTCCGAGATCCGCCCGATCGCCGACACCGCACCGGAGGTGTCACCCTGGATCGCCTCCACCCGCCGCGCGATGTCCTCCGTCGCCCGCGCCGTCTCCTGCGCCAGCTCCTTCACCTCGTTGGCCACCACCGCGAAGCCCTTGCCCGCCTCACCGGCCCGGGCGGCCTCGATCGTGGCGTTGAGCGCCAGCAGGTTCGTCTGCTCCGCGATCGAGGTGATCGCCTTCACCACCGCACCGATCTCCTTGGAGGAGGTGCCCAGCTTGGTGATCGTCACCGTCGTCGCCTCCGCCTCCGCCACCGCCTGCGCCGCCACCCGCGCCGCCTCGTTCGCGTTCTGCGAGATCTCCCGGATCGACGCGCCCATCTCCTCCGCACCCGCCGCCACCGTGGCCACGTTCCGGCTGACCTCGTCCGCGGCGGCCGAGACGACCCCGGACTGCGCTGCGGTCTCCTCCGCCGAGGACGAGATCTGCGCCGAGGACGCCGACAGCTCCTCCGAGGACGCTGCCACCGCGTCGGCGTTGGCCACGACCGCCGCCATCACCCCGCGCAGCTCGCTCACGGCCGCGTCCAGCGAGGCCCCCATCTGGCCGAGCTCGTCCTGCGTCGTCAAGCCACTCGTGACGGTCAGGTCACCACCGGCCAGCGCCTCGGTGACCAGCTGGACCCTGCGGGTGGCCCGGGCGATCCCGACCGCCACGAACAACCCCACCGCCAGCGCGACCAGCACTGCGACCGCCAGGATGACCATCGACGTCGTCGCCTGGGAGCTGGCGGAGGCGCTGATCTCCTCGAACCGCTCCGCGGCGGCCGCGTCCTCCCGTTCCCGGAGGTCACGGATGTCCTCGGTCATCGCCTCGACCAGCGGCCTACCGCCCGTGTCGTTCGCGACGATCCACCCCTGGACGTCCCCGGTCAGGGCCAGCGGCGCCAGCACGGTCTTCTGGAAGGTGACGTACTCGTCCACGGTCGCGACCAGGTGGTCGTAGGCCTTCGCTCGCCCCTCCCCCAGCCCGCCGGCGGCGTACGCCTCGGCGAACGAGTCGAACTCCGCGAGCAAGGGGTCCAGCTGGTCCAGGTTGACCTGGGCGTCCGCGGGGTCCGTGGAGAGGATCGCGTCCCGAGCGAGCACCCGCATGTCGCTGATCCTGCGGTTCATGTCCCCCGCGGCCGCGATGCTCTTCAGGTTGTTCTCGTAGAGCACCTCGGCCCTCGAGGTGGCCTCGGACATGGACTGCATGCCGAGGACCCCGATCGCGCCTGCGGCGACCACGGGAACGGCCACGGCCGTGAGGATCTTGGTCTTCACTCCTCGGTCGCCCCACCACGAGGTGGTACGGGCCAGCTGGCTGACGGACATGTTCTTCTCCTGGGTTCGTTCACTGTGCGGGGGAGGGGGGCGACCTGGCCGTTCGCTCCATCGATCGCATTCGTCTGCGCGCGGTGGATGAGGACCATCGTGATCGATCCGGTAATGCGAAGTGCCGTTTTTTTGGCGTGTCGCATGGCGTGCGCAACAAAGTGCACCAACCGATCATCGGTGCGCCTTTGTCGACATGCCCGGATGAGCTGGACGGCGAGAAGAAAGCGCCGCTCGGGCCGCCAGGAAGCGCGCTCACGGATGATCGGGGTGTTCGTGTCGACATCCTGGAATGGTCGTCGCGGGTCCTCGCGACGCACCGACGACGACGGCCGGCACCTCTCGATACGGGAGAGGTGCCGGCCGTCGTGACCGAGCGGTCAGTAGGTGAATCGGGCCACGCTGCCCCGCAGGTCGCTGGCCATCCGGGACAGCTCGTCCACCGCCTGCCGCGTCTGCCCCAGCGCCTGAGTGGTCGAGGTGGCCGCCGCCGAGACACCGGTGATGTTCGTGGCGATCTCCGTCGACCCGCCGGCGGCTTCCTGCACCGACCGGGACATCTCGTTGGTGGTGGCCGTCTGCTCCTCCACCGCGGAGGCGATGGTCAGCTGGAAGTCGTTGATCGACCCGATGATCTCGCTGATCCGCCCGATCGCCGACACCGCACCCGTCGTGTCGCCCTGGATCGCCTCCACGCGCCGCGCGATGTCCTCCGTCGCCCGCGCCGTCTCCTGCGCCAGCTCCTTCACCTCGTTCGCCACCACCGCGAACCCCTTGCCCGCCTCACCAGCACGCGCCGCCTCGATCGTGGCGTTCAACGCCAGCAGGTTCGTCTGCTCCGCGATCGAGGTGATCGCCTTCACGACCGCGCCGATCTCCTGCGACGACGTGCCGAGCTTGGTGATGGTCTGCGTGGTGGTCTCCGCCTCGCTCACGGCCTGGGCGGCGACCCGGGTGGCCTCGTTCACGCTCTGACTGATCTCCCGGATCGCCGAGCTCATCTCGTCGGCACCCGCCGCCACCGTCGCCACGCTGCGGGACACCTCCTCGGCAGCAGCCGAGACGACCCCGGACTGCGCCGAGGTCTCCTCCGCCGAGGACGAGATCTGCGCCGAGGACGCCGACAGCTCCTCCGAGGCAGCCGCCACCGCATCCGAGGACGCGGCGACCGAGGCGATCACCGCACGCAGGTGCTCCTGCGCGGTGCCCAGCGCGACCGCCATCTGGCCGACCTCGTCCCGGGAGGAGACGGCGGAGTCCACGGTCAGGTCACCGGTCGCCATGGCCTCCAGCGACGCCTGCACCCGCCGCAGCGGCCGGGCCAGCGAACGCTGGGTGAGCAGGCAGATGACCAGGATCGCCACCAGCCCCAGGGCTGCGGCGATCTCACCGGTGCGGGCCCCCTGGGTGATCGCGGCGTCCAGCTCGGCCTGGGCCGTCGCAGACTCCGCCGCGAGCGCGTCCTTGGCCTCGCCGACCGCCCCGTCGGTGAGGTCGTTGGCGACCTGGATCTCCTCGAACCGCGCCCGCATGCCGACCTGGTCGGCCACGGCCGCCTGCACGAACGCCGTGAGCGCCTGCTGGTAGTCGCCGAAGGTCGACTGCACGGCCGCTGCGGCAGCAGCGCTGGCGCCGGTCAGCGGGACGTCCCGGAGCTCGTCCAGCAGCGCGTCCGCCGTTGCCACGTCGTCGGTCACGTCGACCAGCTGGTCGGCGGGGGTGGGGTTCACCAGGGCCTTCAGGCCGTCCACCTTCAGCTCACTGGCCCGGGTGTCCAGCTGCAGCACGAGCTCGGCCGCCTCGTCCAGCTCGGCCAGGTGCGCACTGGCGTCCCGGACGGTGGCGTTCGAGGTCAGCATCGCGGCGACCAGCACACCGAAGGCCAGGACGACGACGCCGATCATGATGCCGAACTTCACGGCGAGCCGGCGGTCGGCGAACCAGCTCAGCGGGCCGGTCGGGGCGGGGGAGTGCATGGCGGGTCTCCTGGTCAGGAACGGCGGTGGAGCGCGGATGAGAACGATTGCACCGGCCCGGCAAGGGTGCGCTGATTTCTCCGGGTCGGCGGTGGACCGCATTCTCGGATCAGCCCGCACGTCGTCGTCCTGGCTTCTCCGGAGGGTGCTGCACGAGCAATGGTGGTGGATCCGGTAATGGTTGGTACCGCTGTGACGCACGTGTCGTTGAACGGCGCCGAGAATGGTCGACGAACGCTCTCGGTCGGCTCTTTGTCGACTCGGGAGTGAGAGGGGGAACAGCACCGCGGCCGCCGCCTCGCCCGGGGAAGGGGGCGAGACAGCGGCCGCGGAAGTCGTGCGGTTCCGGCCTCTCGGGAGAGGCGTCAGTAGGAGAAGCGGGCCACCGTGGTGCGCAGGTCGCTGGCCATCCGGGAGAGCTCGTCCACGGCCTGCCGGGTCTGGCCCAGTGCCTGGGTGGTGGACGACGCTGCCGTGGAGACACCGGTGATGTTCGTGGCGATCTCCGTGGAGCCGCCGGCGGCCTCCTGCACCGACCGGGACATCTCGTTGGTGGTCGCGGTCTGCTCCTCCACCGCGCTGGCGATGGTCAGCTGGAAGTCGTTGATCGAGCCGATGATCTCCGAGATCCGACCGATCGCCGACACCGCACCCGTCGTGTCGCCCTGGATGGCCTCCACCCGCCGCGCGATGTCCTCCGTCGCCCGCGCCGTCTCCTGCGCCAGCTCCTTCACCTCGTTGGCCACCACCGCGAAGCCCTTGCCCGCCTCACCGGCCCGCGCCGCTTCGATCGTGGCGTTGAGCGCCAGCAGGTTCGTCTGCTCCGCGATCGAGGTGATCACCTTGATCACGTTGCCGATCTCCCGCGAGGAGTCACCCAGCTTCATCACCGTCGCGTTCGTCGTCTCCGCCTCGGCCACCGCCTGAGCCGCCACCCGGGCCGCCTCGTTCGCGTTCTGGCTGATCTCCCGGATCGAGGCACCCATCTGCTCGGCACCGGCCGCGACGGTGGCGACGTTGCGGCTGACCTCGTCCGCCGCGGCGGATACGACGCCGGACTGCGCGGAGGTCTCTTCCGCCGAGGCGGAGATCTGCGCCGAGGACGCCGACAGCTCCTCCGAGGCGGCAGCCACTGCGTCGGACGAGGCGACGACGGAGGCCATCACCGAGCGGAGGTTGACCTGCGCGGCGGCGAGCGACTCGGCCATCTGGCCGATCTCGTCCCGGTCGCGCGCCTCGGGCAGCACGGTCAGGTCACCGTCGGCCATCGCCTGCACCGAGCGCTGCACCGAGCCGACCGTGGCGAGGATGCGGCGGACGACCAGGAAGGCCAAGCCGCCGGCGACCAGGATGCCGACCAGCGCCGTCACGAGCAGGTTCGTGATCGCCCGATCCGCGGCGGCGGCGGCTTCGGCGTTGCGGTCGGCGGCCACCTCCGACTGCGCCACGCCCTCGTCCTCCATCGCCTGGGAGAAGTCGATGACGATCTGAGCGGCGGTGTTCTGGTACACCAGGCCGAAGGTCGCCAGGTCACCGGCGTCGGCGGCCGGCACCAGCTGGGTCTCGTTGAGCTGGACGAACTGACCGAAGGACGCCTCGAAGGTGTCGAGAGCTGCCTGGTTCACGGCGTGGGGGGCGTACGCGTCCGAGGCGGCGCGCAGGTCGGCCAGCTTCTCCTGTGCCTGCTGGAGGATCTTCGGGCGGTCCGCGGCGGAGTAGACGGGGTACTGCAGGACGCGGGAGCGGTAGGCCGCCACGGCCCGCTGGATGGCCGCCAGCTCGTTCAGCGGCTTGAGGTTCTCGGTGTAGATCGCCTCCTGACCGTCGCGCATGTCGTTGATCCGGCCGATCGCCAGCGCGTTCGTGCCGAGGACGACGAGGGCGAGCAGGGCGACGACCGCCCCGATCTTGACGCCGATCGGTCGGTCGGCGAACCACCCGAGCCGCCGAGGGGGAAGAGCTGTGGTGCTCATGGACTGTCTCCAGGTAGGGGAGCGGATCGGGGTGGGGATGGCGGTTCAGAGCGATCGGTCCCCGCTGCTCCCCTCGCAGACCTGCGGAGCGGAGGGGAGCAGCGGGGAGGGGATCAGGTGCCGACGGCGCGGTTCACGTCGAGGGCGAGGAGCAGCTGGCCGGAGAGCTTGTAGGCGCCCCGGATCAGCTCGCGGGCCGCACCGTCGAGCGTGTCCGGCGGGGCCTCGAAGTCGCGGACGTCGACGTCCACGACGTCGGCGATGCTGTCGACCAGCAGGCTGACCGCCTCGCCGTGCAGCCGGACGACGATCACGACGGGCTGCTCACCCTCCGGGCGGGCCGGCCGGCCGAGCCGCTCCCGCAGCTCGATCGCGGTGACGACCTGGCCGCGCAGGTTGATCAGGCCGGCGACGGCCGGCGGTGCCAGCGGCACCCGGGTGATGCTCTGGCTGCGCAGCACCTCCTGGACGTGCTCGACCTCGACGCCGTAGAGGTCGCCGTCCAGCCAGAAGGTGGCGAGCTGACTGGTCGCCGGCACGGTCCAGGCTTCGGTCGCGGTGCTCATGTCAGACCTCCATCAGGGGAGCGGTGGACCCGGCGTCGTCGAAGTCGAACGCATCGGGGGAGGGGAAGGCGGCCGGGGCCGTGGTGTAGAACGCCGGGTCGGCGGCGAGGATGGCCGCCCGGACGTCGAGCAGCTCGGTGACGCGGTCGCCGATGACGGCCGAACCGAGCAGGCCGAGGTCGTCGATGTCGCTGTGCACCGAGGCCTCGCCGTCGACGATGTCGAGGATCTCCTCGACCACGATCGCCACGCTCCGCCCGTGGTCGGCGTAGACGATGACCTCCAGCGTCTCCCGCTCGGTGTCGCCGAACGCGCCCAGGTGCCGGTCGAGCCGGACGATCGGCAGGATCGCGCCGCGGTACTGGACCACCTCGCGGGAGCCCACGCGCTCGACGGTCTCGCTGCGCACCTGCTCCAGCCGGGTGACCGTGTCCAGCGGGATGGCGACCCGCCGGCCGCCGCCGATGGCCGCGAGGAGCATCCGCTGCCGCTCCTGGACGGCGACGCTGACGCTGGCGGCCACCCGGGCCTCCTGGCGCTCCGCGGTCTCGGCGCGCAGCGCCCGGCGGGCGAGCGCCTGGACGTCGAGGATGAGCGCGACTGCGCCGTCCCCGAGCACGGTGGCCCCGGAGTACAGCCCGATGGCCTTCATCTGGCCACCGACCGCCTTGACGACGATCTCCTCGGTGTTGATGACCCGGTCGACGACCAGCCCGAAGCGGCGCCCTTCCGAGCGGAGCACCGCGATGACCACGTGGCCGTCGTGCCGGTCGGAGGGCAGGCCCAGGACGTCGGCCAGGTGCACCAGCGGCAGCAGCTCGCCACGGAGCCGGTAGACCGACGCCCCACCGACCTCCTCGACGGCTGCCGCGGCCTTCTCGGCGTCCAGGGCGACGAGCTCCTGCAGGCTGATCTGCGGGATGGCGTAACGGTCGCCGGCGCACTCGATGGTCAGCGCCGGGACGATCGCCAGGGTCAGCGGGATGCGGAGCCGGGTGCAGGTGCCGCGCCCGGGCACCGACTCGACCTCGATGGTGCCGCCGATGGACTCGATGTTGGTCTTGACCACGTCCATCCCGACCCCGCGGCCGGAGACGTTCGTGACCGCAGCGGCGGTGGAGAAGCCGGGCAGGAAGACCAGCTGCAGGATGTCGGCCGGGCTCATCCGGGACAGCGCGTCCGGGGTGAGCAGCCCGCGCTCGACGGCCTTGGCGCCGATCTTGACCGGGTCGATCCCGGCGCCGTCGTCGGCGACCTCGACCACGACCTGGCCGCTCTCGTGCCGGGCCCGCAGGGTCAGGACGCCCTCGGCCGGCTTGCCGGCGGCCGTGCGGGCCGCGACCGGCTCGACGCCGTGGTCGACGGAGTTGCGGACCAGGTGGGTCAGCGGGTCCTTGACCGCCTCGAGCAGGGTCTTGTCCAGCTCGGTCTCCCGGCCCTCCATCTCCAGGCGGACCGACTTGCCGCACTGCAGCCCGAGGTCACGGACGACGCGGGGGAGCTTGCTCCAGATGTGGTCGATCGGCTGCATGCGCGTCTTCATGACGCCCTCCTGCAGCTCACTGGCGATCAGGTTCAGCCGCTGGGAGGCCCGGACCAGGTCCTGGTCGGTCTGCCGGCCGACGTACTGGACGATCTGGTTGCGGGTCAGCACCAGCTCGCCGACGAGCAGCATCAGGGCGTCGAGCAGGTCGACGTCGACCCGGATGGTGCTGTCGGCCACGGCCCGGCGGCCGGGCTGGGCACCGGCGCGCTCCTCACCGGGCTCCGGCGCGAGCTCGGCCGCGGCCGGGGGGAAGGCGGGGGCTTCGGCGGGGGCTTGGGCCACCGGGACCTCCATGGGGACCTCCTTCGGGACGTCGACGGCCGGAGCCGGCGCGGGCGGTGCGACCGGGAGCATCTCGGCGGCCGGCACCGGGGCCGGCTTGGGGACGACCGGCGCGGGGGCCTTGGCGGCGCGCGGGGTCTTCGGTGCGGCCTTCTTGGCCGGCGCCTTCTTGGCCGCCACGCGCTTGGCGGGGGCGGGCTCGGCGGGGGCGGGCTCGGCGGCCGGTGTGGCCTCCGACTCGGGCGCGGCCTGCGGCTCGGGCGCAGCGGCCGCGGGGGTGTCCTCGAGGACGGCGCTGAGCGTGGCGACGGTGTCGGCGACCACGACGGAGCCCTCACCGCCGGAGGCCTCGATGGCGGCGAGCAGGGCGCGGATGGTGTCGACCATCTGCAGCAGTGCGTCGGTGCGCCTGGGGGTCAGCTCCAGGGCGCCGTCCCGCAGCCGGGACAGCAGGTTCTCCCCGACGTGCGCGACCTCCTCCAGCCGGTTGAAGGCCAGGAAGCCGCTGGTGCCCTTGATCGTGTGGATGGTCCGGAAGATGCTCGAGAGCCGGTCCCGTGAACGGGGGTCCTGCTCCAGGGCGACCAGATCCTGGTCCAGCTGGTCGAGGTTCTCGTGGCTCTCCACGAGGAACTCCTCGACGATGTCGTCCAGACCTTCCACGCCTGCCTCTTCCCCTTGGTGCGCCGTGGGGCCTGCCCCACACAGCGATGGCTTCATCGGCGCCCGCCGGACCACCTGAAGGTGAACTCCGGGCGAGCACTCGCCTTTTCTTAATTGCCATTCCATGGGTCTGAAATGGTGTTTCATGCCCATGTCGACAATGGCCGCGGATCAGCGTCCGACCTGGTCAGGACGCGAGACCACGGCGTGATGTGACGAATCGGCAGCCCCGGAGACGACTGTGACCGCCGACCCGGGAGGGCCGACGGTCACAGTGGGGGAGCAGGGGATGAGAACGGCCTGCTGAGGCCGGTGGGGCGACCGGTTCAGGCGCGCAGGGCCGCAGCCAACCGCTCGAGGACGGCGCGCACACCGTCCAGGTCGGGCACCCGGTGGACCGCGGCGGTGTCGCCGTCCCCGACCTTGACCGTCACGCCGTCCGGCGCCAGGGCGCGGAAGCCGTCCTCGTCGGTGACGTCGTCGCCGAGGTACAGCGCCCCCTGGGCGCCCAGCTCCGCGCGCAGCCGGAGCAGGGCCGACCCCTTGTCGGCATCGGTGACCGCCAGCTCCAGCACGTCCTTGCCCGGCTTGGCGGTGAGCGCAGGGTCGGCTCCCGGGCCGGCGGCGACGTCGGCGAGCAGCCGGTCGGCCGCCGCACGGTCGGCGACGGTGCGCACGTGCACCGCGGCACCGGCCGGCTTGTGCTCCAGCCGGGCACCGGGGACGGCCTCGACCAGCGGGGCGAGCGCCGCGGCGAGCTGGTCACGCCGGACGGCGAGGTCACCGGTGAGCGGCCCGTCGAACTCCGCGCCGTGACTGCCCACCCAGCGGAACGGCCCGGTCAGCCCGCTGGTCGCCTGCAGGTCGGCCACCCCGCGGCCGCTCACCAGCGCGACGGTCACCCCGTCGACGGCCGCCAGCCGGGCGAGCAGCTCGCCGACACCGGCCTCGGGCACCGCCGCGGCCGGGTCGTCCCGCAGCCGGGCCAGCACGCCGTCGTAGTCGCTGGCCAGCAGCAGCGGACGGCGTCCGGCCAGCTCGTCCAGCGCCTGGTCGAGGGCGGTCGTCATGCCTGCGCCTGCAGGGACTCGAAGAACGAGTTCGCCCAGTGGTCGAGGTCGTGCTTGGTGACGTACCGGCGCATCGCCTTCATCCGCTTCGCGCTCTCGGCCGGCTCCATCCGCAGCGCGCGCAGCAGCTGCGCCTTCACCCCGGTGATGTCGTGCGGGTTGACCAGCAGCGCCTGCTTGAGCTCGGCGGCGGCTCCGGCGAACTCGCTCAGCACCAGCACGCCGCGGTCGTCACCGCGGGCGGCGACGTACTCCTTGGCGACCAGGTTCATCCCGTCGCGGTAGGGCGTGACCAGCATGACGTCGGCCGCGCGGTACATCGCGGCCAGCTCCTCGCGGGGCATCGACTGGTTGAAGTAGTGCACGGCCGGCCCGGCCATCGAGCCGTAGACGCCGTTGATGTGCCCGACCTGCTGCTCGATGGTCTCGCGCATCGTCACGTAGTGCTCGACCCGCTCGCGGCTGGGGGTGGCCACCTGCACGAGGACCGTCGACGGGGCCTCCAGGGCGCCGTCCTCGAGCAGCTCCTCGAACGCCTCCAGGCGCACCCCGATGCCCTTGGTGTAGTCGAGCCGGTCGACGCCGAGGACGATCTTGTCCGGCTGGCCCAGCTCCTCGCGGATCTCCGCGGCCCGGGCCAGCACCTCCGGGGTGCGGGCGAGCTCGTCGAAGGCGGCCACGTCGATGGAGATCGGGAACGCCTTGGCGGTGACCGTGCGGCCCTCGTAGGAGATGGTGTTGCCCTTGCACTGCAGGTCGTGCAGCCGCCGGGCGAGGTTGACGAAGTTGCTGGCCGCCGACGGCTGCTGGAAGCCGATCAGGTCGGCGCCGAGCAGCCCCTCGATGATCGCCGAGCGCCACGGCAGCTGGGTGAACAGCTCGTAGGGCGGGAACGGGATGTGCAGGAAGAAGCCGATGGTCAGGTCGGGGCGCTGCTGCCGCAGCATGGCCGGCACCAGCTGCAGCTGGTAGTCGTGCACCCAGACGATCGCGCCCTCGGCAGCCACCTCGGCGGCCCGGTCGGCGAACCGCTTGTTGACCTGGACGTAGGCGTCCCACCACTTGCGGTGGTACTCCGGCTTCTCGACGACGTCGTGGTACAGCGGCCACAGCGAGGCGTTGGAGAACCCCTCGTAGTAGCGGTCCACCTCCTCCTCCGACAACGGCACCGGCACCAGCGACATGCCGCCGGACTCGAAGGGCTCGGGGGCGTCGCCCGCTGCGCCCGACCAGCCGACCCAGGCGCCGCCGCGACCGGCGACGAAGGGCTCCAGCGCGGTGACCAGGCCGCCGGGGCTGCGCTGGTAGCGCGTCGTCCCGTCGGGGTCGGTCACCTGGTCGACGGGCAGGCGGTTCGCCACCACCACCACCGGGCTGTCGGCCTCCACCTGGTCTCCTCCGGTGCGCGTTGATCCACTCATCCCGCGCTGACCCTAGGCGACACGGCCCCTCGGGCGCTCACCGCAGTTCAGCGGGAGAGCAGGAAACCGGCCGCCGCGGCGCCCAGCCCGAGCAGCAGGGAGGCGGCGACGTAGCCGAGCGACCGCAGGACGGCGCGCTCCTCCACCAGCCGGACGACGTCCCAGCCGAAGGTGGAGAAGGTGGTGAGGGTGCCGCAGAAACCGGTGCCCACCAGCGCCAGGACGGCGGGGGAGACGTCGGACCGGCCCAGCAGCACGCCGAGGACGGCGCTGCCCAGCACGTTGACCGTCAGCGTCCCCAGCACGCTGCCCGGGCCCCGGCGGGCGGTGGCCACCCGGTCGGCGAGGAGCCGCAGCGGTGCACCGGCCAGGGCCCCCAGCGCCACCCACAGCGCCGTCACGGCCGGCCCACCACCGCGCGGCCGGCGGTCAGCCCGGCGACCACCGCCAGCACGCCCCCGACGACCGAGACCAGCACGTAGCCGACGGCGAGGGCGACGGCGCCGGCCTCGGCCAGCTGCACGGTCTCGACCGCGAAGGTGGAGAACGTCGTGTACCCACCGAGCACCCCGGTGGCCAGGAACGGCCGCAGCCACCGGGAGTCCGGGCGTCGCGCCAGCAGGACCGCCAGCAGGCCGCCGATCAGCGCACACCCGGTGAGGTTGACCAGCAGCGTGGCCCACGGCCAGCTCCCGGCGGGGGAGGGGAGCGCGTCGGCCACGCTCCAGCGGGCCAGCGCACCGAGCGCCCCGCCGAGGGCGGCGGCGACGTAGCCGGTCAGCGGCTCGCCCCGTGCGTCTCGGGGAACAGCAGGTCGACGAAGCGGGCCACGGTCGGCTGGGGCTCGTGGTTGGCCAGCCCGGGCCGCTCGTTGGCCTCGATGAACACGTGCTCGGGGCCCGCGACGTCCGGGACCATGAAGTCCAGCCCGGTCACCGGGATGCCGATGGCCCGGCTGGCCCGCACGGCCGCCGCCGCGATGTCGGGGTGCAGCCGGTCGGTGACGTCGTCGATCGTGCCGCCGGTGTGCAGGTTCGCCGTCCGCCGCACCCGCAGCCGCTCGCCGCGGGGGAGGACGTCGTCCAGGGTGTGCCCGGCGGCGGCGACCACCTCGGTGGTGGCGTCGTCCAGCGGGATGCTCGACTCCCCGCCGGTGGCCCGCTGCCGGCGGCGGCTGGTCTCCCGGACCAGCGCGGCGACGTCCTGCCGGCCGTCGCCGACCACCTCGGCCGGCCGGCGGAGCGCAGCGGCGACCACCCGGTGGTCGATCACCACGACCCGCAGGTCGTCCCCGGCGACGAGCTCCTCGACCAGGACGTCGGGGCAGTACTGCACGGCGAGCGCGAGGGCCCGCTCCAGCGCCGGCTCGTCGCGGACGCCCACGGTGATGCCCTTGCCCTGCTCCCCGCGCGCGGGCTTGACCACCACGGCGCCGCAGTCGGCCAGCAGCTGCCGGGCGGGTGTGTCCGCGCCGTCGGCCACCACGGCGCCGCGGGGCACCCGGACCCCGGCCCGGTCCATGATCCGGCGGGTCACCCGCTTGTCGTCGCACCGGCTCATCGCCACCGCGGAGGTGAACTCCGACAGCGACTCCCGGGTCAGCACCGTGCGCCCGCCGAGTGCCAGCCGCAGCTCACCGAAGGCGGCATCGGTGACCTCCACCCGGATCCCGCGGCGCAGTGCCTCGTCGGCGATGATCCGCGCGTAGGGGTTGAGCTCGTTCAGGCCGGGCGGGGGAGCGGCGAACAGCGGGGTGTTGATCGGGTTCTTCCGCTTGACGCAGACCGCGGAGATCCGGGAGAAGCCCAGCTTGCGGTAGAGCGCGATCGCCGCGCGGTTGTCGTGCATGACCGAGAGGTCCAGGTGTGCCCGGCCCCGCGCCGCGTAGCGCTCGGCCAGCACCCGCACCAGCGCCTCGCCGGCGCCCGCCGGGGCGTCCTGCGCGTCGACGGCCAGGCACCACAGGCTGGCGCCGCGGTCGGGGTCGCCGAGCGCCAGCTCGTGGTCGACGCCGGTGACCGTGCCGATGACCTGCCCGGTGCGGGTGTCCTCGGCGACCAGGTAGGTGAAGGTGCGGGTGCGGTGGTTGCGCCACATGGTGGCGGGGTCGCCGGTGACCATGCCGGCGCGGGCGTAGAGCTCGTTGATCCGGTCCATCTCGGCCGCGGAGGTCACCGTGCGCACGAAGACCCCGCGGATGACCTCCTCCCGCGGGCGGTAGCGGTGCAACGGCAACCGGTAGACGAAGGACGGGTCGATGAAGAGCTCGTCCGGCGCCATCCCGACCAGCACCTGCGGGTCCCAGGGGTAGACGCAGATGTCCCGCCGCCCGGACTCCTCGGCCCGCAGCGCGGCGAGCACGCCGGAGAGGTCGTCGAAGGTCTGGCCGAACACCAGCCGGCCCCAGCCCATGTCCAGGACGACGTCGTCCTGCATGCCCGCGCGCTCGTGCGCTGCGGGCCGTTGCCAGGAACGGCTGCTGAACGCCGCGCCGACCTCGCGACGGGTGCGGTGGCCGGCCAACCTCCGGGGTGCGCTGGTCACCGGTCCACCGTAGGCGACCGACGTTTCCGGTCGGTTCCACGTGGAACCGGGGGGCCGTCGGTGGCCGCGCCGGCTCCGCCGGGGCGGGGAGCGTCAAGACCAGAAGACGCCGACCCGCTGCCCGGCGATCTCGTGCACGTCGACCTCGACGTCGAAGACCTTCCGGAGGACTGCGGGCTCCATCAGCTCAGGCGTCGGCCCCTCGGCGACCACGTGTCCGTCGCGCATCGCCACGATCCGGTCGGAGTAGGCGGAGGCGAAGTTGATGTCGTGCACCACCAGGACCACCGTCTTGCCCAGCTCGGTGGCCATCCGGCGGAGCATCCGCATCATGCCGACGGCGTGCTTCATGTCCAGGTTGTTCAGGGGCTCGTCCAGGAGCACGTAGTCGGTGCCCTGGCACAGCACCATCGCCACGTAGGCCCGCTGCCGTTGGCCGCCGGAGAGCTGGTCCAGGTGCCGGTCGGCGAACGGCTCCAGGTCGAACCAGTCGATCGCCTCGTCGACCAGCCTGCGGTCCTCCGGCGTCAACCGGCCACCGCAGTGCGGGAACCGGCCGAACGCGACCAGCTCGCGCACGGTCAGCCGCACCGACATGGAGTTCTCCTGGCGCAGCACTGCCAGCCGGCGGGCGAGCTCCGGCCCCGGCGTCGTCCGCACGTCCAGCCCGTCGACGGTGACCCGGCCGGTGTCCGGCGCCAGCAACCTGGCCACGATCGACAGCAGCGTCGACTTCCCGGCGCCGTTGGCGCCGATGACCGAGGTGATCCCCCCGGCGGGGATCTCCAGGCTGACGTCGTCGACGACCCGGGTGTCGCCGTAGGACTTGGTCACGTTCTCGATGCGGATCACAGGCCGTGCCCTCTCATTGGCGGGGCTCCCGGGTGAGCAGGGCGATGAAGACGATGCCGCCCACGAAGTTGATGACGATCGACAGGCTGGAGTTGAAGCCGAAGACCTGCTCGAGCACCAGCTGCCCGCCGATCAGCGCGATCACCGCCAGCAGGCTGGCCCCGGGCACCGTCCAGGCGTGCCGATGGGTGCCCAGCAGCTGGCGGGCCAGGTTGGCGACCAGCAGCCCGAGGAACGTGAGCGGCCCGACCAGCGCGGTGGACACCCCGACCAGCACGGCCATCGCCAGCAGCGCCTGGTTGACCACCCGGCGGTGCTCGACCCCGAGCCCGATCGCGGTGTCCTGGCCCAGGGCGACGACGTCCAGCTGCGGCAGCAGCCGCACCACGCCGAGCAGCACGGCCGCCAGGATGACCGCGGTCAGGGTGAGGAGCTGGGTGTCGATGCCGTTGAAGCTGGCGAACAGCAGGTCCTGCAGGGTGATGAACTCGTTCGGGTCGATCAGCCGGGACACCAGCAGCGTCAGGCTGGTGAACAGGGTGCCGAGCACCACGCCGACGAGCACCAGCACATAGAGGTCCCGCTGACTGCGGCCGAACAGCAGCCGGTGGAGCAGCGCCCCGAACCCGACGAGCAGGACCAGGTCGACGGCGAAGCGCAGCCGCACGTCGGCCCCGCTGATCACCGCGGCCCCGAACCAGAAGACCCCGGCGGTCTGGATGAGCACGAACAGCGAGTCGAACCCCATGATCGACGGGGTCAGGATGCGGTTGTTCGTCACCGTCTGGAACAGCACGGTCGCGACGGCCACGGCGATGCCCACGACGACCATGGCGGCGAGCCGGCGGCTGCGCATCCGGAGGGCGAACTCCCACGAGCCGGCGACGCCCACGGTCAGGAACAGCCCGGCCAGGACGAGCGCCAGTGCGCCGAGGAGCAGCAGCACCCGCCGGCGGCGCACGGCACGCTGGTGCTCGGTCGCGATGCCGTCGCGGCGCGGGGAGGAGCGGACGGGGGCGGCCATCAGGCCCCCCTGCCCCGGGCGCGGAGCAGCAGCGCGACGAACAGCGCCCCACCGACCACGCCCACCACGCTGCCGACCGGGATCTCGTAGGGGTACCGCAGCGTGCGGCCGATGACGTCGCAGACCAGCACGAACGCCGCCCCGGCCAGCGCGGTGGCCGGCAGCACCCGACGCAGGTGGTCGCCCATCAGCATGGTGACCAGGTTGGGCACGACCAGGCCGAGGAAGGGGATCGACCCGACGGTGACCACGACGATCGCGGTCACCACCGAGACGATGACCAGCCCGGTGCGGACCACGCGGTCGTAGGCGATCCCGAGGTTGACCGCGAAGCTCTCCCCCATCCCGGCGACGGCGAACCGGTCGGCGAACACGTAGGCGACGACGGTCGCCGCGGCGACCGCCCACAGCAGCTCGTAGCGCCCGGACACCACACCGGAGAAGTCACCGTTGGTCCAGGCGTCCATGGTCTGCAGCAGGTCGAAGCGGTAGGCCAGGAACATCGCGACGGCGATGACGACGCCACCCAGCATGATCCCGACCAGCGGCACGACGATCATGTCGGTGAAGACCATCCTCCGCAGCAGGCGGAGGAAGACCCAGGTGCCGACCAGGGCGAACAGCACGGCGATGCCCATCTTGCCCAGCAGCGAGCTGCTGCCGAACCAGAGGGTGGCCACGACGATGCCCAGCCCGGCCCACTCGGTGGTGCCGGCGGTGTGCGGGGAGACGAAGCGGTTGCGGGTCAGCGTCATCATCACCAGCCCGGCCACCGCCATCGCCGACCCGGACAGCAGGATCGCCAGCAGTCGTGGCACCCGGGAGGCCAGGAAGACGCGGGCCTGCGCCTCGTCGGGATCCAGCAGGTCCAGCGGGGTGAGGTCGGTGACCCCGATGAACAGCGAGGCGAACGCGCCGGCCGCGACGAGGAGCAGGGCCAGAGCCAGCTGCCAGCGCTGCACGCCGCGGCGCCGCACCCCCTGGTCGGAGGGTGCGGCGTCGCGGGTGGTGAGGGTGTCGCTCATGCGGTGATCAGGCGCCGACGCTCTCGGCGATCTCCTCGACCATCCGCTCGACGTTCGGCAGCCCGTTCGGGGCGAGGTACCAGTCGGCGCCGTCCAGGTAGGTGACGGCGTCGTCGGACCAGGCGGTCGTGCTGCGCACCAGCTCGTTGTCCAGCACCGCCTGAGCGGCCGCGCCGGACTCACCGATCGTGGCGTCCCGGTCGATGACGTACAGCAGGTCCGGGTCCGTCTCGGCGATGTACTCGAAGGAGACGGCGTCACCGTGGGTGGAGTCGCTGAGGCCGTCGTCGGCCGGGGTGACCCCGAGGGTGTCGTGGATCAGCCCACCGAATCGGGACCCGGGGCCGTAGGCGCTGACCTCGCCGCCGGTGGTGAGCACGATCAGGCCCTCTCCGGCGCCCGCTGCCGCCTCGGAGACCTCGGACGCCCGCTCGTCGATCGCGTCGAGCCGCTCGGTCACGTCGTCCTCGGCGCCGAACACCTCGGCCAGCGCGATGGTGCGCTCGCGGAAGGAGGCCATGAAGTCGTTGTTGTCGACGCTCAGGTCGAGCGTCGGCGCGATCTCGGCGAGCTGCGGGTAGACCGCGGCAGACCGGCCGCCGACGATGATCAGGTCGGGCTCGAGGGCGTTGACCGCCTCGTAGTCGGGTTCGAAGAGCGAGCCGACCTTGGCGTACTCGTCGCCGCCGTACTCCGCCAGCGCCTCGGGGAAGCTGGCGTCAGGGACGCCGTCCACCTCGACGCCGAGGGAGTCGAGCGTGGAGAGCACACCCAGGTCGAAGACGACGACCGTCTCGGGGTCGACCGGCACGGTGGCCTCGCCCTGGGCGTGGGCGACGGTGACCTCGGCGGGAGCGTCGCTCGACTCGGTCGAGGCCGCAGCCTCTTCCTCGCCGCCACCGCAGGCGCCGAGGGCCAGCACGGCGGTCAGGGACAGGGCGGTCGCAGCCAGCGGCCGGGACGTACGGGACATGCGTGACTCCAGGGTCGGACACGTTGAGGAGAGGCTGCCCTCACTTAGGCCCGCCTAACCAATCAGCAGCACCGTCGTCTGTCACGGCGCCGTGACCCTTTCGTGACCGAACCGGCCAGATCTCCCACCCAGTGGGACCCGGTCGCCCACCGCGCGGGTTGCGGCCCCCGGTCAACGGGCAGGAGGGGGCCATGCAGACACGCATGCTCCGCGACCTCACCGTCTCCGCCCAGGGCCTGGGCTGCATGGGGATGAGCGAGTTCTACGGCACCGGCGACCAGGCCGAGGCCGAGCGCACCGTCCGGCGGGCCCTCGACCTCGGCGTCACCTTCCTCGACACGGCCGACATGTACGGCCCCTTCACGAACGAACGGCTCGTCGGCCAGGCCATCGCCGGCCGCCGCGACGAAGTGGTGCTGGCCACCAAGTTCGGCAACGAGCGCGCCGAGGACGGTTCCTTCATCCGGATCAACGGCCACGCCGAGTACGTGCACCGGGCCTGCGACGCCTCCCTGCAGCGGCTGGGCGTCGACGTCATCGACCTCTACTACCAGCACCGGGTCGACACGACCGTGCCGATCGAGGAGACCTGGGGCGCGCTCGCCGAGCTGGTGGAGGCGGGGAAGATCCGGTACGCCGGCATCTCCGAGGCCGCGCCCGACACCATCCGCCGGGCGCACGCCGTCCTCCCGATCACGGCGTTGCAGACCGAGTACTCGCTGTGGACCCGTGACCCGGAGGAGGACGGCGTACTGGCCACCTGCGCGGACCTGGGCATCGGCTTCGTCGCCTACTCGCCGATCGGCCGCGGCTTCCTCTCCGGGCAGATCCGCAGCGTCGACGACCTCGAGCCCGACGACTTCCGCCGGCGCAACCCCCGCTTCCAGGGCGAGGCGTTCGCCCGGAACCTGGAGCTCGTCGACCGGGTCCGCGAGCTCGCCGCGGCCAAGGGCGTCACCGCCACCCAGCTCGCCCTCGCCTGGGTGATGGCCCGGTCCGGCCGGGACGGCGCCCCGGCGGTCGTGCCGATCCCCGGCACCAAGCGGGTCCGCTACCTGGAGGAGAACGCGGCCGCCGCCGACGTCGTCCTCACCGACGACGACCTGCAGGCGCTCGACGAGGCCGCACCGGCCGGGGCCACGGCCGGCGACCGGTACCCGGACATGTCCACCGTGCACCGCTGATCCGGCCGCCGGGCAGGATGGGCACGTGCCACCCACCCTGACCGACTGCCGCCGGTGAGCACACCGCTCGTCGTCGCCGCGACCGTGGTCGCCGTCGTGCTGGCCGCCCTCGGGGGGCTGAGCACGGTGCTGCGCCGCCGGATCGGCACCGCCCACCTGGCCGGGGCCGTGCTGCTGGAGCTCCTGCTGCTGGTGCAGCTCGGCGTGGCGGTGTCCGCACTCGCCGGCGGCGACCGGCCCGAGGACCTGCCGACCTTCCTCGCCTACCTGATCAGCGTGGTGCTGTTGCCGGTGGCCGGCCTGCTGTGGGCCCGCTCGGAACCCACCCGCTGGGCAGGCACGGTGCTCGGGGTCGCCGCGCTGGCCGTCGCGGTGATGCTCTGGCGGCTGCTGGACCTCTGGGAGGTCACCGGTGGCTGACGAGGGTCGGGCCACCGGCGGCGGCGCGCTGGGCCGGCCGGCCCAGGAAGCGACGAGCGCCGCCCCGGGGACGACCCGCGGCCCCGGGCGGGTGCTGGTGGCGCTCTACGGGGTGTTCGCGCTCGCCGCGGGCGCCCGGGCGGCGGTGCAGCTGTCGACCCAGTTCGACGAGGCGCCGCTGGCCTACCTGCTGTCGGCCCTCGCCGCGGTGGTCTACGTGATCGCCACGATCGGGCTGGCCCGCGGCGGCCGCGGCGGCCGGCGCACCGCCGTGGTCTCCTGCTCGATCGAACTGGCCGGCGTCCTCGTGGTGGGCACGCTGTCGCTGCTGGACCCGGCGGCGTTCCCGGACGCCACCGTCTGGTCCGGCTACGGGCAGGGCTACGGGTACGTGCCCCTGCTGCTCCCGGTGCTCGGGCTGCTGTGGCTGCGCCACCAGTCCCGGGTCGCCCAGCCCCAAGCCCAAGCCCAGGCCCAGGCCCAGGCCCAGGCCCAGGACGACGGGCCCGACCGCACCGGGTGACCCGTGCGGGGGACGTCCTCCCGCCCAGCGGCGCTCTGTGGTGCGCAACCGAAGCTCCTCTCGTAACATCGCGCAGTGCCGTCCGACAGGCGACCGGTCCCGGTCCCCCGCGAAGCCGCCGCTGCACTGGCCGATGCCCTGCCGAGCAGCCCCGACCAGCCCGAGCAGACCCGCCAGCAGGCGTCGGTCGTCGGTGCCGCCGAGGCAGCGGTCTCCGGGACGGACAGCCAGCGGAGCGCCCAGGCCGCGCTGCCCGGGGTGCTCTCCGACGTCCCGGTCGCCGTCCTGGTCATCGACCAGACCGACGGCGCCGTCACCTACGCCAACGCCGCAGCCATCGAACTCGCCGGCAACGTGCGCCTGCCGGTCGCCATCGACACCTGGGGCGCCTCCGCGGGGCTCACCGACCTCTCCGGTGCACCGCTGGCGAAGAGCACCGGCCCGTTGTCCGACGTCGCCGCCGGGCGGTTGGTCGCCGGCGAGGCCGTCCGGCTCAGCCCCCGGGACAGCTCCAACGCCCAGCGCGCCGCCGACGCCGGAGACGACCCCGACCAGGTGCTGTGGGTCAGCGGTTTCCCGCTCTCCCGGGACGACAGCGAGCAACGGCTGTCGCTGGTGGTCTTCCTCGAGCTCGACGAGCCCGGCGACAGCAGGGACCCCGAGACGCAGCTGCAGACGCTGCGGGAACGCGCGGTCGTCGCCACCGACATCGCCTTCACCATCACCGACCCGCGGCAGGAGGACGACCCGCTGGTGTGGGTCAACCCCTCGTTCAGCCGGATCAGCGGTTACAGCTACGAGGAGAGCGTCGGCCGCAACTGCCGCTTCCTGCAGGGCCCGGCGACCGAGCGGAAGGCGATCGACGACCTCCGCCAGGCGCTGGGCGACGAGCAGCCGGTCACCACCACGCTGCTCAACTACCGCAAGGACGGCACGGCCTTCTGGAACCAGGTCTCGATCACGCCGGTGTTCGACGGCGAGGGCACGCTGGTCAGCTTCGTGGGCGTGCAGACCGACGTCACCGAGCGGGTCCGGGTCGAGGACGACCGCCAGGCCGCGTTCGCCGCCGAGCAGGCCGCCCGGCGGGACGCCGAGGAGGCCCACGCCGCCGCCGACGCCGCCCGGGTCGAGGCCGAGCAGGCACAGAGCCGGCTGGCGCTGATGGCCGAGGCCACCAGCACGCTCAGCGCGACCCTGGACATGGACGACCTGCTCGATCGGCTGGCCTCCCTCTGCGTCCCGCTGCTGGCCGACTGGGTGTTCCTCACCCTGGTGGACGAGCACGGCTCGGTCTCCGGCACCTCGGCCGCCCACCGGCGGGGGATGACCGAGGAGCTGCGCCGCTTCGCCGCGTTGCGCATCGCCGACCTGCCCGACGCCGCACCCATCCGGCGGGTGCTCCGGTCGAGCGAGCCGGTCCTGGTCCCGGAGATCACCGACGAGATCCTGCTCGCAGCAGCCCCCGACCCGGCGCTGCGTGCGGTGATGGCCGAGCTGGGCACCTCCTCGCAGCTCACCGTGCCGCTGGTCGCCCGCCGCCGCACGCTCGGGGCGCTCACCCTGGTCGCCGAGACCCAGGACCGGCGGTTCGGGACCGACGACGTCGACCTGGCCCGTGACCTCTCCCGTCGGGCCGCCATGGCGATGGACAACGTCCGCCTGTACCAGCAGGAGCACTCCGTCGCCGAGACGCTGCAGCGCTCGCTGCTGCCGCAGCTGCCGGCGATCCCCGGCGTCACGGCTGCGGCCCACTACCTCAGTGCTTCGAGCTCCGCCGACGTCGGTGGCGACTTCTACGACCTGCTCCACCTGCCCGACGGCAGCGTCGGCCTGGCCGTCGGGGACGTCGTCGGGCACGACGTCGCGGCAGCCGCGGCGATGGGCCACCTGCGCGGCCTGCTGCGGGCCTGCGCCTGGGACGCCGGTGACGGCGACCCGGGGGAGATCCTCGGCCGGGTCGACCGGCTGGTGCAGGGCCTGCACGTGGCCCCGATGGCGACGATGATCTACGGCCGGGTCGAGCGGCCCCGCACCGACGGGGAGCCCTGGCGCCTGCTGCTGGCCAACGCCGGGCACCCGCCGCTGCTGCTCCGCCACGTCGACGGCACGGTCGAGATGCTCGACGGGATCACCGGGATGCTGATCGGTGTCGACGTGACGCATCGGCGGCAGTCCCGCGCGGTGGAGATCCCGCCCGGGGCGACGCTGGTGGCCTACACCGACGGGCTGATCGAGCGGCCCGGCCAGGACATGGACCAGGGGATCGCTGCACTGGTCCAGCGACTCAGCGACGCCCCGGTCGACGACGACCCGGCAGCGCTGTGCCTGCACGCCGTCGGCACCGACCCGGACCGCCGCGACGACGTCGCGGTCATCGCCCTGCGGTTCGGCTAGCTGTACTGCTCCATGACGTTGTCGACGACGCAGAGCCGCCAGTAGGTGGCGTACCGATCGAGCGTTAGCCTGCGCGAATGGTCGAGCCAGGCGGGAGCGAGGAAGGCACCCTGAAGCAGGGGCACTACGTGCGAATACTCGCGCACGGCGATGACCAGGCGGACGGCAAGCCGCCCTTCGGCGTGGTCAGGGAGACTCTGCCCTACGGCGGGCTGTTGGTTGTACAGGTGGGCACTGGTCTCCACGTGTTCGCTCCCCGGGATCTGCAGCGGGTGTCCCCCGGGGACATCCCGCGAGACGCTCTCGCGGACATTCACTACCGCGCCGGACTCCCACCACCGGACCCCCATCCCGCACGGTAGATGCGGCTAGCGCGTGCCAGTAACGTCATGGCACAACACAGCTAGCTCTCCTCGGGGTCCAGCCGCGCCTGCTGGAGGCCGTAGGCGCCGCGGTGGAACAGCAGCGGCGTGCGGGAGGCGTCGGCGCCGAGGTCGAGCACCCGCGCCACGACGATCATGTGGTCGCCGCCGTCGTACTCGGCCCACAGCTCGCTGTCGATCCAGGCGACGACGTCGGCGAGCACGGGAGAGCCGTGCGGGCTGGGCGCCCACTGCACGCCGGCGTACTTGTCGGCGCCGGAGCGGGCGAACTGCCGGGACAGCCCGCTCTGCTCGTCGGCCAGGACGTTGACGCAGAACCGGCCCGCCTCCCGCAGCAGCGGCCAGGTGCGGGACGTGCGGGCCGGGGCGAAGGCGACCAGCGGCGGGTCCAGGGACAGTGAGCTGAACGACTGGCAGGTGAAGCCCACCGGGCCGTCGGCGGCCATCGCCGTCACCACGGTCACCCCGGAGACGAAGTGCCCGAGCACGTTCCGCATCACCGAGGGGTCGACCACTGCTGGGGGGACGTCCGCTCCTGGGTTCACACCGTCGATCCCATCACGCGCGACCCGGTGGGGCACCGTGCGACCGGTCACCCACCGCTGACCACCGCGCCGCGGGGCGCGTTGCGCCCACCGGCCCGGTACAGGGAGCTGGGCAGCTGATGACCGACGGCCCGCTCGGTGACCGCGGCCGCGGCGAGGACGGCGTCCAGGTCGATGCCGGTCGCCACGTCGGCGTCGGCCAGCCAGTAGACGAGCTCCTCGGTGGCGATGTTGCCGCTGGCGCCCGGCGCGAACGGGCACCCGCCCAGGCCGCCGACGGAGGCGTCGAGCTGGGTGACGCCGGCCTGCAGGGCCACCAGGGCGTTGGCCTGACCGGTGCCACGGGTGTCGTGGAAGTGCACGCCCAACGGCACACCCGGGCAGGCCCGGCGGACCTCGTCCAGCAGCCGGACCACGCGCGCCGGGGTGGTCGTGCCGATGGTGTCGCCCAGGCACAGCTGGTCGGCGCCGGCGGTGACCGCGGCCCGGGTGACGTCGACGGTGCGGGCCACCGGCGTCCGCCCGTCGAACGGGCAGTCCCAGGCCGTGGCGACGATGACCTCCAGCGAGCCACCGGCGCCGTGGGCGAGCTCGGCGATCTGCCCCACCGCGGCGACGGCCTCGGCGGTGGAGCGGCCGGCGTTGGCGCGGCTGTGCGAGTCGGCGGCGGAGACCACGTACTCCAGGTGCGCGATCCCCGCGTCGACCGCCCGGACCGCGCCCCGCGGGTTGGCCACCAGGGCGGAGAAGTGCACGCCGTCGAAGCGGTGCAGCTCCGCGGCGACCTGGTCGGCGTCGGCCAGGGCGGGCACCGCCTTCGGCGAGACGAAGGAGGTCACCTCGATCCGCCGGACGCCGGTGGCCACCAGCGACTCGAGCATGGCCAGCTTGGCGGCCAGGGGGACCGGGTCCTCCAGCTGGAGCCCGTCCCGCATCCCGACCTCACGGACGTCGACCGCCGTCGGCAGCACCAGGTCGAACTCGTTCACGCCAGGCCTCCTCGCCGTCGACCCCCATCCTGCTCCCCGGTCCCGGTTCCACGTGGAACCGGGACCGGGTGTGCTCAGCTGCCCACCGGCTCCGGGGTGCGCTCGGCCTCGACGGTCCGGCCGAGCTTGGCACCCTCGACGTCCAGGTCGGGCAGCAGCCGGTCCAGCCAGCGCGGCAGCCACCAGGCCGAGCGGCCCAGCAGCGCCAGCACCGCGGGCACCAGCGTCATCCGGACGACGAAGGCGTCCACCAGGACGCCGACCGCCAGCCCGAACGCGATCGCCTTGACGGTCACGTCCTCGATGGTCACGAAGCTGCCGAAGACCGAGAACATGATCAGCGCCGCCGCGACCACCACCCGGGAGGCGTGCCGCATGCCGGCGACCACCGCCACCCGCGGGGCCGCCCCGTGCACGAACTCCTCGCGCATCCGCGACACGAGGAAGACCTCGTAGTCCATCGCCAGGCCGAAGAGGACCGCCATCAGCAGGATCGGCATGAAGCTGATGACCGGTCCGGTGGCCGGCACGCCGAAGACGTCCATCAGCCAGCCCCACTGGAAGACCGCGACGACGGCGCCGAACGAGGCGCCCACCGACAGCAGGAAGCCCAGCGCGGCCTTGACCGGCACCAGGACCGAGCGGAAGACCAGCAGCAGCAGGACCAGCGCCAGGCCCACGACGACCAGGGTGAACGGCAACAGCGCGTTGCCCAGCCGGTCGGAGACGTCGATGGCGACGGCGGTCAGCCCGGTCACCGTCACGTCGGCGCCGGTGTCGGCCGCCAGGTCGTCCCCGAGGTCACGCAGCCCGGCCACGAGCGCGGTCGTCGCCTCGTCCTGCGGACCGCTCTCCGGCACCACCTGGACGATCGCGGCGGTGCCGTCGGCCAGCACCTGGGGGGCGGCGAAGGCGACGTCGTCCAGCCCACCGGTGAACTCCCCGGGCTGCCCGGTCGGCGTGCCACCGATCGCGGCGGCGGCCTGGCCCGCCGCCTGCTGGGCGGTCGCCGGGTCCAGCCCGTCGAGGAAGACGATGAGCGGGCCGTTGGCCCCGGGGCCGAAGAACTCGCTGACCGCGTCGTAGGCCTGGCGGGTGGTGCTCTCCTCGGGCGCCGTGCTGGCGTCGGGCAGGGCCAGGCGCAGCTGCAGCGCGGGGATCGCGATCACCAGCAGGCCGACGACCGTGACCAGCACGGTGAGCAGCGGCCGGCGGGTGACGAAGGCGCCCCAGCGGGCGCCACCGGTGCGCGCCGGTACACCGTCGTGCTCGGCGAGCGCGCGCTCGCGACGGTCGGCGCGGGACCCCGGCTTGGGCACCAGCCGGGAGCCGGCGAAGCCCAGCAGCGCGGGCAGCAGGGTGAGCGCGACCAGGACGGCGACCAGCACGGTCCCGGCGGCACCCAGGCCCATCACGGTGAGGAACGGGATGCCGACGACGGCGAGACCGGAGAGCGCGATGATCACGGTCAGGCCGGCGAAGACCACGGCGGACCCGGCCGTGCCGGCGGCCCGCCCCGCGGACTCCTCGGGTTCCATGCCGGCGGCCAGCTGGGAGCGGTGCCGGGACAGGATGAACAGCGTGTAGTCGATGCCGACCGCCAGGCCGATCATCAGCGCCAGCGTGGGGGCGGTCGAGGAGAGCGTGATCAGCCCGGACGTCGCCAGCAGCCCGGTGAGCCCGATGCCCACGCCGACCAGCGCGGTCAGCAGGTTCATGCCGGCGGCGAGCAGCGAGCCGAAGGTGATCACGAGGACCAGGACGGCGACCACGACGCCGATGAGCTCCAGGGGGCCGACGGTGACCGCCCCGGTGTTGAAGGCGGCCCCGCCGACCTCGACCTCCAGGCCTGCGTCGGTGGCCGCGGTGGTGGCAGCCTGCAGGTCCTCCAGGGCGGTCTCGCCGAGTTCGGGACCCTGCACCGAGTACTGCACCGGCGCGAGGGCTGCGCGCCCGTCCGGGCTGATCGACTGGGTGGCGAAGGGGTCCTGCACCCCGGCGACCTGGTCGACCTGCCCGGCTGCGGCCACGGTCTCCGCGATCGCGGCGGCGTACTGCGGGTCGGCCACCGTGGCGCCCTCGGGGGCGACGAACACCAACTGCGCGCCGGCTCCGGCGGCTGCGGGGGAGACCTCGTCGAGCCGGTCCAGCGCGGCCTGGGACTCCGAGCCGGGGATGGTGAACTCGTCGTCGAACTCCCCGCCGATGGTGAGGAAGAGCGTCACGACGAGGCCGAGGACCGCGAGCCAGGCCACGGAGAAGATCCCGCGACGGCGATAGGCCGCGCGGCCGATCCGGTAGAGCAGGGTGGACATCGGTTCTCCTGGGTTCAGCCGGTCAGGGGGTGGTCGAGGGGCGCGACACCGCGCCGCGGACGAGGGAGAGCAGGGCGGTGCGGCGCAGGGGCTCGAGGTCACCCTGCGCGGTGAGCGACATGACGGTGAGCCCGCTGAGCAAGGCGGTGGCCGCCCCGATGAGGTCGGCGGCCGGCAGGGTGAAGGTCAGCCCTGCCTCGGCGGCCATCCGGTCGACGAGCTCGGCGAGCCGGCTGCCGAGCTGGTCGTCGTGCCGGCGCAGCACCTCGGCGGCCTCGGGGTTCCGGGCGGCGTGCAGCGTGTACTCGGTGACCACCAGGGCCCAGGTGCGGTCACAGCGGAAGGCACCCAGCACCCGGTCGACCGCGGCGGCGAGGGGGTCCGGCTCGTCGGCGAGGCCGGTGAGGAGCTCGGCGACCCGCGCGAGGTCCCGCTCGACCTCGCGGGTCATCAACGCCTCGAACAGCTCGTCCTTGGTCTTGAAGCTGGAGTAGAAGGCGCCGCGGGTGAGCCCGGCGCGACTGCAGATGTCCTCGACGCTGGCCGCGGCGAAGCCCTGCTCGGCGAAGGTCTCCAGGGCGGCGTCCAGCAGTCGCTCGACGGTCGCCTCGCGACGGCGCTTGGGCCGTTGCAGGTCGACGTCGGTCACGATGCAGGACTGTATTGGATACAGCCCTGCATCGACACGCGAGCTACGTCACGCCGGCCGGGCCGGCCAGGGTTCCTGACTGGCCCTGTGGGGACCTACCCGGCGGTCTGCCACCGGGTAGGTCCCCCTGGGATCAGGTCACCTGATCCCAGCGGGGCTCAGCCCAGGGCGCGGCCGACGGCGACGGCGCGGGTGTCCGGTGCGGCGACCCGGGCGGCGTCGGCCTCCTGGTCGTCGGCAGCCTCCTGCGAGCGCCGCTCGGCCTCCACCCGGGCGGTGTAGCTGTCCACCTCGCTGGCGATCCGCTCGTCGTCCCAGCCCAGCACCCCGGCCACGGCTCGGGCGACCGGCGCGGCGGAGTCGACCCCACGGTGCGGGGTCTCGATGGAGATCCGGGTGCGCCGGGCCAGCAGGTCGTCCAGGTGCAGCGCAGCCTCGTGCGCGGCCGACCACACCATCTCCACCATCAGGTACTCCTCGGCGCCGGGCACCGGCTCGAGCAGCTCGGGGGCGTCGGCGGCCAGGTCGAGCACCTCGGGGGTGAGCGACCCGAACCGGTTGAGCAGGTGCTCGGCGCGGAAGCGCGGGATGCCCCACCGGTCGGAGAGCCCGTCGAGGGAGTTGACCATCGCCGCGTAGCCCTCGGCGCCGACCAGCGGGATGTTCTCGGTGACGCTCGGCGGGACCCGGCGGGTGACGTCCTCGGCCACGGCGTCCACCGCGTCGGCGGCCATCGGCCGGTAGGTCGTGTACTTGCCGCCGGCGACGGCGATGACGCCGGGCATCGGCCGGGCCACGGCGTGCTCCCGGGAGAGCTGGCTGGTCGACTCCTGCTCACCGGACAGCAGCGGGCGCAGCCCGGCGTAGACCCCGGTGATGTCGGCGTGTGTGATCGGGACCGACAGCACCTCGTTGACGTGCTCGAGGATGTAGTCGATGTCGGCCTTGCTGGCGGCCGGGTGGGCCTTGTCCAGCTCCCAGTCGGTGTCGGTCGTCCCGATGATCCAGTGGCTGCCCCACGGGATCACGAACAGCACCGACTTCTCCGTGCGCAGGATCAGGCCGGCCTCGCCGTTGATCCGGTCGCGCGGGACGACGATGTGCACGCCCTTGCTGGCGCGCACGTGGAACCGGCCGCGGCCGCCGACCAGGGTCTGGACGTCGTCGGTCCACACCCCGGTGGCGTTGACGACCACCTCGCTGCAGACGTCGACCTCGTTCCCGGTCTCGACGTCGCGCACCTTCGCCCCGACCACCCGGCCACCGGCGTGCTCGAAGGAGACGACCTCGGCGGAGTTGAGCACGGTCGCCCCGTAGGCGGCGGCGGTGCGGGCCACGGTCAGGGTGTGCCGCGCGTCGTCGGCCTGGGCGTCGTAGTACCGGACGGCACCGACGAACGCGTCGGGCTTGAGGGCGGGGAACACCCGGCGGGCACCGGTGCGGGTCAGGTGCTTCTGCGCGGGCATCGGGTCCGACAGCGCGCCGAGCCGGGCCAGCCCGTCGTAGAGCGCGAGCCCAGCGGTGACGTAGGGCCGCTCCCAGCCGCGGTGGGTGAGCGGGTAGAGGAAGGGCACCGGCTTGACCAGGTGCGGGGCGATCCGGTTGACCGAGAGGTCGCGCTCGTGCAGCGCCTCCCGCACCAGCCCGAAGTCGAACTGCTCGAGGTAGCGCAGTCCGCCGTGGAACAGCTTGGAGGAGCGCGAGGAGGTGCCGCTGGCGAAGTCGCGGGCCTCGACCAGCGCCGTCTTGAGGCCGCGGGTGGCCGCGTCCAGCGCGACACCGGCGCCGGTCACCCCGCCGCCGATCACCAGGACCTCGAAGTCACCGGCCGCGAGGTCGGCCCAGGCCTGGGCGCGCTGTTCGGGGCCGAGTGGGCGGACTGCCGTCATTGCGAACTCCTCGGTACGGGCCATCGCCGACGACGGCGCACGATGCACCCACGGTAGGGCGGTGCGCGACGGACCGTCGACGGCCGCTGTCTGACATGGTCGGACAACTCACGTGCGCTGGGTCACCATCCGGGCCCGCGATGGCCTAGCGTCGGGCGCCGTGCCGGGCACCGTGCAGTCCATCGAGCGCGCAGCGGCGATCCTGCGCGTGGTGGCCGGCTCCGGCGGCACGCTGGGTGTCACCGACATCGCCGCGGCGGTCGGTCTGGCCAAGACGACTGCGCACAGCCTGCTCCGCACCCTGCTGCACGTCGGCTTCGTGGCGCAGGACCCGGCCACCGGCCGCTACGCGCTGGGCCCCGGGCTGCTCCGGCTGGGCACGTCCCTGGACGTCAACGAGCTGCGGGCCCGCTCCTCGAACTGGGCCGACGCCCTGGCCTCCCGCAGCGGGCAGGCGGTGCGGCTGGCCA
Source organism: Modestobacter sp. VKM Ac-2977 (assembly GCF_026968045.1). Lineage (GTDB taxonomy): Bacteria > Actinomycetota > Actinomycetes > Mycobacteriales > Geodermatophilaceae > Modestobacter. Next base: position 282,401 of record NZ_JAPVBQ010000003.1, on the reverse strand, counting down.
CCCTCGCCGGCACGGAGGTGGTCGTCGTCCACCACGTCTTCCGCCCCGACGACTCCGCGCAGGTGCTCGAGGTCGGCACCGCCCTCCCTGCGCACAACACCGCGCTGGGCAAGGTGCTGCTGGCGCACGGGGCCGCCCACCCGCCCGAGCTGGCCGAGGTGCGGGCCCAGGGCTGGGCGGCCGAGCGGGGCGAGCACGAGCCCGGGACGGGTGCGATCGCTGCACCCGTGCGCGCCGCGGGCGGGCTGGTGGTCGCCGCGCTGGGGGTCAGCGGGGCGCTGACCTCGCTGTTCGACGCCCGCGGCGTACCCCGCAGCCTGCTGCTGGCCATGGTCGTCGACGCCGCCCACGCCGTCTCCCGGGAGCTGGGGCACGGCGGTGGCTGACCGCTACGTGCTGGCCGTCGACCAGGGGACGACGTCGACGCGGTCGCTGGTGTTCGACCGGGGCGGCCGGATGGTCGCCGTCCGCCAGCGTGAGCACCACCAGTACTTCCCCCGCCCCGGCTGGGTGGAGCACGACCCGATGGAGATCTGGGCGAACACCCAGCGGACCGCCGCGCAGGTGCTCGGCGACGTGCCCGACGCCGGGGACGTCGTGGCGCTGGGCATCGCCAACCAGCGGGAGACCACCGTGGTCTGGGACCGGGTCACCGGCCGGCCGGTGACCCGGGCGCTGGTCTGGCAGGACACCCGCACCGCCGACCTGGTGACGGAGCTGGCCGCCCGGCCCGACGCCGGCGTGGTCGCCGAGCGCAGCGGCATGGCGATCGCCGGCTACTTCTCCGGCCCGCGGCTGCGCTGGATCCTCGACCACGTGCCCCGCGCCCGGGAGCGCGCCGAACGCGGCGAGCTGCTGTTCGGCACCATGGAGACCTGGCTGATCTGGAACCTCACCGGCGGGCCGGACGGCGGGGTCCACGTCACCGACGTGACCAACGCCAGCCGCACCCTGCTGATGGACGTGCGCAGCTGCCGCTGGGACCCCGACCTGCTCGCCTTCTTCGACATCCCGGCGGAGATGCTGCCGGAGATCCGCCCCTCGGTCGGCGTCCTGGGCACGGCCACCGCGCTGAACCGGGCGCTGCCGATCGCGGGAGCGCTGGGCGACCAGCAGGCGGCGCTGTTCGGCCAGGCCTGTTTCGCCCCCGGCGAGGCCAAGTGCACCTACGGCACGGGCAGCTTCCTGCTGCAGAACACCGGCACCGAGCTGGTGCGCACCCGGTCCGGGTCGATCAGCACGGTGGCCTACCAGCTGGCCGGGGAGCCGGTCCGGTACGCGCTGGAGGGGTCGGTCGCCGTCGCCGGCGCACTGGTGCAGTGGCTGCGCGACGGGCTGGGCCTGATCAGCTCGGCCGCGGAGGTGGAGACCCTCGCCCGCACGGTCGGCGACAACGGCGGCTGCTACGTCGTCCCGGCGTTCTCCGGGCTGCTGGCGCCGCACTGGCGGGGGGAGGCCCGCGGCCTGGTGGCCGGGCTCACCTCCTACGTCACCAAGGGACACCTGGCCCGTGCGGTGCTGGAGGCCACCGGCTGGCAGACCCGCGACGTGGTGCAGGCGATGGCCGCCGACTCCGGCCTGTCGTTGCCGGCCCTGCGGGTGGACGGCGGGATGACCACCAACAACCTGCTCATGCAGTTCGTCGCCGACGCGCTGGACACCCCGGTGGTGCGGCCGATGGTGGGGGAGACGGTCTCCCTCGGGGCCGCCTACGCCGCCGGCCTGGCCGTGGGGGTGTGGTCGGACGTCGAGGCGCTGCGCCGGAACTGGCACCGGTCGGCGCAGTGGACGCCGACGCCGGAGCGGGCGCGGGCGCTGACCGCGGAGTACCCCCGCTGGGAACGTGCCGTGGAGCTGAGCATCGCCTGGGGAGCGCCCTGAGGTCGTCGTCCGACGATGTCGCACCGAGACTGTTGTCCAGCTCACAGTGCGCCTCCTACGGTCCTCGCACGACGGGACGCGTGGTGACCACCGCCACAGGCCCGTCCTGGATCAGCACGGCCCGCGATGCTGCGGGCCCGTCGTGAGGAGCGCCTACTCGTGGACACCGTCGGTCTCTGGACCGTCTTCGGCAGTGAAGTACTCGGCACCGGGATCCTGCTGCTGCTCGGCGTCGGCGTGGTCGCCAACGTCGTGCTGCCGAAGACCAACGGCAACAACAGCGGCTGGATCGTCATCATCTTCGGCTGGGGGCTCGCCGTCTTCGCCGGCGTCTTCGCCGGGGCGAGCTCCGGCGCGCACATCAACCCGGCCGTCACCGTCGGCCTGCTGGTCAGCGGCACCGACGAGTACGCCCCCGGCGTCGAGGTCAGCGTGACCAGCACGCTGGTGTACTTCGCCGGGCAGCTGGTCGGCGCCTTCATCGGCGCGGTCGTGGCCTACCTGGCCTACTACGGGCACTACAACGACCCGGAGGCCGCCGGCACCCAGCTGGGCACCTTCGCCACCGGCCCGGCCATCGGCACCGTCAAGGACAACGTGGTCACCGAGGTCGTCGGCACGTTCGTCCTCGTCTACATCATCCTGCGGTTCGGGGACACGCCCACCGAGATCGGCCCGCTCGCCGTCGCCCTGCTCGTCGTCGGCATCGGCGCCTCGCTCGGTGGCCCGACCGGCTACGCCATCAACCCGGCCCGTGACCTCGGGCCGCGCCTCGCCCACGCCGTCCTGCCGATCCGCGGCAAGGGCGACAGCAACTGGGGCTACGCCTGGGTGCCGATCGTCGGCCCGGTCATCGGCGCCGTCCTGGCCGGCCTGCTCTCGCACGTCAACGTCTGACCCGACCAGCCCGTCGGGGCCAAAGTCGCGATTTTGGCCCCTCCCGCATCCAGGAGGAACCCCATGGCCCAGTACGTAGCCGCGATCGACCAGGGCACCACGAGCACCCGGTGCATGATCTTCGACCACGACGGCGCCGTCGTCTCCGTCGGCCAGAAGGAGCACGAGCAGATCTTCCCGCGCGCCGGGTGGGTCGAACACGACGCGATGGAGATCTGGCGCAACACCCGCGAGGTGGTCGGCCAGGCGCTGGCCCGCAGCGACGCCGGCACCTCCGACATCGTCGCCGTCGGGATCACCAACCAGCGGGAGACCGCGGTGGTCTGGGACCGCACCACCGGCGAACCGGTCTACAACGCGATCGTCTGGCAGGACACCCGCACCGGGAAGATCATCGAGGAACTCGGCGCGCTGGGTGGCGGCGCCGACCGCTACAAGGACAAGGTCGGCCTGCCCCTCGCGACCTACTTCGCCGGCCCCAAGGTCCGCTGGATCCTGGACAACGTCGAGGGCACCAGGGAGCGGGCCGAGCGCGGCGAGCTGCTGATGGGCACCATCGACTCCTGGCTGATCTGGAACATGACCGGCGGCGCCGACGGCGGGCTGCACCTCACCGACGTCTCCAACGCCTCCCGCACCATGCTGATGGACTACCGGAAGCTGGCCTGGGACGCCGACATCGCCGAGGAGATGGGCATCCCGATGTCCATGCTCCCCGAGATCCGCTCCAACTCCGAGGAGTACGGCAAGGGCCGCAAGGCCGGCTTCCTGGCCGGCGTGCCGATCGCCGGCTCCCTCGGTGACCAGCAGGCGGCGACGTTCGGCCAGGTCTGCTTCAGCAAGGGCATGGCCAAGAACACCTACGGCACCGGCAACTTCATGCTGCTCAACACCGGCGAGGAGGCTGTCCCCTCGGAGAACGGCCTGCTCACCACGCTGTGCTACCAGCTCGGGGACGCCAAGCCGGTGTACGCACTGGAGGGCTCGATCGCGGTCACCGGCTCGCTGGTGCAGTGGGTCCGGGACAACCTGGGGATGATCAAGAGCGCCCCGGAGATCGAGGACCTGGCCCGCTCGGTCGACGACAACGGCGGGTCCTACTTCGTGCCGGCGTTCTCCGGCCTGTTCGCCCCGCACTGGCGTTCCGACGCCCGCGGCGCCGTCGTCGGGCTCACCCGGTTCGTCAACAAGGGGCACCTGGCCCGCGCCGTCCTGGAGGCGACCGCCTACCAGACCCGCGAGGTGCTGGACGCGATGAACGCCGACTCCGGGGTCGACCTCACCGAGCTCCGGGTGGACGGCGGGATGGTCGGCAACGAGCTGCTCATGCAGTTCCAGGCCGACCTGCTCGGCGTCCCGGTGATCCGGCCGAAGATCGCCGAGACGACGGCGCTGGGTGCGGCCTACGCGGCCGGGCTCGCCGTCGGCTTCTGGTCCGACCTCGACGAGCTCACCGCCAAGTGGGCCGAGGACAAGCGCTGGGACCCGCAGATGGCCACCGACGAGCGGGAGCGCTTCTACCGCAACTGGCAGAAGGCGGTCACGAAGTCGCTGGACTGGGTGGACGAGGACGTCAGCTGACGCCTGTCCCCTCGGCACTGCAGGCCCGTCGGAGTCCGCTCCGGCGGGCCTGCCGTGCGTCCGGGCCCACCCGGCCGGATGACTAGCTTGTGCGCCTGACTAGTCAGTCGTACTGTCTAGCCGTGACCGACGAGCGGTGGCCCGGGGAGTGGATGCGCGGCGTCCTGTCGCTGTGCGTGCTCCGCGTCGTCGCCGACGGCCCGACCTACGGCTACGCGATCGCCGCCCGGCTGGCCGACGCCGGGCTCGGCCCGGTGAAGGGCGGCACGCTCTACCCGATCCTGACCCGCCTGGAGACCGAGGCCCTGGTGTCCTCGTCCTGGGAGGCCGGCGACGGGGGCCCGGGCCGCAAGTTCTTCACCCTCACGCCCGCGGGCGAGCAGTTCCTCCGCGAGCGGACCGAGCTCTGGCACGTCTTCACCGAGCGGGCCGCCGGCCTGCTGGCCCCCCTGCCTGCTTCGAGGAGCACGCCATGAAGAGCACCGACCAGGCCTACAGCGACGACCTGCTGCTCGCGCTGCGGCTGCGGGAGGTCCCGGGCAGCCGGATCGGCGAGGTCCTCGCCGAGGTGCAGAGCCACGTGGCCGAGACCGGGGAGGACCCGCGTCAGGCGTTCGGCGACCCGAAGCAGTACGCCGACGAGGTCGCGGCGGCGCTCGGCCTGCAGCGGGGCCGCGGCTGGCGCCACCTGCTCAGCGGTCTGTCGTGGGCGCACCTGGTCGTCACCGTGGTCATCGGCGTCGCCAGCTTCCTGCTCGCCGACAGTCTCTGGGGACTCGGCGCGGGGGACGACGCAGCCTTCGGCGTCCCGGCCGGGCTGATGGCCGCCGCTGCCGCCGTCGTCCTGGCCGCGTGCGCTGCCTGGATCGCCGCCGCGAGCCGGCGCGAGCCCGACGACACCGTGCGCGACCCGCGCACCGGCGAGGACATGGCCCGCCTCGGGCGGTGGCAACTCGCCGTCCTCATCGGCGCCCCCGCGCTGGCCTTCGCACTGATGCTCCTCGGCGGCCTCCTCACCCGCTGAGGGGCCATTATCGCGATTTTGGCCCCTGTGGACGACGCCAGCACAGACCGGACTTCGTCCACCACTCTGCACCGGTGCCCTTACGACCGCTCCACGGTGTCTTCGTCGCCAGCCACGCCATCGCGGAGAAGGCGATCACCCGCAAACAGCTTCGCCTGCTGGGTTACCGGCGCATCGTCCAGGGCGTATACGCCGATCCGGGGCTCGAGTTCGATCATCGGCTCCGCTGCACCGGCGTCGCCCTCCTGCTCCCGGCCGGGACGGCGATCGGTGGGCACTCGGCCGCCGCCTGGCACGGCGCCCCCTTCGCCGGACCAGCCGATCCGGTGACCGTTCTCCGGAGCGCAGACGTCCGCTGGTCCGGGCCGCGAGGGGTGCGTGTCCACCAGACCGTGCTCGGTCCCGAGGACATCGACGTCATCGACGACGTCCCGGTCAGCACCCCTCTCCGGACCGCGTGGGACGTCGCCGCCCTGGAGCCCCTCGGTACGGCCGTGGCCGCGCTCGACGCCATGGTCCGAGCCGGCTCGGTGTCCGCGACCACCTTGACCTCACGGCTGGAACGCGCCGCCGGAGAGTGGGGCGTCACGAAGGTCCGCCGGGCGTTCGGCCTGGTCGACCCACGGGCCGAGTCGGCGCCGGAGTCGAAGGTGCGGGTGGCGCTGGTGCTCGCCGGACTGGCCCCGGTGCCACAGTTCCACGTGCAACACCACGGTGAGTTCCTGGCCAGGGTCGACTTCGCCTGGCCGGAGGCGAAGCTGATCGTCGAGTACGAGGGGGCCCACCACTTCGACGCGGAGAAGATCGTGGCGGACGACCAGCGCTACGCCGTCCTGGTCGCGGCGCGCTGGCGGGTCATCCGGCTGAGCGCTCCGGACCTGCACGACCTGGACTCCGTCGTCCGCCGGGTCCGGGAGGCACTGACCTCCTGAGGGGCCAAAAGCGCGATCTTGGCCCCTCGAGCGTCAGGGGGTGAGGGCGGCGGAGACGACGGCCTTGGCCTCCTCCTGGACCTGGGCTAGGTGGTCGGGGCCCTTGAAGGACTCCGCGTAGACCTTGTAGACGTCCTCGGTGCCCGAGGGGCGGGCGGCGAACCAGGCGTTCTCCGTGGTGACCTTCAGGCCACCGATCGCGGCGTCGTTGCCCGGCGCCTTCGTGAGCTTGGCGGTGATCGGCTCGCCGGCCAGTTCGGTGGCGGTGACGGCGTCGGGGGAGAGCTTGCCCAGCGCGGCCTTCTCCTCCCGGGTCGCCGCGGCGTCGACCCGCGCGTAGGCCGACTCACCGAAGCGTTGCGTCAGTGACGTATGCAGCTCCGAGGGCGAGCTCCCGGTCACGGCCTGGATCTCCGAGGCCAACAGGGCGAGCAGGATGCCGTCCTTGTCCGTGGTCCACACCCCGCCGTCGCGACGGAGGAACGACGCCCCGGCCGACTCCTCGCCACCGAACCCGACCGACCCGTCGAGCAGCCCGGGCACGAACCACTTGAACCCGACCGGCACCTCGACCAGCCGCCGGCCGAGGTCGGCGACCACGCGGTCGATCAGGGACGACGACACCAGCGTCTTGCCCACCGCCGTCTCGGCACCCCACCCGTCGCGGTGGCTGAACAGGTAGGAGATCGCCACGGCGAGGAAGTGGTTGGGGTTCATCAGCCCGCCGTCGGGGGTGACGATGCCGTGCCGGTCGGCGTCGGCGTCGTTGCCGGTGGCGATCTGGAACTCGTCCTTCGCACCGATCAGCGAGGCCATCGCCGAGGGGGAGGAGCAGTCCATCCGGATCTTGCCGTCCCAGTCCAGCGTCATGAACCGCCACGTCGGGTCGACCAACGGGTTGACCACGGTGAGGTCCAGGCGGTGCCGTTCGGCGATCGCCCCCCAGTAGTCGACGGCGGCACCGCCGAGCGGGTCGGCACCGATCCGCACCCCGGCGGCCCGGACGGCGTCCAGGTCGAGCACGTTCGGCAGGTCGTCGACGTAGGTGCCCAGGAAGTCGTAGGACTGCGCTGCGGCACGGGCCCGGGCGAAGGGCACCCGCCGCACCCCGTCCAGGCCGGCGGCCAGCAGCTCGTTGGCCCGCGTGGCGATCCAGCCGGTGGCGTCGGTGTCGGCCGGGCCGCCCGAGGGCGGGTTGTACTTGAAGCCGCCGTCCCGGGGCGGGTTGTGCGACGGGGTGACGACGATGCCGTCGGCCAGCCCGGTGGTCTTCCCCCGGTTGGCCCGCAGGATCGCGTGGCTGACCGCCGGGGTGGGCGTGTACCGGTCCGCGGCGTCGACGAGCACGGTGACGTCGTTGGCGACCAGCACCTCCAGGGCGCTCGCCCAGGCGGGCTCGCTGAGCCCGTGGGTGTCCCGGCCGACGAACAGCGGGCCGTCGTACCCCTGTTGCGCGCGGTACTCGCAGATCGCCTGGGTGGTGGCCAGGATGTGCGGCTCGTTGAAGGCGCCGTCCAGCGAGGAGCCCCGGTGCCCCGAGGTGCCGAACGCGACCTGCTGGGCGACGTCGTCCGGATCCGGCTCGACCGTGTAGTACGCGGTCAGCAGGTGGGGGACGTCGACCAGGTCGGAGGGCTGGGCGGGCTGGCCGGCGCGGTCGGAGCTCATGCAGTGATCTTCGCGCCGGAGCACCGGTGACCGCGACCCGGGCAGCTCTGTCGGTGCACCGCCGTAGCCTGATCGGGTGCTCGGGGACTGGCGGGAGATGGTCACCGATGCGGCGTTGGCCGACGCCGTCGGCCCCGAGGTGCTCGACCGTGCCCGCCGCTACGTGGCCCGCGGCGTCCTCGACCTCCGGCTGGCCGACGACGCACGCCGGCTGACCGGTCTGGTCCAGGGCGGCGCCGCCGAGCCCTACCGGACGACGGTGGTGCGCACCGACGGCGGCCGGGTGGGCTGGGCGGGTGCGTGCACCTGCCCGGTGGGCGACGACTGCAAGCACGCGGTCGCCGTCCTGCTGTCGCTGCGCTCGAACCTGAAGGCGTCCCCGGTGGCGGCCGGCTGGGAGGCCGAACTCGAGGAGCTGGTGGCCGCGGCGGCCGACCGCCGACCGCGCACGGCGGTGCCGATCGGGCTGCAGTTCGAGCTGGTCGAGCAGGCGCCCGGGCGGGGTCGGAGCTCGGTCGGCGCGCCGGGCACCCTGCAGCGGCTGGTGCGGCTGCGGCCGGTGGTCCCGGGCAAGCGGGGGCACTGGGTGCGCAGCGGGATCTCCTGGCGTCAGCTGCAGTACGACAACAGCCGGTCCGGCTGGGACCCGGCGCACGTGGCGGCGATGCGCGCGCTGCACGCCACCCACCAGGCGGCGCGCAACCAGTTCTACTCGTACGCCCCGGTCGACGTGTACCTGCACGAGTTCGGCCCCGGGCTCTGGCGGCTGCTGGCCGAGGCGGTGGCCGACGGCGTCCCCCTGGTGACCGCCGACCGCCAGCCGCGTCCGGTGGTGCTCGCCGAGGGCGAGGCGGACGTGGCCGTCGACCTGCGCGACAGTGGCGACCGCACCGAGCTGTCCGCCGTGCTGCGGGTGGCGGGGCGGGCGATCGACCCGGCGGCGCTCTCCTTCCTCGGCATGCCCCCGCACGGGGTCACCGTCGACGGTCCGGCCCGCGACGAGGCGCCCGAGGGCGCGCCGGGGCTGGTGCTCGCGCGGCTGGACTCCCCGGTGCCCCCGGTGCTGGCCGGCCTGGTGGCCCGGGGCGGGGTGATCGGCATCCCGGCCGGCGACGTCGACCGCTTCCAGCGCGACTTCTACCCGGGGCTGCGACGCGCCGTCCCGGTGATCTCGGCCGACGGCTCGGTGGAGCTGCCCGACGTCGCACCCCCGAGGCTGGCCGCCGAGGTGACCTACCCCGGTGACGCGACGGTCACCATGGCCTGGTCGGTGGGGTACGGCGACCGGTCGTTCGGCCTGTCGACCACGGCCGGCCCGGCCGATGGCCGCGACCCGGCCGCCGAGGAGCAGTTGGTCGAGGCGCTGCCCGGCCCGGTCGGCGGACTGCCGGAACTGTGGACGCCGGAGCGCCGGCTGGCCGAGCGGGTCGAGCTCGCCGGCATGGAGGCGCTGGAGTTCACCACCGAGGTGCTCCCGGCCCTGCGCGCCGACCCCGACGTCGACGTGACCGTGGTGGGCACCCCGACGTCCTACCGGCAGACCACCTCGGCGCCGCAGATCAGCTTCACCGCGCGGGACAGCCGGGAGTCCGACTGGTTCGACCTCGGTATCTCGGTGACCATGGACGGCCAGCACGTGCCGTTCGCGACGCTGTTCTCCGCACTGGCCGCCGGCCGCACCCGGCTGGCGCTGATCAGCGGCACCTGGTTCTCCCTGCAGCGCCCGGAGTTCGAGCAGTTGCGGCTGCTGATCGAGGAGGCCCGCGAGCTGCGCGACCTGCCCGGCGACGAGGTGCAGGTCAGCCGCTTCTCCGCCGGTCTGTGGGAGCAACTGCTGGGGCTGGGGGTGGTCACCGAGCAGAGCGACCGCTGGACCCGCGAGGTGCGTGGCCTGATCGACGTCGAGACGGCTGAGCCGCCCCCACCACCGGCCGGGCTGGCCGCGGAGCTGCGGCCCTACCAGCGGGAGGGCTACGGCTGGCTGGCCTTCCTCTGGGACCACCGGCTCGGCGGGGTGCTCGCCGACGACATGGGGCTGGGCAAGACGCTGCAGACCCTCGCCCTGCTCTGCCGAGCGCACGAGGCCGGCGACCTGGACGCCGCACCGGTGCTGGTGGTGGCGCCCACCAGCGTCGTCTCAACCTGGACCCGGGAGGCGGCCCGGTTCGCCCCGGGTCTGCGGGTGGTCGCCGTCGACGAGACCGAACGCAAGGCGGGCACCTCGCTGCGCGGCCGGGTGGCCGGCGCGCACGTCGTCGTCACCTCCTACGCACTGTTCCGGATCGACGCCGACTCCTGGACGTCGCTGTCCTGGCGCGGGCTGGTGCTCGACGAGGCGCAGTTCGTGAAGAACCACCAGGCCCGCACCTACCAGGTCGCCCGGATGCTGCCGGCGCCGGTGAAACTGGCGCTCACCGGGACGCCGCTGGAGAACAGCGTCATGGACCTGTGGGCGCTGATGTCGATCGTCGCGCCCGGCCTCTTCCCCGACCCGGAGCGGTTCACCGAGTTCTACCGGATCCCGATCGAGCGGGACGGCGACGCGGAGAAGCTGGCCCTGCTGCGCCGCCGGATCCGCCCGCTGGTGCGCCGCCGGACCAAGGAGCTGGTCGCCGCGGAGCTGCCACCCAAGCAGGAGCAGGTGCTCGAGGTGGTGCTGAACCCGCGGCACGAGAAGCTGTACCAGACCCACCTGCAGCGGGAGCGGAGCAAGGTCCTCGGGCTGGTCGAGGACATGTCGAAGAACCGGATGACCATCTTCCGGTCACTCACCCTGCTGCGGCAGCTCAGCCTGGACCCGGCGCTGATCGACCCGGCGTACGCCGACGTCCGCGCCAGCAAGGCCGACGCGTTCCTCGACCACCTGCGCGAGGTGGTCGCCGAGGAGCACCGGGTGCTGGTCTTCAGCCAGTTCACCCGGTTCCTGGGCAGCATCCGCGACCGGCTGACCGCCGAGGGCATCGACTGGGTCTACCTGGACGGGCGGACCCGGGACCGGGACGCCCGGATCGAGGAGTTCCGCACCGGCAGCGCCCCGGTGTTCCTGATCAGCCTCAAGGCCGGCGGCTTCGGACTCACCCTCACCGAGGCCGACTACGTCTTCGTCCTCGACCCGTGGTGGAACCCGGCGAGCGAGGCCCAGGCCGTCGACCGGGCGCACCGGATCGGCCAGGACAAGACGGTGATGGTCTACCGGCTGGTCGCCGTCGGCACCATCGAGGAGAAGGTGATGGAGCTCAAGGCCCGCAAGCAGGCCCTGTTCTCCCGCGTCGTCGACGACGGCGCACTCGCCTCGGGCGCGTTGACCGCCGACGACGTCCGCGGCCTGTTCAGCTGACCCGGCGGGGCTCGCCGCGGTAGCTGCCGACGCTCCAGAGGTTTCCCTCCGGGTCGCGGACGGCGAACTCCCGGCCGCCGTAGTCGGTGTCCTGCAGTGGCCGGAAGACCTCGGCACCAGCGGCGACCGCCCGGTCGAACAGCCCGTCGACGTCGTCGGCGACCAGGTAGCAGCCGGTGCTGCCCGGGGCGACCGTCCAGCCCTCGTCGTCGCGCACCGAGCCGAGCATCACCCCGCCGCCGGGCGGCCAGGACAGCTGGGCGTGCTGCACGACGTCGCCCTCGCCGTACACGGCGGTCTCCTCGAAGCCGAGAGCGTCGACGAGGAACCGGATCAGGGCGCGGGCGTCCCGGGCCCGGAACGCGGGCCAGACGGTGGGCGGGGGAGCGTTGGTGTGCGTGGTCTCGGTCATGAGCTCAGGATGTCGACACGGGCGTCCGGCCGTCTTGGACGAATCCGAGCTCCGCGGCCAACCACCGGGTCGGCGGCAGGCCGCTGAACGCCCGCCACTCGCGAGTCAGGTGCGCCTGGTCGGTGAAGCCGGTGGCGGCGGCGAGGGCGGCCAGGTCGGGCGGGCCGCCGCCGGTCACCCGGGCGGTCAACGCCCGACGGGCCCGGTCGAACCGGACGACGCGAGCCGCCTCCTTCGGGGTCAGGCCGGTCTCGGTGCGGAACCGGGCCAGCAGGTGCCGCTCCGACCAGCCCACCCGCCCGGCGACGTCGGCGACCCGGAGCCGCCCACCGGAGGCGAGGGTCAGCCGCCAGGCCTCGGTGACCTCGGGCGCGGGCCCGGCCCCGGCCCGCACCCGACGCAGCAGCACGTCCTCCACGGCGGCGAACCGGCCCGCCCAGTCCGGCGCGGACCGCACCCGCTCGGTCAGCTCGGCGCCGTCCGCACCGAGCACGTCGGCGACCGGGCAGTCGAGCGAGGCCAGCTCTCCGGCCGGCAGGCCGAGGAGCGCCCGGGCGCCCAGCGGGGTGAGCGCCAGCTGGAGGCCGGTCTGCCACCCGGTCTGGGTGATCAGCGCAGGGCGGGTGTGCAGCCCACCGAGCAGCGCGTCGTACCGGCCCGGCGCCTGCTGGGGATCGGGGTGCGCGACGAGCACGAGCGGCTCGTCGACGGTGACGACGAAGGTGAGGAAGGGGGACGGCAGCCCCCGGTGCACCCCCGAGGCGGACCCGCCGTACCGGTAGCCCACCGCACTCGGGACGAACGGGCGCAGCGCCGGGTGCGGGCGGACGTGCACCCACTCGTCGGACACCGCACCAGGATGGCCGTCCCGGTCCGGCACGTCACCCTCTCGCGGCACCGGCCACCGGTCGTCGTCCCTGCTGTGTTCAATGGTGACGTGCATCCCGGAGACCCGACGGCTCGTCCGTGCCCCACCCGGTGACCGCTGCGGAGAGCGCCGGCAGCCGGGCGAGGGTGGCCGCGGTACGCGCCACCGAGCTGCTCGACGCGGCCGCCGAGGAGTCCTTCGACCGGCTGACCGCCCTCGCCCGGCGGTTGACCGGGGCACCGGTGGCCCTGCTCACCGTCGTCGACGACCAGCGGTCCTACTGGCTGAGCCGCCAGGGCACGGAGCCGGGTGGCCCGGTGCAGAGCACCGTGGAGGAGTCCTTCTGCCAGTACGTGCTCGGCGGGGAGCCACTTGTCCTGGACGACGTGACCGCCGACGAGCGGACGAAGCGGAACCCGCACGTCGACGAGCTGGGCGTCCGCGCCTGGGCCGGCTTCCCGGTGCACACCCCCGACGGGGAGGTGCTCGGCAGCTTCTGCGTGGTCGACACCGCCACCCACGAGTGGACCGCCGACGACGTCGAGCTGCTGGAGGACCTGGCGGCCATCGCGTCCCGTGAGGTCGCGTTGCGGGTGACCATGCTCCGGGCCGAGCAGGCCCGTGCCGAGGCCCGTGCAGAGGCGGACCGCGCTGCCCTGCTGGCCCGCATCGGTGACCTGCTCACCGCCGGCCTGGAGCCCGCCGGCGTCTGGCAGGCGATCGCCCGGCTGGCCGTCCCGGCACTGGGCGACCTCGCCTACGTCTGCACCGTGGAGCGCGACGGCAGCCTCACCCCCGTGGCCGTCCGACACGCCGACCCCGACCAGCTCGCGGTGCTGGAGGAGTGGGTGCACGGCGTGGGCCGCCGGATCGGCGAGGCATCCGGTCCCGGCCACGTCGCCGTGACCGGCCGGGTCCAGCTGATCGACATCCCGGCGGACGCCGCGCTGACCCCCGCCCAGCGGGACGCGGCCGCCCGGCTGGGGGTCAGCAGCGCGCTCGTCGCGCCACTGAGCAGCCGCAGTGGCGTGGTCGCGGTCCTGGTGGTGGCCCGGACCGGTGCGGCGGCGCCCTACACCGAGGTCGAGCAGGAACTGGTCACCGCGATGGCCGACCGCGCCGCGCTGGTGGTGGAGAACGCCCTCGCCTACGCGTGGCAGCGCTCGGTGTCCGAGACGATGCAGCGGGCGCTGCTGCCACCGGTGCTGCCCCGGCCCGCCCACCTGCAGCTGTCCGCCCGGTACCAGCCCGCCGGTGACGCCCAGCTGGTCGGCGGCGACTGGTACGACGCCTTCCTGGACGCGCGGGGCACCACCAGCCTGGTCATCGGCGACGTCGCCGGGCACGACATCGACGCGGCGGCCACCATGGGGCAGCTGCGCACGATGCTGCGGATGGCCGGCCACGACGGCACGGCCACCTCCGGCGCCGTGCTGACCGCCGTGGACGCCGCCTGCGACACCCTGGAGCACGGGGTGTTCGCCACCGCCCTGGTCGCCCAGATCGACGGCGACCCCGCGGCCGAACCGGGTGGGGCCCGGGCCATCCGCTGGTCCTCCGCCGGGCACCCGCCGCCGCTGCTGCTGCACGCCGACGGCCGCGTCGACGTCCTCACCGACCCGGTCGGGCTGCCGCTGGGCGTACTGCCCGACCAGCCGCGCCCGGAGCACCGGTGCGCGCTGCCGGCCGGGTCCACGCTGCTGCTCTACACCGACGGCCTGATCGAGAACGGCGTCGGCCCCGCCGGTGCCCGGGACCTCGACCAGGGCCTCGGGCGCCTGGTCGAGGTGCTGACCGACGCCGCCGACCTGGGGCTGGACCAGCTGTGCGACCGGGTGGTCGGGACGTTGCTCCCCGCCGCCGGGGCCGACGACGACGTCGCCCTCATCGCCATCCGGGTCCTCCCTGCCGAGGGCTAGGAGTCGACCCGGGCGGTCTCCCGGCGCATCCGCAGTCCCTGCAGGAGCAGGCCGGCGGCGAGCACCGCCCCGACCCCCTCGCCGGCGCGCAGCCGCAGGTCCAGCAGCGGCTCGCAGCCGAGGGCCTGCAGGACGGCGTCGCTGCCGCGTTCCCGGCTGCGCTGCCCGGCCACCAGTGCCGACTGCGCCGCGGGCTCGAGCAATACGGCGACCAGCGCGGCGACCGCGGTGGCGAACCCGTCCAGGACGACGACCGCCCCGGCCTCCGCCGCCCCCAGCACCACCCCCGCGAGCACGGCGAGCTCGGGTCCGCCCAGCTCGGCCAGCGCGGTCAGCGGGTCCAGGTAGGGGCCGGCCCGGGTCAGCGCCGCCGCGACGACGTCCCGCTTGCGCTCGACCATGGCCGCGTCCGCGCCGGACCCGAGCCCGGCCACCGCGGCCGGTTCCACGTGCAACAGCGCGGCGGCCAGGGCGGCGGCGACCGTGGTGTTGCCGACGCCCACCTCACCGAGGGCCACCAGCCCCGCCCGACCGTGCTCCAGGCCCAGTGCCCGGCCGGCCGCCAGCAGCGCCGCAGCGTCCGCCGCCGTCATCGCCGGCCCGGTCACCAGATCCCCGCGGTCGCCGGACGGCCGGGCCGCGACCGCACCGGGCACCGCCGGCCCGGCGACCCCGGCGTCCACCACGACCAGGTCCAGCCCCGCCGACCGGGCGGCGGTCGCCCCCATAGCCACCCCGGCGACCGCGGCGGTGACGACGTCCCGGGTCGCCGAGGCCGGATAGGCCGAGACGTGGTGCGCGGTGACCGGGTGGTCGGCGGCGGCGAGCACCAGCACACCCCCGGTCAGGCCGCCCCGGCCCAGCGCCACCGCCCGGGCGACCGCGCCGTCCAGCACGCCGAGCGACCCCGGCGGGGTGAGCAGCCGGTCGGCGTCGTCCCGGGCCCCGACGACCTGCTCGGGTGCCGGGCTGCGCAGCCGGGACGGCGGCGGTGCGGGCGCGGCCTCCTCGGCCGGCCACCGGTCGGCCAGCACGACGTCGGACAGCGGCTGCCGACGCGACCAGGCGGCCCGCTCCAGCCCCGGCGCCGGCGGGCGCTCGTCCGGCCAGCCCAGGCACAGCCAGCCGAGCGTGACCACCCCGTCGGGCAGGCCGAGCAGGGCGGCGAGCTCCTCGGGGCGGAACAAGGTCACCCAGCCGACGCCCAGCCCCTCCGTCCGGGCGGCCAGCCACAGGTTCTGGACGGCGGTGGCGCAGCTCCACAGGTCGGCGTCGGGGAAGGTGGCCCGGCCCAGCACGCCGGCCGCCGGCGCCCGCCGGTCGCAGCAGACGACGACGCCCAGCGGCGCCTCCCGCACGCCCGCCAGCTGCAGGTCCAGCAGCCGGGCCGCGGCGTCGGGGTCGAGCTGGGCGGCCTGGCGCAGCCGCTCCCGGTCGGTGAGGACGGCGGCGGTGTCCCGGGTGCCGGCGTCCCGGACGACGATGAACCGCCACGGCTGGCTGTGCCCCACCGACGGCGCCTGGTGCGCGGCGGTGAGCACCCGGGTGAGCACCTCGTCGGGCACCGGGTCCGGGCGGTAGCGCCGGACGTCGCGGCGGGCCTCGACCGTGCGGTACAGCCCGGCCCGGTCGGCGTCCGGCAGCGCCCAGCCGGCGGGGTCGGCGGCGCGCTCGGTGGCCGCGGTGCCGTCGCCGATCAGCGGCACCGGCCGGGGGTACGTCATCCTTCGACCTGCCGCAGGAACCGGCGGACCGTCTCCAGGAAGACCTCGGGCTGCTCGGAGTGCACCCAGTGCCCGGCGTTCTTCACCCGCACCAGCCGGGTCGTCGGGAACAGCTCGTCCATCCGCGGCCGGTCGCTGTCGAGCACGTAGGTGGAGTTGGCCCCGGCGATCCAGAGCACCGGCTCCTCGTAGGTGGCCCCCGGCGGCGGGTCGGGGAACCGGCGCAGCTCGCCCAGGTCACGGGCCAAGGTCTCCAGGTTCAGCCGCCAGCGCCAGCCGTCACCCTCCCCGACGCCGTCCCGGACCAGGCTCTGCAGCAGGAACGACCGCACCATCGTGCTGGGGACGGCGGCGCGCAGCGCCTGGTCGGCGTCCTCCCGGGTCTCCAGCCCGTCGAGGTCCATGCCCTGCATCGCGGTGATGAACGCGGCGAACGGAGAGGCCTCCTCGTCGGGGTCCTCGGTCCGGCCACCGGACTCGGGGTAGTCGGTCGGGGCGATGTCGACGACGACGAGGGCGCGCAGCAGCTCGGGACGGCGCAGCGCCAGCTGCATCGCCACCTTGCCGCCCATCGAGTGCCCGACCAGCGTCACCGGCTCGCCCAGCTGGGCCAGCTCGGCGGCGACGAAGTCGGCCATGTCGACGTAGTCGACCCGGTCGGTCCACGGGGAGTGCCCGTGGTTGGGCAGGTCGAGCAGGGTGACCCTGTGCCCGTCGGCGGCCAGCGCCTTGGCGATCGTCGTCCAGTTGCGGCCCTGGCCGAACAGGCCGTGCACGAAGACCACGTGGGGCCCGGTGTCGCCGAGCGTGCGGGCCGACAGGCGGATGTCCTCGGTCATGCGCTGATCGCAGCACATGTCGCTGCGCCTGGCTGTCGGTGGGCGCCCGTAGCGTCGGGCGGACCGGTCGTCGACCCCCAGGAGAACCCCGTGCCCGGACGCCGACGGCGCCCCACCAGCTCGTCCCGCACCACCACGACGACCACCCGGACGGCGGCGCCGCGGAAGGCAGCCGCGAAGAAGGCGACCCCCCGGAAGGCCGCGCCGAAGGCGGGCGCCGAGCTGCCGGTCGCCGGGCCGGGGGAGCGGGTCTGGGTGCTCGCCGTCCCGTTCCGCGCGCCGGCACCGGGGGCGAGCTGGCACGCCGGCCTGTCCGCGCACGTGTACGTGGGCGCCACCCTGCCCGCGGCGCTGGCGCCCTACGACCCGCCGCCGTACAGCCTGGAGCGGTTCCTCGAGGACGAGCTGAACGCCGAGCCCCGACCGGTGCCGCCGGCCCGCCCGATGTCCCCGCGGCCGGAGCAGGTCACCGGGGCGGCGGTCATCGCCGCGCACGAGGCCGCGGGCGGGCGGATGTTCCTGCTCGGCGACGACCCGGGCGTGGGCAAGACCGGCACCGCCGTGCTCGCGGTCCAGCAGATCGCCGCCCGACGGCCGGTGCGCACCGTGCTCGTGGTCGCCGACCGGCCGGCCGCCATCACGGTGCCGCACTGGGCCCGCTCGATCGCGGCCTTCGGCGACAGCGGGCTGCGCTGGTGCGTGACCACCTGGGACCGGCTGGGCAAGGTGGCCGGGCTGACGAAGGCCACCGGTCAGCGGTTCGACGTCGTCGTCGCCGACGAGGCGCACATGGTCCGGCACACCACGACGCAGCGGTGGAAGCACTGGCGGTCGGTGTCCGGCGCCGGCCGGGTCAAGGACGCCCCGTACGTGCTGCTGGCCACCGCGACCCCGGCGCACACCCCGCTGGAGCTGCCCTACCTCGCGCCGCACTTCGCCGCCGTCCACGGGGAACCGCTGAAGGACTGGTCCGACCTGCCCAGCCGGCTCGCGGCGCACGGGTTCCACGTGGAACGTGCCCGCTACGGCTGGAGCTGGACCGAGGACGCCGAGGAACGGCGGGCGGACCTGACCCGGCTGCGCAGCTGGCTGGCCGACACCGACCCGCCGGCCACGCTGCACCGCCCCGCACCGTGGGGGCCGGTGTCGGTCACCGGCACCCCGGTCGAGCTGACCCCGGCCGAGCGCGCGCAGTACGAGGCGGAGTGGTCGGAGTTCCGCGCGGAGATGCAGCTGGCCCGCCGGAAGCGCGAGACCGCGCGCGGCCGGGCGGCGCTGCTGCGGTTCCGGCAGAAGGCCGGGCTGATCCGGGCGGCGGCGACGGTCGACTGGGTCAAGGCCCAGGTGGAGGCCGACCGGCAGGTCGCGGTGTCGGTGGAGTTCGTCGAGACCGCCGCCGACCCGATCCGGGAGGCCCTGCTGGACGGCGGCGTCGCCGTTGCCTCGATCTACGGCCGGGACCGCTTCGACGTGGAGGCCGAGCGGCTCCGCTTCCAGACGGGGGAGGCGCCGGTGTGCGTGTTCACCGTGACCGCCTCGATCAGCCTGCACGCCGGGGAGGTGCTGCCCGGCGGGCGCACCGCGTCGACCACGCCACGGGTCGGGCTGTTCCACCAGCCGCGGTTCTCCGGGATCGCCGCCCGGCAGGTCACCGGCCGCACGCACCGCGACCACCAGGTCTCACCGTGGCGGGTGGCCTTCGCCCAGGACACCGTGGAGGAGGACGTGGCCCGGGTGATGGTCGAGCGGCTGGCGGTCACCGGCTCGGCCGCCGGCGGCGACACCGCCGGGCTGCAGCAGATCGCCGAGCTGCTCGACGCCGACTGGCTGCCCACGACCTCGCTGACCGGAGCCGACTAGCGGGGCGCGAGCCGCATCGGCAGGTGCGGGATGCCGTCCTCGACGTAGTCCGGCCCCGAGCGACGGAACCCGAACCGCTCGTACCAGGACTCCAGGTACGCCTGGGCGCCGATGTCGATGGTGCGGCCCGCGCACAGCTCGATGCCGCGGGCGACGAGCTGGGCAGACAGCCCTCGACCCCGGGCATCCTCCGCCGTGGCGACCCGGCCGATCGCCCGGTCCTCGCCGTTGGTCAGCACCCGGATCGTGGAGAGCACCGTGCCGTCGTCCGCCTCGTGCCAGAGGTGCACGGTGGTCGGCTCGGCGTCCCGGCCGTCCAGCTCCGGGTACGGGCAGGCCTGCTCCACGACGAAGACGTCGACCCGCAGCCGCAGGATCCCGTAGAGCTCGGCCGGGGTCAGCTCGGCGAAGGCCGACTCGCGCAGGACGGGTGCATCGGTCACCTGTGCATCGTCGCAAGCGGTCAGGACGCCGCTCGCCGCAGGTGCTCGCGGTGGGCCAGCAGCGCCCAGACGACGTGCCCGAGGTCCATCCGTTCCCCGCCGGCCGGCCAGGCGTCGGGCAGTGCGGCGTCCGGGACCAGGGTGAGCAGCGGCCGCGGAGACGTGGCCTCCCTCGCGGTCAGGCCGTCGGCGAAGGCCGGGTCGGCCGGACCCCAGACCCGCTGCCCGGCCCGGTCGTGGGCCACCAGCTCCCGACCCCGCCGGTCCAGCACCAGCCCCTCGTCGTGCACCAGGCCGTGGTCGACGTCGCAGAGCACCACCATCGCCGACACGTCGGTGCGGCCCCCCAGCCGCCACGGGGTCAGGTGGTGGGCGTGCAGCCGCTCGATCCGGGTCTCGGTGCAGCCCGGCCGGGCACAGCCGCCGTCCCGGGCCAGCAGCGCCCGCCGCTGCGTCACGGTGGCCAGCCGCCGGCGCCGTCCGAGTGCGAGCGGCTGACCGTTCCGTTCGACGATCACCGTCAGCGCCGCCTCGCACGCCATCCGCCGGACCTGCGCCGGGGTGAGCGCCGGGCCGCCCTCCAGGTGCGCCCTCCCCGCGGCGGCGTCGTCGGCCAGGACGTCGGCGTCCACGTGCACCACCACCTCCCGGCGCGGCGGGTCGCCCGCCCGTCGTCCGGTGTCGGCGGCGACCTCGGCCAGCTGGGCCAGCGCCCGGCAGCGCCGCGCGCTCATCCGTTCCCGCGGGAACGTCTCGGGGTCCGCCGGGCAGTCGGCGGCAGCGGCGGCCCGGGTCGTGGCGGCGCGTTCCCGGCGGGCGTCGCGCTCGGCCAGCGACTCGACCGACGCCAGCAGCGCCGCGCCGGCCTCGCCGTCCATCCGGACCTGCAGCACGAGCATCCCGTCGGCGTCCCAGTGCCACTGGAAGGACCGCTTCTCCGCGACCAGCTCCTCGTCGACGGCGTCCGACCGGCGCCAGGCGCGCACCACCCGCTCCACCTGTGAGGCCGTGGCGTGCCGTGCCAGCTCGACCAGCTCGACTTCCGTGCCGGCATCGGCCACCCGGGTGATCGCCCGCACCTTCGAGTACGACAACCGGCCCGCGGCGAACGCCTCCGCCGTCACCGGCAGCGAGCCCAGTGCCCGGGCGACCCGCACGTGCTCCCGCGCGGCACCCGGGCTCATCCCGCACTGCCAGGCCAGCCAGTGCGCACAGCTCTGCACGCCGACCTCGCCCCAGCCCTCGCGGGCGTCGAACTCCGCGACCAATCGCAGCCAGGCAGCGGTCGCCGCCGCCAGCCGTACCGCCCCCGACCGGATCTCCTGAGCCAGCTCCTCGACCGACCGCTGCCCCGTCAGGTCGAGCACCGACACGTCCCGCACCGCCACGACTGCACCCATGGCACGACGCTGGCACCGGGGTACGACAGAACCGCAGCTCAGCGACCCGTCGGTGGAAGGGCCGCCGGGAGCGGTGTTAGCGTCGGGGGCTGACACGGGGTGTCCCACCGGGGACTGAGAGCACACCCGTCGAACCTGCTCCAGTTGGTACTGGCGAAGGGATGTCACGGCGATGGACGCCATCGATCTGCGCGCTGCCGGCACGGCCTTGCGCGACTCCGCACCCCTGGTGCACTGCCTCACCAACACGGTCGTGCAGACGATCACCGCCAACGCGCTGCTGGCGATCGGCGCGGCACCGGCCATGGTCGACGACCCGGCCGAGGCCGGTGAGTTCGCCGCCGTCGCCTCCGCGGTGCTGGTCAACGTGGGCACGGTGCAGCAGCGCACCGCCGAGGCGATGCGGCTCGCCGCCCGCACCGCCGGCGAGGTGGGCACCCCGTGGGTGCTGGACCCGGTGGCCGTCGGCGGGCTCACCTTCCGCACCGGGCTCGCCGCCGACCTGGTCGAGCTGCGCCCCACCGTCGTCCGGGGGAACGCCTCGGAGGTGCTGGCCCTGGCCGGCGCCGGCAAGGGCGGCCGTGGCGTGGAGAGCACCGACTCCCCGGAGGCTGCGCTGGAGACGGCCCAGGAGCTCGCCCGCCGGACCGGCGGCGTCGTCGCGGTCAGCGGTCCGGTCGACGTCGTCACCGACGGGGACCGGGTCGTCCGGGTGGGAGGCGGCTCCCCGCTGCTCACCCGCACCACCGGCGCCGGCTGCGCGCTCGGCGGCATCGTCGCCGCCTACGCCGCCACCACCGGTGACCCGCTCATCGCCGTGGTCGCCGCCCACGCGCACGTGGCGCTGGCCGCCGAGGCCGCCGCCGGGCTCGCCGCCGGGCCGGGCACGTTCGCCGCGCTGTGGCTGGACGCGCTGGACGCGGTCGACGGCGACGCACTCGCCCGCGCCGACGTCCGCAGCGCATGAGGGCCGACTTCGACCCCCGGCTCTACCTGGTCACCGACACGCTGCTCTGCGCGCCCCGGTCGGTGCCCGAGGTGGTCGCTGCCGCCGTCTCCGGTGGGGTGACCGCGGTCCAGGTGCGGGACAAGACCGCCGGCCGCCGCGACCTGCTGGCCCTCACGCGCGCGGTGCAGGAGGTGCTCCGGCCGACCCCGCACGTCCGGCTCTTCGTCAACGACGCCGTCGACGTCGCGCTGCTCACCGGGGCCGACGGCGTACACGTGGGCCAAGAGGACCTGCCGGCCGCCGACGTCCGGACGCTGCTGGGGCCCGACGCCCTGATCGGCGTCTCCGTCGGCAGCGCGGCCGAGCTGGACGACGTGCTCGCCCTCCCCGCCGGCACCGCCGACCTGGTCGGGCTCAGCCCGGTCTGGTCGACGCCGACCAAGCCGGACGCCGGCACCGCCCTGGAGCTCACGGGAACCCGCGCGCTGGCCACCCGGGCCCGCGCCGGGGGCCTGCTGTCGGTGGCCATCGGCGGCATCTCCGCCGCCACGGCCGCCGCGGTGGCCGGCACCGGAGTCGACGGCATCTGCGTGGTCTCCGACATCTGCGCCGCCACCGACCCGGCGGCCGCCGCCCGCACGCTGCGCGCCGCGATGGCCGGGGAGCTGGTGGCCCGATGACCGCGGCAGTGGCGCTGACCGTCGCCGGCAGCGACCCCAGCGGCGGCGCCGGCATCCAGGCCGACCTGAAGACCTTCAGCGCGCTCGGCGTCTACGGCACCGCGGTGCTCACCGCACTCACCGCACAGAACACCCGCGGCGTCACCGGGGTGCACCAGGTGCCGGCCGACTTCGTCGGCGCGCAGCTGGCCACCCTGCTGGGCGACGTGACCGTGCACGCCACCAAGCTCGGCATGCTCGGCACCGCGGACGTCGTGCGGACGGTCGCCGCCGCGCTGGCCGACCGCCCGGGCGGCCCCGTGGTCTGCGACCCGGTGATGGTGGCGACCAGCGGCGACCGGCTGATCTCGGAGGAGGCGGTGGACGCCGTCCGCACCGACCTGCTGCCGGTGACCGACCTGCTCACCCCGAACGTGCCCGAGGCGGCGGCCCTGCTGGACGTGGCGCCGGCGACGACGGTCGAGGAGCTGGCCCCGCAGGCCCGCGCGCTGCTGGAACTCGGGCCGGCGGCGGTGCTGCTGAAGGGCGGGCACCTGGGCGGGGGCGAGAGCGTCGACGTCCTGGCGACGGCGGCCGGGGTGCTGGAGACCCGGCGTCCGCGGGTGGCGACGTCGTCGACCCACGGCACCGGCTGCACGCTGTCCTCGGCGCTCGCGGCGCTGGCCGCCCGCGCACGGCTCGCAGGGGACGAGCTGGACTGGACGCCGCTGGTCGACGGGGCCCGGGACTACCTGCAGGCCGCACTCGAGGCCGGGGAGTCCCTCGGCGTCGGCTCCGGGCACGGGCCGGTGCACCACTTCGCCGGCCGCTGGTGAGCCGACCCCGCTGACTCAGCTGTCGCCGAGGACCTCGCGCAGCACCCGGGCGGCCAGCTCGTCGCCGCCGGCGGCGGCGATGGAGAAGTGCTCGACGGCGGAGTCGACGTCCCCGGTCTCCAGCAGCAGCACGGCCAGGTTGTGGTGGGCGTGCAGGTCACCGCCCTCCACCCCGGCCCGGTAGGCGGCCTCGGCGGCGACGGCGTCGTCCAGCTCGTCGCGGTACAGGTTGCCCAACGGGAGCCAGGTCGCCACCTCGCCACGGGCCGCCCCCCGCTCCAGGACCGCCCGGGCCTCCTCGACCCGTCCGGTGCTGCGCAACAGGTCGGCCAGGCCGGTACGGGCGTGCTGGTGGTGGTCGGCGCCGGCCCGCAGCTCCGGCTCCAGAGCCCGGTCGTGGCTCTCCTGCCAGCGCCAGCAGGCCAGGGTGGCGCGGGCCACCGGATTGCCGGCATCCGCAGCGACCTGCGCCCAGTGCCAGGCGGCCAGGTGCCGCCCGGACGACCGCAGCAGGTACGCCAGCTCCAGCGCCGCCGGGTGCGCGCCGCGCTCGGCAGCCACCCGGAACGTCCGCTCGGCCTCGGCCGCCCGGTCCTGGCCCTGCAGCGCCACGCTCAGCGCAGCCCAGCCTCCCGGCTCCCCCCGGTCCACCGCGGTCCGGGCGGCGGTCTCCGCCTCCGACCAGCACCCCAGCCGCAGCAGCGCCCGCGCCAGGTCCAGCCAGGCGTCGTCCCGGCCGGCATCGGCCGCCCGGCGGTACGCCACGGCGGCCTCCGCCCAGCGTCCGAGGACGCCCAGGCAGGAGCCCAGGTGGCGGAGGGCGACCGGGTCGCCGTGCGCTGCCGCCGTCCCCAGGAGCTCGACCGCCTGCTCGTGGTCGCCCAGGTCGGCGAGCGCGCAGCCCCGGTCGACGAGGACGTCGACGTCGGGGAGGTTCTCCGGGTCCAGGGGCACGTCGGCAGTCTGTCGTGATCACCGGGTCGGGCGCATGCCCCGAAGGGGCGGGCCCACCCGTTCAGGGGGTCCAGTCCGGCGGGTCGGCCGGCTGCAGGTCCGGGTCGTCGGCGGCCAGCGTGCGCACCGGACCGGGCGTCGTGCGCGGGCCCTCGAACCGGACGGTCACCCGGTTGAGCCCGCTGCCCCACACCCAGCCGGAGCCGAGGTCGGGGTGGACGACGTCCTGTCCCGGGTACCAGGCGACGACGGCGGGGCCCGGCGCTGGGTCGGCCGGCAGCTCCGCGGGCTCGACCACCTCGACGGGCTCCACCGCCTCGGCGGGCTCGGCGAACAGGTCGCCCTGCGCGTACGGCGACAGCCCCGAGACGCCGACGCCGAGCAGCCGCAGGCCGCCGCTGCGGTCGACGGCGCCGAGCAGGCGGTGGGCGACCTCGGCGATCTGCCGCGGGTCGTCGACGGCGTGGGCCAGGGTCTGCGACCGGGTGAGGGTGCTGAAGTCGTAGCGGCGGACCTTCAGCGTCACGGTGCGCCCCGAGGTGCCCGAGCGCTGCAGCCGGCTGCCCACCCGGGTCGCCAGCGCCTCGATCTCGGTGGCCAGCCGGGCGGGGTCGGTCAGGTCGCGGGCGAAGGTCTCCTCGGCGCTGACCGACTTGGCCTCCCGGTCGGTGACCACGGGCCGGTCGTCGTCCGCGCGGGCGAGCCGGTGGAGCCCGGCGCCGTGCGCCTGGCCGACCAGGCTGGTCAGGTCGACCAGCGACAGCCGGTGCAGGTCGCCGATGGTCTTCACCCCGATCTGGGCCAGCCGCTCGGCCGTCGCCGGCCCGACGCCGCCCAGCGCACGCACCGGCAACGGGTGCAGGACGGCGAGCTCCTCCCCGGGCCGGACGACGGTCAGCCCGTCCGGCTTGTCCAGCTCGGAGCCGATCTTCGCCACCGCCTTCGAGGTGCCGATCCCGACCGACCCGGTGACGCCGCCGGTGGCGACGGCGATCCGGGCCTTGAGCTCAGCGGCCAGCGCGGTGACCCCGGGGACCGAGAGGTCGTGGTCGCCGGCGGCCAGGTCGACGTAGGCCTCGTCGATGGAGACCGGCTCGACCAGCGGGGAGAGCTCGCGCAGCAGCCCCATCACCACCTCCGACGTCCGCCGGTAGGCGGCGAAGCGGCCACCGAGGAAGGCGGTGCCCGGCGGGCAGAGCCGGCGCGCCTCGGCGGTGGGCATCGCGCTGCGGGCGCCGAACGCCCGGGCCTCGTAGGAGGCGGTGGAGACGACGCCGCGGCCGCCCGTGCCCCCGACGACGACCGGCCGGCCGCGCAGGGAGGGCTTGTCCCGCTGCTCGACGGCGGCGAAGAACGCATCGAGGTCCAGGTGCAGGATGCTGGGCTCCCGACGCACGCCCTCCATGATGCCGCGCGATGATGACCGCATGGTCGAACAGAGCAGCTGGAGCCGGATGGCCCAGGAGGACCCGGCGCACTCCGACGCCTACGTCGAGCGGTTCCGCCGGCTGGCCGCCCAGGGCGCGGACCTGGCGGGGGAGGCGCGACTGGTCGACGCGTTGCTGCCGCGCGGCGCCCGGGTGCTGGACGCCGGCTGCGGTCCCGGCCGGGTCGGCGCCGTCCTGTTCGCCGCCGGGCACGAGGTGGTCGGGGTGGACGCCGACCCGGTGCTGATCGCCGCCGCCGAGGCCGACCACCCCGGGCCCCGCTGGCTCGTCGGTGACCTCGCCGAGCTGGACCTCCCTTCCCTGGGCATCGCGGAACGGTTCGACGGGATCGTCTGCGCCGGCAACGTGATGGCCTTCCTCGCGCCGAGCACCCGGGGCGAGGTGCTCCGCCGGCTGCGCACCCACCTGCGCCCGGACGGGCGGGCGGCGATCGGCTTCGGCGCCGGGCGCGGCTACGCCTTCGAGGAGTTCCTGGCCGACGCCGACGGCGCCGGGCTGACCCCCGACGTGCTGCTGTCCACCTGGGACCTGCGGCCCTGGTCCCCGGACGCCGACTTCCTGGTCGCCGTCCTGCGTCCGGCATGACCCTGCTGCCCGACCCGGCGACCTTCTCCCGGCGCGCGGACCAGCGGTCGGCGGGCCGGACCCGGTTCGTCGCCACCGGCGCGCAGACCCGCAGGGACTTCGGGCTGTTCGAGGTGACCCTGACCCCGGGCGGCAGCGGCCCCGGGCCGCACCTGCACCGCACGTTCAGCGAGTCGTTCCACGTGCTGGAGGGGTCGCTGGCGGTGCTGGCGAACGGCGAGTGGACGACGGCGCACGCCGGTGACCTGGTCTACGTGCCGCGCTCCGGGGTGCACGCGTTCCGGTCGGTGGGCCCGGACGTCGGGGCCCGGTTCCAGATCCTCTTCACCCCCGGCGTCCCGCGGGAGGAGTACTTCGAGGGGCTGCTGGAGCTGCACGCCGGCGGGCGGACCCCGTCCCCTGCGGAGATCGACGAGTTCGCGCTCCGGCACGACCAGCTCAACCTGCGGGACTGAGCCCGACCGTGCCGCTGCTGACCGTCGGCCACGGGCCCGAGGACCAGGCCCGCCTGCTCGCCCGGCTCTCCGGCGCCAGGGTGGAGCAGCTCGTCGACGTGCGGCGGTTCCCGGGCAGCCGGGTCAACCCCGACGTCCGGCGCGAGGCGCTCACCGAGTGGCTCCCGGCGGCGGGCGTCGCCTACCGCTGGGAGGAGCGGCTGGGCGGTCGGCGTCGGCTGCCCGCGG
This sequence comes from Modestobacter sp. VKM Ac-2977, assembly GCF_026968045.1. Lineage (GTDB taxonomy): Bacteria > Actinomycetota > Actinomycetes > Mycobacteriales > Geodermatophilaceae > Modestobacter. Next base: position 255,502 of record NZ_JAPVBQ010000003.1, on the reverse strand, counting down.
ACGAGCCGGCCGCCGACGGCTGGTGGACGGTGGCCCAGTTCGCCGCGTACGCCGCGCACACCCGCACCACCGAGTTCAGCGACGCCCTGGACGAGGTGCTGGCCGCCGCGGCCGACCGCACGGTGGCGGTGATGTGCAGCGAGAGCGTGTGGTGGCGCTGCCACCGGCGGCTGATCGCCGACGTCGTCGTGCTGGGCCGGGAGCTGCCGGTGGACCACCTGATGCCCGACGGCCGGCTGACCCCGCACCGCCCGGCCGAGGGCGCCGTGCGCGGAGCCGACGGGTCGGTGCGCTGGCCGGGGTGAGTCACTCGCAGGCGGTGCCGTCCCCGTCGCCGTCCATCCGGTCGGACCACCCGGGGTCGCCGCGGTGCAGGGGTGCCGCGCCGGCTGCCCGAGCGGCGTCGCAGTCGGCGAAGGGCTCGACCGTGGTGGACGTTCCCGCGGGAACGTCCACCACGGTGGACGTCGGGACGGGCTCACCTCGGCAGGTGTCCAGTACCCGGGCGATGGCGTCGTGCTCGGCCTGGGTGACCCACAGGCCGTACGTGGCCTTCACGGCGACCTGACGGGCGACGTAGGCGCAGCGGTAGCCGCGGTCTGCCGGCAGCCAGGTGGCGGCGTCGCCGTCGCCCTTCTGCCGGTTCGCCGCGTAGTCGACGGCCAGCAGGTTGAGCGGGTCGTTGGCGAAGGCGGTGCGCCGGGCCTCGTCCCAGCCGAACGCGCCGGTCTGCCAGCCGTTGCTGAGCGCGACGACGTGGTCGATGTCGACGCTGCTGCCATCGCCCTTCTCGAACGCGATGGTCTGGGCGGTGTACGGGTCGACCAGGGTGCCGCTGCCCACCACGCAGTCCTGGGTGCCCGGCCGGAACTGCTCCTGCGTCAGGTCGCGGGCCAGCACGTCGTTGCGGGTGTCGCAGCCGTTGCGGTCGACGTCGGCCCAGGTGGCGCCGAACTCGTTCCGGTCGTAGCCGGTCTTCGCCGCGCGGCCCTTCACCGGGAGCGTGGCCAGCACGTCGGTGGCGGACTGACCAGCCGTGGGGGCGACGGAGGGCGACTGCTGGGCGGCCTCGGAGACGGTGTCCGCGCCTGTGGCGGCCGGGGTGTCGGCCGGTGCGCAGGCGGCGGTGCCGAAGACGGCGAGCGCGGCCAGCGCGGTGATGCGGTGTTTCACGTGGAGCCCCCGGGAGTCGGCCAGCCCCGACGGTAGGTTCCGTGCGGCCCGGATCGGCGGACCTGCCGGGCGCGCCGGGCGACGTGTCGCCGCCCGGCGCAGGGGATCAGCCCCGGCCACCCCGGCCGTTGCCGTTGCCGTTGCCGTTGCCGGTGGCGTCAGCGGTGCTGGCGCCCTCGACGGCCTCGGCACTGTCAGCCTCGGGGGCGGGAGCGGGCTCGTTCTTGCTCGCCTTGTTGCGTGCGGCGGAGGAGACGGCCTGGCCGTGCTCCCGGCCCGTCGCGAAGGTGGACTTCGCGACCGACGAGACGACCTGTCCGTGGTTCACCGGGGCCGACGGCTCGGCCGGCACCTCGGGGGCCGTGGGCTCCTCGGTCTCCTCCGGCGCCGGCTCCGGCGTCGGCTCGGCGGTCGGGTCGACCGTGGGCTCCTCGGTCTCCGGCGCCTCGGGGGCGGGGGTCGGCTCCGTGGTCTCCGGGGCCTCGGTCGGGACTGCGACGTCCGCGGGGTCGGCGACGTCGGTGTTCTCCGTGGTGCTGACCTCCGACGTCGTCGGCTCGGCAGCGGCGGTGACCACCTGGGTGGTCACGGCAGCGCCGCCACCGGCCACGACGACGGCGGTCGCGCCGGCGGCCACCTTGGCGGCCAGCGAGGCGGAGACGGCCTTGGCGAGCAGGCCGGAGAGGAGCGAGAGCACAGGTGACCTCCAGGTCGTGGATCGAGCGTTGCCTGGAGCATCGGCAGCAGGGTGCCGATCGTTGAGTCGCCCGGGTCTCGTATCCCCGATCGGGTGTACGGCGGTCAGCGGGGGAGCGGGACCCAGTACCGCCGTGCCCGGCCCAGCTCGGTGTCCCGGATGTCCTCCAGGAGACCACCCGCCCGCTCGATCACCCGAGCCGAGGCCTGGTTGCCCTCGTCGCAGGTGATGAGCACCTGATCCAGACCCATCGCACGGGCCCGGTTCAGCACCTGGCCCAGCGCCCAGGTGGCCAGGCCACGCCGGCGGGCCGAAGGGCGGATGCCGTACCCGATGTGACCGCCCGCCCGGAGCAGGAAGTCGTTGAGCTGGTGGCGCAGCGCGATGGCCCCCAGCACGGTGTCGCCCTCGACGATCCACCAGTAGGTGCAGTGCACGCGCCCCTCGGCGATGGGCCGCTCCGGGTCCGACTCCTCGCGCAGCCGTTCGACCCAGGCCGCGAAGCCCTCAGGCGTCTCGACGTCGTCCTCGGGCCGCAGGCCGGCGCCGTCCTCAGGCACCCCGGCGCCCCACTCGCGGTGCGCGGCGAGCCAGGCGACGTGCAACCGCGGAGTCGGCTCGACCAGTTCGGGCACGGGGATCAGTTGGCCATGTCGACGAAGCGGCTGTAGTGACCCTGGAACGCGACGGTGACGTTCGCGGTGGGGCCGTTGCGGTGCTTGACCAGCATGATGTCGGCCTCGCCGGCCCGCGGGGACTCCTTCTCGTACATGTCCTCGCGGTGGATCATCATCACCATGTCGGCGTCCTGCTCGATCGAGCCGGACTCACGGAGGTCGGAGAGCATCGGCTTCTTGTCCTGACGCTGCTCCGAGCCACGGTTCAGCTGGCTCATCGCGATCACCGGCAGCTCGAGCTCCTTGGCCAGCAGCTTCAGCGCACGGGAGAACTCCGAGACCTCCTGCTGACGGCTCTCCACCTTCTTGCCCGACGTCATCAGCTGCAGGTAGTCGATGACGATGAGCTTGAGGTCGTTGCGCTGCTTGAGCCGCCGCGCCTTGGCCCGGATCTCCATCATCGTCATGTTGGGGGAGTCGTCGATGTAGAGCGGGGCGTCGGCGATCTCGCCCATCCGGCGGGCGAGCTTCGACCAGTCCTCGTCCGACAGCGTGCCGGCACGCATGTGGTGCAGCGGCACCTTCGCCTCGGCCGACAGCAGACGCATGGTGATCTCGTGCTTGCTCATCTCGAGCGAGAAGATCGCCGCCGGCATGTGGTGCTTCACGGTGGCCGAGCGGGCGATGTCCAGCCCCAGCGTGCTCTTGCCGACACCGGGGCGGGCGGCGATGACCACCATCTGGCCGGCCTGCAGGCCGTTGGTGAGCTCGTCGAGGTCACGGATGCCGGTGGGGACGCCCCGCGCCGTGCCACCCCGGGAGGCGATCGCGTCGAGCTCGTCCATCGTCGGCTGCAGGACGTCGGCGAGGCGGGAGTAGTCCTCGCTCATCCGCTTCTCGGTGACGTCGTAGATCTCCTGCTGGGCGCGGTCGACGATGTCGTCGACATCGCCCTTCCCACCGGCTGCGCCGTAGCCGAGCTGGACGACCCGGGTGCCGGCCTCGACCAGCCGCCGCAGCACCGCCTGCTCCGCGACGATCGCCGCGTAGTACCCGGCGTTCGCCGCGGTCGGGGTGGAGGCGATGAGCGTGTGCAGGTAGACCGCGCCCCCCATCTTCGACAGCTGGTCGGTGCGGTTCAGCTCCGCGGCGACGGTGATGGCGTCGGCGGGCTCACCCCGGCCGTACAGGTCGAGGATGACGTCGAAGACGATCTGGTGGGCCGGGCGGTAGAAGTCCGGGCCCGCCAGGACCTCGACCACGTCGGCGATCGCGTCCTTGCTCATCAGCATGCCGCCCAGGACCGACTGCTCGGCAGCGACGTCCTGAGGGGGCTGTCGGTCGTACTCCGGAGCCGTGACCCTCGGCCTGCTGATGTCGTCGACGACCGCCACGCTGATGTTCTCCTCGTCCCCTGCTCCTGCTGCCGCTCGAACGTGCGTTCGGACAACAGCTACCACCGGGCGCCGACAGTTCGTGCCCGGCGGTAGCTGGGGGTGACGTTAGGAAGCCAGGAGGGGGCACGTCCAACACCGCTGTGCACGCCGATCTGCACAACTTGTGGACAAGTCGGTGGACAGGGGCGGTCACCGTGTGGAGACCGTGGTGGACCCGCGGACGTCGCGTCCCCGCCACCCCCTCGTCACCTGCGCCGGAGCCTGTCCCGGGGTGTGGACGGAAGAAATCCCGCAACTCGTCGCAGAACACGCCGCCCGGGCGTGTCGGCGGATCCCCGCAGGTCACACGCGTAACGGGTCGACGGCAGGGGCGCCGTCCCCGAGGCTCGGCCGTGCTGCGCGGTGCCGCACGGGTCGGTGGCGCCGTTCACCTGCCGTCCACGGAGGGCCGGCGCCCGTGTCGACACGGGAGGACGCCCAGCAGGCCCCGGGAACGCCACGAGGGGCGCCGGACCGGAGTCCGACGCCCCTCGTGGGCAGTGCTGTGGAAAGCGGCCCGATCAGCCGGCGACGACGTCCACGGTCACCGGCACGGACACCTCGGGGTGGACCCGCACCGTGACGGTGTGGGTGCCGAGGCTCTTGATGCTGCTGGGCAGCTCGATCCGGCGACGGTCGAGCTCCGGGCCACCGGCCGCGGTCACCGCGGCGGCGACGTCGGCGGTGGTGATGCGGCCGAAGAGACGGCCACCGTCACCGGAGCGGGCCGGAAGCGTGACGGTCAGCTGCGACAGCTGACCGGCGACCGCCTGGGCCTCCTCGAGCGAACGCACGTCGCGCGCAGCGCGCGCCCGGCGCAGGCTGTTGACCTGCTTCTCGGCACCTCGGGTGGCCAGCATGGCCAGCCCGCGGGGCAGGAGGTAGTTGCGGGCGTACCCGCCCTTGACCTCGACGGTGTCGCCGGAGGACCCGAGACCGGTGACCTCCTGCGTGAGGATCAGCTTCATGGTGCTCATGATCAGCGCGCCGTGGAGGTGTAGGGCAGCAGTGCCATCTCGCGGCTGTTCTTCACGGCCACGGCGACGTCACGCTGGTGCTGGCTGCAGTTGCCGCTGACGCGGCGGGCACGGATCTTGCCGCGGTCGGAGATGAACTTCCGCAGCAGGGTCGTGTCCTTGTAGTCGATGTAGGTCGCCTTGTCCTTGCAGAACTGGCAGACCTTCTTCTTGATCTTGCGGGGGGGAGGCTTGGGCACTGGGTTCTCCAGAGATCAGTACAGAGGGGGGATCAGAAAGGCGGTTCGTCGGACGACGCCGGCGGGGTGGACCAGGGGTCGCTCGCTCCGCCACCGGAGAAGCCACCACCACCGCCACCGCTGCCACCGCTGTTGCCGCCGCCACCGCCGAACCCGCCGCCGCCACCGCCACCCTCGCTGCGCGCAGCGCGGGTGACCTTGGCGGTGGCGTACCGCAGAGAGGGGCCGATCTCGTCGACCTCCAGCTCGATGACGGTGCGCTTCTCGCCTTCCTTCGTGTCGAAGGACCGCTGCTTCAGCCGGCCCGACACGATGACCCGCGAACCGCGGGTGAGCGACTCGGCGACGTTCTCCGCCGCCTGGCGCCAGACGTTGCAGCGGAGGAACAGCGCTTCGCCGTCCTTCCACTCCTGCGACTGACGGTCGAAGGTGCGGGGCGTCGAGGCGACGGTGAAGTTGGCGACGGCGGCGCCGGACGGGGTGAACCGCAGCTCCGGGTCGGCCGTCAGGTTCCCGATGACGGTGATGACGGTCTCGCCGGCCATGGTCAGTGAGCCTCGGGGCGCATCAGCTTGGTGCGCAGGATGGACTCGTTGAGGTTCAGCTGACGGTCCAGCTCGGCGACGGCGGCCGGCTCGGCCTGGATGTCGACGATGGCGTAGATGCCCTCGGCCTTCTTGTCGATCTCGTAGGCCAGCCGGCGGCGGCCCCAGATCTCGGTCTTGACGGTGCCACCGGAGTTGGTGACGACGGTCAGGAAACGATCCAGGCTGGGAGCGATGGTGCGCTCCTCGAGCTCAGGGTCGAGGATGATCATCAGTTCGTAGTTACGCACGGAGAACCCCACCTCCTCTGGTCTCAGCGGCCGCAGGGTGTCTGCAGCAGGAGGGTCGTACATGCGTCGCGCGCCCGGACCTGCTCGGAGCAGGGGAGGACGCGCACCGGACAGGCTACCAGTGCGTTCTCCCCGATGTGCCGCGCAGCGGGGAGGCCTAGTCTCCTCCGCGTGGCTGAGCAGCTGATCGGCGTGCACGTCGGACCGGGCCTGACCGAGGAGAACGAGCTGGCCGACGGCGGTCCGCTGGCCCGCGCCGCCGAGCTGGACGCCGACGCGGTGCAGGTGTTCCTCGCCGATCCCCAGGGCTGGAAGGCGCCGAGGCCGCGCCCGGACGCCGAGGCGCTGCTCGGCTCCGACGTCGCCGTCTTCGTGCACGCCCCCTACGTGCTCAACGTCGCCTCGACGAACAACCGGATCCGGATCCCCAGCCGCAAGCTGCTCGGCCAGCACGCCCAGGCGTCGGCCGCCGTCGGGGCCCAGGGCATGGTCGTGCACGGCGGGCACGTGCTGGCGGCGGACGACCCGTCGGCCGGGGTCGACAACTGGCGCAAGACCTTCGCCCGGCAGGCCGACGAGGGCGGCTTCGGCGTCCCGGTGCTCATCGAGAACACCGCCGGCGGGGACAACGCGATGGCCCGCGAGCTCGACGCCGTCGCCCGGTTGTGGGAGGCCGTGGGGGAGTTCGGCGCGGGCTTCGTGCTGGACACCTGCCACGCCTGGGCCGCGGGCTGGGACCTGACCCGGGTGGTGGACGACGTCCGGGCGATCACCGGCCGGGTCGACCTGGTGCACCTGAACAACAGCCGCGACCCCGCCGGCTCCGGTCGCGACCGCCACGCGCCGCTGACCGCCGGGGAGATCCCGCTGGAGCTGCTGGTGGGCGTGGCCCGCGCCGCCGGCGCCCCCGTCGTCCTGGAGACCCCCGGGGACACCGCAGGTCACGCCGAGGAGATCGCCCTGCTGCGCGGAGCGCTCGCCGGCTGAGGCGTGCGCCGCAACGTGAACCGGTCGGGGGCCTGGTCCAGGACGCCGCCGGCGGGGTCGTCGGTGCCCGGCCAGCTGCGCCGCACCAGGTCCCGGTCCGGTGACCACACCTCCCGGACGACCAGCGCCATCAGGACGAGGACGGCGACGTCGCGCACCACCACGGCGAGGTAGAACCACTCGACGTCCACACCGTTCTCGTCCGCCCCCAGGTAATAGAGCATGGTCATCACCCAGACCAGCACCTCGGTGGCCTGCCAGAGCAGCAGCGAGCGCCACCGCGGTCGCGCCAGCACGGCCAGCGGCAGCAACCACAGCGAGAACTGCGGGCTCCACACCTTGTTCAGCAGCAGGAAGGCCGCGACCAGCAGGAACGCCAGCTGGGGCAGCCGGGGGCGCAGCGGGGCCGCCAGGGCCAGCCAGGCCACGGCCGCGGCCGACAGCAGCAGCACGACCGCGACGGTGGCGTTGAGCACCGACGGCGTCTGACCCTCGGCCAGCGGACCGTCCAGGATCCGGTCGCCGGTCAGGTCCAGGGCGATCGCCCAGACGCTCTCCGGGTTCGCCGGCCGGACGTCGCTGAAGGTGAAGAACCGGGCCCAGTTCTCCGGCGCGGCGAGGGCGACGGGCAGGTTCACCGCCAGCCAGGCCAGCCCGGCGGCCACGATCGCCGACAGCCATGCCCGCAGCCGGCCGGCGCGCAGGCACAGCACGAAGAGCACGCCGAGGACGATCACCGGGTAGAGCTTCGCCGCGACCCCCAGCCCGATCAGCACCCCGGCGAGCGCCGGGTGCCGGCGTGCCCAGGCCCACATCCCGAGCGTGGTCAGGGCGATGGCCAGCAGGTCCCAGTTGGTGAAGGCGTGCACCAGCAGCAGCGGCGACAGCGCGACCATCGCGGCGTCCCAGGGCCGGCGGCCGGCCAGCCCCAGCACGCCGCGGGTGACCAGGAGCGCCAGTGCCGACAGCAGCAGACAGGTGACGACGTAGAAGCTCGCCACCGGCACGGTGGAGACGCCCGCCGCCAGCCCGTCCCAGCCTCGCGCGACCACCGCGGCGAGCTGCATCAGCGCACCGGTGAGCACCGGGTACTCGACGGCGGAGTCGAGGTAGGGCACCTGCCCGTCGCCGATCCCATGGGTGAAGAACAGCGCGACGGGGTCGCTGTAGCAGAAGTGGGTGTACTGCTTGCTGCCCGTCCAGTTGCCGGTGGCGCACGGCGCCTGCTTGGCCCAGGCCAGCCCGAGCACCACCACGGTGAACAGCAGGCACACCCGCAGCGGCGTCCAGAAGCGGGCGCGCCCGGTGACGGCGTGCCGACCCCAGGGACCGCCCACCGCCTCGCTGGCCTGGACCGCCACCGGGTCGGTCCAGGACGGCACGATGCGGTCCGGCCCCGGCGGCGCAGACACCTCGGGCCCGCCCCCCAGCCGATCGGCCGGGACGGACGGGCCCGTCGGTGTCGCACTCACCGGGTCAGTCTGCCTGCTGCCCCGATCAGCCGTTCGGGCCCGTGGTGGGCGGTCCCGGCGACGACGACGTCGGGGCCGGGGGGACCGGCGGCGTCGAGGTGACGGGCTCCTCCACCTCGGGCGCCTCCGTGACCGGAGCCGAACTGCTGCTCGGCGCCCTGCTGGGGGCCGGAGCCTGGCTGGTGACCGGTGCCGGCTCCGGCGCGGGCGCCTCGCTCGTGGTCGGGGCGGGGGCCTCCGTCGTCGGCTCCGGGATGCTCCGGTCCGGGTCGCCCTCGATCAGCGCCTTCGACGGGAGCGGCTGCTCCGGCGTGCCCTCGAGCACGGTGTTCATGAACTGCTGCCAGATCTCCCCCGGCAGCCCCGACCCGTAGATGATGTTGCCCCGGGAGTTGACGATGGCCTCGGTGCCCTTGGTCCCGACCCACACCGCGGTGGAGATCGACGGCGTGAAACCGACCATCCAGGCGTCGGAGTTGTCCGTGCGGTTGCTGCCCTGGGTGCCGGTCTTCGCCGCGACCGGCCGGTTGCCGTCCAGTGGGAGCTTCGAGCTCTCGGCCACGTCGGTCAGCGCGAACGTGACGTCGTTGGCCACCTCGGGCGAGATCGCCTGCGTGGAGGCGGTCGTCCCCGTGCCCAGCACCGTCCCGGCGCTGTCGGCGACCGAGGCGACGAAGTGCGTCGCGCGCTGCACCCCACCGGCGGCGAAGGTGGCGAAGCCGGCGGCCTGCTGGATCGGGCGGACCGCGTACTCCCCGATGCCGATCGAACCACCGGTGGTGTTGGTCTTCGGGATGCTGAGCGTCTCGAACCCGGTCAGGTCCGTGGGCACCGTGGGGTCGTTCTGGTTCGGGTCCCACGTCGCCGGGAGACCGGCGATCTCCCGGGCCGTCTCGGCGACCACCTCGGGGCCGACCTCGTAGGCGAGCCCGTAGTACGTGGTGTTCAGCGACCTGGTCATCGCCTCCTTGAGCGTGCAGTTGCCGCACTGCGCGTTGCCGGAGTTGACCACCGGCAGCCCGGGCCGGTCCTCGAACTCCTGCGGCGAGCTGCCGTCGCGACGGGTGTCGACGCTGAAGCCGTTCTCCAGCGCGGCAGCCAGGGTGTAGGGCTTGAACGACGAGCCGGGCTGCTTGAGCGCCTGCGCGTAGTCGGTGGTGTCGACCGCAGCGTCCTCACTGCTGCTCAACGCGTTGCCGTAGTAGGCCAGCACGCCGCCGGTCCCCGGGTCGACCGCGACCAGCGCCTCCTGCAGGTTCTGCGGCTCACCGGCCATCACCTCGTTCACCGCGGCGACCGCGGCGTCCTGCTTGGCCTTGTCCACGGTCGTGGTGATCCGCAGACCGGCGGAGTAGATGTCGTCGCGCGAGTAGCTGAACGGCTGCCGCTCCAGCTCGTCGAGGACCTGGCGCACGATCAGCCCCTGCGGGCCCTCCGGGATGCCGGAGCTGCTGCCGGTGTTGGGCAGGATCGCCGGGTAGGCCGCGGCCTCGCGTGCCGCGGCGTCCAGCCAGCCCTGCTCGACCATCGCGTCCAGGACCAGGCCCCAGCGCTGCTGGGCACCCTCCGGGTTGGTCTCCGGGTCGTTGGCGCTGGGGTTCCGGATGAGCACGGCGAGCACAGCGCCCTGCTCGGGGGTGAGCTGCGCGGCGGGCACCCCGAAGTAGGTGTTGGCCGCCGCCTCGATGCCGTACGCCCCGCGGCCGAAGTAGATGGTGTTGAGGTAGTTCTCGAGGATCTGCTCCTTCGAGTACTCGTTGTCCAGCTTGACGGCGAGGAAGAGCTCCTTGAACTTCCGGCTGAACGTCTGGTCGGAGGTCAGGAAGGCGTTCTTCACGTACTGCTGGGTGATGGTGGAGCCACCCTGGGTCGAGCCACCGGTCAGGTTGTTCCACGCCGCCCGCACGATGCCGGTGAAGGAGATGCCCGGGTCGGTGTAGAAGGCCCGGTTCTCCGCGGCCAGGATGGCGTTCTGGGCCGGCTCGGAGATCTGCGCCAGGGTGACGTTCGTCCGGTTCTCGTTGCCCAGCCGGGCCATCTCGGTGACGCCGTCGGCGTAGTACACGACCGTCGTCTGGTCGTTCTGCACCGACTCCGGCGTGGGCACCTCGGTCGTGGCGTAGACGACGCCGACGAAGACGCCCAGCAGCACCAGCATGCTCAGGAACAGCCCGGCGAGCACCTTCAGCCAGCGCCGGCGCTTCGGCTTCGCACCCTTCTTCCTGCCACCACCGGGCGGCCGGCTGCTGCCCCCGGGCCGCCGTCCACCCGTCGGCGGCTTCACCGGGGGACGGCCACCACCACCGCCGCCACCGGACCGGGCCGCCGGACGCCCACCACCGTCACGGGACGCCGTCGTCCGGGCCCGGGCGGCCGGCGGGCGGCGGACACCGCCGGCACCACTGCCGCCGGAGCCGGCGCGGGCCCGGGCCGGCGGGGGACGGCGGACCGCGCCGCCACCAGGGGTGACGCGGGCGGTCTCGTCGTGGGGAGGCACGCGGTGGGCCCCTTCCTGCAGGTCGTGGGTGCTCAGGCGCCGGACTGCTCGCGGTGCCTGCGCGCCCAGGGTGGCGTCTTCAGCTGTGTGTCGGCTGGGAGCGCGTCAGCTCAGCCGGGCGGGACGACGCCTGGCGGCGGTCCTCGCGTGGTGCGCGTCCCGGCGACCCAGTGCGTGGTCCACCACCGAACGACGTCCGGGCACGGCCGCCAATGTACGCACTGACCAGCGGTTCACGACCTCCTCCACAGGTCGACATGGGACGGGTGGGACACCCGTCAACTGACTGTCCGACTTGCGCGCAGTACAGCGCTCAGATGTATCGTGCCGATACATCGATCCGGTGAACGCCGGCAGACCAGGAGGTGGCGCCGTGCTCGAGTTCGCCATCCTGGGCCTGTTGCAGCAGTCGCCGATGCACGGTTACGAGCTCCGCAAGGAACTGGCCGCCGTCCTCGGGGGGCTCCGCTCGATCTCCTACGGCTCGCTCTACCCGGCGCTCAAGCGCCTGCAGGTGGCCGGCCTGATCGCCAGCGACGACCCGACCCCGCGGTCCCTGCTGCCCGCCGACGCCCCGGCGCTCACCGGCCGGCGCGGGAAGGTCGTCTACGCGATCACCGCCGAGGGCAAGGAGCGCTTCGCCGACCTGGTCAGCCAGACCGGCCCGGAGGCATACGACGACGAGGGCCGGTTCGGCGTCCACCTCGCCTTCTTCCGGCACACCGCCGCCGACGTGCGGCTGCGCATCCTGGAGGGCCGCCGACGCACCGTCGAGCGCCAGCGCGACCGGCTGATGGACTCCCTGCGCCGCACCCAGGAGAAGCTCGACCGCTACACCCTCGAGCTGCAGCGGCACGGTCTGGACTCGGTCGACCGCGAGGTCCGCTGGCTCACCGAGCTCATCGACAGCGAGCGCGACGACGCCGCCCGGGCTGAGCAGTCGCCCACCCAGACCCCCCCAGCGCAGTCGCCCACCCCGCCGGACGACGGCACCACCTGAGCTGCACCACCCGAACCACTGCACCGCACCCATCGCACACAGTCCGGACCCGGCTCGGGTCCGTCGGAGGGAGTCAGTCCATGGCATCGGTCAAGGTCGCCATCGTCGGCGTCGGCAACTGCGCCGCGTCGCTCGTCCAGGGCGTCGAGTACTACCGGGACGCCGACGAGACCGCGTCGGTCCCCGGCCTCATGCACGTCCGGTTCGGCGACTACCACGTCTCCGACGTCGAGTTCGTCGCCGCGTTCGACGTCGACGCCAAGAAGGTCGGCCGCGACCTCTCCGAGGCGATCGTCGCCAGCGAGAACAACACCATCAAGATCGCCGACGTGCCGCCGCTGGGCGTGACCGTGCAGCGCGGCACCACCCTCGACGGGCTGGGCAAGTACTACCGCGAGATCGTCGAGGAGTCCGACGACCAGCCGGTCGACATGGTCACCGCGCTGCGGGAGTCCGGCGCCGACGTGCTGGTCTGCTACCTCCCGGTGGGCTCGCAGCAGGCAGCGGAGTTCTACGCGCAGGCCGCGCTCGACGCCGGCGTCGCCTTCGTCAACGCGCTGCCGGTCTTCATCGCCGGCACCAAGGAGTGGGCGGACAAGTTCACCGCCGCCGGGGTGCCGATCGTCGGTGACGACATCAAGAGCCAGGTCGGCGCCACCATCACCCACCGGGTGCTGGCCAAGCTGTTCGAGGACCGCGGCGTGCAGCTGGACCGCACGATGCAGCTCAACGTCGGCGGCAACATGGACTTCAAGAACATGCTCGAGCGGGAGCGCCTGGAGTCCAAGAAGATCTCCAAGACCCAGTCGGTCACCAGCCAGGTCGACCGGGACATGGGCAAGGGCAACGTGCACATCGGCCCGTCGGACCACGTGCCGTGGCTCTCGGACCGCAAGTGGGCCTACGTCCGCCTGGAGGGCCGCGCGTTCGGTGACGTCCCGCTGAACCTGGAGTACAAGCTCGAGGTCTGGGACTCCCCGAACTCGGCCGGCATCATCATCGACGCCGTCCGGGCCGCGAAGATCGCCCTGGACCGCGGCATCGGCGGACCGATCCTGTCCGCGTCGTCCTACTTCATGAAGAGCCCGCCGGAGCAGTACAGCGACAGCGAGGCCCGGGACGCCGTCGAGGCCTTCATCCGCGGCGACATCGAGCGCTGACAGCAGGAGCACCGAACGGCCCGCACCCCTCACCGGGTGCGGGCCGTTCCGCGTCCGGGCCCCGGCCCGGCTCCTAGTGTTGGGGCATGCAGCTGCGTCGCCCGCCCCTGGTCGTGCCCTCCCTGCTGGTGGCACTGGCCCTGCTGGCCGGGTGCGGGGAGGACGAGACCGTCCAGCGCGTCCCCGGCGACCCGGTGACCACCCAGGAGGCCGAGGTCCTCGGTCAGGTGCTCGCCGCCGACCTCGAGGAGGGCGGCGCCGACTTCGAGGTGACCGCCCCCTACGCCGAGGGCGCCGTCCTCACGCTCACCGGCGAGATCGACTTCACCGAGGGCATCGGGCGGGCGCAGGCCGTCACCAGCTACGCCGACGGGCGCCCCGAGGACACCCGCACCCTCTTCTTCACCGGTGCGGACCTCTGGCAGGGCGACGTCCCCGGACTGACCGAGGCGCTGGAGGACGCCGGCCTCCCGCCCGCCACCTACGTGCGCCGCCCGATCGCCACCACGCAGGCCGGCGGCACCGCCTCGCTGCTGGACGTGCTGGTCCAGATGGTGCCCAAGCTCGCCGCCCCGACGGCGGACGACCCGCGGTCCTTCGCGGGCTACACCTGGGCGGGCAGCCGGTCGATCAACGGGGAGCTGGCCTCGGTCTTCCAGAACCCGACGGGGACGACGATCGCCGTGGCCGCCGACAGTGAGCTGCTGGTTCAGTACTCCACCACGCTGCAGGACGTCCCGGTCACCATCACCCTGGCCGACCACGGCGAGCGGGAGATCACGCTCCCGGCCGACAGCGACACGGTGAGCCTCACGGAGCACCCGGAGATCGCGGCGGCGCTGGGCCTGTAGCCACGCCGGGCCGGAGACAGAGCAGGAGGGGGCGGCCTCTTCCCCAGGTCGCCCCCTCCTGCGGTCCCCTTCCTACCAGGCCGTGACCGGATCCGGGAGTCGACACGCGGTCATGACTGCCCGGGAGCCGGTTCAGTTGGCGGAGGGGTCCGCCGGGGCGGTGGATAGCACGGCCAGCCGGCCCGACTGGCGGCGCAGCACCGACCGCCACAGCTCCGGCCCGGATGCGCCGGTCAGCACGTCGGCGGGGATCCCGGTGACGCAGGCCCAGGCGCCCTCGGCCAGCTCGCCGGCCAGCTGCCCGGCCGACCACCCGGCGTAGCCGGCGAACACCCGCAGACCGCCGATCTCGCCGTCCAGCTCTGCCGGGTCGCTGTCCAGGTCGACCAGGTGCACCGCGCCCGCGACCTCACGGAGCCCGCTGTCGTCCGGCAGCGGCGTGCTGCCCCGGCGGGTGGCCAGGCACAGGGCGGTGTCGGCCTCGCAGGGCCCGCCGACGTGGAAGACGCCCGGCTCCACGGCCAGCTCCGACCACCCCGGCAGCACGTCGCCGATCCGGACCTCGCTGGGCCGGCCGAGCACGACGCCGATGGTGCCGGTGTCGGCGTGGTCCAGGACGTAGACGACCGCCCCGGCGAAGGTGGGGTCGGTCAGGGCCGGCATCGCGACCAGCAGGGAGCCCGGCCGGACGTCGTCCAGTGAGCCGACCGACAGGGCCGGTACGCCGGTACGCCGGCCCCGCCCCGCAGCCTGGCCGGCGGCGGGACGACCTTCGGGATCGGGTGACGAGGGCACCGGGTTCATCGCCTCCCAGTGTGCATCAGGGACGAGCCGGAGGGGTGGCCCATCGGCCTGCCTCCTGGCCGCCCGACCTCGGCTGCCGCCCGGCCACCGGCGACGTAGTGTGGCTGGGATGCAGCAGGCGCCCACCACCGTGCGTCATCTGTTGCTGCGCGCCGACTTCCGCCGGCTGCTGGCCACCCGGCTGTCCTCGCAGTTCGGCGACGGCGTCTTCCAGGCCGCGCTGGCCGGCACGGTGCTGTTCAACCCGCAGCAGGCCACCGACCCCATCGACGTCGCCGCCGGGTTCGCCGTCCTGCTGCTGCCGTACTCGCTGGTCGGCCCGTTCGCCGGGGTGTGGCTGGACCGCTGGAGCCGTCGGCAGGTGCTGCTGGTCGCCAACGTGGTGCGCGCGCTGCTCGTGGTGGCGGTCGCTGCGCTCGTGCTGGCCGGGATCCAGGGAATCGGGTTCTACGTCGCCGGGCTGTTGGTGTTCTCGGTCAACCGCTTCGTGCTCTCCGCGCTCTCCGCCGGGCTGCCGCACACCACCGACGCACCCTCGCTCGTCTCGGCGAACGCGCTGTCCACGACGTCCGGGGCGGTGGCCGGCGTGCTGGGCGGCGGGGTCGCCATCGGCGCGACCGCGCTCGTCGGCTCCGGTAGCGGTGGCTACGCCGGTCTGGCCCTGGCCTCGGCGATGCCCTACCTGGTGGCCTCCGCCATCGTCTCCCGCTTCCCGCGCGGCCACCTCGGCCCCGACCACCTCAGCCTGGCCGCCACGGTGAGCGCCCGCGACGTGCTGCACGGGATGGTGGCCGGCGCCCGGCACATGCTGGCGCACCCGCCGGCGACGGCCATCCTGTCGGTGATGGCGGTGCACCGGCTCCTGTACGGGCTGCTGACCCTCATGACGCTCCTGCTCTACCGCAACTCCTTCGCCGACGTGACCGGCCTCTTCCCGGGCGGGCTGGCCGGCCTGGGCCAGGTGCTGGCGGCCGGCGCGGTCGGCACCCTCCTGGCGGCCGCGGTGACGCCGTGGGCGGTGCGCCGGTGGGGCAAGGCGGCCTGGGTGGTCGGGCTGCTGGTGCTCGGCGGCACCGGCCAGCTGGTGCTGGGCGGGGTGTTCCGGCCGGCGGCGATCGTGGCCGCCGTCCTCGTGCTGGGGTTCGTCGCGCAGGGCATCAAGATCTGTGTCGACACCACGCTCCAGGAGGCGGTGGACGACGACTTCCGGGGCCGGGTCTTCTCCGTCTACGACACCCTGTTCAACGCCACCTTCGTGGCGGCGCTGCTGGCCGGGGCGTTCCTGATGCCGGCGTCGGGGGTCAGCTGGCCCCTGCTGATCGGCATCGCCGCCGGTTACCTGCTCACCGCCGTGGTGTTCAGCCGCTGGGCCCGCGCCGAGGCCCGGCGCACCGACGACGCCCCGCTCGCCCTGCGGGTCTCGCTCACCCCGTAGTCAGCTGACCTGGCCGCGGGCCCGCCACCAGGCGAGCAGCTCGGCCTCGGCCTCCTCGGGCTCCAGCGGCCCGCGCTCCAGGCGCAGGTCCTTGAGGAAGCGCCAGGCCTCGCCGACCTCGCGACCCGGCGGGATCTCCAGCAGCTCCATGATCCGGTTGCCGTCCAGGTCCGGCCGGATCCGGGAGAGGTTCTCCTCCTCCGAGAGCACCTGGATCCGCTCCTCCAGCGAGTCGTAGGTCGCCGACAGTGCCGCCGCCCGCCGCCGGTTGCGGGTCGTGCAGTCGGACCGGACCAGCTTGTGCAGCCGCGGCAGCAGGTCACCGGCGTCGGTGACGTACCGGCGGACGGCGGAGTCGGTCCACTCCCCGCTGCCGTACCCGTGGAAGCGCAGGTGCAGGAAGGTCAGCCGGGACACCGCCTCGACGACGTCCTTCGGGTACTTCAGCGCGAGCAGCCGCTTGCGCACCAGCTTGGCGCCGACCACCTCGTGGTGGTGGAAGGAGACCCGGCCGCGCGGCTCGTGCCGGCGGGTGGCCGGCTTGCCGATGTCGTGCAGCAGCGCCGCCAGCCGCAGCACCAGGTCGGGGGACTCCGCAGCAGGGTCGGCCTCCTCCAGCGCGATCGCCTGGTCCAGCACGGTCAGCGAGTGGACGTAGACGTCCTTGTGCTGGTGGTGCTCGTCGATCTCCATCCGCAGCGCGGACAGCTCGGGCAGGACGACGTCGGCCAGGCCGGTGGAGACGAAGAGGTCCAGCGCCGGGCCGGGGGCGTCGCCCCGCAGCGTGCGGGAGAACTCGTGCTGCACCCGCTCGGCGGTGATCCGGCCGAGCTCGGGAGCGAGGGCGGTCATCGCCTCGACCACCTCGTCGTCCGGGGTCAGCCCCAGCTGGGCGACGAACCGGACCGCACGCAGCATCCGGAGCGGGTCGTCGGCGAAGGAGTCGACCGCCCGGCCCGGAGTGCGCAGCCGCCGTGCCAGCAGGTCGCCCAGCCCACCGAAGGGGTCGGTGACCGTGCGGTCGGGGCCCAGCGAGACCGCCATCGCGTTGACGGTGAAGTCACGCCGGGCCAGGTCGTCGGCGAGCGAGGTGCCCCAGGCGACCTCCGGGTTGCGGGACTCCCGGTCGTAGCGGTCGGCGCGGAAGGTGGTGATCTCCACCCGCTCGCCGCGCACCTCGGCGCCGACCGTGCCGAAGGCGATGCCGGTGTTCCACGTGGAACTGGCCCAGCCCCGGAGCACCTCGAGGGTCTGCTCCGGGCGCGCGTCGGTGGTCAGGTCCAGGTCGCCGGTGGGCAGCGGCCGTCCCGTCCCGGCCGCCAGCAGCGCGTCGCGCACCGAGCCGCCCACGAGGTGCACCTCGTGGCCGGCGGCGGAGAACCGTTCGCCGAGGGCGACCAGCACGGGGGAGACCTCGACGAGCTCGCGCACCGTCTGCTGCACCGCCGCGGGGACGGGCGGGGGTGGTGGGGTCGGGCCGGAGGGGGCGCGACGCGACGGCTCGGTTGACACGACGGTCGAGGGTAGTGCCGTGTCGCGCGCTACCCTCCTGACATGGCTGGGACGGGCGGGCGGCAGCGCCCCGGCCGCCGGCTGCGTCGGGTCGACGAGACCTCGGCGGGAGGGCTGGTGGTCGCAGATGACGAGGTCACCGGGCCGCGCGCCGCCCTGATCGGCCGAACCGACCGCCGCGGTCGTCTGCTCTGGTCGCTGCCCAAGGGGCACATCGAACAGGGCGAGACGCCGGAGGACACCGCCGTCCGCGAGGTCGCGGAGGAGACCGGCATCATCGGCCAGGTCGTCGCCCCGCTGGGCATCATCGACTTCTGGTTCGTCGCCGACGGCCGTCGCGTCCACAAGACGGTCCACCACTTCCTGCTCCGGGCCACCGGCGGCGCTCTGTCCGACGCCGACGTCGAGGTCACCGAGGTCGCCTGGGTGCCGCTGACCGAGCTCGGCGGGCGTCTGGCCTACGCCGACGAGCGTGCGCTGGTCGAGCGCGCGCCCGGCCTCCTGGCTGACAGCGCGTGACCCGGCGGGCCGCCGGCCGCGCCGGCGGCCGGCAGGTGCTGCTCGGCGCCCTCGTGACCGTCGTCAGCGGGCTGCTGGGCGCCCCGGCCGCCTCCGCCGCGCCCGGCGACGCCGGCCGCGCGACCGACTCGTCGGCCGACCGGCCCCTGGAGCTGACCCTGGACCGGCTGGAACCGCGCACCGTCACCCCCGGCGCCGCCGTCGAGGTCACCGCCACCCTGCGCAACGACAGCACCGAGACCTACGAGGACCTGTCGGTGCGGCTGCAGCGGGGTGAGGTGCTGACCTCGCGGAGCGGGCTCGCCGCCGACCTCGCCCGGCCCGGAGACCACACTGCGGCGACCACGTCCTTCCTCGAGGTGTCCTCGGACGAGCTCGAGCCGGGGGAGGAGGTCACGTTCACCTACCCCAGCACCGCCGACGCGCTGCAGCTCACCACCGACGGCGTGTACCCGCTCCTGGTCAACGTCAACGGCACCCGTGCCGACGGCATCACCGAGCGGGTGGCCGAGCTGTCCACCCACCTCGTCGTCCAGCCTGCGGTGCCGGCGACCCGGACGGGCGTGGCGTGGCTCTGGCCGATCACCGACCGCCCGCACCGGGACGCCACCGGCGCCTTCACCGACGACGCGCTCGCCGCCCAGGTGGCCGAGGGCGGCCGGCTGGACCGGGTCCTGGAGGCGGTCGAGCAGCTGCCCCGCACCACGGCTCCGACGCCGGCGGAGACCGAGCCCGTCGTGCCGGTGACCCTCGCCGTCGATCCGGCGCTGCTCGAGGAGCTGGCGGCCATGGCCGCCGGCCCCTACCTGGCGGACGGCGAGGAGGGCACGGGCACCGCCGACGCGGCCGAACTGCTGGAGCGGCTGCGCCGACTGGCCGCCGACCACGACGTGGTGGCCCTCCCGTACGCCGACGTCGACGCCGACGCACTGGTCGCGGCCGGCCGACCGGAGGCCCTCCTCCGCGCGTTGCCGGGTGAGGGCACCGCCCGTCAGCCCAGCACCGCGGACGGGGCCCTGGTCCCGGCGCCCGCGGCCGGCCCGACCGGGGAGACCGGCGCCGGGGCCGAGATCGTGGAGGAGGTGCTCGGGGTGGAGCCGCGCACCGACCTGGCCTGGCCGGCCGGTGGCACCGTGGACGAGCCCACCCTGGCCACCCTGGTCGCCGGCGGGGTCGGCACCGTGGTGCTGGCCGAGGACGGACTGACCGACGGCAGCCGAGCGGTGGGGGACGACGGCGACCCGGCCGCCGCCCGCGGCGACCTGACCACCGACGGTGGGCCGGTCACCACGCTGGTCGCCGACGGGGAACTGGCCGAGGCCGTCGAGGTCGCGACCCTCCAGCCGGGGGCGGGGCGACTCGTCGAACAGCGCTACCTGGCCGAGCTCGCGGCGCTGCACACCCAGCAGGCCGACGGCGACGGCTCGACCGTGCTCGTCGCCCCACCCCGCTGGGTCGACCCGGACCCGGGCACCGTGGCCGCGATGATGACCGACACGTACACCCAGCCGTGGCTGGTCCCGTTCTCGGTGGCCGCAACGGCCGACGGCCCGGCCGCCGACGTCGGGGAGCTGACCGGCACCGACCCGGACGTCCGGCTGCCGGCCGCGACGATGGCCGGGATCGTGGAGACCTCGCGGGTGCGGGACGACTTCGCCGCCGCCGTGGTCGGCGACGCCGACGAGGCGCTCGCCGGGTACGACGCGGCGATCGCCCGGGCGGCGTCCGCGCAGTGGCGGGGGGAGCCGGAGGTGTTCCAGTCCGTGGTCACCGACCTGCGGGGCACCGTCGCCCGGCTCCGCGAGCAGGTCACCCTCGTCTCCCCGGCCGACGGGACCTACACCCTCGCCTCCAGCGACGCGCCGCTGGTGCTCACCGTGCGCAACGACCTGCCCTTCGCCGTCGACGTGCGGCTGGACCTGCAGACCCGCAGCAACGTCGGTCTGGACACCGAGGACATCGGCGTGCAGACGCTGGAGCCGGAGTCGCTCACCACGGTCGAGGTGCCCGCCGACGTCCAGCAGTCCGGCGGGTTCGCCGTCACCGCACGGCTGACCACGCCGGCCGGTGGCCCGCTGGGCGAGCCGGTGCAGCTCCAGGTGCGGAGCACCGCGTACGGCCCGGTCACCCTGGCGATCACCCTCGGCGCCGCCGCACTGCTGGCCCTGCTCTTCCTGCGCCGGGGGGTGCGCTTCGTGCTGCGCCGCCGGCGCGGCGAGCCGGTTCCCGCCGCGGACGAGGCGGCCGGCCTGCCGCCCACCCGGAGCCCGGTGTGAGCGGCGGCCCACCGGCCGGGTCCGAGGACCAACGGACCGGGTCACCCGACGCGCGGCCCCGGACGCCCGCACCGCTGCCCCCGCCGCCGTACCGGGGGGCACAGCCTGGTCCGCCGCCCACTCCTCCCACCGCCGTCCCCGCGCCGGTGGTCGGCAACCAGCCCGAGAACCTGGCCCCGTCACTCTCCCCGCGACCCCTGCCGCCGCCACCCGCCGGCTACCCGGCGGCGCGGCCGGCGGGCGACCGGTCGGCCGACGCCGCCCGCCGGCGTGCCGTGCTGCCCCCGGTGCCGCCGCCCGCGCGACCCCGGCGCTTCGTGCCCGGCCCGGACGACACCCAGCTCATCCCGGTCATCCCAGCGGTGCCGCGCTACCTCGAGGACGAGCCGGAGGACACCGAGGTCCGCCAGGGCCGCTCCGGCGGCAGCGGCGGCATCCTGCGCGCGGCCGGGACGATGGCCGTGGCGAGCCTGGTCTCCCGGCTCACCGGCTTCCTGCGCACCGTGGTGCTCACCGCCGCGCTCGGCTTCGGGCTGGTCGGCAACGCCTACACCGTGGCCAACACGCTGCCCAACATCGTCTACGAGCTGCTGCTCGGCGGGGTGCTGACCTCGGTCGTCGTCCCGCTGCTGGTCAGCGCCCAGGAGCGGGACGCCGACGGGGGCGTGCGGTACACCCAGCGGCTGCTCACCCTGGCCACCGTCGGCCTGGCCGCGCTCACCGTCGTGGCCGTGCTCGCGGCACCGGCGCTGACCTGGCTGATGGGCATCGACGAGGACCCCGAGCAGGTGGAGCTGGCCAACTGGCTGGCCCGGATCCTGCTGGTCGAGATCGTCTTCTACGGGGTCGGCGCGCTCGCGACGGCGGTGCTCAACGCGCGTCAGGTGTTCGGTCCACCGGCCTGGGCGCCGGTGCTGAACAACATCGTGGTGATCGCCACCGGGGCGGTCTTCCTCCTGGCGGCCGGGCCGGGCGACCTGACGCCGGTCACCATCACCGCCTTCCAGGTCTGGCTGCTCGGCATCGGCACCACCCTGGGCATCGCCGTCCAGGCGTTCGTGCTGCTGCCGCTGCTGGGCCGGCACGGGGTGCCGCTGCGACCGCGGTGGGAGCTGCGGGGCACCGGGCTCGGGGAGGCCGGCACGCTCGGGCTCTGGGTGATCGGCTACGTGCTGGTCAGCCAGATCGGGGTCGTCGTCGCCAGCAACGTGGCCAACGACGCCGCCGACGCCGGCGGTCTCGGCCCCTTCGCGTTCAGCAACGCCAGCCTGCTGTTCCAGATGCCCTACGGGATCATCGGCGTCGCGCTGCTCACCGCCCTCCTCCCCCGGATGAGCCGGGCGGCCGCCCGGCGCGACATGGACGGCGTCGTCTCCGACCTCACGCTCGGCACCCGGCTCTCGGCGACCGGCCTGCTGCCGGTGACCGCCCTGCTGATGGTGCTGGGCCCCGCCGTGGGCATCGTGGCCTTCGCCCGCGGGAACGCCGACGTCGACGACGCCCGGCAGGTCGGCGTCGCCCTCGCGGTCGGTGCGTTCGGCCTGCTCCCGATGGCGGTGACGCTGCTCCAGCTGCGGGTGTTCTACGCCATGAAGGACGCCCGGACCCCGACGCTCATCCAGGTGGCGATGGTCGCCGTCCGGGTGCCGCTGCTGCTGCTCGTGCCGGTGTTGGTCGACCCGGAGCACGTCGTGGCCGGCCTGATGATCGCCACCAGCGTCACCTACGTCGCCGGCTGGGTGGTGGGCGCGATCGCCCTGGAGCGCAAGCTCGGCGTCCGGGCCAGCGCCGAGGCAGGCACCACCGTGCTCCGGATGACCGCGGTCTCGGCCGTCGCCGGGGCCCTCGGCTGGGCCGCCGTGTCGCTCGCCGGCAGGTCACTGGGCACCTCGGTACCGGGCTCGCTCGGGACGGTCGTCCTCGGTACCGTGGTCATCGGCAGCGCGGTCGTCGCGGGTGCCGTGATGGCCGGTGTCCCGGAGCTCCGGGACGCACTGGCCGGGGTCCGGGCTCGACTCGGGCGCTCACGGTGACCAGGCGGTCTCGGGCCGGAACCGGGGGCGCCGTTCCCGGCCGTGAACGAGCAGGGGGTCGGCAGCGTCCGTGACGTCGACGACAACCGGCCTGCCCGACCGCTACCGCCCGCTGGACCAGGTGGCCCCCGACGAGGAGACGCCCACCGGCGTCATCCGCACCTGGCGCGCCCGTGACCGGGTGCTCAACCGTGACGTGGCGCTGCGGGTGCACACCCCCGGCGGCCCGGCCGCGCGGGAGTGGATCAACCGCGCGCTGACCGCGGGTGGGCTGGCGACCCCCGCGCTGGCGATGGTCTACGACGCCGCAGAGGGCACCGGTCGCACCGAGCCCGGCGGCGCCGCGTACGTCGTGAACGAGTGGATCGAGGGCATCCGGCTCTCCGACCGGCTCGCCGCCGAGGGCCCGCTGTCCGAGCGCGAGGCGCGCGCGGTGGTCCGCCGGCTGGCCGAGGGAGTCGCGGAGGCCCACCGGGTGGGCCTGGCCGTCGGCGGCCTCACGCCCGAGCACGTCGTGCTGCGTCCCGGCGGCCTGGTCGGCCTGCTGTCGGTGCCGGCGGCCAGCGGCACCGAGAAGGGCGACATCACCGCCCTGGGGGCGCTGCTGGAGCTGTGCCTGACCGGCCTGTCCGGCGCCCAGCCCGCCGAGATCTCGTCGCCCGACCTCGCCGCCCTGGTGCGCCGGGCCCGCTCCACCGACCCGGCCACCGGGCTGTCGAGCGTGACCACGATGGTCTCGCTGCTCGTCGAGCGTCCGCGTACCGGCCCGCAGGAGAGCGCCCGGCCCGACGGCCTCACCGACAGCGGCTGGGTGCGCCGCCTGCGCGACCGGCGCGACCTGGCCGACGCCGACGCAGTCGAGGGCGACGACGCGGACCAGCCGGTCCGGCTGGTGCGGAACCACCTGCCCCCCGTCCCCGGGGCGTCGCTGCCCCGCCCGCTGTCCGCCGGGCCCGCGGGCTACCGGGACGTCGAGGACGACCTCGTCCTCGACGAGACCCTCGTGGCCGAGGACGACGGTGTCGCCGAGCGCGAGGCGTCGTCGTCCGCCCGGCGGCGGCTGGCCGTGATCGGGCTGCCGCTGCTGGCGCTGGCCCTCGTCGTGGCCATCGGATGGTGGTTCGGCACCAACGTGCTCTCCGTGGCGGGCAGCGTCGAGGGCGGTCCGACCGGGTCGACGCCGGAGTCCAGCACCACCGCCGCTGCCGCACCGGCACCCGGTGAGGAGCCGGCACCGGCCCCGCCGGCCGCCGGCGCCCCGGTGCCCCTCACCGGCGCCGCGGTGTTCGACCCGTTCGGCGACGGCGAGCCGGAGAACGACGACGATGTCCCGCTGTCCTTCGACGGCGACCCGAGCACCGCGTGGTCGACGCTGAACTACCGGGGCTCGGCCGACTTCGGCAACCTGAAGCCCGGCGTCGGCGTCCTGTACGACCTGGGCAGCGAGCAGCCGGTGAGCAGCGTCGCGCTGCAGACGACCCGGCCCGGGGCGACCGTGGAGGTGCGCACCGGCGGTTCACCGGACGCCGGGCTGGAGGCGTTCGACGTCGCCGCCTCTGCGGAGCTGACCGGCGAGGACGTGCTGGAGTTCGCCGAGCCGGCGACCACCCGGTACGTGCTGGTGTGGGTGACCGGCCTCGTCCCCGTCGACGAGGGCTTCAGCGCCGACCTGGCCGAGGTCAGCGTCACCGCAGCCGGCTGACGAAGGACCCGGCCGCCCCCAGGGAATGACCGCCCTAGGCTGTCCGTTGTGCCGCCTGTGACGAGCAACGACCCCACTCCCGGCCTGACGGTCCCGACCAGTGCCGCCCCGGAGATCCCTCCGGCCGAGCACGACGGGATCCGCGACCTGATCATCATCGGGTCCGGTCCCGCCGGGTACACCGCTGCCACGTACGCCGCCCGCGCGAACCTGCACCCCCTCGTGTTCGAGGGGTCCCAGTTCGGCGGTGCACTGATGACCACCACCGAGGTCGAGAACTTCCCCGGCTTCCCCGAGGGCGTCCAGGGCCCGCAGCTGATGGACGACATGCGCACCCAGGCCGAGCGCTTCGGCGCAGAGCTGGTCGCCAGGGACGTCACCGAGGTCGACCTCACGGTCGACCCGAAGATCATCAAGGTCGGCGACGAGGTGCACCGCGCGCACGCCGTCATCGTCGCCACCGGCTCCAAGTACCGCTACCTCGGGCTGGACAACGAGCAGCGACTGCTCGGCCGTGGTGTCTCCGCCTGCGCCACCTGCGACGGCTTCTTCTTCCGCGACCAGGACATCGCGGTCGTCGGCGGCGGCGACTCGGCGATGGAGGAGGCCACCTTCCTCACCCGCTTCGCCAAGTCGGTCACCGTGGTGCACCGGCGCGAGGAGCTGCGCGCGTCGAAGATCATGGTCAAGCGCGCGCAGGACAACGAGAAGATCCGCTGGGCACTGGGCAAGCAGGTCACCGAGGTGCACGGCGACACGACGGTCGAGGCGGTGGAGCTGACCGACGTGGCCACCGGCGCGACGGAGCAGCTCCCGGTCTCCGGCATGTTCGTCGCAATCGGCCACGACCCCCGCACCGAGCTCTTCGTCGGGCAGTTGAAGCTGGACGACGAGGGGTACGTGGTGGTCTCCCACCCGACGACCGACACCAGCGTCAACGGCGTCTTCGCCTGCGGCGACGTCGTCGACCACATCTACCGGCAGGCGATCACCTCGGCCGGCACCGGCGCCGCCGCGGCCATCGACGCCGAGCGCTGGCTCGCCGAGACATTCGACGAGCGCTGAACCACAGACTGCGCTGAACCACAGACTGCACCGTCCCCTCTGAGCAAGGAGCAGCACCATGGCAGGCAAGAACACCGTGACCGTCACCGACTCGAGCTTCGCGAGTGACGTCCTGGGCAGCGACAAGCCCGTGCTGGTCGACTTCTGGGCCGAGTGGTGCGGGCCGTGCAAGATGGTCGCCCCCGTGCTGGAGGAGATCGCGGCCGAGCACGCCGACAAGCTGACGATCGCCAAGCTCAACATCGACGAGAACCCGCAGATCGCCCGTGACTACCAGGTCATGTCGATCCCGACCATGACGGTCTTCCAGGGTGGCAAGCCGGTCAAGAGCATCATCGGCGCCAAGCCCAAGGGCGCCATCCTGTCGGACCTGTCCGACTACCTCTGATCCGTCGGGCCGGCCACCGGCCGACGCGGCACCGCAGCCACCGCGCTGCGGCGCGGATCGCATGGTGAGGCCCGCCCGTCCACCCGGACCGGCGGGCCTCGCCCGTCCCGGGGGACGGTCACCCGGACAGGGGTACCGGGTCACCCGGTGCACTGCCCGGTCGTGCACACCCGCCACAATCGTCCCCAGCGGCCTCGACCGGCCGTCCTGACCCGAGCGAGGAGCGACGACCTGCGCATGGACGTCCTGCGACCTGGCAGCACCGGTCCCGCCGTGGCGGAGGTGCAGGCCATGCTCCGTTCCCTCGGCCTGCTGACCGATGAGCCGGAGCGACCAGAGCGTCCGGACGACGCGGGCTACGACGCAGCGACCGAGCTCGCCGTCCGGCACTTCCAGCAGGTGCGCGGGCTCTCGGTCGACGGCCGGGTGGGCGACGAGACCTACCGGGCACTGCACGAGGCACGCTGGTCCCTGGGCGACCGGCTGCTGCGGTTCGACCCCGAGCGGCCGACCCGAGGGGACGACGTCCGCCGGCTCCAGGAGCTGCTGCTGGAGCTCGGCTACGACGCCGGCCGGGCCGACGGCATGCTGGGCGCCGACACCGAGCTGGGCCTGCGGGCGTTCCAGCGCGACTACGGGCTGACCGCCGACGGCACGTGCGGTCCGGCGACGTTGCGCGCGCTCAAGCAGCTGGGCCGCCGGGTCACCGGCGGCCGGCCGCAGCTGCTGCGGCAGAGCGCCTCGCTGGTCGACTCCGGGCCGCACCTGATCGGCCGGGTCATCGTCATCGACCCCGGCCACGGCGGGGCGGACAGCGGGTACACGGCCGGCGAGACCACCGAGGCCGACCTGGTCTTCGACCTCGCCTCCCGGATCGAGGGCCGGCTGGCCGCCGCGGGCGCCACGGTCTACCTCACCCGCGGCCGCACCGTGGACCAGACCGCAGAGGACCGCACCGCCTTCGCCAACCAGGCGCGCGCCGACCTCTTCCTCTCCCTGCACATGGAGGCCCACGGGTCGGCGCACGCCCGCGGCGTCGCCAGCTACTACTACGGCACCGGGTCCGGGGCGAGCTCCACGGTCGGCGAGGAGTTCGCCAACCTGGTGCGCCGCGAGGTCATCGCCCGCACCGGCATGCTCGACTGCGGTTCCCACCCCAAGACCTGGGACATCCTGCGCATGACGAGGATGCCCGCCGTCCGGATCGACTGCGGCTACCTCTCCCACCCGGTCGACCGGCTGCTGCTGCTGGACGCCCGGCTGCGCAGCACCGTCGCCCAGGCCGTGGTGGCCGCCGTCCAGCGGCTGTTCCTGCCCGCCGATGCCGACCCGCCGACCGGCACCTTCCTGCTGCCCGCCCGCGGCTGAACGGCCGGCAGTGAGGCGGGCATAGACTCCGAGAGGTGACCCCTCCTGTGCCCGGCCCCTCGGTCGGAACCGGTCAGGCCGGGGCGCACTCCAGCGGTGCGTCCCCGCACGTCTCCCCGCGACACCCGCGGCTGGACCCCTTGGCCGACCGGTACGCAGCACGCACCCACGGCATGAAGAGCTCGGAGATCCGGGCGCTGTTCTCCGTGGTCAGCCGGCCCGAGGTCGTCTCGCTCGCCGGGGGCATGCCCGCGGTCACCGCTCTGCCGCTGGACGCCGTCGGGTCGATGATCGGCGAGCTGGTGTCCGACATGGGCGCCCAGACCCTCCAGTACGGCTCCGGCCAGGGTGAGCCCCGGCTGCGGGAGCGGATCTGCGACGTCATGGCCCTGGAGGGCATCACCGACGCCTCGCCCAGCGAGGTGGTCGTCACCGTCGGCTCCCAGCAGGGGCTCGACCTCGTGACCCGCGTCTTCGTCGACCCCGGTGACGTCATCCTCGCCGAGGCGCCGTCCTACGTCGGGGCCCTCGGGGTCTTCCAGGCCGCCCAGGCCCAGGTCCGGCACGTCGCGATGGACGACGACGGGCTGATCCCCGAGGCGCTGGAGGAGGCCCTGCTGGAGTGCCGGGCCCGCGGTGACCGCGTGAAGTTCCTCTACACGGTGCCGAACTTCCACAACCCCGCCGGCGTCACGCTGACCGAGGTGCGCCGCGAGGCGATCATGGCGATCGCCGAGCAGTACGACCTGCTGGTCATCGAGGACAACCCGTACGGTCTGCTCGGCTTCGACAAGGAGCCGATGCGCGCGCTGCGCGCCCGTAACGAGCACCGGGTCATCTACCTGGGGTCGTTCTCGAAGACCTTCTCCCCGGGTCTGCGCGTGGGCTGGGTGCTGGCCCCGCTGGCCGTGCGGGAGAAGCTGGTGCTCGCCACCGAGGCGCAGGTCCTCTGCCCGCCCTCGCTCACCCAGTACGCGGTCGCCCGGTACCTGGACACCCAGCCCTGGCGCGAGCAGATCAAGGTCTTCACCGAGCTGTACCGCGAGCGGCGGGACGCCACGCTGGAGTCGCTCACCGCGCTCATGCCGCCGGGCACCACCTGGACCAAGCCGGAGGGCGGGTTCTACGTCTGGCTGAAGCTGCCGCACGGCCTGGACGCCAAGCTCATGCAACCGCGCGCGGTCGCCGCCCACGTCGCCTACGTGCCCGGCATCGGCTTCTACGCCGACGGTGGTGGCCGGGAGCACATGCGGTTGTCCTACTGCTACCCCGAGCCGCACCAGATCCGGGAGGGCGTGCGCCGGCTGGCCCGGGTGATCGAGGCCGAGCTGGACCTGCACTCCACCTTCGACGCCGTCGACACCGGGACGTTCCGCGCGGTGGGCCCGGCCACGGCCCGGCCGGAGGGCGGCCGGCCGACCCCGCCGCCGGTCATCGGGCCGGCGAACAACGACCAGAGCGAGGACCGTCAGCCATGACCGACCAGGCGGCCGCACCGGAAGCGGCACCCGGCGCTGCGACGACCCCGCTGCGGGCCCTGGTGCTCGCCGGTGGGCTCACCTTCGAGCGGGAGGTCAGCATCAACTCCGGCGGGCAGGTGGTCGAGGCGCTCACCCGGGCCGGGGTCGAGGCGCAGATGCACGACGCCGACGCCGAGCTGCTGCCCGGCCTGGCGGCCTCGCCGGCCGACGCGGTGTTCATCGCGCTGCACGGCGCCACCGGCGAGGACGGCGCGCTGCGGGCCGTGCTGGACCTGGCCGGCGTGCCCTACGTCGGCTCCCCGGCCGCTGCCTGCCGGCTGGCCTGGGACAAGCCGGCCGCCAAGTCGGTCGTGCGCACGGCGGGGGTCACGACGCCGGACTGGGTCGCTCTGCCGCACAGCACGTTCCGGGAACTGGGCGCCGGCGCCGTCCTGGACCTCATCGTGGCCCGGCTCGGACTCCCGCTCATGGTGAAGCCGGCCTCGGGTGGCTCCTCGCTCGGCGTGCAGAAGGTCAGCCGGGTCGAGGACCTGCCGGCCGCGATGGTCAGCTGCTTCGCCTACGGCGACACGGTGATGGTCGAGCGGTTCGTCGACGGGGTCGAGCTGGCCCTGTCGGTGATCGACCTCGGGAACGGCCCCGAGGCGCTGCCTGCGGTCGAGATCGCCCCCGAGTCCGGCGTCTTCGACTACACCTCCCGGTACACCCCCGGGATGACCGAGTACCACTCCCCGGCGCGGGTCTCCGACGAGGTCGCTGCTCGCGCGGCGGAGATGGCCCTGCGGGTGCACGAGGTGCTCGGGCTGGCCGGCCTGTCCCGCACCGACGCGATCGTCACCCCCGACGGCGCGGTGCAGTTCCTCGAGGTGAACGTCTCCCCGGGACTGACGGAGACGTCGATGTTCCCGATGGCCGTCGAGGCAGCCGGGTACGGGCTCGGCGACGTCCTCGGCCGGTTGCTCGCCCGAGCGGCGGCCGAGGGACCGATCACAGGATGAGGTCGTCGTCCGGACGGACGACCACCTCATCCGCATTACTACTGTGACGTAAGTACGGCACTCACTCCTGCTGGCTGCGACCGGTGATGTCCGGGGCCATCATCCCGACGATCCGCTGCAGGTCGTCGACCGAGCCGAACTCCACGACGATCCGGCCCTTGGCCCGGCCGATCTGCACCTTCACCTTGGTCTCGAAGACGTCCGACAGCCGGCCGGCGAGGTCCTCGACCCCGGGGGCACTGATCTTCCGGGCCGAACGGCGCGCCGCGGTGGGAGAGTCGGCGACCGCCATCGCGACGGCCTCCTCGGTCGCCCGGACGGACATGCCCTCGGCGACGATCCGGGTGGCCAGGGCGTCCTGCGCCTCCGCCTCCGGAAGACCGAGCAGGGCCCGAGCGTGCCCGGCCGAGATGACCCCCGCGGCCACCCGGGTCTGGACCTTCACCGGCAGCTTCATCAGCCGGATGGTGTTGGTGACCTGCGAGCGGCTGCGCCCGATCTTGCTGGCCAGCTCCTCGTGGGTGGCGCCGAACTCCTCGAGCAGCTGCTGGTAGGCAGCTGCCTCCTCCAGCGGGTTGAGCTGGACCCGGTGGATGTTCTCCAGCAGGGCGTCGCGCAGCATGGCGTCGTCGGTGGTGTCCCGGACGATCGCGGGCACGGTCTCCAGGCCGGCTGCCCGGGACGCACGCAGTCGGCGCTCGCCCATGATGAGCTCGTAGCGGCCGTCACCGGCCTCCCGGACCACGATCGGCTGCAGGAGCCCGAACTCGCGCACCGAGTGGGTGAGCTCCTCCAGGGCCTCGTCGTCGAAGACCTGTCGCGGCTGCTTGGGGTTCGGGACGATGTCGTCGACCGGCAGCTCGCGCAGCTGCGCACCGGGGACGCCGGCGACCTCCTCGAGCGCACGGCTCGGGAGCTCGTGCACC
Organism: Modestobacter sp. VKM Ac-2977; assembly: GCF_026968045.1. Taxonomy (GTDB): domain Bacteria; phylum Actinomycetota; class Actinomycetes; order Mycobacteriales; family Geodermatophilaceae; genus Modestobacter. Next base: position 225,054 of record NZ_JAPVBQ010000003.1, on the reverse strand, counting down.
GACGCCGTCCGGGTGGACTGGTCCGGAGGGGTGGCCCCGGCCTGGTCGGCCGCGGTGGCGGCGACCTCGGCCGCCTCCGCGGCGCGAGCCGCCGGGGTCGCCGTGGGAGCCGGTGCACTGGTGGGGATCAGAGCCGCCAGGCCCCGCCCCAGACCGCCGCGCTTGGTCACTGGTCCTCCTCGCAGATGCCCGGTGTCCGCAGACGCGGCTCGGGGGTGGGAATGTGGCGCACCGGGGTCACGTCGCGTGCCGTCCCCGCTGGGCCGGAGCCGTCGCCGGCTCACCGAGCACCAGTGCCGCCACCGACGGCGGCCCGGCCACCGGTGGCGGCGGCCCGCCCACCGGCGGCGGGTAGACCGGCGTGGCAACCGGTGGTGGGGGAGGAGGCTGGCTGATCGGCTGAGGCGTCGACGCCGGCAGGGCCGCTCCCCGGCGGGCGAACTCCCGCGCCGCCTCCACATAGCTGGTCGAGCCACGGGATCCCGGGTCGTAGGTGAGCACCGACTGCCCGTAGCCCGGCGCCTCGCTCACCCGTACGTTCCGCGGGATGACCGCCGTGAGCACCAGGTCACCGAAGTGGTTGCGCACCTCGTCGGCCACCTGGTCGGCGAGCTTGGTACGACCGTCGTACATGGTGAGCAGGATCGTGCTCACCGAGATGCCCGGGTTCAGGTGGGCGCGCACCAGGTCGATGTTCGACAGCAGCTGGCCGAGGCCCTCCAGCGCGTAGTACTCGCACTGGATGGGGATCAGCACCTCGTCCCCGGCCACGAGCGCGTTCAGCGTGAGCAGCCCCAGGGACGGCGGGCAGTCGATGAGGACGTAGTGCGGGCGCTCCTCGGCGGGGAGCTCGTGCAGGTAGGTCTCGATGGAGCGGCGCAGCCGGTGTTCCCGAGCGACGACCGAGACGAGCTCGATCTCCGCGCCGGCGAGGTCGATCGTCGCCGGGACGCAGAAGAGGTTCGGGCTCGCGGTCGTCGGGTGGGTGACCTCGGCGAGCGTGTTGTCGCCGACCAGTGCGTCGTAGATCGAGGGGGTGCCCACGGTGTGCTCCACACCGAGAGCGGTGCTGGCGTTCCCCTGGGGGTCGAGGTCGATGACCAGCGTCCGGAGCCCGTACATGGCCAGGGCGACACCCAGGTTGACCGTCGACGTCGTCTTCCCGACGCCGCCCTTCTGGTTCGCCACCGTCACCACCCGGATCCGGCCCGGCGCCGGGAAGGGATCCTGATCAGCGGCGTGCAGCACGCGAGTGGCCCGCATCGCCTCCATGGCGATCGGGCTGTCGAAGTCGGGACCGACCGGGAGATCGGCGGCGAGGCTGTTGCGCAGGCGCTCGCCCGGGTCCGTCATCGGTGCGTCCTCCTCACCACCGTGTTCCACGTGGAACAGGGAGCGGTCGCTACGGCGAGTTCCACGTGAAACGCGCTCACCCTGCCGAGCGCCCGGACCGAGAGGTGCCAGCGCGCGTCATGAGCACCACGGTAGTGGCTGCAGCGCCGAGCTCGACACCGACTGCCCGCGTGTGCACGTCCCGCATCCCGGCAGCCTCCAACTCCGGCACCAGGTCCGGCACCTCGGCTGCCGCCCGTGCGCCGACCAGGGCGATCAGCTGGGCCCCCGGGGCCAGCAGCCCACGGCACCAGCCCACCAGTCGCGGCAGCGGCGCCACCGCCCGCGCGGTGACCACGTCCACCGGCCCGACCGCCCGGACGACCGACCGCTCCTCGGCACGCCCGCGGACCACCCGCCAGGGAGCACCCAGTTCGGTCACGACGTCCTGGAGGAACTCCACCCGACGGGCCATCGGCTCGACCAGCGTCAGCATGAGATCCGGCCGGGCCAGCCCCAGCGGCACCCCGGGGAGCCCGGCCCCACTGCCCACGTCGACCACCCGACTGCCCTGCGGCACCACCTCGGCCAGCGCAGCGCTGTTCAGCACGTGGCGGTCCCACAGCCGGGGCACCTCACGCGGCCCGATCAGCCCACGGACCACACCGTCACCAGCGAGCATCCCGACGTAGCGGACCGCCTGCTCGACAGCGGGACCGAACAGGGCGAGCGCTGCCGCCGAGGGTTCCGGAACAGGACCGGGCTGATCAGCTGCGGACGGCGGGCCCTCGGCCTGGCCCTCCTCGTCGATCACCGGTCCGGCAGGACCACGACGCGCCGGTTCGGCTCCTCGCCCTCCGACTCACTGCGCACACCGGCGGCTACGGCGATGACGTCGTGCACGACCTTCCGCTCGAACGGGTTCATCGGCGAGAGGCGCTCGGGTGCTCCGCTCTCGGCGACCCGCTCGGCCGCTGCGGACGCCAGGCTGGTCAGGTCTGCGCGCCGCTTGGCCCGGAAGCCCCCGATGTCGAGCATCAGCCGGCTGCGGACACCGGTGGACTGGGCCACCGCCAGCCGGGTCAGCTCCTGGAGCGCCTCCAGCGTGGCGCCGTCGGGCCCGATGAGGGTCTTCAGCTGGCCGCCGACGACCGCGACCGAGGCCCGGTCACCCTCGACGTCCAGGTCGATGTCACCGTCGACGTCGAGGATGTCCAGCAGCCGCTCGAGGTAGTCGCCGGCGACGTCGCCCTCGCGGACGAGCAGGCCGTCCGCGCCGTCCTCAGCGTCGTCGTCGGACTCGTCCTCGACGTCGACCGGCTCGACGACGGCGTCGGAGGACGCCGGGTCGGCGTCGGGGAGCGCGGGGTCACCGCTCCCGCCGGCCGGGGTCAGCAGGGCGTCCGAGGTCGCCTCGGACGTGGCCACGGTGTCGTTGTCGGATGCACTCACGGAGTCCTCCAGGATCGTGCAGGCGGCCGGGCGAGCCCGGTGGTCAGGTGGCGGGCACGCCGCGGGCTCGCGCCCGGGTGCCGCAGCCGGTCAGCGGCGCTTGCGTTTGCCTCGGTTGGCGGGCCCGGCCGACGACCGGCTGCCCGAGGAGCCCGTGCGGGGGCGGGCACCTCCGCCACCCGGGGGCCGGCCGTTGGCCGAGCCACCCTCTGCGGGTCCGGTCCCCTCGGCGGGGGTCGCACCGGCCGGCGGGGCGTCGGGGGTGGTGCCGTCGCCGTCCACCGTGGGGGAGGGGGCCGCGGTCGCCCCGCGGCTGCCCGACTTGGGGCGCACCGGCTTCGCGCCCGGCTTGGGGGCGAGGGCCTTCGGGTCGATCGGCGGCTTGTCGGCGGCGGCCTTGGCCAGCGCGGCCGGCGACCCGGGCGGGGGCAGCTTCTTCAGGATGTAGAACTGCTGGCCCAGGGTCCACAGGTTGTTGGTGAACCAGTAGAGGAGCACGCCGATCGGGAAGAAGAAGCCGGAGACGAAGAGGCTCAGCGGCATGCCGTAGAGCAGCAGCTTCTGCACCATCGCGGCCTGGCCCTCGACCGGGCCGGAGCGCCGCATGATCTGCTTCTGGGTGAAGAAGGTCGTCCCGCACATGATCACGATGAGCAGGAACGCGACGATCCGGATGTTGGTGTAACCGACGTCCGGCAGCCCGAGGATCGCCTGCTCTTTCGCCCCGGTCATGTTGAACGAGGCGGAGATCGGCGCGCCGAACAGCTGGGCCGAAGCCGCCTGGTTCGTGAGGGTGTCCGACCAGCTGTAGAGGCCGTCCTTGCCCGGCGCGATCCGGCGCAGCACGTGGAAGAGCGACAGGAAGATCGGGATCTGCGGCAGGATCGGCAGACAGCCGGCGAGCGGGTTGACCCCGCGCTCCTTGTTCAGCGCCATCATGGCCTGGCTGAAGCCCTGCTTGTCGCTGCCGTACTGCTTGCGGAGCTTCTGGATCTCCGGCTGGATCTCCTGCATCGCCCGCTGGCTCTTCACCTGCTTGACGAACAGGCGGAACAGCAGCACGCGGATGGTGACGACCAGGAAGACGATCGACAGCGCCCAGGTGATGCCGCTCGCCGGGTCGAGGAACGTGGAGAACAGTGCATGCCACTGCTTCATCACCCACGCGATCGCGGTGTACAGCCAGTCAAGCAACGCCAGCCTCCTGCTGCGCAGACCGGCGCGGAGCCGGCGGGGTGGCACGGTCGGGACGACGTGTGCCGTCAGCCGTCGACGCGGTCGCCGCGGACGGTGCCGGCGGCTGCGCCGCTGTGCACGACGAGTGGGTGGGCCCAGCGGTTCCTGGGCCGGGGTCGAGCGATTCACCTACGGATGGCTCGGTACCGGCCCGCCGGGGCGGGACCAGGTCGACGCCACCGGGGTGCCAGGGCGCGCACTTCGCCAGCCGGCGCACGGCCAGCCAGCTGCCCCGGCCGGCGCCGAGGACCTCGATCGCCTCGGCCGCGTAGGCGCTGCAGGTGGGCTCGAAGCGGCACCGTGGGGGGAACGCGGGGCTGATCGCCCGCTGGTAGAAGCGGACGGCGGCCAGCAACCCGCGGGCGGGCGCGATCGTCACGGTCGCCGTGCCCGGGGGCCGTGTCCGCCGAGCACCCGGTCGAGGCCGGCGTCCAGGTCGCGGCTCAGCACGGCGGAACCGGCGTCGGCCGCCTCCGGGCGGGCCCGGATGACGAGGTCCGCGGTCGCCGGGAGCCGGTCCAGGCGGTCGCCGACCAGGTGGCGGAGCTGCCGGGTGACCCGGTGCCGGCAGACGGAGTTGCCGACGGCCTTGCCGACCACGAAACCGGCCCGCGGCCCGGTCGAGGGGTCCAGCGGACCCCCGACCCGGGCGACGGGCCGTTCGGAGAGGTAGTGCACCACCAGGGTCGGCCGCCCGGCACGTCGGCCGGACCGCATGACCGCGGTGAACTCCGGCCGCCGGCGCAGGCGTGCCTGCGCAGGCAGCACCTCAGGCGGAGAGCTTGTTGCGACCCTTGCCACGGCGAGCGGCGAGGATCGCCCGCCCGGCCCGGGTGCGCATCCGCAGCCGGAAGCCGTGGGTCTTGGCCCGACGACGGGTGTTCGGCTGGAACGTGCGCTTGCTCACGAGGGACTCCCACTGCTGACGACGTCGATGCGGCGCGCACCCGGTCGGGCAGCGCACGCGCGGGGCCGGGCAGGTCGTCGGCCCCGGTGCTCCTGGGACCTGCGACCTGTCCCGGACTCCCGAGGCTGGTCTGCTGTGCGACGGGCCCGGTGATCACGCCCCACGACCTCAGGGCGCGCGCCGACTCCCGTGCACAGACTCCGACCAGCATAGCCGACACCCGACGGGTCCCGGTCTGCTGGCCGGACCGCTCATGGTGCACCGCTGATCGGGCCACCCGGCGCCGGACACGCCGCGGCCGATCAGCGTGCCGGCTGCCGTCGTCGTTGCCCGCCTGTGGACGAGGCTGTTAGCGTCGCCGTCGCTCCGGGTCGGACGACCGGGCGCCGGTTCTCCTGCCGACCCCGTCGGCCGATCGCTCGCCGGACCTTCCTCCGATCGCCCCTGCCGGGGCGCTCACCAGCCATGACGTCGTGCCCGGCAGCGCGGACGCCGATCGCCGGACCAGGTGTCGCCGAGCGTGCACAGACTGTGGACACTCATGTGGACGCAGCACCGCCGGACGTCCACAGCTGGGGACCCGACGGGGGATCCAGCGAGTCCCCGAGATCCATCCCACCTGTGGACGACGGCTCCGGGGTCGCACCGCAGCTCCGGGGTCGCACCAGAGGCGTCACACCAGAGGCAGAGCACCGAAGGCACGGGAAGGGACACAGTCGATGGCCGACGATCCGGTCGACCTGGCGACGGTCTGGGACCAGGCCCGCGAGAGGCTCGCCAGCAGCTTGACCCCGCAGCAGAAGGCGGTGCTCAACCTCACCCGCCCACTCGGCCTGTTCGAGGACACCGCCGTGCTCGCCGCGCCCAACGAGTTCACCCAGACGGTGCTCGAGTCCCGCATGCGCATGGTGCTGGCCGAGGCGCTGTCCGCGGAGATCGGCCGGGACATCCGGGTGGCGGTGCAGCTGGAGGACATGCCGGTGCCGCCGCCGGCCCCCGAGGCACCTCGGCTCGGCGTCGAGCCGGAGGTCCGTCGCTGGCCCACCGCCGAGCAGGACCGGCTGGACCAGGACCGCCTCACGCAGGACCGGCTGGCCCACGACCGCGCCTCGGAGGAGCTGGCTGCCCGCGAGCGGGCGGCGCACGACCGGGCCGCCGAGGACCGCGCCGACCGGGACCGGGTCGACGACGGGCGGAGCGCCTTCGGGGTGCGTACCGATGCCGCCCGGGCCGAGGCCTGGCTGCCCGAGTCCGGGGACGGGCGCGACTGGTCGCGTGGGTCGGCCTCCGACGACCAGCCCGATGGCGGCCCCCGCCGGCTCGCCCCGTGGGACCGGGACCCGGGGGACGCCGGTCGCGCCCAGACACCGGGGAACGAGGGCATCGGCGACCGCCCCGCCGAGCGCCCGGGCCGCGGCGGCGGCGCCGTCCCCCTGTTCGCCGACCGGCGCCCCGGCGGCCTGGACCCGGGGCTCAACGCGAAGTACGTCTTCGACAGCTTCGTCATCGGCAACAGCAACCGGTTCGCGCACGCGGCCGCCGTCGCCGTCGCCGAGGCCCCGGCCCGCGCCTACAACCCGCTGTTCATCTACGGCGACTCCGGGCTGGGCAAGACGCACCTGCTGCACGCGATCGGCCACTACGCCGCGCGGATGTTCCCCAACGTGCGGGTGCGGTACGTCAGCACGGAGGAGTTCACCAACGAGTTCATCAACCTGGTGCACTCCGGCCGGGCCGAGGACTTCCGGCGTCGCTACCGGGACATCGACTTCCTGCTGATCGACGACATCCAGTTCCTGGAGCGCGCCGAGCGCACCCAGGAGGAGTTCTTCCACACGTTCAACACGCTGCACAACGCCAGCAAGCAGATCGTCATCACCTCCGACCGCGCGCCGAAGAAGCTGACGACGCTGGAGGACCGGCTGCGCACGCGGTTCGAGTGGGGTCTCATCACCGACGTCCAGGCGCCGGACCTGGAGACCCGCATCGCGATCCTGCGGAAGAAGGCCTATGGCGAGCGACTGCAGGCCCCCGACGCGGTCCTGGAGTTCATCGCCAGCAAGGTGCAGACCAACATCCGCGAGCTCGAGGGCGCGCTGATCCGGGTCACCGCCTTCGCCAGCCTGAACAAGCAGCCGGTCGACCTCGCGCTGGCCGAGCTCGTGCTCAAGGACCTGATCAGCGACGAGCAGGGCCCGCAGATCACCGCGGCGATCATCATGGCCGCCACCGCCGAGTACTTCTCCGTGACGATGGAGGAGCTGCAGGGGGCCAACCGCAGCCGCACCCTGGTCAACGCCCGGCAGATCGCCATGTACCTGTGCCGCGAGCTCACCGAGCTCTCCCTGCCGCGGATCGGGGCCTCGTTCGGCGGCAAGGACCACACCACGGTCATGCACGCCGTCAAGAAGATCACCGGCCTGATGAGCGAGCGCCGGGCCACCTACACCCAGGTCACCGAGCTCACCGCCCGGATCAAGAGCCGCGCCCGCTCCTGATCGTCCGGCCGAGCCCCAGTCCTCCCGGGTTGGGGCTCGGCCGCCGCACGTCCGGACACCGACCGCCGGTCCGGTCGCTCCCGCGCGCCCTCGAGGTGCCCGACCGGGATGACCTCGCCGACGCCGAGCCGGCGTCCGTGTCTCCTTGTCCCCAGATCTGTACACAGCCTGGGGAGAGCCGGAACCCACTGCCCACCATCGCTCTCGTCCCGCAGCCAGCCGCATCTCCGCAGGTCCAGCGGGTGCACCTGGCACGGCGCCGTCCCCCAGGTGTCCACAAGTCGCCCACCGGTGCCGGTGGACAGCCCTCTCCACCCACATCGGGTGGGGACGGACCTGCGGGTGGAGGGGGGATGCGGGGTGGAGAGGGCACGACGACGGTGCACGGCGGTCGAGTTGTCCACGTGTCGACACAGGCGGACGCCCACCGGCCCACAGCGAGCCAACAGGCCCATTCCGGGGGTGACCTGCACGAAGGGGTCTCGTCCCCAGGATCCACACCTGTGATGACGAAGATGAGCTATATCTCCCAGGTGTTCTCGAACCACACTCTCGGTGGGGACGGGCCGGATCGGGAGGCTGCGCCGCCCCGACCGGCGGGCACCCAGGAAGCCGGTTCCTGGCTCTGAGGTGCAGCTGTGACCAGGGGACTGGTCATGCAGGGGGGCCGGCAGGAGAGGATGGGCGCCGCACACCGCCCGGCAGCAGCCGGCGCAGACGAACGTGGGGTGGATGACGAGATGAAGTTCCGGGTGGCACGCGAGGTGCTCGCCGAGGCCGTGGCATGGACGGCGCGCAGCCTGCCGCCGCGGCCGTCGGTGCCGGTGCTCGCCGGGATCCTGCTGGAGGTGGAGGGCGGCCAGCTCGCGGTCTCGGGCTTCGACTACGAGGTGTCGGCCCGGTCGGAGGTCGACGTCCAGTCCACCGAGGCCGGCCGCGCGCTCGTCCCCGGCCGGCTGCTCGCCGAGATCACCCGGGCCCTGCCGCCGCACCCGGTCGACGTGGTCGCCGAGGGGGCCCGGCTGGCCATCAGCTGTGGCAACGCGAAGTTCAGCCTGCCCACGCTCCCGGTCGAGGACTACCCGTCCCTGCCCTCGATGCCCTCCACCGCCGGGGTCGTGGACAGCGACGCGTTCGCCGAGGCCGTCGGTCAGGTCGCCGTCGCCGCCGGCCGGGACGACACCCTGCCGATGCTGACCGGCGTGCGGCTGGAGATCGAGGACGACCTGGTCACACTCGCCGCCACCGACCGGTACCGGCTCGCCGTCCGGGAGTTCGCCTGGCGTCCGGAGACCCCGGGGCTCTCCGCCGCCGTCCTGGTGCCGGCCCGCACCCTCGCCGACGCGGCGAAGACGCTGACCAGCGGCCCCGAGGTGGTGCTCTCGCTGGCGTCGGGCGGCTCCGGGGAGGGCATCCTGGGCATGTCGGGCAAGGACCGCCGCACCACGACCCGCCTGCTGGACGCGGAGTTCGTGAAGTACCGCGCGATCATGCCCAGCGAGTCCTCGTCCTTCGCCACCCTGCCGGTCGGGTTGTTCACCGACGCCGCCAAGCGCGTGGCCCTGGTCGCCGAGCGCGGCACGCCGTTGCGCTGCGAGTTCACGCCCGGCCAGGTCACGCTGCGCGCCGGCGGCACCGACGACGAGGGCCAGGCCGAGGAGCGCTGCGACGTCGAGTTCGACGGGGAGCCGCTGACGATCGGCTTCAACCCGACGTTCCTGCTCGACGGCCTGGCCGCGGTGCACACCGACCGCGCCCGGATGGACTTCACGACGGCGCTGAAGCCGGCCGTGCTGTCCGGGGTCGACGAGCCCTCCGCCGACGACGAGGACAGCGGCAGGCCCGCCGAGCGGGCCGGCTCGTACCGGTACCTGATCATGCCGGTGCGGCTGCCGGGCTAGGAGCGGTCCCCGGCGCGCGAGCGCCGGGGAGGGCGAGCACGATGGGCGACGGCGCGTGCCCCGGGCCGCGCCCAGGCGCGACGGGTGCGCCGCGACGGTGCGGCTGCCCACCGAGACCTGCTGCGGGAGGACCGCGGCCCACGAGCGAGACATCGACGACGGAGGAGAAGACGTGCAGCTGGGGATGGTCGGACTGGGCAAGATGGGCGGCAACATGGCCGAGCGGCTGCGTCGCGCCGGTCACGACGTGGTCGGGTACGACTCGTTCTCCGAGAAGCGGGACGTGGAGAGCCTCGAGGCGCTCGTCGAGGCGCTGGAGGCGCCCCGGGTCGTCTGGGTGATGGTCCCCAGCGGTGAGCCCACCCGGGCGACGGTGCGCGAGCTGGGCGAGCTGCTCAGCCCCGGTGACGTGGTCATCGACGGGGGCAACTCCAAGTTCACCGACGACCAGGAACACGCCGCGGAGCTGGGCGCCAAGGGCCTGGGCTACATCGACGCCGGGGTCTCCGGTGGCGTGTGGGGCCTGGAGAACGGCTACGCGTTGATGGTCGGTGGCTCGAAGGAGGACGTCGCCAAGGCGCAGCCGGTCTTCGACGCGCTGAAGCCGCCGGCACCCCAGGACGAGGCCGGACAGCCGATCGAGGGCGCGGGCTTCGTGCACGCCGGCCCGTGCGGCGCCGGCCACTTCGCCAAGATGGTCCACAACGGCATCGAGTACGCGATGATGCAGGCCTACGGCGAGGGCTACGAGCTGCTGGCCGCGGTCGACCTGATCGAGGACGTGCCCGGCGTCGTCGCCTCCTGGACCCAGGGCACCGTCATCCGCTCCTGGCTGCTGGACCTGCTGGTCCGCGCACTGCAGGACGACCCGGCCCTGGAGAAGATCTCCGGCTACGCCGAGGACTCCGGTGAGGGCCGCTGGACCGTCGAGCAGGCCATCGAGCACGCCGTCCCGATGCCGGCGATCTCCGCTTCGCTGTTCGCCCGGTTCGCCTCGCGGCAGAGCGACTCCCCGACGATGAAGGCGGTGGCCGCGCTGCGCAACCAGTTCGGTGGGCACGCCGTCCAGGCCGTCGAGGCAGCCGAGCCGGCGGAGGCCGAGAACCCCGCGTGAGCACCGGATCGACGTCCGTCCTCCACCAAGATGGCCATTTTGGTGGAGGACGGGGTCGGGGCTGACCCATGTACCTCCGGCACCTGCAGGTCGGGCACTTCCGCAGCTGGGAGTCCGCCGACCTGGCGCTGACCCCAGGCCCGACCGTGCTGGTGGGGCGCAACGGCCAGGGCAAGACCAACCTGGTCGAGGCGGTGGGCTACCTGGCCACGCTGGGCAGCCACCGGGTCTCCGCCGACGCCCCTCTCGTCCGGCACGGCGCGAGCCAGGCGGTGGTGCGGGCGGCGCTGCGCCGCGACGACCGCGAGCTGCTGGTCGAGGTGGAGATCAACCCCGGCCGGGCCAACCGGGTGCGGGTCAACCGGGCCCCGCTGCCCCGGCCACGGGAGCTGCTCGGGCTGGTCAGGACGGTCCTGTTCGCCCCCGAGGACCTCGCCCTGGTGCGCGGCGACCCGGCCGAACGCCGGCGCTTCCTCGACGACCTGCTGGTCAGCCGCACACCCCGGCTGGCGGGGGTGCGCAGCGACTACGACCGGGTCCTCAAGCAGCGCAACGCCCTGTTGAAGACGGCGAAGCTCGCCCGCGGCAACGCGCTGGCCACCCTGGACGTCTGGGACGGCCACCTGACCGAGCTCGGCGGTCAGCTGCTGGCCGCCCGCCTGCAGCTCGTCGCCGACCTCGCCCCCTACGTCGCCGAGTCCTACGCCGGGGTGGCCGGTCCCGGCGCCGACCGGGCGGCGCTGGGCTACAGCAGTTCGGTGCCGCTGGCCGGGGACGGGGCGCCGGTCGACCCGGCGCGGGTGCTGCCCGGCGCCGAGGAGCTCGCCGCGGCGCTGCGCGAGCGGGTCGCCGAGCGGCGCAAGGACGAGGTCGACCGCGGGGTGACCCTGGTCGGTCCGCACCGGGACGACCTGGTGCTGCACCTGGGGCCGGCGCCGGCCAAGGGCTACGCCAGCCACGGCGAGTCGTGGTCCTTCGCCCTCGCGGTCAAACTGGCCTGCTTCGCACTGCTGCGGGCCGACGGCGACGACCCGATCCTGGTCCTGGACGACGTCTTCGCCGAGCTGGACTCCGGCCGCCGCGCTGCGCTGGCCGAGGTCGCCCGCAGTGCCGAGCAGACGCTGATCACCGCGGCGGTCGCCGAGGACGTCCCGGCGGTGCTGCTGGGCACCCGGGTGCAGATCGCCGACGGGCAGGCGCGGATCCTGCCCGGGGAGCCGACCGAGGAGAGCGCGGCAACGGGGGAGGCAGGGGTGGACGGTGGCTGAGGAACGCCCGGCACGACCCTCCGACATCGCCCGCGCGGCACTGGAGGCCGCCCGGGCGGCCTCGGCCTCCCGGCCGCAGCCGACCCGTCGCCGGGTGGCCGGCCCGCGGCGCCGCTGGACCGGCCCCGGACCCGGCGCCGACGACCCCCAGACGCTCGGTTCACTGGTCGACTCGCTGGTCACCCAGCAGGACTGGACCGCCCGCACCAAGGTCGGTGCGGTGTTCGGGCGCTGGGACACCCTGGTCGGGCCGGAGATCGCCGCGCACTGCCGGCCGGAGTCGCTGAACGAGGGCGAGCTGCTGGTGGTCGCGGAGTCCACGGCCTGGGCGACGCAGCTGCGCCTGCTGGCGCCGACCATCCTGGGCAAGCTGCGCGCCGGGGTCGGCGGGGACGTCGTGACCAAGCTGCGCGTTGTCGGTCCGACGGCCCCGAGCTGGAAGAAGGGCCCGCGCACCGTCCGTGGCCGTGGGCCGCGGGACACGTACGGATGACCAGCGAGACGAGGAGTCAGCGATGAGCAGCCCGCGCGACCGCGACCGGGACGGGTTCGACGACGGCGCCGGCGGCCAGTGGCAGGAGCCCGCGCACCTCGGCGGGGACACGCCCGGCGGCGGTGAGTCCGGCCCTGCCGCTCCCCGCCCCGACAGCGACCGCCCTGCCGAGCCCGGGGACGAGCGGACCGGGTCCCAGGCCTGGCAGCCGCCGGGCTGGGACCTGCCGGCGGTGGAGCCGGAACGCCCGGCCACGTCCCCGCCCCCGTCCACCCCGCAGGCGTCCGTACCGCCGGCCACGACGCGGGACGAGGCCGCCTGGCAGCCGCCGGGTGCCGACCAGCGGCAGTCCGATGCCCCGCCGCCGGAGCAGACCGACCGTCCCCGCCGGGGGCTGGGCGGCCTGTTCGGGGGCGGGCGCTCCCGGTCCGGGGACGACGCCGGGTACCGCGACGTCCAGCCGGACCCGGCCGTCGCCGCGGACCCGTACGGCACGCAGCTGTGGGCCCAGCAGTTCGGCTGGGTGCCCTCCGACGGCACCGCCCCGGAGGACGAGCCGCTCACCGCGCTGGTGCGCTCGGCGCCGGTCCGCCCCGGGAAGGAGGACCAGGCGAGCCGGGTCCTGCGCGGTCGGGGCAACGGCCTGGACCTGGTCGCCTTCGACATCGTCTCCCCGGTCGGGCGCGGCTTCGTGAGCACCCACGCGATCACCGCAGCGCCCGTGCTGGGCGCGGTGCCCGCATTCCGGCTCTCACCGGCCCGCATGTGGCGGCACGGCACCGGCGGGATGCTGCAGATCCCCAGCCCGGACCCCGAGTTCGACCGGCGCTGGGTGCTGCTGGCCGCCGAGGACGGCCCGCAGGTCCGCCGGATCGCCGAGGACCCCGTCGTCCGGCAGTCGCTGCTGGGCAGTGACGACGGCGACGAGGTCTGGTCGGCGGCCGGCTTCGTCGCCGCCATCCGGCCCGACGCCAACCGGCCGCAGCTGATCGAGCACCACGCCCGGCTGCTGGCCGCCGTGGTCGGCGCACTCGCCGCCGCGGCCTGAGCAGCACACCGAAGATGACGTCGGGCGGGTCGGCAACGGACGAACCGGCGCCGTCCGCCGGGCTGCGCGAGCTGCTGCCGCTGCTGCGCCCGCACCGCCGGGCGCTGGGGGCGGCCGCGGTGCTCTCGCTGTTCTCGGCCGCGGCCGCGCTGGCCCAGCCGGCGCTGGTGGGGCAGGTGATCGGCGCGGTGGGCTCGGGCGGGGCGGTGCTGCCCGGGGTGGTCGCGCTGGTCGTCGTCCTGGTGCTGGCCGCCGTGCTCGGGGCCGGGCAGCAGTACCTGCTGCAGCGCACCGCCGAGGGCGTCGTCCTCAGCACCCGGCGGCTGCTGGTCGACCGGCTGCTCCGGCTGCCGATCGCCGAGTACGACCGGCGCCGGACCGGCGACCTCATGTCGCGCGTGGGCTCGGACACCACACTGCTGCGTGCTGCGGTCACCAGCGGTGTGGTGGAGATCGTCGGGTCGGTGGTCGTCGGCGTCGGCGCGCTGGTGGCGATGGCCCTGGTCGACGTCTGGCTGCTGCTGGTCACCGTCCTGGCGGTCAGCGTGGGGGTGACCACCGCCGTGCTTGCCTCCCGCCGGGTCCGGGTGCTCTCCCGGGAGGCCCAGGAGCAGGTCGGCGCGATGAGTGCAGCGGTGGAGCGGGCGCTGTCGGCGGTGCGCACGATCCGGGCGAGCGGGGCCACCGCCCGGGAGGTGGACACGGTGGGCACCAGCGCCGAGCGGGCGTTCACCGCCGGGGTGCAGGTCGCCCGGCTGGAGGCGCTGGTCTCACCGGCCGGCTCGATCGCCGTCCAGGGCGCGTTCCTGGCCGTGCTGGGGCTGGGTGGCTACCGGGTGGCGACCGGCTCGATCGCCGTGGCCGACCTGGTCGCGTTCATCCTCTACCTGTTCCTGCTGGTCATGCCGCTGGGTCAGCTGATCGGCTCCTACACCCAGCTGCAGACCGGCCTGGGCGCGCTCGCCCGGGTGCAGGAGGTGCTCGCGCTGGAACCCGAGCACGACGAGGAGCCGGAGCGACCGGCAGCCGGCGGGTCGCCGGCGGTGCTCCGCACCCCGACGGGCGGGGACCCCGTCCCGCTGCTCCAGCTGGACGGCGTGGGCTTCGGCTACCCGGACGGCACGCCGGTGCTGCACGACGTCTCCTTCGCCGTGCCGGCCGGCAGCCGGGTGGCCATGGTCGGGCCGTCGGGGGCGGGCAAGTCCACGGTGCTGGCGCTGGTCGAGGGCTTCTACCCGCTGTCGGCCGGGGCGGTCCGGTGGGCTGGCACCGACGTGCGTGAGCTGCCCCGCGCCGCGCTCCGGGCCCGGATGGGCTACGTCGAGCAGGAGGCGCCGGTGCTGGCCGGGACGGTGCGGGAGAACCTGCTGCTCGCCGCGCCGGACGCCGGGGAGGAGCAGCTGTGGCAGGCGCTGGCCGACGTGGGCCTCACCGGCGTGGTGCAGCGCTCCGCCCGTGGACTGGACGTCTCCGTCGGGGACGACGGGGTGCTGCTGTCCGGTGGTGAGCGCCAGCGGCTGGCGATCGCCCGGTCCCTGCTGGCCCGGCCGGCACTGCTGCTGCTCGACGAGCCGACGGCCAGCCTCGACGCCCGCAACGAGGGCCTGCTGCGCGACACCCTCGCCGCTGCGGCGGCCGACCGGGCGCTGCTGGTCGTGGCCCACCGGCTGTCGACGGTGCTCGACAGCGACCAGATCGTCGTCCTGGACGCCGGCCGGGTGGTGGCCGTCGGCACGCACGCCGAGCTGGTCGAAACCAGTCCGCTCTACCGCGAGCTGGCCACCGCCCAGTTGTTGGTCCAGTAGCGGCGTTCCACGTGGAACGTCGGCACCAGTCGCCGCAGGACGGCGTGTCGACCTGGGGGGCAACACAGGTGGTGGTGGGTGAGTCGGGAGAGGCTCTCGCGCCACGTCAGGCCGTGGACGGCCGGTCTGGGGTGTACCCACCCGGTACGCTGGAGGGGACTCACCCCCAGCAGCCCGCTGAGAGCCGTCCTGCGCCCCTCGACATCGTCGTCGACGTGGTGCCGCGGCCGCGAGGTTGCGCAAGAGAAGGGCCCCACGTGGTCGCTCAGCCGCAGACCGAGAACGCCTACTCCGGTAGCTCCATCACCGTCCTGGAGGGGCTGGACGCGGTCCGCAAGCGCCCCGGCATGTACATCGGCTCGACCGGTGAGCGGGGCCTGCACCACATGGTGTGGGAGGTGGTGGACAACGCCGTCGACGAGGCGCTGGCCGGGTACTGCGACACCGTCCGGGTGACCCTGCTCGCCGACGGTGGCGTCAAGGTCGAGGACAACGGCCGTGGCATCCCGGTCGACATGCACCCGGTGGAGAAGCGGCCCACGGTCGAGGTCGTCATGACCATCCTGCACGCGGGCGGCAAGTTCGACGGCAAGAGCTACGGCGTCTCCGGTGGCCTGCACGGCGTCGGCGTCACGGTGGTCAACGCGCTCTCCAGCGCGCTCGACGTGCGCATCTGGCGCAACGGGACCGAGTGGACCCAGCACTACGACGTCGCCAAGCCCGGTGCACTGACGGAGGTCGGCCCGACGGACAAGCGGGGCACGGCCATCACCTTCTGGGCCGACGGCAGCATCTTCGAGACGACGACCTACTCGTTCGACACGATCAACCGCCGGCTCCAGGAGATGGCCTTCCTGAACAAGGGCCTGACCATGGTGCTGCGGGACGAGCGTCCCGGGCACAGCAAGGCCGAGACCGGCGCCTCCGACGAGGCCTCGCTGGCCGAGGCCGCGCCGACGGTCGGTGAGGAGGACGCCGCCTTCGAGCCCACCGAGGTGACCTACCGCTACGACGGCGGCCTGGTCGACTACGTGACCTACATCAACCGCCGCAAGACGGCGATCCACCGCTCGGTCATCGGCTTCTCCGCCGACGGCGTGGGCAAGAACGACACCGCGATGTCGGTCGACGTCGCCATGCAGTGGTCCGACGCCTACTCCGAGTCGGTGCACACCTTCGCGAACATCATCAACACCCACGAGGGCGGCACGCACGAGGAGGGTTTCCGGGCGGCGCTGACCTCGATCGTGAACAAGTACGCGATCGAGAAGAAGCTGCTCAAGGAGAAGGACGACAAGCTCACCGGTGACGACATCCGGGAGGGCCTGGCCGCGATCGTCTCGGTGAAGCTCGGCGACCCGCAGTTCGAGGGCCAGACGAAGACCAAGCTCGGCAACACCGAGGTCAAGGGCTTCGTGCAGAAGGTCTGCAACGACCAGATCGGGCACTGGTTCGAGGCCAACCCGACCGAGGCCAAGACCATCATCACCAAGGCCGCCTCGGCCGCCCGGGCCCGCCGCGCGGCGCAGGACGCCCGCAAGCTCGCCCGCAAGAGCCTGCTCACGGTCAGCGGCCTGCCGGGCAAGCTGGCCGACTGCCGCTCGACCGACCCGCGCAACTCCGAGGTCTACATCGTCGAGGGCGACTCGGCCGGTGGCTCGGCGAAGTCCGGCCGCGACTCGATGTACCAGGCGATCCTGCCGATCCGCGGCAAGATCATCAACGTCGAGAAGGCGCGCATCGACCGGGTCCTCAAGAACACCGAGGTCCAGTCGATGATCACCGCCTTCGGTACCGGGATCCACGACGAGTTCGACCTGGCGAAGCTGCGCTATCACAAGATCATCCTGATGGCCGACGCCGACGTCGACGGCCAGCACATCACCACGCTGCTGCTGACCCTGCTGTTCCGCTTCATGCGGCCGCTGGTCGAGGCCGGCCACGTCTACCTGGCGCAACCGCCGCTGTACAAGATCAAGTGGGGCAACAAGCACCCCGACGACTACGTCTACACCGATCGGGAGCGGGACGAGCTGCTCAAGGCCCGCGCTGCCGAGGGCCGCAAGCTCCCCAAGGACGACGCGATCCAGCGGTTCAAGGGCCTCGGTGAGATGGACGCCAAGGAGCTGTGGGAGACCACGATGAACCCGGAGAGCCGGATCCTGCGCCAGGTGACCCTCGATGACGCCGCCGCCGCGGACGAGCTGTTCAGCGTGCTGATGGGCGAGGACGTCGTCGCCCGACGCAGCTTCATCACCCGCAACGCCAAGGACGTCCGCTTCCTCGACGTCTGAGGAAGGCCCCCTCGCCCCCCACCGCTCGCGAGCTCGCGGTGGGCCCCGGCGAGGGGGCCATCAGGCTGCGGCCTGTAATGCGCATTCATCCACCGCTGTGTATCGACTTGTGGAGAACCAGACGTGACAGAGACACCCAGCCGCGACCGCGTCGAGCCGGTCGACCTCCAGCAGGAGATGCAGCGCAGCTACATCGACTACGCGATGTCGGTCATCGTCGGCCGCGCACTGCCCGACGTGCGGGACGGCCTCAAGCCGGTGCACCGCCGCGTGCTGTACGCGATGTTCGACCAGGGCTTCCGGCCCGACCGCGCGACCGTCAAGTGTGCCCGCGTGGTCGGCGAGGTGATGGGCAACTACCACCCGCACGGTGACTCGTCGATCTACGACGCCCTCGTGCGGTTGGCCCAGCCGTGGTCGATGCGCTACCCGCTGATCGACGGCCAGGGGAACTTCGGCTCGCCGGGCAACGACCCGGCCGCGGCCATGCGGTACACCGAGGCCCGGCTCACCCCGTTGGCCATGGAGATGCTCCGGGACATCGACGAGGACACCGTCGACTTCCAACCCAACTACGACGGCAAGAACCTCGAACCGCTGGTGCTGCCGGGGCGCATCCCCAACCTGCTGGTCAACGGCTCGGCCGGCATCGCCGTCGGCATGGCGACCAACATGCCGCCGCACAACCTGCGCGAGGTCGCCGCCGCCGTCTTCTGGATGCTCGAGCACCCGGACGCGGAGGCGGAAGAGGCGCTCACCGCCTGCATGGAGCGGGTCAAGGGCCCGGACTTCCCCACCCACGGGCTGATCGTCGGCCGTGAGGGCATCGAGGACGCCTACCGCACCGGCCGCGGCTCGGTGCGGATGCGCGCCGTCGTCACCGTCGAGGAGGACAGCCGGGGTCGGGTGCAGCTCGTCGTCACCGAGCTGCCCTACCAGGTCAACCCGGACAACCTGGCCGAGTCGATCGCCGAGGGCGTCCGCGACGGCCGGCTGCAGGGCATCTCCGAGATCGCCGACGAGTCCAGCGACCGGGTTGGCCGCCGCCTGGTGATCACGCTGCGCCGGGACGCCGTCGCCAAGGTCGTGCTGAACAACCTCTACAAGCACACCCAGCTGCAGACCACCTTCGGCTGCAACATGCTCTCCATCGTCGACGGCGTGCCCCGCACCCTGCGGCTGGACGAGCTCATCCGGCTGTGGGTGACCCACCAGATCGAGGTCATCGTCCGGCGCACGCGGTACCGGCTGCGCAAGGCCGAGGAGCGGGCGCACATCCTGCGCGGCTACGCCAAGGCGCTGGACCACCTGGACGAGGTCATCGCCCTCATCCGCCGCAGCGAGTCGGCCGAGGCCGCCCGCAGCGGGCTGATGGAGCTGCTGGACGTCGACGAGATCCAGGCCGTCGCGATCCTCGACCTGCAGCTGCGCCGGCTCGCCGCCCTGGAGCGGCAGCGCATCCTGGACGAGCTGGCCGAGATCGAGGCCCGCATCGCCGAGCTGCAGGCGATCCTGGACTCCCCCGAGCGGCAGCGGCAGATCGTCCACGACGAGCTCGCCGAGATCGTGGAGAAGTACGGCGACGACCGGCGCACCCAGTTCGTGGCCAACGACGGTGACGTCTCCATGGAGGACCTCATCGCCGAGGAGCAGGTGGTCGTCACGATCACCCGCACCGGCTACGCCAAGCGGACCAAGGCCGACCTCTACCGCTCGCAGCGGCGCGGCGGCAAGGGCGTCATGGGCGCCCAGCTCAAGCAGGACGACCTGGTCCAGCAGTTCTTCGTGGGGTCGACCCACGACTGGATCCTCTTCTTCACCAACAAGGGCCGGGTCTACCGGGCCAAGGCCTATGAGCTGCCCGAGGCGGCGCGCACCGCCCGCGGCGCACACGTGGCCAACATCCTGGCCTTCCAGCCGGACGAGAAGATCGCCCAGGTCATCCAGATCAAGGACTACACGGTCGCCCCGTACCTGGTGCTGGCCACCGCCCGCGGCCAGGTGAAGAAGACCCGGCTCACCGACTTCGACTCCCCTCGGTCCGGCGGCGTCATCGCGATCAACCTGCGCGACAACGACGAGCTGGTCGGTGCGGCGATGATCAGCCCGGACCAGAACCTGCTGCTGGTCACCCGCAAGGCGATGTCGATCTGCTTCAAGGCCAACGACGAGCAGCTGCGCCCCATGGGCCGGGCCACCGAGGGCGTGCGCGGCATCTCGCTGGCGCCGGACGACACACTGCTGTCGATGATCGTCGTCCAGGAGGGAGTCGACGTCCTGGTCGCCACCGAGGGCGGCTACGCCAAGCGCACCGGGATCGAGCACTACCCGGAGCAGGGGCGGGGCGGCAAGGGCGTGCTCACCGCCGACCCGAAGGCCCGCAAGGGTGCACTGGTGGGTGCGCTGGCCGTGGTGCTCGGTGACGAGCTGTACGCCATCACCTCCGGCGGCGGGGTCATCCGCACCCCGGTGAACGGCGTCCGGCACACCCGGGACCGGGCCACCATGGGTGTCAAGCTCATGAACTTGCCTGAGGACGTGTCGATCGTGGCGATCGCGCGTACGACGGACAACGACGAGCCCGACGCCTAGGGTGGGGCGGATGCCAGACCGGTGTCGCGGACGACGTCGTCCGCAATCCGGTGTGTGCGATGACCACGGCAGTGACCGACCCACCGCCCTCTGCACCACGGCGGGCCCGGTGGGTGCACCGACGCGGCGAGGGCCGCAGGGCGACAGGAGACTGGGATGAGCGACCGGGCACGCAGTTCGGTGCGTACCGACTCCCGTGAGGGGGACGGCACCGCCGATGCGGTACCGGAGGGCGCCACCCCGGTCGCCGACCGGCCCGGGCCGGCCGGTGCGGGCACCGCGCCCTCGACGAAGGACGGCGGCGAGCCGGCGTCCGGCTCGCCGGCCGCGCCGGCACCGCCCGCCCCGGCGAAGGCCGCTGACGGCGGTCCGGCCGATGGTGGCGGTGCGTCCTCGGCCACCAGCGCAGCCCGGCCCGTGACGGCGAAGGGTCGTTCGGCCGGGGCGTCGCCGGCGGGCAGGCCCCCGGCGGACGAGCCGGCCGCGGCCAACGGCCCGGCTCGGGGCGGTGCTGCCACGGCCGGCCCGCCGTCCGCTCCGGTGGACCGGACGGCGGCCGCTGCCCGTGGCGCCGCGTCGCGCAGCGGGGTGCCCGCAGCCGGCTCGGTCCCGGTCGACTCGACCCAGGCGGTCGGCCTGCCCCCGGCGGCTGCCCGGCCGATCGACCCGGCGGCCCGGCCCGACCCCGCGCGCCCCACGGCCAGGCCGGCGTCCCGGCCGGCCGGCCAGGGCGCCGGTCGAGCCTCATCAGGCAAGGCGCGCGGCCCGGTCAACCGCGGCCCGCGCCGGGCCCGGCTGCAGCTGCGCCACATCGACACCTGGTCGGCGCTGAAGATCTCGCTCGTCCTCTCGATCGCCCTGTTCTTCGTGTGGATGGTCGCCGTCGGCATCCTGTACGGGGTGCTCAGCAGCCTGGGTGTCTTCGACACGGTCAACGACCTGATCGGGCAGCTGGCCACCACCACCGAGACCACGGACGGGGGCGGTGAGGTGATCACCGCCGGCGTCGTCTTCGGTGGCGCCGCGGTGATCGGGGCGATCAACATCGTGCTGCTCACGGCGCTGTGCACCGTGGGGACGTTCGTCTACAACCTCTGCTCCGACCTGGTCGGCGGCCTCGAGGTCACCCTCGCCGAGCGCGACTGAGCGAGTCACACCCGCTGAGGCCCCCCGCGTCGGGGGGCCTCAGCCGGGCAGGTAAGCTGTTCACCGGTCCACGGGCCTGTAGCTCAGACGGTTAGAGCGCATCCCTGATAAGGATGAGGCCGGAGGTTCAAGTCCTCCCAGGCCCACCCGTGCACCGACGGCGGGCGACAGCGATCTCCACGGGGATCACGGTCGCCCGCCGCTGGTCCCGGCAGCGGTCACCGGCACCGCGGTGGCCCACACCGTTCGAGGAGGTCCCGCGTGCTGAAGAAGCTGGCGATGGCAGCGCTCGCGGCCAGTGCCCTGGCGGCCGTGCGCAAGCGCAGCTCCGGCAAGGGCGAGGCCGACCTGTGGGCCGAGGCGACCCGCGGTCCGGGCTCGGTCAGCACGCCCGGCGCCTGATCCCGCGGCTGCGGTCGACCGACCACCGCAGTCCCCCGGGGACGTAGCTCAATTGGCAGAGCACCGCCTTTGCAAGGCGGGGGTTAGGGGTTCGATTCCCCTCGTCTCCACTCCGGTCCCTCGAGGGCCCTTCACCGGCCGCCGGGCACAGGCCGGCCGCACCGGGCGCCCAGCGGCCTCCCGGTCCGCAGTGGGAGAGTGGTCGTCGTGACTGAACAGACCTCCGCCGCACGGCGCGCCGTCCTGCACACCAACCACGGCGACATCACCGTCGACCTGTTCCCCGACCACGCCCCCAAGACGGTCGCGAACTTCACCGAGCTCGCCGAGGGCAGCCGCGAGTGGATCGACCCGCGTACCCGCGAGAAGACCACGGCGAAGCTCTACGACGGCACGGTGTTCCACCGGGTCATCCAGGGCTTCATGATCCAGGGTGGCGACCCGCTGGGTCAGGGCACCGGTGGCCCCGGCTACCGCTTCGGCGACGAGTTCCACCCCGACCTCTCGTTCAACCGCCCCTACCTGCTGGCCATGGCCAACGCGGGCCCCGGCACGAACGGCTCCCAGTTCTTCATCACCGTCACCAACACCCCGCACCTGAACAACAAGCACACGATCTTCGGTGAGGTGGCCGACGACGCCAGCCGCCAGGTCGTCGACGCGATCGCAACCGCCCCGACCGCCCGCGGCGACCGCCCGGTCGAGGACATCGTGATCACCTCCGTCGAGGTGCAGCGCAGCTGAGCACCCCCGAGGGCAGCGGGGGCGCCGGCTCGGAGCCGCAGCCGGCGCCCCCTGCCACCTGCTACCGGCACCCGGACCGGCCCACCGGGGTCCGCTGCACCCGCTGCAGCCGGCCCATCTGCCCGGAGTGCATGAACCCGGCCGCGGTCGGCTTCCAGTGCCCGGACGACGTGCGGGCCGGCAACGCCACCGTCCGCCGTCCCAAGCGCACCACCGGGCTGCGCAGCGCAGCCCGGCGTTGGGGGCCGGTCACCCTCTCCCTCATCACGCTGAACCTGCTGGTCGCCCTCGCGACCGCCGGCTCGGCGATCAGTGTCGGCGTCAACCCGCTGCGCAGCTTCCGCTCACCGCTGCAGGACGATCTCGCGATCGTCCCCTACCTGGTCGACGTCGGTGAGTGGTGGCGGGTGGTCACGAGCGCCTTCACCCACGTCGGGCCGGTGCACCTGGCGCTGAACATGCTCGCCCTGCTGCTGTTCGGCTCCGAGCTCGAACGGATGCTGGGCCGGGGCCGCTTCCTGACCGTCTACCTGGTCTCCGCGCTGGGGGGCGTGGCCGCCCTGCAGCTGTTCGGCGACTACCTCGGTGCCGTGGTCGGCGCATCGGCGGCGATCTACGGCCTGCTGGGCGCCTTCGGCGTGGTCCTGCTGAAGCAGAAGCAGGACCTCCGCGGGCTCCTCACCCTGCTGGTGATCAACCTGGCGATCAGCTTCCTGCCCGGGGTGTCCCTGCTCGGCCACCTCGGCGGCCTCGTCGTCGGCGTACTGACGGCCGGCATCCTCGTCCTGGGCGGCCGCCAGCGGGCGGTCGTGGTCGGCGGGGTCGCCGCCCTGGTGGTCGTGCTGCTGGTGCTGGTGCTCGGCGGGCTGCGCTAGCGTCCTGCGCCGGCGGCGTGCAGGGCCCGGGCGACCACGTCCGGGTCCTGCCCCAGGTCCCGGCGGCCCAGCACGACCAGGACGGCGTCGTCCGTGCCGTCCTCCAGCTCCAGCGTGCGGGCGCACAACCCCCACCGTCGTGACGTCCGGACCCGGGCGCGCAGCGCAGGCCAGGCGATCGTCGTCCCGCCGCTGAGCGTTCGCACCGTCACCCCGTGGGCGTCGGCGCGCAGCCGGGGGCGCAGCAGCAGGTCGCGGGCGGCCAGGCCCAGCAGCAGGACGGCGCCGCTGCCGACGAGGACCCGCCCGACCGGGTCGACCAGCAGGGTGGCCAGCGCGAGGGCCACGCCGGCGGCGGCCATCGCCACCGCCTCGCCGATCCGGGGCGACCAGTGCACGGGGCCAGCTTGTCAGCACCGGTCGCGGGCCTGTACGCGGCGCCTAGCATCGAGCGACCGGACGTCTGAGACGTCACCGTCTGCGATGAGGAGTGGTCCATGCGCGATGCCGTCATCTGTGCCGCCGTCCGCACACCGGTGGGGAAGCGGGGCGGCGGGCTGTCCGGCGTGCACGCCGCCGACCTGTCCGCCACCGTGCTGCATGCCCTGGTGGAGCGCACCGGCCTCGACCCCGCCGTCGTCGACGACGTCTTCTGGGGCTGCGTGAGCCAGGTCGGCGAGCAGACCAGCAACATCGGCCGGGTCGCGGCGCTGGCGGCCGGCTGGCCGGAGACGGTGCCCGGCACGACCATCGACCGGCAGTGCGGCTCCTCCCAGCAGGCGGTCGCCTTCGCCGCCGCCACGGTCATCAGTGGTCAGGCGGACGTCGTGGTCGCGGGTGGGGTCGAGTCGATGAGCCGGGTGCCGATGGGCTCCTCGGCCGGTGACGGGTCGGCCGGCCGGCCGCTGGGGCCGCAGTACCTGGCCCGCTACGGCGGGGTCGCGCCCAACCAGGGGGTCGGCGCGGAGATGATCGCGGCGCGGTGGGGCCTGTCCCGGGCCGAGCTCGACGAGTTCGCGCTGGGCTCGCACGAGCGGGCCGCCAAGGCGCAGGCCGACGGGGCCTTCGATGCGCAGCTCGTCCCGGTCCGCACCCCTGAGGGCGCGGTGGTGACCGCCGACGAGGGGATCCGCACCGGCGGCACGCTCGAGGCGCTCGGGGCGCTCACGACCCCGTTCCAGGTCGACGGCGTGATCAGCGCCGGCAATGCCAGCCAGATCTCCGACGGATCGGCTGCGCTCCTGGTCACCACCTCCGAACGAGCCCGCGAGCTGGGGCTGACCCCTGTGGTCCGGGTGCACACGACGGTCGTCGCCGGTGACGACCCGGTGATCATGTTGACCGCCCCCATCCCGGCCACCCGCAAGGTGCTGGACCGCTCCGGGCTGGCGCTCGCCGACATCGGGGTCTTCGAGGTGAACGAGGCGTTCGCCCCGGTGCCACTCGCCTGGCGCCGGGAGATCGGCGCCGCGGCCGAGGCGGTCAACCCCCTGGGTGGCGCGATCGCGCTCGGGCACCCCCTGGGCGCCTCGGGCGCACGCATCATGACCACGCTGGTGCACCACATGCAGGCCACCGGTACCCGGTACGGGCTGCAGACGATGTGCGAGGGCGGTGGCATGGCCAACGCCACGATCCTGGAGCTGCTCGACCGCTGACCGACCCGGTGCCCGCCGTCCACAGCCCCCGTCCACGCGGACGGGGGCTGTGGTGTCCCGGCGACCGTCCGCCGGGGTGGGGATGTCGACAACTCGCCCGGACACGCGCGGGAACGGCCCGTCACGCTGCTGGTTTGCGCTTCGGTGAGGCGGGTAGTAAGCGCTCGGTCGCCTTCGGCCAGGCGACTCGAGCGAGCAGTTTTCCCACAGGTGTGTACACAGCTGGGGACGGAGTTCCACGGGTGTAGTTACCCCTGTGCCGTTTCCGTCCCAGTGGTCACATCGCCGGCATTCCCGCAGGTCAGCCCCCGGTGCGACGGTCGCGGCAACCCACAGATCGTGGACAACCCGGTGGATGGCGGAGCGGTCCACCTGTGGACGACGCGACCCGCTGTGCACAGACGATCTTCGTGCGAGCCCCTGACCTGCGCGTTGACCGTTTGTCGACCCTGCGAGCCGGTCACGGCTCGCTGTGCACTGGTCACCGAACGGAGTACCCACCGGTCAGCGCCGCTCGGGCGGGATCAGCTCACACGACGAAGGCCCCCGTCCCGGAGGGACGAGGGCCTGTCGGTCGAGCCGTGCGCGAGCGTCAGCGCCAGCGCATCGACATGACCAACCCGGCGACCATGGCGCCGAAGCCGATGGCGAAGTTCCACGGGCCCAACGTCGTCATGAGCGGGATCCGGTCGCCTGCCACGTAGTAGACGACGATCCACAGCAGGCCGAGCAGCATCAGCGCGACCATCACCGGGGCGTACCACCGCGGGCTCGGCTGCGCGGCCTGGGCCCGGGCCGCGCTCGCGGGCAGCACGCCCGCCGGCGGCGTGTAGACCGACTTCTTGCGCACCTTCGACTTGGGCACCTGGCGGACTCCCTCCCGGGCCGGTGGCCTGACGCCCCGGCGTGAACGCCCACCAGCCTAAGCTGAGCGGGCCAGCAGTCCCGCGCCGTCGCGCGGCGGCGTCACCCTCGTTCGCCCTTGCGGGGGTGGACGCCGACACCAGGAGGTGTGCATGACCCGCATCGGGAGCCCCCGCCGGTTCGACCCGTGGGTCGGGCTCGTGCCCGTCGTCGCCCTGGCCGCCGGTCTGCTGTTCGCCACCTCCAGCACGACCGCGCAGGGCACCGACCTGCGGGGCGGTGAGGTCACCGAGCTGTCCGCGCTGATCGAGCAGCGTGACTCCACCGTCGCCGGCCAGCAGGCCGAGCTGGCCGCCCTGCAGGAGCAGGTGCAGGCGCTCACCGACCTGGCGGCCTTGCGGAACGGCGAGGTCGCGGCCGTGCAGCAGCAGGCCGCCCCCGGGGTCGGCTCCGCCGGGCTCGCTGAGCTCACCGGGCCGGGGTTGGCCATCGAGCTGGACGACGCCCCGCACCCGTCCGCCGGGACCACGCCGACCGAGGGCAACCCGGACAACCTGGTGATCCACCAGTCCGACGTCCAGGGTGTGGTGAACGCACTGTGGGCCGCCGGTGCCGACGGCGTGGCCATCATGGGGCAGCGGCTGATCTCCACCAGCGCCGTCATCTGCGTCGGCCCCACCCTGCTGTTGCACGGCCGCAAGTACTCACCGCCGTACGTGATCACCGCCGTCGGGGACGCCGACGAGATGCGGGACGAGCTCGCCGCCTCCCCCGGGGTGCAGGTCTTCCAGGAGGCCGCCGACGACTACGGGCTGACCTTCGACGTCGAGGAGGAGGACCGGCTCTCCCTGCCGGCCTATGACGGCGCCCTGGACATGCAGTACGCCAGGGTGGGCTGAGCCGCCCTGAACCCCGGCCGTCCCGATGGTGGTGACGGCGCAGGCTGCTGGCGTGTACACCTGAGCCCGTGGAGGCCCACTCGGGCCGCCTGACACCGCCCTCTGGAGATCGAGCCCCTCGTGTCCCGCACCGCCGTGAGTGTCCAGCGATGAGCCTGCCCGCCGTCCGGCCGGTGCTCGTCGTCGACAACTTCGACAGCTTCGTCTACAACCTCGTCCAGTACCTGGGCCAGCTCGGGGTGCCCAGCGTGGTGCGCCGCAACGACGCGGTGACCGTCGACGAGCTCGCCGACCTGGACCTGGCCGGGGTGTTGCTCTCCCCCGGCCCCGGCACACCGGTCGACGCCGGCGTGACCGTGCCGATGGTGCGGGCCGCCGCCGATGCGGGGCTGCCGGTCCTCGGGGTCTGCTTGGGGCACCAGGCGATCGCCGAGGCCTTCGGTGGCGTCGTGGGCCGGGCGCCTGAGCTGCTGCACGGCAAGACCAGCCAGGTCGTGCACGAGGGTGTGGGCGTGCTGGCGGGGCTGGGCAGCCCGTTCACCGCCACCCGGTACCACTCGCTCGCGGTGGAGTCCGACAGCGTCCCGGCCGAGCTGGAGGTCACCGGCCGCACGCCGTCGGGCATCGTGATGGCGCTGCGGCACCGGGAGCTGCCCATCGAGGGGGTGCAGTTCCACCCCGAGTCGGTGCTCACCGAGGGCGGCCACCGGCTGCTGGCGAACTGGCTGTCCAGCTGTGGACTGGCACCGGACCCCGCCCGGGTCGAGGCGGCGGCAGCCACCGCCCGCCGGCTCACCACCGTCACCCTCTGAACCGGCCACCCCGGGGGGTGGCCGGTGACTCAGCTGGTGGGCTGCGCCGGTGGCGTGACCTCGCCCGTCGGCTGAGCCGGGGTCGGGGGGGCGGGCGCCGGCGTCGGGGTCGGGGTCGGCACCGCCGGGGTCGGGACGGCGATCAGCAGGGTCACCGTCTCGCCGTCCGAGACGGAGGCCCGCGGGCCCGGGTCGGTGTCGACGACCGTGCCCGGCGTGGCGTCGTCGCGCTCGACGTTGTTCGGCACGATGACGCCGTTGTCGAGCCCCGCGTCCACGAGGGCCTCCCGGGCGGCGGGCTCCGTGAGCCCGCGCACGTCGGGCAGGGTGATCGAGCCGGTGGAGACGCTCAGCCGGAACGACACGTCCGGGGCGGCCTGGCTGCCCGGCGCGGGGTCGAGGTCCACGACGGTGCCGGCGGGCTGCAGGCTGGGGACCTGGTCGGTGCTCTTGCTCCCGGTGAAGCCGGCGCCCTCCAGCCGGTCGATCGCCTCGTCCTGGTCGTCGCCCAGCACGTTGGGCACGGCGATCGTGTTGGGGCCGCCGCCGACGACCAGGTCCACCGGGGTCTCCGGGTCGACCTCGTCGCCCGGGGCCGGGTTCGAGCTGAGCACGGTGCCCTCCTCGGCCTGGGTGCTCGGCTCGCGGGTGACCGTGCCGACCAGCAGACCCGCGGCCTGGATCTCGGCCTCGGCGTCGGCCTGCGGATCACCGACCAGCTCCGGCACCGCGACCTGCTCGACCACCGGGGTCTCGGGCTCGTCGGGATTGGAGGTCAGCGCCACTGCCAGGCCGATGCCGGCGGCGATCAGCACGAGGACGGCGACGACGACGGCGATGACCCGGTTGCGCCGGCGCTTGTCGTCGGTCTGCCCGTCGTCCCACTCGTCGTTGCCGTACCCGCCGGGGGTCACGCCGATGATCGTGGTCTTCTCGGCGTCGCTCATCACCGGTGTCGCCTCGACCCGTTGGCCGGCGACGGCGCGTAGCAGGTCCGCGCGCATGTCGGCGGCGGACTGGTACCGGTTGGCCGGGTTCTTGCTCATCGCCTTGAGCAGGATGGCGTCGAGCTCCGGGCTGATCTCCGGGTTGATCGACGACGGCGTCCGAGGGTCTTCCCGCACGTGCTGGTAGGCGACCGCGACCGGGGAGTCGCCGGTGAAGGGCGGGGTGCCGGTGACCAGCTCGTAGAGCAGGCACCCGGCGGAGTAGACGTCGGAGCGGGCGTCGACGCCCTCACCGCGGGCCTGCTCGGGGGAGAGGTACTGGGCGGTGCCGATCACGGCAGCCGTCGAGGTCATCGTCGCGGCGGAGTCGGAGACCGCGCGGGCGATGCCGAAGTCCATCACCTTCACGGTGCCCTGCGGCGTGATCATGACGTTGCCGGGCTTCACGTCCCGGTGCACGATGCCGTTGCGGTGGCTGAAGTCCAGGGCGGCGCAGATGTCGGCGGTGAGCGACATGGCGCGCTCGGGGGAGAGGCGCCGCTCGCGGCGCAGCACGTCGCGCAGGGTGTCGCCCTCGACGTACTCCATGACGATGTAGGGGGTCGCGCCGGTGGCGGTGCGGTCCTCCCCCGTGTCGTAGACCGCGACGATCGCCGGGTGGTTCAACGACGCGCTGGCCTGGGCCTCGCGGCGGAACCGGACCTGGGACGACGGGTCGCGGGCGAGGTCCTGGCGCAGCACCTTGACCGCGACCTCCCGGCCGAGCCGGAGGTCGCGCCCCCGGTGCACCTCCGCCATGCCACCGCGGCCGAGCACCCCGCCGATCTCGTAGCGCTCGCCGAGCACCTGGGGGGTGGTCATCGGTGGTCCTCTCGGGTGGTGCGGTGCGGCGGTCGCGGCTCCGGAGTGGCTGGACCGGGGAGCGGTACGCCGTCGCGGAGCCTAATCGCTGGCGGGCTCGCGGCAGGCGCGACGCGAGCGCCGGGGGACGCGTGTGTCACGGGGTGACCACGGGGATGGCCGGCCCGCGCGCATCGGCCTCCGGGGCGGGCTCGGGCGCCGGCTCGCCCGAACTGCTGCTGGAGCTGCTGCTCGAACTGCTGCTGGAGCTGCTGGAGCTGCTGCTGGAGCTGCTGCTCGAAGTGGGCGAGCTGCGCTGCGTGACCGTCGCGGTCACGGTGGCGGTCGTCGGGGTCGTGGGCCTGCCGTCCTCGCCCCCGTCGTCCCCGTTGTCGGGCGCGGGTGCCGCGGGCGTCGGCGCGCTGCTCTGCTCGGCGCCCTCCTCGGCCTCGGGGGCGTAGGCCTCGGCAGCCACGGCCAGCGTGATCGTCGCCCCCTCCTCCAGGGGCCCGGCCGCGGGAGAGGCGGTCACGACGTCGTTCTCGGCCAGCGCGATCCCGGCCTCCTCCAGCTCGTCGGTGGTGGCGTCCTCCTGCCGCACTGTGAAGCCCTGGCCCACGAGTTGGGCGCTGACCAGGTCGGCGTCGCGCCCGACGTAGTCGGACACGTCGAACGGGATGGCCCCGGAGGCACTGGTGGTCGCCGACAGCGAGGTCGACGGTGAGCTGGGCCCGCTGGGTGCGGCCGAGCCGCCCTCGTCGCCGTTCCCCGACATCGCCAGGAACACCCCCGCGGCGACCAGCCCCACGAGGGCCAGCGCCGCCGCGGCCCACAGCAACCGGGTGCGGCGGAGGTCCTGCGGGTCGGCGTCGTCACCGGTCCAGGTGCTCGCGCCGTCGCCGTCGACCGGGGGGCCGTGCAGCGGGGGCATGGTGTGGGGTGCGGTCGAGGGGTTCATGGTGGTGCCCGGGCCGGTCGCCGGGAACACCGTGGTCGCCGTGCCGTCGTCCCCGACCACCTGGGTCATGGCGGTGGCAGCGGGCACGGGGCCACCGGCCGCCACCTGCCGCACCGCGGCGGCGAAGGCCGCGCCGTCGGGGAAGCGGGCCGCGGGGTCCTTGGCCAGGGCCCGCTCGATCAGCGACCGCACCTGCCACGGCACGTCCGCGGGCATCGGGGGCGGAGGTCGGTTGATCTGCGCCAGCGCGATCGCCACCTGCGACTCGCCGTCGAAGGGACGCACCCCCGCGATGCACTCGTACCCGAGCACGCCGAGCGAGTAGACGTCGGAGGCGGCGGTCACCACGTGCCCCTGGGCCTGCTCGGGGGAGAGGTACTGCGCGGTGCCGACCACCATCCCGGTGCGGGTGAGCGGTGCGGCGTCGCGGGCGTAGGCGATGCCGAAGTCGGTCAGCTTGACCACGCCGTCCGGCCGCACGAGCAGGTTCCCGGGCTTGATGTCCCGGTGCACCATGCCGGCGTCGTGCGCGGCGGAGAGGCCGTCACCGGCCTGCCCGAGGACGTCGAGGGTCTGCTCGGCGGTGAGCCGCCCGCGCTCGGCCAGGATGGTGACCAGCGGCTTGCCCTCGACGAACTCCATGATCAGGTAGGCCAGGCGCTGGCCGTCCTCGGTCGTCTCGCCGTAGTCGTAGACCGAGGCGATGTTCGGGTGCGACAGGGCGGCGGTGTGCCGGGCCTCGTTCCGGAACCGGATGAGGAAGCTCGAGTCGCCGGTGTACTCGCTGCGCAGCACCTTGACCGCGATGATCCGGCCGAGGGTGCGGTCGCGGGCCTGCCAGACCTCTCCCATCCCGCCGGTGGCGATGGGCGCGGTGATCTCGTAGCGGCCGGCCAGCATGCTGCCCACGTGGACGGCCATCAGCCGCCGCCCTGCAGGTGGGCCTCGATGACCGAGCGCGCGATCGGGGCGGAGACGTCGCCGCCGGTGCCGCCGCCGTTGCGGATGAAGACGGCCACCGCGATGCTCGGGTCCTCGGCGGGTGCGAAGCCGATGAACCAGTTGTGGTCGGGGCCGGCGTTCTCCGCCGTACCGGTCTTGCCGGCCACCTGGATGCCGCTGATCTGGGCGCGGCGGCCGGTGCCCTCGTCGACGACGTTGGTCATCATCTCGGTGAGCTGCGCGGCGACCTCCTCCGAGAAGGGCTCGGAGAAGGGCTCGGGCTCGGTCTGGTCGAGGACCGTCAGGTCCGGGGCCTGGATCGACTCGACCAGGTACGGGTTCATCAGCACGCCGTCGTTGGCGACCGCGGCGGCGATCATCGCGGCCTGCATCGGGGTCAGGGCGACGTCGCGCTGCCCGATGGAGGTCTGTCCGAGGGCGGCGTCGCTCTCGATGTCGCCGATGGTGCTGCCCTCCACCGGCAGCGGGATGTCGAATCCCGTGCCGTCGATGCCGAACGCCTCGGCCATCTCCCGGACCGCCTCCTCGCCCAGGTCGATGCCGAGCTGGGCGAAGGCGGTGTTGCAGGAGATGGTGAGCGCGTCGATCAGCGGCTGCTCGCCGGTGGGGCTGCAGGGCTCGTTGCCGAAGTTCTGCAGGTCCGTGGAGGTGCCCGGCAGGATGTAGTCCTGCGGCGCCGGGACGACCGTCTCCGGCGTGTAGTCACCGCTGGCCAGCGCTGCGGCGGCGACGACCACCTTGAAGATCGACCCGGCGGGGTAGCGCTCGGAGATGCCCACGTTGATCCGCGGGTCGGTCTCCATCGCGTCCAGCTCTTCGTCGTAGGCGCGGATCGCGGCGGGGTCGTGGCTGGAGAGCAGGTTCGGGTCGTAGGTGGGCGTGCTGGCCAGGGCCAGGACCTCCCCGGTGGACGGGTCGAGGGCGACGACGGCGCCCACCTGTCCCGCGAGGCCGGCCATCGCCGCCTCCTGCACGGCAGGTTCGAGGGTGAGCTCGACGTTGCCGCCGGAGGGGTCGCGGCCGGTGAACAGGTCGGCCAGCCGCCGGCCGAAGAGCCGGTCGTCGGTGCCGCGCAGGACGTCGTTCTCGACCCGCTCGATCCCGCGGTTGCCGAACAGCACCGAGTAGTACCCGGTGACCGGGGCGTAGAGCGGCCCGTTCGCGTAGGTGCGCAGGTACCGGAGGGTGTCGTCGGTCTCGACGGAGGAGGCGATCTCGTTGCCGTCGACGACGATCGCCCCGCGCTCCCGGCCGTACTCGTCGGTGAGGACCCGGGTGTTGCGCGAGTTCTCGCGCAGCCCCTCGGCGCGGATCACCTGGATCACGTTGACGTTGACGATCAGCAGGGTGAACAGCACCAGCACGCTGATCGCGACCTTGCGCAGCGGCGCGTTCACTGCTGGACCACCTCGGTCGGCGCGTCGGTGAGCTTGGCCGGCGTGGAGGTCGCCGTGGCGGCGGGCCGGCGGGCGGCGTCGCTGATCCGCACCAGCAGGGCGACCAGCCCGAAGTTCGCGACGAGCGAGGAGCCGCCGTAGGCGAGGAAGGGGGTGGTCAGACCGGTGAGCGGCAGCAGCCCGGTGACCCCGCCCAGGACGACGAAGACCTGCCAGGCGAGGGAGAAGGCCAGCCCGGCGGCCAGCAGCTTGCCGAAGCCGTCCCGGACGACCAGGGAGGTGCGCAGCCCCCGCTCGACCAGCACCAGGTAGATCACGATCATCGCGACCAGGCCGAAGAGACCGAGCTCCTCGCCGATGGCCGCGGCGATGAAGTCGCTCTTGGCCACCGGCACCTGGTCCGGCCGCCCGCCGCCGAGCCCGGCTCCGAACAGGCCGCCGGTGCCGAGGCTGAACAGCGACTGGACCACCTGGTAGCCGCCGGTGTCGGCGTAGGCGAACGGGTCCAGCCAGGTGTCGACCCGGACCCGGACGTGGCTGAAGAGCTGATAGGCCACGAACGCGCCACCGGCGAACAGCAGCAGGCCGATGACCAGCCAGCTGGCCCGTTCGGTGGCGACGTAGAGCATCACCACGAAGATGCCGAACAGCAGCAGCGAGCTGCCCAGGTCGCGCTCGAAGACCAGCACCAGGATCGATGCGACCCAGGCCAGCAGCACCGGGCCGAGGTCACGGCCGCGCGGCAGCTCCAGGCGGAGCACCCGGCGGCTGGCCAGCGCGAGCACGTCGCGCTTGTCGACCAGGTAGGCGGCGAAGAAGACGATCAGGCAGATCTTGGCGAACTCGCCGGGCTGGATGGAGAAGCCACCGAACCGGATCCACAGCTTGGCGCCGTTGATCTCGGAGTTCGGCAGCACTGCGGGGAGCGCCAGCAGCACCAGCCCGATGAGGGCGAGGGTGTAGGCGAAGCGGGCGAGCGCCCGGTGGTCACGCACGATCACCAGGACGGCGATGAACAGCGCCAGGCCGACCGTGGCCCACACCAGCTGGACCGGGGCGTCCACGCTCGTGGGCTCGTCGCCGCCGAGCTGGGTGCCGGCGATGTCCAGCCGGTGGATCATCGACAGGCCCAGCCCGGACAGCACCGCCACACAGGGCAGCAGCAGCGGATCGGCGTAGGGCGCGAACCGCCGGACGACGACGTGCGCGACGAGCCACAGCGCGGAGAACCAGATGCCGAAGGTGACCAGCTCGGTGCCCGGTGACCCGGTGACGGTGATGTCGATGATCAGGTGTGCGGCCAGCGTGATGAGCACCGCGAAGCCGAGCAGGAGCAGTTCGGTGCCCCGCCGGGTGGGGATGGCCGTGCCGGGGGCGATGGCAGCGCGCGGGTCGGTGCCGGGGCCGTTGACCGGCGCAGCCACTAGTCGGCCTCCCGGCAGTCCACTCCCGGCTCACCGGAACGGGACAGCGCCGAGGTGGAGGTCGTCAGCTCGGCGGCGTCCGCGCCGGGCACGGTCGTGGTCACGGTCGTCGTGGCGGCGGCGTCCGGTTGCCCCGGGGCGGGGGCGGGCGTGGGCTCGGCCGGAGGGGCCGGGGTGGCGGACGGGGTGCTGGTGGCCAGCGCCGACGTCGTCCGGCACAGCGGCAGCTGCTGGCCGCGGAGGTTGGACAGTATCCGCGCGGCGTCGTCCGGGTCGTCGGCGGGGATCCCGTCGGTCACCCGGTTGCGGGCGGCCTGGGTGAGGTCCGTGGTGGCCAGCGCCGTCGACTCGTCCAGGCGGTAGAGGTCCAGCCCGACGACGGAGGCGTTGAGCCCGCGGAAGACCCCGACCCGGTCGCCGTCGGTGGTCTCGGCGACCCCGACGAACCAGTGGCCCATCACGAACAGGTAGGCGCCGATCGTCGCCGCCCCCAGCACCACGACGGCGGCCAGCGCGAACAGCGCGGTGCGCAGCGGCCGGCGCCGCCGCGGCGGCGGGGAGCTGGTGGTCAGCGCGGTGGACTGCCCGGTGGCCTGCGGGTCGGCGAGCGCGGCGCGGCCGGCGGCCGACCGGGGGTCGACCTCGCGCTGGCCCACGTGGTCACCGGCGGCGCCGTCGACGACCGGCTCGACGAGCACGCCACGGCCGTCGTCCTCGACGACGTCGGCCACGATGCAGGTGATGTTGTCCGGGCCACCGCTGCGCAACGCGAGCTCGATCAGCCGGTCGGCGGTCGCCTGGGCGTCCGGCTCGCGCAGCGCCCCGGCGAGCGTCTCGTGGCTGACCACGCCGGAGAGGCCGTCGGAGCACAGCATGTAGCGGTCGCCGGCGCGGGCGTCGCGCATCGACAGGTCCGGCTCGACGTCCTGGCCGTTGAGGGCGCGCAACAGCAGCGAGCGCTGCGGGTGGCTGTTGGCCTCCTCCTCGGTGATCCGGCCGTCGTCGATCAGCGTCTGGACGAACGTGTCGTCGTGGGTGATCTGGTGCAGCTCGCCGTCGCGCATCAGGTAGGCGCGGGAGTCACCGACGTGGCACAGCCCCAGCCGGCCACCGGCGAAGAGGACGGCGGTGAGCGTCGTCCCCATGCCCTCCAGCTGCGGGGACTCCCGGATCACCTCGCGCAGGTGCTCGCTGCCCTCGAACACCGCGTGACGCAGCGCCTGGAGCAGGTCGCCGGAGGGGGCGTCCTCGTCGAGGTGCTCCAGCGCCGCGATGACGACCTTGCTGGCGACGTCGCCCGCCGCGTGCCCGCCCATGCCGTCCGCGACGGCCAGCAACCGGGGCCCGGCGTACACCGAGTCCTGGTTGGTGCCGCGGATCAGACCGCGGTCGGAACGCGCCGCATAGCGGAGGACCAAGCTCATGAACGCAGCTCCAGGACGGTCTGCCCGATCCGGATCGGCTGACCGGGGGCCACCAGCAGCGGGCCCTGCACCCGCTGCTGGTCGAGGTAGGTGCCGTTGGTGGACCCGAGGTCCTCCACGTACCACTGGCCGCCGCGGTTGGTCAGCCGCGCGTGCCGGGAGGAGGCGAAGTCGTCGGTGAGCACCAGGGTCGAGTCATCGGCGCGGCCGATCAGGATGGCCTGTTCCCCCAGGGTGATCCGGGTGCCCGACAGCGGGCCGGCGGTCACGACGAGGTGGCGGGGTCCGCGGCCACCACGCTTGCGGGAGGCGGCGGCGCGGGGCGGCACCGAGGCCACCCGGCCGGCCCGGCCACCGAACAGGTCGGCGCGGACCACCCGGAAGGCGGCGAAGACGAACAGCCAGAGCAGGATCAGGAAGCC
The DNA here is from genome assembly GCF_026968045.1 of Modestobacter sp. VKM Ac-2977. GTDB lineage: Bacteria > Actinomycetota > Actinomycetes > Mycobacteriales > Geodermatophilaceae > Modestobacter. The sequence continues at coordinate 189,339 of NZ_JAPVBQ010000003.1, read as the reverse complement.
GAAGCGGAAGCCCTGCAGCACGATCTCAGCCGGCACAGCGACCCCCGGGGACCGCGCTCACGCGCCGTCCTGCCGGTACACCAGCACCGAGTGACCGATGCGGAGGACGTCGCCGTCGGCCAGCTCCTGCCGCCCCACCCGACGACCGTTCACCAGCGTGCCGTTGGTCGAGCCGAGGTCCTCGACGACGACCGCGCTGCCGACGAGCTGGACGTCGGCGTGCTTGCGGCTCACCCCGGTGTCGGGCAGCCGGACGTCGGCCTCGGTGCCGCGCCCCAGCACGTTGCTGCCCTGCTCGAGCACGTGCTTGGTGCCCGGGCCGTCGACGACCAGGACGTGGCTGACCCGCTGGCCGGGGCGGCCGACGACCGAGGGGTCCTGGGCGCCGGTGTCGGTGGCCCCCATGGCGGCGCCGGGCAGCCGCGGGAGCGGGGGCAGGCCGGGTGGCGGTGGCGGTGGCGCGGCGGCGGAACGCTGCGAGGCCCCGCCGGTGACGTGCGAGCCGACCTCGAAGACCCCGGTGCGCAGCTCCTCGTCGAGCTCCAGCCGGACCTCGATGTCGCCGAAGGTCTGGTAGCCCTCGCGCTCGATGTGCTCGGCGACCATGTCGGCGAGCTCGGCGGCCAGCTGTTCGGACCACTCGACCAGGTTCTCGTGGTCGGTGGCGCCGAGGGTCACGACGAAGACGTTCGGGGCGAGCACCCGGTCGCCACTGAGCACCGAACGCTGCTCGTCGGCCTCGCGCTGGAGGGCGTGGGCGATCTCGGCGGGGTGGACCTTCCCCTTGAACACGCGGGCGAAGGCCAGCCCGACCATGCCCTCGAGGCGTCGTTCGAAGCGCTGCAGCGCACCCACAGTCGCTCCCTTGCGCTCGGTCGACCTCCCACTGCCCTGAGCGCTGATCGTAACCGGGGGAGGGTCGCCGGACCGGTCGGGAAGCGCGGGACGCCCCGGACGATCTCGTCCGTGCCGCGTCGACACACCGTTCTACCAGCGCGCCGCCGGCGATGGGCGGTGCCGTCCCGGCGGGGGGCTGCGGGAAGCTGCGCCGGGGGCTGCTACTGTCCTTCCTCGCCAGGGCAAGTGGCGGAATGGCAGACGCGCACGGTTCAGGTCCGTGTGTCCGAGAGGACGTGGGGGTTCAACTCCCCCCTTGCCCACCCTGTCCCTCCTCCGGGAGGGAGGAGAGAGCGCCGGTGACCGACGGGTCACCGGCGCTCTCTGGCTTTCGCGGCCCGGCCGCCGGCCTCAGTTGGGCAGTGAGCGCCGCTGGTCACCCGGGTCGACGGTGTCGCGGTGCCCGCCCACCGTCTGGGCGAGCAGGAACAGCCCCCACGGCCCGATCACCCAGATCGGCCAGGGGTGGATCCACCCGTCGCTGGTCAGCGAGGTGATCAGCCAGATGCCCACCACGATCACCGCGGTGCTCGCCCAGCTCGCCCAGGCCGCGCGCATGCTGGCGCCGCCGGCCCAGGGCACGGAACTGCCGTACCCGCCGTGGGCTGCCCAGGGGCCACCCCCGGCCGGGCCGGCCGGCGATCCGGCGACAGCGGGGGTCTCGGGGGTGCGGCTCCCGGCCGGCTCGGTGGCGGGGAGGTCGGTGGTCAGCTCGGCGAGCTCGCCGTAGGTGCGAGCCGCGTAGGCCCGGGCCAGCCGGTCGTCGTACTCGGCGACGGTGAGCCGGCCGGCGGACATGTGCCGGCCGAGGACCTCGGCGACCGCCGCCCGGTCGGCATCGGCGGCGCGCAGGTGGGGCTCGGGCATCGGGGGCTCCTCGTGGTCGGTGCCCGTCCAGTCTGTCGCCGCACGCCTCTCCAGGGCCACTGACGTCTGTCACGACCCGTCGGTGACCGGGATCAGGCCGCCGGTTCCACGTGGAACCGGCGGACGACCGTTGTGGTGAGCTGTCCGGGAACCGTCTCCCCGGGAGGACCGCATGTCGCTCGAGCCCTCGTCCACCGACCTCCGTTGGCCGGCCACCGAACCGCGCGACGTCGAGGTGACCGCCGGTCCCGCGCGGCTGGCCGTGGACCTGCGCGGCGGGGCCCTGCGCGAGCTCGTCGTCGGCGACTGGCACGTGGTGGACGGCTACGCGTCGGGCACCGTCCCGGCCGGCCGGCGCGGCGGGGTCCTGCTGCCCTGGCCCAACCGGCTCCGGGGCGGGCGCTGGTCCTGGCGTGGCCGGGAGCTCCAGCTCGACGTGGTCAGCGAGGCCTCCCCGAACGCGGTGCACGGGCTGGTCACCGCACAGCCCTGGCAGGTGCTGGCCCAGCGTTCCGACGCCGTCACGGTCGGGACGACGATCGAGCCGCGCACCGGCTGGCCGTTCCGGCTGGCCGCCGCCGTCGACCACACGCTGACGGCCGACCAGCTCACCGTGACCGTGCGGGTGCGCAACGCCGGGGACGAGGACGCGCCGTTCGGAGCAGGCATGCACCCCTACTTCTCGGTCGGCGCGCCGGCCCCGGGCGACGTGGCCGCGGCCGAGCTGACCGTGCCGGCCCGCACTGCTCTGGTGCTCGACGGCGGCCTGCCCACCGGTGAGCGGCGGACCTACGACGGCGCGGTCGGCCGGATCGGGGACCAGTCGATCGACACCGCCGTGACCGACCTGGTCCGGGACGACGACGGCTGGGCGCGCACCCGGCTCAGCGGGCCGGCCGGTGCGCTGGAGGTGGCCGTGGACCCGACCTGGACGTGGCTGCAGGTCTACACCGGCGACACCCTGCCCCCGGACCAGCGGCGGCGCAGCGTGGCCGTGGAGCCGATGACCTGCCCGCCGAACGCGCTGGCCGACGACGTGGACGTGCTGGTGCTCGCGCCGGGGGAGACCTGGTCGGGGACCTGGACGGTGGGGTGGACCCCGGCCTGAGCGGCGTGCTCACGGCGGGCGATGTGCCGACCCCGGCGTGCGGCGGGGAGGATCAGGGCCGTGCGCACCATCGAACTCCGCTCCGGCGAGGACACCATCCGGCTCGGTCAGCTGCTCAAGCTGGTCGACGCCGTTCCCACCGGGGCCCAGGTCAAGGACGTGCTGGTCGCCGGGGACGTGCAGGTGAACGGTGAGCCGGAGGAGCGCCGCGGCCGGCAACTGCACCGTGGCGACGTCGTCTCGGTTGCCGGGCAGGACGACGTGCGGGTCGGCTGACCGACCGATTCGGGTGCGTGGCCGTGCGCATGCAGTCACCCCGCGCGGGCGGTCGGGTGAGTTAACGCAGATGTCACACAACTCGCGTGCACCCGGCGGGGATGCGGGCATGTGATGCAGTGCCCGGGCGGCGGTGCCGCGAACCCGCCGCCCGGGACACTCCCTCCCTCCCGACCGTCAGCCGGCCGCCGGCAGCCTCAGGTCGGCGACGAGGGCTCGGTGGTCGGTGCCGGGCACGGACACGACCTGCAGGTCGTCCACCGCGATCCGCGGGTCGACCAGGACGTGGTCCAGGGTGAGCCGCGGCTGGGACACCCGCATCGGCCACCAGGTGGCCCGCCGGGCCGCACCGACCGCCGCCGCGGCGTCCACCCAGCCCCGGCGCAGCAGCCGTCGGAAGGCGGCGTGGTCGGGGGTGGCGTTGAAGTCGCCGGCCAGCACCCGCAGCACCTCCGGCTCCGGGTCGGGCAGCAGTCGCAGGTCCGCAGCCCAGCTGGCGACCTGGGCGGGGGAGCTGGTCGGCGGGTGCGTGTGCACCGCGGTCAGCTCGACGTCGGGCGCGCCGGGCACGACCAGCCGGGCCGCAGGCTGCCCGAAGCGCCCCGGCACCACCGTGCGCCCCCGGATCTCCAGCCGGGTCCAGAGCGCCCCGCCGGCACCGGCGGGCTGGCCCTCGCCGGCGGGCACCACGTGAGCGCCGGGCAGCAGGTCGGTCACCCCGGCGGCGAGCAGACCGGAGACCGCCTCGGGCGTGACCTCCATCAGGGCCAGCACGTCGGCGTCCTGTTCGGCCGCGAGGGCCAGCAGCGCGGCCGGATCGGCCCGGCCGTGCAGCATGTTGGCCGAGACGACGCGCAGCCGCGGCCCCTGTGGTCGCCGCGCCGGGGTGTCGGGCGTCGTCGGCCGGAGCACCGCGGCCGCCAGCCCCGCGGCCGCGGCGGCCGACAACGCCGTGGCACCGCGCGAACGGGCCACCAGCGCGGCGGTCAGCGGCAGCACGCTGGTGGCCGCGACGTACGGCGTGAAGGCCAGTGCGGGCACGAGGGGGAAGCCGCGTTCGGTGCCGGTCAGTCGGAGCGCAGCCGCCACGGCCCACGGGACGGCGAAGACGGTGGGGGTCCAGCGGCGGCGGGTGGGAGGTCGGCGGGACACGGGGTCCATGGTGCCCAGCGCGGCACGGTGATGACGGCCGGGTGCGCCGTTCACCCGCGTGCGGTAGGACGGAGGGCTCACAGCGGGGCGCCCAGCAGAGGGTGGCCCGGTGGAGGAGGAGTGGCGCCGGTGGCTGTCGAGCATGTGGAGATCGAGCGGAAGTTCGACGTCGACGAGGCGTTCGAACTGCCCGACCTCGGCGGTGCGCCGGGCGTGGTCGAGGTCCGCGAGCCGGTCGAGCACGCGCTGGAGGCCGCCTACTACGACACCACCGACCTGCGGCTGGCCCGGGCCCGGGTCACGATGCGGCGCCGCACCGGCGGCCCGGACGCCGGCTGGCACGTGAAGCTGCCGGCCGTCGCCGGTGCGCGCCGAGAGCTGCACTCCCCCCTCGGCAGGGCCACCAAGACCCCGCCCAAGGCCGTGCTGGAGCCGGTGCTGGGCATCGTCCGCCGCGCCCCGGCGGCCCAGGTGGCCGCGCTGCGCACCCGCCGGGTGGTCAGTGAGCTCGTCGACGCCGACGGCCGGGTGCTGGTCGAGGTCGCCGACGACCACGTCACGGGCACCGCGCTGCCGGCCGCGCCCGGGGAGGCCGCCGTGGTCACCACCTGGCGTGAGGTGGAGGTGGAGCTGGTCGACGGCGACGAGCAGCTGCTCGCCGACGTCGCCGGGCTGCTCGTCACGGCAGGCGCCCGGCCGGCGTCGTCGCCGGCCAAGCTGACCCGCGTGCTCGCCCACCGGCTGGCGGACGCCGACGGAGCGGTCGAGCCGCCGGCCGCGGCTCCGGAGCGGGCCGGGAAGAAGAAGGGCAAGAAGAAGAAGCACCGGCATGCACCGGGCACGCCGGCCGGCGACGTCGTCCGCTCCGCGCTGGCCGCGCAGGTCCGGGCGCTGCAGGACGCCGACCTGATGGTCCGCACCGGGCAGCCCGACGGCGTCCACCAGGTCCGGGTGGCCTGCCGTCGGCTGCGCAGCACGCTCGCCGCCTTCCGCCCGGTGCTCGACCGCACCCGGACCGACCCGCTGCGGGAGGAGCTGGCCCAGGTCGGGTCGGCGCTGTCCTCCAGCCGGGACGCCGAGGTGGCGCTGGCACACCTGCGCGACCTGGTCGCCGCCGAGCCCGCGGAGCTGGTGCCGGGTCCGGTCGCCGCCCGGCTGCAGCAGGCGACGACCCGGGACGAGCAGGCCGGCGACGCCCAGGCGCGCAAGGCGCTGAACGCAGCCGCGTACCTCCAGCTCCGCGACGACCTCGACGTCCTGGTCGAGGAGCCGCCGCTGACCGAGGCCGCCACCCGGCCCGCGGAGGAGGTGCTCCGCGAGGTCGTCGCCCGCGCCGGCCGCCGGCTGCGGCGCAGCGTCGAGGCGGCCCAGGACAGCGACGACGCCGAGGCCCTGCACGACGTGCGCAAGGCCGCCAAGCGGCTGCGGTACACCTCGGAGGCGGCGGTGTCGGTGCTGGGCGCACCGGTGGCCGAGCTGGTCTCGACGCTGAAGGGCGTCCAGGAGGTGCTCGGCGACCGGCAGGACACCTTCGTCACCCGTCCGCTCTGCGTCCAGCTCGGCCGGGCGGCGTTCGCAGCCGGGGAGAACGCCTTCACCTGGGGCCGCCTGCACGCCCTCGAGGAAGCCCGGTGCCAGCAGGCGGAGCGGGACTTCTGGCTGCGCTGGCCGGAGTTGCGCTCGGTGCTGAAGACCCGGTCGAAGTAGCGTCGGGCGCACCACCCCGACCCCCAGGAGCGCGCCGGTGTCCCTGATCGGCCTGCTCGGCTTCGGCCTGACCGTGCTGCTCGCCATGGTCCTGCTGCACGGATACCTCTGGTGGCGGTTGGTGCGCAGCACCACCCGGCCCGGGCGTGTCCGGCGCCGGCTGACGGTGCTGCTCGTCGTCCTGGCCGTGCTGCCGGTGCTCGTCGTGCTGCTGCGGGGCCGGCTGTCGGTCGGGGACGGGGTGCTGGACTGGGTCGGGTACACCTGGCTGGGCCTGGCCTTCTACCTGTTCCTCGCCACGCTGGCGACCGAACCGGTCCGCGCGGTCGCTCGGCTGTGGCAGCGCCGGCGCCGGCCCGAGTCGGTCGACGAGGCCGCTCCGCCCGAACCGGGGCCGGCACCTGGCGGCGGTGCGGTCCGGGAGGATCCCGTCGTCACCGACCCCTCCCGCCGGCTGTTCCTGGCGCGCACGCTGGCGGTCGGGGCGGGTGCGGTCGCGGTCGGGACGGCGGGCACCGGCGTCGCCCTGGCCAACTCGGCTCCGGTCGTCCGTCGCGTGCCGATCCGCATCCCACGGCTGGACCCTGCGCTGGCCGGGCTGCGGGTCGTCACCTTCTCCGACGGGCACCTGTCCTCGACCTACGGCGGGCGGCGCTTCGAGCGGCTCGTGGAGACGGTCAACGCCCAGCGCCCCGACGTGGTGGCGATCGTCGGCGACCTGGTCGACGGCGAGGTGAGCGAGCTGCGCGAGGACGTCGCCCCGCTGGCCGACCTGGTCAGCGACCAGGGCGTCTACTTCGTGACCGGCAACCACGAGTACTTCGTCGACACCGGGCAGTGGCTGCGGCACCTGTCCACCCTCGGGGTCGACGTGCTGCGCAACGAGCGGGTGTCGATCGGCCGCGGGGGCGCGACGGTGGACCTGGCCGGCATCGACGACCGGACGGCGGCCGCCTCCGGGCTGCCCGGCCACGGTGCCGACCTGGACGCCGCGTTGGACGGCCGGGACGACGCCGTCCCCGTGGTCCTGCTGGCGCACCAGCCGGTGCAGGTGGAGCAGGCGCGCGCCGCCGGGGTCGACCTGCAGCTGTCCGGGCACACCCACGGCGGCCAGCTCTGGCCCTTCGACTACGCGGTGCTGCTGGACCAGCCGGCGGTCGAGGGCTGGTCCCAGCAGGGCGACACCCAGCTCTACGTCACCTCGGGGGCCGGTTACTGGGGCCCGCCGATGCGGGTGGGTGCCCGCCCCGAGGTGACCGTGATCGAGCTGCTGCCCGGCGAGCCGACCGCACCACGCCGCTGACCCCTGGCCCGCCGGGAGCGGCCCGCTCAGCCGGTGAAGGCGGTGGTCTCGCCCAGTCGTGACGGGGGCACGGTCTTCAGCCGTGCCACGGCGTCGGCCAGCGGGACCAGCCCGATCTCGGTGCCCTGCAACGCGACCATCTGCCCGACGTGCCCCTCGTGGGCGGCGATCGTGGCGTGCAGCCCGAAGCGGGTGGCCAGCACCCGGTCGAACGAGGTCGGGGTGCCACCGCGCTGCACGTGGCCGAGCACCGTCGTCCGCACCTCCTTGCCGGTGCGCCGTTCCAGCTCCTCGCCCAACTGCTGGGCGACCCCGGTGAACCGCCGGTGGCCGAACTCGTCGAGCCCGCCGTCGCGCAGCGGCATCGTGCCCGGCTTGGGCGTGGCCCCCTCGCTGATCACCCCGATGACGTGCCGGTGGCCCCGCTCGAACCGGGCGGTGACCATCTCGCAGACCTCCTCGATGTCGAAGGGCTGCTCGGGGGTGATCACCAGGTGCGCGCCCGCGGCCATCCCGGAGTTCAGCGCGATCCAGCCGGCGTGCCGGCCCATCACCTCGACCAGCAGCACGCGCTGGTGGGACTCGGCGGTCGTGTGCAGCCGGTCGATCATCTCGGTGGCGATGCTGACCGCCGTGTCGAAGCCGAAGGTGAGGTCGGTGCCGTCGATGTCGTTGTCGATCGTCTTCGGGACGCCGACCACCGGCACGCCCTCGGAGGACAGCCAGGCCGCGGCGGTCAGCGTGCCCTCGCCGCCGATGGGCACCAGCACGTCGATCCCGTGGGCGTCGAGCACCTCGCGCATCCGGCCCAGCCCGGCGTGCAGCTTCTCCGGCGCCACCCGGGCCGAGCCGAGGATCGTGCCGCCGCGGGTCAGCAGGTTGTGGACCATGGGCCGGTCCAGCGGCATCGCGTCGTCGTCGAGCAGGCCGCGCCAGCCGTTGCGGAAGCCCACGACGTCGCTGCCGTACTGCTTCTCCGCGGTGCGGACCACCGCCCGGAGGACGGCGTTGAGGCCGGGGCAGTCTCCGCCGCCGGTCAGGACTCCGATGCGCACGTGCTCTCCTCTGGACGAGGGGGTCGGGCGGATGAACCGTACGTCATGACGTCTAGACGTCTCATGGTGCAGTACCTTTCTGGGCGTGGCGAGTTCGGAGGCGGGGCCCAAGTACCTCGCCGTGCGCGAGGCGTTGCGGCGACGCGCCTCCGCGCTGCCGGAACACACCCTCCTCCCTCCCGAGCCGGTGTTGTGCGCCGAGTACGGCGTCAGCCGGATCACCCTGCGCCGCGCGGTCGACGGGCTGGTCGCCGACGGGCACCTGGTCCGCGAGCAGGGGCGGGGCACCTTCGTCAGCCGGCCCGGCATCCGGCACGAGTACCGCGAGAGCTTCGTGCACCGGATCGCCGGCTTCCACTCGGTGATGACCGAGCAGGGCGCCCAGGTGGGCACCTCGGTGCTCAGCCAGCGCGTCGTCCCGGCCGCGCCGCCGATCGCCGCCGAACTGGCGGTGGGCACCGCCGCCGACGTCGTGGAGCTGGTCCGGCTGCGCAGCGTCGACGGGCTGCCCAACCACGTCGTCCGCAGCTTCCTGCCGGCCGCCCGCTACCCGAAGGCGGCCACCGAGGACTTCAGCCACGGCTCGCTCTACGAGTTCCTGCGCCGGGAGTACTCCGCCGACCTGGCGCACGCCCGGATCTTCGTCGACGTCGGGACGGCGGCCGCGGACGAGGCCGACGTGCTGCAGGTGACCGCGGGCTCGCCGCTGCTCGTCGTGCGCACCACCGTCCGGGACACGTCGGGGCACCCGCTGGTGCACTCGTTCAGCCGGCTGCGGCCGGACGTGAGCCAGGTCGAGTTCGAGGTGTCCGTCGGCGGTCGCTGAGCCCCCGGGTCAGGCCCTGGGAAGGCCCCGGCGGCAGCTCGGCCAGCCGCAGTCGCTGGTCGCGCAGCAGCACCCGGTCCAGCGCGTGCCCGACCGGCCGGGCCAGGTCGGTGACGACGGCCCGCACCGGTGCGTCCAGCTGGCGGGGCTGTCGCCAGCCGACCAGCAGCGCTGCGTCGGAGTGGTGCTGACCGAGCGCCAGGTGGACGGCGAGGACCGGACCGGCACCGGGCAGCTCGAGCAGCCCCGGGAAGGCCCGGGCCTCCTCCGGGGTCGCGACCACCACCAGGTGCCGTTCGCGCATCGCCGCCGACAGCGGATGGGCGCCGTCCACCCGGAGGCACGCGACGGGGCCGGTGCCCCGCGGTGCCCTGGCCGCCGTCGACCAGACCTGCAGTTCCGGGGCACCCACCTCGGCCACCCCGAGCAGCACGGTGGTGGCGCCGAGCGGGGACCGGACCAGCCGGTCCACCGTGTGCAACAGGTCGGGGAACGTCTCCGTCGGCAGCAGAGCGGTGCTGAGCCGGGCGACCACCCGGGCCCGGTCGGCGTCGGCCTCGGCCAGCACGAACGCGGCGCGCGCCGCCTCGGCCGCGCTCTGGGCGGCGCTGTCGTCCCGGACGGCGACCGCGTGCGCCTCCTGCTCGGCCAGCTCGATCACCCGGAACCGCAGCTGCCGGGAGCTGTCGTCGGCCATCCGGTGCAGCGTCGCGAGCTCGGGCTCCGTCCAGTCCCGGGGGCTGGTGTCGATGACGCACAGCACGCCGATGGGCTGCCCGTGCACGCCCCACAGCGGCATCCCGGCGTAGGCGACGGCGTCCAGCTCCTGGACGGAGGGATCGGTGGCGAACTCGGCGTGCTCCCGGGCATCTCGCAGCACGAGCGGGCTGCCGCTGGTGGCCACCCACTTGCTCATCGAGTGGCTCAACGGCATCGAACGGCGGCTGGCCCACGGCTCGGGCAGCCCGAAGGCGCCCGGGAAGACCTGCCCGGCCTTCGAGACCAGGACCACCAGTGCCCGGGGGACGCGCAGCGCCTCGGCCGCCGACCGGGCGAGCCGGTCGGAGGCCGCGTCGGCCCGGGCCGGCAGGACGGCCCAGGTCGGCAGTTCGTACGCAGCGCTCACTGTCCCCCCTGTCCGCCTGCGGTCTGTCCGGCGACGCCCACCAGTGCGCTCACCCGTCCGGAGCACGACGATGCTGTCAGACTCCAGGGGTCGATGCCCGGCTCCGATGGGGGACGACGGTGGCGCAGTTCGGGGAGCAGCTGACGACCGACATCCGTGCGGTGATCGCGGACCGTGCGGTCCGCAGCGTGTTCCAGCCGATCGTCGAGCTGGACAGCGGACGGGTGGTCGCCTACGAGGCACTCGCCCGCGGCCCGGAGGGCCCGTTCGAGGCGCCGGATGCGCTGTTCGCCGCAGCGCGCGACGCGGGCTGCCTCACCGAGCTGGACCAGGCGTGCCGGGCCGCCGCACTGCGCGGCGCCGTGTCTCAGGGTTTGCTGGCTCCCGCGACCGTCTTCGTCAACGTCGAGCCCGAGGTCCTCGACGACGCCCCCGTGGCGGCGCTGTTCGACCCGGAGCTGCCCGTGCCCGGGGACCTGCGGGTGGTCCTGGAGATCACCGAGCGCGCGCTGGCCGCCCGCCCCGCGGAACTGCTGCGGACCGTTGAGCGGGTGCGGGAGTTCGGCTGGGCGATCGCCCTGGACGACGTCGGTGCCGAGTCCCTCTCGCTGGCCTTCATGCCGTTGCTGCGGCCCGACGTCGTCAAGCTCGACCTGCGGCTGGTGCAGGAACGTCCGGGCCCGGCCATCGCGGAGATCATGAACGCGGTCAACGCCTACGCCGAGTCCACCGGGGCGTTCGTGCTCGCCGAGGGGATCGAGAACGGCACGCACCTGACCATGGCGCGGGCGCTGGGAGCGACGCTGGGGCAGGGTTGGCTGTTCGGGCGCCCGGGGCCCGGTGCCGCTTCGGGTGCGCGACCGGGCACGCTCCGGCTGCCCGCCGTCCAGCCCGCCGCCCCACGGGGGGAGCTGGTGTCCCCGTTCGCCTGCCTGCCGGCGCGCGTACCGGTCCGGGAGGCGCCCAAGGCGCTGCTGATCGAGCTCAGCAAGCAACTGGAACGGCAGGCCCTGCGACTGGGGGAGACCTGCGTGGTCACCTCGACGTTCCAGGAGGCGCGGCACGTCACGCCGGCGACCCGGCTCCGCTACCGGGACCTGGTCGAGCGGGTCGGGTTCGTCGCCGCCCTGGGCGAGGGGCTGCCGGTGGAGCCGATGCCCGGCCTCCGCGGAGCGGACCTGGCGCCCGGTGACCCGGTGCGCGGCGAGTGGGACGTCGTGGTGCTCAGTCCGCACTTCAGCGCCGCGCTGCTGGCCCGCGACCTCGGGGACGACGGGCCGGACCTGGCGCGCCGGTTCGCCTTCGCCCTCACCTACGAGCGCGACACGGTGGTGCGGGCCGCCCGCGCGCTGCTCTCCCGGGTCGCGCCGAGCACCGGGCAGCGTGCGTCCACGGAGGACGGCGACGTGTCGGCGGTCCCGGCCGGTGTGGTCTCACTGCTCACCGGGCGGTCCGCCGGCGATCCGGGGGAGGCGCTCCTGCACCGGGCGCTGGCCGCGGTCGGCACCGGCGTCACCATCGTGGACCTGCGGCTGCCCGACCAGCCGCTGGTCTACGTCAACCCCGCGTTCGAGCGGCTGGCCGGCCAGCCCGCCGCCGAGCTGCTGGGCCGCAACTGCCGCTTCCTGCAGGACACCGACACCGACCCCGCCGCCGTGGGCCGCATCCGTGCGGCGATCGCGGCCGGTGCCGAGTGCCGGGAGGTGCTGCTCAACCGGCGGGCCGACGGCAGCAGCTGGTGGAACGAGTGCACGCTCACCCCGGTGACCGACGAGACCGGCGCCGTCGTCCAGTACATCGGGATCCAGGCCGACGTCACCGACCAGGTGGAGACCGAGCGCGCGCTGCTCACCGAGCGGGACCGGGTGCGGCGCTACGCGGCCCGGATCGCCGAGCTGGACCCGCGGGTCACGGTGCCGGTGTCCCTCCCGTCGCCGGCCGACGGACCTCACGCCTCGACGGACTCCCCGGGGGCCAGGCGCGCGTAGGGCACCGGCTGGCCGGGTCCACGCTCACCGAGCAGCCCGGAGACGAGACCGAGGCCGGTGTCGTTGAGCAGGCCGTCGTGCACGGCCAGCGCCCGCTCGGCGCGCACCTCGCGCAGGTAGTCGATCAGCTCGCCCGTCTTGGACCACGGGGCGTGTGCCGGCAGCAGCAGGGTGGGGACGGCGGCCTGGGGCACGGTGAGCGCGTCGCCGGGGTGGAAGACCCGCTCCTCGACGAGGAACCCGACGTTGCGCACCCGCGGGACGTCCGGGTGGATCACGGCGTGCCACTCCCCGTGCACGGTGACCCCGAACCCCGCGGCGGTGAACGCGTCACCGGCACCGACCACGTGCACCCGCGGACCCGCGCCGGCCAGCTGCTCGGCCACCTCCGAGTTGGTCCACACCTCCAGCGCCGGGTCGGCGTCCAGCGCGGCGCGGACCCGGTCCGGCAGGAAGTGGTCGGGGTGCTGGTGGGTGACCAGCAGGGCCGAGGCGCCGTGCCAGGCGTCGTCGGCGGTGAACGCACCCGGGTCGATGACCAGCCGTCGGTCGCCGTCGGACAGGACCACGCAGGCGTGTCCGTGCTTGGTGAGCTGCACCAGGGTCTCCTCGTGGGTGGCGGGACGTCGCCGTGCACGCTGCCACGCCGCGTCCACACCTGGGGACCGGGCCGGGTCATCCGATGGGGTGAGCCGGCGGCGGAGTCCCTGCACCGGCGGGCCGGTGCTGCCGACGTCCCAGGGGTGACGACACAGACGCTGACGTTCGCCGCCGCCCGCAGCCGTGCGCACGGGCCGACCGTCGCGCTCTGGCACGCCGTGGAGGTGCACCGGGCCCCCGGCGACCTGGACGGCGCCTGCGAGCTCACCGTCTGCGGGACCCTGGCCCGGGTGACCACCGAGGCGCACTGGCCGGTGTCCGGCGTCGACGTCTGCCCCGCCTGCACCGCCGCCAGCTAGCGGTTCCACGTGGAACCCGGGCCCCCCCGGGGAGGGGGCATCCGTCCCTCAGCGGCCGGTGAAGACCGCTGGTCGCTTGCCCAGGAACGCCTCGACGGCCTCGCGGTGGTCGGCGGTCGCCCCCAGGTCGGTCTGCAGGCTCGCCTCCAGCGCCAGGGTGTCCTCGAGGCTGTCGGTGGCCGCCGTCGCCAGCACCGTCTTGACCGCCCGGTAGGCCCGGGTCGGCCCGGCAGCGAGCCGGGTGGCGAGCGCGGTCGCCTCGGCGAGCACGTCCGCGGCCGGGACGACGCGGTGCACCAGGCCCCACTCGGCGGCGGTCTCGGCGAGGAACGGCTCGGGGAGCAGCAACAGCTCCGTGGCACGGGACCCGCCGACGCAGTGGACCAGCCGCGAGGCCAGCGCGGAGTCGCTGGACAGCCCGATGCCGGTGAACGCGGTGGTGAACTTCGCGCCGGCGGCCGCGACCCGCAGGTCGCCGGCGAGCGCGATGCCCAGGCCCGCCCCGGCGCAGGCGCCGTTGACCCCCACCACGAGGGGGACCCGCAGTGCGGCCAGGGCCAGCATCAGCGGGTTGTACTCGGCTTCGACCACCGACAGCGACGGCCCGGCGTCCGGACGCTCGGAGCGGAGCTCCTCGACGTGCTCGGCGAGGTCCTGGCCGACGCAGAAGGCCCGGCCGCTGCCGGTGAGCAGCACGGCGCGCACCGACTCGTCCGCGGCCACGTCCCGCACGTGGGCGAGCAGCTCGGTGCGCAGCCGGTGGGACAACGCCGGTCGCTGCAGGGTCAGCGTGGCGACGCCGTCGGCGTCGGCGCGGGTGACGGTGGGCTCGGAGCCGGGTGTGGACATCGTCGTCCTCTCAGTCCTCTGCGTAGTCGTGGAAGCCACGGCCGGTCTTGCGGCCCAGCTCTCCGGCGGCCACCTTGTCACGCAGCAACTGGGGTGGGGTGAAGCGCTCGCCCAGGGTGCCGGCGAGGTACTCGGCGATCGCGAGGCGCACGTCCAGACCGACGAGGTCGGTCGAGCGCAGCGGGCCCATCGGGTGCCGGTAGCCCAGCTCCATCGCCGCGTCGATGGCCTCGGCGTCGGCGACGCCCTCCTCCAGCATCCGGATCGCCTCCAGCCCGAGCAGCACGCCGAGCCGGGACGACGCGAAGCCGGGGGAGTCGCGGACGACCACGTCGGTCTTGCCCAGGGCGCGCACCCACTCGCGGGAGGCCGCGACGACGTCCTCGGCGGTCTCCGGCGCGACGACCACCTCGACCAGCTTCGAGGCCGGCACCGGGTTGAAGAAGTGCAGGCCCAGGAAGCGCGTCGGCCGCTGCAGCGCCGCGGCCAGCTCGGTGACCGAGAGCGAGGAGGTGTTGGTCGCCAGGACGGCGTCCGGCCCCAGCACCGCCTCCGCGGCGGTGAGCACCGCGACCTTGAGGTCGGCCCGCTCGGGCACCGCCTCCACCACCAGGCCGGCGTCCTCGGCCAACTGGGCGGGCGAGTCGACCAGGGTCAGCCGGCCGAGGACCTCGGCGACCTCAGCGGTCAGCTTGCCGCGTCGGGCGGCCTCCTCGAGGCCGGCCGACACCCGGCCGCGGGCGGCCTCGGCTGCCTCGTCACCGGCCTCGACCACCTCGACCCGTGCGCCGGCGACGAGGAACGCCTGGGCGATCCCGGCGCCCATCCGACCGCCGCCGATCACCCCGACCTGCTCCGGCAGCGCGGTGCTGGTCCGGTCGGTGCCGGTCCGTTCGCTGGTCGACGGCGTGTCCTGAGGGTGCATCGACAGCTCCTCTGCTGACGGCGTTCCGGGCGCGGCCCATTCTGCTGGTACGGCCGTTCCCGCGCCGCGAGCCCGGGCGCGCTGGTGCTCTGGCTGCACTGGTGCACCAGAGCACCAGCCCCGCAGGTCGACCCGCCAGGACGGTGCGGTCTGGTCAGGCGGGGCGGGCCAGGGCCTGGTGGGCGTCCGGGCGGGCCAGCACGTCCAGCACCGCGGTGATGTCGCTGATCGTCCCGGCCGATCCCGGCCCCAGGGGCAGGGCGGCCCACATCTGCTCCAGGTAGCCCCGGCTGACCGGTCGGTCGGTGGGCAGCCGCCCGGTCAGCCGGTCCCGGGCGACGGCGGAGGCGATGGCTGGCACCAGCTCGCGTCCGTCGGCCCGCTCGCCGTCCGCGGTCAGCTGCACGCCGGTCGCCTGGGCGAGCAGCGCGCGGTCCTCGGCGGTGAGGGCGGCGAGCGCGTTCCGCCGCCAGCGCGCCGGTGCGGCGCTCACGGTGACGGGTCGAAGGGCCCGGGCGGGGGTGGCGGACGTGGACGTGGCACCGATCATCGGACCTGCACTCCTGGTCGTGGGCTTGCGCGAGCGGCCGTCGGGGTCCTCCTCGGCAGCTCCCGGGCCGATCGGTACCTCCGGGCGGCACATTCCTCGCCGGCCCGACCCGCCCGGCTTGCCGCCCGCCCCCGGCACCGGCGAGGCTGCCGGTCATGTGGTGCGGCGACGACGGCGACGGTGACCGAGGGTGACCCGGGTGGTGATCGCCCCCGACTCGTTCAAGGGCACGCTCGGTGCGGCGGCGGCCGCCGACGCGCTGGCTGCCGGTTGGCGGCGGGTGCGGCCCGACGACGAACTGATCGCCGTCCCCCTGGCCGACGGCGGTGAGGGCACGCTCGAGGCCCTCGGGCACGACCTGCCGGCCGCCTGCTGGCGCAGTGCGCGGGTGACCGGGCCGGACGGGCGCCCGATGGACGCCGCCTGGCTGCTGCTCCCCGACGGGACGGCGGTGGTGGAGATGGCCCGGGCGGCCGGGTTGCCGCTGCTCGATCAGCCCGACCCGCTGGGCGCCACCACCCGGGGGCTGGGGCAGCTGCTGTCAGCCGTGCTCGCCGATCCGGCCGTGCACCGGGTGATGCTCACCCTGGGCGGCTCCGCCACCACCGACGGCGGCACCGGCGCGCTGGCTGCGCTCGGCGCCCGGTTCCTGGACGCCGACGGGGCGCCGCTGCCCCCCGGCGGCGGCGCCCTGTCCCGGCTGGCCAGGGTCGACCTGGCCGGGCTGGTCCCTCCGCCGGCCGGGGGTGTGCAGTGCCTGGTCGACGTCACCGCGCCGCTCCTGGGGCCGCTGGGTGCTGCCGGCCAGTTCGGGCCCCAGAAGGGCGCGGACCCCGCGCAGGTGTCCCAGCTCGACGCGGCGCTGGCCCGGCTGGCCGACTTGCTCGGGGGCGACCGGGAGGCGCCGGGGGCCGGGGCGGCCGGCGGCACCGCCTACGGTTTCGCGGCCTGCTGGGGGGCGGAGTTCGTCAGCGGCGCGCAGGCGGTGGCCGCTGCCGCGGGTCTGGACGAGGGCCTGCGGGGCGCCGCTCTCGTGGTGACCGGCGAGGGGCAGTTCGACGCCCAGTCGCTGCGGGGCAAGGTGGTGGGCGACCTGGTCGAGCGGGCACGCGGTGCGGCGGTGCCGGTGGCGGTGGTCGCCGGCCGCGTCGTGGCGGCGGAGGAGCTGCCGGTGGCCCGTGCGCTCTCGCTGACCGACCTGGCCGGTTCGGTCGAGGGCGCCATGGCCGACCCGGCTCACTGGCTGGCGGCGGCGGGAGAGCGCCTCGCACGGGAACAGTCCGTGTCGACCTGACGTTGGGCACGTCGGCCGACGAGCCGTCGCCGGCATGTGTACGAACGCTCCGGCGGGGCATCCACCCCCTCGGTGCGTCCAGCCCGCCAGCGCCAGCCGGCTGGGGACCGCACCTCTGACGAGGCAGGACGAGGGGACGGCGCACGGTGGTGGAGCCCACGAGGAGGAGCCTCGGGAACCGCTACGAGTTGGCGACCCTGCTGGCCTCCGGCGGCATGGGCCAGGTGTGGCGCGGGCACGACCAGCTGCTCGACCGGGCCGTCGCGGTCAAGGTGCTGCGCAGTGAGTACACCGGCGACGAGTTGTTCCTGGCCCGCTTCCGCGCGGAGGCGCACCACGCGGCCGCGCTGAGCCACCCGAACATCGCCGCTGTCTACGACTACGGCGAGGAGTCGGCGGTCGACGGCTCGGGCGAGCACCTGGCCTACCTGGTCATGGAGCTGGTCGAGGGCCAGTCGCTGTCGACCGTGCTGGCCCGCGAGGAGCGCCTGTCGCCGGACCGGACGCTCGACGTCCTCCGGCAGACCGCCTCCGCGTTGGCCGCCGCCCACGCTGCCGGCGTGGTGCACCGGGACGTCAAGCCGGGCAACGTGCTGGTCCGGTGGGACGGTACCG
Source organism: Modestobacter sp. VKM Ac-2977 (assembly GCF_026968045.1). GTDB lineage: Bacteria > Actinomycetota > Actinomycetes > Mycobacteriales > Geodermatophilaceae > Modestobacter. The sequence goes on along the minus strand of NZ_JAPVBQ010000003.1, from coordinate 171,842 downwards.
TCAAGATCACCGACTTCGGCATCGCCTGGTCGGCCGGGAGCGTCCCGCTCACCCAGACCGGCCAGGTGGTCGGCACCGCGTCCTACCTCTCCCCGGAGCAGGCTGCGGGCGCACACGCCACGGCGGCCAGCGACGTCTACGCCCTGGGCATGGTCGGCTACGAGTGCCTGACCGGTGGGCGCGCCTTCGACGGTGACAACTCGGTGACCATCGCGCTGCGCCACCTGCGCGACCAGCCGGCCCCGCTCCCCGCGGAGCTGCCCGAGGGCGTGCGGCGGCTGGTCGAGCGCGCCATCGTCAAGGACCCTGCCCAGCGTTACCCCGACGGCGAGGCCGTCGTCGCGGCGATCGACGAGGTGCTCGCCGGGCGGGAGCTGCCGGCGGTGCAGCGCACCGACACCCAGAGCTTCTGGCTGCTGCCGGACGCGGCTGCGCTGGCCGGGGCGTCGTCGGCCACCGAGCGCCCGACCCGCCGTCCCGCTCCGCAGGGCGGCCTGGGCCGGCTGCTGGTCCCGCTCGTCGCGCTGCTGGTCGGGGCCGGCCTGGCGGCCGTCGTGCTGCAGGCGTTCGCCCCGACCAGGACGACGCCGATCGCGGCCGCCGTGGAGGTCCCCGGGGAGGTGGTGGCCTCCCCGGCCACCGTGGTCCTGGACGCCGCTGACCACCTGGGCCGTCCGGTCGACGCCGTCCGTGCCCAGTTGGAGGCCCTCGACCTGGTCGTCGAGGTCCAGCCCGTGGAGACCGACTCCGCGGACCCCGGCACGGTCGTCGACCTCGCACCGCTGGCGACGGAGCTCCGGGCGGGCGAGACGGTCCTGGTCAGCTACGCCGTCGCCCCGAGCGCCACCCCGGCGCCCGTCCGGCCGAGCCGGGAACGGACGGTCGACACCGTCGTCCAGCAGCCGGCTCCCGCCCCGGTGACCACCGCCGCTCCGAAGCCGACCCAGGTCCCCACCCCGATGCCCACTGCGACGACCGGCGGGCGCCCGACCGCCGAGCCGGTCGAGGAGGCACCGGCCGAGTCGGGTGAGTCGGCCGAGGGTGACGACGGCGCCGAGGACGAGGCGAACGAGGGCGAGGGCCAGGGCCAGGGCCAGGGCGAGACCGACGACGGCGAGACGGCCGACGGCGAGACCGACGACGGCGAGACCTCGCCCGACCCGGGGACGTCCCCGTCCAACGGCAACGGCAACGGTGCGGGCGGCAACGGCAACGGCAACGGCAACGGCGGCGGGAACGGGAACGGGAACGGCAAGCCCGACAAGGACTGAGCCGAGCGGCCCCCGGCGGTGCCCAGCGCCGGTATGTTGCCCGCCACAGGCCCGGTCCGACGAGGCAGTGGCCATGGGGGGGCATCCAGGGTCGTGAGCGCGGCGGCGAACGGGTCAGACCACCCGACCGGCATCGCGGGTCCTGTCGCGGACCTCGCGGCGTCGTCCCCTGATCACGCGGCGCTCTTCGCCGCGATGCCCACCCCCTACCTGGTGCTGACGCCAGAGCTGGTCATCGTCGACGCCAACTCGGCCTACCTGGCCAACACCGGTCGGACCCGGGCCGAGCTGGTCGGGCGGCCGGTCTTCGAGGCGTTCCCCGGCAACCCCGACTCGACCGCCCCCGACGCCAGTGGCAGCCGCATCCGGGCGTCCCTCGAGCGGGCCCGGGACAGTTGCCGCCCGCAGACGCTGCCCGTCCAGGAGTTCGACATCCCCGACGGCTCCGGCGGCTTCACCAAGCGCTTCTGGAGCCTGATCAGCGTCCCGGTGCTGGACGACGAGGGGAGCTGCCGGCACCTGCTCCAGCGGGTCGAGGACATCACCGACTACGTGCGCCAGCAGGCCATGTCCGACCACCCCAGCGGCCGGGGGCAGCGCTGGCACCGCCGGGTGCTGGAGGTGGAGAGCGACCTCTTCGCCCGCAGTGCCGAACTCCGCGTCGCCCGCCAGGCCGAGGCGGACACCGCACGCCGGCTCGCCGCCCTCTCCGGCGTCGCCCTGGCCCTGGGGCGGGCGGAGACCCTCGACGACCTCGCCCGGGTGGTCAACGAACGCGGCCTGGTGGTGCTGGGGGCCCACGGCGGCGTGCTCGGGGTGTGCGACGGCGCCGACCGGCTGCGGCTGGTGCGCACCGACGACCTCGTCCCGGTCGGCGTCGGCCCGGAGACGGTGCTGCCGTTGGACGCGCCCTACCCCGGCTGCGTCGCGGCCCGCACCGGGGAGCGGGTGGTCCTGCCCGACCGCGCGGCCACCGAGGCGTTCTCGCCGCAGTTGGCCAGGGTGGCCGAGGTGACCGGCGTCCAGGCCTGGGCCGCGGTGCCGCTGGAGAGCGGCTCCCGGCGGATCGGGTCGCTGAGCGTGGGCTGGATGCACTCCCCGGCGCTGACCGAGAGCGACCTCGAGCTGCTGCACGCGCTGGCCGGCCAGTCCGCGCTGGCGCTGGAGCGGATCCGGGCCCGGGCCGACGAGCGAGCCCAGCACGCGGTCGTCGAGGGCATGGCGGAGGCGCTGCAGCGCAGCCTGCTCACCGAGCCGCCCGAGGCCGACGACCTGCAGGTCGCCGTCCGGTACCTGCCGGCGGCTTCCCTGGCCCAGGTCGGCGGGGACTGGTACGACGCCTTCCTGCTGGGCGACGGCCGGCTCGCCCTGGTGATCGGTGACGTCACCGGGCACGACCGGCACGCGGCGGCGGCGATGGCGCAGGTCCGCAACGTGCTCCGGGGGGTCGCCCACAGCCGCCGGGGCACCCCCGGTGCGGTGCTCAGCGCGCTGGACCGGGCGCTGCAGGACCTGCAGGTGGCCACCCTCGCCACCGGCGTCCTGGCCACGGTCGAGGAGGTGGGGACCGGCGACCGGTTGCTGCGCTGGAGCAACGCGGGGCACCCACCGCCGCTGCTGCTCGACCCCGACGGCACGGTCACCGTGCTGGAGCGTGAGCCGGACCTGCTGCTGGGCGTCGACCCGTCCGTCCTGCGCAGCGACCACACCCAGCTGCTCGTGCCCGGTTCGACGGTCGTCCTCTACACCGACGGGCTGGTGGAGCGCCGGGGTGCGGTGCTGGACGACGGCACGGCCTGGCTGGCCGGGGCGCTCGCCCGGTGGGCGCACCTCCCGCTGGAGGAGCTGTGCGACCGGCTGCTCGCCGGACTCGACGGGTCCGTGGACGACGACGTCGCGGTGCTGGCGGTGCGGGTGCGCGGGTAGTGCCCGTGCTCAGCCCGCCGTGCTCCCGGTCCACCGGGACGGGACCAGGCGGTGCCCGGCAGCCCGGCAGCCGAGGACCAGGCAGGTCGCCGCGGCGGCCAGTGCCACCCGGCCGGACGACGCGTCGATCCCGCCGAGCAGCAGCCCGACACCGGCGGCGGCCAGCGCGGCGGCGAGCCACTGGCCCTGCTGGCGGCGCAGCCCCACCACCGCCAGGGCCAGCGCGGCGAGGACGGCGACCCGCGCCGGGTGCCCGGCGCCGGAGAGCTGCCCGGCCCACGGCAGCCCCAGCGAGGCGAGGGCGAGCACCCCGGCGCCGAGGAACCAGCCGCGGCCCCGGGTCACTCGGGGCGGCCCGGGGCCAGCACCACCGCGGCGCCCGTGGCGGCCAGCGCGAGGGTGAGCCAGAAGCCGCGGTCGCTGGCGACGATCGGGAGGGCGATCAGCACCCAGAAGGCGGCGAGGCCGACCAGGCCGCCGGCCCCGACCCGCCACGCCGTCCGGACGGACTCCCGCCGCCCGGCCAGCGCAGCGACCGAGGGCGCGAGCGCGAGGAGGGCGGCGACGGTGGCGAACGCCGACCAGGTGGGCACGACGTCCCACAGCGACTGGTTGACGAAGTCGAGGGCCAGCCCCAGCTGGAGCAGGGCGAGCCCGAGCACGCCGAGCAGGAGGGCCACGAGCTCCGTCCCGGGCCGGCCCGAGGAACGGACGGCGGCGAGCCGAGAACGGACCGAGGACGACGAGGACCCCCCGTCCTGTGACCCCGCTGACGGGGTGCCGGGTGCGGTGCCGGGGGTGGTGGCCGGGCCCGGGACCGGCGGCGGGGTGGGCGTGGACCCGGTGCCGACGTCGACCGGGCCGGTCCCGTGCACAGCGGTCGGCGGGTCGTAGGAGGGCTCGTACGGCTGGTGGCTGCCGTGCTCCCCGGCGTCCGGCTCGACCGTCTGACGCTGGCTGGGCGGCAGCAGGATCGACTGGGTACGGGGATCGTCGGTCGTGCCGGTCACCGCGGGCTCGGTGACGGGATGCTCGGTCGCGGGGTGCTCGGTGGTGGCGTGCTGGTCCCCGGCGGGCTCGTCGGCGGGGTGCCGGGTCGCGCCGGTCGGTGCGGGCTGCGGCTGCGGTTGCGGCTGTGGCTCGGGGATCGGCGGGTGCGGCTGGCTCACGTGTCCTCCTCGTGGGGTGCGCCGAGGCGCCGACGGCCTGGTCGAGTCCGGCCGGACGGCGGGGCAGGGCGCTGGACACCGTAGCCGCGGAGGGCCATCGGGATCCTGCCCCCGCGCCGTGGTCCGGCCGCCCGCCTAGGGTCGGTCCCGTGGCAGCACGCGCGGGCATCGTCGTCACCGGCACCGAGGTGCTCACCGGACGGGTGGCCGACCGCAACGGGCCGTGGCTGGCCGAGGCGCTGCGCGCCCGAGGCGTCGACGTCGGTGCGGTGGTCGTCGTCGGGGACCGGCCCGAGGACCTGCGGGCCGCCCTCGCCTTCCTGGCCGGCGCGGGCAACGACCTGGTGATCACCACCGGCGGCCTGGGCCCCACGGCCGACGACCTGACCGCCGCCCTGGTCGGTGACTTCCAGGGCCGGCCCTCGGCGCTGGACCCGGCTCTGGAGCAGCGGATCGCCGAGGTGGTCGCCCGGCTCAGCGCCCGCCGCGGCTGGCGGATGGACCCTGCGTCCACCGCGGCCGGGGTCGCCAAGCAGGCGCAGGTCCCGGCGGGCGCGACGGTGCTGGAGCCGGTCGGCACGGCGCCGGGCCTCGTCGTCCCGGTGGCCGACGGCCGGACCGGCCCCCCGGTGCTGGTGCTGCCCGGGCCCCCGTCGGAGCTGCAGGGCATGTGGCCGGCGGCGCTGGCGGTCGAGCCGGTGCGCCGGGCGCTGGCCGGGGCCACCGAGCTGCGCCAGTCGACGCTGCGGTTGTGGGGTACTCCGGAGTCCGAGCTGGCGGCCACCCTGCGCCGGGTCGACGACCAGGTGACCGGCCTGGAGATCACCACCTGCCTGCGGGACGGCGAGCTGGAGATCGTGACCCGCTACGGCCCGGACGCCGAACCGGCGCACCAGCGGCTGGTGCAGGCGGTCACCGCCGACTTCGGCGACACGTTGTTCAGCGCCGGGCCCACCGTGGACGAGCTGGTCGCCGCCGCGCTGGACGAGCAGGGGTGGACGGTGGGCATCGGCGAGTCGTGCACCGGCGGGCTGCTCACCGCGCGGTTCACCGCACCGGCGGGCTCCTCGGCGCGGGTGCTCGGTGGGGTCGCCGCCTACGCCGACAGCGCCAAGACGCAGCTGCTCGACGTGCCGGCCGGCACGCTGTCCCGCGGTGGTGCGGTCAGCCCGGAGGTCGCCGCCGCGCTCGCCGAGGGCGCCCGGCGCCGGTTCGGCGCCGACGTCGGGGTGGGCGTCACCGGGATCGCCGGTCCGGGTGGCGGCACGGCGGAGAAGCCGGTCGGCACCGTTCACCTGGCCGCCGCCGGCCCGGCCGGCGCGGTCGCCCGCTCGCTGACCCTGCTCGGGTCGCGGGAGGCGGTGCGTCAGCGGACGACGACGCTCGCCCTGCACCTGCTGCGCCAGCTCCTGCTCGGCGGCCCCCCGGCCTGACGGAGGGTCAGGCCGGGTCGTCGTCCCGGCCCACCACCCGGCTGCGGCGCTCGAGGAACAGCACGTCCTGCCAGCTCGCCCGCCCGTCGACGACCCGGCGGCCGATCCGTTCCCGACGGCCGACCACCCGGAAGCCGAGCCGCTCGTGCAGTGCGAGGCTGGCCGTGTTGGCGGGGAAGACCCCGGCCCGGATCGTCCAGATGCCGTCGGCCTCGGTCGAGTCGATCAGCCGCTGCAGCAGCAGCCGCCCGATGCCCCGGCCGGCCGCGTGCGGTGCGACGTAGACCGAGTGGTCGACCACGCCGGCGTAGGCCGCCCGCGGCGACTCACGGCTGCACGCCACCCAGCCGAGGACCGCGCCGGTGCCGTCGGTGGCCACGTGCCGGTGACCGGGCAGGCGGGAGGCGTCGAAGGCCGCCCAGGTCGGTGGCTCGGTCTCGAAGGTGGCGAGGCCGGTGGCGATGCCGGCGGCGTGGATCTCGCGGACGGCGGGCCAGTCGGCCGCCGTCATCGCACGGAGGACCGCTGAGGGGGAGGACCCGGGCACGCCGCCATCCTCGCGTCCGGTCCGGTCCTCGCTGGTCGGGGGTTCCACGTGGAACCGGACCTGCGCGGTGGGCGGGCGCGGGTCATGCTGGTCGGGCGCGGATGGACCGGCCTGGGTCACTCTCGGGGGCGGATCCCGGCCATCAGCCCGCCCGGGTGTCAGTCGGCAGCTGGGCGGGCACCCGTCCGGGGTGACCACCGTGACCCTGCACGCCACCGGCCCGGTCGACCCCGGCGAGGTGTGGGACCGCTTCGTCCACCCTGCCCGCTGGCCGGAGTGGTCACCGCAGATCAGCCGGGTGGAGGCCACCGCCCCCCGGATCGCCCAGGGCGTCACCGGCCGGGTGTACGACCCGCTGCGCACCTCCGTCCCGTTCGTCGTCGACGAGGTGTCCGACGCGGCGAGGTGGTGGAGCTGGCAGGTCACCGTCGGACCGACCCGGCTGGGGCTGGCGCACTGGGTGGGCGCGGGCCCGGACGGCGGGACGACGACCGGCCTGCGGATCAGCGGCTTCACGCCCCTGGTGCTCGGCTACGCGCCGCTGGCCCTGCTGGCGATCAAGCGGTTGGTGACCATCACGACCTGAGCGTCCGGTGCGTCTCGTACGGTGCCGGGGTGAGCTGGTCGCGATGCCGTCGTCGGTGCGTCGGAGCGGTCCGGTGACCGGCCGCCGTCGGCGACGGGCGACCGCCCCGGGCGGCACGCCCACCACGGTCGCGCGCCCACCGGGCCCGCCGGTGGACCCCGACCGGCAGACTGGGCCGATGACCGAGATCCTCGACGACGCGACCGGATCGGTGGACGGGCACGAGGGCTTCTCGGCCGAGGGGCCGCGCCCGTCGCTGGACCTGCTGGTGTGGGACGCGCCGAACATCGACATGACCTTGGCGAACGTCATCGGCGCGCGCCCGACCGCGGCGTCCCGGCCGCGGTTCGACGCGATCGCCGCGTGGTTCGTCGAGGGCGCCGAGGAGTTCGGGGCGGTGCAGCCGCCGGAGGTGGAGGCCTGCGTCTTCGCCAACGTGCCACCGCAGCACGCCACCTCCCTGCAGCGCTGGGTGGAGGCGCTGCGCAGCTTCGGCTACGCCGTCTTCGCCCGGCCCAAGCTCCAGCCCGACGACGACATCGACCAGTCGATGCTCGACCACATCAGCGTGCGGGCGCACAGCCACCAGCTGCGCCGCCTGGTCGTCTTCTCCGGTGACGGCCGGAACTTCGCCGAGCCGCTCGAGGACCTGGCGCGCGCGGGCACCGAGGTGGTCGTCGTCGCGTTCAGCGAGGTCGCCGGCTACGCGATCAGCTCCGAGCTGCTGCAGTTCGTCGACATCGAGGACGTGCCCGGGGCGTTCGTCGAGCCGCTGGACCGCGTCCGGCTGGACGCGCTGCCGACGGACGGCGCCTGGCTGCGCCCGACCAAGAGCCTGCGGGACGCCGCCGGTCTCTTCACCGCCCGCCGAGGCTGACAGGGCCCGCCCCTGCCTCCTGCGAGACGACACACCCGGCCCCCGGTGGGGGCCCTCAGCGTTCGAGCGGGTGGGGGACGGGGCCCTTCGTCATCGACGGGCCAGCCGGCGCACGCCGCCGGTGTAGGGCATCGAGTAGTGCGCGAAGACGTCGGGTTCCTGCTCGACGGTGAGCTCGCCGTCGGTGTCGATGGACGGCGCGTTCTTCGTGAGGTCCTTGGACACGGTGACCCGGATGTGGTCGGGGGCCACGGTGGCGCCGGTCAGCGGCACGAAGGTCAACTGGCGCCGGCCGATGAAGCCGGTGATGACCGCGGCGAAGAACGGCTGGTCGGTGGTGGTGTCCACGTACACCGACTCCAACGTCCCGATCTTGCTCCCGTCCGGGTCGACGACGTTCAGGGTGCGCCAGTCACGGATGTTCTCGGCCGGGAACACGGGGTCCTCCTCGGGTCTCGGGACAGATGCCCCTCCATGCCCGGTGCCGTGGCCGCGCAACCCCGCAGCGACTGCCTGGGCCGGGGCGGGTACCGGATGGGCCATGGCACGCCAGGAGCTCGTGGTGATGGTCGGCCTGCAGGGGTCGGGCAAGTCCAGGTGGGTCACCGAGCACCTGGCCGGCACACATGCGGTGGTCAGCAAGGACCACTGGCCGAACGCCCGGCGTCGGGAGGCCCGTCAGCAGCGGACCGTGGCCACACTGCTCGCCGAGGGCGCCAGCGTCGTCGTCGACAACACCTCGCCGTCGCCGGCCGAACGCGCACCGCTCGTCGCGTTGGCGGCAGCCGCCGGCGTCCCGGCCCGGGCGGTGTTCCTCGACGTCCCGCTGGAGACCTGCCGGGCCCGCAACGAGGCCCGGGAGGGGCGGGCGAGGGTGCCGCTGGTCGGGCTGTACAGCGTGGCCGGGCGGCTCACCGTGCCGAGCACCGCAGAGGGGTTCAGCGACGTGACGGTGGTGCGGAGCTGAGCTCCGGGCCGAGGCCCTCCCTCAGGCCCCTGCCGGGCCGGAGGAGGAGCGCGGCCGGGGGACCGCGGCGGCGGGCAGCCCGGAGGGCAGCCGGGCCCACACGTGCTTGCGTCCGGCGTCGCTGCACCAGCCGTAGTCGACCGACAGCTGGGCCACCATCGGCAGCCCCATCCCCCCGTACGCCGGGTCGCGGTCGACCGCAGGGCGCGGCGGGGCGTCGGGCGAGCCGTCGGTGAGCACGATCAGCCAACCGGTCGGGACGGCGACGATCAGCGCCACCACGGCGCCACCACCGTGCCGCAGCGCGTTCGAGCTGAGCTCCTCGAACACCAGCAGGAGGCCCTCACGGGCATCCTCGGTGGACCGGGCCGCCAGGGACGGGTGCGCGAGCCGGGCCCGCAGGTCCATCCGGACCCGGGACGCGTCGTGCACCGTCGGGAGCTCCCACCGCCAGACGTCGCCGTCCTCGCGGGGCACGTCGGCCGCCGGCCAGACCAGTGCACTCACTCTTGGGGCCTCCCGCCGGCCGGTGTCCTCGCCGGGACCATGGTGGCGGACGCAGGGGGCGCGTGCAGCACGGGGGGTCACGTGTCGGCTCGGCGCGGTCAGCGCCGCGCCCGGTCCTCGCTGTCGTGCGGGCCGGCGGCGACGCCCGGCATCCCCTGGACGTCCAGTCGCAGGAGCAGGCCGGTCAGCTCCAGCGGCCCGGTGACGATGCGGCTGGTCGCGATGACCCCGACGTGCTTGCCGGCGGCCTCCGGGTGCTGGCTCACCCACACCAACGCCGTGACCCCGGCGGACCCGAAGAAGGTGACCCCGGACAGGTCGATGGTGAGCAGGCGCTCCGCCTGACGCAGCGCAGCCAGCAGGCTCTGTTGCAGCAGCGGGTTGCTGGCGGCGTCCAGCTCGCCGGACACGGCGGCGACGACCTGCCCCGGTTCCGGGCCGTCGGCGAGCCGCACCTGGAACGGCGCCTCGTCGGCTGCCGACCTGACCGTCTTGATGGGTCCTCCTCCAGACCGGGACACGTTCGTGTCCGCCACCGATCGTCTCCGTCGGCACCTGCCCGCGGAGCGGACCGGGCCGAGTCACTACCCCGATCGAGGCACGCCAGTCGCCGTACCCGGTCAGGAACGTCATCACTTCGTCACCTGTCGAGCTCGCCATCCGTGGGACGGGTGTGACACGGTGACACACGGCCGAAACGAGGCCGCCGGTGCGGTACGGCCCGTGTCCGGCGGTGGAGCACCCCGCAGCCGCGCCGTGCGCGCCGGGGGCGCACGCCCACCAGGCCGCCCGAGTCCTCGCCGGACCGAGTGCGGCGCCATCAGGACGACCACCCGGCCCAGCGTGGCCGGGTGCGGAGAGGGGGTGGGCCGATGTGGGAGTACCTGGTCGACCGGCGCGGGCTGATCGCCTTCCAGGCCTTCCAGCACGTCAGCCTGGTCGTGCAGTGCGTGCTGCTGGCCACCGTGATCGCGATCGGGCTGGCGGTGCTGGCCTACCGCAGCCCGCGGCTCACCGGGCTGGCCAACGGCCTCTCGGCCATCGGGCTGACCATCCCGTCCTTCGCGCTGCTGGGCATCCTGCTGGCGCCCTTCGGGTTCGGGATCACCCCGGCCGTGCTGGCGGTGACGTTCTACGCGGCGCTGCCGATCCTGCGCAACGCCGTCGTCGGCCTGGCCGGCGTCGACCGCTCGCTGGTGGAGTCGGCCCGCGGCATCGGGATGAGCCGCATGAGCACGCTCCTGCGGATCGAGCTGCCGCTGGCGTGGCCGGTGATCCTGGCCGGCATCCGGGTCTCCACCCAGATGGTCATGGGCATCGCCGCGATCGCCGCCTACGTGCTCGGCCCCGGCCTGGGCAGCTTCATCTTCTCCGGACTCTCTCGGCTGGGCGGTGCGAACGCACTGAACGCCACGCTCGTCGGGACCATCGCGATCGTCCTGCTCGCCCTCGTCCTGGACGTGGTGCTCGTGCTGGTCGGTCGCCTGACCACCTCGAGGGGCATCCGTGTCTGAGACCACCGCTGAGCGCGGCGGCGCCACCGCAGCCGCACCTGCATCCACCAGCACCGAGCGCCAGGTCAGCGGCGTGTCGATCCGGCTCGAGGGCGTGACCAAGAGCTACTCCGGGCAGGGGAAGCCGGCCGTCGACTCGGTCGACCTGGACATCCCGGCCGGTCAGATCGTCATGTTCGTCGGCCCTTCGGGCTGCGGGAAGACCACGCTGCTGAAGATGCTCAACCGGCTGGTCGAGCCCACCAGCGGGAAGATCTTCCTGGGCGACGAGGACGTCACCGGGCAGGACGCCGACCAGCTGCGCCGCCGGATCGGGTACGTCATCCAGGCCGGTGGGCTCTTCCCGCACATGACCGTGGGCACCAACATCGGGTTGGTCCCGGGGATGCTCAAGTGGGACCGGAAGCGGATCGCCGCCCGGGTCGACGAGCTGCTCGAGCTGGTCGGCCTGGACCCCGAGGTGTACCGCGACCGCTACCCGCGTGAGCTCTCCGGTGGCCAGCAGCAGCGCGTCGGGGTCGCCCGGGCGCTCGCCGCCGACCCGCCCGTCCTGCTGATGGACGAGCCGTTCGGCGCGGTCGACCCGATCACCCGCCAGCGCCTGCAGGACGAGCTGATCCGCATCCAGGAGGAGCTGGGCAAGACGATCGTGTTCGTCACCCACGACTTCGACGAGGCGGTCAAGCTCGGCGACCGGATCGTGGTCTTCGACGTCGGCGCCCGCGTGGTGCAGTACGACACCCCGGAGGCGATCCTCGCCGACCCGGCGGAGGAGTACGTCGCCGACTTCGTCGGCGCCGGCGCGACCCTGAAGCAGCTGACCCTGACCCGGGTCGGGGACGTCGAGCTGATCCACCCCCAGCAGGCAAAGGTCGGCGAGGACGCCGCCGAGGTCGTCCGCCGCGCGTCGGCCGCCGGGGAGAAGTACGTCGTGGTCACCGACCGCCGTGGCCGGCCGATCAGCTGGCCGTCGCTGGCGGAGCTGTCCCGGGTGGCCACCGTGCCGGACACCGTGGACGAGAAGCTCCCGGTGGTCGGGCTGCGCTCCACCCTCAACGACGCCCTGGACACGATGCTCGCCGCCAGCCAGGGCGGCGTCGTCGTGACCGGACGGGACGGCGTCGCCGGCGTCATGGTGGTGGAGACGGTGATGGCCGCGATCCAGCGCACCCGCGACGAGGTGGAGGGATGACGGCGCCCCGCCCCGCGGCCACCGAGGCGTACCCCGACACCGAGGTCGACGACGCGCTCGCCCAGACCCAGACGCCGGTCCGCGGTGGCTCGGACGAGGCCCGCGGTGCCTGGCGGGGACTGCTCGTGCAGCCGGTCCTCGTGCTGGCCGGGGTGCTGGCCTTCGTCGTCTGGCGGTCGACCGCCGAGCTCGCCGACACCGAGCAGCGGCAGCTCGGCTGGAGCGTGCTGGGCCGCAGCATCGTCGAGCACCTGCAGCTGACCCTGCTCGCCGCCGTCGTCGTGCTGCTGATCGGCATCCCGCTGGGCGTCCTGCTCACCCGCGGGCCGTTCCGTCGGGCCACGCCGCTGGTGCTGGGCGTGGCCAACACCGGCCAGGCCGCCCCGGCGATCGGGCTGTTCGTGCTGCTGGCCACCTGGCTGGGGTTCGGCTTCCGGTCCGCGGTCGTGGCCCTGGTGCTCTACACGGTGCTGCCGGTGCTGCGGAACACCATGGTCGGGCTGCAGGGCGTCGACGCCCGCCTGGTCGAGGCCGGCCGGGGGATGGGCATGAGCGCCGTCGCCGTCCTGCTGCGGGTGGAGCTGCCGCTGGCCGTCCCGGTCATCCTGGCCGGCGTCCGCACCGCCCTGGTGCTGCTGGTCGGCACCGCCACGCTGGCGACCTTCATCAGCGGCGGCGGGCTGGGCCAGCTGATCACCACCGGCATCAACCTCTCGCTGGACAGTCTGCTGTTCAGCGGTGCCGTCCTCGTCGCCCTGCTCGCGCTGGCCATCGACTGGCTCGGCCGCGTCGTGGAGCACGTCGCCCGACCGAAGGGACTCTGATGCGCACGCGCGCGACCACCGCCCTCTCCCTCGCGGCGGCCACCCTGCTCAGCGGGTGCGGTCTGCAGGCCGCCACGCAGTACACCCCGGCCTCCGCGCCGGCCGACATCCAGCCGATCGAGGGGGTGGCCGGCGAGGAGATCGTGGTGGGGTCGAAGAACTTCACCGAGCAGCTGATCCTCGGCAAGATCGCCGTGATCGCGCTGCAGACCGCCGGGTTCGACGTCGTCGACCGCACCAACATCCCCGGCTCCGTGCCGGCTCGCCAGGGCATGGTCAACGGCGAGATCGACATGGAGTGGGAGTACACCGGCACCGCGTGGCTCTCCTACCTCGGCGAGACCGCGCCGATCGCGGACCCGCTGGAGCAGTACGAGGCCGTCCGGGACGCCGAGCTGGCCAACGGCCTGACCTGGCTGCCGCCCGCGGAGGCCAACAACACCTACGCCTTCGCCGTCCGCAGCGAGGCGGTCGACGACCTCGGCGGGATCAGCACGCTGTCGGAGATCGCCGAGCTGCCGGTGGAGGAGCGCACCTTCTGCGTGGAGAGCGAGTTCGCCAGCCGCAACGACGGGTTCGTCCCGATGCTGGAGACCTACGGCCTGGAGCTCGGTGACGAGCAGGGCGTGCCGCGGGACAACGTCAGCACGCTGGACACCGGCGCGGTCTACGAGGCCACCGACCAGGGTGCGTGCAACTTCGGCGAGGTCTTCACCACCGACGGCCGGATCCCGGCGCTGGACCTGACGGTGCTGGAGGACGACCGGGCGTTCTTCCCCAACTACAACATCTCGCCGGTGCTGCTCACCGAGACCTTCGAGGAGCACCCCGAGCTCGCCGACCTGTTCGGGCAGATCACCCCGCTGCTCACCAACGACGTGCTGCAGGAGCTGAACGCCCAGGTCGACGTGGCCGGCGAGCAGCCCGGGGACGTCGCGCTGGAGTGGATGGTCTCCGAGGGGCTCGTCGAGCCGGCCTGATCAGGTCCGCTCGGCCAGCCCGCACATCCGGCTGACCAGGAACTCCACCGCCGCCTCGCTGTCGACGCCCTCGGCCACCGCCACGGCGGTGGCCGAGGACGACGTCGTCCGGCGGTCCACCAGGGTCTGCCCGCGCCCGGCCCCGTGCCCGGTGTCCACGACGATGTCCCGGCGCACGGCCGTCAGCGTGCCCGGCACGATCGCCTCGGTCAGCGCCAGGGCGTCGTGCACCACCACGCCCTCGACGCCGTAGCTGCTGCGGGCGTGGTCGACGTACTGCTGCAGGACCGCCGCCGCCTGGGCGCCGACCGGGCCGGCCGCGGCGAACCGGGCGATCCCCGCCGCGGTGAGCACCGTGGGCAGCGTGACGTCCAGCCCCACGAGCACGGTCGGCAGGCCCGCACCGAACACCGCTGCGGCGGCCTCCGGGTCGGCCCACACGTTGAACTCTGCGGCTGCGGTGACGTTGCCGCCGCGGGTCGCCGAGCCGCCCATCACGACCAGCCGGCCGATCCGCGCCGCCGCCTCGGGGTACACGCCCAGCAGCAGGGCGATGTTGGTCAGCGGGCCGATCGCGGCCACGGTCACCGGCTGCTCGCTGGCCAGCAGCAGCTCCGCCAGCGCCACGACCGCGGGCCGTGGGTCGACCGTGGCCGGGGACGGGGGCAGCACGACGCCGCCGAGGCCCGCCGCCCCGTGCACGTGGCCCGCACGCTGCGGCTGGGGGAAGACCAGCGAGGTGCGGGCGCCCGCGGCCACCGCCACGTCCGACCGCCCCGCCAGGTGCAGCACCCGCAGCGCGTTCTCGGTGGTCGCGGCGAGCCCGACGTTGCCGTGCACCGTCGTCACCAGCTGTAGGTCGACCTCGGGACTGGCGAGCGCGAGCAGCACGGCCAGTGCGTCGTCGATGCCCGGGTCGGTGTCGATCACCAGCGGGGTGCGCATCCGCCCATCCCACCAGACCGGCCCGACACGCCGGTGCGCCGGATCGGCGCCCGAGGTCATTGCCCGGCAGATGTGGGGCTGACCTGGTCTTTCGTCCAGGTCTGTCGACAAGTGCCCGGGTCCGGAGGGGGGTCATCGACCGCTGCGGAGGGGTCGGGCAACGGTTGGGTCACGCGGTCGGGAGGGGGTGTCCTGAACGGGGGTCCCGGGGCTCCGTCGTCCGTAACTTCTTCCTTGCCCGCGGCCCCTTCCCCGGCCGCGGCGACTACTCCCCGGGAGGGCGGCACATGGCGATCCAGATGGCACCGGTCCGGACGACCGAGCTGCCCACTGCCCGGGACACCGGTCGGCTCGGGCTGTTCGGCACCGACACCCCGGCGCCCAACACCACCGACCTGGCGTTCGGCCTGGCGATCGGCCTCGCCGTAGGCGTGCTCGGCATGGGCCCCGACCCCGTGGTGGACCACGACGTGCCGGTGCGCCCGCCCCGCTCCCGGCGGCGTCAGCTCGCCCGCCGCGCCGCCACCTGGGGCGCCGGCGGGGACGGTGCGCACCTGGCCTGGCGTGCGACGCCGCTGCCGGTCTACCGGCTGACCGACGGGCCGGACCGGTCCGTCTCCCGCCCGGCGCCCGTCCCGGCGGTCGCCCCGGCGGCTGAGCGCGCCCCGGCTCCGTCCGCGCCGCCGGCCGTGGACCACGAGCTGGAGGCGGCGATCGAGTTCGCCACCGACTTCTCCGTCGACCTGCTCACCACCCCCACCCGGCTGGCCGCGCCCCCGTCGCGGCTGACCGCCCCGGTGCGGCAGCTGGTCAGCCGGCTGCGCAGCGTGAGCCGGCGGGCCGCGGCCTGGGGCAGTGGCCCCAACGGCGCCTCCCTGAGCTGGGACCGCCCGGTCGCGCCCCGGACGCACCAGCTGACGCTGCTGGCGCTCCCTGAGCGCACGCAGTCGGACATCGACCTCCGGCACTCGGACATCGACCTCCGGCACTCGGACATCGACCTCCGGCACTCGGACATCGACCTCCGGCACTCGGACATCGACCT
>NZ_JAPVBQ010000003.1:153938-155959 GCF_026968045.1 Modestobacter sp. VKM Ac-2977 | reverse complement strand
CCGGCACAGAGCTCCGGACGACGACGAGGTCGTGCCGCCACGGGAGGCGCCCAGCACCCCTGCCGCACCGCCCTCGCCTCGCAGTGCGAAGCGGCCACACTTCTTTAGGGTGGCTACATGTTCACCACGCGGCCGGAGCTCGCCGGCACCTTCGGGATGGTCGCCTCGACGCACTGGCTCGCCAGCGCCGCGGGCATGGCGACCCTCGAGGCCGGTGGGAACGCGTTCGATGCCGCGGTCGCTGCGGGCCTCACCCTGCAGGTGGTCGAGCCGCACCTCAACGGCCCGGGGGGCGAGGTCCCGATCCTCTTCGCCCGGAGCCCGCGGGCAGCCGCCGGCGCGGGGGTCCCCGTGGTCCTGTCCGGTCAGGGGGTCGCCCCCGCCGGCGCGACGATCGACGCCTTCGGGGACCTCGGTCTCGACCTGGTCCCGGGCACCGGTCTCCTCGCCGCCACCGTGCCGGGCGCTCTCGGCGCCTGGCTGACCCTCCTGCGCGACCACGGCACCCTGCCGCTGGGCGCCGTCCTCCGCTTCGCCATCGAGTACGCCGAGCACGGCCACCCGGTCCACCCCCGGGTCGCCGCGACCGTCGCCTCGGTCTCCGAGCACTTCCGCACCCACTGGCCGACCTCGGCCGCCACCTGGCTCGCCCCCGACGGAGCACCCCCCACCGCCGGCCGCCTGTTCCGCAACCCGGTCCTCGCCTCGACCTACCGCCGACTGCTCGACGCAGCGCGCGGACCCTCCCGAGAGGCGCAGATCGACGCGGCACTCGCGGCTTGGTACACGGGGTTCGTCGCCGAGGCGATCGACGAGTTCTCCCGTTCCCCGGTGATGGACGACTCCGGTCGTGCCCACCGCGGCTTCCTGACGGGTGAGGACCTGGCCAGCTGGGCCCCGAGGTACGAGCCGCCGGTCACCCTCGACTGGCAGGGGTGGACGCTCGCGAAGGCCGGGCCGTGGTCCCAGGGCCCGGCGCTGCTCCAGGCGCTCGCGATGCTGGACGGCCACCCGGCAGCAGGGGCCGGGGCCGGGTACGCGTCGGGCACCGCCGATGCCGACCTGGTCCACGCCAGCGTGGAGGCGGTGAAGCTGGCGATGGCCGACCGGGAGGCCTGGTACGGGGACACGGCCGAGGTGCCCGTGGACGACCTGCTGTCCACGAGCTACACCGAGCAACGGCGGGCGCTGATCAGCGACCGGGCCAGCACCGAGCTGCGGCCCGGCTCGCCAGGGGGGCGCCCGCCCCGGCTCCCCGAGTTCGTCACCGCCGGCGGCCGCGCCTCCGCCGGCCCGGTCGCGGGCGTCGGGGAGCCCACCGTCGACACGCGGGGCACCACCCGGGGCGACACCTGCCACGTCGACGTCGTCGACCGCTGGGGCAACCTCGTCTCGGCCACCCCCTCGGGCGGCTGGCTGCAGAGCTCGCCGGTCATCCCCTCGCTCGGCTTCGCGTTGGGCACCCGGGCACAGATGTTCTGGCTGGAGCCCGGGCTCCCCAACTCGCTGCAGCCGGGCAAGCGCCCGCGCACCACGCTCACCCCGTCCCTGGCGCTGCGCGGCGGCGTGCCGACCCTCGCCTTCGGCACCCCCGGCGGTGACCAGCAGGAGCAGTGGCAGCTGTGCTTCTGGCTGGCCCACGTGCTGGGCGGGCTGGACCTCCAGGCGGCCATCGACGCGCCGACCTGGCACACCACCGCATTCCCGTCGTCGTTCTTCCCGCGGGAGATGACGCCGGACGAGGTCGTGGTCGAGTCCCGGATCGGGGACGAGACCATCGACGAGCTGCGCCGCCGCGGCCACTCGGTCACCGCCTCCGGTCCCTGGTCGCTGGGCCGGCTGTCCGCGGTGTCGGTCGACCCGGAGACGGGCGTGCTGCGGGCCGGCGCCAACCCCCGGGGCATGCAGGGCTACGCCGTCGGTCGCTGAGCCGTCGGTCGCTGGGCCGTCGGTCGCTGGGCCGTCGGTCGCTGGGCCGTCGGTCGCTGGGCCGTCGGTCGCTGGGCCGTCGGTCGCTGGGC
>NZ_JAPVBQ010000003.1:0-153838 GCF_026968045.1 Modestobacter sp. VKM Ac-2977 | reverse complement strand
CGTCGGTCGGGTCAGTCCGGCGCCTCGTCCTCGGCCAGCTCCTCGGGCACGACCGCGGCCAGGCAGCGCCGGATCGCCAGCGCGACGCTGCTGGCCGCGAACAGGTCGTCGTCGGTGCTCTGCCTGGCCCGCCGCAGTTGCACCTCGAGGGCGTGCAGCTCGTCGTAGGCGGCGCGGGTGGTGTCCGGCGCGGCCGCCGGCCCCTCCACCGAGCGCAGCACGTCGGCCAGGCCGGTCAGTGCCGAGGCCGCGGAGGGCCGCAGCGCCGGGCCGAGCGCCACGTGGGAGACGTCGGCGGTCTCGGTCTCGGCGATCAGCTGGGTGAGGTCCTCCACCATCAGGGTGAGACGCTCGAGCGCCCGGGCCTGGGCGTACTGCCGGTCGGCGTCCTGCTGGTGCCGGCGGGCCCGGAGGTTGCCCCGGCGGGCCTCGTCGGTCTGCTGCACCGCCGCACGCATCTGGGCCAGCACGGGGTCGATGGTGTGGATGCGCTCGCGCCACTCGTCCTCGGTGGGCGGGTGCTCCTGCTGCAGGCCGTCCGCCAGGTCCTCCAGCTGGGCGGCCAGCAGGTCGCGCAACCGGCCGAGCTCGGTCTGCGAGGGCGCCAGCGGCAGCGGCGGGAAGACGGCGAGGACGGCGGTCCCGATCAGCGCGCCGAGGAAGGTGAGCCCGGCGAAGCCCAGCACGTAGTCCACCGGGTCGCTGCCGCCGATGATCAGCACGAAGAGCGCCGAGGTGGGCACCCAGCTGCCGGAGCCCCCCAGCCGGTGCCAGCCGGCGAGGAGCATCCCGGCGGTCACCACGACGCCGATCCTGGCCACGTTCGGCACGGCCAGCGCGTCGACGGCCAGGGCCACCGCGGCGCCGATCGCGATGGCGGAGACCGATTGCGCCGTGGACCGGGCCGACCCGGCGAGCGTGCTGGAGATGGCGATCACCGCGCCGAACGGTGCGTAGTAGGGGTACTCCTGTGCGGGCTGGGGCAGCAGCTGGATGAGGGCCCAGGCGATCGTCGCCGCGACGGCGGCCCGCAGGGCCAGGCCGATCTGCGGGTTCCGGGCCCAGGTGCGCTCCAGGGCACCGGACCAGGACCGGGGATCCCATCGACTCGGCCGCCGGTTCGGCGACCGGGGGGCGGCGGTTCCCTGCACCCGGCCATCGTCCCTCGCCGACGGGGGATCCGCGCGGCACGCCCCCGCGACCGTTCCGGGCGCGAGCAGGCATGATCGGGTCCGGTTGCGGCGGCGAGGGGCCCCGTCCGAGTCGCACGGGAGCGAGGGCGGGGGACAGATGGCGCTGGACGACCCCGCCCGCGGGGCAGCTGCCCGTGCTGCGGCGGTGGCCGCCGGCCCTGTGGTGCAGCGGCTGGCTGACCTGGCCGTCCGGCTGCTGGGGCCCGACGTCGCCCAGGTCTCACTCATCGGTGAGGTGCAGACTGCGGCCGTCGTCAGCGGTCCGGGCGCCGGGCGGCCGGGTACCGAACTCCCGCTGGCCGCGTCGCTGTGTGCCGTGACCGTCGAGCTGGGGCAGCCACTCGTCGTCCGGGACGCGGCGGTGGACCCCCGGGTCGCGGACCGGTTGCCGATCAGCGCAGGTGAGGTCGGTGCCTACCTGGGGGTGCCGCTGGACGGCTGGCAGGGCGCCCTGTGCGTCTTCGGCGCAGCGCCCCGGGACTGGACCGACCGGGACGTCGCCGTGCTGGAGCTGCTCGCCGAGTGCGTCGCGGCGGAGCTCCGGCTGGCCGAGGTCAGCGCCGAGTCGGAGGCCGCCGGGTGGCGGTGGGCCCTGGCCATCGACGCGGCCGAGATCGGCAGCTTCGACTGGGACGCCGTCGGGGACCAGCTGACGTGGGACGACCGGCTGCTCGCCGTCTACGGCTGGGACCGCCCTGCCTTCCCCGGCACGCTGAGCGCACTGATCGAGCGGCTGCACCCGGACGACGCGGAGGGCGTGCGAGCGACCATCAGCACGGCGTTGACGACCGGCGAGGGATTCGACCAGGAACACCGGGTCCGGTTGCCCAGCGGTGAGGTCCGCTGGGTGCGCGCCCGGGGCCGCGCCGTCCTGGACGACGCGGGGACGGCCGTCCGGGTCGTCGGGGTGGCGCACGACTCCACCCAGCGGCGGCGGGCCGAGACGCAGGTCTCCCGGGTGCTCGAGTCGATGCCGGCGGCCTTCTTCTCCCTCGGCCGGGACTGGGCGTTCACCTACGTCAACGTCGAGGCCGAGCGGCTGCTGGGCAGTGGGCGGGAGGTCCTCCTGGGCGGCGACCTCTGGGAGTTCTTCCCCGATGCGGTGGGCAGCGACTTCGAGGTGCACTACCGGCAGGCGATGGAGAGCGGCGAGCCTTCGGTGTTCCAGGCGTGGTACCCGCCGCCGCTGGACAGCTGGTACGAGGTGCGGGCCTGGCCCAGCGCCGAGGGCCTGTCGGTGTACTTCCTCGACATCTCCGAGCGTCGCCGCGCGGAGGAGGCCACCCGACGGGACGCCGAGCGCCTCGCCCTCCTCGCCCGGGTGTCGGACACCCTGTCCACCGCCCTCATCGACCGGCGCGGCGCGAGCGGCGCGCTGCAGGAGCTGACCCAGGCCGTGGTGCCCGGCCTCTGCGACTGGGCGATCGCCAGCCTGGTCGAGGAGGACGGCCGGCTGCACGACGTGGCCAGCTGGCACCGGGACCCCGCCGCGCGCCCGGTCGCGGCCAGCTATGCCCGGCTCCGGCTGGCCGCGCTCACCAACACCGCCCCGATCGTGGCCGCCCTGGCGACCGGCGAGCTCACCGTCGTCCCCGACATGGCGGCCGCCGTGGGCAACGTGCTGCCGGCCGGCGAGGTGCGGGAGGCCTACTGGACGCTGGACCCCGGCACGGCGGTGGCGCTCGCGTTGGTCGCCCGGGGGCGGGTGCTCGGGGCGATGACCCTGTACCGCGGCCGGGACCGGGCCCCGATGGACGCCCGGGAGCGCGAACTGCTGCGCGAGGTCGCCGACCGGGTGGCGGTGGCGCTGGACAGCGCGGCACTGCAGGAGCAGCAGCGCCGGATGGCCGAGGAGCTGCAGCGCAGCCTGCTCACCGACCCCCCTGAGCCCGAGCACGCCGAGATCGCCGTGCGGTACGTGCCCGCCGTCCAGGCCGCCCAGGTGGGCGGTGACTGGTACGACGCGTTCCTCCAGCCCGGTGGGGCGACGGTGGTGGCCATCGGCGACGTCGTCGGCCACGACACGGTCGCCGCCGCGGCGATGGGGCAGCTGCGCAGCCTGCTGCGCGGCATCGCCTACAGCAGCGGTGGCGGACCGGCGGCGGTGCTCTCCGACCTGGACCTGGCGATGGAGGGGCTGCAGGTGCGCACCCTGGCCACCGCGGCCGTGGCCCGGCTGGAGCAGGTCGACCAGGTCCGCGGCGAGACCCGGCTCCGCTGGTCCAACGCCGGCCACCCGCCGCTGCTGGTGCACACCCCCGACGGCCGGGTGGAGGTGTTGGCCACGGAACGGGCCGACCTCATGCTCGGGGTCGAACCGACCACCTCCCGGCGGGAACAGGTGACGGTGCTCGACCCCGGCTCCACCGTGCTGCTGTACACCGACGGCCTGGTCGAGGGCTCCGACCTGCCGCTGGACGACGGCGTTGCCCGGCTGGTCGGGCTGCTCGCCGAGCTGGGGGAGCTGCCGCTGGAGGAACTGCTGGACGCGATCGTCGCGCGCTTGCGCCCGCAGGGGTCGGAGGACGACGTCGCACTGGTCGCCGTCCGGCTGCGCTGCTGACCTGAGCCGGCTCAGCGGCGGGGGAGCAACGCCCAGACGCTCTTCTGGTCTCCGGTGAGGTGCCAGCCGTGCGCGTCGGCCATCTCGGCGATCAGGTACAGGCCCAGCCCGCCCAGGCTGGGGTCACGCCCGACAGCCGGCTGTGGAGGGCGCTGGGCTGCGGAGTCGCGCACCTCGATCAACCAGGCCTGCGGCGTCCGCTGGACGCGGGCGAGCACCCCGCCACCCCCGTGCCGGAGGGCGTTGGAGGCCATCTCGTCGAACGCCAGGACGACGGCCTCGTCGAGTTCGGCGGCCGCACGGTCGCCCCGGGACTCCTCGGCCAGCCCGCGGCGCAACTGGGCACGGACCCTGGGGAGTTCGGCCACGGTGCTCAGCGTCCACTCCCAGCCGTCCTCGGCCGGTGGTGGAGGGGACGACGGCCACGCAAGGCTGGTGCGCTCGCCCGTCACCCGGTCTCCTCGCTGTCTGGCCGCGGCTTGCATCACGGCGAACCCCTGTCTTGTCTCGGCAGAGACAGGTCTAATCATGAACTCGATGTGATGCCCACCTCACCGGTCCGGGGTGGGTCGCGCCAGTCGAGCGGCGCGTCGCCCGCTCAGTCGGCCAGTGCGGCCAGTGCGGCCAGATGATCGTGTACGGAGGACGGGTCGCGCATCACCCCGCCCATCACCGCGACCCCCCAGGCGCCGGCGGCGAGGCAGCCGGGGACGTCGTCCGGGCCGATGCCGCCCAGGGCGAAGACGGGCGGCCCGAGCGGGATCAGCTCGGCCAGGCCCGGGAGCCCGAGGGCCGGGCCGTGGCCGGGCTTGGAGGCGGTCAGGAACACCGGGGACAGGAAGGCGTGGTCCACGCCCTCGGCCCGGGCCCGGGCCAGTTCGGCGGCGGAGTGGCAGGAGCGGCCCAGCCAGCCGGGCCGCGGCGCCGGCAGCGGGTCGGCCGCCGACAGGTGGACGGCGGAGCGCCCCGCACTGCCGGCGGCCCCCGCCCACACCAGGACGCCGTCCACCGGGTCCAGCAGGGCCTGCAGCTGCCCGGCGAGCCGCGACCGCTCGGCGAGGGGCAGGTCCTTCTCCCGCAGCACCACCGCCCGGGCCCCGGCGTCGACGGAGGCGGCCACGGTGGCGGTCAGGCTGCCCCGGCACTGCGTGCGGTCGGTGAGCACGAGCAGCCGCGGCAGGCTCACAGCTCCGGCAGCCCCTGCATCGACGTCGACGCCTCGGCCAGCCAGCGGCGCGGGATCCGGCCCGCGCCCCGGGCCAGCCGGCCGCCCTCGACGGCCTGCCGCATGGCCAGCGCCATCTGCACCGGCTCCCGGGCCCGGGTCACCGCCGACGCCAGCAGCACCGCGTCGCACCCGAGCTCCATCGCCAGTGCGGCGTCCGAGGCGGTGCCGATGCCGGCGTCCAGCACCACCGGCACGCTGACCTCCTCGCGGAGCAGCGCGATGTTGTAGGGGTTGCGGATGCCCAGCCCGCTGCCGATCGGCGCGCCCAGCGGCATGACGGCGGCGCAACCGACGTCGGCCAGCCGCCGGCCCAGGATCGGGTCGTCGGTGGTGTAGGCGAGCACGGTGAAGCCGTCGGCGACCAGCTGCTCGGCGGCGTCCATCAGCTCGACGGCATCGGGGAGCAGCGTGCGGTCGTCGCCGATGACCTCCAGCTTGATCCAGTCGGTCCCGAACGCCTCCCGGGAGAGCTGGGCGGTCAGCACCGCCTCCCGGGCGGTCTGGCAGCCGGCCGTGTTGGGCAGCAGCCGCACCCCGCAGCGGTCGAGCACCTCCAGCATCGTGCTGCCCGCGGCCGCCTCGACCCGGCGGAGCGCCACGGTCACCAGCTGGGTGCCCGAAGCGCGGACCACCCGCTCCAGCACCTCCAGGCTCGGCAGGCCGCCGGTGCCCAGGATCAGCCGGGAGGTGAACGTCTCCCCGCCCAGGGTGAAGGGATCGGCTGCCTCCTCCTGCTCGAGGGCGGGAGCCAGTTCCTCGGTCAGTTCGCGGTCCTCTTCCATCTCAGCCTCCTGCGGTGGGGGCGAGCACCTCGAGGCGGTCGCCGGGGGAGAGCTCGGTCGTCGCCCAGCTGCTGCGCGGGACGACGTCGCCGTTGCGTGCGACCGCGACCCGGTCGTGCCCGCTGGTGCGGTCGGCGACGAGCGCGGCGACGGTCGTGCCGTCGGCCAGCTCGACCGGGCTGCCGTTGACGGTCAACGAGATGGTCATCGGTGGGGGAACCTCTCGACGGTGAACGGTGCGGCGAGCTCGGGCAGCTCGCCGGTGGCCAGCAGCTCGGCGACGAGGTCACCGGTCACCGGGGTGAGCAGGACGCCGTTGCGGTGGTGGCCGGTGGCCAGCACCAGCCCGGGGAGCGTGCTGGGTCCCAGCAGCGGGGCGTTGTCGTCGGTGCCGGGCCGCCAGCGGGCGAGGGTCTCGACCAGCTCCAGCTCGGTCACCCCGGGCACCACCTCGATCGCGTCGTGCAGCAGGTCGTGCACCCCGCCGGCGGTGACGGTGGCGTCGAAGCCACGGTCCTCCGTGGTCGCCCCCACGATCAACCCGTCCTCGCCGTAGGGCACCAGGTAGACGTGCCGGCTGCGGACGAGCGCCCGCACCGTGCCGCTGAGCAGCCCCGCCGCACCGGCCATCCGCAGGATCTGCCCCTTGACCGGCCGGATCGGCAGCGGCGGCACCCCGGGGAGCGTGTTGCTGTGCGCCCCCAGGGCCAGGACGACGGTGCCGGCGGCCAGCTCCTCGCCGCCGGCCAGCTGCAGCCCGGTGGCCCGTCCGCCGGCGACCTGCACCCCGGCCACCCGGTCGCGGACCAGGCGCACCCCGGCGGCCTCGGCGGCTGCGGTCAGCGCGCGGTGCAGCGCCCGGCCGTCGACCGAGTGGTCGCCCTCGACGGCCAGCCCACCGCGCAGCCGCGGGGTCAGCCCGGGCTCCCGGCGGCGGGCCTCCCGCGGGGTCAGCCGCTCGACGGCCAGCCCCAGCTCCTGCTGGTAGCCGTGCAGCGCGTCCAGCGCCCGCGCGTCGTCGGCGTCGAAGCCGACCACCAGGGTGCCGGCGGTGCGCAGCCCCACCGGCAGGCCGCTGGCCGCCTCCACCTCGGCGGCGAACACCGGGTAGCGCTGCAGGGAGGTCAGGCACAGCCGCAGCAGCGCCTCCTCCCCGTAGGCCGCCTCGGTGACCGGCGCGAGCATCCCGGCGGCGGCCGCCGAAGCGCCGGCGCCGGGGGCGTCGTCGACGACGGCGACCGACAGGCCGCGCTGCGCCGCCCGCCAGGCCACCGACAGCCCGATCAGGCCACCGCCGGCCACCGCCACGTCGATCACCGGGCGCCCGCCAGTGCGCGCAGCAGCTCGGCCGTCGCGGCGCCCGGGTCAGCGGCGGCGGTGACCGCACCCACGACCGCGACCCCCGTGGCGCCGGCGGCCAGCAGCTCGCCGACCCGCGCCGCGGTGACCCCGCCGATGGCGATCACCGGCACCGGCACCGCCGTGGCCACGGCACCGACCCCGGCGACCCCGATCGGGTCGGGGAGTCCCGTCTTGGTGGTGGTGGCGAAGGCCGGGCCGACGCCCAGGTAGTCCGCGCCCTCGGCCACCAGCTGTCGGGCCAGCTCGGGGTCGCGCGCCGTGCCGCCGAGGAGGTGCCCCGGCCCGGCCACCCGCCGGGCGGCGGCGAGCGGGAGGTCGCCGGCGCCCAGGTGCGTCCCGTCGGCGCCGACGGCCAGGGCGACGTCGACCCGGTCGTTGACCAGGCAGGTGGTGCCCGCCGGCCGGCAGAGCTCGACCACGGCCCGGGCGAAGTCGTACAGCACCCGGTCGCTGCAGCCCTTCGCCCGCACCTGCACCACCGGCGCACCGGCGGCCACCGCGGCGGCGACCACGGCCAGCGCTCCCGGCCCGCCGTCGGCGTCGGTGAGGACGTGCAAGGGGCCCAGCGGGGAGGTCATGCCCGTTGCCGCCCGCGGCGGGCGCCGAGCAGCGCGATCACCGCGGTGAGCAGCGCGGCGACGGCCAGGCTGATCAGCGAGGCCGACCAGCCGTTGGCCGGGTCGATGCCCAGATCGGTCTGGCGGGCGGTCCACCAGGTGGTCCAGCCTGCGCCGACGCCGGAGAAGAAGGTCGGCAGGGTCAGCTGGTAGGCGACGAACCCGGCCAGCCACGGCAGCAGGTAGACCAACCGGGCCGGGGCGGTGTCCGAGGTGTCCCACCGGCCGGGGGCGCTCAGCGCGTAGGCGACCAGGAAGACGCCGATCAGCGGCACGAAGACCGCGCCGATCAGGAAGAGGAACGGCTCGTAGGCGACGATGTCGAAGCTCAGCGCGAGCAGGGTGGCGGTGGCACCGACGCCCAGCGCGAGCAGCCGGCGGTCCAGCCGGGCCACCACGTTCTGCGCCGACACGGCCGTGGAGTAGACGTTCGCGAACGCCTCGTCGAGCTCGACCGTGATGAGCACCAGCACGGCGAGGGCGCCCAGCGGCACGGCCAGCAGCGCGTCGATGACGTCCAGCCCGGAGCTGCCGTAGGCCGCCAGCGCCAGCACGCCGAGGGTGAACATCGCGACGGTGGCCAGGCCGTAGCCCAGGGCGGCGCTGGTGCCGGCGACCCGGCCGCTGCGCACGTGCCGGGTGTAGTCGGCGGCGAGCGGGAACCAGGAGATCGGCAGGGCGATCACGATGTCGGTCGCCGTCCAGAAGGACGCGGCGCCGCCGCCGTCCAGGGCCGCCCGCGGCTCGGACAGCACCTCGACGAACAGGTAGGCGATCGCGGCCAGCGCCGCCCACACCGCGTACCGGGACAGCACCTTGACCACGCCGAGGGGGCGCAGCGCCATCGCGGTCGCCAGGACGCCGGCGACCAGCACGAACGGCCAGCGCGGCGCGTCCAGCACCCGGGACGCCGCCTCGGCGATGATCACGATCTCGAAGGTGGCCCAGCCGATGCACTGCACCAGGTTCAGCGCGGTGGGCAGGTAGGAGGCCCGCCGGCCGAGGAGGCCGCGCAGCAGCACCATCCCCGGCACCCCCTCCCGGGCACCGGCGGCGGCGGCCAGCCCCAGCAGCGAGGCGCCGATCACCGCGCCGACGACGATCGCGCCGAGCGTGACCGACAGCGGCTGCCCGGGCAGGACGACGTAGACGGCGGCCACCGGCAGCAGCAGGCTGATGCCCAGGTTGCCCCACAGGCCCGCGGACTCGCGGAAGCCCAGCGTGCGGGCCGGTGGCTCGGTCAGGGTGAGCGGTGCGTCCGCGTGGGACGCGCTGGTGTGGACGGTTCCGGACGTGCTCATCACGGGCTCCCTACGCCGGCATTACCCGGTCAGGTTCCAGCGGTCGGCGGCGCGTCAGCCGCCCTCTCAGCCCGGTCCTCCGAGCTCCCGCACATGGCTCGACGCCATGACGGGGTCACCATAGCCACCTCGTTAGAGTCCGCGCCGTGCCGGTCACCGAGCTGCTGCAACGTCATCCCGAGATCTGGCGCGGGGCCACCGCGCACCCGTTCCTGACCGCGGTGCGCGACGGGTCGCTGCCCGCCGGCGCCTTCGACACCTGGCTGGTGCAGGACGCGCGCTTCGTCGCCGACCTGCTGCGCTTCCAGGCCCGGCTGCTGGCCCGCGCGCCGCGGCCTGCGCAGGCGGTCCTGGCCGGGGGCCTGGTCGCGCTGGTCGAGGAGCTGGCCTGGTTCGAGGAGCAGGCGGCCGCCCGCGGCCTGGACCTCACCGCCCCCGCGCTGCCCGCCACCGCGGCCTATGCCGAGCTGCTGCAGCGGCTGGACGCCGCCGAGGTGCCGGTCGCGCTGACGGCGCTGTGGACCATCGAGCGCACGTACCTCGACGCCTGGACCACCGCGCTGCCCGGGGCCCCGGCCTACCGCGAGTTCGTCGAGCACTGGACCGTGCCAGGCTTCGCCGGTTACGTCGCCGGCCTGGAGGCGGCGGCCGACGCGGTCGGCGGGGGCAGGGACGCGGTCTTCCTCGACGTCGTCGCTGCCGAGGTGGCCTTCTGGGACATGGCGCTCAGCGATGCGGCGGTGCAGGGGCCGTGAGCCTCGCCGTCGGGCTCTGGGCCGAGAACGCCGACCTCGCCGCCGTCGCGCTGGCGCACCCGTTCGTGCAGGGCATCGCCGACGGGAGCCTGCCGACCGACCGGTTCGCCGGCTACGTCGCCCAGGACGCGTTCTTCCTCGAGTCCTTCGCCCGCGCCTACGCCCTCGGCGCGGCGCACAGCCCCGACCGGGCCGGCCTGGACGTCTTCGCCGACCTGCTCGCCGGCGTCCGCGAGGAGCTCCGGCTGCACGAGGGCTACGCGGCGCGCTGGGGCATCGACCTGGCCGTGGTCGAGCCGCTGCCGGCCACGCTGGCCTACACCGAGTTCCTGCTCGCCACGGCGGCCCTGGGGGGTGCGGGCCTGACCTGTGCGGCGATGACGCCGTGCATGCGGCTGTACGCCCACCTCGGGCAGTCGCTGGCCGGCCGCCCGGCCACCCCGTACACCGAGTGGGTCACCACCTACGCCGACCCGGCCTTCGAGGAGCTGGCGGCCACGCTGGAGCGGCTGCTGGACGACACCGCGGCCGACACCCCCGCGGTGCGGCGCGCCTACCGCCGGGCCATGGAGCTGGAGATCGGCTTCTTCGACGCCGCGTGGCGCGGTGGTGCGGGGCCCGGCTGATGGTCCTGCTGGCCGCCGAGCAGCTGTCGGTCGGTTACGGCGACGAGCCGGTGTGCGCCCCGGTGACGGTGTCGGTCGCGCCCGGGACGGCGGTCGCACTGGTCGGCCCGAACGGCGCGGGCAAGTCCACCGTGCTGCAGACGATGGTCGGCCTGCTGCCGCCGCTGACCGGGACGGTGCGCTTCGCCGGTGGCCCGGTCGACGAGCGGGACGCCGGCTTCCGCCGGGCGGTCGCCGGGGTGCTGGACGACGACGCGTTCTTCCCGTCACTGACCGGTGCGGAGCACCTGCTGCTCACCGCCCGCGCCCACGGGGTCACCGACGCCGAGGGGGTGGTCGAGGCGGAGCTGGCCGCCTTCGGGCTGACCGACCGGGCCGGCGCGCTGCCCTCGGCGCTCTCTTCCGGCCAGCGCCGGCGGCTGGCGCTGGCCGGCGCGCTGGTGCGACCGGCCGACCTGCTGGTGCTCGACGAGCCGGAACGCCGACTGGACACCGGGATGCGCCGGGCGCTGGCCGACCGGCTCGCGGCGCTGGTGGACGCCGGCGGTGCGGTGCTGTTCGCCAGCCACGACCCGACGTTCATCGGCACCCTCGCCGACCAGGCCCTGGTCATCGGTGAGGACGAGTGCCCGGTGGTCGCACCCGAGGACGCCGTCGCGGCGCTGCAGGAGGGCTGAGCCACGGCAGCGACGGCCCCGCTGCGGGCGCGGCCGGCGGAGGAGTGGAGCGGCACCGCCGTCCGCCGGTACACCCGCCGGGCGACGGCCTCCCGCGCCGACACCAGCTGGCTGACCCGGGTCGGGGACACCCTGTCCGGCCTCACCTCCGCCGGGGTCTTCGTGGCGCTCTGCGGGGGCACGGTCTCCAGCCTCCGCGAGCAGATCGCCGCCCGCCCGGCCGCCGATGCGGCGGTGCTCCCGGGTTCGCTGACCGCGGTGGCCGTCGCGCTGTCCCTGACCGCCGGGCTGACCGCGCTGCTCGCCCGGCTCGGACCGGTCAGCGCCACGCCCGCGACCGTGGTGTGGTGGCTGCCGCTGCCCGCGGGTCGCCGCGGACTGCTCCGCGGCGAGCTGCGCCGGGCGGTCGGCCTGGCGGTGGCGACGGCGCTGGTCGTCGGCGTCCCGGTGGTGCTGGCCTGGAACCGGACACCGGCCGGCGTCCTCGCCGGGCTGGCAGCCGGTGCGCTGCTGGCGGTGACCGCCGTCGCGGTGCTCGTCGTCCGGCAGGCCGGTGGTGGCGGCCGCTGGGTGCCCGCGGTCGCCGGGGCGGTCACCGCGCTCGCCCTGGTCGGCCCGGCCGTCGCCGGGTGCGTGCTCGCCGGGCTGGGGGTGGCCCTGCCGGACGTCGCGGGTCGGGCCTGGTCCTTTCCGGCGCCGGTGGCGCTGGGGCTGCTCGGTGCGCTGCTGGGGGCCGCCGTCCTCTGCCTGGTCCTGGCCGACCGCCGGCTGGCGGACCTGTCCGCCGGTGCGCTCCGTGCGTCGGGGGAGACCGCGCAGTACGCCACCGCATCGGTCTTCTCGCTGGACACCCGGGAGCTCGGCCGGGCGCTGGGGACGACGGTGCACCGGCCACGGCGGCCGCTGTCCTGGCGCTGGGTACAGCACCCCTGGCAGGCGGTGGTCGCCGGCGACCTGGCGGTGCTGGCCCGGTCCCCGTGGCGCTGGGGGCAGCTGGCGGTCGGGGCGGCGCTGCCGGTGCTGGCCGCGCGCACCGAGGGGCTGGCCGAGGTGCCGGCGCTGGTGGCGGTGACCGTCGTCCTCGGCTGGTGGACAGCCGCCACGTCGCTGGGTGAGCCGAGCCGGCGGGCGTCCGCCGCGCCGGCCGCCGACCGCGGGCTGCCGCTGGGTGGCGCGGCGGTCGTCTGGGCCCGGGCGGTCGTGCCGGCCGCGGCGCTCGTGGGAGTCTGCGGGGCCTCGGCGCTGCTCGTCGGCCAGGGCACCGGCGCGCCGGTGGCGTGGCTGACGTTGGGCGCGGTCACCGCACCGGCGTGGGCGGGAGCGGCCGTGCGCGCCGGCTACCGCCCGGACCTGGACTGGTCCGGGCCGGTGCTCGCCTCGCCGATGGGCGCCGTGCCGGTCGGGGTGAGCAGCACGCTGGTGCGCGGGCCGGACGTCGGCCTGCTGGGCACCACGCCGGTCGCCCTGGCCCTGCTGCTCGGCACCGCTCCCTGGTGGCTGGTCGGCGCCGGGCTGCTGTGGTCGCTGGCGCTGGGCGCGCTCGCCGTCGGCACGGCCCGGCCCGGCCTGACCCGGCCGGGTGCGGGCGCCCCGCGTGCCTGGTGCTAAGCAGTGGGGCAGGACGGCGGGCCGGACGACTGGGCCCGCCGACGAACTCGACGAGGAGATGCAGTGGCTCAGCAGCGGACGGCGATCATCACGGGAGCGGCGCGCGGGATCGGCGCGGCCATCGCACGGCGGTTCGCCCAGGACGGGATGGCGGTCGCCGTGCTCGACCTGGACGAGGCGGCCTGCGCGGGCACGGTCGAGGAGATCCAGAAGGCCGGGGGCGAGGCGCTCGCGGTGGGCGCGAACGTCGCCGAGGAGGAGTCGGTCGAGGCCGCGGTGGAGCGGATCGCCGCCGAGCTCGGCGCGCCGACCGTGCTGGTGAACAACGCCGGCATCACCCGCGACAACCTGCTGTTCAAGATGACCGTTGCCGACTGGGACGCCGTCATGGGCGTGCACCTGCGGGGCGCCTTCCTGATGAGCAAGGCCGCGCAGAAGCACATGGTCGAGGCCGAGTTCGGCCGGATCGTGAACCTCTCCAGCGTCTCGGCACTGGGCAACCGCGGCCAGGTCAACTACTCCGCGGCCAAGGCGGGCATGCAGGGCTTCACCAAGACCCTCGCCATCGAGCTCGGCCGGTACAACGTGACCGCCAACGCGATCGCCCCCGGCTTCATCGAGACCGAGATGACCGCGCAGACCGCCGAGCGGGTCGGCGTGCCGTTCGAGCAGTTCAAGGAGATGGCCGCCAAGCAGATCCCGGTCGCCCGGGTCGGCCAGCCCGAGGACATCGCGCACACCGCCTCGTTCCTGTGCAGCGAGGGTGCGGGCTTCGTGTCCGGCCAGGTCATCTACGTCGCCGGCGGCCCCCGCGCCTGATCCCGGGCCCGCAGCACTGATCAGGTCCCCTGATCACCGACTGTCCCCCTGCACCAGCGTTGGTGCGGGGGGACAGTCATCGATCAGGTCACCTGATCACTGCTCGACGGACGGCGGCGGCGCGTCGCCGGGCCGCCTGGTCACGCCGCGGCGGGCGAGCTCGGCGGTGAGCCGGGTCCACACCCGCACCGGGAGCAGCCGGGCCAGCTTCATCGCGACCATCATCGGCACCGGGAAGACGACCTCGGCCTTGTCCCGGGCGATGCCGTCGGCGATGGTCCGGGCGGCGGCGTCCGCGGGGACCTTGAACGGCATCGGGTAGGTGTTCCGGTCGGTCAGTCGGGTGGTCACGAACCCCGGGTTGACGATCTGCACGACGACGCCCCGCGGGGCGAGTGACCCGCGCAGGCTCTCCAGCAGGTTGATCAGCGCCGCCTTGCCCGCGTTGTAGGCCTCCGATCCGGGCAGCCCGCGGTAGCCGGCGACCGAGGCGACTCCGACGACCCGGCCACGCCCGGCGGCCAGCATCTGTGGGACGACGGCCTCCATGGTGTGCACCGCGCCCATCACGTTGACCTGCAGGTGGTCGGCGAACAGCTGCGAGTCCCACGGTTCCACGTGGAACGACGACCAGGTGCCGGCGTTGAGCACGGCGACGTCCAGCCCGCCCAGGGCCTCCCGCACCCGCTCGCCGGCCGCCACGGTGGCCGCCCGGTCGGTGACGTCCACCGGGACGACGACCATCCGGCTCCCCGCCACCTCAGCGAGCTGCTCGGCGTTGCGGGCGCTGATCGCCACCCGGGCCCCGCGGTCGGCCAGTTCCGTCGCCAGCGCCGCGCCGATGCCGGTCGAGGCGCCGGTCACCCAGATCCGTGCACCGGAGATCTCCATGCGGCCCAGCCTGGATGATGGCGGGCATGGCAGCACGCAAGAAGCCCTCCGCCGGACCGGCGCCGCGGCTGGGCCACGGTGAGTTCGTGGCCTACCCGGGTGGCCCGACGGCGATCTACGACCTGCTGGAACGGCTGAGCGAGGTGGCCGGGGACTCGCCGGACTTCGGCACCCCGGGGATCAGCCTGGATCGCAAGCGGCTGACCGTGCGCTGGCACGGCGAGCTGCCCGAGCGGGTGCTGGCCCTGCTGGCCGACCCGGGCTTCGAGGTGGCCGTCCAGCAGACCCCGTACCGCCCGGGTGGGCTCCGGGCCGAGGCGGAGCGGCTGCTCCGGGAGCACCCGGGCGTCCTCGCCGCCGCCACCGCCCGCCCGGAAGGCGACGGCATCGAGGTGCTGGTGCCCCCGGCGGTCGCCGAACCCGCCGGTGGCGCGGACCAGGCGGTGGCCGGGATCAGCAGCGACGTTCCCCTGTTCGCCGAGGTCGGCGAGGCCCCACCACCCTGACGGTCCAGCCGTCCCAGACGACGCGGTTCGTCGCGGGGCTCTTGCGCGGTTCTGCCTGCTCTCGCGCCGATGCACGAGCCCAGCAGTGCAAGGAGCCGCGCAAGGGCGAGGCGCACGCCGGGCGCCGGGCGCCGGGACCGCAGCCTGTTTGCCACCTGGGGTCCCATCTGTCATTGTCTCGATCAGTTGACACAATGACTCAGTGACGGGATCGGTTGATGCGACTCCTCCCCCTGTTCGGCCTGCTGGTGATCGTCGTCGCCGTCGTCGTCGCCGCGATGGCGCTCCGTCGTCCCTCACAGCGCAGTGAGGCGACCGTGGCCGAGGCGCGACGCCACGCCGGGCGGATCTCGCTGGTCGCCCTGGTCGCCGGGGTCGTCGCGGCGTTGGGCGCGGGCTACACCGCCAATCTCTCCTGGATCACCGGTGAGGCGCTCGCGGGGCGGGCTGGTGTCGCGCTGATCTCGATGCCGCTGGCGTTCGGGCTGGCGCACACGGGGACCGTGCTGGTCGGCGAGCTGACCTGGCCGAAGCCGGCGGGCGACGTCCGGCGTGCCCGACTGGTACGGCGCGGTCTGCTCGACTCGGTGCCGCGCTGGCTGCTCCGGCTTGCGCTGGCGACGCTGGCCGCCGGTCTGCTGATCGTCGTCGCAGGCGCGTTGCTGTCCGGCCCGGATGGCCGCACCGTCACCGTGACCGCCGCCGACGGTCAGCTGTCCGGAGCTGCGGCACCGTTCGCCGGCGTGGACTACGGCGGGCCCACGGCCGCAGGACTCGTCTTCCTGGCAGCGCTGACCTTCGCCGCGCTGTGGGTGGTCGCCGAGCGGCCCGCGCTGGGCACGGCGGACGAACGTGCGGAGGCAGTGCTGCGTCGGGCGTCCGCCCACCGCGTCCTGCGCGGGGCGACGACGGCGGCGCTCGTCGCCGTCGGGGGACTGCTCACGGTCAGCGGGTTGTCGATCCGCAACGCGGCCATGAGCGTCGTGGAGACCGGGTCCGTCAACGGAGTGGCCGTCGGCGCAGCGGTCGGCGCGCTCCCCTGGATCGGAGGGTTCCTCGCCGTCCTCGGGTTCCTCGCCATCCTGGCCGGCGTCGGGCTGTTCACCGCTCGCGCGCCGCGGCGGCCGGCCGATGCCCCACTCCCCACGGGCCACTGACCACGGTGGACATCACCGTCGACGTCACGAGCCCGACGCCGCCGTACGAGCAGATCCGTGCGCAAGTAGCGACGTTCATCCACGGCGGGCTGCTGTTGGACGGCGCCAGGCTGCCTACGATCCGCGCTCTCGCCGCCGACCTCGGCGTTGCGGTGGGCACGGTCGCGCGGGCCTACCGGGAGCTGGAGGCGACCGGATTGGTGGCGAGCCGGCGGCGCACCGGCACGGTGGTCACCAGCCCACCGGCGGTCCCTCCCCTGCCGGACGACGTCCGGCAGGCCGCGGCCGAGCTCGCCGAACGGGCCGTCCGGGCGGGGCTGGACGACGGGACCACGGTGGCCGTGCTGCGTTCGGCGCTGGTCGCGGCGATGCGGTCAAGGACGTGAACCCCGTGGAGCCCGCCCGGCCGCCTTCCGGGGGCACGGAGCCTGCGTCCGTGATCGCCGCCCGGCAGCTGGCCGAGGAGGCGAAGCAGCAGCCGCGGCGGGTGCGCCGACGCCGGATGCAGTCGAGTCAGCCGGCGGGTGGGCCGTAGGTCAGGTGGGCCACCTCGTTGGACAGGCTCTCGGTGCCGATCAGGCTCATCGCCTGCGACGTCCCCTCCGGGAAGAGCCGGATGCCCGTCCCGACGGCCAGCGGGTAGACGTAGAGGTGCAACTCGTCGACCAGCCCGTCGGCGAGCAGCGCGCGCACCAGCGTGGCGCTGCCGCTGACGTACAGGTCGCCGTCCGCCTCGTCCTTGAGCGCCCGGATCCGGTCGGCCGAGTAGCCGCCGATCACGGTCGAGTTCCGCCAGACCGACTCGGCGTCGGTCATCGTGGAGCTGACCACGTACTTGCAGGTGTCGTTGAAGAACGGGGCGCCCTCGTCGTCCTCCACGGTGCGGGTCGACCAGGCCGGGGCGAACATCTCGAAGGTGTTCCGGCCGAGCAGGATCCCGGTCGAGGAGCCGGTCAGCGCGCCGATCGAGGCGGCCAGGTCGTCGGGGAAGCCGTACTCCATCGTCCACATCGGGGCGTCGACCACCCCGTCGACGGTGGTGAACTCGTGGACCTTGATCGCGCCCATGTCTCGTGCTCCTCGGTCGGTGCTCGGCGGTGTCGTAGCTGAGACGGCGCCCGGCGCCGTTCCTCATCGGCGATGCGGTGCTCAGCCGTAGCTGGGGTCCACCGGGGTGGAGGGCTGCACGGCGACAGCGTCGAGGTCCAGCGCGTCATCGTGCCGCCCGGTGGTGCGCGAGCCCAGTGGGCGTCAGGCCGGGTGGTGACACACCGCCTCCAGGTTGATCCCGTGCGGGTCGTCGACGAATCCGCCGTAGTAGTCGGGGTGGTACTCCGGGCGGACGGCGGGTGCTTCCCGTTCGGTGGCGCCGGCGGCCAGCGCGGCCTGGTGGAACACGTGCACCTCGTCCCGGGTGTCGACGGTGAAGGCCAGGTGCATGTTGGTGCCCACGGTGCCGTCGTCGACGAGCCAGAAGAACGGTTTCCGGTCGGACCAGCCATAGCCGGTCATCGCCGGGCCGTGGTCCCCGGCCGGGACCACCAGCATCTGGGCGATCCCGATCGAGGCGAGGACCGGCTCGTAGAACGCCATCGCGGCGGCGAGGTCGGGCACAGCGATGTTGAGGTGGTCGATGCGGGAGCCTGATCTGTCGGTCATGGGAGGACCGTCGCAGCGGTCGAGGACGCCGGGTGTCCGCGACCGGGGTCAGAGTGGGGCCGTGGCCACCACGTCGTCCCGTGCGCTCACCTTGCTGTCGTTGCTGAGCACCGGCCGGGCCTGGTCCGGGCGGGAGCTCGCCGGCCGGCTGGCCGTCAGCTCCCGGACCCTCCGCCGCGACGTCGACGCCCTCCGGGAACTCGGCTTCCCGGTCACCACCTCCTCGGGGCCCACCGGCGGGTACCGGCTGGCGGCGGGCGGCACCCTCCCGCCGCTGCTGTTCGACGACGAACAGGCCGTCGCCGTCGCGCTGGCACTGCAGACCGCACCCGTCACGGTGGCCGGTGTCGGGGACGGCGCGGCCCGGGCGCTGACCACCCTGCGCCAGGTGCTCCCGGTCCACCTCCGGCCGCAGGTGGACGCGCTCCGGGTCACCGCCATCCCGAACGTCTGGGAGTTCGCCGCCCCACCGATCGACCGCGCCACCCTGGCCGCCGTGGGTGACGCGGTCCGCCGCGGCCACCTGCTGCGGTTCGACCTCCTCGGCCCCGACGGTCACCGTCCCGAGCCGGGGAGCACCGACTTCAGCCCGCCGCTG
Source organism: Modestobacter sp. VKM Ac-2977 (assembly GCF_026968045.1). Lineage (GTDB taxonomy): Bacteria > Actinomycetota > Actinomycetes > Mycobacteriales > Geodermatophilaceae > Modestobacter. The sequence continues at coordinate 135,496 of NZ_JAPVBQ010000003.1, read as the reverse complement.
CGGGTCGAGCCGCACCACCTGGCCGTCTGGGCCGGCCGTTGGTACCTGGTCTCCTACGACCTGGCCGCCGGGGGCTGGGTGGTCCACCGGGTGGACCGGATCCACCCGCTCGCACCGACCGGGATGTCGTTCGAGCGCCGGCCGCTCCCCGCGGTCGACGTCGCCGAGTACGTGGTGAACCGGCACGACCGAGGGGACACCGTCGCCCGGTGGCCCTGCACGGGCAGCGTCCTGATGGAGCTGCCCGCCGATCTGGCCGCCCGCTGGGCACCGGCCGGAGCCGTCGTGGAGCGCGTGTCGGCCCGCCAGTGCCGGTTCACCGTGGGGGCGTGGTCGTGGGCCGGGGTCGTCGGCATCCTCGCCACCTTCGGTGCGGACGTCTCGGAGGTGGAACCCGACGAGTTGCGGGCGGAGATGGCGGTCGTCTCGGCCCGGCTGGTGGGGCACCTGAGTTGATCGGACGTCCGGGTCAGGCGGAGATGCTGCGCACCACGCGGCGAGGAGGACCCGGGGAGCCCCGTCAGGACCGTGCGGCGGCGTGCCAGTCGGAGTGCACCTGCTGGGCCTCGTAGGCGACGAGCGCGCCGCACCGCTGGCACACGGGGAGCCGGACACCCCTGGAGCTCTTGCTGAACCCCTCCAGGAGAGGGGCCCGATCGACCCCGAGGTACGTCGTGGCCGTTCGTAGGAGTCCCATGACCGGAGCGTGTCACGCCGATCAGCCCAGGAAGGTGCTCACCAGCAGGTAGCCGTTCAGCGCGATGATCAGCGCGGCGACCACCGAGCCGGTGAGCGTGGTGACCCGCCGGTTGACCCAGCCGCCCATCAGGTCCTTGCGGGAGGTCAGCCACAGCAGCGGCACCAGGGCGAACGGGATGCCGAAGCACAGCACCACCTGGGACCAGACCAGCGCCGTCGTCGGGTCGCCACCCAGGCCCAGCACCAGCAGCGCCGGGGCGAGGGTGATCAGCCGGCGGACCAGCACCGGGATGTGCCTGCGCAGGAAGCCGGCCATCACGACCTGGCCGGCGTGCGTGCCGACCGAGGAACTGGCGAACCCGGCGGCGAGCAGGGCGATGGCGAAGGCGAGGGCCGCGCCGCTGCCGAGCTGGTCGCCCAGGCCGGCGTGCACGCTCTCCAGCGACTCGATGCCGTCGCCGGAGGTGAACAGCTGGGCGGCGATCACCAGCATCGCGGCGTTGACCAGCCCGGCCAGCCCCATCGCGATGAAGACGTCGATCCGCTGGGCGCGCAGCAGCCCGCGCCGTCCGGAGTGCGACCTCCCCGCGGTGACGGTGTCGCCGTACCGGCCCGGGGTCAGCGCGGAGTGCACGTAGATGACGTGCGGCATCACCGTCGCGCCCAGGATGCCGGTAGCCAGCAGCAGGCTGTCGGTGCCGGCGAAGCTGGGCACCATGCCGGAGGCGACGCCGCCCGGGTCGACCCCGGCGCCGATCAGCGTGTAGACGAAGCCGCCACCGATCACCAGCAGCAGCCCGGTGATCACCCGCTCGAACGGCCGGAACCCCCGCGACTGGGCGGCCAGCAGGACGAACGCGACGATCGCGGTGATGATCCCGCCCATCCACAGCGGCACCCCGAACAGCAGGTTCAGGGCGACCGCCCCGCCGACGATCTCGGCCAGGTCGGTGGCGATCGCGACCGCCTCGGCCTGTGCCCACAGTCCCCAGGTGACCGGCCGGGGGAACCGCTCGCGGCAGCAGGTGGCCAGGTCCCGACCGGTGGCCAGCCCCAGCTTGGCGGTGAGCGTCTGGATGAGCATCGCCATCAGGTTCGCCGCGACGATCACCCACAGCAGGGTGTAGCCGAACGAGGCGCCGCCGGAGAAGTTGGTCGCGAAGTTGCCGGGGTCGACGTAGGCGACCGCAGCGACGAACGCCGGCCCGAGCAGCGGCCACAGCCGCCGCTTCACCTTCGGCGCCGGTGGGGTGGCCCGCGGCAGGGTGCGCGGCAGCGTGCTGGTGAGGACGGCGGCCTCGGTCTTCGACAGGTACACGGGGACCTCGCGGGTGGCTGGAGCGGGGCGGTCGCTCCTGTCCTGCCCGACCCGTGGGGGCCAACCGGGCCGACCTGTGGCCCCCGGGGGTCAGGTCAGGCTCACCTCGCCCGGGGTCAGCTGCGCTTCGGCTGGCGGACCAGGGTCCAGATCGGCAGCTCGTGGTCGACCGCCGTCCGGGTCGAGTGGGTGACGGCGAAGCCGGACTGCTGCAGCCAGCGGACGACGGTCGAGGTGTAGACCGTCGCCGCGGCCGGTACCCCGTCGGCGTCGCACCGCTCGAGCACCGGCTGCAGCACTGCCGCCCCCAGCCCCTGGTGCCGGGCGGCGGGCCGGGTGCCGACGGCGTGCAGCCACCAGTGCGGCTCCTCCGGGCGGCCCAGCGCCCCGAGTCGCTCGCTGGCCAGCACGACCGGCTGGCGGGCACCGAGCACCCGGGGCAGGTCCCGGTCGACGACCGCCTGGACGTCCGCGTCGTGCGGCGGTGCGCCGGGGGCCACCCAGGCGGCCGCCGCGTCGACGTCGTCGGTCACCCACGCGGTCCCGGCCAGGACGGGGATCAACGCGCCCCACAGCTCCGCCCAGCGGGACAGCCGCTGGGTGCGGCCGTCCTCGGGCAGCGCCCAGGAGGTCCAGCGGTAGTCGGGGTAGGCCTGGGACAGCGTGGCGGCCAGCCGGGGGACGTCGGCGCGGGTGGCCTTGCGCACGACGGGGGGTTCGCTCACCGGTCGATCAGACCACGGGCGGTCGCGCCGCCGCCGGGCGAGTGCGTCAACCACCATTCGCGGAGAGCGCAATAATTGCGCCGACTGCGCAATCCGCCATTCCTCCTCGACTTCTCCGGTCGCCGCGCACTTGAGTGGCCCTGTCCATTCCGACGTCGAGCAGGAGAGTCAGCGATGACCAGCGAACAGTTCCGGGCAGCAGAGACCAGCACCGCGTCGACCTTGGGAGACGCCGTCTACGACCGGCTGCTGAGGGAGCGGATCGTCTTCCTCGGGCGCGAGGTCGACGACGTGATCGCCAATCAGCTCGCTGCGCAGATGTTGTTGTTGTCCGCCGAGGACCCGACGCGGGACATCCACCTCTACATCAACTCACCGGGCGGATCCGTGTCCGGCGGAATGGCCGTCTACGACACCATGCAGTTCGTCGACTGCGACGTCGCGACCTACGGGATGGGCATGGTGGCGTCGATGGGTCAGTTCCTGCTCACCGCAGGGGCTGCCGGCAAGCGGTACGCCTTGCCGCACGCGCGGGTGATGATGCACCAGCCCTCGGCCGGCCTGGGCGGTACCGCGGCCGACATCACCATCCAGGCGGAGATGCTCGGGCGGCTCAAGCGGCAGCTGAACGAACTGCAGGCGCACCACTCCGGGCAGGACGTCGAGCAGGTCGAGCGGGACTCCGACCGCGACCGGTGGTTCACCGCCGCCGAGGCGCGGGAGTACGGCCTCATCGACCACGTGCTCCGGGACGCGGCCGCACTCCCGGGTGCACTTGCTTGAACTGTCAAGCAAATGCGCGCAGACTGGGGCCCTCGTCGACCAGCAGGAGTGCACCGTGCCCGTCCAGCGCCTCAACCACGCCGTCCTCTTCGTCCGGGACGTCGACCGCAGCACCGCCTTCTACCGCGACGTCCTCGGCTTCCGGGTGAAGACGGAGATGCCCGGCCGGGCGGCGTTCCTGCAGGCCGAGGGGTCGACCAACGACCACGACCTGGGCCTGTTCGCGGTCGGTGCGCAGGCCGGCCCCTCGGGCGCCGGGCGCGGCACCGTCGGGCTGTACCACCTGGCCTGGGAGGTCGACACGCTCGCCGAGCTGGCCCGGATCCGCAGCGCCCTGGCCGACGCCGGCGCCCTGGCCGGGGCCTCCGACCACGCCACGACGAAGGCGCTCTACGCCGAGGACCCGGACGGCATCGAGTTCGAGGTCTCCTGGCTGCTGCCGGCCGACCTGATCACCCCGGACGTCCAGGCGCAGGGCGCGACGACCCTGCCGCTGGACCTGGACGCCGAGATCGCCCGCTACGGCGCGGAGACGAAGGGCGGCATCGGCGTCAGCGTCCCGGCCTGACCCCTCCGCCGCCCACTCGCCCGTCGAGTGCGCAGTTCTGGTCGCCGACACGGCGCGACACGCCGCACTGGGCGACCGCAACTGCGCAGTGGGCGCCCGAGGTGTCAGCCGACCTGGGAGCCGGGCTGTGGGCGGATGACCAGGATGCTGCTGCTCGCCGTGCCGAGCAGTCGGTCGGCGGCGTCGAGCAGGCGGGCCTCGGCCAGCGCCGTCCGGCCGCCCAGGTGGGTCACCGTGCCGACGCAGGTCACCCGGCCGGTGTCCAGGGTGATCGGGCGGAGGAACTTCACCGTCAGGTCCAGGCTGGTGTAGCCCACTCCGGCGGGCAGCATCGAGTGGACGGCGCAGCCGGTGGCCGAGTCGAGCAGCGTCGCGTAGACGCCGCCGTGCACCGAGCCGATCGGGTTGTAGTGGTACTCGGCCGGGTCGAACGCGAAGACGACGCGGCCCGGCTCCACCTCGATGAGGTCGAAGCCGAGGGTGTCGGCGATCGGCGGCCCGGGGAGTTCTCCGGCCACCACTGCCCGGAGCACGTCCAGCCCGGCCGAGGTGCGGGCGGCCGTCGCGGTCTGCATCGGATCGCCCCAGGCGAAGGTCCGTTCCCGTTCGGTCACGTCCGGACGGTAACGCTCAGCCCTCCGCGGGCCAGCGGAACAGGGGTTCACCGGCGACCACGGCCCGGCCGGCGGCGACCGGCGGCACCGTCTCCGCGGCGGCGTCCATCACCACGACCGGGCTGACCGGCGAGAGGCCGGCCGTTCGCACCGCAGCCAGGTCCACGGTCACCACGCGGTCCCCGACGGTGACCTCGTCACCCTCCATGACGTGCAGGGTGAACGGCTCGCCGGCCAGCTTCACCGTGTCCAGCCCGACGTGGACCAGCACGCCCTGGCCCTCCGGGGTCAGCACGATGAAGGCGTGCGGGTGCACCTTGAGCAGCCGCCCGGTCACCGGTGCGACCACCTCGACCGATCCGGCGTTCGGACCCGGCTCGACCGCCACGCCCGCGCCGACCAGTGAGGCGGCGAACACCGGGTCGGGCACCTCGGTCATCGGGACGACGGTGCCGGCCAGCGGCGCCGCGACGACGAGGGCCGCGGCGGTCACAGCAGGTCGTTGACGTCGTCGGCCAGCGAGTCGGCCTCCGGGCCGACGACGACCTGGACGATCTTCCCGGCGACCATGACGCCGTGCGCCCCGGCCTGCTTGAGCGCCGCCTGGTCGATGAGCGAGGGGTCCTTCACCTCGGTGCGCAGCCGGGTGATGCAGCCCTCGACGTCGTCGATGTTGGCTGCCCCGCCCAGTCCGGCGACGATCTGCTCGGCCTTGCCCATGTGGATCTCCTCTCGGCGACCGGGAGGTCGCGGCACTGGCTGTCGAGGCGCCCAGGAAAGCGGCTCGACCGGCTCGCGTCCAGGGTGTTGACAGGGCTCGGTCGCGCCCGCCATCCTCCCGGGACAACTGGTCATTACCGGACGTTACCGGTTGGTCGACGTCTGCGGGAATGGCCGGTGAACGCCCCCGATCCGCCCCTCGAGGAGCTCGCCATGGCCGCCCTGTCCGCCGCGCCACCGAAGGAACGCCGAGGCCTCGCCGGCCTGCAGCGCCTGGGTCGCAGCCTCATGCTGCCGATCGCCGCGCTGCCCGCGGCCGGCATCCTGCTGCGGTTGGGGCAGCCCGACCTGCTCGGCCGGTACGAGTCGATGGAGACCGTTGCCGCGGTGCTGGCCGCCGCTGGGGACGCGCTCTTCGGCAACCTGCCGCTGATCTTCGCCGTCGGCATCGCGATCGGCTGGGCCAAGAAGGCCGACGGCTCGACCGCGCTGGCCGCCGTCGTCGGCTACCTGGTGCTCGACGCCGTGTTCGCGGCGATGAGCCCGGTCGTGCTCGAGGGCGAGCTCGATCGCAACGGCGAGCAGGCGATGATCGACTTCGGGGTGCTCGGCGGCATCCTCGTGGGCGTCCTGACCGCCGTGCTGTGGCAGCGGTTCTACCGGGTCAAGCTGCCGACCTACCTGGCCTTCTTCGGTGGACGGCGCTTCGTCCCGATCATCACCGCGGGCTCGACGCTGGTCCTCGCCGTGCTCATGTCGTTCGTCTACCCGGCGTTCAACACCGTGCTGACCAACCTGGGCGAGGCGGTCGACGCCAACACCGTCGTCGGCGGGGGCGTCTTCGGCGTGGTCAACCGGCTGCTCATCCCGCTGGGCCTGCACCACATCCTCAACTCGGTGGTCTGGTTCGTCCTCGGCGACTACGAGGGCGCCTCGGGCGACATCGACCGGTTCTTCGCCGGCGACCCGGCGGCCGGCACCTTCATGACCGGCTTCTTCCCGATCATGATGTTCGCGCTGCCCGCCGCCGCCATCGCCATCTGGCACGAGGCCCGCCCGGAGCAGAAGAAGATCGTCGGCGGCGTGATGCTCTCGACCGCGCTGACCGCGTTCCTCACCGGCATCACCGAGCCGCTGGAGTTCTCCTTCCTCTTCGTGGCCTGGCCGCTCTACCTGGTGCACGCCCTGCTCACCGGCAGCTCGCTGGCGCTGACCAACGCGCTGGGCATCCACGACGGCTTCACCTTCTCCGCCGGTGCGATCGACTACCTGCTCAACTTCGGCATCGCCACCAGGCCGTTGTGGCTGATCCCGATCGGGCTGGTCTACGCGGTCATCTACTACGTCCTGTTCCGCTTCGTCATCCGCAAGTGGAACCTGCGCACGCCGGGCCGCGAGGAGGACGCGGAGGCCGTCGTGGGCAGCACCGACGACGCGCCGCGGCCGGCCGCGACGCCGGGCACCGGCGCCGTCACCAGCACGGTCGAGGAGGGTCCGCGATCCTGAGCAGGCCAGCGCCGGCCGGTCCCGTGCTGCGGGGCCGGCTGGTCACCGGCGGCTCGGTCGTCGACGACGGGGTGCTCGCCGTCGCCGGCGACCGGGTCGCGTTCGCCGGCCCGGCGCGGGACTGGACAGGTGCGCTGCCGGCCCCCGCGCCGCAGACGCTGCTGCTGCCCGGGCTGGTCGACCTGCACTGCCACGGCGCCGCCGGGCACGGCTTCCCCGACGCGGACGTCGCCGGGGTGCGCGCCGCAGCCGCCCACCACCGGGCACGCGGGACGACGACGCTGGTGGCCAGCCTGGTCTCGGCACCGGCGGCGGTGCTGCGAGAGCGGCTGGCCGTGCTGGCCCCGCTGGTCGAGGCCGGCGAGCTGGCCGGGGTGCACCTGGAGGGGCCGTTCCTGTCCGCCGCCCGGTGCGGCGCCCAGGACCCGTCCGCGCTGGTCCCGGGGGATCCGGCGCTGCTGGCCGAGCTGCTGGCGGCGGGGCGAGGGACGGTCGTCGCGATGACCCTGGCGCCGGAGACCGCGCACCGGGCCGAGCTGGTCGACCTGCTGCGCGCGCACGGGGCGCTGCCCAGCTTCGGGCACACCGACGCAGACGCCGCCGAGGTCACCGCCGCAATCCGGGCCGCGGCCCCCGGGGGCCGGCTCTCGGCGACCCACCTGTTCAACGGCATGCCGCCGCTGCTGTCCCGGGCGCCGGGGCCCGTGGCCGCCTGCCTGGCGGCCGCGGCGCGCGGTGAGCTGGTGGTCGAGCTGATCGGCGACGGCGTGCACCTCTCGCCGGAGACGGTGGCGACCGTGTTCGACCTGGTCGGTCCGAGGGCGATCGCGCTGGTCACCGATGCGATGGCCGCTGCCGGGATGGCCGACGGCAGCTACCGGCTCGGCTCGCTGCCGGTCGTGGTGCGCGACGGCGTCGCCCGGCTCACCGGCGGGTCGGCCGCCATCGCCGGGGGCACCGCGCGGCTGGTGGACGTCGTCCGGGCGACCGTGGCCGCCGGCGTTCCGCTGGCCGACGCCGTCCTGGCCGCGAGCGGCACCCCGGCCCGGCTGCTCGGCCGGCAGGACGTCGGCGAGCTGGCCCCGGGCCGGCGGGCCGACGTCCTGGTCACCGACCCAGACCTGAACCCCACCGCCGTCCTGCGGGCCGGCGCGTGGGTGCAACGAGAGGAGAGCTGACCGTGGAGGTCGTCCTGCTGCCCACCCCCGAGGACTGCGGGCGGGTCGTCGCCGACGCCGTCGCCGGGGCGGTGCTGGCCGCGCTGGGCCGGGGCGGGCCGGTGGTGCTGGGCCTGGCCACCGGGTCCTCGCCGCTGCTCGCCTACCGGGAGCTGCTGCGTCGGCACCGCGAGGAGGGGCTGTCCTTCGACGGCGTGCAGGCCTTCCTGCTCGACGAGTACGTGGGCCTGCCCGCCGGCCACCCGGAGAGCTACCGCGCGGTGATCCGCCGGGAGCTGACCGACGCGCTCGGGCTGGACCCGGCGGTGGTGCACGGCCCGGACGGCGCGGCGGCCGACCCGCTGCAGGCTGCTCGCGACTACGAGGACCGACTGCTCGCCGCCGGGCCGGTGGCGGTGCAGGTGCTGGGGATCGGCGCGAACGGGCACCTGGGGTTCAACGAGCCCGGCTCGTCGCTGGCCAGCCGGACCCGGGTCAAGACGCTCACCGAACAGACCCGGATCGACAACGCGCGGTTCTTCGGCGACGACGTCGCCGCGGTGCCCCGGCACGTGATCACCCAGGGGCTGGGCACGATCCTGGGGGCCGAGCACCTGGTGCTGGTGGCGACCGGGGAGGCCAAGGCAGCCGCGATCGCCGCCGCGGTGGAGGGGCCGCTGACGGCGTCCTGCCCGGCGTCGGTGCTCCAGCTGCACCGGCACGTGACCCTCGTCGTCGACGAGGCGGCCGGTGCCCAGCTGGCCCGGGCCGACTACTACCGCTACGTGCTGAGCCACAAGCTGACCGACCAGGGGTGGTGACCGCGCTGATCGTCGACGGGGTGGTGCCCAAGCACGAGCAGCTGCGTGGCCGGCTGACCGAGCTGGCGGCCCGACTGCCCGCGGGTGCTCCGCTGCCCGGGGAGCGCCAGCTGTGCGTCGAGCACGGGGTCAGCCGGATCACCGTGCGCGAGGCGATCGGCCAGCTGGTCAGCGAGGGCGTGCTGGTGCGGGTGCGCGGCAAGGGCACCTTCGTGGCGGAGCGGCCCGCGCGGTCGAGGCTGCACCTGGCCTCCTTCCACGAGGACATGCGCCGGCTCGGGCTGCGGCCGAGCACCGTCGTCCTGGCGGTCGCCCGGGCCGTGCCGCCGCCGGCGACCCGGGCCGCGCTGGAGCTGGCCGCGGGGGAGCGGGCCTGGCACGTGCGCCGGCTGAGGTTGGCCGACGACCAGCCGATGTCGGTGGACGACGGCTGGTACCCGGTGGCGGTGGCGCCCGACCTGGACGGGGCCGACCTCACCGGCTCCCTCTACACGTTGTTCGCCGAGCGGTACGGCTGTGCGATCGAGCGGGCCGAGCAGACCGTGCGGGCGGCGGAGGCCGACCGGGGGTGCGCCGTCCTGCTGGGGGTGTCGCCGTCCCGCCCGGTGCTGGTGTTCGACCGGGTCTCCTACAGCGCCGGTCGGCCGGTCGAGCACGCGCTGTCGACCTACCGCGGTGACCGCTACGAGGTGGCGATGACCGTCGAGCTGGGAGCCGGGTGAGCGGCCTGGAGCCCTGCACCCTGGGTGTCGACGAGCTGGTGCTGCGGCCGTGGCGCAGCGAGGACCAGGCGGCGGTCTGGGCGCTCGCCGCCGACCCCGCGCTGCGGCAGTGGAACGCGCGCGGCTTCGGCTCCCCGGACGAGGTGCGCGAGATGGTCGCCCGGCTGGCCGACTGGAGCGGCGGTGACCGGGCGTCCTGGGCGGTGACCGACGCCGTCGGGACGCTGCTCGGGTCGGTGTCCCTGCACTCGGTCGACCGCGTGCAGGGCGATGCTCAGCTGGGCTACTGGGTCGCATCGGCCGCCCGGGGGCGAGGCGTGGCGGCACGCGCGGCGGATGCGGTCTGCCGCTGGGCCTTCGCCGCGGGCATCGACCGGGTGGAGCTCTACCACGCAGTGGAGAACGCGGCCTCCGGCCGAGTGGCGGCCAAGGCAGGGTTCACCCGCGAAGGCAGGCTGCGCCGGTCCTACCGCTACGGGGACGGTGTCAAGCACGACGAGCTGCTCTGGTCCCGGCTCTCCGACGACCCACCCCCGGCGCTGCACTGAGCCAGGGGGGCGCCTCAGGCGGCGACGCGGGTGCTGCTGAGCAGCCGGCCGTGCTCGGCGGCCTCCCGCTCGGCGGTGGCCTTGAGCTCGGCGGCCAGCTCGGTGAAGGAGTCCAGCGCCGGGTTGACCCCGACCAGGGTGAAGTCCCGCTCGACCACCCGGAGGTCCAGCTGCCAGACGTCGGCCAGGATGCGCCGCAGCCAGGACGTGGCGTGGTCCCAGCCCTCGCGGGGGGTGCCCGCGCTGTAGTTGCCGCCGCGCACCACCGCCAGCACGGCGGGCTTGCCGGCCAGCGGTGGCTCGGCCCGCGGGCCCATCCGCGGGTCGGTGATCACCAGGTCGACCCAGGTCTTGACGTGCTGGGAGATGCCGAAGTTGTACAGCGGGACGGCGAAGAGCAGGGCCTCCGCGTCGACGAGCTCGTCGGTCAGCGTCGCCGCGAGGGCCAGCGCGCCGGCCTGCTCCGGCGTCCGCTGCTCGGCCGGGAGGTAGGAGCCGGCGACGGCTGCACCCCACGCATCGGCCGGCAGCGGCTCGGTGCCGACGTGCCGGCGGGTGACCGGGGCGTCGGGGTTCCCGGCCCGCCACTCGCGCTCGACGATGTCGGCGATCTCGCGGCTGGCCGACCCCTCGACCCGGATGCTGGCGTCCAGACGGAACAGTGACATGGCAAGCACTCCCTCAGAGCTAGTAGCTAGCCGATTGCTAGCACTTCGGGAAAGCTAGCACTTCGATCGCAGGAGCACGAGGGGCAGCGGTCCTACGATGACCGGGTGGCCGAGGACCTGGTGCACACGCCGGAGGCGTGCGACGACGCGCTGGCACGCGCGTTCGGCTTTCTCGGCAAGCGGTGGAACGGGCTGATCATCGGCGTGCTCGCCGGCGGGCCGGCGACGTTCACCGGGCTCCGTCGGGCCGTGGGCGGGATCAGCGACTCCGTGCTCTCCGACCGGTTGACCGAGCTGGCCGCGGCGGGGCTGGTCCAGCGCACCGTCGACGACGGGCCGCCGGTGGCGGTGAGCTACCAGCTGACCGACGCGGGCCGGTCCCTGACGCCGGTGCTCGAGCAGCTGACCACCTGGGCCCGCGAGAGCCTCCCCGCGCAGTCGTGTGCGGGCCGGCACTGAGGCTCAGCAGCCGCAGCTGACCCCCGCCGGGGCGGTGAGCGGGTCGACCGCCGGGCACGTGCCCCTGCGCCCAGGACTCCGCGCTGCGGGTGTCGACCAGCACGAAGCCGGGCCGGCCGGACTCCAGGGCCGCGTGGACGTCGGAGACGTCGGTCTCCACGGTTAGCCGCCGGACGAAGTGGGCGGCGGCCTCGGCGGGGGTGGTGGTCCAGTCCATGCCGTCGATGCTGGCGGCGGTGCGCCGGGCGAAACAGCGCCCGCCCTGCCGACGACCGCAGCTATCCGGCCCTTGACACCGCAGTCAACTGACATGTCAGATGTCAGTCATGCCTCTCGACCCTGTGCCGCGCGTGCTGCTGCGCGACGAGGCGCTGACCCGGATCCGCGACGCGATCGTGGCCGGTGACCTCCCGCCCGGGACGGTGGTGAAGGACGCCGCGCTCGCCAGCCGGCTCGGTCTCTCGGTGGCCCCGGTGCGCGCCGCCCTGGCCCGGCTGACCGACGAGGGGCTGGTGGAGGCCAAGCCGCAGAGCCACACTCGGGTGACGCCGCTGGTGCTCGACCAGGTGCGGGGCGCCGCCGTCGTCGTCCGGGCGATGCACGAGCTGGCCGTCCGCGAGGCGGTGCCGCTGGTGACCGCCGACGACGTGGCGGCGATGCGGGCGGCCAACCAGCGGTTCGCTGCTGCCGTCGACCGCGGGGACGCCGGCGGGGCGCTGGCCGCCGACGACGAGCTGCACGACGTCCTGCTCGACCGCTGCGGCAACGGCGCCGTCCGGGCCACGATCGACCGCTTCACCCCGGCGATCCGCCGGCTGGAGCGGCAGCGGTTCGCAGCCGCGCACGGCCGAGAGTCCGTCAGCCTGCACGACCGGCTGATTGCCGCGTGCGCAACCGGGGACGTCGACGAAGCCGCTGCCACCACCACCGAGATCTGGACGGCGCTGCTGTCCGAACTGGAGGAGACCCCCGATGACGACTGACATGGCCCCGCCCGCCGCCCCGAGGGCGACGACCCTGGCCGACTTCCCCCGCCACTCCCTGCTGTTCGGCCCCTCGCCGGTGCACCGGCTCGACCGGCTGACCGCGCACCTGGGCGGCGCGGCGGTGTGGGCGAAGCGGGAGGACGTGAACTCCGGCATCGCCTTCGGCGGCAACAAGACCCGCAAGCTGGAGTACCTGGTCGCCGACGCGCTGGCGCAGGGCTGCGACACCCTCGTCTCGATCGGCGGCGTGCAGAGCAACCACACCCGGCAGGTCGCCGCGGTCGCCGCGCATCTCGGGCTGAAGTGCGTGCTGGTGCAGGAGAGCTGGGTCGACTGGCCGGACGCCGTCTACGACAAGGTCGGCAACATCCTCATCTCCCGGCTCGCCGGGGCCGACGTGCGGCTGGTCAAGGCCGGCTTCGGCATCGGGTTCAAGGAGAGCTGGGAGACGGCGCTCCGGGAGATCACCGACGCCGGCGGGAAGCCGTACCCGATCCCGGCCGGTGCGTCGGACCACCCGCTCGGTGGGCTGGGCTTCGCAAACTGGGCGCACGAGGTGGCGGCGCAGGAGGCGGAGCTCGGCGTCTTCTTCGACACCGTCGTCGTCTGCTCGGTGACCGGGTCGACCCAGGCCGGCATGGTCGCCGGCTTCGCCCAGCTGGAAGAGGCCGGTGCCCGGCCGCGCCGGGTGCTCGGCGTGGACGCCTCGGCCAAGCCCGCGGAGACCCGGGAGCAGGTGCTGCGGATCGCCCAGCGGACCGCGTCGGCGATCGGGCTGCAGCGCGAGCTGACCCTCGACGACGTGGAGCTCGACGAGCGATACCACGCCGGCATCTACGGCATCCCGGACGAGACGACGATCCGGGCGATGGAGCTGGCCGCGCGCACCGAGGGCATGGTGACCGACCCGGTGTACGAGGGGAAGTCGATGGCCGCGACCATCGACCTCGTCGGCCGGGGCGAGATCGACCGGTCGTCCACCGTGCTCTACGCCCACCTCGGCGGGCAGCCGGCGCTGAACGGCTACAGCGCCCTCTTCTCCTGACGCCGCTGAGCCGGCGAGGTCATCGGCGCCGCCGATTTCGCACGCTGCTCGCCTGGTGCTCCTGAGACCGGAGAGCTCGGTACGTGACGCAGCCAGACGCTGTGGCCACTCCAGCGCAGAAGACGATGCGCCCCGGCCATGGGATCTGCGGGTTGGAGGTGGCCGCCGCCATGACGAAGAAGGAGAGCACACAGGCACCGGCCACCAGGGGGAACGACGGCGCAGCGTGCCCGGTGAGATCCGAGCGCTGGCCGTCGACGTGATGGGTCACTCCAGCGAGCAACGCTCCCGCCACGAGGCCCAGCGCGAAGCCAGGCACGACGCCGTTGACCAGGCTCCCGGCGGACGCCGGGCAGGAGGAGCTGGGCCGTCGCTCCGGCGAGTGTGCCCAACAACGTCGACTCGACGATGGGCGCGCCGATCAACCGGTACCGGGACATGGCTCTGGGTGGCAGCGGAGCAGCCCCCTCCGCCCATCCCATCGACGGCCTGGTCGGACCAGACCGTACGCACCCGTTCCGGTGTCTGACCGAGCCGGCGTTGAACGTCTGGTGCGTGACGGCTGTGGCGCGGCAGCAGCGGGAGTGACCACTGCTCAGTAGCCGACGGGTGGGCGACCTGGCCGACGATCTGCTGAGTGAGACGTTCCTCATCGCGTTCCGCCGCCGCTCTGCCTACCGCGCCGTGCACGTCGAGGTCCGCCCCTGGCTGCTGGGCATCGCCACCCAGCTGGTCCACGGCCAGCAGCGCACCGAACAACGTCGGTTGCGGGCACTGAGCCGCACCGCTCCGCTCGCGCCTGCACTGCCGGCCGACGACGACCTCTCCGACCGACTGACCGCCCAGGCGCTGCGCGGCCCGATCGCAGCCGCGCTGGCCGGTCTCAAGGCCGCTGACCGCGACGTCCTGCTGCTGTTCGCCTGGGAGCAGCTGACGTACGAGGGCCCGGGACAGTCCCACGCGTTGCCCGGCGGCCACGACGGCGAGCCGGCGCAATGTCCAGCGCGCAGAGCGACGGTGGCGACCCGCTGACCGGGTGCTGCTGATGAGGCCGATCCCCTCGTAGTAGCGCAGGGTCGCCGGCGGCAGCCCGGCCCGGGAGGACAGCTCCCCGATGGTCAGCCAGCACGGCGGCAGCCTGGCGGCTGACGGGTTGATCTCAAGTGCCCTTGAGATGTGAGGGTCGCCCTGGACGACGCGCTGCGCGTCGCCGGACGAGGAGGACACATGTTCGCGGTGGTCTACCGGTGGCGGCTACGGCCAGGCGGCGAGGAGCAGTTCCGTGACGGCTGGGAACGAGTGACTCGTGCGATCCACGCCGGTTGCGGCAGCTACGGGTCCCGTCTGCACCGCGCAGCCGATGGCACGTGGGTCGCCTATGCCTGCTGGCCCGACGCGGCCACCCGGGAGCGCTGCGTGTTCGACGAACACGACGGGGAGCGGTTGATGTCGGAGTCGGTGGTCGAACGCTTCCCCGAGCTGACGCTCGAACTGGTCAGCGATCTGCTCGTGGAGCCGACCGCGTCCTGACCTGGTCCGGGACGCGACCCGTCACCGAGGCTCTCGGCGTGATGTCGACCCAGACCACGACTCATTCGTATCCGTGGCTCGTCGTACGTGAGGGCGTCGTTGTCGGACGCGATCGGAGTTCCTTGTGATCGTTCGGACTGTCCACCCTGAGCCAGCTCGTCACCCGCAACGCCGATGATCGTCATTTGACGCCGATCGTCGCTTGCGCGCCGAGGACGCCCTGATAGAGCACCGGATCCTCCGTACCTACACGTCCAGGTAGTCGGCGTCCATCGGTGCGGTATTGGGGAGGTCTTCGGTGTCCAGCGTCTCCATCAGGTGGATGGCGGCGTACTCAGGGGCGGCGTGGCGGCCAAGTTCGTCGAACAGAGGCACGATCCGGCGTATCCGGTGACCGGGCCGGAGCGCATGGGCGAAGGTGACGTGCAGTTCGGTGTTGGGCCAGCTGCCGACCACAGCGACACTGCTGTTGCTGATCCCGCCGGTCAGCGGTCCGCGTCGACCATCGGAGTGGGTCCAGTAGTGCTCGAGGTCAGTGAGGCGCTCACGCCAATGGGCCGTGTAGTCGGCCGCGTCGATCGGTTCGGGTGGCAGTGGCCAGCAGTTGTCGGTGATGTTCACGGTGTCTGGGGGCAGCACGGTCTCGAAGCGGCCGCCGTCGGCTCGCAGCCGGACCAGGCGGGTCGGTGACGGGTCGCTGTAGGTGGCGAAGTTGCGCGGCCCTTCGATCGCGATCCACAGCCAGTCCTGGGTCGCCGTCATCGCCCGGACCATGCCCGGGCCCAGCCGCGTCCGGGACAGTTCAGTGCCGGAGGCGGGGTCCCAAGCGACGGCTGCCACATCGCGACCGGGGTGTTCCCGATCCCGACCGGCGTACCAGGTGATCCCACGAGGTGTTGCGGTCGACCATGAGGGCGTCTGCCGTCGTTCCGACGACCCGGGCAGTCTCAGCCAGCCGGAGGTGTGCTGTCGGCCGCCCTCGAGGTCCAAGACCTGCTCGCCGCGCGGTGCGGCGGAGGTGTGAGTGGTGAGGCTCAGCCGAGGCGGGATGGGATCCTGTGCCGGCAGGTGCAGCCAGGTCGTCTCCGGTTCAAGGACCCAACTGTCCTCGGTGCCCAGGTTGCGGCGACTCCAGCGACCGGACTCCACCTGCAGGTAGAGGTCTCCGTCGATGGAGCGGGCACCGTGCACCGGTGAGTCGACGTACACCGATCTCGTGGTGCGCTCTGGGTGGGCGACGAGCAACTGGTGGACACCGCCCCCTCCGGGGGGCGGGGTGTCCTCGCGTGCGGCGATGTCCTGCACGGGCGGGTCGGGCAGGCACCATGCCCCGTGGGCGGAGACCCCACCCAACGTCAGGCCGGTGGTGAGGTGGCCGCTGCGGAATCCGTCCTCGGTGACCAGCGCGAGCGGACCGCCCGGTTGCTGGACCCACAGCCCGTCCGCCGCGGGACGCACCTGCCAGGAGCCCCGCCAGTTCTCCGCCACCGGCGGCGGCACCTGCGGCCAGGCGACCACCGTCTGCAGAGCGCCAGTTCCAGCGTCCAGGACAACGGCGACCGGCTGCACCTCATCGATGACCCAGATCCGCTCACCGACCGGCACCAGGAGACCCGGGCGCAGGTTGCGGCGGCGTGGCTCAGCCACGGCGGAGAGGCATGCCCCAGTTGATGGTCATGAGGCCACGCTGTCAGGACCAGTCGACGGTGGCAAGGCGCGCCTGACGCATCCGTGAACGATGTGTCCTGCAGCTGCCACCTTGATCGATTGAGTGCATGGAGTGGGTCAGGGCGTGTCTCCCCATCGATGGTGTCCGTGGGGGGATCTTGAACGGGTGGGCACTCGCACGGAGCTGACCGATGAGCAGTGGGCGGTGATCGAGCCGTTGATGCCGCAGGTGACCTGGCGGCCGGGGCCGTACCGGGATCACCGGCAGGAATCTCCGGGCAGGCGCGCTGCACGGCCTCCTTCCATCGCACGCTCTGGGAGTCCGGCTTGTGAACCTGGCGAGGCACACTCCGATCAGATGGGCCGATGACGTGCGTCCTACGCCTGCGGCGGTATCGATCGTTGTGTGCCTTGCCCTGGCCGCAGCCGGGTGCACCACGGACCACGACGGCGCGCGCGACCGAGCTGTCGAGCAGGTACTGGCGGGCGCCAACGACGCCAAGGCTCAACTGGAAGACCTGGTCGAGGCGCCCGATCTGCCCCGAGGGGACGGATTGCTGGACGCGGTACGTCAGGAAGTGCCCGACGACTACGGCAACGTATTGACCTTCAGCCAGGATGTCGTCTCCGACGAGACCGTGAAGGTCAAGGTGGCATTCGACGGCCATGACCAGAGTGGCTCCGGTGGTACATATCTGGATTTCACGGCTCGGGTGTGCGTCGAGTTCACGGTGACCACCGGCATGAGTCCAGGCCTGACGACGCGAGACACCGCCTGCGATCAGGCGTACTTCGACAGGACTCGGTGGCTTGGCGCCGCTGGCGAAGTCGTGAGCATCGAAGACTGAGCCGCCCACTTGCGCTCTGGTCGACCGCACCGGGGACTGCCCAGGTTCTGTTGATCCGCTCGGTTGACCAGCCGTGATCGCGTCGTCAGGCCTGATGCCGACAACAGGCCTGCTGTCGGCTTGCGGCGTGTCCGCCAGTGACGGTGCCGCACGTGCTGACGCAAGGAGGCGCAAGGGCGTCACCGCTCGATGGCTGGACAGGCGCTCGCACCGGGCCATCCTTGGTCAGGCCCTCACAGTCGCGCGGTGCCGCCTCCCGTGCCCTGGGATCCCTCGGGCAAGAGGGCACCCGGCATGAGCGGGATCCGAGCCGGATCAGCAGGGTTCGGTTCGGCGGTGCGCCGGGTTCCGGGGAGGACCGGCAGGGTGGCGCAGGGCAGCGGGTCCTCCAGCATGGCCGGGGTCAGTGCCACGTCGGTCAGCAGTTGGAGGAACGAGGCGCAGGCTGCGCCTCGTGGCAGAAGGTCCTCGTGCCCGAACCCGGCCTCCTGGATCTGCGGGTCGAGAGCACGGGGAGCCGAGCCCCAGCGCATGAAGTCGGGCGCATCGGGTTCGAAGCCGGCCAGGTACTCGCCGCCACGCGCGACGTGCACCCCGCTGATCGTCGGGGTGAAGCACAGGGTGACCGCCAAGGAGCCGTCCGAGGTCAGGCGTTCCAGGAAGCCAGAGTCGGCCGCTGTCGTCGACCGGTGCTCCACCGCATAGGTCCAGCCGTCCGCCGCGCCGAGACGGACCGTGGTCTCGTCGATGTCGTATGCCTCGCGCAACGACAGGACGCCGCGGTCACAGTCCCTCGACCCGAAGGTGGCGAGCAGCCGGCTGGGGTCCGGTGCGGAGAGCACGGTCAATGTCAGCAACAGGTGCTGCTTCAGCCAGGTGGGGAACCAGTCGAAGCGTGAGTTCACGGTCGGCATCCTGTTGCTCGTTGCATGACTGCGTGCCCGCAGCGTAAGGGGCAAGACGGACGGACCAGCCTCGTCCAACTGCACGGCGGGCAGTCGGAAGGCGAATGTCCGACGGCGCAGCCTCGATCGCCTGTGGTGATGACGGAGGTGACGCTCTTCGGCAGCGTTTACGCTCCCTCGCGTGCTGCGCATGGACCGCGTGACCTACGACGCCATCGTGGCCCATGCCCGGGAGGACCACCCGGACGAGGCCTGTGGCGTCGTCGCCGGCCCCGAGGGCAGCGACCGGCCCGCGCGCTTCATCCCGATGCTCAACGCGGCCCGCTCGCCGACGTTCTACGAGTTCGACAGCGCCGACCTGCTGAAGCTGTACCGCGACATGGACGACCGGGACGAGGTGCCCGTGGTCATCTACCACTCACACACCGCCACCGAGGCCCGCCCCTCGCGCACCGACATCAGCTACGCCTCCGAGCCCGAGGCGCACTACGTGCTGGTGTCCACCCGCGAGCACGGCGCCCGGACCGGCCTGGCCGGCGACGAGGTCGAGTTCCGCAGCTTCCGGATCGTCGACGGCGAGGTGCGCGAGGAGGACGTCGAGGTCGTCGAGTCCTGACCATCCGGTCACTCGGACGATGAAGCAGTGATGGGCCGCGTCTTCGATGACCTGCCGCCCGCACGGTCGCCGTGAGCCACCTCATGACGCCTCGTCATCGGGTCCGGCTCATCCAGGCCGCTGCCTCGCGTGTCAGCGCAACAGGCGCCGAGCGGCCGCGGGGTCGAGCAACGAGCCGGCCCACCGGGACGGCGGCGTCCGCCCGTGCGCGCTCACCATGACCGGCCCCAGATCCGCGACTGCTGCGAAACCCTCGTCGCGGTGGTGCACCCACAACATGAACCGGTGCCCGTCGACGTCGAGCACGCCCGGTGCCCAGACGGCCGGGTCACTGAGCGCGGCGCCGGCCCGCTGGCCGACATCGTGGGCAGACTCCATCAGCAGGTGCAGTTCATCCCGCGGAGCGCCGACGGGGGCACTGCTCAGCAGCACCCCCTCGACAGCGGAGCCAGCGATGTCCGGCAGGCCGGAGTCTGCCGACCAGCCGCCGTTCCCGCCAGGCCGGCACCCACGGCGGGCGAGCGTGGTGAGTCGCCACGGCGCGTCCTGGTCACCCGGCTGCGGCGCGACCTCGACCGTCGTCCAGAACTCGGGCCTGGAGGCACCGCCAACCCGATCGAGTCCCGTACCGCTCACCCACAGGTCCATGCCGGTGAGCACCAGCACGGGCATGTCGAGGCCGGGCAGCGGGATGGTCATGCGCAACGGTCTAGCTGCACGGAGGACCGACGTCCAGCTCTCACTGAGCTGGGGGGGCTGGACGAGCTGCTCGAGGAGCGGGGATCGCCACCTTCGTCGCGTGGGGCGAGCCACTGGTGGACCCCCGGGCCCGGAGATCACCCCGGACGGGCCGGCGGACGTGCACTCCTACGACGTGTCGTCCGCCTCTGGCTGATCAGCCGCCTGGGCAGCGGTTGTCGCCGCCGCTGTGCTCCTGGCAGACCGGAGGTCCTGAGTCGACCTGCGCGCCCCCGACGTCGCCCCGGAACTCCTGCGCCAGCAGGGGCGCGATGAGGATCGCGACGACGATCATGGCGGCTCCGAAGCAGGCAGCTGCGGCCTTGCGCGTGCGCCAGGTGAGCATGACGCCGAGCAACGGCAGGCCCAGTGCGAGAACGGCCGCAACGACGAAGAGCCCGGTCGCCTGCGCCCGCTCGGCGGTGGTCGGCTGCTCGCCGAGGAACGGCGCGGCACCGATCGCGCCGCCGAACGCGAGCAGCGGGGGCACCACCACCCAGGCCACCAAGATCAGCAGCAGCGTGGCCGAGGACGTCCTGGCCGGCCGGTCACCGCTGAGCCGCATCCAGCCCGCCGCGTCGCTCACGGCGACATCCTGCACCACGCGGCGCCGGTTCCGGGGGCGCAGCAGCGCTCGCCCCGGCGTTGCCGGAACGGCGCTGAACGGCTCGACAGCCCGTCTCTTCGAGCCGGTCGTGCTCGAGCTCCCCTGGATCGGTCGGTCCGCATGCCGGGGGCGCTGGGGCAGTGCCCGCCATCTGTCCCTGCGGGCTCAGCGCGTCGTGGTCGCGGGCAGCGGACCTCCTGGACACGCGAACCACCATTCAGCAGAAGACCAGTGCGCCAGTTGCAACTCCAACGCGGCGAAGGTCCGAGGAGAGCGCCCTGACGAGGGCCCGGCGGATCGTCGTAGTGGTCAGGGAACGGGCACGGAGATCCCCAGGTCCGCCAGTGCGGCGTGCACCCGCGGGGCGTGCCGGTGGGCGTAGCGCAGGACGGGCCTTCCCGGAGGACGCTCCTCGAGGCTCACCGGCAGGCCGCGCGCGCTCAACTGGTCGGCCACCGCCCGCATCTCCGCCGGGTCGTCGGTGAACGAGAAGCTCGTGACCATCCCGGCCCACTTCCGCCGGTCGAGGACGACCAGGCCCGTCACCACGACGACCGGTCCGGGCGCGGCCCGGACCGCCAGTGGCCAGCCCGTCCTCCGCAGCACCGGTGTGCAGAGGGCCGCCGCGACCAGGCACGCCCCACCGAGGGCGCCGAACCCGACGGCGTTCAGCCGCGCGGTGCTCAGGAAGCGGCGCTGGCGGTGTCGGCTCCGGGCGCTGTAGGTGACGTAGGAACGGTCCACCTCGGAACCGTCCCCGAGTCGGCAGCCCGCGTCCAGACCCCGACCCGCATCGCGCACGCGCGTTCGGGCCTCGGTGAGGGGTCAGAGCGGGACGGCGAGGCCCTCGGGGCTGGGCTGGGCCAGGGCATCGGCGATCGCCTCCGGCATGGGCGCCAGGCCTGTCCCGGCCAGGACGACGTCCCGGGCGAAGCGGTGCCAGCGTTGTGACCGCCGGACCATGCCGTGCCCACCGACGATGGTGAACCGGGCGACCCGGGCCTTCGCCCGCCGGGCGCGGACGGCGAACTCCGCGGACAGCCGCGGGGGCACCCAGCGGTCGCCGCGGCCGTGCAGGATCACCACCGTCTGACCGCCCAGGTGCATGACCGGCTCACCGGGCGGGGTCCACGGGGCGAGGGCGCAGACCGCGGTCACCGACGGCTCCCCGCCCGCGCGGAGCGCGGCCCGGCCGCCCATCGAGTGCCCGACCAGCACGATCGGGACGTCGGTGCCGTGCTGCTCGCGCAGCTGCCCGATCGCCCAGCGGACGTCCTGGTAGGCGTCCGCCGCCTCCCCGTTCCAGCCGGCGACCCGGTACCGGAGCACGGCGGTGGCGATGCCCTGGTCGGCGGTGGTGGCGTGCACGTACTGCTCGAAGGCCCGCATCCGCACCAGCGAGAGCGCCCGGGTCTTCGGCGGCTCGATGCTGGCGGGAGTTCCGCCGTGACAGAACAGGGCGATGCCCCGGGTCTCCCCGACCGCCGACCGCTGCTCCAGCTCGGGGGAGCGGGGATCGGGGCGGTCGGCGTCCGGGCTGGGGATCTCGGTCACGTCGTCCTCGGGGTGGGGGCGGTCAACGGCGGCGCTTGCCGCCCAGCTTCACACGCGCCTTCTCCCCGAGGTCGCCGGCCTTGAGCAGGCCGTTGCTGACCGCCGAGGGGCCGCTGCGCTTCTCCAGGGCCTGGCCCAGGTTGCGCAGCACCTTCGTGGCCAGCGGCGCGAGGACGGTGAGGATGACCCACATGCGGAAACGGCGGGTGAGGAAGAGCCACATGATCGGCACTCTGCCCTGATCCGGCGTCCGGCAACCGGGTCGCCATGATCACCACGGGCTGAGGGTCGCCTCGATCAGCAGGAGACAGCCCTCAGCCCGTGGTGATCACCGGGTCGACCCCAGCGAGGGTCAGGCCGGGTCGGGCGCCAGCCGGACGACCATCTTCCCGGTGTTGCCACCGCTCAGCAGTGCCCGGAACGCGTCGACGGCGGAGTCCAGCCCGTCGACCACCGTCTCCCGGGCGACGAGCGAGCCGTCCTGCAGCCACCCCGACACCGCGCCGACGAACTCCGGCCGCAGGTCGGCGTGGTCGCCCACGATGAACCCGCGCAGCGTCAGCTGCTTGCCGACGATGAACCCCAGGTTCCGCGGCCCGGGCGGCGCGGTGGTCGCGTTGTAGCCGGAGATCGACCCGCACAGCGCGGCCCGCCCGTACGTCCGGAAGGCGCCGATCGCCGCCTCCAGGTGCTCCCCGCCCACGTTGTCGAAGAAGACGTCGATCCCGTCCGGTGCGGCGGCGCCGAGCAGGTCGGCGACCTTTCCGTCGTGGTAGTCGAACGCCGCAGAGAAGCCCAGCTCCTCGCGCAGCCAGCGCACCTTCTCCGGCGTCCCGGCGCTGCCCACGACCCGTGAGGCCCCGCGCAGCCGGGCGAACTGGCCGACCAGGCTGCCCACCGCCCCGGCCGCGCCCGAGACGAAGACGGCGTCCCCCTCACGGAAGCCGGCCAGCCGGAACAGCCCCGCGTACGCGGTGAGCCCCGGCATGCCGAGCACGCCCAGGTACAGCGACAGCGGCAGGCCCGGCAGCGGCTCGACGACGGAGACGTGCTTCGCCGGGACGACGGCGACGTCCCGCCAGCCCAGGCCGTGCAGCACCAGCGCGCCCTCGGGGACGGCGTCCGACCGCGACGCGATCACCTGCCCGACCGTCCCGCCCTGCATCGTCTCGCCCAGCTCCCAGCTGGCGGCGTAGGACTTCGCGGCGCTCATCCGGCCGCGCATGTACGGGTCGACCGACATCGCGATGGTCTGCACCACGACCTCGCCGTCCGCCGGGTCCGGCCGCTCCGTCGTCACGAGACGGAAGTCCTCGGCCACCGGCTCGCCGTGCGGGCGCCGGACCAGCTGCCACTCACGGGTGGAGATGCTCATCGCGGGAAGTCCGGCTCGTTGCGGGGGATCACGAAGACCTCGGGCACGAAGCTGGTGTCCGGCATGGTGACCATGGTCAGCACCATCCGGGCCACGTCGGACGGCGGCATCATCCGGTGCGCCGGGATGCCCCAGCGCTCCATCATCGGGGTGTCCATCGCGGCCGGCACGATGCTGTGCACCCGCGCCGGGAAGGGCACCTCGGTGCCGTCCGCACTGACCGTGCCCTTCTCCCGCAGCTCCCGCTGGATGCACCGGGTGGCGCTGCGGAAGGCGGCCTTCGAGCTGTTGTAGGCGATCGCCCCGCTCCCGGAGGTCACCGCCGACAGCGAGGTCACGTGCACCACGTCGGCGACGGTGTCGGCCGGGCGGTGCTGCACGGTCTTGAGGAACTCGCTGGTCAGGAAGACCGGGCCCTCGCAGTTCACCGCCTGCACCATCCGGTAGTCGGCCAGGTCGATGTCGGTGATGTAGCCGGGGCGGTCGATGCCCGCGACGTTCACCAGCAGGTCGAACCGGTCGCCGTGCCGGGCGAACAGGTCGGCGACCACCCGGCGGCGGGCGGCGTCGTCGGTGACGTCGAGCGCCACCACCTCGGCGTCCCGGCCGATCTGGGCGCGGGTCTTCTCCGCGCCCTCGGTGTCGACGTCGCCCAGTGCGACCGTCGCCCCGGCCTCGGCCAGGGCGACCGCGACCGCCCGGCCCAGGCCGCTGGCCGCTCCGGTCACCAGGGCCACCCGGCCCGACAGCTCGTCTGTCCCCATGTGTCTGCGGTCTCCTCCACGTCGGTGGCGCTGCCTTGCGTCCCCGCCACCTTGGCGCAGGGCGGGACGCCCTGCAGGACGGACCTACAGTCGAGGCATGTTCTTCTCCCGCGCCAAGACCCAGCCGGTCACCGCGGCGGACGCCCTGACCGGCCGTACCGAGCCGCTGCCCGGCATCCCCGAGGTGCACGCGGTCAACGGCAACCGCATCCAGCCGCCCTTCCCCGAGGGCCTGCAGACCGCCGTCTTCGGCGCCGGCTGCTTCTGGGGGGTGGAGAAGGTCTTCTGGGAGACCCCGGGCGTGTACTCGACCGCCGCGGGCTACGCCGGCGGCCACACCCCCAACCCGACGTACGAGGAGGTGTGCTCGGCCCGCACCGGCCACACCGAGGCGGTGCTGGTCGTCTTCGACCCGGCCGTCCTCTCCTACGACCGCCTGCTGAAGGAGTTCTGGGAGGAGCACGACCCGACCCAGGGCATGCGGCAGGGCAACGACGTCGGCACCCAGTACCGCTCGGCCGTCTACACCCAGGGCCCGGAGCAGGAGGCCGCCGCCAAGGTGAGCCGCGACCTGTTCCAGGAGCGGCTGACCGCGGCCGGCTACGGCGACATCACCACCGAGATCGCCCCGCTGGGCGACTTCTTCTACGCCGAGGGCTACCACCAGCAGTACCTGTACAAGGTCCCCGGCGGCTACTGCCCGGTGAACTCCACCGGCGTCAGCTGCCCGATCGGCCTCCCCGGCGTGTGACCGTCCGGCCTCCTCGATAGCGTCGGGACGTCGTCCCACCAGTCGAGGAGGCCTGCGATGGACGTGCTGCGCACACCCGAGGACCGGTTCACCGATCTGCCGGAGTTCCCCTACGAGCCCCGGTACGTCGAGGTGGACGACGGGGACGGCGGCCGGCTGCGGATGGCCGTCCTCGTCGAGGGCCCGGACGACGGCGAGACGGTGCTGCTGCTGCACGGCGAGCCGTCCTGGTCGTTCCTCTACCGCCGGATGATCCCGGTGCTGACCGCGGCCGGGCTGCGCGTCGTCGTCCCCGACCTGGTCGGCTTCGGCAGGTCGGACAAGCCCACCGAGCTGACCGACTACAGCTATGCCCGGCACGTGGCATGGCTCCGGCAGGCGCTGCTGGAGGAGCTGGCGCTCACCGACCTGACCCTGGTCTGCCAGGACTGGGGCGGGCTGCTCGGCCTGCGCCTCGTGGCCGAGCACCCCGACCGGTTCGCCCGGGTCGTCGTCGCCAACACCGGCCTGCCCACCGGCGACCACCCGATGAGCGAGGCCTTCCTGGCCTGGCAGCGGGCCGCGGCCGGCATGACGGACATGAAGGTCGGCCGGATCATCTCCAACGGGACGGCGACGGAGATGGCGCCCGAGGTGGTCGCCGCCTACGACGCCCCGTTCCCCGACGGCCGGTACAAGGCCGGCGCCCGGGTGTTCCCGTCGCTGGTGCCCACCAGCCCCGACGACCCGGCGGCCGAGGCCAACCGGGCGGCCTGGGCGGTGCTGCGCACCTGGCAGAAGCCGTTCCTCACCGCCTTCTCCGACAGCGACCCGATCACCGGCGGCGGCGACGCGGTGTTCCAGAAGCTGGTGCCCGGGTCGCAGGGCCTGCCGCACACCACGCTGGCGGGGGGCGGCCACTTCCTCCAGGAGGAGGTCGGCCCGCAGCTCGCCCAGGTGACCGTCGACCTGATCGCGGCCACGCCCCGGTAGCGCCGCCGGCACGCTGGGCGCCCGAAGCGACAGCGGGGTGTACGCGAGGCGACCGCCCGGATGGCGACCCCATCTGCCACGCCGGCGACCGTGCCGCTGCCAGCATTCAGCCGAACGACGCTGAACCCATCAAGGGCCCTATGGGCGACCTCGCCGGAGATGACCTCGCACCGGGTGGGTTCAGCCGGTCCGTCCTCAATGGGTGAGCAGTGCGGTGAGGTACCTCAGGTAGTCGGCGTGAGCAAGGTGAAGGCGCGGTAATTCATCGGGGCCAACCCACTTGGTTACGTCGTGCTCGTGGGGCTGGGTGTTGGTCGGAGTTCCGATCCACCCGCGCACGACCCACAGGCTGAGCTCGAGGCCAGCTGCTCGTTCGCTGATCCGTGCGATGGGCTCCGGGACAATCTCTGTGGCCCCTATGCCCAGTTCCTCGTGCAGCTCCCGGTGAAGAGCCTCGCGCTCGGTCTCGCCGCGGTCGACGTGGCTGCCGGGGAGGTCCCAGACGTCCGGATACCACCGCCGACTGGGTGAGCGGTGAGCCATGAGCACCTGGCCGCCCTGTACGAGTGCGCCTGTGACCACGTGATGCACGGGATCACCCAACCTGAAGGTCGGCGGCGGGATGATGGCCCCCGTGACCGACCAGGCTGACTTCCTGCTTGCTCGCATCGCCGAGGATGAGGCCGTGGCCCGAGCCGCGTTCCAACAGGTCAAAGAGCGTGTGGTGGGCGGCTGGTACTGGAGCGACGCCGGCGACGCCGTCTTCCTCGATGACACGCCTACTCCGGTTGCTTGCGGTCCTTGGAAGCAGCCGATGCACCAGCCGTCGGCTCAGCACATGGTCCGGTGGGACCCCGAGCGCGTGCTGGCGGAATGTCTGGCCAAGCGGCGCATCGTCGAGTCCGCGCAGAGGGCGTTCCGTGGGCGGGAGGAGTTCGGTCGGTCGCCACTCGAGAGGGGTGCGGCCAGCGGGTTCGGGTTGGCCGTCACGTTGCTGGCCATGGCCTACGCCGACCATCCGGAGTACCGCGAGGAGTACGGACTGTCGTCAGCCTCGAGCAACATTGGCGCGGAGCAGTTGCGCGATCACTGACCGGGCCGGAGTCACACCTTTGATCGACCCGGACAACAAGGCGACGTGGCCCGCGGAGCTGCACGAGCAGGTCGCCAGGTGGAGCGCTGCTCTCGACGACGAAGAGCACTGGCAAGACGCAACCGTGCCCGACGCGGTGTCCCGCACTCTTGAGTCGGCACTGGCGGGCTGGAGCGTGGTCACTTACCACTGCACGCGCCTGCTCGACCACGAGGTCGACGGCATCTGGGCCGAGGGCTTACAACCGTTCAGCCGTCATCTGTTCGACCAGAAGATCCGGGCGGCGCGGGCGGCCGGCGCCATCACGGCCCCAGAGAGCGACGCGCTCTTTTGGGGGCACATGTACGGCTGCGGTGACCTTCCGAGGCGAGGTGCCCGGGAGGGGCAGGTCTGGCTCGTAGCCGGCGGCAGGGATTTCGACCGTGATTCGGAGGCATTCGAAGAGCTGCTGCTCCACTGGGGGGAGAGGGTATCTACTTCGCCACCGGCACCATGTCGTTGAAGCCGTGGCTGCAGACTTTGGGCAAGCCGACGATCGTGGTGGTGGCCCTGCCCTTCACCGCGGTCGGTCGTCGACACAGCTGGTGGGGTCCGCTGGCCAACCTGCTGCTTGCTGCCCACCGTGGAGCCCCCGCGCATGGAGACGTCATCTGCTGGTCACCGGTACCCGCCGACCGCGTGGTCGATCTCTGGCAGCCGGGACACCCAAGCTACGACCAACACCCGGGGCTGCCCGCAGCATGAGCCAGGCCGGGACAGGGCAGGCGGACCGTGAGATCTGCGTGCCGCCGTAGGGAAGAGCGGCCCACAAACGTCAGTTTCCCGCGGATTCGGGCCGTTGATCTCGGGCACGAGTTCCGGGCCGGTTGACCCGTTGGCCGACCTGGGCGAATGCCCGACGGGTGGAGTGGTGCGGGGAGCGGCCCAGACACGGGTGGTTGTGGGCCGCTGTTTCGGAACCCCTTTCTGGTCGCGCGCAGACCAAGATGGCCGTTTCCGCTAGTCGCTCTTCGCTACCTCTGCCTTAAGACGGTCGGGTGCTGGTCAGTCCGCTAACGGGCGGTTTCGGTCAGCGCTGTGGGAACGCAGGCGTCCCACTGGCCGACCCACCTATGCCACTGGGACGGTCGGCGCGTCCCACTAGCCTGGCCGGCATGACGGCCGAGCGATCGTTGGAAGTCATCACGCCCGAGAATATCGACGAAGCACTGGGCGTCGAGGTACGCGCAGACCAGAGTCACGTGGTCTCGCCGGTCGTGAAGTCACTGGCCGAGGCTTATGCGTTCGGGCGGCGCGCCTGGCCGCGGTTGATTCGGTGTGACGGGCAAGTGGTCGGCTTCCTCATGGCGTTCTTCGACTTCAACTTCGCCCGGCCCGTCGCCGGGCCTGACCTTCGGTCTGGCCTGTGGCGGCTCAACATCGCTGCCGCACATCAAGGTCACGGCCATGGCCGTTTCGCCGTCGACGCCGTCGCTGCCGAGCTCCGTCGCCGCGGCACCACACGCCTGACGACGACTTGGCACGTCGGCCACGGCAGCCCCGAGCCCTTCTACCTCGGGCTGGGCTTCCGGCCGACCGGCGAGATGAGCGAGGACGAGCGCGTTGGTGAGCTGAAGTTGCAGGTGTAGGTCCTTGGCAGTGTTCGTCGGACCGAAAACGCATGGGTACCGGTCAGTCCGTTGAGGGGTGGTTGTGGGCCGCTGTTTCGGAACCCCTTTCTGGTCACACAGAGCAACACGGCCGATTTCCGCTAGTTGCTCATCGTTCCCTCGGCTCGTGCTCTCAGCGGATGTTGCCGGCTTTCAGCCAGGCGATGTAGTCCGCCGCGGCGCGGTCGGTGTCGTACTCGGGCAGGTAGCCGGTGTCCTGGTTGATGCGGCGGATGTCGAGGTGGGTTCCTGGTGCGGCCGGGCCGGCCGGCAGCTCGATTGCGGCGTCGGGGACGACTGCTCTGATCGCGTCGATGATGTCGGCGTTGGACGTGGCGCGGCCGGAAGCGACGTTGTAGGTGCGGTGGTGGAGCTGGTCGGTCAGCTGCAGGAGGGCGATGGCCCGGCCGGTGTCCTTGACGTAGGTGAGGTCCAGGGAGTCCGTGCTGCGCACCGGGACGAGGAGCTTGGACAGGTCTGGGGCGGTGCCGCGTGCGGCGGCGTGGATGAGCGCGGGGGCTGCGAAGAAGGGGTCCTCGTGGCCGAGTGGGCCCCAGGTGCCCGAGATCCGGTAGTTGATGATCTCGATGCCGGTCGTCTCGGTCAGTTGCTCGGTCAGCAGCTCGTTGATCTTCTTGGACCGGGGGATCGGGTGCGGGGCCGAGAGCAGCACCGGGGTGTCCTCGCGCAGCGCGTTCCCGTTGACGACCGCGCCGCCGTAGACGCCGATGGTGCTGGCGACCCCGACGCGCCGCACGCCCCACGCTTGGGCGGCCTCGATGACGTTGAGCAGTCCGTCGAGTGCCTTGCGGATCGCGGGGACCGCGGGGCCGGGGCTGGGGAGCCAGGCGTCGTAGCCGGCGAGGTGCACGATTCCGGTGACGGCGTGGCGGCTGCCGATGTCCAGCAGCGACGCCAGGTCGGTGACGTCGCCCTGCTCCACCGCCACCGGCAGGTCGGCCAGCTGGGCCGGGATCTGGCTGGTGCTGCGCTGGACGAGCAGGCCCTGCTCCCCGAGTTCGTGCAGGGCGCGGACGGTGTGCGAGCCGATGAAGCCGGAGCCTCCGGTCACGAGGATCATGTCGAGCCTTTCAGCTTGTCGTAGTCGCCAAGAATCACTGGATGGAGGTCAGCGCTGAGTCCTGGACCCGGCGCTGGGGAGGCTGAGGGCAAACCGGGTGGGCCGCTGTCCCGCAGCGCTGGTGCGCGGTGCGGGGCAGCGGTCCACTCGAGGTGCTACTTGGTGACGACGTTGCCGATGGGGTCGGTGCTCTCGTTGAGCGCGGCACGTGCGGCTGCCCAGCTGTTGTCTGCCGGGATGAGCTGGCTGCGCAGGTAGGTGGTCGTGAGGCGCTGGAGAACCGCGACGCGCTCGGGGCTCTCGTCGGTGGTCTCGGCGACCTCGTAGCCGGGGATGCCGCCCAGGCTGTGCTCGGCGCCGAAGAAGGTGACCAGGTCGGTGGCGCCGGGGCTGAGGGTGTAGGCGTCGGTGAACCAGTCCGGTCCGCGGCTGGACATGCGTGACTGGTCGGCGTCGCCGGCGACCACGAGCGTTGGTGCGGTCAGCTCCGCGAACGAGGGGTACATGAACGGGAAGTTCGCCTTGGCGAAGGGGTGAAGGTGCTCCCCGCCGGTGCCGGTGGCGGCGAGCAGGAGGCCGGCCTTGACGCGCTCGTCGGACATGTCCTCACCGACGTGGCCGTCGGTGTCGACGACTCGGGCGCCGAGGAGGGACTGCACCGTCTGGGCACCCCAGGAGTGCCCGGCTGCGGCGATGCGGCTGCGGTCCATCCGGCCGGCGAGGCCCGGAGCGGCGGCCTCGATGGTGTCGAGCTGGTCGAGGATGCGCGTCATGTCCTCGATGCGCTGCGTCCAGATGGTGGGGAACCGCGGGTCGTCGAAGGAGATGCTGTTGCGGCGCGAGTCCAGGTGGGTCGGCTGGATCACCACGAAGCCCCGCGACGCCCAGTAGGCGGTCAGCGGGGCGTAGCCGTCGTGGGACCAGCCGTTGCCGTGCGAGAACAGCAGGATCGGCAGATCCAAACCGGTCGCCGGCGCCGAGACCCGCACCTCCAGCGGCAGCGCCCGCCCGGGCGCCGACAGGGGCAGGGGAGCGACGGACACGACGGGGATACCGTCGCCGACGATGTCGTCGAGTGCGGTGACGATGGGTGAGCTCATGGGGTGCTTCTTCCTACTGGCTGTCCGCTCTGCCATGCTGCACAAGCGGAACGTTGCTCCGATAACGGTAACGGAGCGTTGTTCCGCTTGGCAAGGTCCTCGTCGAAAAGTGATGTGATGGTGCAGACAACGGAAGCAGCAGGGCCGTCGCCCAAGCCGAAGCGCGTGGACGCGCGTCGTAACGAGCAGGCCCTGCTCGAGGCGGCGGCGGCCGTGTTCGTCACCTCCGGGGTCGACGCGCCGGTGCGAGAGATCGCGGCGGTGGCGGGGGTGGGCGTGGGGACCATCTACCGCCACTTCCCGACCCGGGCGGAACTCGTTGTCGCGGTGTACCGCCACCAGGTCGAAGCCTGCGCCGAAGCAGGACCGGCCCTCCTCGCGACGTCGTCCTCCCCGCGGGCCGCGCTGCAGTCGTGGGTAGACCTCTTCGTGGACTTCCTGGTCACCAAGCACGGGCTGGCCGGAGCGCTACAGCACGACAGCGCCGGATCCGACGCCCTCCACGCCTACTTCGTCGACCGGCTCGTACCCGTCTGCGGCACGCTCCTCGACGAGGCCACCGCAGCGGGCGGCGTGCAGCGCCGCATCAGCGCCTATGCCTTCATGCGGGGGATCGGGAACCTGTGCATCGGTGGGACCGCGGACCCGCACTACGACCCGCGCACCCTGGCGCAACTCCTCCTCGCCGGGGTTCTCGAAGACTGACGAGCCCCGAGCTGGCTGGTCAGCCGGAGCGGCCCAAGAACGTCGCGCGCCCACCGATTTCGGCCACCGAGCCCAGTCCTCGGGCGGTAGATGATTGATCGGGTCTCAGGCGAGGGCGGAAGCGCCTCCTTGATAACGCCCCTCCGTGACCCAATAACGGTTGGGTTTCGGGCAGTCCGTAAACGGGTGGTTGTGGGCCGTAGTTTCGGAACCCGTTTTTGGTGACGCAGAGCAGGATGACCGTTTTCCGCTAGTTGCTCTCGGTAGAAGGGCCAGTAGCCGGCCGGTCGGCCGCAGCAGGACGCAGCGCTCACCTTGGGCTACTGGCGGCTCTGCATGCCGAGAACGCTGATGTACCGGTCAGTCCGCTAACGGGGCGTTCGAGCTCTTGGGCGGCGTGGCGAGCTCGGACTCCGTTTGGACGGGCGGACGGTCCCGGCCTGAGACGCGCCGGGAAGTTCGGTCAGCAGCTACTAGACAGGCGCTCTGAGTAGAGGCACTATCAAGGTGTGCCGACCGGACCGCAGCCCAGCGAGTGGCTCCGCGGGGTCCTCGAGCTGTGCGTCTTGCGGGTCATGGCCGATGGGCCCACCTACGGCTATGCCATCGCCGGTCGGCTGGCCGACGCGGGCTTCGGCGACATCAAGGGCGGCACGCTCTACCCGCTGCTGGCCCGGCTCGAGAAGAACGAGCTGGTCATCGTCGACTGGCGGACCGGTGACACCGGTCCGGGGCGCAAGTACTTCACCCTCACCGACGCCGGCCGCGCCGAGCTGGAGCACGGCCTCACCCGGTGGGAGGCGTTCTCGGCCCGGGTCGGCGTCCACCTTGCCGCGGGCGGCGACGCCTTCGTCCACTCCACCCACTCCTCGAGGAGTTCAGCATGAGCGAGTCCCCCGGCGTGCAGGCCGCACCGCAGGAAGTCTGGGAGCGTCCGTTCGTCCGGGCCCACCAGGAGTGGTGCAGTGCGTTCGTGCTCGAGCTGCGGCTGCGGGACGTCCCGGGCCCGGTGATCGGGGAGCGCCTGGGCGAGGTGGAGGGCCACTGCACGGAGACCGGTGAACCCCCATCGGCAGCGTTCGGTGATCCCACCGACTACGCCCGGGAGATCGATGCGGAGAGCTCTCCTGAGCGCGTGTCCGGGGTGTGGACCATCGCCGCTCTCGGCGCCGGTCAGGTGCTGGCCATGCTCGTGGGCACCGCTGCGATCCGTAACTGGGTCAGTGGTGAGCCACTGACCTACAACCTGGTGCAGCTCGGCTGTCTCGCCGTGGTCGCGGCCGCGCTGCTGTGCCTACCTCGAGTGCTGCGCCCGCTGTTCGCGCACCCTTGGGTGGTGGGCGCCGCCCTCTTCGCCGTGGTCACCGCGGCTGGTGTGGGAGCCGCAGCAGCCAGTGGGACTTCGTCAGCGACCGTTGTTCCGGTATCACCGGCAGTGATCGCGATCGTGCTCTTCATGGTGGTGCTCGCCCTGTCCTGGCTCGAGTACCGCGAGCTGACTGGCGACTCCGCCGACGATCTCGTCACCTCCCCTCTCGCCCCTGAGCCGCGAGCGAACAGGGCAGCCCAGCGATCAGGCTGGATCGCCTTGGTGCCGGCCCTGATGATCCCCACCTATTACCTTGCGGTGGGGATCATCTTCTGGGTCTTCGGCTGAAGCACGTGAACCAGTCCGACGGCGTGCCGCGTTGAGGCGACACCGTTCCGCCGGAAGTTGTCGGACTGGTTTCGATCTGATCGCCTACCGTCGATGAGTCGCGCACGACGCATGCCACCAGCCAGCGCGACACGCGCGAAGCGCCTTTCCATCACCCGCGGGCTCTCGAAGATCGACCCGGCTCTCCTGGCACATCGGGTGAGGCAACCGTGAACCGCACCCGCAGGGGCGCCAGCGCTTATCGTCCCGAAAACGGTCAGGTTTCGGGCAGTCCGTCAACGGGCGGTCTCGGTCAGCACCCCGGTTGTGCTGGCAGCTCTCAAGAGGCCTCTCGCACCTAGCCTCGTCTGGTGGATTCGAGCGCGGACCGGGACGCCTACCTGCAGTCGGTGCTGATCGGTGGCCGCGAGCCGGTGACGATCGTCGTCCGGGAGTACGAGCGGGGGTGGCCCGCGCGCTTCTCGGTAGTACGCACCCGCATACGCGACGCTCTGGGCGCTCGCGGCCTCTCCATCGAGCACATCGGCAGTACCGCCGTCCCCGAACTGGCGGCCAAGCCCGTCGTGGACGTGCTCGTGACCGTCGCCGATGTGGAGGACGAATCGGCCTACGCACCCGCCCTGGAGGCGGCCGGGTTCCCGCAGCGGGTACGGGAACCCGGCCACCGCATGTTCCGCACACCCGAGCGGGACGTGCACATCCACGTCTATCAGCCCGATTCACCGGCAGTGACCGACTACCTCGACCTGCGCGATTGGCTGCGTCAGTCAGCGCAGGATCGAAACCTGTACGCCACCACGAAGCGTGCGCTGGCGAAACAGCAGTGGGCCGACATGAACGACTACGCCGACGCCAAGTCCGACGTCATCCAGGCGATCCTGACCAGAGCCAGAGCCTGGCGATCCTCGGGCAGTCGATGACCTCACGAACCGGTGAAGCGGCACGCCATGACTCTCGATTGAGCTCGTCCGGTACTGCGCCGCCGTCCATGACGTAAACGCCGATAACCGCCGCCCGTTCTGTCAGCTGGAAGCCGCGTCCGTCAGTTGCGAGGCGGACGTGCTGTCGCACCGGTTCCGTCAGCAGGATGCGATGCCGGGCGAGGCAGTACAGCGCTACGGTCGGGGTGGGCTGGCCTCGACTCCTGGGCCTTGCGTCACCAGGTGAAGCGGCCCACCGCCCCGCGCAGGCCGGTCGCCATCCGGGAGAGCTCGGCCACCGCCGTCGTGGTCTGGGTCAGCGCCTGGGTCGTGGAGTCCGCGGCCTGGGAGACGCCGGTGATGTTCGCGGCGATCTCGTTCGAGCCGCCCGCCGCCTCGGTCACCGACCGGGCCATCTCCGCGGTGGTCGCGGTCTGCTCCTCCACGGCGCTGGCGATCGTCGTCTGGTGGTCGCTGATCAGCCCGATCACGCCGCTGATCCCGTCGATGGCGGTGACCGCTCCGGCGGAGTCGGCCCGGATCGCCTCCACCCGACGGACGATCTCCTCGGTGGCCCGGGCGGTCTGCTCGGCCAGCTCCTTGACCTCACCGGCCACGACGGCGAAGCCCTTGCCGGCCTCACCGGCCCGGGCGGCCTCGATGGTGGCGTTGAGGGCGAGCATGTTGGTCTGCTCGGCGATCGAGGTGATCAGCTTGACCACCGCGGTGACCTCCCGGCTGGACTCGCCGAGGGCGGTGACCGTCGTGGTCGCCTCCCGGGCCTGGGCCACCGCCTGGGCGGCGACGCCGGCCGCTGCGTTGGCGCTGAGCGAGATCTCCCGGATCGATGCGCCCATCTCCTCCGCGCCCGCCGAGACGGTGCTGACGCTGCGGGACACCTCCTCGGCGGCCGCACTCACCACCTGGGACTGGGTGCTGGTCTCCTCGGCCGAGGAGGCGATCTGCGCCGCGGAGGCGGACAGCTCCTCCGCGGCGGCGGCGACCGCGTCGGCGGACGAGCCGACCTCGGCGAGCACGCCACGCATCGTGCCGGTCGCCTCGTCGAGCGCGGCACTCATCCGGCCGAGCTCGTCCTTGCTGGTCAGCCCGGTGCTACGGGTCAGGTCACCCTGGGCCAGCCCCTCGGCGACGTGCTGCACCGAGCGGATGCCCCGGGTGATGACCGAGGCCACCAGCAGACCGATGCCCGCGGCGACCGCCAACCCCACCCCCAGCACCACGAGGGCGATGGTCCGGTGGTGCTCGTAGGACTCGCGGGCGTTGGCCGCCGCGGCCGCCGCCTCGCGGGTGTCGATGGCACGCAGCTCGTCGAGGTCTGCGATCACCTCGGTGAGCAGCGGGTCGACCTCCTCGGCCCCGGGCGGCACTGCGGTCGTCCCACCGCCAGCTGCGGCGGCGGGCACCAGGACGGCGCTGGTCAGCGTGTCGATCTGGGCCAGGTCGTCCGTCGCCTCGACGAGCAGGTCGTGCTCCCGCCCGGTCTGGTGGGTCGCGGCGTAGGCGTTCACCTGGTGCTCGTAGTCGGCGATCAGCGTGTGGACGTCGGACAGCTGTGGGGCGTGGGTGTCGATGGCGGTCGCGGTGCTGATCGCCAGCCGGATCTGCTCGACGTCGTCGATCATCAGGCCGATCTCCTCGATGCTGAGGACGTTGTCGGCGTAGATCGCCTCACTGGTCGCCGCCGAGTCGGCGAGCGCGGTCAGGCCGAGTCCGCCGATCACCGACGCAACGACGCCGGCGGCGGCCGTGGACGCGAGGATCTTGATCCGTACCGGCCGGTCGGCGAACCACTGGGCGCCCGGCAGGCGCGTGGTGCGGGGCATGAGGTCTCCCGTGGCTGGTCTCCCGCCGCCCGTGGAGCCACGATCGGCCTTGTCCTCATCGGCATCGTGGCCGCCTTTCCGAAACGAGATCACCCGATCAGGTGCACGGGTCGGTGTCGGGCTCACGCGGGCCGCCCGGCACAGTGGGGACGTGGCCCCCGACGAACTGTTCGCCCAGCTCCGCCGCGAGCCCGACGTCGATGCGCCCGAACTGGTCGCCGTCGACGCGACCGACCGCCTGCTGCTCGACGAGGCGGCCGAGCTGATCGGGCAGCACCCGGACGGTGTGGTCGTGCTAGACGACTCGCACGGTGCGCTCACCCTGGGCGCGGTGGCGCTGCACGGCGCGACCGGGGTCCGGGTGCACCAGGACCTGCTGGTCGGTGAGCTGGCCCTGGCCGGCAACGCCGAGCGCACCGGGCACGCCGGCACCTACCGGTCGCTGCCGCTGGGGGCCGAGCTGGTGCGCGGGGCGCGGGTGGTGCTCGCGCAGGCGCCCAAGGGGCTCGACGCGCTGCGCGAGCTCGCCGAGGTGGTCGCCGCCGACGCCGACCCCGACGTCACCTTCCTGGTCGGCGGGCGGGTCAAGCACATGACCCACGCGATGAACGACGTCCTGGCCGAGAGCTTCGGCGACGTGCACGCGACCCGTGGCCGGCAGAAGTCCCGGCTGCTGGTCGCCCGGGGGCCGAAGCCGGGGACGTCGTCCTTCCCCGTCTGCCGGGAGCACCCCGACCTCGGGATGACCGTGTGCGCCCACGGCGCGGCCTTCGCCGGCGCGAAGGTCGACCGCGGCACCCGGGCGCTGCTCCGCTCGCTCCCCGGCGCCGTGCCGGACGCCGCGACGGCGCTGGACCTCGGCTGCGGCACCGGGGTGCTGGCCGTGGGGCTCGCCGCGGCCCGGCCGGGGCTGTCGGTCATCGCGTCGGACCAGTCGGCGGCGGCCTGCGCATCGGCCTCGGCGACCGTCGCCGCCAACGGGCTGGCCGAGCGGGTCACGGTCACCCGCGACGACGCCGCCGCCGGCGTCCCGGACGGCAGCGTCGACCTCGTCGTCTGCAACCCGCCGTTCCACCTCGGCGTCGCCGTGCACGCCGCAGCGGCCGAACGGCTGTTCGCCGCCGCAGCCCGGGTGCTGCGGCCGGGCGGCGAGCTGTGGTGCGTCTACAACAGCCACCTGCCGCACCGCGACGCGCTGCGCCGCATCGTCGGGCCGACCCGCCAGGTGACCCGCGACCCCACGTTCACGATCACGGCTTCCACGCGCCGTTAGCTCTTGCGGCTCTGCCGCAAGGGTCCTCCTAGTGGCCGCTGCCGCCGCGGGAGACCACCGGTGGGAGGGCCGACCACGGGAAGTCGATCCAGGCGTCGGTCCTCTTCCAGACGTAGTCGCAGGTCACCAGCGACCGCGGCTTCTCGTAGACGACGGCGGTGCGCACCTCGGTGACGTGTCCGGCGCAGAACTCCTCGACCAGTTCCAGGGTCTTGCCGGTGTCAGCGACGTCGTCGGCGATGAGCACCTTCGCGCCGGTCAGGTCGACGACGTCGAGCGTCGGCGGCAGCACCACCGGCAGCTCGAGCCGCTCGTCGACGCCGGTGTAGAACTCGACGTTCATCACGAAGAGGTTCTTCACGTCGAGGGCGTAGCCGAGTGCGCCGCCGAGGAACAGGCCGCCGCGGGCGATGGCCAGGATCAGGTCGGGTCGGTAGCCGCTGTCGGCCACCTGCTGGGCCAGCTCCCTCGCCGCCCGGCCGAAGTCCTCGTAGGTCAGGGTCTCCCGTTCGGCGCTCACGTACCGATCGTGGCAGGCGCGGACAGCGGCGACCGGCCGGCCGGCCCGGTGGACGTGTGATGCACAAGACGGACGCGTGCGGCCCGTCGTCCGAGTGTTGCGATCGGATTGTGATACCCGTCTCGACTGGACTTCCGTGGCGTCCGGTCGAGAACCCCGTTACGGCATCCACGCCGTCGACGACGGGAGCACGGCATGGGCACACGACTGCGGGACGTCCTCACCGGCGGGGGGTTGCGCCGGATCCGGATCAGCACCCGGCTCTTGGCACTGGTGCTGGCGGCCGTGGTCGGCATGGGCACCATCGCCGTCATCGGGGCCCTCCAGGTGCGCCAGACCATCGAGGCGGAGCAGCGCAACAAGGCGCAGTCCGCGGTCGAGGCGGTGCTCGGCGTCGTCGCCTTCTACGGCGAGCAGGAGGCCAGCGGTGCGCTGACCCGGGAGCAGGCGCAGGCCCAGGCCAGGAGCGCGCTCAGCGGGCTCCGGTACTCCGGTACCGAGTACTTCTGGATCAACGACATGAACCCGACGATGGTCATGCACCCCATCAAGCCCGAGATGGACGGCACCGACCTCACCGGCAACACCGACCCGACCGGCAAGGCGCTGTTCGTGGAGATGGTGCAGGTCGTCGAGAGCGACGGCAGCGGCTTCGTCGAGTACATGTGGCCCAAGCCGGACGAGGAGGAGCCGCAGGCGAAGATCTCCTTCGTCGCGGGCTACGAGCCCTGGGGCTGGGTCGTCGGCTCGGGCATCTACGTCACCGACCTGAACGGCGCCTTCCTCGACCACCTGCTCTCCCTGACCCTGTGGGCCACGCCGGTGGTGCTGGTGATCGTCCTGATCTCGCTGCTGGTGTCCCGCAGCGTCACCCGGCCGCTGCGCCGGATGACCGACGTCCTGGCGACCGGGGACCTGCACGAGCGGCTGGACACCGGCGCCGGGCGCAACGAACTCGACCAGCTCGCCGGCGCGCTGAACGCCACGCTCGAGCGGGTGTCCGACGTGGTCGACGAGGTCGGTGAGGCCTCGCGGTTGCTGGAGGAGGCGGCCCAGACCCTGTCGTGCACCGGCGAGACGATCGCCGGCGCTGCCGAGCGGTCCACCGGGCGGGCCGACACGGTGACCGCAGCAGCCAAGGAGGTCAGCAGCTCCATCGACGCCGTCGCCACCGGCGCGGAGGAGATGGGCGCGTCGATCCGGGAGATCGCGCACAACGCCGCCGAGGCCGCGCGGGTGGCCGGGAGCGCGGTGACCGCGGCGGAGAGCGCCAACCAGACGGTGGCCCGCCTGGGTGAGTCCTCGGTGGAGATCGGCAACGTGGTCAAGGTGATCACCTCGATCGCCGAGCAGACCAACCTGCTGGCGCTGAACGCCACCATCGAGGCGGCGCGTGCCGGGGAGGCCGGCAAGGGCTTCGCGGTGGTCGCCAACGAGGTGAAGGAGCTGGCCCAGGAGACGGCGAAGGCCACCGAGGACATCGCCCGACGGGTGGAGGCCATCCAGGCCGACACCGACAGCGCCGTCGGTGCCATCGGCGGGGTCACGTCGGTCATCGCCCAGATCAACGACTACCAGACGACGATCGCCTCGGCGGTCGAGGAGCAGACCGCCACCACGAACGAGATGAGCCGGGCCATCGGTGAGGCCGCGCAGAGCGGACGGTCGATCGCCGAGACGGTCGCCGAGGTCGCCCGGGCAGCTCAGGAGACCCACACCGGTGTGGCCGAGATGCAGACGGCCACCGGCGACCTGGTGCGGATGTCGGAGGGCCTGCAGAAGTCGGTGGACAGCTTCCAGCGCTGACCTGCCGGTGCGGCCGGACCTGCCGGCCGCACCGGCCTCAGTGCCCGGTCTCGGCGGCCTGCGACAGGTCGGCCAGGCTGAGCCGGTCCTCCAGCACGGCCTCGGCCACCTCGTCGAGGTCCCGGTCCGATCCGTAGGCCCTGGCGCGCAGCAGGGCCAGCGCATCGGTGCTGTCCAGCTCCAACCCGATGCTCACGAAGCCGACCGCCTGCCAGACCAGCGCCCGGCGACCGGCGGCGGGCGCGTCCAACCAGGCGGGCCCGGACTCGCTGCGCGGCTCCTGGTCCAGCGCGGCGGCGAAGCTGTCGCTGAGTGCGGTGGTGACCGTGAGCGCGTCGGCGAGACCCAGGTCCCGGACGGAGCCGGGCGGCTCCACGAACAGGTCCAGCGCGCCGATGCCCTGCAGTCCGCCGTGCAGCGGCAGGGCGATGACACCCCGGATGGCGGTGCGCGCGACGAGCGCGTCGTGGAACGCCGGCCAGCGGGTGCGCAGCTCGTCCTCGTCGGCGAGCACCGGGTTGCCGCTGCTGTGTGCGGTCAGGCAGGGTCCTTCGCCGACGGTGAACTGCAGGCGCTCCGCGATGCCGGCCTCCTGGCCGCTGCCACCCAGCGGCAACCGCCGGTCGGCGGAGAAGTAGACGCTGAGCCCGGCGCCGGCGACCGGCAGCACCTGCGCGCAGGCGCGGGCCAGCCGCAGGGGCAACAGCTCCGGGCCGGGCAGCTCCGACTCGGCAGCGGTGACGCGGGCAGCGAACTCCTGCGTGAGGTCCATGCCTCCCTCTCCGGGAGCTGACGACCACGGTGGAGAGGGCCGGGGCTGGGCCGTGCGTCCGAGGTGTCGCTGGGGGCTGCTACCCCTGGGGGAGGGCGCCGCACACCTCCCGGACGCGTCAGCAGTAGCCCGGGGTGCCCAGCCAGGCGGCCGGCGCCGCCGGGACGTCGTCCCGCAGCACCGTGCCCTCGATCAGCCCGTAGGGCCGGTCGGCGGCGTGGTAGACCACCGCGCCCGGGCCCTCGAGGGTGTTGTCCAGCCCGAACGCCGAGAGGTCCGCCAGGTTGTGGTGCCTGTTCGGCATGGACATCCGCACCTCGGCCACGTCGGCGTGCTGCTCGAGCACCGCCTCGCCCATCGCGTAGAGCGACTGCTGCAGCGCCAGGGAGTGGGTCGCGGCGAAGGTCTCCAGCAGCGTCGTCCGGACGGCGTCGTAGCTGGCGTCCCAGTCGACGTCCAGCCCGGTGTACCGCCAGCGCGCGGTGACCGCGGTGGCCAGGATCCGGTCGGTGGTCTCCGGCAGGGTGGTGTAGCGGTCGCGGGGGAAGCCCCGGAACTCCGAGCCGGTGGTCTTGAGGACGACGAGGTCGCCGAGCCCGGCGAGCACGTGCACGTCCGCGCCGTCCACGGTCACCACCGCGGTGCGCACGTCACCGCCGGTGCGGGAGAAGGCGTGGTCGTGCGGCGCCCCGCCCACGGTGATCCGGTCCCAGCCGTAGGAGTCGATCGCCACCCGGGCCCCGGTGACCCAGTCGTAGGTGCCGGCGAGGTGCCGGGCCAGCCGCAGGCCGAACTCCTCGGGCGAGCTGATCCCGTGGCGGGCGAAGGCGAAGACGGTGTTCTTCTGGGCGTCCGTCGTCAGCACGTGGGCGTTGTCGCCGGCGGTGTGTGCGGCCGCGAAGTCACCGCGCAACGCGGTGCTGACGTCCAGGTCGACGAGGGAGTGCCGCGCGGTGGAGCGGTCGACCGCGACGACCCGCACCTCCGCCTTCCCGTACTGGTTGGGCCCGAGGACGATCGCCATGCGCGCACTCCCTCTCATCAGCGTTGCGCGATGTTGCACGTGGAACCGAGGGCTCAGGAACCCCGGTACGTCGAGTAGGCGAACGGGGAGAGCAGCAGGGGCACGTGGTGGTGCTCGGCCGGCTCGCGGACGGCGAAGGTCAGCACCACCTCCGGCCAGAACGTCTCCCGGCCCAGCCCGGCGGCCCACTCCCCGGTGCCGAAGACGATCCGGTGCGGGCCCGCGGCGGTGGGGTCCTCGGTGAGCCGACAGCGACCGTCGGCGTCGGTGACCCCGGCGGCGACGACCTCGCCGGCGTCGTCCAATAGCCGCACCGTCATGCCCGCCGCGGGGCGACCGGCGACGGCGTCCAGCACGTGGGTGGAGACGCTCATGCGAACAGCCCCGCCACCCGCAGGCCGGTGATCTGGGCCAGCTGTTCGGTGACCTCGGCGCGCTCGGTCTCCGGGTCGTTGCGCAGCCGGCGGTGCAGCTCGACGAGCATCTCCTCTGCCGACCGGCCGGCCGCGCGGATCAGGAAGACCTGGCCGAACCGCTCCTCGTAGTCGCGGTTGCCGTCGACCATCGCAGCCCGGACCGAGTCCGCGGCGGTGGTCATCCCGCTCTGCTCCTCGCGCGAGGTCCTCGCCTCCGCCGAGGGGCCCTGCATCCGGTCGCCGATCCGCGCGTGAGCGGCCAGCGCGGCGCTCACCTCGGCCCAGGGAAGGGCGCGGCTGACCTCCTCGGCGCGGCTGACCAGGGCGTCGGCCGACTCGTAGGGGCGGCCGGCGGCGACGGTGGTGGCGAAGGACGGCGCTGCGTTGCAGGCTCGCAGCAGCTCCTCGGCCCGCGCTGCCGGTTCGGCGTTGAATCTGTCCAGCGGGGAGTCGGGCACGGCTGACAGGATGCCAGTCGATGATCCCCGCGGAGCTGTACGACGAGCTCGATCGGCGGCTGGCGCCGGTGGACGCCGCGCGGCTGGCCGCCTATCCGGGGGAGTCGTCAACGCGGCAGCCGGTGCACACGTGTTACGTGCCCGCCGACGCCGTCGTCCCCGGGTTGGTCGCGCACTGGGGCGCCGCGGCGCTGGCCGCGCTGGACGAGCACGGCCTCCCCGACCTCGGCCTGGACGCCGGCCTGGTCGAGCAGGTGCTGCCCCGGGTGCGGGCGAAGCTGGCCACCGAGCCGGTCGAGGACCTGCGGGTCGACGCCGAGGACGGCTACCGCGGCCCGCCCGAGTCCGAGGACGGCGACGTCACGACGGCCGCCGCGGTGCTCGCGGCCGAGACGGCGCTGCCGCCCTCCCTCGGGGTCCGGGCCAAGTCGCTGGAGGAGCCGACCCGGCGCCGCGGGGTGCGCTCGCTGGACCTGTTCCTCACCGGCCTGGCCGCGGCCGGCCGGGACCGGGCGATCGTCACGCTGCCCAAGGTCACCGCGGTCGAGCAGGTCGCCGCGTTCCTGCCGGTGCTCGACGCACTGGAGCAGGCCAGCGGGCTGGCGCTGGACCTGGAGCTGCAGGTGGAGACGCCACAAGCGGTGCTGGGTGCCGACGGGACGACGACGCTGGCCCGGATGCTGCACGCCGGCGGGGGCCGGGTGACCGGCCTGCACTTCGGCACCTACGACTACAGCGCCGCCCTGGGCATCTCCGCGGCCCACCAGGCCTCCGACCACCCGGCCGCGGATGCCGCCAAGCAGGCCATGCAGGTGGCCGTGGCCGGTACCGGGGCGCGCGCGGTCGACGGCTCGACCAACGTGCTCCCCGTCGGCACCACTGCCGAGGTGCACGCCGCCTGGCAGCTGCACGCCGGGCTCGTCCGCCGGGCGCTGGAACGCGGCTTCCACCAGGGCTGGGACCTGCACCCGGCGCAGCTGGTCACCCGCTACGCCGCCACCTACGCGTTCTTCCGGGCCGCGCTGCCGGCCGCCGCGGTGCGGCTCGCCGGGTACGTCAGCCGGGTCGAGGGCGGGGTGCTCGACGAGCCGGCCACCGCACGGGCGCTGGCCACCGTGGTGCTCCGCGGCCTGGACTGTGGGGCCCTCGACGTCGCCGAGGTCGAGTCGGCCACCGGGCTGGACCGGGTGGCGCTGGACACCCTGGCGGCTCGCCGCCGCTGAGCCCGACACGCGCGCCGTCCTGACGCTCAGCCTGCAGGTCGTAGCGGTTCGTGCAAGCGTGCGGCGGGTCACCCGCAAGGGGTGGTACGGATCTCGGGGGCGGTTGCCGAGACCTGGGGTGGGTGATTGAGAATGCCAGCAGTCTCCAGGGTCCACTGTCGGTCGAGGGGTGTCGTGTCCGTTCTCGGAGCTCGTGTCGCGCGCTCGGTGCAGCGCGCCCGCGACGACGAGCCGGGCCCCGGGCCCGAGCGGACGCACGGCCACACGGCGCTGGTGTGCGGCTCCGACGACGCGCTGCTCCAGAACGCCGTCCCGTGGCTGGAGGTCGGCCTCGCTGCCGGGGACGTGACGGTGCTGTCCTGCGCGGAGGAGACGGCCGAGCTGCTGCGCTCGGCGGTGGGGGCCCGGGAGACCCAGCTCCTCAGTGATCCCCGCGTCTCGATGCGCGGCGCCCGTGCCCCGGACGCCGTCTCCGCCACCCGTCAACTGCTCGACCGGGCCGCCGCGTCGCCGTCGGGCTCGCTCAGGGTCCTGGGCACACCGGACTTCGGCTCGGAACCTCGCACCCGGCGGGAGGGGCAGCGCTACGAGTCGGTAGTGAACGACCTGCTCGCCGACCACCCGCTCGACGCGTTGTGCGTCTACGACCAGCGGCTGCTGTCGCCCGACGTCATCGCGAGCGCCGGGCAGACCCACCCCCACCTGCTCGTCGACGGCGTCCGGACGGCGAGCGCCGACTACCTCCCGCCGGCCCAGTACCTGCCGGCGCTGCCGCTGCCGCGCGAGCCGATGGAGGACGAACCGGCCCTGTTCGCCGTCGACGGAGCGCGGTCGCTGGCCACCCTGCGGCACCAGCTGGCCGCGGTGCTGGCCACCTGCGTGCCCGACCGGGACCAGGGCGCCGACCTGCACCTGGCGGTCAGCGAGATGGCGGCCAACGCGTTCCGGCACGGCACGCCGCCGGTGTCGGCCCGGGTGTGGGCCTCGGCCGACCGGGTGGTCTGCACCATCAGCGACTGCGGAACGGGGTTCGCCGACCCGCTCGCCGGCTTCCAGCCCGCGCACGGCGACGACCTCTCCCACGGCGGGATGGGGTTGTGGCTGGCCCGCAAGCTGTGGGACCACGTCGACCTGCTCCCCACGCCCGCCGGCCTGACCGTCCGGCTGAGCTCCCCGCTGCGCTGAGCCGCGGCGTCCGGGACCGCGCAAGCGCGCGCAACCGGTCCTTCTGTCCCCCCGTGTGGGCACGGTGACCGGCCGGACCGGTCTTTCAGAACTAAGGTGTCCGTTGTGATCGTGGTGACTGCGGCCGGTGGGCCCACGGGGACGGCGGTCGTGCGTGCGCTGCGTGCCCGGGGTGAGTCGGTGCGCGCCG
The DNA here is from genome assembly GCF_026968045.1 of Modestobacter sp. VKM Ac-2977. Classification (GTDB taxonomy): domain Bacteria; phylum Actinomycetota; class Actinomycetes; order Mycobacteriales; family Geodermatophilaceae; genus Modestobacter. Next base: position 90,913 of record NZ_JAPVBQ010000003.1, on the reverse strand, counting down.
TTGTCTCCAGCCGAGGCCCCCGGCCGGAGCTGACCGAACTCGGCGCCGAGGTGGTCGTCGCCGAGCTGTCCTCGCCGATGGCCTGGTCGTCGGTGTTCCAGGGCGCTGACGCGATGTACCTCATCTGGCCGAACTTCGACCCGGACGAAGCCGAGGGCGCGGCGGCGCTCTTCGCCGAGGCCCGTCGGGCCGGGCTGCCCCGGGTGGTCTACCACTCGGTGATGCGCCCGCAGCTGCGGGTCATGCCGCACCACGCCGGCAAGGACCTGGCGGAAGAGGCCCTGGACAGCAGCGGGTTGACGTCGTGGCGGGTGCTGCAGCCCTGCTCCTACGCCGACAACCTGGACACCCAGCTCGAGTCGGCGCAGATCAGCGGGGTGCTCCGCAGCTTCTGGGGCCTGCGGACGGCGCAGTCCATGGTCGACCTGCGGGACGTGGCGGAGGCCGCAGCCGTGCTGCTCACCGAGGACGGCCTGGACGGCGGGACCTTCGAGGCGGCCGGTCCGGAGGCACTGACCGCACCGCGGCTGGCCGAGCTGATCGGCGAGTGGCTGGGGGACGACGTCGTCGCCGACGACGTCATCCCCGGGGGCGAGGTCCCCACCGGTTATGCGGCCCGCTGTCAGCGCACCATGTTCGACCACTACCGGGCGCACGGTTTCGTCGGCAGTCCGCGGGTGCTCACCGACCTGCTCGGCCGCCCGCCGCGGACCTTCGCCGAACACCTCGCCGACCTGCCGCGCCCTGGCGAGCCGGCGCCGTGAGCGACCTGCTGGACGACCCGGCGCGCGCCCAGGACGGGAACGGCACGGCCGGGGACGCGATGGACGTGATCCTGGCGCAGTGGGCGCAGGAGCGGCCGGACCTGGACTGCTCCCCGATGGGCGTCATCGGTCGGATCAGCCAGCTGCAGCGGGAGGTCTTCCTCGCCCAGCGGGCCACCTTCGCCCGGCACGGGCTCGATGCGCCGTCCTTCGACGTCCTCGCGGCGCTGCGCCGGGCGGGGGAGCCCTACCAGCTGACCCCGACCGCGCTGATGCGGACCGCCCTGGTCACCTCCGGCGCCATCACCCAGCGGCTGGACCGGCTGGAGGAGAGGGGCCTGATCACCCGGGGCCGCAGCGAGGCCGACGGACGGGCCGTCGTGGTCACCCTGACCGACGCCGGGCGGACGGCGCTGGACGCAGCGCTGCCCGACCACCTGGACACCGAGCGCGGCATGCTCGCGGCCCTCTCGCCCGAGGAACGCGCACAGTTGGCCGGGTTGCTGCGACGCTGGCTGATCAGCCTCGGCCGCGTGCCCGGCGGCACGCCCGACGCCAGCTGACCCGGACCAGCTGATCCGAGACCGGCTCGGCCGGACCGATCGTCCGGCCGAGCCGGCCGTGTCACACGCCGTCGCGCCGGAGGTCAGCCCTCGGTGTCCTCGTCGAGCTCCTGCTCGACGTCCTCGACGCCCTCCTCCACCTCGCTGACGCCCTCCTCCACGCCCTCCTCGACGTCGGTGACGCCCTCCTCCACCTCCTGCTCGACACCGTCGTCGACGACGTCGTCTCCGCAGGCGGCCGTGGTCAGCGACGCGGCGGCGATGGCGAACGCAGCGAACGCGCGGCGGACGGTCCGGGGACGGGTGGAGCGGGACATGAGACCTCCTGGTCGGAAGCTGATGGTGGCCCGGAGGGACGTGCCCGGTGAGGCCTGCAGCAAACGAACGGGGCCGGACCGGAGCCCCGGTCAGCTGTGGTCGTGGCCGTGGGGGGTGGCCTCGTGCACGTCCTCCGGGTGGCCCTCGCGGCGGTCGACGATGGTGAAGCGCCGCCACAGGCCGCTGAGCTGCAGGGGGCGGGCGACGGCGGCGGTGTGCACCACCAGCGGGGTGTCGATGCCCCGGGGCTGGGCCATCCGCTGCAACTGGACCAGCGTCGCCATCCCGGCCGAGTTCATGAAGGTGACCTCGCACAGGTCGACCCGGACCTGCTTCAGCGTGGCCCCCGCCAGCATCAGGTCGGTCATCTCGCGTACCAGGGGCCGGCGGGCGTGCTCGGTCAGTTCGCCGACGACCGTGATCTCGGCGGACTCCTCGTCGTGCGTGGTGACCGTGACCTCGACGTCGTGGGCAGGTTCGTCCATGGCTCCTCGGTTCCCGGCCGGGGCGCGGTTCACTCCTGTGCCTCTCCTCGGGTGAGCAGCAGCAGGCTGTAGGCGGCCAGCGAAGGGCCATCGGTGAACCGGCCGTCGCGCACCATCGCCCGGAGCTCGGCCTCGGTGACGAGCGCCGAGCGCATGTCGGCCTCGGTCGCCTCGCGGGCGGTGGGGCCGGGCGTCAGGCCCTCGGCCAGCCAGACGTCGAACTCCTGGGTCGTGAGCCCCGGCGCCAGGTCCAGGTGCCCGAGGTGGCTCAGCCGGGCCGCCCTCAGCCCGGTCTCCTCGGCCAGCTCGGTGCGGGCCAGCTCCTCCGCCGTCCCCGTCCCGCCCGCCGACCAGGTGCCCTGCGGGAACTCCCAGGAGCGGCGGCCCAGCGGGTGGCGGAACTGCTCGACCAGCCAGAAGCCCTCCCGCTCGGCAGCGATCACCAGGCCGAAGTGGGGCCGCTCGACGACGGAGTAGACGCTCGGCGATCCGTCGTCCAGCTCGATGGCGTCCTCGCGCAGCCGGAGCCATGGGTTCCGGTAGACCTCTCGGGTGCCCGTCGTCCGCATGCGGCCCAGACTGGCAGAGGAGCGCGGAGGAGGACGCCGATGACGGAGCGCAAGCCGGAGGGCGTGTCGTTCGAGAGCTGGGTCGAGCACCAGATCACGCAGGCCCGCGAGCGAGGGGACCTCGAGGGGCTGGCCGGCGCCGGGAAGCCGCTGCCCCGGCGGGACCGGGAGAAGACCACCTACGAGTGGGCGCTGGAGTGGGCGCGGCGGGAAGAGGCCGACGTCGCCGCGATCATGCCCACGGGGCTGGCGCTGCGGAAGGAACGCGAGGAGCTGCCCGCCCGGGTCGCCCGGCAGCCCACGGAGGAGCTGGCCCGTGCGGTGGTCGAGGCGCACGTCGCCCGGGTCGACCGGTACTACCGCCAGCCGGTCGAGGGGCCGTGGATCGCGGTCGGGATGCCGGACGTCGAGGAGATGGTCGCCGAGTGGCGACTGACACGCCCGGTCGTCGTCCCCGGGCCTGCGGTGTCGGAGCCGGTGCCGTCACACCGCCGCCGGCGGTGGCTCCGGCGGCGGGCGGCCTGACCGGTCAGTCCTGCTCGTGGTCCCCGTGCTCGTCGTCCGAGTGGCGGGCCTGCAGTTCGCGGGTGGCCATGCCGCCGGTGCCGCCCTCGTCGTACTGGCCGGGGCGCAGGTTGGGCTGGTCGGTCTCGCGCTCGTTCTCGCTCATCACGGTCGAGCCTGCGCTGCGCGACCGGCCCTGGCCACCTGACGCGGCTCGTGCGGTGCCCACCGGGGTGGGCACCGCACGAGTCCACGCTGGTCTGCTGGTGCGGTCACTCGGTCTCGGTCGGCACCGAGGTGTCGACGTTGTCGGCGACGATGTACTCCTGACCCTCGAAGTCGGTGTAGGCGTCGTCGGTCAGGTCGATGCCCAGCTCCTCCTCGACCGCGGCCTCCTCGAACCCGCTCTGCACGGTGCCGGTGACCTGCACGACCTCACCGCCTTCCAGGGCGCTCGCCATGTCAGCGCCCACGATGAGCAGCGGGTCGACGGAGGTCTCCTCGGTGCCGGCGATGGTGAAGGAGTTCGGGTCGAACACCTCGTTCACGGTCGCCGACACGGTCACCTCCTGGCCCACGTACTCGTTCGACGTCTCGTAGAACTCGTTGTCGTAGATGCCGTCGTAGCCGAGCCCTGCGTCGACGTCGGCGTCCGCGTCGATGCCGGCGTCCGCGTCGGCCTCGACACCGTCGTCCTCCTGGATGTCCCCGGCGGTCACCCCTTCCTCCGGGCCGGCGGTGTCGTCACCGCAGGCGGCGAGGGTGAACGGAGCCACGACGAGGCTGCCGGCGAGGAAGAGCTTGGTGAGGGGGCGGGTGTGCTGCACGGTGGTTCCTCTCGTCGAGGCGGGCACGGGACGGCCCGCCGCACGGTTCGGACACCACACTCAATTGCCTCGGTCGGCCCCGGCATGCTGGGCGGCGGGGACCTGATGCCGACCTGTGACGGACCGGTACGTACGGCAGCCTGAGACGTTCCTCCCGGGACGCGGACGTGACCCGAACGTGACGGCTCCGGTCAGAGCAGGTCGAACTCGTTGTACGACTCACCGCCGGACAGCAGCGCGTAGCCGGGGCCGCGGTCGAAGAACGGCTGCACCTCCGGGCGGGCAGCGCGGAGCTCCTCGCGCAGCTGCGCCGTCGCCGCCTCGTCGGCCGTGCCGTCGTCCCGGACCACGACGCCGTAGTCGTCCCGGGCGCCGGCGACGCTGACCTTGTGCCAGGAGATGTCCCGCAGCACCTCCTCGACCGGCCGGTCCAGCGGGTCGCCCCAGCCGCCGCCACCGGTCGTCCGCACCCGCACGACGGTGCCGGCCTTCAGCGGCTCGGCGTCGGCCAGTGCGTCGACCTCGTGCTCGCCCGGCCCGCCCGGGTCCACGGTGATCGAGAACGGTCGCCCGGCCCTGCCGCCCTTCACGCCCCAGCAGGACAGGATCGAGCGATCGGCGATGGACATGAAGTGCGCGTCGCGCAGCACCCGGATGTCCTTCTCGTAGCCGCAGCCGCCGCGGTACCGGCCCGGGCCGCCAGAGTCCTTCGCCAGCGCCAGCCGCTCGATCCGCAGCGGGAAGCGGGACTCGGTGAACTCGGTGGGCAGGTTCCGGGAGTCCGGGACGACGTGGATGGTGTCCTCGCCGTCGGCGTAGTAGCGCCCGCCGGAGCCGCCGCCGAGCACCTCGCGCATCAGGTAGGGCTCGCCGTTGGCGTCGGTGCCGTAGACGCCGGTGTAGCGGATCGTCTCCTGGTCGGCGGGCATCCGGCCGCCGGTGGCCTTGGCCAGCACCCCGGCCAGCACGCCGAGCAGCCGCAGGATCACGAACGTCCGGGCGTTGGTGGGCGCCGGGAAGATCGGGGTGAGCAGCGTGCCCTTCTCCGGGAAACGCATCTCGATCAGGGGGACGACGCCCTCGTTGACGTCCAGCTGCGCCATCCGCTCCGGCGACTCGGCCAGGTTCCGCAGGATCGGCGCCAGCCACTTCTTCAGGAAGTTGCCGTCGGCGTAGTCGCCGCAGTGGTTGATCGGGCCCTTGGCCTGCGGGCCGGTACCGGTGAAGTCGATGACCAGCGGGACGTCCTTGGTGGAGTCCATGGTCAGCGTGATCCGCTGCCGGTGCAGCTGGGGCTCGTCGACGCCGTCGTGCTCGGCGTAGTCCTCCCAGACGTAGGAACCGTCCGGGATCTGGGAGAGGATCTCCCGCCGGTACACCTCGGTCGAGCTGCTCAGGATCGACTCGAAGCAGGCCTCGACCGCCTCGACGCCGTACCGGTCGAACAGCTCACCGAGCCGGCGCGCCCCGGCCAGGCAGGCCGAGCACTCGGCGTCCAGGTCGGCGGCGAGCGAGTCGGGCATCCGTGAGTTGCGGGTCATGATCGTCAGCGCGGCGTCGTTCCGGACCCCGCGGTCCCACAGCTTGATCGGGGGGACCATCAGGCCCTCCTCGAACACGCTGGTGGCCGCCGACGGCATGGAGCCGGGCACCGCGCCGCCGATGTCGTCGTGGTGGCCGAACGCCTGGATGAAGGCGACCACGGTGGGCCGCCCCGCCACGTCGGCGAACACCGGCACCGTGACGCACAGGTCGGGCAGGTGCCCGATCCCGCCCTCGGAGAGGTAGACGTCGTTGTGGAAGAAGACGTCGCCGGGGTTCATCGCGTCGATCGGGTGGTCGCGGACCACCGGCTGCACCAGCGCGGAGTACGAGCGGCCGGTGAGCTTGCGCAGCTGCCGGTCGTGGATGCCGGCCCGGAAGTCGTGCGCGTCGCGGATCATCGGGGAGCGGGAGGTGCGCCCGATCGACGTCTCCACCTCCTTCTCGATCGCAGCCAGCGTGCCGGCGACGATCTCCACCAGCACCGGGTCGGCGGCGTCCGTGCCACCAGGATGGCCATTCTGGTGGTTCATCGGGCGGTCTCCTTCGTGAGCAGCAGGTTGCCGAAACGGTCGACGGTGGCGGAGAAGCCCGGGTGCACCGGGACGGTGGAGCCGAACTCCTCGACGATCGCCGGGCCGGCGACGACGTCGCCGGGGGAGAGGTCGGGCCGCCAGTACAGCGGCGCCTCGACCCACTCGTCGAAGAAGACCGGGCGGGTGCCGCGGCGCGCGTCGCGGTCGGAGGGCGCCGGCTCGACGATCTCCGGACGGCGGATCGGCCCGATCCCGCTCACCCGCAGGTTCACCCACTCCACGGCCTGCCGCGGGTCGGTGGCGAAGTCGTAGCCGTAGAGCTGGTGGTGGGCCGCGTGGAAGGCGGTGGCGACGGCGTCGATGGCCGCGTCGTCCAGCTCGCCGTCCCCGACCGGCACCCGCACCTCGAACGCCTGGCCGACGTAGCGCAGGTCGGCGGTGCGCTGCATCCGCTGCTCGCCGCGCGGGAAGCCCTCGCCGTCCAGGGCGACCTCGGCCTGCCCCTCCAGCTCGGCGAAGGCGGTGGCCAGGGTGGCGGGGGAGACGTCGGCGTGCCGGGCCACCATCGTCTGCACGTAGTCGTTGCGGACGTCGACGGTCAGCAGCCCGAAGGCGCTGACGTTGCCCGGGTTCGGCGGCACCAGGGTGCGCGGCAGCCCCAGCACGTCCATCAGCCGGCAGGCCAGCAGCGAGCCGGAGCCGCCGAAGGTGGTGAGGGTGAAGTCGCGGACGTCGAGGCCGCGGGCGACGGTGACCTGGCGCAGCGCGTTGGCCTGGTTCCACGCCGAGATCTCCAGGATCCCGCTGGCCAGCGCCTCGACCGTCAGGCCCAGCTCCCCGCCGAGCTGCTCCAGCCCGGCCCGGGCGGCGTCGACCGAGAGCGGGATCTCCCCGCCCAGCAGGTGCGGGGGGATCCGGCCGAGGACGACGTGGGCGTCGGTGACGGTGGGCTGCTCGCCGCCGTTGTCGTAGCAGATGGGGCCCGGGTCGGCGCCGGCCGACTTCGGCCCCACCTTGAGCGTGCCCTCCGGCGACAGCCAGGCGATCGAGCCGCCGCCGGCACCGACGGTGACGACGTCGATCATCGGGATCTTGGACGGGTAGTCGCCGACCGAGCCCTCGGTGGTCAGCGTCGGCTCGCCGTCGATCACCACGGTGACGTCGGTGGAGGTACCGCCGCCGTCGCAGGTGAGCACCCGGTCGAAGCCCGCGGTGCCGGCGATCAGCGCGGCGCCCAGCGCGCCCGCGGCGGGGCCGGAGAGCATCGTGGTGATCGGCTGGTGCACCACCTCTGCCGCGCTGAGCACGCCGCCGTTGCTCTTCATCACGTAGAAGGGGACGGCGGGGGCGATCTCGTCGAGGCGGCGGCGGATGTTGCTGACGTAGGCGCCGACCTTCGGCTTCACCGCGGCGTCGACCAGGGTGGTCACCGAGCGCTCGTACTCGCGGTACTCGCGCAGCACCTGGGAGCTGATCGAGACGACGGCGCCCGGATGTTCCACGTGGATCACGTCGAGCATCGCCCGCTCGTGGGCGTCGTTCGCGTAGGAGTGCAGGAAGCAGACGCCGATGGTGGTGATCCCGGCGTCCTTGAAGAACCGGGCGGCCGCGACGGCGTCCTCGCGGGAGAAGGGCCGCACCTCGGCGCCGGTGACGTCGAGCCGGCCCCGCACCGTGCGGACCAGGTCGGCCGGCACGATCCGCGGCGGCTTGACCCAGAAGTAGCTGTTGCCGTAGCCGTCGGGCACCGACTGCCGGGCGATCTCCAGCACCGACTCGTAGCCCTCGGTGGTGATGAACCCGATCCGGTCCAGCTTGCCCTCGAGCAGCTGGTTGGTGGCGACCGTCGTCCCGTGGCTGACCGCGGTCACCGCCGACCCGTCCAGGCCCAGCTGGCCCAGTACCTTCTGGACGCCGGCGAGGAAGCCGTCGGCCGGGTCGCCCGGCGTGGACGGCGTCTTGGTGGTCGCGACCTCCCCGGTCTCCTCGTCGACGGCGACCACGTCGGTGAAGGTGCCGCCCGTGTCGATCCCGATGCGGACCCGGCGAGAGCTCATGCCGAGAAACCTTAGTGCTGAGATACCTCCATCGGAAGACGTCGCCCGACGAACTCCGTGTTTCCCGGTGGCCCCGCGTGGCTGGCGGTGCCGGCCGCGCGGGGCCCGAACCTCAGCCGGCGAACACCCCCGCCAGGTGCTCGCGCAGCGCCGGCTCGCTCACCGGCCGGGTCCGGAACCCGACGTGCCCGTCGGGCCGCACCAGGTACGCCGCCGTCCCGGCACCCGCGGTGCCGTACGCGGCGGCGTAGGCGCCCCGCGCGTCCCGGAGCACCGGCAGGTCGACCAGCGGTGGGACGGCGACGTCCGGGCCGGCGATCAGGTACGGCCGCACCTGCCCCCCGGTGTCCTGCCGGACCGATGCGGCCAGCTCCTCCAGCGCGCGCAGCTCCTCGGCCCCGCCGCCCTCACCGGCGGACAGCAGCAGGGTCGCGTGCGTGCCCCGGGTCAGCTCGAACAGCCGCAGGTCGTGCGCGACGCCGAAGCGGCGCAGCCCCAGCACGTCCGGTGCCCGGTGCCCGGGCTCCGGCCCACCGGTGAACGCCGCCGATCCGCCCGACTCCCCGACCAGCGGGCTGTCGGCGTAGTTCATCGTCATCTGCATCTCGAGCAGGAACTGCGCCCGCTCGTCGTCCATGTCCATCTCGTCGGTGAACGCGATGGCCACGGCGCGGTCGACGATGGCCTTGCCGGCGGGCCGGCGCTCGGCCTCGTAGCTGTCCAGCAGCCCGGGGGAGGCCTGCCCGCGGACGGCGAGGGCCACCTTCCAGGCCAGGTTCCAGGCGTCCTGGATGCCGGTGTTCATGCCCTGGCCCCCGGCCGGTGGGTGCAGGTGGGCGGCGTCCCCGGCGACGAAGACCCGGCCGGTGCGGTACCGGTCGACGATGCCGTGCTTGACCCGGAAGATCGACGACCAGCGCAGGTTGCTCGCCGTCGTCCCGGCCGGGCCGAGGTCGTCGATCGCGGCCTGGATGTCGGCGAGCCCCGGCGGGTCGTACTCCTTCCAGAACCCGGGCGGCACGACGCCGCTGCCGATCGTCTTCTGCAGCCGCTGCGGCGCCAGCGTGGCCACCCGGTAGCGGTGGGCGCCCTTGAGCGGCACGCAGACCAGCATCCCGGTGAAGTCGCCGTCCTCCTCGATCCGCACCCAGCGCACCAGGTGGCCCGGCGGCATCTCCCAGTCGACGTCGACGTCCCCGAGCATGAACAGCTGCGGGAACATCGACAGGCCGCCGTCGAAGCTGAGCCCCAGCTGCTCCCGGACGACGCTGCCGGACCCGTCGGCGCCGATCAGGTACTGCGCCCGGGTGCTCGACCGGGTGCCCGCGGCGTCCACCAGCTCGGCGGTCACGCCGTCGTCGTCCTGGCTGAAGCCGGTGACCTCGACCCCCCGGTCCACCGGGACGCCGAGGGACGTCAGCCGGTCGATGAGGATCCGCTCGGTCTCGTACTGCGGCAGCCCGAGGTGGGCGTAGGGCAGCTCCTCCAGCCCGGACCAGTCGACCTGGTGGGTCTGCTTGCCGTTGACGAACACGGTCTGCCCGTGCAGCCAGCTGCCGGCGTCCATCGCCTCGGTGACGATTCCCTGGTCCTCCCAGATCTCCATCGTCCGGCAGTGCACGCCGATGGCCTTGTCCGCCTGGGCGGCCGGCTCGGCGCGCTTGTCGACCACCCGGACGGCGATCCCGCGCCGGGCCAGCTCGATCGCCGCGGTCAGCCCGGTCGGGCCCGCGCCGACCACCAGCACCTCGCACGCGGTGCGGGTCGGGGCGACCACCGGCGGGGGAGCGGCCGCGACCGCCGGCTCGGCCCGGGGCGCCGGCACGCTGGTGGTCTCCGGCGCCGCCGGGGCCGGTGCGGGGCGGGTGGCCCGGACGCCGCGGACCCCGGCCTCCTGGGGACGGAAGCGGATCTCGTAGAGCTTGCGCTCGAAGAAGACCGACAGCCAGCGGATCAGCGGCCCGCTCTGGTCGGCGTGCGACGGGTCGTCCACCCAGTTGCGGAAGTCCTGGTCGGACTCCCACTCGGCGAAGATGTGGAAGACGTCCGAGCCGGGTTCGCGGAGCAGCTCCTCCCGGATCAGGCCCGGTGTCCCGCGCAGCCGGTCGGTGACGACGGCGTAGGCCCGCTCGAACGCCTCCTCCTCGCCCGGGGCCACCCGGGTGCTGATGTCCACCCGGACGTGCGAGGCCTGCTCGCCACCGGCGATGCCGTAGCGGATCTCGTAGGTGCTGCGGTCGGCGTCCTCCCGCAGGTCCCGGAGCGAGGCGGTCAGCGCCTCCCGGGCGGCGGACCGGCCGAACGCGTCCGCGGCCGCCCGGTCGGCCCACTCGCCGACGATCAGGAAGGTGCGGGCGTCGTCGGCGTCCCGCATCAGCTCCTGCTTGACGTTGCCCGGTTCCCCGGCGATCTGGACCGCCGCCGTGCGCCACGCCTCCTCGAACTGCTCCTCGCAGCCCTCCCGCACCCGCATCCGGAGCAGGGTGCGGACCGCGCCGCCCGGCTCGGCGGCGGTGGTGGGAGCCGCGTCCTCCAACGTCGTCATGACGTCCTCTCCTCGGTGGGCCGGCGCAGCACCAGGCTGCTGTTGAAGCCGCCGAAGCCCCGGGCGAGGACGACGGCCGTCTCGACCTGCTGGGCCCGGCTGTGCTGGACCAGGTCGAGCCCGGGGGCGTCGACCGGGTCGTCGAGGTGCGCGGTGCCGGGCACGATCCCGTCCCGCATGGCCAGCAGGGCGGTGGCCACGTCGAGCGCCGAGCCGCCGGCCATCAGCCGTCCGGTGAAGGACGACGGCGCGGTCACCGGCACCGGGTCGGCGCGCCCGCCGAACACGCGCTGCAGCGCCTCCAGCTCGAGGGCGTCCAGCTCCGGCACCCCGGCCCCGTCGGCGAGGACCAGGTCCACCTCGTCCGGGGTGATCCCGGCGTCGGTGAGGGAGAGCTGGATCGCCCGGGCGTACTGCCGGGCGTCCGGTGCGGGGTCGGCGTGGTGGTGGGCGTCGTGCGTGGCGCCGTGGCCCACCACCTCGCCCCACACCCGGTCCACCCCGCGGGCCCGGGCGGCGCCGGGGTCCTCGACCAGCAGGATCGCCCCGCCCTCGCCGACGACGTGGCCGGAGGCCCGCCGGTCGAAGGGCTTGTAGGCGTCCTCGGGGGCCGTCGCCGTGGACAGCCGCCCGCTCGTCGCCTGGCAGAGCAGGGCGTAGGGGGTCACCCCGGCCTCGGTGCCCCCGACCAGCACCGCCGGGGTGCCGCGGCGCACGACGCGGCGGGCCCAGCCGATGCTGTCCAGCCCGCCCGCGCCCTCGCTCACCACCACACCCGAGGGGCCCTTGTAGCCGTCCCGGATGGAGATCTGGCCGGTGCTGGCCGCGTAGAACCAGGCGATCGACTGGTAGGCGCCGACCGACTTGGGCCCCTTGGCCCACAGCCCCTGGATCTCGTGCTGGCTGAACTCGTTGCCGCCGGAGCCCGCGGCCAGGAACACCGAGGTCGCGTAGGCGTCCTCGGGTGCGGTGTACCCGGCGTCCTGCGCCGCGAGGGTGGCCGCCGCCAGCGACATCCAGGTCCAGCGGTCGGTCTGCACCATGAGCCGGGGGTCGACGTGGTCGGCCGGGACGAAGCCGGTCACCTGCCCGGCCAGCGAGACGCCGTACTGCGCCGGGTCGAAGCCGACGATCGGCCGGATGGCCGGCTCGCCGCGCACCAGGGAGGACCAGTGCGCCTCCACGCCCACGCCGGTCGGCGCGACCACGCCGATCCCGGTGACGACCAGCCCGGTCATGGTGTCCTCCTCGTCGGGTGGGCCAGCACGATCGCGGACTGGAAGCCGCCGAAGCCGCTGCCCACCGACAGCGCGACGTCGACCTTCTGCTCCCGCGCGGTGTTGGGCACGTAGTCCAGGTCGCACTCGGGGTCGGGCACCTCGTAGTTCGCCGTCGGCGGCACCACGCCACGCTGCACCGCCAGTGCGGTGGCGGCGATCTCGATCGAGCCGATCGCGCCCAGCGAGTGGCCGATCATCGACTTGATCGAGCTCATCGAGACCTGCTGGGCGGTCGGGCCGAGGCTGAGCTTCACCGCGGCCGTCTCGTGCCGGTCGTTCTGCTTGGTGCCCGAACCGTGTGCGTTGACGTAGCCCACCTCGTCGGCGTCGATCCGGCCCTGGTCCAGGGCCAGCCGGATCGCCTCGGCCATCTCCACCCCGTCGGGGCGCAGTCCGGTCATGTGGTGGGCGTTGCAGCGGTTGGCGTAGCCGCTGACCTCGCAGTACACCTCCGCGCCCCGCAGGCGGGCGTGCTCGAGCTCCTCCAGCACCAGCACCGCGGAGCCCTCGCCCATCACGAACCCGTCCCGGCGGGCGTCGAAGGGCTTGGCGGCGTGCTCGGGGTCGTCGTTGTTGCCGGTGGTGGCCCGGATCGTGTCGAAGCAGGCCATCGAGATCGGCGAGATCGGGGCGTCGCTGGCCCCGGCGATGACGACGTCGGCGTCGCCGTCCTCGATCAGCTGGCTGCCGTAGCCCACGGCGTCGATGCCCGACGTGCAGCCGGTGGAGACCACGGTGGCCGGCCCCGAGGCGCCGAAGCGCACCGCCAGCTCGGTCGCCCCGCAGCTGGGCACCAGCGCGTGGTGCAGGAACCGCGAGGCGTACTGGGGGTCGACCAGCCAGTGCGTGCCGGCGTCGCTGACCGCGACGTACTCGTCCTCCAGCCGCATGGTGGCCCCGACCGCACTGCCGAGGACGACGCCCACCCGGTCCGGGTCGGTGGCCTCGACACCGCCGCCGAGCGCCAGTCCGCTGTCGGCGACCGCCTCGTCGGCGGCGACCATCGCCATCTGCACGAAGCGGTCGTTGCGGAACACCTCGTGGGCGGTCAGACCCAGCTTCCGCCCGTCGAAGTCGACCTCGGCGGCGACCTGGGAGCGGAAGCGACCGGGGTCGAAGAAGGTGATCCGCCGGGTCGCCGTCCGGCCGGCGGTGATCATCTCCCAGAAACCCTCGCGGCCCATCGAGCCGGGTGCGACGACGCCGATCCCGGTGATGACCACCCGGCGCCCGGTCGTGCTCACCGGACGCCCATCGAGCCCGGGGAGGGCTCGGTGTCGACGTGGCCCAGTTCGGGCCGCGGGGCCAGCGGGCCGGCGAGGAAGACGAAGAACGCCGACTCCGCGCTGTCGTTGACGATCCGGTGCCGCACGCCGATCGGGATGTGCAGCGCCGACTCGCCGCCCAGCCGGCGCTCCTCACCGTCCAGCGTCACCAGCACGTCGCCGGAGACGCAGTAGAGGAACTCCTCCGAGTACGGGTGCCAGTGCTCGGTCACGACCTCCCCCGGCTCGAGGGTCAGGGTGCCCATGAACCCGGCGGTGGCCCCCACGCTGGTCGGCGAGAGCAGCACCCGGATGTCACCGCCGCGCCGGCGGTTGGGGGCCGCGTCCGAGCGGGACACGGTGGGTCCGCACCGCACCTTCATCGTGGGGTGCTGGATGGTGGTCATCTCTCTCCTCTGCTGGGGGCTGCGCCGGTGAGCGCGTGTTCGGCATGGGGGTCCGGGCCGGGCAGGCCCGGGCCGGTGGCCAGGAGGACCGGGAGGCCGGGGTGGACCTGGCGGATCAGCGGGCCCAGGGTCGGGACGGCGCCGACCTCGACCACCCAGGTCGCCCCCGCGTCCGCCACCAGGGCGTGGGCGGTGGCCTCCCACTGCACCGGCGACGTGAGGTGCATCTGCAGGCACCGGGCCAGGTGCTCCGGGTCGCGGGAGGGCCGGGCGTCGACGTTGGACAGCACGGGCACGTCCGGGACGGACCAGTCCAGCTCGTCGAACGAGGGCGCCAGGCGCTCGGCGATCGACTGCACCAGCGGACCGTGGCCGGCGGCCCGACCCGGCAGCCGGACCAGGTCCAGGCCGGCGGCGAGGACGCCCTCCCGGGCCTGGGCCAGCTCCGGGCACCAGCCGGAGAGCACCACCTGGGCCGGCCCGTCGTAGGCGGCGATCGCCAGACCGGAGGTGGTCCCCAGGTCCGCGACCACCGCGCGGGCGACCCCACCGGCGCCCGGCCCGACGACGGCGGCCATGCCCGCGGTGGACGGGCGCGGGGAGTGGGCCAGCATCTCGGCCCGGCAGTCGACGAGGTCGACCACCTGGTCCAGCCGGAGGGCGCGCGCGGCCACCAGGGCCGCGTACTCGCCGACGCCGTGCCCGGCGACGGCGACCGGCTGCAGGCCGGCGGAGGTGAGGCTGCGGCAGCCCGCCACCCCGACGACGAGGGCCGCCAGGTGGGCGACCGCCGGGTCGTGCAGGTTGAGCGGGTCGCCCCACCACGCGACGACGTCCCGGCCCAGCACGTCGGAGGCCTCGGCCACGACGTCCCGGGCGGCCGGGTCGGGCAGCCACGCCTCCAGGGCACCGGGTGCGGCCGTCCACTCGCCCGGCAGGACGACGGCCGCCCCGGTGCGCGGGCCGGTCACCGCGCCGGCTCCGGATGCCGGGCGGCCGCCTCCACCTTGTCCCGGATGACCGCCATCTGGACCTTGCTGTTGGCGTCGATCCGTTCGGTCATGCCGGCGGTGTCGATGGGGGCCTCCGGGCGCATCCGGAAGTCCTGCACCCACCGCATCCGGGTGCCGGTGCCCTCCGGTGCGTAGCTCCAGCGGATGTCCATGAACTCGAACGGGCCGGGCTCGACGCGGTGCGCCACCACCTCGTGCCGTTCCTCGTCCAGGGTCCGCTCGGAGACCCAGCTCCACACCCGGCCGCTCTCGTCCGGGTGCATCTTCAGCCGGAACCGGAAGGTCGAGCCGGTCTGCGCGAGCACCTCCACCTCTGCGTACTCGGTGAACAGGTCCGGCCACGTCGGCAGGTCGTTGGTCATCCGCCAGACGTGGTCGATGCCCGCGTCGATGAAGATCGAGTTGTCGGTGTGGCCGACGGTCCGGCCGTCGTTCTCGGGCGTGCTCATCTGGGTCCTCCGGTGGTCGAGGGGGATGCGGCGGTGGGGTCCTTCGTCAGGCGGGCTGGGACTGGGCCGCGGAGACGGTCGCGACGATGTCGCCGAGGGTGTGGCGCTCCGCGTCGTCGTCGGGCATCTCGGTGCCGAACCGGTCGTGCAGCTCGGTCTGCATCGAGAGGAAGGCCAGCGAGTCCAGCCCGATGTCGGAGAAGTGGGCGTCGGGGTCGGTGGTGCGCGACTCCGGCGGGAGGCCCGCCTTCTCCGTCAGCAGGTCCATCAGGTCGGTCAGGGTGAACGGGGCGTTGGTCATGGCTGGGTCGGTCATTGCGGTGTTCCTTCCAGGGACGGGGCGGGGACGGGAGAGCCCGGCTCGTGCTGCTCGGGGGCCGGGACGAGTTGGAGGGGGCCGTGCGGGACGGGCAGCCCGGTGGGCGAGCTGTCGGCCAGGGCCGCCGACTGCACGAGCAGGTCGGGGAGCGCGCGGTCGAGGAACTCGATGTCGTGCCGGTCGGCGCGCACGTCGGGGTGGCGCAGCAGGGCGCGGTGCAGGCCGACGGTGGTGCGCAGGCCCGGGCCCTCGACCCGCAACTCGGCCAGCGCGCGGTCCATCCGCCGGATCGCCTGGTCCCGGTCGGGAGCCCAGACGACGAGCTTGCCGAGCAGTGAGTCGTAGTGCGGGCTCACGTCGTCGCCCTGGCGGTAGCCGGTGTCGAACCGGGTCCACGGACCGCCCGGGGGACGCAGCACGTCGAGGTGCCCGGGTGCGGGGGCGAAGCCGCGGGTGGGGTCCTCGGCGTTGATCCGGCACTCGACCGCGGCCCCGCGCGGGACGACGTCCTCCTGGCGCAGCTGCAGGCGCCGCCCGCTGGCGGCCAGCAGCTGCTCGCGGACCAGGTCGACCCCGGTGAGCATCTCGGTGACGGGGTGCTCGACCTGGATCCGCGCGTTCATCTCCATGAAGTACGCGCCCGCCTCGTCGACGAGGAACTCCACGGTGCCCGCTCCGGTGAAGCCGACCGAGAGCGCCCCGCGCACGGCCAGGGCGCCCAGTTCCGCGCGCTGGTCGGGGGAGAGGTGACCGGCCGGGCCCTCCTCCAGCAGCTTCTGGTGCCGCCGCTGCAGCGAGCAGTCGCGCTCGCCGAGGGAGACCCCGGAGCCGTGGGCGTCGCAGAGGACCTGGACCTCCACGTGCCGGGCCCGGGTCAGGTAGCGCTCCACGTAGACCGTCGGGTCGCGGAAGACCGCCCGGGAGACCGCCCGCGTGCTGGTGAACGCCTCGGCGAAGTCCGCGGGGGAGGTCACCACCGTCATCCCGCGGCCGCCCCCGCCGGCGACGGCCTTGATGATCACCGGGTAGCCGATCGCGTCGGCGATGGCGCGGCCCTCGTCGGCCGTCCGGACCGGTTCGACGACGCCGGGCAGCAGCGGCAGCCCGGCGTCGGCCATCAGCCGCCGCGCGGTCGCCTTGTTGCCCATCTGCTGCATGACCTCCGGCGGGGGGCCGACGAAGGTGAGCCCCTCCTTGTCGCAGATCTCGGCGAAGTCGGGGTCCTCGGAGAGGAAGCCGTACCCGGGGTGCACGGCGTCCGCGCCGGTGCGCAGTGCCGCCTCGATGAGGTTGGGCACGTGCAGGTAGCTGTGCCGCGGTGCGGCCGGGCCGATGTGGACGCTCTCGTCGGCCATCTCCACCACCGCGGAGTCCCGGTCGGGGGTGGAGCAGGCGGCGACCACCTCGATGCCCAGCTCCCGGCAGCCCCGCGCGATGCGGACGGCTATCTCACCGCGGTTGGCGATGAGCAGCCGGCTGATCACCGCGGGCCCCCGTCGCAGCGCAGGTACATCAGCACCTGCCCGTACTCCACCGACTCGGCGTCCCCGATGACGACCTCGGCGACCACGCCCGCCTCGTCGGCGACGATCGGGTTCATCAGCTTCATCGCCTCGACGATCCCGAGCGTCTGACCGGCCTCGACCTCGTCGCCGACCCGGACGAAGGGCCCGGCGTCCGGGGCCGGCGCCGCGTAGAACGTGCCGACCAGGGGGGCGTGGACGGCGGTGAGGTCCGCCGGCACGTCGGTGTCGGGGGCGGGGTCCGCGGCGAGCGTGAGGCCGCGCGGCCCGGGGACGCCGGCGCCGTCGGCGGGCGGACGGTCCTCGGTGGCCCACTCGATCTCGATCGAGCTGTCCCCGCTGCGCACGGTGAGCCGGCGCAGGTCCCCGGGGAGGGTCCGGGCCAGCTGCAGCACGTCCTCCCGCAGCGAGCGCGCCTCGTCGTCCTCGCCGGTGGGTGGGCCGGTCACCTCGGCTCGCTGGGCGAGCTCCCCGGGGCGCACGTCACCGCTCCACCGGCAGGACGGGCTGGAGCGCCCGCACCGGCCGTCCGTCGTCCACGTCGATGCGGGAGAACCGCCGCGACCGGGCCGCCAGCAGGGCGTCGACGTCCTGGCCGGCGAGCTCGTCCAGCTCCCGGCGGACCGCGGCGCGGAGCAGCCGCGCCGCCCCGGCCGGGTCGGTGTGCGCACCGCCCGGGGGCTCGGCGACCACGGAGGTGGCGATGCCGGACCGGTACAGGTGGGCCGCACCCAGGCGCATGGCCCGGGCGGCGGTCGGCGCCGCGGTGGCCGTCCGCCACAGGATGGCCGCGCAGCCCTCGGGGCTGATCACCGACAGGTAGGCGTTCTCCAGCACCAGCAGCCGGTCGGAGGTGCACAGGGCCAGCGCGCCGCCGCTGCCGCCCTCCCCCGTCACCACCGAGACGACCGGGACGCGGAGCCGGCTGCTGTGCATGATGATCTCGGCGATCGCGTGGGACTGCCCGTGCTCCTCCGCCTCCGGCCCCGGGTGGGCGCCGGGGGTGTCGACGAGCGTGACGACGGGCAGCCCGTGGACCTCCGCGTGCCCGAGCAGCCGCATCGCCTTGCGGTAGCCCTCCGGGTGGGGCATCCCGAACTCGTGCGCGACCCGTTCACGGACCGAGTGCCCCTTCTCGTGCCCGAGGACGACGACGCTGTGGCCGCCGATCGAGGCCACGCCCCCGATCAGGGCGGGGTCATCGCCGAAGGCGCGGTCGCCGTGCAGCTCGACGAAGTCGTCGAAGGCGGTGTGCAGGTAGTCCAGCGTCGTCGGCCGGTCCACCACCCGGGCCCGCTGGACGACGTCCCACGGGTCGCTGTCCGGGGGCGGCGTCACGTCGGGGGTGGTGGGGTCCGGCTCCTCGTCGACCTCGCCCCGGGGCCGGTCCGGCGCGTGCAGGGCCAGCAGCCGCACCAGCAGCGGACGCAGCTCGGCCCGGCTCTCCACCCGGTCGACCAGGCCGTGGGCCAGCAGGAACTCCGCGGTCTGGAAGTCGCTGGGGAGCTCGGCCCGGATCGTCTCCTGCACGACGCGGGGGCCGGCGAAGCCCACGTGCGCGCCGCGCTCGCCGACGAGGACCGACGCCAGGGTGGCGAACGAGGCGGACACGCCTCCGTAGGTGGGGTCGGTGAGCACGCAGACCGAGAACAGACCGGCCTCGCGGAGCCGGCCGAAGGCCTCGCTCACCCGGGCCATCTGGAAGAGCGAGAAGACGCCCTCCTGCATCCGCGCCCCGCCGCTGGCGCACACGGCCAGCAGCGGCAGGCCCCGCTCGAGCGCCAGCGCGGCGGCGCCGCTCACCCGGCGCCCGACCTCCACGCCCATGCTGCCGCCGAGGAAGCCGAAGTCCATCACGGCCAGCACCACGGGGGTGCCCCCGATCGTGGCCACCCCCACGACGACCGCCTCGGACTCCCCGGAGCGGTGCGCGGCGTCCCGCAACCGGTCGGGGTAGGCGCGCAGGTCGGTGAAGCCGAGTGGGTCCCCGTCCCGCTCCGGGAAGACCGTCTCGGCGAAGCTCCCGGGGTCGACGAGCTGGTCGATGCGGGCCCGGGCGCCGAGCCGGAGGTGCGCGTCGCACTCCGGGCACACGTGCAGGTCACGCTCGAGTCGTCTGCGGTAGAGCAACCACCCGCAGGCGGGACAGGAGGTCCAGTCCGTCGGCGCCGGCGGTGCGGACACCCCGGGCGTGGTCATCGAGGAACGTGTCATCTCGGCCTCTCAACCGTGTGCTGCCGCTCGCCTCATTCGGGCGAGGACGTCCAGTGGTAGAAGCGGCGGGCCATCGCGTCCTGCGGTGAGCGCCAGGTGGGGCTGTAGGCCTCGATGTAGGGCTGCAGGTCCGCGCTCACGGCGCGGAAGGAAGGCAGCGACTGGGCGACCTGCATCGCCTCCGCCGGGGGGCGGTCGAAGCCGACCAGGTGCACGTAGATGCCGTGGAACTGGAACAGCGACCGGTGCCGCACCCCGATCTCGTGGGGCATCGAGGTCGCGTCGTAGCGACCGAAGACGGCGGCCACGTCGTCGGCGTGGGCCGGGTCCATCTTCGCGATGATCATCGTCTCGTGCACGGCTGCTCCTGCGGGCGTCGGGACCGGACGAACGAGGCGAACGCTAGGTCGGCGCAGGGGCGGCCGGCATCGGCCAGGCGGGCGGTTCTGCAGGCGCACCCGGGGGCGTGGGTGGGGGTGCGACCCCCCACCGAGGGGAGGGGGCGGGCTCACCCGGATGCGCGGGGTGGCCCGTCCGCCGTCGGTCACCTCCACCACCCGGCGCAGTCGCGTCGTGCACCCCGGAGCCGGGGGGACCACGACCCGGGTATGAACCCTCGGTGCGTTGGGTGACAACGCGCCCAACGCGGTGGCGCTCACCGTGTGTCATCCCCTAACTTCCGAGACCGGTGAGATCCAGGCGGCCGTCTCCTCGCGCCCGCCCGAGCGGAGTTGACAGGGATGACCGGCGACCCGTACCTCGGCACGGCCCGCGAGGCGCTGCCCGATGGCGCGGTCGTCCGGTCGGCCGGCGACGGGGCAGCTGCCGGTCGCCAGGGCACACCGGCCGGTGACGGCGCGGTCCGGGACGACGGCGGTGCCCCCTTCCGGGTGCTCATCTGTGACGACCACGAGGTGCTCCGGCACGGCCTGCGGGCCGTGCTGCTCCGGGCATCCGACCTGCGCGTGGTCGCCGACGCCGGGTCGGCGGCCGACGCCCTCGCCCTGGCCGCCCATCTCCGGCCCGACGTCACCGTGGTCGGCCTCGGGGCGTGGGGACCGGTCGTGGCCGAGCTGGTGCGCGCGCTGTGCGGACTGGGGGTCCGGGTGGTCCTGCTCGGTGAGCCCGGATCGGGCAGTGACCTGGTCGACGCCCTGCAGGCCGGTGCGTGCGGCTACGTGCACACCACGGTCAGCCCCCAGCGACTGGTCGACGGCGTGCGGGCGGTGGCCCGGGGCGAGATGGTGCTGGACGCGGCGGCCACCGGAGAGCTGCTGCACCGGCTGGACGACGCCCCGCGGCAGGCCGACGGCGCCCGGACGTCGTTCAGCGGGGTGCTGACCGCGCGGCAGATGGCCGTGTCGCGGCTGGTCGCCGAGGGTCTCACCAACGCCGAGATCGCCGAACGGCTCGACGTCAGCCGGGCGACCGTCAAGGGGCACATCACGGTGGCGCTGCGTCGGCTGGGGCTGCGGGACCGCACCCAGCTGGCGATCCACTTCCACCGCGCGGCCGGCGACCTGCAGGCCTGAGTGCCTGCTGTGAGTTCCGTGGACGAGAACCGCGACGGGAACTCGATTGTCCGTTACCGTTCTGTCACCGCGGCTCCCGCCGACCACCGTGGCGGTCAAGGGCGGTCGTTGCGGTGGCATCAGGGGGAGTTCGCATGAGACTTGCCGACCCAGGGACCGAGACCGGGCACACCGATGCGCGTCCGCGGCCCGCCGACCCACCGAGCGTCCGGGCGGTGCTGCACGACGTGGTGGTCGTGCCGGACGGCCCGCCGCCCCCGCCCGACCTCCGGCCGTGCGCGCGGCGGACGCCCCGGCCCCTGGTCCAGGTGCTGATCTGCGAGGACCAGGAGGTCTTCCGGCTCGGGCTCCGTGCGGTCTTCGAGGCCCAGCCCGACATCGCGGTCGTCGTGGAGACCGCCGACCTCATGGAGGTCGTGGCGGTCGCCGACGGCCCCGGGACCCGCGTCGTCGTCGTGCGGCAGAGCCTGGTCGGCAGCGCCGCGCTGCCGTTGCTGCGCGACCTGTGCCAGCACGGGGTGGGCGTCCTCGTGCTCGCCGAGGCCGGCGGCGGTGGCCGGGCCGGCCTGGTGGACGTCCTGCAGTGCGGGGTCCGCGGGTTCCTGCCGCGTCGTGCGGCTGCCCAACGGCTGGTGGAGGCGGTGCGCGCCCTCGCCCGCCAGGAGCCCGCCCTCGACGCCGCCGTGACCAGTCAGCTCGTGCGCCACCTGACCGGGGAGGTGCCCAGCCAGACCGTGGTGGCCCGGGCCCTCGACCGGCTGACCGAGCGCCAGCGCGAGGTGGCCGAGCTGGTGGCGCAGGGGCTCAGCAACGACGAGATCGCCGGCCGGCTGTTCCTGAGCTCGGCCACGGTGAAGAGCCACCTGACGGCGGTGATGCGCCGGCTGGACGTGCGGACCCGGACCCAGCTGGCGATCCTGGTCAACCGGGAGGACGTCCCGGCAGCCTGAGGGGGAGCCGCCCGCGACCCAGGTGAGGGGGGCGGCTCGCTCTCAGACGACGTCGCGCCGGGTCAGCAGCAGGCCGGTCACGGTCGTGAACAGCACGAGGAACCCGGTGAGCACCCACGCGGCCTGGGTCCCGTCGACGATCGCCGCCACGCCGGGGGTGCGCAGGGCCGCGTCGGGCCCGGCGAGCGCGGCGACCAGCGAGCCGGCGTTGACCCCGGGCAAGGCGGCCTGGGCGGCGTCGAACGCCCCGAGCAACGGCGCGGCGACGTTCACGATCAGGTTCTCCACGGCCAGCACCCAGACCAGCCCGAGCGCGATCGGCAGCGCGGTGCTGCGCAGCGCGTGCCCGAGCAACAGCCCCAGCGCACCCCAGGTGGCCGCGATGAGCAGGCCGCCGCCGAGCCCGCGGAGGAGCCGGCCGACCGTCGGCCAGTCGGCGGCGGCGGACTCGCCGGCGGCGATCGCCCCGCTCGCCAGGGCGGTCAGCGCGAAGCTCACCAGCACGGCCACGGCCAGCACCACGAGCAGGGCCAGGAGCTGGGCCGCCAGCACCTGGAGGCGGCGGGGGCCCTGGCCGAGCAGCGTCTTCAGGGTGCCCCAGCCGTACTCGCTGCCGGCCAGCAGGGCGCCGAGGGTGAGCAGCAGGGCACCACCGAACAGCGGCAGCCCGGAGAGCGAGTTCAGCACCAGCTGGTCGGGCAGCATGCTCGCCAGCAGCACCTCCGGCGGCAGGCCCTCGAACGTGGCGCCGCGCTGGTGGCTGACGTAGGGGATGACCGTGCTGAACACCAGCTGCAGCGCCGGCCACAGCCCGAGCAGCACCCAGGTGGCCGGCCGCCGGAGGAGCTTGGTCAGCTCGGCCCGGACCATGGCGCCCAGCGATCCCGCCGCCGGGCCGGTCCTCGGGGCGGGGCGTGCGGTCTCCGCCGTCCCCACCCCGTGGTCGTCGGTCTGCGTCGTCGCGCTCACCGCGCCGCTCCTCTCCGGGAGATCCGGGACAGCCGTCCGGTCCGTCGCGCCGGAGGACCGTCCGGATCGGGGCCCGCGGCGGCCAGCTCGGACCCGGTCATCTGCAGGAACACCGCCTCGAGGGTCTGCGCCTCCTGGCGGAGCCCGGCCACCTCGACGTCGGCCAGCACCAGCGCCCGGTTGATCCGGGCGGCGTCCTCCGGCCCCGCCTGGGCGTGCACGACCCCGTCGACGACCGACACCCGTTCCGGGCCCAGCAGCCGGGTGGTGACCGCGGCGGCCTCGCCCAGCGGCTCGGCCTCGATCACGAGCCGGCGGAGCCCGAGCAGTTCGCCGACGCTGCTCTCCACCACGAGCCGGCCGGAGGAGATGACCGCCACCCGGTCGCAGACCTGCTCGACCTCGCCGAGGAGGTGGCTGGACAGCAGCACGGTGTGGCCGTCGGCGGAGAGGCGCCGCAGCAGGGCCCGCATGTCGGAGATGCCCGCCGGGTCCAGCCCGTTGGTCGGCTCGTCCAGGACGACGAGCGCGGGGTCCTTGAGCAGCGCGGCGGCGACGCCCAGCCGCTGCTTCATGCCCAGGGAGTAGGTGCTGTAGCGGTCGCGGGCACGATCGGTCAGGTCCACGGTGTCCAGCACGGTGTCCACCCGGCCGGCGGGTGCACCGACGTACCGGGCGAGCACCCGGAGGTTCTCCCGGCCGGAGAGGTACGGGTAGAACCCCGGGCCCTCGATCAGCGCGCCGACGCCCGCCGGCGGGGAGCCGGCCGGCCGGCCGAGCACCGAGGCCGTCCCGCTGGTCGGGCGCACCAGGCCCAGCAGTGCCCGCAGCGTGGTCGTCTTGCCCGCCCCGTTGGGGCCGAGGAAGCCGTACACCTCCCCGCGGCGCACGGTGAGGGAGAGGTCGTCGACGACGGTGCGGGGCCCGTAGCGCTTGGTGAGGCCGGCGATCACCACCGCCTCGTCGCCGGGGCCGGACTCGACGAGTGGCCGCACACCGACGGCCTGCGCTGGGGGCATGGCGGGACTGTGCTCCTGCGGCTGCGGTGCTGTCGACGGGGACCCGGGGTCGATCCGCAATTCCCTCGACGGGCGCCAGACCTGCGGTGCGCGGGCCAACCAACGGTTGCGACCCGGGGTGGGCCCGGGGTGCGACCTCGGTCGTGGGTCGCCTCCTCCGCGGGTCGCGGGTTGCCACCTCGGGTGGGGAGAGTTGTCGACCCGCGGCGGCTGGGCGCGGTGCAGCGCGTCATCGAGGGTTGTCCTCGCCTCGGGACCGGATGCGGGACCGGGACGCCGGAGTGGGCGCCGCACCGGCGCGGCTCACCAGCGCGGTTCCTTCCAGGAGGGCGAGAATGGACAGCAACACCAGCACAACGAGGGCACGCCGGGTCAGCTGGCGGACCCGCAGCCGGACGGTCGTCCTGGCCGCAGCCCTGACCGTCGGGGCCCTGCCGGTGGGCACCGCTGCTGCGGGCGGCCCCAGCACCCTGGTGGTGCGCCCGGGAGAGTCGATCCAGGCGGCGGTCGACCGGGCGTCCTCCGGGGACACCATCAAGATCGCGCCCGGCACTTATCAGGAGGCCGTGTGCGTCGAGGGCAAGGGCCTGAAGATCATCGGGTCCGGCCCCGACACGACGCTCATCACCTGGCCGGAGTGGGGCCAGGGCGCACCGCTGCCCGACGTCGCGCCCAACGCCTGCTGGACGGCGCACGAGCGCACGGACGCCGAGGGCGACCCCGGCACCCTGGCCGACGACGTGTCCGGGATCTTCTTCCTGGACCCGGACAGCCCGGTCACCGTCGCGAAGCTCGGCACCCGCAACCACCCGGCCAGCGGGATCACCGCGTGGGGGGCCGACGGCTTCACCGTCAAGGCGACCTCGGGCATCGGTCACGAGCGGTACGGCGTGCTGGCCGCGGCGTCCACCGGCATCACGATCGCCGGCAACGTCGAGCGGGGCGTCGACCGGGGAGCGCCCTGGTACTCCGGCACCGGGGGGATCAGCGTCGGGGACTCCGACGGCGCGAACGCCCTCATCACGGCCAACCACGTCGAGGGCTACAACCTCGGCATCTTCTTCCGCGAGTCACGCGGCGCCAAGATCGTCGCGAACAAGCTCACCGGCAACTGCGTCGGCGTGCTCGTCTTCGACGACGCGGTCACGGAGATCCCGGACAACACCCGGCAGGTCCAGGGCGGTGACGTCACCCTCACGGCCAACGCCTCGATCGCCAACAACCGGTACTGCATCGCCGGGCGCGACGGCAGCCAGCTGGTCTCCGGCGTCGGCATATCCATCGCCAACGCGGACTCCGTGCGGGTGATCGGCAACTGGATCACCGGCAACCGCCCGGTCGTCCCGGCCGGCCAGCCGGATGTCAACTACCCGGCTGGTGGGCTGACGCTCGTCAGCTTCGCCCCGCCGCCGGGCACCCTCCCGCCCGAGGTCACCGGACCGGGGCTGGTGGAGAACGTGGAGGTGAAGTTCAACGTCATCAAGGACAACGAGCCGCGGGACGTCTGGGTGACCCGGGCGGTCCCGGGCACGCTGCTGCAGGAGGCCGGCCCGGGGATCACCTTCCGGGGCAACAAGTGCCGGGTCAGTGACCCGGCGAGCATCTGCGCCGGCTGACGACCCGGGCGAGGCCCTCTCCCGTCTGCGGGAGGGGGCCTCGTCCCGTCTGCCGCCCCTCGGCGTCGCGCGGGGAGCCCGGATCAGGGGCACGCTGAGCCCATGGACATCACCGAGATCATCCTGGAGCAGCACCACCAGCAGCGGCGCATGTTCGCCCTGCTCGACGAGATGCCGCGCGGTGACAACGAGGCGCTGAGCGCCATGTGGGACCGGCTGGCGGCCTTCCTCGAGGTGCACGCCGAGGGGGAGGAGAAGTACTTCTACCCCCAGGTGCTGAAGCTCGGGAAGGGCAACCCGGACGGCGGCGTGCGCGACGAGGTCGAGGACGCGGTCTCCGACCACAACGAGATCCGGGACGCCGTCCGGAAGACGCAGGACCACCAGGTCGGCACCGACGAGTGGTGGACGGCGGTGTGGGAGGCGCGCAAGGCCAACGACGACCACATGGCCGAGGAGGAGCGGGAGGACCTGCTCGACTTCCGGCACCACGCCGACCTGCAGACCCGCCACGACATCGCCGTGCAGTTCCTGACCTACGAGGCGAAGCACGTCACCGGGATCCCGATCCGGGACAAGGACCCGGACACCTACATCGAGCAGAACGGCTGAGGACGTGCAGGACCGACCGCGGATGACGTTGACCGCCACCGTGCTCGACACCCCGGACCCGCGCGGGCTCGCGCGCTTCTACGCGACGATGCTCGGCTGGCCGATCGGCACCGACGACCCCGAGTGGGCCACGCTGCGCCCGGACGGGCCGGGGCTGTCGTTCCAGTTGGAGCCCGACCACGTGCCCCCGGTCTGGCCGGCCGGCCCCGGCGACCCGCGGATGCAGGCCCACCTGGACGTCGCCGTCGACGACCTGGACGCGGCCGTGGAGTTCGCCCGGTCGCTGGGCGCGACCGTGGCCGAGTTCCAGCCGCAGGCCGACGTCCGGGTGCTGCTCGACCCGGCCGGCCACCCGTTCTGCCTCTACCTCCCCGGGTGAGCCGGCCGGGCGCGAGCGGTCAGTCCCGCCCGGCGCCGACGCTGTCCGCCGCCCGGCGGGCCAGGCGTTCCCGCAGGAACGCCACGACCTGCTCGCGCGCCTCGTACGTCGGGTGGCCGGGGGTCTCGACGTCGGCACTGGTGAGCACCCGGTGCTCCTGCTGGCCGATGCCGGCCTCGTTGCCCGGCCGGTTGTTCAGCGACACCGGCAGCCAGCCGTCGCCGAACACCGCGCGCAGGGCCCGGAAGCGGTCGCTGGGCGCCGCGGTGTCCTCGCTGAACCGCAGGCCCATCAGGCGCAGGCCCTCGGTGGTGACCCGCGCCCGGATCGCCTCGCGTTCCCGGTCGGACATGCCCAGGTCCCGCCGGCGCCCCGGGGTCAGCGGGAGCGGCGTGGACGGCTGGCTGGCGACGGGCGCGAGCACGGCCGGCTCGGCGGCGGAGGCCAGCGCCAGGCCCCCGCTGACGCCCATCCCGATCACCCCGACCCCCGGCCCGCCCACCCGGTCGCGTACCCGGCGGGCCACGGCCCGGACGTACTCGGCCGCCGGCCGGTCGGCCCGTCGGGCGAGGGCGCGGAACTCCCGGCTGGTGCACGCCCCGGCGAAGCTGCGCACCGCGTAACCCGGGCTCGCCTGCCGGCCCGGCTCGCCGAACAGGCCCACGACGGTGACGGTGAACCCCGCACCGACCAGGTGGTCGGCCAGGCCCATCACCTCCGGGGTCGGGCCGGGGGTCTCGGGCAGCAGCACCAGGCCCGGCCCGGAGCCGCGCGTGTGCAGGGTGTGGGTGATGCCGGCGTTGGTGAAGGGCTCGGGCGCCCAGCCGGCCAGGACGGCGGATGACGACTCTGTCATCGGCTGATCGTGGAGCACGGAGGCCGATCGGTCGAGTCCTCGGCGAGGAGAACCGCTCGGTCCGCCCCCCGGCGACGGCTCCTCGGCCCGGACCGACGCCCGCCGAGCCGGTGTTCCGTGACGATCCTGCGTCGGTTCCCCGGTTCGGCGTGTCCCACCCGCCGAGTCGGGTGAAGCTGGGTGCATGGATGACGCGCAACCGGTCGAAGGACCGCGGAACGACGACGCGGCGCGGCGGGCACCGGCCGGCCGTGCGGCGCTGTCCGGGCTGCTGGCGGCTGCGGCGGGCATCGGGGTGGTCGAGCTGGCCGCCGGCGCCATCGACGCGGTGCCCTCGCTGGTCATCTCGGTGGGGGACGCCGTCATCGACAGCGTGCCCGGCTGGCTGGAGCGTGCCGCGATCGCCGCACTGGGCACCAACGACAAGCCGGTGCTGCTGGCCTCGATCGGGCTGGTCGCCGCGCTGCTCGGCGCCGGCACCGGACTGCTGGCACGCCGCCGGTTCGTGCTGGGTGCGGTCGCGTTCGTGCTGATCACCGCGCTCGGTGTCGCCGCCGGCCTCGCCGCGCCGGACGCCTCCGCCGTCCTCACCGTGCTGGCCGGGGTGCTGGGCGCCGCGGTGGGGGTCGCGATCCTGTACCACCTGCTGGCGGCGGCGGCGGACGAGCCGGCGTCGGACGGTTCCCGGACGGCGGGCCGCCGCAACTTCCTGCTGCTGGCCGGCGGCGCAGCCGCGGTGGCGGTGGTCGGCGGCGTCGGCAGCCGGCTGCTCATGGGGCGCGAACGACTGACCGAGCTGCGGGCGGCGATCCGGTTGCCCGTGCCCGTCCGGCCGGCGGGCCCGGTGCCGGCGGGCGCCGACCTGGAGATCCCCGGCCTGACGCCGCTGTTCGTGCCGAACGAGGAGTTCTACCGGATCGACACCGCGCTGCGGGTGCCGACCATCGACCCGGACGAATGGCAGCTGGAGATCCGGGGGATGGTGGACAACCCGTTCACCATCACCTACGCCGAGCTGATGGCGATGCCGCAGATCGAGGCCGACATCACCCTGTCCTGCGTCTCCAACGAGGTCGGCGGCGACCTGGTGGGCAACGCACGCTGGCAGGGCGTCCCACTGTTCCGGCTGCTCGAGCGCGCCGGGCTGCAGGAGGGGGCGACCCAGCTGGTCGGACGGTCGGTCGACGGGTTCACCGCCGGGTTCCCCACCGTCACCGCCCTGGACGTCACCGAGGCGATGGTGGCCGTCGGGATGAACGGCGAGCCGCTGCCGGCCGAGCACGGCTTCCCGGCGCGGCTGGTCGTCCCCGGGCTGTACGGCTACGTGTCGGCGACCAAGTGGCTCTCCGCGATCGAGCTCACCGACTGGGACGTCGACGGCTACTGGATCCCCCGCGGCTGGGCCAAGGAGGGGCCGATCAAGACCTCCACCCGGATCGACGTCCCGGGCCCGGGACGCACCATCACCGCCGGGGAGCGTCCGATCGCCGGGGTGGCCTGGGCGCCCACCCGCGGCATCGAGGGCGTCGAGGTGCGCATCGACGACGGCCCCTGGCAGCAGGCCGAGCTGGCCGAGCGGCTGGACGTCGACTGCTGGCGGCAGTGGTACCTGCCCTGGGACGCGACCCCGGGCGTCCACGTCATCGCCGCCCGGGCCACCGACGGGCTCGGGGAGGTCCAGACCGACGAGCGCACCCCGGTGGCCCCGGACGGCGCCTCCGGGTACCCGGTGATCGAGGTCGTCGTCGAGGCCTGACCGGGCCAGGCCGTGCTCAGGCGCCGGTGTCCGCCTGCACCCGGTCCAGCAGGGCGCCCAGCGCCGCGTTCACGATGTCGCGGTGGGTGTCGTTGACCGCGTGTCCGGCGTCGTCGACCAGGACCAGCTGGGCCCGCTCGCCGATCTGTGCCGCCATCCGGGGCGCGGAGTGGGTGGGGATGGTGCGGTCCGACGTCCCGGCCAGGACGAGGACCGGCACGGTGCGCAGCGCGGCGACCGCGGGTCGCTGGTCGTAGGTGGCCAGGCTCCGCAGGTAGGCCGACAGCACCCCGACCGGGGTGTCCGCCCACATCCCGGTCAGCGCACGCGCCGCGGCCGCGGGCGGGTCACCGGCGAACAGTTGCCAGCGGAGGATCCGCCGTCCCGGCCGGGTCCGGAACGGGCGGAACGCGCCCACCAGGGGGGCCACCAGCCACAGCAGCCACGCACCCCCGGTGGACAGGCCGGTGCGGGCCCGTGCGGTGATCGGGGTGCTGGCCCGCTCGGCACCGTCGAGCGGTGCGGCGCGGGTGCTCATCAGGGCGGCACCGGCGATCCGGGTGCCGAACAGCTCGGGCCGCTCAGCGGCCAGCGCGAGCACGGCCATGCCGCCCATCGAGTGTCCGACGACCACGACCGGCCCGTCACCACCCAGCTGGTCGACGACCTGGCCGAGGTCGTGGCCCAGCTCGGCCACGGTCGCCCCGCGCCCGCCCGCCCAGCCGCTGGAGCCGTGCCCACGCTGGTCGTAGCGGACGACGCGGGCGCGGCTGCGCAGCGCCGTCCACTGGGGGTCGAACATCTCCGCGGAGACGCCGATGCCGTGCACCAGCACCACCGTCGGTGCGTCGACGTCGTCGGCGACCTCCACGTGCAGCCGCACCCCGTCGTCGGTGCGGACGGACGGCGAGGACCCGTTCGTCCGGCGGGCCAGCCGGCGGGCGTTCTGCCGACGTGCGGCGACCCCGGCGAGGAGACCCGCAGTGGTCAGCACGCCGGCGGCCGCCCCGTGGTCGCGTGCGCTCACCTGGTCCCCCGCAGGGCATCCGGTTCGGTCATGGCGCTCGGCACGATGGGGGCCTCTCCACAGCGGGGGTCCGACGGGGACTGCAGGGTGCAGGACGACGGCGTCCCCGGACCGCAGCAGTCGCGGGCCGGGGACGCCGTCGGGAGTTCAGCGCGGGGTCACTCGACGAGGGTGACCTCCGACGCCTGCACGTAGTAGTCGCCGGTCTCCAGCTCCTCCGCGGGGGTGTAGAGCTGCAGCTCGGACAGGAACTCGTCGGTGATCTCCTCGAGGGTCCCGCTGAAGCTCACGGTGTCACCCTCCTGGACCTGGAACGGGGACTCCTGATCGTCGGTGCCACCGAAGGGCTGCAGCCGGACCATGATCGTCTGGCCGGCCTCCGGGCCCACGAAGAACGCCTCGTCGGCGACGACCGCCTGCACCTCGACGGTGTTGGCCTCGACGGGCTCCCCGACGCTGGCGCTCAGGTCGACGGAGTCGTCCAGCACGTCGAGGTCGCCGATGAGCACGGCGCCCAGGCCGATCTCGGACACGGGGGCCGAGGGGGACACGGTCTCGGTGCCGGTGATCTCGGTCTCGGTCTCGGTGGTGGTCTCCTCGACCACCGCGCCCGCGCCCGCGTCGACGTCGAGGTCGTCGTCGTCACCGGTGAACTCGGCGATGAGCCACCAGAGCAGCAGGGCGGCGATCAGGGCGGCGAGCAGGAGCCAGGGCCAGATCGGCCGCTTCTTCGCTGCGGCGACGGTCGCGCCGCTCGTGCTTGGTTCGGTCATCGGAAGGCGTCCTCTGAGTCGGTGACGGGGGTCCCCCAGGGGGTTCCCGCGAATGGCGGCCCAGTCCGTCAGGCGGCGGAACGTGACCTGATCGCAACCCGCCCGGTCACTCGTTGCTCGGGTCCTCGGCCGGGTCGGGGAAGCTGAACCGCTCGAAGGGGTCGCTGTCGTCGGCGGACACCGGGACCTCGACGGTGATCTCGCCGGCCTCCTCGAACACGAACGTCACCGGGATCGACTGGGAGGAGCGCAGCTCCGTCTCCAGGCCGACGAGGACGATCGAGGGCGAGCCCTCGGCCCCGATGTAGGTGTTGTCGTTCTGGGCGACGGTGATCTCGACCGCGTCCAGCGGCTCCGCGCTCCCATCGAGGCTGATGGCCTCCTCGAAGTCCGGACCGGTGACGTCGACCAGGGTGACCGGCTCGGTGCCGATGTTGGTCAGCGCGGCGTAGAGCGGCACCTCCGCACCCACCTCGTAGAGCCCGTCGACCGGGTAGGCGAGCTCGACGCCGACGACCTCGACGTCGGAGTTGACGTCGACCGACGGGGCCTCGGGGCCGCCGACGATCTCACCGCCCTCGTCCGTCACGACCTCGCCCTCGTCGTCGTTGAGGCTGGGGGAGTCCTCGGTCTCGCCGCAGCCGGTGACGAGCAGCAGTGGGGTCGCGGCGGCGAGCGCGATGCCGGGCCACCGTCGGTGCCGGGGGAGGTGCGAGGTCATGGGGACGTCCGTTCTCTCGGCGAGCAGGGATCTGCCAGCGCGTACCCGTCGGGTGGCGCGGTAGGCGTGTCGTCCAGGTCACGGTGTCGCAACGATGGTCGGGGTTCCCGGCGAACCTGGGTAGCGGGCTCCTCATGAGCCGGCCCCTCACCACCTCGACCCAGTCACCACCGGACCAGGAACCGCCACAGGCACCCGGTCGCTTCGGCGTCCGCGCGGTCCTGGGGCTGGTCGCCCTCCTCGTCGGCGCCGTGCCGTTCCTCGCGCTGTGGCTGCTGGTCCAGGAGAGCTGGTCGCCGCTTGCCTCCCTCGACGGCGAGGTCGCGGCGGACCTGAACGAGGCGGTCAGCGGCTCGTCCGTGACGGTCAGCGTGCTGCGTGCCGTGACCGACCTCGGGGGCACCGGCGCCTCGGTGCTGGTGACGGTGCTGGCGACGCTCTTCCTGCTCGTCCGCCGGCACCGCCGGCTCGCCGCGTACGTCGCGGTCACCGGGATCGGCCTGCCCGTCCTCATCCTGCTCACCAAGTACGTGGCCGACCGGGCCCGCCCGGTGGTGCTGAACCCGGTGGTCGAGACCCCGAGCAACCAGAGCTTCCCCAGCGGCCACGCGATGACCGCCGTGGTGACCTGGGGTGTGTTGCTGCTGGTGTTGCTGCCGGTGGTCAGCCGCCGGGTGCGCCCGTGGCTGATCGCCCTGTTCGCGCTGCTGGTGTTCGCGATCGGGTTCACCCGACTGGCCCTCGGCGTGCACTTCGTCTCCGACGTGCTGGCCGGCTGGGCGCTGGGGGCGGCCTGGCTGGCGATCACCACGATCGCCTTCCGTGGCTGGCAGCACGACCGGCACGAGTACAGCGACGAGCCGCTGGACCCGCTGGAGGTCGATCCTGCGGAGGCGCCGCACCCGGCCCCCACGCACCAGCAGGTGCTCCCCGCCGGGCGGACGACGGTCCTCCAGCTGGCCGGGGCGGCCGCGGCGCTGCTCGTCGGGCTCGTCGCGCTGGGCCTGCTGGTCACCCGCGTGCTGGAGGACACCGCCCTGGGCCGGTTCGACCGCAGTGCCGCCGCCTGGTTCGTCGACCAGCGCACCGAGACGCTGACCACGGTGGCCGAGACCGTGGGCGCCCTGTCCGGTACCCCGATGGTCATCGCCGTCGGGCTCAGCCTCTGCATCCTGTCGCTGGCCTGGGTGGGCAGCTGGCGCCCCGTCGTCTTCGTCCTCGTCGTGATCGCGGGTGAGGTCGGGCTCTACTACGTCATCGGCCTGGTCGTCGGTCGGGTGCGGCCCGACGTCGTCGACCTGACCGAGGGGCTGCCGACGGGTGCCGCCTGGCCCTCCGGCCACGCAGCGGCGGCCGTCGCCATCTACGGCGCCCTCGCCGCGCTGGTGATCGGCTACGGGGTCAGCCGCTGGCGGTGGGCGGTGCTGGCCGTGCCGGTCCTGCTCGCCCCGGCGATCGGGGTGTCCCGGGTGTACGTCGCGGCCCACTTCCCGACCGACGTGGTGGCCGGTCTGCTGCTGGGCACGCTGTGGGTGCTCGTCTGCGCCTGGGCGTTCCAGCTCGGGTCCGGCCGGGGCCTCCGACACCCCGCCACGGGCCTCACGACGGCGAGCCGGGCATGAGGCGCTGGTTCGTCCGTGTCGGGCTGGCCCTGCTGGCGGCCCTGGTCCTGCTCATCGGCTACGGCGTCCTGGTCGAACCGCGGCTGATCCTCGACGACGAGCGGGAGGAGGTGCAGCTCCCCCGGCTGTCCGCGGAGGCGGCCGGGCTGGAGGTCGCTCTCCTCGCCGACATGCAGATCGGCATGTGGTGGGCCAACACCGGGATGGTCGAGCGGGCGGTCGAGCGGGTGGTGGACGCCGAGCCCGACCTGGTCCTGCTGGGCGGTGACTTCGTCTACCACGCCGATCCGGACGTCGAGCCCGAGGTGGAGGCGGCGCTGGACCTGCTGGGCCCGCTGCTGGACTCGGGGATCCCCACCTACGCGGTGCTGGGCAACCACGACTACGCGAGCAACGCCGCGGAGGAGCTCACCGCCGCGCTGGAGGGTGCGGGGGTGCCGGTGCTGCTCAACGAGTCGGTGCCGGTGCCGGGCACCGGAACCGACCCGCTGCACGTCGTCGGGGTCGGGCCGTCGCGCCCCGGCCTGGCCGACGTCGACCAGGCGCTGAGCGGGCTGCCGGAGGACGCACCGCGGGTGGTCCTGATGCACAACCCGACGGCCTTCCCGGAGATGCCGCCCGGCAGCGCGCCGCTGACCGTGGCCGGGCACACCCACTGCGGCCAGATCGCCCTGCCCGGCCTGCCGCGCTGGAGCTACCTCGGGTTGACCGAGGAGGAGCAGGTCGTCGCCGACGGGTGGTCCCCGCCGGAGTACGGCGCGGAGGGCAACGCACTGTTCGTCACCTGCGGGATCGGGTTCAGCGTGCTGCCGATGCGGATCAACGCACCACCGCAGGTCGTGTTCTTCGACCTCCAGTCGCCGGACGCCGGCTGAGCCACCGCGTCAGCGGGCCCGGGTGGTCAGTCGGTGAGCTGGCGCAGGATCCGTTCGAGCTCGGCGCGGTCGGCGGCCGAGAGCCGGGCGAACAGCTCCTGGGAGTCCGCGGCCCGCGCGTCGTCCACCTCGCGCTGCACCCGGCGGCCGGTCTCGGTCGGCGTCAACCGCACCGCCCGCCGGTCGCCCGGGTCGGCGGCGCGCTCGACCAGTCCCCGCTCCTGCAGCCCGTCGGCCACCTCGGTCGCCGATCGCGGGGCGATCCGCAGTGCCTCGGCCAGCTCGGAGAGCCGGACGCCGTCGCGGGCGCAGACCACCCGGAGCGCCCGGGCCTGGTGCGGGGAGAGGTCCCAGGGTGCGAGCGCGGCGATGAACCGGCGGCGCAGCGTGCGGGCGACCCGCATGAGCAGGTCGCCGAGCGTCGCCGTGCCGCGGTCCGTCACGGCGGGAATGCTACCTGCGACCCTGAGGTTGCCACACCGTGAGGTAGCCTCAGGATCGCAGAGAGGGGTGGTCGCCATCGACCCCATGGACCCAGGCCGGGGAGGCGGGCGCTCCGGCGGGCGGCCCGACCCGGCCGACCGCGCCCAGCTGGAGCGCGCACCGGTGAGCTGGAGCCGCGTCGCGGGGCTGTTCCGCCCGTACCGGCGGCAGCTCGCCACCGTGGTCACGCTCATCGTCGCCAGCTCGGCCATCGCGCTGGCCACGCCGTTCCTCATCCGGCTGGTGATCGACGAGGCGGTCCCGCAGCAGGACG
Source organism: Modestobacter sp. VKM Ac-2977 (assembly GCF_026968045.1). GTDB lineage: Bacteria > Actinomycetota > Actinomycetes > Mycobacteriales > Geodermatophilaceae > Modestobacter. Next base: position 56,269 of record NZ_JAPVBQ010000003.1, on the reverse strand, counting down.
TGTCGCTGCTCGGCTGGGCAGTCGCCGGCATGGTCGGCGTGGCCGCGGTCACCGCCGTCCTCGGCGTGCTGCAGACCTGGCTGTCCACCACCGTCGGCCAGCACGTCATGCACGGGCTCCGGACGGCGGTGTTCACGCACCTGCAGCGCCAGTCGCTCGGCTTCTTCACCCGCACCAAGGGCGGCGAGGTGCAGTCCCGGCTCACCAACGACATCGGTGGGATGCAGTCGGTGGTCACCACCACGGCCACCTCGTTCGCCGCCAACGCCACCACCGTGATCGGCACGGTCGTGGCCATGGCCGTGCTGAGCTGGCGGCTGTCGCTGCTCTCCCTCGTCGTCCTGCCGCCGGCCGTCTGGCTGACCCGGCGGGTGGCCCGGATGCGCCGCGCCATCACGGCCGAGCGTCAGCGGTCCCTGGCCGACCTGCACTCCCAGGTGGAGGAGGGGCTCAGCGTCAGCGGCGTGCTGCTGGGCAAGACCCTCGGCGCGGGCCCGGCCCAGTCCCAGCGGTTCGCCGGCACCTCCGACGTCCTGGTCGGGCTCGAGGTGCGGTCCCAGCTCGCCGGCCGCTGGCGGATGGCCACGATGAGCATCGTGTTCGCCGGCATCCCGGCGCTGATCTACCTGATCGCCGGGCTGCCCGCGACGTCGGGCGGGATGACCATCGGCACGCTCGTCGCGTTCACCGCGCTGCAGGGCGCGCTGTTCCGTCCGCTGATGGGCCTGCTGGACATCGGCGTCTCGCTGACCGCCTCGATGGCGCTGTTCAGCCGGGTCTTCGAGTACCTCGACCTGCCGGTCGACATCGACGACCCGGCCCACCCGGTGCCCCTCGACCCGCGCGCGGTCCGCGGCGAGGTGCGGTTCGACCACGTCGGCTTCCGGTACCCCGACGGCACCCGCGACGCGCTGGACGACGTCGACCTCACCGTGCCCGCCGGGGCGACCCTGGCGCTGGTGGGGGAGACCGGGTCGGGCAAGAGCACGCTCGCCTCCCTGGTCGCCCGGCTCAACGACCCCACCGCCGGGCGGGTCACGATCGACGGCATCGACGTCCGGGACGTCTCGCTGGCCGACCTGGCCCACGTGGTGGGCGTCGTGGCCCAGGAGACCTACCTGCTGCACGGCACGATCGCCGAGAACCTGCGGCACGCCAAGCCCGACGCCACGGACGCCGAGATGGTCGACGCCGCCCGCCGGGCCCAGGTCCACGACGTCATCGCCGCGCTGCCGGCCGGCTACGACACCGTGGTCGGCGCCCGTGGGCACCGCTTCTCCGGCGGGGAGAAGCAGCGGCTGGCGATCGCCCGCACGCTGCTGCGGGACCCGCGCGTCCTGGTGCTCGACGAGGCGACCAGCGCGCTGGACAACACCACCGAGCGCGCCGTCCAGGCGGCCCTGGACGAGGCGAGTCAGGGCCGGACGACGATCACCATCGCGCACCGGCTGTCCACCGTCCGGGACGCCGACCTGATCGCGGTGCTCGCCCACGGCCGGGTGGTCGAGCAGGGCACCCACGAGGAGCTGCTGGCGCTGGGCGGCCGCTATGCCGAGCTCGCCGGCGCAGCCGAGCGGGACGCGGTCCTCGTCGGCTGAACCCGCCGGCCGTTGGGTAGGTGGCGGCGATGACGGAGACGCACTTCGAGCCCTACGTCCACCTCGTCGACGTCGGCCCCGACCGGGCCCTGATCGCCTGGGGCGGCTTCTGGTTCCGGCGTCCGGATGCCGACTCGCGCTGGCGGCTGGTCGACGACGAGCAGCTGGACGCCGTGGACCCGGGCCGGACCGGCAGCATCGGGGCCGGCTCCCGGCCCTATGGGGAGGCGGTCGTGGAGGTGCTCGACACCGACGGCGCGACGGTGGGCCGGGCGGTCACCGCTGAGCGGAACCACGTGTGGGTCGGCGGCCTGGCCCCCGACACCCGGCACCGGTACCGGATCACCGTCGACGGCCGGCCCTGGGCCGAGGGGGAGCGGTGGGACTGGGGTCCGGTGGTTCGCGGCGGGCTGGACCTGCGGCCGGCCGGACGGGGTTACGACCCGACCTTCCGGACGCACCCGGCACCCGACGTCCGGGCGCCGCTGACCTTCGCCGTCCTCGGTGACTACGGGGTCGGGGTCGTGGTGGACTCGGAGGAGGGGCGGCGGCAACGGCGGGTCGCCCAGGTGCTCGATCGGCTGTCCGACGACCGCGGTGTCCGGCTGGTGATCTCCACCGGCGACAACGTCTACCAGGGCGAGAGCAGCCGGGCGACCACCGGCACCGGCGCGGCGGACGCCGACTGGTTCTCCAGCTTCTACCAGCCCTACCGGTACCTGCTGGCCCGGGTGCCGGTGTACCCGACGGTCGGCAACCACGACACCAGCGACACCGAGTCCAGCGACGACCGCCAGCAGGTCCGGGACAACTTCCACACCGACCTGCGGTTCACCCCCGAGTCCGCCGGTGAGCGGGCCTCGATCGACCCGGGCATGTTCTACCGGTTCCGGTACGGCGCCGACGTGGAGTTCATCTGCATCGACACCTCGCTGGCCGATCCGCTGCCCACCGAGCACTTCTTCCAGAACCCGCGACACCAGGCCTGGCTGGACCGGGCGCTGCCCGCCGACGACCCCGGCGGCCCGACCTGGCGGCTCCCGTTCTCCCATCACCCCACCTTCTGTGCGGGGCCGCACCACCCGAACACGGAGTCGATGGTGCGCGAGCTGGTCCCCCGGTTCCGCCGGGCCGGTGTCCGGGCCGCCTTCGCCGGGCACGAGCACAACTTCCAGCTGTCCCGCGTCGACGGCATCGACTACTTCCTCTCCGGTGCCGGCGGGCAGCTGCGCGACGACCCGCCCACGGACTTCGCCGACGCCGGCACCGTCGCCTGGGCGGCGCAGTCACACGTGCTGCTCGCCGAGATCGACGGTGACCGGATGACGGTGACGCCGTTCAGCGGCGTCGCCGAGGACGGGCGGCCGCAGGCGATGACGGCGCTGTCGCCGGACGACGAGGTCGTGGAGGTGCCGTTCGTGGTGCCGGCCGGCTGAGCTCAGCGACCCGGCTCGCGCGGCGCCTCGGTCATCGCCAGGACGCTGCCGGCGACGCCGATGACGAGCAACGCGAGCCCCACGCTCACCCAGCCGAAGGTGTCCCAGTAGACGTCCTCCAGCTGGATCAGCAGCGCGGCCTCGTCGACCACGAGCGCGAGCCCGATGCCGAAGAACAGGCCCAGTCCGGTCCGGATCCGGGGGGAGCGGTCGCCCAGCGCGACACCACCGACGACGGCGAGCAGCAGGATGCCCCACAGGTAGTGGTGCAGGTGCGTGCCGCCCACCCCGACGTCGCCGAGCACTGCGACGTCCTCGCGGATCAGCCAGGTGATCAGCCGCAGCAGCGCGAAGGTCGCGGTGAAGCCCCACCAGGCGAGCACGTACCCCCGGCGGGTCGCGACCACCTCGCGCAACCGGTGCGGACGGCGGTCGGTCTGCTCGCGGGAGGTCATGTCCCGACCTTCCCCGATCGGCTGCGGCACCTGGTCTCCAGGTCATGTCCGGCTGGACGCGCCGAGATGACCGGCTCGCGGACCCGCGAGTCGTCTCGGACGTCTTGACACCGTTTCGAGAGCGTCGTTAGCGTGGCGCGCGTCACGCGGGAAACCGCTTTCTCACCTTCGAGATCTTGGAGTGACATGCGCGCACTGCGTCGCACCCTCGTCGTCACCGCGGTCGGAGCCCTGGCCGTCACGCTCGCCCCCTCGGCTGCCCAGGCGCACGGCCGGGACCCGAACCGGGACCTCGGCCGGGAGGTGCTCGGCGCGCAGGACGGCTGGGCCGCCGCCGAGGGCGGCACCACCGGTGGGTCCACGGCCGACCCGGCCCACGTGTTCCACGTCCGCACCTGGGAGGAGTTCCGCGCCGCCCTGGGTGGCGACGCCGCGCGCGGGGACACCACGCCGCGGATCGTCTACGTCCACGGCGTCCTGGACGCCCAGCGGCGCACCGCCGACGGCACCGTCGACTGTGCGTCCTACGAGGTCGAGGGCTTCGACATGGCCGACTACATCGCGGCCTACGCGCCGGAGGTGTGGGGGACCGAGACCGAGCCCACCGGTCCGCTGGAGGACGCCCGGGCCGCGTCCGCGGACGTCCAGGAGGCCCAGGTGCGCCAGTACGTGGGCTCCAACGTCACGATCGTCGGCGTCGGGCGGGACGCCGGGATCGTCGGCGCCGCGCTCACCGTGCGCGGCTCGGACGACGTGGTCATCCGCAACCTCCGGCTGTCCGACGCCTACGACTGCTTCACCGCCTGGGACCCGACCGACGGCGACGCCGGTGCCTGGAACGCCGCCTACGACAACCTGTGGCTCGCCGAGTCCACCCACGTCTGGGTCGACCACAACACCTTCGACGACGGGCAGAACCCGCCGGAGGCGCTGCCCGTCGTGTACGGCCAGAAGTTCGAGGTGCACGACGGCCTGCTGGACATCACCAACTCCTCCGACCTGGTCACGGTCTCCTGGAACGAGTTCCAGGACCACGACAAGACCAACCTCGTCGGCTCCTCCAACAGCCGGGTCGCCGACCGCGGCCGGCTGCGGGTCACCTTCCACCACAACCTGTGGGAGGACATCGGCCAGCGCGCGCCCCGGGTGCGCTACGGCGACGTGCACGTCTACAACAACTGGTACGTCGTCTCCGACCCGGCGGCCTACCAGTACAGCTGGGGCGTCGGCGTGGAGGCCGAGATCGTCGCCGACAACAACTTCGTCCAGCTGGCCCCCGGGGTCGACCCGGCGTCCTTCGTCGAGGACTGGCGCGGTGACGTGCTCGACGGCGCAGGCCTGGACGAGTCGGGGACGCTGGTCAGCAGCCGCTCCTGGCCGCGCCGGACCAGCCTGGTCGAGGCCTACAACGCCGTGAACGACCCGGACATCCCGACCACGGTGAGCTGGACGCCCACCTTCGTGGAGCGGATCGACCCGACGGTCGCGGTGCCGGTGCTGGTGAAGCTCAAGGCCGGCTCCGGCCGCCTCCGCTGAGGACGGACGCCCTCCCCGCCGCGCCCGGCGGGGAGGGCGTCGTTCAGCGGACCAGGACGTCGGGGCGCGGCAGCCCCAGCTCGTCGCGGGTGGTCGGCCACACGCCGTCGGTGGTGAGCACCTCCGGGCCGCCGTCGCCCAGCAGCAGGGTGTCCTCGATCTTCACGCCGGGGGCGGACGGGTTCCAGGCGACGGCCTGTCCGGCCACCAGCCGCACCTCGCTGTCCGGGGTGGCGACCGGGTCGCGCCCCCAGTAGCCGGTCGGGCCGCCCTGGTGGTGCCGGGTCCACTCGTCGGCCGGGAAGCCCTGGTCGGCATAGGCGCTGGCGCCGGCGGCGAAGACCTCGCCGAGCGGGCGTCCGGGGGTGGAGGCGGCCAGGAACGCCGTCTCCACCGCGCGGATCCGTGCGTCGGCATCGGCCTCGCTGGCGGTCGGCGGCGCGAGGGCGACCCAGCGGGTCGCGTTCGCGATCAGCCCGTGCCGCCGCGCGCACACGACGAGCATCACCCGTCGGCCGAGCACCCCGTCGGTGGGCAGCGCGTGCCGGAAGGGCAGCCGCTCCTCCCCGGCGACCAGGACGACGAACGGCTCGGCCCCGCGGGCCAGCAGCTCACCGCCCAGCCGGGCCGCCACCTCACGCTCGGTCGTCCGGGGCTGCAGCGACAGTGCGGTCGCGGTCAGCGCCTCGGCGGCGTCCCGGCCGAGGCGGCGGTACCGCTCGGTCTCGACCGGGAGCAGGCTCGCCCGGGCGGCTCGCAGCCCCTCCGCGGCGACCGGGTCGGCCTCGGTCAGCACTCCCGGGGTGCCCGGAGCCAGGTCGGGCCCCAGCAGCGGTGCCCACCAGTCGGTCACCTGCACCCGGACGTCGCTGGGCAGCTCCTCGGCGGCGAGCCGCTCGGCCTCGTTGTTCGGCACGAACACGGTGTCCCCGTCGGCGTCGACCACGACGGCGATCACCCCGTTCTCGGCGGACAGCTTCACGGCCGGCCGGGCGCCGTCCAGGTACCAGGACAGCGAGCCCACCGAGGTGAGCACCAGCCGCTCCTGCCCGGTCCGGCGCAGCAGGTCGAGCGCGCGTTCGCGCTTGACCGCCCGATCGGCGGCCGACGGTCGGTCCAGGTGGTGCACGGTGTCCTCCGGTGGTGGTCAGGCGAGCCGGCGGGTGCTGTCGCGCAGCACCACCTCGGCATGGACCTTGACGGCCTGGCTCGTGGTCTGTGGCTCGGTGTCCAGTGCCAGCTGCGCCGCCCGGGCGCCCATCTCCTCCAGCGGCAGGTGCACCGAGGTGAGCGAGGGGACGACGTCGCGCAGCGGGGCGATGTCGTCGAAGCCGGCCAGCGAGACGTCGTCCGGCACGCGGACGCCGGCGGCCCGGAAGCCGGCCAGCGCGCCGAGGGCCATCACGTCGTTGACGGCGAAGACGCAGGTCGGCAGCGGGCCCTGGGCGATCAGCCGGGTGGCCAGGCTCTCCCCGCCCTCCCGGGTGAACTCCCCGTGCAGCACCTGCAGGTCGGCGACGTCGATCCCCTCGGCGGCGAGGCCCTCCCGGAAGCCGGTCAGCCGGTCGCGGGAGGTCAGCAGCCCGCGTGGCCCGGCGAGCACCGCGAAGCGGCGGTGGCCCAGCCGGCACAGCTCGCGGGCCAGGGCCCGGGCCCCGGTGCGGTTCTGCGGCACCACGGCGTGGGTGCCCAGCCGGTCCTGGCTGATCACCGCGGCCTGGCCGCCGGCGGCCGCGTAGCCCTCGAGCTCGTGGGCCAGCCGCTCGTTGTGCGCCCGGTCGGTGGTGCGGCTGCCGCAGATGATCAGCGCGCGCACGCGGTGGGAGCGCATCGTCTGGACGAACTCCAGCTCGCGGTCGACGTCGCTGTGCGTGCTGGCCAGGAACACGACGAGCTCGCGCTCCTCGACCTGCCGCATCACCCCGCCGGCGATGCTGGAGAAGTACGGGTCCAGGACGTCGTGGATGATCAGGCCGACCACGTTGCTGGCCCCCCGGGCCACCGCCTGGGCCTGCGCGTTCGGCGTGTACCGGAGCTCCTGGGCCGCGGCCAGCACCCGGCCGCGGTGCGGTTCACCGACCGAGCGGCTGCCGCTGAGCACCCGGGAGGCGGTGGCCAGCGAGACCCCGGCGTGGGCGGCGACCTCGGAGAGCAGCACGGGGCCGCTGCGCCGGACGGCGGGGGCCCCGGCGACCTCGTCCGGTGTGGCGCGGCGGCCGGCCGGGCTCTCCCGAGCAGCGGTCATCGCCGTCCACCTTGGCCCGGCGCGGCCGTGAGCGCATCCCCGATGGCCTCGGAGCTCGGCGTCCCGTCGGCCACCAGGGCCCGGAAGCTGCGGGTGGTGGCCGCCCCGGGTGCGAGTCGCACCGGGTGCTCGGCGGCCAGCTGGGAGCCCAGCCCGGGGTAGTCGTCGACGCGGACGAACCAGGGGTCGCCCCGGGTGGCCTCGTCGGTGCCGGCCAGCGCCACGGTGAACGGCGCCGGGCCGGTGGCGGCGAAGGCCACCCAGGACGCACACGAGCCGTGCACGGCGTCCTCACCCTCGGCGTCCGGGCTCCACACCCGGGCCCCGGTCACCGGGGGGAACCGCCAGAACAGCCCGCCGTAGCCGGCACCGCTGCGCCCGTTGGTCGCGGGGCTGCCCAGCTCCACCGGGGCGTCGGTGGCGTTGTGCAGGGTGGTGGTCAGGTCGAGGGTCCAGGCGCCGGGGAGCAGAGCCGGGGCTGCCTCCACGGTGCGCTCCTCGGTGAGCAGCGTGCGCCCGTCCGGGCCCAGCCAGTCGAGGGTCTCCCGGAAGCCGTCGGGTGCCAGCGCCGTCCACCCGGTGTGCACCTGGCGACCGTGGTCGGCCCGCCAGGTGTAGCCCTGGTCGCGCAGGTAGGTGCGGCCGCCCCAGACGTTCGCCCCGCCGACGTCCTGCAGGGTGACCGAGACGCCCAGGTGCCAGCGGTGGTCCTCCGGCTGGGCGTCGGTGACGGGGGTGCCGGCCAGCGTGGTGACCGGGTGCAGGAACGGCCGGGGGGCGAGCACGCCGGGCAGCCCGGCGCCGTCCCAGCAGGTGGCGACGACGGTGCCGGCGACCGTCAGCGTGGCCAGGGCCGTGCCGGCCGGGGACGGTTCCTCCGGGACGTGCCCCTGGTGCAGGGCCTTGAGCGCCACCGTCAGCCCGCCACGGACGACGGAGCCGCGCCCAGCTGCCGCACCGCCGGGGCCTGGGCCCAGGGCGTCCCCAGCTCGGAGAAGAGCCGCAGCTCCTCGGCGGCCCGGTCGACCAGCGCGTCGACGCCCGGCACGACCTGGTGGGCGGTGGTGCCCTCGCCCTCGGCCCGCCGGTGCCCGGCCGGGATCTCCACCGGGTCCGGGGCGCAGCGCACCGCCTCCACGACCTCCATGAAGGAGCGCGTCGCCGACGGGGGGACGAGCAGCGGCCGGGTGCGGTCGCGCAGGTGGGCCAGCAGGTCCTCGAGCAGGTCGGTGCTCGGGTGCGTCGTCGTCTCGTCGACGCCGTCGGCCTGCAGCCGCACCTCACCGGTCTTGTAGGAGAGCGTGATCCGCCCGGTGCTCCCGTGGACGACGAGGACGGGGTCGCGCGGGTGCTCGGCGGCCAGCGTGGCGGCGATGGTGACCACCGGCCCGCCGGCGGTGCGGATCCGCAGGCAGGAGGTGTCGTCGGCCTCGATCGGGTTGGCCCGGTACAGCTCGACCTCGATGGTGTCCAGCGAGCCGGCACCGGTGGCGCCGGTCAGGGCCAGGGCGGTGGCCACCGCGTGGGCGAAGGGGTTGGTCAGGGCGCCGTCGACGACCGGCACCCCGTCGACGCTGCGCCGCCCGGCCCAGCTGGCCCGGCCGTAGTAGGACGCGTCCCGGACCCACGCGCAGGCGGCGCCGATGCCGCGGACCGTGCCGATCGCCCCGCCCTCGACCAGTGAGCGCACGCGGCCGATGGCCGCTGAGCCCAGGCTCTGGAAGCCGATCTGGCAGGCCGCCCCGGTGCTCTCGATGCCCTCGACCAGCCGGTCGAACTCGGCCAGCGTCGGGGTGGGGGGCTTCTCCAGCAGCACGGCGCTGCCCGCCCGGGCGGCGGTGAGCGCCAGGTCGGTGTGGGTGTGGATCGGCGTGCAGATGATGGTCACGTCGGGGCTGGTCGCCGCGAGCAGCTCGTCCAACGAGGCGGCGACGAGGACGTCGCCGGCCAGTGCGCGCAACTCGTCGTCCAGCGGCCGCGGGTCGCAGATCCCGACCAGGCGGACGTCACCGGCCGCAGCCAGCCGGCGCAGGTTCTGCAGGTGCCAGCGACCGTGGCCGTGGGCTCCGACGAGCACCACCCGGCCGGCGGTTCGGGACTGTCCTGGCACGTGATCCCCCTTGACCGAGCCAGTCGTCGGCGCGGTCGCCGACGGGACGCTGAGCGTAGCCAGACCCGCCGCAATGGGAAAGGGCTTGCCGACGAGTCGGCCGGGACGTGTCGGGCCCGAAGTCGCCGGCCGACGTGAACGTACTGGTCAGCGCGGCGCAGTGGGCGGTGTCGCCGGATCGTGACCCAGTTGCCCGAGTCGACTCGTTGACATGCCCGAGCCGACCCGAGTAGAAAGCGCTTACCCACTTGTGAGGCAGCGCACAGCGGCAGCCGAGTGGCCCGGGCGGGCTCGCCGAGCGTTGACAGCGGTTCGGCCGGGGGTCTAGAAAGCGCTTACCAACATGTGAGCCACTGCACATCCGACGCACCGGACGAAGCCGTCCGACGAGCTGCACAGAGAGGTGAGAGCCCGTGTCGTCAACGCTCGACGTCCCGTCGCGCGAACGCTCGCACGACGAGGCTCCTGGGACCACGGGTCGTGCTGCGCCCCGTGGGCGGAAGTGGTGGACGGCTCGCCTCACGCCGTACCTGTTCCTGGCCCCGTGGTTCGCCGGCCTGCTGTTCATCACCGCCGGACCGATCGCCGCCTCGGCGTACCTGTCCTTCACCGACTACAGCCTCATCGGTGCGCCGGAGTGGATCGGGCTGGACAACTTCCAGCGGATGTTCGACGACCCGCGCTTCTACCAGTCGCTCAAGGTCACGTTCATCTACGTCGTCGTCTCGGTGCCGCTGCAGCTGGCGTTCGCCCTGTTCCTGGCGATGATCCTGGACCGGGGCCTGCGCGGCCTGGCGCTGTACCGGTCGGTCTACTACCTGCCGTCGCTGATCGGCGGCAGCGTCGCGATCGCCATCCTGTGGCGGCAGATCTTCGGCTCCGACGGGCTGCTCAACGGCGTCCTGCGGTTCATCGGGTTCGAGAACCCGCCGGGCTGGGTCTCCGACCCCGACTACGCCCTCGGCACGCTGATCATCCTCAACGTCTGGACCTTCGGCGCCCCGATGGTCATCTTCCTGGCCGGGCTGCGGCAGATCCCGACCATGTACTACGAGGCGGCGTCCCTGGACGGCGCGGGGAAGGTCCGGCAGTTCTTCCAGGTCACCCTGCCGCTGCTCTCGCCGATCATCTTCTTCAACCTCGTGCTGCAGACGATCAACGCGTTCCAGACGTTCACGCAGGCGTTCATCGTCAGCGGCGGCACCGGCGGTCCGGCGGACTCGACGCTCTTCTACACGCTCTACCTCTACCAGCGCGGCTTCGGCAACTTCGACATGGGCTACGCCTCGGCGCTGGCCTGGTTCCTCCTGCTCATCGTCGGTGGGCTGACCGCGATCAACTTCTTCGCAGCGAAGTACTGGGTGTTCTATGGCGACTGACCTGACCGTGGCCCCCCCTGTGGCTGCCACGGAGAAGCTGCCCGACCGCAAGAAGAAGCAGCGGCCGCGCTGGCTGGCGCACACCGTGCTCATCCTCGGGGCGCTGCTCATGCTCTACCCGCTGCTGTGGATGCTCTCCAGCTCGTTCAAGTTCACCGAGGACATCTTCAGCCAGACCGGCTTGATCCCCGAGCGCGTCACCACGGAGAACTACCCTGAGGGCTGGACGGCGCTGCCTCGGGACTTCGGCCACTACATCTGGAACTCGCTGGTCATCGTCGTCGGTTCGATCATCGGCAACCTGCTGGCCTGTTCCGCGGCGGCCTACGCGTTCGCTCGGCTGAACTTCAAGTTCAAGAAGTTCTGGTTCGCGGTGATGCTCGGGACGATGATGCTGCCGATCCACGTGGTGATCGTGCCGCAGTACATCCTCTTCTCCGAGCTCGACTGGATCAACACCTACTGGCCGTTGATCGTGCCGAAGCTGCTGGCCACCGACGGCTTCTTCATCTTCCTGATGGTGCAGTTCATCCGGGGCATCCCGCTGGAACTGGACGAGGCCGCCCGGATCGACGGCTGCGGGCACTTCGCCATCTTCTGGCGGATCGTGATCCCGCTGTCGGTGCCGGCTCTGGCCACCACGGCCATCTTCACCTTCATCTGGACCTGGAACGACTTCTTCAGCCAGCTGATCTTCCTGACCGATCCGGAGATGTACACCGTCCCGGTCGCCCTGCGGACGTTCGTCGACGCGACGAGCCAGACGCCGTGGGGTCCCGTCTTCGCCATGTCGATCGTCGCCCTGGCGCCGGTCTTCGGCTTCTTCCTCGCGGGTCAGCGCTATCTCGTCCGCGGCATCGCCACCACGGGGCTCAAGTGACGACACCACACAGCTCACGCGCCACTCATCCACGCAGCACTTACAAGGAGGTAAGGAACGTGCACACGAACCGGAGCAATGGGGCGCGTACGCCCTGGCCCACCCGCATCGGCGTCACCGGCGGCGTCCTCGGGCTGCTGCTGACCACCGCGGCCTGCGGTGGCGACGACGGCGGCGCAGCCGCCGACGGCGGCACGACCCGCGACGACGGGCCGGTCACCATGCGGATGTCGTGGTGGGGCAGCGACACCCGGCACGCCGCCACCCAGGAGCTGATCGACCTCTACGAGTCCCAGAACGAGGGCGTCACGATCGAGGGCGACTTCACCGGGTTCGCCGACTACTGGGACCGCCTGGCCACCAGCACCGCCGGCGGCGACGCGCCCTGCCTCATGCAGCAGGACACCCGGTACGTCCGGGAGTACGCCGACCGTGGGGCGCTGCTGGACCTCACGCCGTACATCGAGGACGGCACGATCGACACGAGCGACCTCGACGAGAACGTCGCCGAGACCGGCGCGGTCGAGGACGCCACCTACGCGATCCCCACCGGGGTGAACGCCTTCTCCGTGGTCATCGACCCGGCGGCCTACGAGGCCGCCGGGGTGCCGGTGCCCGACGGTTCGTCCTGGACCTGGGAGGAGATGGTCGACACCGCCGCCCAGGTCACCCAGGCGACCGGCGGGGAGGTCTACGGCATGCAGGCGATGGGCCTCAACGGTGGCGACACCAACTTCGAGGTCTACGCCCGTGAGCAGGGCGAGGCGCTGTTCGACGAGAACGGCGAGATCGGCTTCACCACCGAGACCCTGGCCGACTGGTGGGCCATCGAGAAGAGGGCATCCGAGACCGGCGCCGAGCCGCCGCCGGCCACCACGGTCGAGGTGTTCAACGGCGGGGTCGACCAGGCGCTGGTCGCCACCGGCAACGGTGCGTCGGGCTTCTGGTGGACCAACGAGCTGCCCGCCCTGACCGCGGGGGCCGGCAGCGAGCTGGAGTTCCGCCAGTTCCCCACCGAGGAGGGGGACGGCGAGACCGGCATGTACCTCAAGCCGGCCATGTTCTGGGCGATCAGCAGCGACTGCGAGAGCCCGCAGGAGGCGGCCATGCTGCTGGACTGGCTGATCAACTCCGAGGACGCGGTGAACATCATCAAGGCCGACCGCGGCCTGCCGGTGAACACCGAGCTGCGTGACCAGATCGCCCCGACCCTGGACGCGCCCGGCCAGGCTGCCGTCGCATTCGTCGAGGAGATCACCCCCGGTCTGCAGGACCCGCCGGCGCTGCCCCCGCAGGGCGCCGGTGAGGTGCAGTCGATCCTGCAGCGCTACACCGAGCAGATCCTGTTCGACCAGGTCTCGGTGGAGGACGCCGCCGAGCAGTTCATGAGCGAGGTCGAGTCGGCGATCGCCTGATCGCCGGCCAGGGGGCGGCCGGTCACCGGCCGCCCCCTGGCACCCCCTCCCTGCGCCACCCGTCCCACCACCGAGAGGGAGACGTGACCACCACCGCCTCGTCCGCGCCCCCGGAGCCGCGTCGCTACGCGATCGTCGGCACCGGCCACCGCGCCGAGATGTACGTCGCGGCGCTGCTCGGCAGCCACGCCGACGTCGGCCGGCTCGTCGCCCTCTGCGACCCCAACAGCACGCGGATGGCCTACTACCAACGACAGTTCGCCGCAGCCCACCCCGGCGCGGCGCCGCTGCCGGCCTACGGGCCCGAGGACTTCGACACGATGCTCGACCGGGAGCAGCCCGACGTCGTCATCGTCGCGAGCGTCGACCACACCCACGCCGAGTACATCTCCCGCGCGCTGCGCGCCGGCCACGACGTGATCACCGAGAAGCCGCTGACCACCGACGCCGCGGGCTGCCGCACCATCGTCGACGCCGTCGACGAGACCGGCCGCGACCTCGTCGTCACCTTCAACTACCGCTACTCGCCGCGGAACTCCGCCGTCCGGCAGCTGATCGCCGACGGTGCGATCGGCCAGGTGACCAGCGTCCACTTCGAGTGGGTGCTGGACTCCGTCCACGGTGCCGACTACTTCCGCCGCTGGCACCGGGACAAGGCGCTGTCCGGCGGCCTGTTCGTGCACAAGGCCACGCACCACTTCGACCTGGTCAACTGGTGGGTCGGCGCGGTGCCGGAGACCGTGTTCGCCCTCGGCGGTCTGCGCTTCTACGGCGACGCCAACGCGAAGGAGCGGGGCCTGGGCGAGCGCCCGGCGCGCAGCCACGGCGCCCCGGACGCCGGCCGCGACCCGTTCGCCCTCGACCTGGCCGGCAACGACCGGCTGCGTCAGCTCTACCTGGAGGCGGAGGCCGAGGACGGCTACATCCGCGACCAGGACGTGTTCTCCCCGGGCATCACCATCGAGGACAACATGGCGCTGCTGATGCAGTACGCCGGCGGCCCGGCGCTCAGCTACTCGCTCAACGCCCACGGCCCCTGGGAGGGCTACCGGGTGAGCATCAACGGCACCGCGGGCCGGATCGAGCTGTCGGTGGTCGAGCGGGCTGCGGTCGTCGCCGCGGACGACGTCATCGGCGGGTTCGGCGTCGCCGTCGACCCCAGCGCCACGCCCGAGGAGGTCCAGGCGGCGTCCGGGGCCCGGAGCGAGGGCACCGAGCTGGTGCTGCAACGCCGCTGGGAGGCCGCCCGGCGGATCGAGGTCCCCGAGGGGCCCGGTGCGCACGGCGGCGGCGACGCCCTGCTGCTGGACGACCTGTTCCGCCCCGGCACCCGGTCGGACCCGCTGGGTCAGGCGGCCGGCTGGCTCGACGGCGTCCGCAGCGTGCTCGTCGGCGCGGCGGCCAACCAGTCCCTGACCACCGGCCAGGTCGTGCACCTGGCCGACTTCGGCATCCCGCTGCGGCCCGAGGCCGCAGCCGCTCCCGCCGGGAGCACCCGATGACCCCCTCACCCGCTTTGGAGGCAAGCACCGTGGACAGCTCGATCGGCATCATCATGAACGGCGTCACCGGCCGGATGGGCTACCGCCAGCACCTGGTCCGGTCCATCCTCGCCATCCGGGACGCCGGTGGGCTGCAGCTCGCCGACGGCCGCCGGGTCGTGCCCGAGCCGATCCTGGTGGGCCGCAACGAGCGCAAGCTGGCCGAGCTCGCCGCCCAGCACGGCATCGAGCGGTGGACGACGGACCTGGACGAGGCGCTGCGGGACGACTCCGCACCGATCTACTTCGACGCCCAGGTGACCCAGGCGCGGGAGAAGTCGATCAAGGCCGCGATCGCCGCCGGCAAGCACATCTACACCGAGAAGCCCACCGCGGAGTCCCTCGAGGGCGCCCTGGAGCTGGCCCGGCTGGCCGCCGAGGCCGGGGTGAAGAACGGCGTCGTCCACGACAAGCTCTACCTGCCGGGCCTGGTGAAGCTGAAGCGGCTGATCGACGGCGGCTTCTTCGGCCAGATCCTGTCGGTGCGCGGCGAGTTCGGCTACTGGGTGTTCGAGGGCGACTGGCAGGAGGCCCAGCGGCCGAGCTGGAACTACCGCAAGGAGGACGGCGGCGGCATCGTCGTCGACATGTTCTGCCACTGGTCCTACGTGCTGGAGAACCTCTTTGGCCGGCCGGAGGCGGTCACCGCCAAGGCGGTCACCCACGTCCCCACCCGGATCGACGAGCACGGGCAGCCCTACCCGGCCACCGCCGACGACGCCGCCTACGGCATCTTCGAGCTGCCCGGCGGCGTGATCGCGCAGATCAACTCCTCCTGGGCGGTGCGGGTCTACCGCGACGAGCTGGTCGAGTTCCAGGTCGACGGCACCGAGGGCAGCGCCGTCGCGGGGCTGCGCGAGTGCAAGATCCAGCACCGGGCCACCACCCCGAAGCCGGTCTGGAACCCCGACCTGCCGGTCACCGAGCGGTTCCGGGACCAGTGGCAGGTCGTGCCGGACAACGCCGACCTGGACAACGGCTTCCGGGCGCAGTGGGAGCAGTTCCTCCGCCACGTGCTCGAGGACGCCCCGCACGCCTACGACTTCCTCGCCGGTGCCCGCGGTGTCCAGGTGGCCGAGCTGGGCCTGCAGTCCTCGGCCGAGGGGCGCCGCATCGAGATCCCCGAGGTGACGGTGTGAGCGGCCCGACCGTCCGGCTGCCCCGGGCCGACGGGACGCTCGCCGAGCACCGGCTCGGCGAGCCCGGTGCCTTCACCCGCCCCGACGGCCCGCTGACCAGCCGCACCGCCTACGCCGCGGCGCACGTGGTGGCCGACCCGTTCGGCGACAACACCCCCGGTGCGCCGGTGGACGTCGACTGGGAGGCGACCCTCGCCTTCCGCCGGCACCTGTGGTCCTACGGTCTCGGCGTCGCCGACGCGATGGACACCGCCCAGCGCGGCATGGGCATGCCCTGGAGCACCACCGCCGAGCTGATCCGCCGCTCGGCCGCCGAGGCCCAGGCCTGCGGCGGGCTGCTGGCCTGCGGTGCGGGCACCGACCAGGCGCCGGCCGACCTGGCCAGCACCGACGAGGTGCTGGCCGCCTACCTCGAGCAGATCGAGGTGGTCGAGGGCGCCGGCGCGAACGTGATCATCATGGCCAGCCGGCAGCTGGCCCGGGTGGCCCGCAGCGCCGAGGACTACGCCAAGGTCTACGCCCGGCTGCTCGAGCAGGTGTCGCGGCCGGTGGTCCTGCACTGGCTCGGCCCCATGTTCGACCCGGCGCTGGCCGGCTACTGGGGCTCGGCGCAGCTGACCGAGGCCACCGACACAGTGCTGCAGGTGATCGCCGACCACAGCGCCAAGGTCGACGGGATCAAGGTCTCCATGCTCGACGAGGCGCACGAGGTGGACATGCGCCGCCGGCTGCCCGACGGCGTCCGGCTCTACACCGGGGACGACTTCAACTACCCGTCCCTGGTGCGCGGGGACGGCGAGTCGTACTCGCACGCCCTGCTGGGCATCTTCGACGCGATCGCCCCGGCCGCCTCCACCGCGCTGCAGGCGCTGGACCGGGAGGACCTGGCCACCTACGACCGGCTGCTCGAGCCGACCGTGGCGCTGTCCCGGCACCTGTTCGGCACGCCCACGTACTACTACAAGACCGGCATCGTCTTCCTGGCCTGGCTGGCCGGCCACCAGCCGGGCTTCCGGATGGTCGGCGGGCTGGAGAGCTCGCGCAGCCCGGTCCACCTGGCCGAGGTCCTCCGGCTGGCCGACGCCGCCGGGCTGCTGCCCGACCCGGAGCTCGCCGCCGGGCGGATGAGCACGTACCTGTCGACCGTGGGGGTGGCCCAGTGACCGCCGACCCGCGGCTGGCCAAGCTGTCGATCAACCACAAGACGGTCGAGGGCTGGTCGATGCCCGACTTCGTCGACGGGGTGGCCGCGGCGGGGCTCTCCGCGCTCGGCACCTGGCGCGAGCCGGTCGCCGAGTTCGGCCTGGAGCGGTCCGCGAAGCTGATCCGGGACGCCGGCCTGCGGGTCACCTCGCACTGCCGCGGCGGGTTCCTCACCGCGAGCGACCCGGCCGCCCGGGCCACCGCGCTCGCGGACAACCGGCGGGCGATCGACGAGGCCGCCACCCTGGGCGCCGAGTCGCTGGTCATGGTGGTCGGCGGCCTGCCCGCAGGCTCCCGCGACCTGGCCGGCGCCCGGGAGCGGGTGGCCGAGGCGCTGGCCGAGCTGGCGCCCTACGCCGGCGAGCGCGGCGTGCGACTGTCCCTGGAGGCGCTGCACCCGATGTACTGCGCCGACCGGGCCGTGCTCTCCACCCTCGCCCAGGCCCTCGACCTGGCCGAGCCCTTCCCGTCGGCGCAGGTGGGCGTGGTCGTCGACACCTTCCACCTCTGGTGGGACCCGGAGGTCTGGGCGTCGATCGCGCGGGCCGGTGACCGGATCGCCTCCTTCCAGGTCTGCGACTTCCTCATGCCCATCCCGGCCGACGCGCTCATGGCCCGCGGCTACATGGGCGACGGGGTGATCGACTTCCCGCCGTTCGTGGCCGCCGTCGAGGCCGCCGGCTGGACCGGTGACGTCGAGGTGGAGATCTTCAACGCCGACGTCTGGGCCCAGCCCAAGGCCGAGGTCGTGGAGACGGTCAAGCAGCGCTACCTGGACGTGGTCGTGCCCGGCGTCGGGGCGGGTGGCGTGGGCGGGAGCAGGGTGGTGTCGGCGTGAAGGTGCTGGTCACCGGGGGCGCCGGCCGGCTGGGCCGCAGCGTCGTCGACGGGCTGGCCGACGCCGGCCACGAGGTCGTCTCGGTCGACGTCGCCGCCGCGCCGCTGGAGAAGGCCGCGGAGACGTTCCCCGCCGACCTGACCGACCTCGGCCAGGCCTACGGGGTGATGGCCCGGTACCGGCCGGACGCCGTCGTCCACCTGGCGGCGATCGCCGTCCCGTTCAGCCGGCCCGAGTCGGTCATCCACGCCACCAACAGCACGCTGGCCTACAACGTGCTGCAGTCCGCCATCGACCTCGGTGTCGGCACCGTGGTCACGGCCAGCAGCCCCACCGTCATGGGCTACGGCAGCCCAGCCGGCTGGGCACCGCGGTACCTGCCGCTGGACGAGGACCACCCGGCACGGCCGTGGAACGCCTACGGGCTGTCCAAGCTGGCCGCCGAGCAGACCATGCGGATGTTCGCCGCCCAGTACGGCGACCGGGTGCGTCTGGCGGCGTTCCGGCCGTGCTTCGTCATCGCGCCGGAGGAGTGGGCGGGGGCGCCGACCCAGCAGGGGCACACGGTGCGCGAGCGGATCGCCGACCCGCGGCACGGCGCGGTCTCGCTGTTCAACTACGTCGACGCCCGCGACTGCTCGGACTTCCTGGACACCCTGCTGGGCAAGGCCGGCGAGGTGCCCAACGGCGAGGTCTACTTCGTCGGCGCCCAGGACGCGCTGGCCGAGGCGCCGCTGGCCGAGCTGCTCCCGGAGTTCTCCGGGGTCGCCCCGGAGCTCGCCGCCGGCCTGACCGGCACGAGCCCGGCGTTCAGCACCGCCAAGGCGGAGCAGCTGCTGGGCTGGACGGCGTCCCGCAGCTGGCGGACGGAGCTGCGATGAGCACGGTCGCCCGGCTGTCCAGCCGGCTGTTCCGGCTGCCGCTGTCCCGGCCGTGGGGCGCCGACGTGCCCGCGCTGCACCTGCTGGTCACCGAGCTGGAGACCAGCGACGGCCGCACCGGCACCGGGTTCAGCTGGACGCCGTCGATCGGGGCCCGCGCGCTGCAGTCGCTGGTCGACCACGACGTCGCCCCGGTGGTCGTCGGCGGGCCGGTGGAGCCCGGCGTCGTCTGGGACCGGCTCTGGTGGCACCTGCACGAGGCCGGCGGCGGCGGGCTGACCACGATGGCGATCGCCGCCGTCGACACCGCGCTGTGGGACCTCGCGGCCAAGGCCGCCGGGCAGAGCCTGGTCGACCACCTGGGCCGCCGGCGCGACTCGGTCGCCGTCTACGGCAGCGGGGTCAACTTCCACTACTCCCTCGAGGAGCTGGTCGCGCAGACCGAGCGCTGGGTCGCCGACGGGTGCACCGCGGTGAAGATCAAGGTGGGCCGGCCCGACCTGGCCGAGGACGTCGAGCGGGTGGCCGCCGTCCGCGCGGCGCTCGGGCCGCACCGCCGGCTGATGGTCGACGCCAACCAGCGCTGGGACCTCCCGACGGCGATGCGCGCGGTCCGGGCGATGGCGCCCTACGACCTGTACTGGGTGGAGGAGCCGCTGGTCGCCGACGACCTGACGGCGCTGGGCCGGCTGCACGACGCCGGGCTGGGCGTGCCGATCGCGGTGGGGGAGAACGTCTACACCGCGTTCCAGTACCGCGCGCTGCTCGCCTCCGGAGCCGCCGATGTCGTCCAGCCCAACGTGGTGCGGGTCGGCGGGATCACCCCGTTCCTCCGGATCGCCCAGCTCGCGGCGGCGGCGAGCGTGCCGGTGGCGCCGCACCTGCTGCCGGACGTCTCCGGGCAGCTGGCGATGTGCCTGCCGCTGACCACCATGGTCGAGGACGTCGAGGACGCCTCGTTCGCGGCGCTGGGCGCCCTCGCCGAGCCCAGCGGGGTGACCATCGACGACGGCGTGCTCCGGGCTCGGACGGCGCCCGGTCATGGGCTGGTCTTCGCCACCGACCGGATGGAGGCGCTGGACGGCTGAGCCGCTCCGGCGTGCACGCACACCACCATTGATCTCGGAAAGCGCTTGCCGTACGGTGACGGCAGTCACAGGCGCGACAGCGCACGAGCGAGGGAGCTCCCCCATGGCATCGGTCACCTACGACAAGGCGACCCGGCTCTACCCCGGCAGCGACAAGCCGGCGGTCGACCAGCTCGAGCTGCAGATCGAGGACGGTGAGTTCCTGGTCCTCGTCGGCCCCTCCGGCTGCGGGAAGTCCACCTCGCTGCGGATGCTCGCCGGCCTGGAGGAGGTCGACGGCGGCGCCATCCGGATCGGGGACAAGGACGTCACCGACGTCGAGCCGAAGGACCGGGACATCGCGATGGTGTTCCAGAACTACGCGCTCTACCCGCACATGAGCGTCGCCGACAACATGGGCTTCGCGCTGAAGATCGCCGGGATGGGCAAGGAGGAGCGCCGCGCCCGGGTCGTCGATGCGGCCAAGCTGCTGGACCTGGAGCCCTACCTGGACCGCAAGCCCAAGGCGCTCTCCGGTGGGCAGCGCCAGCGCGTGGCCATGGGTCGGGCGATCGTGCGCAAGCCGCAGGTCTTCCTGATGGACGAGCCGCTGTCCAACCTGGACGCCAAGCTCCGCGTGCAGACCCGCACCCAGATCGCCTCGCTGCAGCGCCGGCTGGGCATCACCACCGTCTACGTCACCCACGACCAGGTCGAGGCGATGACGATGGGCGACCGGGTCGCGGTGCTCAAGGACGGCGTCCTCCAGCAGGTCGCCAGCCCCCGGGAGATGTACGACCGCCCGGCCAACGTCTTCGTCGCGGGCTTCATCGGCTCCCCGGCGATGAACCTGGCCGAGGTGCCGCTGGTCGACGGTGGCGCCCGGCTCGGGGACATCTGGGTCGAGCTCCCGCGGGAGACCCTGACAGCTGCCGGTGCGGACCAGTCCGTCACGCTCGGGTTCCGGCCCGAGGCACTGGAGCTGGCCGAGCCGGGGCAGGGCTTCAAGGTCAAGGTCGACCTGGTCGAGGAGCTGGGCTCCGACGCCTTCGTCTACGCCACGATCGCCGACGAGCAGCTGGCCGAGCACCTGCACGGCGGCGACACCGCGCAGATCGTGGCCCGCGTCGACGCCCGGCGCCCACCGGCCAAGGGCGGCGACGTGTGGCTGAGCATCCGGCCGGGCGAGGAGCACGTCTTCTCCACCAGCACCGGCCGGCGACTGTCCCACTGAGGGCGGCCCCCGTCCTGCGCACGCTCAGGGTGGGACCCGGGACGGGGCCGACCGGGCTGGGCCCGGGGCGGGGGCGATGACCGCCCCCCTTCCGGGGCGGGCGCCGCGGTGGCTGTTCCAGCTGCTGGGTGTGATGGTGCTGATCCAGGCGGCCATCGCGGTCGCCCGGCCGGTCTCCGCCTACCGGGCGATCGACCTGGGCGCCGGGGCCACCGAGATCGGCCTGCTCACCGCGGCGTTCGCGCTGCTGCCGATGGTGGTCGCCCTGCCGCTGGGCCGGGCGGCCGACCGCTGGCGGCCGGAGCCGATCCTGGTCAGCGGCGTGGCGTTGCTGGTGGTCGGCTGCGTGCTGCTGGCCACCAGCGGCTCGTTGCTGGCCGTGGCGCTGGGCAACGTGGTGCTCGGTCTGGGCAACCTCGGCTGCATCATCGGCGGGGAGAACGTCGTCGCCCGGCTGCCCGGTGACCGGCTGGACTCCGGGTTCGGGCTGTTCACCGCGGTCGTCTCCGCCGGGCAGCTGGTGGGGCCGGCGCTGGCCGGAGCGGTGCTGGCCACCGCGCCGGGGGAGCTGTCCACCGGAACCGCCCGCGCGCTGGTGCTCTCCGCCGCGTTGTGCGCGCTCGCGCTGCCGGCGTCCTGGTGGCTGGCTGCCGGGCGGCGTTTCCCGGCGGCCGCGGCCCGGCCGACCGGCAGGACGTCGGCCTTCGGGCTGCTCGGCCGGCCGGCGGTGCGCTCCGGGATCTTCGCCAGCCTGGTGCTGGCCGCCGCGGTCGACCTGCTCACCGCCTACCTGCCGCTGCTCGGGGTGAACCGCGGCATCTCCCCGGCCGTGGTCGGCGTGCTGCTCAGCGTCCGCGCCGGCGCCACCGTGGCCTCGCGGGTGCTGGTGCAGCGGATGCTGGTCCGGGTCGGCCGGGCCCGGCTGGTGGTGCTGAGCACCGTCGGCTCGGGGATCGCCGTGGCCTTCCTCCCGGCCACCGGCAACGTCTGGGCGTTGGGTGCACTGCTGGCGCTGATCGGGTTCCTGCTCGGCGTGGGCCAGCCGCTGCTGATGACGCTGATCGTCCGGGCCGTCCCCGACGACGCCCGCGGCACCGCGCTGGCGCTGCGGCTGGTGGGCAACCGGGTCGGGCTGGTCGGCACCCCGGCGGCGGCCGGGCTGCTGGCCGGGACGGCCGGGGTCTCCGCGGCGTTCTGGCTGCTCGGCGGCCTGCTGGCGGTCGCCGTGGTCGGCGCGCGGCACAGCGACTGAGCGGCCGCCCGCCGCCCGCAACGAGGTGCCGCCTCCGCCCAGTGACAGCTGAGCGGGCTCTCGCGCCCGAGGAAGCCCGCTCAGCTGTCACTCGACGCCCAGGCGCGGCGTGACCCTTGCCGCAGTCGCTGGCGCACCGGAATGGCGCGTCGGGCCGAGGACCTTGTCCCGGCATGGACTTGTTCTCCCCCGTCACGCTCGGCGACCTCGAGCTCGCGAACCGCGTCGTCATGGCGCCGCTGACCCGCATGCGCTCCGGTGCCGCCGGCGTCCCCGGTGACCTCGTGGTCGAGCACTACGCCCAGCGGGCCGGCCTCGGCCTGATCATCACCGAGGGCACCTACCCGAACGCCGAGTCGCGTGCCTACCCCGGCCAGCCGGGGATCACCGACGACGAGCAGGAGGCCGGCTGGCGCCGCGTCGCCGAGGAGGTGCACGCCCGCGGCGGCCGCATCGTCATGCAGGTGATGCACGGTGGCCGGGTCTCGCACACCGACATCACCGGCACCGACCGGATCGTCGCCCCGTCGGCCATCGCCCTCCAGGGCGAGGCGCACACCCCCAAGGGCAAGGCGGCCTACCCGGTCCCGCACGCCCTGACCACCGAGGAGGCGCGCGCCACGCTGGCCGACGTCGTCGCCGCGTCGAAGCGCGCCATCGCCGCCGGCCTGGACGGCGTGGAGGTCCACGGCGCCAACGGCTACCTGCTGCACGAGTTCCTGTCGCCCGCCTCCAACCAGCGGGACGACGTCTACGGCGGTTCCCCGGAGAACCGTGCCCGGTTCGTGGTCGAGGTCGTCACCGCGGTCGCCGAGGCCGTCGGTGCGGGCAGGGTCGGGCTGCGGATCTCGCCCGCCCACAACATCCAGGACGTGCTGGAGACCGACCAGGACGACGTCCGGGCCACCTACGGCGCGCTGCTGGACGCGCTGCGCCCACTGGGCCTGGCCTACCTCTCGGTGCTGCACGCCGAGCCCGCCGGGGAGTTCGTGCAGGAGCTGCGCCGCCGCTTCGCCGGCCCGCTGATCGCCAACAGCGGCTTCGGCACGGTGACCACCCGCGCGGAGGCGATCGAGCTGATCGACGCCGCACACGCGGAGGCCGTCGCGGTCGGCCGGCTGGCCATCGCCAACCCCGACCTGGTCGAGCGCTGGCTCGGCGCCCACCCGGAGAACACGCCTGAGCCGGCGACCTTCTACGCCGCCGGCGCCGAGGGCTACACCGACTACCCCACCCTGCAGCTCAGCCAGAGCTGAGCCCTCCGCCGGCGTCGTGGGCGATGAGTCCCGGCGCCGGCGGACGTCTTCGTTGGTGAGGCGCCCGGGCGGGCGTCCACCGAGCGTGGGCGAGGGAAGGCATCGAGATGACCGGGAACGCGCGTGACCTGCAGTCCTGGGCGGCGAGGACGTACGACGGGCTCGCCGACCTGCTGGCCTCCGGGCCGGCCGGGACGTGGGACGCCCCCTCGCTCTGCACGGGCTGGCGGGTCAGGCACGTGGTGGCCCACGTGACCATGCCGGCGCGGCTGTCGGCCGAGCAGTTCGGTGCCGAGATGGCCGCGGCCGGTGGGGACTTCACCCGGCTCTCCGACACCGTGGCTGCGCGGGACGCGTCCCGGCCGGCCGCCGAGCTCCGGGCTGCGCTCCGCTCCCCGGCGCTGCACGGCTGGCAGCCCCCGGGCGGTGGCCCGGTCGGGGCACTCAGCCACGCCGTCATCCACTCCCTCGATGTGACCGTCGCGCTCGGCGAGCCGCCGGTCGCACCGGCCGAGGGCCTGCGCGCCGTCCTCGACCAGCTCACCGCCACGGCGAACGCCCTCTTCGGCGTCGACCTGACGGGGGTCCGCCTCGAGGCGGTCGACGCCGCCTGGAGCTGGGGGGACGGCGAGGTCGTCCGCGCCGACAGCGGCGAGCTGGCCGCCCTGGCGAGTGGCCGCACGCTCCCTGACGGCCGAGTGCTGCCCCGCGCCTGAGTCGCCCACCGGACGCGGCTGCCCAACTCCGCGCGCCGCTCGCTGTGCGCTGACCGGGGTGCTCCCCATCCCCGGATGGCACCGGTCAGCGCACGACGGTGGGTCGGGACGGCTGCGGCACCCGGGTCTGGCAGGTCTCGATCCGGTGACGGTCGACGCCGGCGTCGTGCGGGAGCCGATCCGCTGGGCACTCAGCGTGTTGCGGACCGCCCACACCGGGAACGACGACCGCGACAAGCCGACACACGACGTCCTGGGCCGTCGCGGCCCGGTGAGGAGATCGTCATGCGCACCTCCACCCTGTCCCGCTCGCCCGGCGCCCGTCCGGGTCGGCGCAGCCGGCTCGTCTCGGTGCCCGTCACCGGTGCGGCCGCGCTCGCCCTGGTCCTCACCGGTTGCGGTGCGGAGCAGGAGGAGGACGGAATCACCGCGGTCGACATCTACAACGAGGAGTTCGAGGTCCTCGCGGAGGACGCGGGGGTCGTGCAGGAGGAGTCCGACGTCCTCGAGGTGGAGGAGCCGGTGGAGGCCGGTGACGTGGGCGCCGTTGCGCCGGGGGCCTTCGTCGCCGGTGGCGTGGGCATCCCGGCGCTGCTGATCGCGGCCGACCCCCAGGCGGCGCTGGCCGGGCTGGCCGACGAGCCGGCCGTGGCCACGGAGGTCCCGGTGTTCGCCGTCCCCACCGACGAGGGCTTCTGGATCGGCACCGAGGAGGTCCGCATCTGGGTGCAGCTGACCGCGCCGGGTGAGTCCCCGGTGAACGTCGAGCCGGGCGACCGGGTGTCCTTCACCGGCGAGGTCGTGCCGAACGCCGACGGCTTCGTCGAGGGACTGTCGCTGCCCGCCGACCAGGCCGCCGCGCTCACCGACCTCGGCTACCACGTGGATGTCCCGGCCGGCGCGATCACCATCGCCTGACCCCAGCTCGATCCTGTCGCTGTGCGCTGACCGTCGCTTCTCCACGGAGGAACCGACGGTCAGCGCACAGTGCCGTCGGGGCCAGGCGCCGTGCCGGGCGCCACGCGGTCACGGAACCGTTGCGACCCGTTCAGCCCCTTGACATGTGGTCGCCGTCACCCTGACGATCCCCCCTATGACTACGTTGTCATCGGGACCGCCCGACGAGTCGATGACTACGTTGTCATCGAACGGCGCCGCAGGTCCAGGAACCGGCCGGTCGCTCGGCCGGCTGCCCACGATGGTCGACGTCGCGCGCGCCGCCGGCACCTCGCAGAAGACCGTCAGTCGGGTGGTCAACGCCGAGCCCGGCGTGCGTCCCGAGACGATCGAGCGGGTGCAGCGGGCCATCGCCGAGCTGGGCTTCCGCCGGCACGACGGTGCCAGCCACCTGCGTCGGGGAACCAGCACCGCGAGCATCGGCCTGGTCCTCGAGGACCTCGCCGGCCCGTTCTACGCCGCGCTCACCGCGGGGGTGGAGCGCCGGGCCCGCGAGCACGGGTACCTGCTGCTCACCGGCTCCGCCGACGGGGACGCCGAGCGGGCCGGCCGGCTGGTGCAGGCCTTCGCCGCCCGCCGGGTCGACGGCCTGCTCATCGCACCGAACCTGGTCGGCGACGAGGTGCTCACCGCGAACCTGCCGCCCGACGTCCCGGCGGTGCTGCTCGACCGGCCCAGCGCCGACCACGGCACCGACGAGGTGCTGTCGGACAACACCGGCGGCATCGCCCAGGCCGTGCACCACCTCGCCGAGCGCGGGCACCGGTCGATCGCCTACCTGGGTGACGACGAGCGGTTCTGGACCTCCCGCCAGCGCCGCGACGGCTTCCTCGCCGCCTGCGCCGAGCGGGGCCTCCGCACCGAGGGCCGGGTGTCGCTCGGGGTGCTGACCCCCGAGCGCATCGCCGCCGCGGTCTCCGGCTGGGCAGCCGCCGGGGTCACCGCCGTGGTGACCGGCAACAACCGGGCCAGCGTCGCCCTGCTGCACCACCTGCACGAGCGCACCGGCCCGCGCCCCGCGCACGTCGGCTTCGACGAGCTCGACCTCGCCGACCTCCTCGACCCGCCGCTCACCACGGTCGCCCAGGACGCCGCCGGCATCGGCTCGGCCGCGGTCGACCTGCTGTTCGAGCGGCTCGCCACGCCGACCCTGCCGCCCCGCTCGGTCGTCGTCCCCACCCGTCTCGTCGTCCGGCGGTCCAGTCCGCCGCCGGACGGCGCGTCTGCACCACCCGTCAGGAACGACCGATGACCGCCCGTCCCGACCTCCAGGAGCAGCCCATGTCCCGCACCCGCCTCTCCGTCCGCGCCGCCGTCCCGGTTGCGCTCACCACCGCCCTGCTGCTCGCCGGCTGTGGCGGGGGCGACGACGAGTCCTCGGCCGCCGAGCCGGCCGCCGAGGGCTCCGCCGACTCCGCGGTGCCCGACACCAGCGAGATCGTCGGCGGTGTCAGCGAGGACGCTGCGCTGGCCGAGGGCCTGCCGGCGGACCTGGCCTCGCTGTCCATCGGGTCGAACGTGCAGTCGCCGCCGAACAACTTCTACGCCGAGGACGGGTCGACCCCGGTCGGCTTCGAGGTCGACATCATCACCGCGATCGGCAACAAGCTGGGCCTGCCCGTCGAGTACTCCGACATGGCCTTCGACTCCCTGATCACCGGCCTGCAGACCGGTCGGGTCGACGCCACGATCGCCGGGATGAACGACACCCCGGAGCGGCAGGAGTCGATCGACTTCGTCGACTACTTCGAGTCGGGCATCACGATCATGGTGCAGAAGGGCAACCCCGCAGGGATCGAGGCCAGCGCCGACCTGTGCGGCCAGGCGATCGCCGTCGTCCAGGGGACGACGCAGGAGGACTTCGCCGCCGAGCAGTCCGCCGAGTGCGAGGCGAACGGCGAGGAGCCGCTGGAGGTCACCGCGACCCCGAGCGACTCGCAGAACCAGACGCAGCTGCGCACCGGCCGGGTCGACGCGATCCTCAACGACCTGCCCACCGCGGTCTACATCTCCCAGACCGCCGGCGACGGCGAGTACTTCGAGACCGTCGACCAGGACCCGATCAACGGCGGCCCGTACGGCATCGGGCTCAACAAGGACGACGCCGCGTTGCGCGACGCCATCCAGCAGGCGCTGCAGTCGCTGATCGACGACGGCACCTACGACGAGATCCTCGAGGCGTGGGACGTCACCTCCGGCGCGGTCGACCAGGCGACCGTCAACGGTGGCTGACCGCGCCGGCGCGGCGCTGACCAGGCCGGTCGACGCACCGGGGGACGACGAGCTGCTGCCCCAGGTGCGGATCCGGCACTGGGGGCGCGTGGTCGCCGGGCTGGCCGTCCTCGCCGTGCTGGGTCTGCTGTTCCAGGCGATCTCCCGGGGCGACATCGACTACGCCAGCATCCCGGCGCTGCTCACCCAGGACGTCATCCTGGAGGGCCTGGTCGACACCATCGTGCTGGCGGTGATCGCCCAGGCCGGCGCGATCGTCATCGGCACGGTGGTGGCGCTGATGCGGACCTCGGCCAACCCGGTGCTGCGCTGGGTCTCCTGGGCCTACATCTGGGTGTTCCGCGGTCTGCCGGTGCTGCTGCAGATCCTGCTCTGGTACAACATCGCGCTGGTCTTCCCGACGTTCTCCATCCCGGTCCCGTTCACCGACGCCTACCTGCTCGACCAGCCGGCGAACGTGATCATGACCGGCTTCCTGGCCGCGCTGCTGGGGCTGGGGCTCAACGAGAGCGCCTACATGGCCGAGATCGTCCGGGCCGGGCTGACCAGCGTCGACCGGGGGCAGACCGAGGCGGCCAAGTCGATCGGGATGTCGCCGGCGAAGGTGCTGAGCCGGGTCGTGCTGCCGCAGGCGATGCGGGTGATCATCCCGCCGACCGGCAACGACTTCATCAACATGCTCAAGGGGACGTCGATCGCCTCGGTCATCGGCTTCACCGAGCTCATCCACGCCGCCAACGCGCTCTCCAGCCGCAGCCTCGCGGTCATGGAGACGCTGCTGGCCGTGGCCGTCTGGTACATGGTGGTGGTGAGCGTGGCCAACGTCGGGCAGTACTACCTGGAACGGCACTACAACGCCTCGATCCGGCCCACGGGCACCCGCGGGTCGGTGTGGGCCAAGATCGGCGGCTCGCTGCGCACCCCGCCGTTCATGCGGAGCTCCCGGTGAGCGCCGCAGCGGGCGAGGGGGTGGCGCAGGGCGAGGTTCTCGTCCGCGCCCGCGGGCTGCGCAAGCACTACGGCTCGCTGGAGGTGCTCCGCGGCGTCGACCTGACGGTGCGGCGCGGGCAGGTCGTCGTCCTGCTCGGGGCCTCGGGTGCGGGCAAGAGCACGCTGCTGCGCTGCGTGAACCACCTCGAGGCCGCCGACGGCGGCGAGATCTGGGTGGACGGCGTGCCGATCGGCTTCCGGCACGACGGCGACCGGCTGCACGAGCTGCGCGAGAAGGACGTCGCTCGGCAGCGCGCGGAGATCGGCATGGTGTTCCAGCGGTTCAACCTGTTCCCGCACCGCACCGTGCTGGCCAACGTGACCGAGGGGCCGGTGCAGGTGCGTGGCGTGCCGCGGCGTGAGGCGGAGGCCTACGCCCGGGAGCTGCTGGAGCGGGTGGGCCTCGGCGACAAGGTCGACACCTACCCCGACCGGCTCTCCGGCGGGCAGCAGCAGCGGGTGGCGATCGCCCGGGCGCTGGCGATGCGGCCCAAGCTGTTGCTGTTCGACGAGCCGACGAGCGCCCTGGACCCCGAGCTGGTCGGTGAGGTGCTGGCGGTGATGACCGAGCTGGCGCGGGAGGGGATGACGATGATCGTCGTGACCCACGAGATCTCCTTCGCCCGGGAGGTCGCCGACCACGTCGTCTTCATGGCCGGCGGGGTGGTGGTCGAGGAGGGGCCGCCGGAGCAGGTGATCGGCGCGCCGCAGCACGAGCGCACCCGTGCGTTCCTGGCCCGGGTGACCGCGTGAGCCCTGCTCGTCTCTCGGCCTACCTGTCCGCCTTCGCCGAGGAGGAGGGCTACCTGGACTTCGCCCGGGTCGGTCCGCCGTCCCGGGCGGTGGTGGAGGCCGGCACCGCGGCGCTGGCCGCGGTGTCGGCCGCGGGGCTGGGCACCGTCGACGAGCTGATGGGCGCCGAGGGCCGGGCGCTGGCTGCGGCGTCCCGGCTGCTCGGCTTCCCGCCGGGCAACGTCGCCTACTCGCCGAGCACCTCGGCCGGCCTGTTCCAGGCGGCGTTCGCGGTGCGCGGGCCGGTGCTGGTCAGCCCGGCGGAGTTCCCGGCCAACCTCTACCCCTGGTGGCGGGCGGAGTCGGCCGGGCGGCTGGACGTCGTCCCGCTGCCGGCCGGGCCGGTGACGCCGGACGTCGTCCGTGCCGCCCCGGACGCGGCGGCGCTGGTGGTCAGCGCGGTCGACTTCGCCACCGGCTTCCGGGCCGACCTGCCCGGGCTGCGCGAGGTGCTGGGGGAGCGGCTGCTGGTCGTCGACGCGATCCAGGGTCTCGGCGCGGTCGACGTCGACTGGACGGCGGCCGACGTGCTGGTCGCCGGCGGGCAGAAGTGGCTGCGCAGCGGCTGGAGCACCGGGGTGGTCGCGGTGTCCGACCGGGCGCTGGAGCGGCTGGACCCGTTGCTGGCCGGCTGGACCGCGGTGCAGGACGCCACCGACTACGACGGCGAGGAGCACCCGCTGGCTGCTGGTGCGGCCCGGTTCGGCACCACCAACACCAGCCCCGTCGCGCAGGCGTGCCTGGCTGCGGGGCTGGAGCTGCTCGAGTCCGCCGGTGTGGGCTCCGTCGCCGGCCGGATCGCGGCACGGGTCGAGGAGCTGCTGGAGCTGCTGGACCGGCGGGGCGTGGTGGTGACGTCGTCGCGGGAGCCGGCGGAGCGGGCCGGGATCGTGGCGTTCCGGGTGCCGGGTGTGGACGGCGCGGAGCTGCACGCGGCGCTGGGCCGGGCCGGGGTCACCTGCACCCGGCACGGCGAGCGGGTGCGGCTGAGCGTGCACGCGACGACGACGCCGGCCGCATTGCAGCGGGTCGACGACGCCCTCGCCCTCCTCGGTGCGACGGCCGCCCAGGCCTGACCGCCGCCGGGCGGCGCTTACCGGGGTCGTCCTCGCCGGACGACCCCGGTGAGGGCCCGGTGGTGCGCCCCGGCCGGCCGCGGGGCCGTGGCGGGTGAGGTCTCGATCCGGTGACGGTCGGGTTCGGACTCGTGCACGAGCCGATCCGGTGGGCACTCACGGTGTTGCGGGCCGCTCGAACCGGGAGCGGCGACCGCCACAAGCCGACAGACCACATCCTGGGCCCCTCGCGGCCCGGTGAGGAGATCCCCATGCGCAACTCCACCCTGCTCCGCTCGTCCGCCGCCCGTTCGGGTCGGCGCAGCCGCCTCGTCTCGGTGCCCGTCACCGGCGCGGCCGCGCTCGCCCTGGTCCTCACCGGTTGCGGTGCGGACGAGGAAGAGGGCGTCGACGCGACCGACGTCGTCGAGGAGGACGAGGGCCTCGTCGAGGAGGACACCGAGATGATGGAGGAGGACACCGAGGCCATGGAGAGCGACGCCGCGGGTGACACCGCCGCCGCCGCCGTGCCGGGGTCCTTCGTGGTCGGCGACGTGGCGGTCCCGCAGCTGCTGACCGAGGCCGACCCCCAGGCCGCGCTGGCCGAGCTGCCCGACGACCCGGCCGTGGCCACCGAGGTGCCCGTGCTCGCCGTCCCCACCGACGAGGGCTTCTGGATCGGCACCGAGGCCGCCCGCATCTGGGTGCAGCTGACCGCGCCGGGTGAGTCCCCGATGAACGTCAACCCGGGCGACCGGGTGTCCTTCACCGGCGAGATCGTGCCGAACGCCGACGGCTTCGTCGAGGGCCTGTCGCTGCCCGCCGACCAGGCCGCCGCGCTCACCGACCTCGGCTACCACGTGGATGTCCCGGCCGGCGAGATCACCATCGCCTGACCCCAGCTCGATCTGTCGCCGTGCGCTGATCGCCGCTCCTCCACGGAGGGACCGGCGGTCAGCGCACAGTGCTGTCCGGGGTCAGGCGGCGTGCTGGACGGGGAGCTGGTCGGTCAGTGCCTCGGCGAGGTGCCGGCCGCGGGGCGGCAGCGGCGGCGCCGCACGGATCAGCTGGACCGGCTCCGGCTCGGACTCCACCTGGGGCTCGGCTGCCTCGACCTGGACCGGCTCGACGACGGGGGCTGCCGCTTCGGGCAGCGGCTTCCGGACCGAGGCCGGGTCCTCCGCGATGGTGGCGACGGCGGTCAGGCCGTCGGCGTGGATGCGCGCGATGGACGCCAGGACGGCGGTGGCCATCTCCTCGATGGCCTGCACGTCCGTGGCGGTGTGCTCGGCAGCAGCGTGGATGCTCATGTCCAGGTCATCGGCAGCCTCGGGCGTCGCCGGAACCGGTTCGTCACGGTGTTCTGGAGAGCTCCGGTCGACGGCTCAGTCGTCCAGCAGCCCGGCCTCGTGGGCGAGGATCGCCGCCTGGGTGCGGTTGGCCAGGTCCAGCTTGGTGAGCAGCCGGGACACGTAGGTCTTCACCGTCGCCTCGCTGACGAACAGCTGCCCGGCCACCTCGGCGTTCGAGTCGCCACGACCCAGCAGCGCCAGCACCTCCCGCTCCCGTTCCGTCAGCGTCTCGACCCGGCGCAGCGCCTCGGCCCGCCGGGGCGCGGACCGGCGGCGCACGTAGGAGTCGATCAGCGTCGTGGTGACCGCCGGGGACAGCGTCGCCGTCCCGTCGGCGACCGCCCGCACCGCGGCAGCGATCTGCCGGGGTGGGGTGTCCTTGAGCAGGAAGCCGGCGGCGCCGGCGGCGAGCGCGGCGTGGACGTACTCGTCCTGGTGGAAGGTGGTGAGCACGGCGACCTTCGGCGGCTGGGGCAGGGCCAGGATCTGCTCGGTCGCCGCGAGCCCGTCCAGCACCGGCATCCGGACGTCGATCAGCACGACGTCGGGCCGCAGCTCCCGCGCCGCCCGCACCCCCGCGGCGCCGTCCCCGGCCTCGCCGACGACCTCGAAGCCGCCGGAGGACTCCAGCACCGTGCGCAGGCCGAACCGCACCAGCTCCTCGTCGTCCACGAGCAGCACCCGGACGTCGGTCATGCCGGCAGCACCGCCTCGACCACGAAACCGCCGTCCAACCGGGGCTCGGCCGTGAGCCGGCCGCCGAGGGTGCGCACCCGCTCACCCAAGCCCACCAGGCCGTACCCGTCACCGGGCACCGGCTGTGGCGGACGGGTCGGTGCGCCGTTGACCACCCGCAGGTGCAGCTCCTCGGGGCGGTGCTCGGCGGTGACCTGCACCCGGGCGCCGGGGGCGTGCTTGCCGGCGTTGGTCAGTGCCTCCTGCGCGATCCGGTAGGCGGCCCGGCCCACCGCGGGGTCGACGGGGACGTCGGCGACGCCGGTCAGGGCGACGTCCATGCCCGCCTCGCGCGCCTGGTCGACCAGCCGGGGCAGGTCCTCCAGGCCCGGCTGCGGGCCCAGGGGTGCGTCCTCGTCGACGTCCCCGGCGCGGAGCACGCCGACCATCTGACGCAGCTCGACCAGCGCGCGCCGTCCGGCGGTCTGCACCTGCCCGGCGAGCTGCTCGACCCGGTCGGCGTCGCGGGCGGCCAGCTCGATCGCGCCGGCCTGCAGCACCATCAGGCTGACCCGGTGCCCGACGGCGTCGTGCATCTCCCGGGCGATCCGGGTCCGCTCGAAGAGGACGGCGTCGCGGGCGAGCAGCTCCCGCTCGGCCTCGGCCCGCTCGGCCCGCTCGCGGAGCACCCCCAGCAGCTGCTCGCGGGTTCGCTGCCAGATCCCGAGGGCGGCGGGGAGGGCGACGATCGCCCCGGTGGCGGCGGCGACGATCGTCCACCCCCCGACCGTGACCGGGTCCGCGGTGACGGCGATCGCCACGGCCCCACCCATCCCCACCCCGCCCCGGACCCACCACGAGTCGCTGTAGCGGCCGACGGCGTAGCTGGCCAGCAGCCAGGGCCCGGTGGGGGAGAAGCCGAGCACGGCCGACACGGCGCACACCCCGAAGGGGACCGCGGGCTGGGTGCGGCGGAAGAGGAACAACCCGAGGGCCATCAGCGAGGTGGCCACGACGACGGCGCCCAGGTCCAGCGACGGGGCCGCGAGGGTGCCGAAACCGCTGACGATCATCACCACGGCCAGCCCGGCGAGGCCGGCCTCCAGCGCGATGCCGCGGGCGGTGAGTCCCGGCCAGATGCGCTCGCGGACCCCCATGGGTCGGAGCGTAGGTCCTGTCCGGCGCGCTGCGGGTCACCCGCGGGTCGACTGCCGACGTCCTCTTCCGGATGACCGGGTCGCACCGTCCGGTGCGGAAGGCCGCGGCCTCTGGCCGACGCGCTGACCAGTGGGTCCACCGCAGATTGGGGACACCACACCGAACCCCGGAGGCACCCATGATCTCGGTCAACGGACTGACCAAGCGCTACGGCGCACGCACCGTCGTCGACGACGTCAGCTTCACCCTCGAGCCCGGCACCGTGACCGGCTTCCTCGGCCCGAACGGCGCCGGCAAGACCACCACGATGCGGATGATGACCGGGCTGATCCCGGCGACTGCGGGCACGGCGACGATCGACGGCCGGCCCTACGCCGATCTGCCCAACCCGGGCGCCGTCGTCGGCACCCTGCTCGACGCCTC
Source organism: Modestobacter sp. VKM Ac-2977 (assembly GCF_026968045.1). Lineage (GTDB taxonomy): Bacteria > Actinomycetota > Actinomycetes > Mycobacteriales > Geodermatophilaceae > Modestobacter. The sequence continues at coordinate 22,454 of NZ_JAPVBQ010000003.1, read as the reverse complement.
GGCCGTGCACCCCGGCCGCACCGGCCGGGCGCACCTGGGGCTGCACGCCCTCGCCGTCGGCGTCGACTCCCGCCGGGTCGACGAGGTGCTGGAGCTCGTCGGCCTCGCCGACGCCGCCCGCAGGCCGGTGGGCGGCTACTCGCTGGGGATGCGGCAGCGGCTCGGCATGGCCGGCGCGCTGCTCACCGTTCCGCCGGTGCTGGTGTTCGACGAGCCGGCCAACGGCCTGGACCCGGAGGGCATCCGCTGGTTGCGGGCACTGCTGCGCAGCTACGCGGCGAACGGCGGCACGGTGCTGCTCTCCTCGCACCTGCTCGGCGAGGTCGAGCACACCGTCGACCGGCTGCTGGTGATCGGTGGCGGGCGGATCGTCGCCGACGGGCCGGTCGGCTCGTTGCTGGGCGCCAGCGGCACCGCGGTGCGGTCGGTCGACCCCCGCGGGCTGGCCGACGCGCTGCGGGCCCGGGAGTTCCACGTGGAACGCCAGGCCGACGGCGTGCTGGTCGTGGACGGTGCCGAGCCCGCCACCATCGGCGCCATCGCCGCCGAGGCCGGGGTCGCGCTGATCGACCTGCATCCCGTGCAGCGCGGCCTCGAGGACCTGTTCTTCCAGCTCACGGAGAACTCCGGAGCTGCTGCCCCCACCCCCGCTGAGCACTGAGGAGCCCCGACATGACCACGACTCTCGACACTGCTGCTCCGGTACGGCCCGCCGTCCGTCCGACCCGCGCCTCGCTGCCGACGCTCGTCGGCCTGGAGGTACGCAAGACCCTGACCACCCGCTCCGGCCGGATGCTCGCCCTCGCCGGCGTGCTGGCCGGACCGGTCGGGATGGGTCTGCTGGAGGCCAGCGACGATGCCTTCCCCTCCGTGGCCGGCCCGTTCGCCGTGGTGGGCATCATGACGGGGCTGCTGCTGCTCGCCATGGGGGTGCTGAGCACCGCCGGCGAGTGGACGCACCGGACCGCACAGACCACCTACCTGCTGGTGCCGCAGCGCGGCCGGGTGCTCGCGGCGAAGACCGCCGCGACGGCGCTGCTCGGCGCGGCCCTGACCGCCGTCTCGATGGGGGCGTCGTGGCTGATCCTGGCCGTGCTGGCCGACCCGAGCGTGTCCTGGGACGGCGCCGCCCAAGCCGCGCTGACCGCGGTGGGCGCCGGGGCGGCGTTCGCGCTGATCGGGGTGGGGGTCGGCGCCGCGACCGCGAACACCCCGGCCGCGCTGACCGGCCTCTACCTGACCGTGCTCGGCCTGGTGCAGATCATCCGGGCCTGGGACACGCGGGTCGCCGACGCCGTCGACCCGCAGCAGGCGGTGCTCCGGTTCGCCCGCGGCGACGCCGAGGTGGCCTCGCTGCTGACGCTGGGCGGCTGGGTGATCGCCGCGCTGGTCGCGGGCTGGGTGTTCAGCAGGCGGCGCCCGGTGCAGTGACGCAGCACCGGCGACGGCCGGGAGTCGGTTCGCCGGCTCCCGGCCGTCGCCGTGTTCGCGCCGTCCACTTCAGGTGTCGGTGGCGGTGTGACGAGCAGTTCGAGTTCGCCCTCGACCTGCTGCTCGTCGGGTTCGGCCGGCTCCGTGCGCAGGGTTGGACCTCCCCGCGCGCACGGCGACGTCAGGCCGGGCGTGACCGCTCGTCGTCCGGGGCCCACTCGACCACGGCCAGGTTGACCACCCAGCCGGCCATCGCGACACCGGAGAACAGCCGGATCGGGTCAGCAGCACGACGTCACCCCGGCCGCACCCGGGTCGGTGATCGGGGTGTCGGTGCTGTTCGACCCCGACTTCCTGGTCGAACTCGAGGTCACCGCCGTCCTGGACTGACCTGCACCGTCTCCGCCCCGTACTCGACGGCGGGCACCAGCTGCCGGGGGACCGGCTGGGCCGAGTCGTCAGACTCCAGGCTCGGCGGGGGCGTCGGAGCGGGTGCGCTCGTGGTGCCGGCGGGCCTTCATCCGGTTGCCGCACGTGGCCATCGAGCACCAACGGGCCCGGTTGGGCTTGCTGTGGTCGATGAGGAACAGCGCGCACTCGTCGTTGGCGCAGGGCCGCAGCCGCCCGGGGCTGGTGCGGCGCACGGCATCCCAGGCCAGCAGTGCCCGAACGGCCAGGCCGCGGGCCGGCGGCACATCGGTGAGGCTCCAGTTGATGCCCTCGTCCTCGATCGAGGGCGCCAGGCGCAGGTCGGACAGCAGTGGTGCCAGCGACTGTGCGCCCTCGTCCCCGCGGGCGACCGCCTGGAGTGCGTCGCGGGCGGCGCGAGTTGCGCCCTCCTCGGCGGCCGATCCATCGCCGCCGCGTTCCCGCAGCCAGGCTCTGCCGGGTTCGCCGTCCAGCAGGTCCCGCTGAGCGCGGTCGACGATCGGCGTCGTGTTCAGCAGCTCGAGCAGGAACGTCTCGTCGGCGGGTGAGTCGTCCATCGGGTGGATCTAACCTCCCTGGTTCGGTTGACAGGTTACACGCTGACGTGCCAGCGTCGCTAACCACCAACCGCAGCTAGAAGGGTTAGACGCCATGGCGCACGTCCACCACCGGTCCACCACCGTCGACGGATGGCAGCTGTTCTACCGGGAGGCCGGCCCGGCCGACGCCCCGGTCGTCGTCCTGTTGCACGGGTACCCGACCAGCTCGTTCATGTTCCGCGACCTGATCCCGCAGCTGGCCGACCGCTATCGGGTGATCGCCCCGGACATGCTCGGCTTCGGACTGTCCGACGCGCCGCCGGTGGGGGAGTTCGACTACACCTTCGACGCGCTGACCGACCTGACGGCCGGCCTGCTGGGGCAGCTGGGCGTGACCCGGTACGCGATCTACGTCCAGGACTACGGAGCCCCGGTCGGCTGGCGGCTGGCGCTGCGCGACCCGGAGGCGATCACCGCGGTCATCAGCCAGAACGGCAACGGCTACGACGCCGGCTTCGTCGACAGCTTCTGGGCCCCGGTCTGGGACTACGCGCGGAACCCGAACGTCGACACGGAGGCGGCGATCCGGGGCGCGCTGAGCATCGACGCGATCCGCTGGCAGTACCTGCACGGGGTCGCGGACGAGACCGTCGTCAGCCCGGACACCTGGCACCACGACCATGCGCTGGTGTCGCGCCCCGGCAGCGACCTCGCTCAGCTGGCGCTGTTCCGCGACTACCGCACGAACCCGCCGCTCTACCCGGCGCTGCACCAGTACCTGCGCGACAGTCGGGTGCCCGTGCTCGCCGTCTGGGGGCAGGGGGACGAGATCTTCGGCCCGGAGGGCGCGCGCAGCTTCGCCCACGACGCCGTCGACGCCGAGATCCACCTGCTGGACGGCGGGCACTTCCTGCTGGAGAGCGCGGGGGATCAGGTCGCCGAGCTGATCCGGGACTTCCTCAGTCGCCGGCTGCTCAGCGCCGCGACGGGGGCGTGACGCGGTCGGCTCAGTCGTCCTGGTTCGCCCTGGTCTCGCGGTAGCTCGTCGTCACCCCGAGCTGTTCTGTCCATGGCGCTCTGGGTGCTGGCCCTCAGAGCTCCGTCGATGCCGGTCGGAACCGGGCACCGGCGGGCGCGCTCAGTCGCTGGACCCGTCGTCGGACCGCCATGATGCAAGCGCCTCGTGCACCCGGGAGGTCAGTCCGCCCTCACAGGCTGACAGTTCGTCCAAATCGGCCCGTGAGTACTCGGGCACGAGCACGCGCATCTCGCCGGACAAAGGAATCTGAACGGCGATGAGCCCCTCATCGAACATGAACCGAGCATCCAGATTGCGTTGGACCGTCGCGATGAACAAGTTGCATGACCGGGTCAGATCGAGTGCCAGCTCCCGGATCGCATGGACGTTGCCGGCCCACTGCCTCTTGAGAAGTGCATGATGCTCAGGGTCGTGCTCGGATCCACGGTATATGTGCTCGACCTGGATCAGGGCTCGTCCCGGCTCCATGTGAGCGGATTCGTCGAACGTGTCGAGGAACAGGGTGACCAGCCGCCTCAGCATCTCGAGTTGCCGACGGAGTTCCGTGTGCCCTGTGGGCCAGATCCGCCTCATCAACCACTGAGCGAACTGGGTCAGCTCTTCGAAGTAGGCGTAGTCGATGGCAGGGCTCTTCCGGCCGAAGACCGGCTGGAAGAGCACCTCCCAGTTCTGCCACTGCAGCCGCGTGGCGATCGCATCGACGAGCTGCCCCCACTGTTCCTCAGCGAGGTCCCCGCCCTGGTGCAAAGACGTGCGCACCCAGTCCTCGTGCGCGCTCTTGACCTCTATGAGTCGAGGGATCGAGTAGACGGCTACATCTTTGTCGATCGTCGAGTGATGAGTGGGGCAGAGCAGGATGATGTTGGAGTACTCGTTCCGCCGACGGGCGTCCAACGGACTGTCACCTCGGGGGCCATCTGGCTCCTTGGCGACCATGTGCGCCTCCTCGCCGATGATCACGGCCCTGGAGGTCAGGTCAGACACATCGGCAAGCGGAATCCGGCAGTCAGCGAATGCACACCTGCTGGCTGAACGCCCCCAGAGCATCTTGCGGTCGCGGACTGACATACCGGCAATGCCCACGGCGTGACCGTATCCCGGGGCTCGCGAAGTTCGGGAGAGCTGCGCATCGCGACACGGCACTGGCGGGCGACTAGCCGCGGCGGCCGAGGAGGTAGCCGATCCAGACGCCGAGCAGAGTGAGGAGGCCGCCGCCGGCGGCGCCGACCAGCAGGGGCCTCGCCTCGGCCGGCACCCAGCCGCCGGTCGCCTGGTGGTGCCCGGCGATGCTGGCGTACTGCTGTGGCGCGGGTGCCGCGGGCGTTCCCGCGGGAACGTCTGCGGCGATCGGGATGACGTCGGCCACCACGTTCGGCTCCACCAGTTCCTTGTCCACCGCGGAGAAGAACTGCCCGGCCATCTTCTTGGCGACGCCGGTGATCATCCGCTGCCCCACACCCGCGACCGCGCCACCGACCACAGCGTCCGCCGAGTACGTCAGCTCCGTGCCGTCACCGGAGGGCGCCAGGTTGATCTGCACCGTCGCCCGCACCGACCCCGGCCCACCCGAACCGGAGGCGTGCATGACGTACGACTTCGGGAACGAGAGGTCAGACAGCCGCACTTCGCCCGCGTACTTCCCGCGGATCGCGCCCACCCCGGCCGAGACGACGATCGTGTAGCTGTCCTCGCCGACCTGCTGCAGCGACTCGCAGCCAGGGATCGTCCGCGCCAGCACCGCCGGGTCGGTGATCACCGCCCAGACCTGCTCCGGGGCCGCCGAGAGGACCGCACTGCCGTCGAGGTTCACGCCATCGCTCCAGAGTCGTGGGGGGAAGAGTTGGTCACGCGCTCGGCGTCCGAGCGCACCAGGTCGTACAGCTCGGTGGGGGAGATCGGCATCGCCGCGATCCGCCGTCCCACCGCGTCCTCGATCGCCGAGGCGATCGCCGCCGAGCCGGGGATGACGCCGGCCTCACCGGCGCCCTTGATGCCCAGCTCGTTCAGCGGCGACGGCGTCGACTGGTGGTCGATGTCGACGTCGGGCACCTCGGAGGAGTACGGCATCAGGAAGTCCATGAACGAGGCGTTGGTCAGCTGACCGTCGCGGTCGTAGGCCATCCGCTCGTACAGCGCCCCGCCCACGCCCTGCGCGACGCCGCCGTGCACCTGCCCCTCGACGATCATCGGGTTGATGATCGTGCCGCAGTCGTGCACCACCGCGTACTGCTCGATCGCGATCTCCCACGTCGCCGGGTCGATCTCCACGACCACGGCGTGCGCGCCGGAGGCGAAGGTCGAGCGCAGCGGGGAGTAGTAGTCGGTGTGCTCCAGGCCCGGTGCGTCCCCGACCGCCACCGGCGGCTTGGAGTCGTCGCCCGGCCCGGAGAACTGGGTCGCCTGCCGCGCCGCCTCGTCGAAGGCGTACCGCAGCGGGTTGGACAGGACGGCGACCGTGCGCAGCGGGATCGAGGCGCCCGGCGTCCCCTTCACCTGGACCAGGCCCTCGTCGATCTCCAGGTCGGCCGGGTCGGCCTCCAGCACCTCGGCGGCGATCCGCAGCGCCTTCTCCTTGACCCCGCGAGCCGCCAGCGCGACGGCGTTGCCGCTCACCACCGCGGCCCGGGAGGCGAACGTCCCGACCGCGTACCCGAACCGCCGGGTGTCGCCGGTGGTGACCACGACGTCCTCCAGCGGGACGCCGAGCTCCGCGGCCGCCAGCTGAGCGAACACCGTCTCGTGCCCCTGGCCCTGCGAGGTCAGCCCGGTGGAGACCAGCACCTTGCCGCTGCCCAGCACCTGCACGTGCGCGCCCTCGTACGGCCCGGGCCCGGTGCCCTCGACGTAGGGCGCCATCCCGATGCCCAGCAGCTTCCCGCGCGCCTCGGCCTCGGCCCGGCGCGCGGCGAAGCCGTCCCAGTCGACCAGCACCTTGAGCTTGGCCATCATCGCCGGGTAGTCGCCGGAGTCGTAGATCAGCGGCCGGCCGTCCTGGAACGTCAGGCCCCAGTCGTAGGGGAACTGGTCGGGCTGAATCAGGTTCCGCTCCCGGACCAGCGCGCGATCGATGCCGCGCTCCTGGGCGATCCGGTCCATCGTGCGTTCCATCGCGAAGGTGCCCTGCGGCCGGCCGGCCCCGCGGTACGGCGTGACGATCACGGTGTTCGTGTAGACGCTGTTGACCCGGGCCCGGTACACCGGGATGTCGTACGGGCCGCACAGCTGGGTGGCCGTGTTGATCGGCACGATGATCCCGTAGGGCGTGTACGCGCCGTTGTCGTGCCAGACGAGGACGTCGAGGGCCGTGATCCGCCCGTCGTCGTCGTACCCGACGGTGATCTCCTGCCGCTGCTGCCGCTCGTGGGCGCTGGAGATGAAGTGCTCGCGCCGGTCCTCGGTCCACTTCACCTCGTGGCCCAGCCGCCGCGCGGCCATCGGCACGAGCAGCTCCTCCGGCCACGGGTGCACGATCTTCACGCCGAAGCCGCCGCCGACGTCGGGTGCGATGACCTCGACCTTCTCCATCGACAGCTCGAGCTTGGCCGCGATCGCCGCGCGCACCGACGTCGACGCCTGGGTGGAGGAGTAGACCCGCAGCGAGGAGTCGGCGTCGTCCCAGCGGGCGTGTACGCCCTTGCCCTCCATGGGCATGGAGGCGCTGCGCTCGAAGTACTGCGTGAAGGAGAACGTGTGCGCGCTGGCGGCCAGCGCCGCCTCGACGTCGCCGGTCTCCTGGTGGTGCCGGGCGGCGATGTTGTCCGGGACGTCGTCGTGCACGGTGTGCTCGGCGGCCTCGGCCGCGTCGACGCCCACCACGACGGGCAGCTCCTCGTAGCTGATCTCGATCAGCCCGGCGGCGTCCTCGGCGATGTACCGGTCGGTGGCCACCACCATCACGATCGGCTCGCCCACGTGCTGGGCGACGTCCTTCACCAGCGGGTAGCCGGTGCGCGGCGCGGTGAGCTGCGGGTGCGGGATGAGCACCGGCAGCGGCTCGGCCAGCGGGCCGGTGAGGTCCTCGTAGGTGTAGATCGCCAGCAGGCCCTCGACGTCCATCGCCGCGCTGACGTCGATGTCCAGCACCCGGGCGTGCGCGTACGGGCTGCGGACGAACGCCGCCGCATAGGCGCCGGAGCCGATGTCGTCGAGGTAGCGACCCTGGCCGATGATCAGCCGGGCGTCCTCCCGCCGGCGCACCGGCTCCCCGAAGAACTTGGTCGTCACCGGGCCGTCCTCCCCACGACCACCAGAATGGCCATTTTGGTGGTCATCGGGCGGCCTCGTCGCGCATGGTCGCTGCTGCGTGCCGGCAGGCCTTCTTGATGTTGGCGTAGCCGGTGCAGCGGCACAGGTTGCCGCCGACCAGCTCGTCGACCTCCTCCTCGGTGATCTCCACCGACGGGTCGCGGGCGTCCAGGCCGGCGGCGATCGTGGTCAGGAAGCCCGGGGTGCAGAAGCCGCACTGCAGCGCGTGGCACTCCCGGAACGCCTCCTGGATCGGGTGCAGCACCTGCCCGCCCTGGTGGTCCGACCGGGACAGCCCCTCGACCGTGGTCACCTCGCGGCCGTCGACCTGTACCGCGAGCACCAGGCACGAGCGGGTCGGCTGCCCGTCGACCAGCACCGTGCACGAGCCGCAGACGCCGTGCTCGCAGCCCACGTGCGTGCCCGTCAGCCCGAACTCGTGCCGCAGCGCGTCCGACAGCAGCCAGCGCACCGGCACGGTCGCTTCACGTGGAACACCGTTGACGACCACGGAGATCGACCGCTCGGTACGAACCTCGGTCACGCGGTCCTCCTGGCTGCTTCGGCGCCGGCGTCGGCCAGCGTGCGGGCGGTGAGGGTCGCGACCAGCAGCCGCCGGTAGTCCGCGCTGGCGTGCAGGTCGCCGTCCGGATCGACCAGGCCGCGGGCCAGCTCACCCGCCGCCGTCCAGTCGGCGGTGTCGACCGGCTGGCCGACGACGGCGTCGGTCAGGTCGTGCACCTCGGGGACCAGCCCGACGGAGAGGTAGGCCGCCCGGGCGGAGCTGACTCGCCGGTCGGCGTCCAGCGTGACGACGACGCCCGCCCCGCAGACCGCGTAGTCGCCCTTGCGTCGGGCGATCTCGGCGAATGCGGTGCCCGACCGCTCCGGCAGCGCCGGGAAGAAGGCGTCGAGGACGACGGCCGGCCCGTGCACCGAGGTCTCCAGCGGCCCGAGGAAGAAGTCGCCCCAGCCGATCGTCTCGCGCCCGTCGGGCGTCGCGACCGTGACGGAACCGTCCGTCAGGGCCAGCACCGCGGTCATCTCGCCCGAGGGGTCGGCGTGCGCGATCGAGCCCACCGTCGTCCCCCGGTTGCGGATGGCCGGGTGGGCGACGTTCGCCGTCGCCCGGCCGAGCAGCGGCTGCACGTCGGCCGCCTCGGACGAGGCGAGCAGCTGGGCGTGCCGGACCAGCGCCCCCACCCGCACCCCGTCGCGGCCGGCGGAGATCTGGTCCAGGCCGGGCACCCGGTTGATGTCGACGAGGGTGGTGGGCGCGGCCAGTCGCATCGACAGCAGCGGCAGCAGTGACTGCCCGCCGGCGAGCACCTTCGCGCCCTCGCCCTCGCTGGTCAGGACGTCGAGCACCTCGTCGACCGAGGTCGGATCGACATAGCCGAACGGAGCGGGCTTCACCGGGTGCGGGTCACCTCCGGGTGCGGACCTACGGGGTGGGGAAGGCGCAACTGTGTCACCGGATCCGGGGACACGGAAGTACCTCAGTGCTAAATCTTTATTGCCCGATCGACTGCCCAAGTACTTCACCGCTGAGAGACTTTCTCGGGTAGCGTCCCGCCAGGTGAGCGACAGTCCAGTCCGGCACGTCTCCCTGCGCAGCGGCGTCTACGCCGACTCCGTCCGGCTCATGCAGGTCAGTCGCGAGATCGGTGACCGCCCCGGCGTGCACACCGTCGTCGTCGCGATGGCCACGCCGCTGAACCTCGAGCTCGCCGCCGGCATGGGCGTGGCGCCCGACGGCGAGGCCAAGCCCGACCAGCTGCTCATCGCGCTGACCGCCACGGACGACGCCGAGCTGGCCGCTGCGGTCGCCGCCGTCGACGCCGCGCTCACCGCCCGCGCCGACCGGGGCGAGGCGCAGACCATCCCGCCCCGCACGATCGGCGCCGGCCTGGACGGCGCCCCCGACCCGACGCTGGCGATCATCAGCGTGCCCGGGCAGTACGCGGTAGCCGAGGCCGCCGATGCCATCGCGGCCGGCCGGTCGGTGCTCATCTTCAGCGACGGCGTGCCGGTCGAGCACGAGGTCGCGCTCAAGCGCGCCGCGCACGACGCCGGGGTGCTGGTCATGGGCCCCGACTGCGGGACGGCGATCGTCTCCGGTGTCGCCCTCGGTTTCGCCAACGTCGTCCGCCGCGGTCCGGTCGGCCTGGTCGCGGCCTCGGGCACCGGCGCCCAGCAGGTCAGCTGCCTGCTCGACGCGGCCGGGGTCGGCGTCTCGCACGTGCTCGGCGTCGGCGGTCGCGACCTCTCCGAGGCCGTCGGCGGGCTGGCCACCCTCGATGCGCTGGCGGCGCTGGACGCCGACCCGGCCACCGAGCGGGTGCTGCTGGTCTCCAAGCCCCCGGCTCCGTCGGTCGCCGCCCGGGTCGCCGAGGTGGCCCGCGGACTGGGCGTCCCGGTCCGCTCCGCTGCGCTCAGCCCCGAGCAGCCCGACCTCACCGCGGCCGTCGAGGCGCTGCTCGGTGACCTGGGCGTCGCCGTCCCCGAGTGGCCCTCCCGGCCCGGGACCGCGGACGCGGTGCCGGACGGCGCCGTCCTCAAGGGCTTCTACTCCGGCGGCACCCTCGCCGACGAGACCATGCTGATCGCCGCCCCGGCCCTGGGCGACATCCGTTCCAACACCCCGCTGCGCCCCGAGCTCGACCTCGGCACCGACCTGGCCGCCCGCGGCCACGTGGTGATCGACTTCGGTGACGACGCGCTCACCGTGGGCCGCGCGCACCCGATGATCGACCCGACGCTGCGGCTGGAGGCGATCGCCGGCCTCGCCGCCGGCGGGGAGCCCGCCGTCCTGCTGCTCGACGTCGTCCTCGGCCACGGGGCCGACCCCGACCCGGCCGGCGCCCTGGTGCCGGCCCTGCGGTCGGCCGGCCTGCCCACCGTGGTGGCGCTGGTCGGCACCGAGGGCGACCCGCAGGGCTGGTCCCGGCAGGCCGACGCCCTCGCCGAGGCCGGCGCTGCGGTCTTCGCCTCCAACGCGGCCGCCACCCGCTACGCCCTCAGCCTGATCGGAGACGGCCATGAGTGAGCCCCTCGGCGGACTGCTGTCCGCCCCGCCGTCCATCGTCGCCGCCGGCGTCGAGGTCTTCTCCACCGCGCTCCGGCAGCAGGGCGCGAGCGTCACCGACGTAGACTGGCGCCCGCCGGGCTTCGGCAGCGCCGACGACCTCACCCAGCTCGCGCTCGACCCGCGCCGGGCGGCCGCCAACCGGGTCGCCGTCGAGCGGGTGCTGGCCGCGGGCTCGCTGCTGGTCGACGTCCGGCCGGCCCGCGAGGTGCTCGACCTGCCCGACCGGATGCTGCTGCACTCCGGGCCGCCGCTCACCTGGGAGACCGCCTCCGGCCCGATGCGCGGCGCGCTCATCGGCGCCTGCGTCTTCGAGGGCTGGGCGACCGACGTCGCCGACGCCGAGCGCATCCTGGCCGCCGGCGAGATCGCCCTCGACCCCTGCCACCACCACCGCACGGTCGGCCCGATGGCCGGGGTGACCAGCCCGTCGATGTGGATGTGGTGCCTGGAGGACCCGGCCAACGGCGGGCAGGCCTGGTGCAACCTCAACGAGGGGCTGGGCAAGGTGCTGCGGATGGGCGCCTACAACGACGAGGTGCTCACCCGGCTGGCCTGGATGCGCGACGTGCTCGGCCCGGTGCTCCAGCGCGCCGTCCGCAGCCGGCCGGAGCCGCTGGACGTGAAGGCGATCCTCGCCCAGATGCTGCAGATGGGCGACGAGGGGCACAACCGCAACCGCGCCGGCTCGCTGATGGCGCTGCGCGAGCTGTCTCCGTCCATCGTCGGCGTGGACGCGCCGGCCCAGGACATCGCCGACGTGCTGCGCTTCATCGGCGGCAACGAGCACTTCTACCTGAACCTCGGCATGCCGACGGCGAAGCTGGCGATGGACGCCGCCCGCGACGTCCCCGGCTCGTCGATGGTCACCGTGCTGTCCCGCAACGGCACCGAGTTCGGCATCCAGACCGCCGGCACCGGCGACCGCTGGTTCACCGCCCCGGCCAACACCCCGGTCGGGCTCTACCTCGGCGACTACGGCCCCGAGGACGCCAACCCCGACATCGGCGACTCAGCGATCATGGAGGCCTACGGCGTCGGCGGGTTCTCCATGGCCGCGGCGCCCGCGATCGTCCGGTTCGTCGGCGGCACCGTCCCCGACGCCCTGGCGACCACCGAGCGGATGTACCAGCTCACCCTGGCCGAGAACCCGGCGATGCAGATCCCGATCATGGGCTTCCGCGGCTCCCCGACCGGCATCGACGTCCTCCAGGTCGCCCGCACCGGCTGGCTGCCGCAGATCAACACCGGCATGGCCGGCCGGATCGCCGGCACCGGCCAGGTCGGCGCCGGGCTCGTGCAGCCGCCGCAGGCCTGCTTCGAGCAGGCGCTCGCCGCGCTGGCCCAGGAGTCCCGCGCCGCCTGATCCTTGGGGATGCCAACCAGTGGGCTAGCGTGCCCGGGTGCGGAACGCCAGATGGACGTCAGGTGGCCGGACCGCAACGGACCGGCGAGCGTTCGCGGTCTTCTGGCCCCTCGCCGCGATCGGCTGCCTGCTGGCCGGGCTCAGCCTGGTGCTGCTGCGGATCATCCCGTGGGACCTGCTGCGCGACCCGTCGTCCCCGGTGGTCCAGCTGCTCGACGTCCGCGCCGAGGGCAGCCTGCACACCTGGTTCAACGGCGCGCTGCTGACCGTGGGTGCGGCCCTGCACGCCGGGGTGGCCGTGCTGGCGCACCGGGCCGGCCGGGCCGCCTGGCCGTGGCTGCTGACCGCCGGGTCGCTGGTCCTGCTCTCCGTCGACGACCTGCTGGCGCTGCACGAGCAGCTGGAGCCGCTGGGGCGTGCGCTGGGCGCGGGGGAGGGTGGCCTGCACTTCGCCTGGGTGCTGCCCGGACTCGTGCTGGCCGCCGGCCTGGCGGCCGTCACGGTCGTGGCGGCCCGCCGGCTGCCGCCGTCGTCGCGCCGGTGGATGTTGCTGGGCGTGGCGGCCTTGCTCGCGGCCGCCGTCGGCCTGGAGTCCGCCGGCGGGCTGGTGCTGGACTCCGTGGGGGACGGCGCGCTGTACGTGCTGGTCTCCCACGCCGAGGAGCTGATCGAGACGTGCGCCGCGGCGGCCCTGCTGTGTGCCGGGGTCGCCGGCGTCCGGCTGCGGAGCGGTCCGGCCGTCGACGGGCTCCAGGTCGGCTACGTGCCCGGCCCCGAGCAGATCTGCACCGAGCAGTCCCGCACCGAGCGCTGACGAACCGGTACCCGCCGTTACCCCACGGCGTCCTCGGGTAGGTCGAACCGCACGTGACCGGACCCGGTCACCCGGAGACGGAGGGTGGGGCCATGGCCAGCTGCGAGGTCTGCGGGAACGACTACCGGCTCAGCTTCGAGGTGCACGCCGCCGGAGCGGTGCACACCTTCGACAGCTTCGAGTGCGCGATCCACGCGCTCGCACCGGTGTGCGAGCACTGCGGGGTGAAGGTGGTCGGGCACGGGGTCGAGGCCGACGGCGTCTTCTTCTGCTGCGCGTCCTGCGCCCGGACGCACGGCCAGCCGGAGAGCGCCGCGCAGTTGGTCGACCATGCCGGCCGGGCTCCGGACGAGCGGTGACCGTGGACGCCTACCCGATCGTGCGCGGCCTCGCGCGGCCGTTGATCTGGGGCCTGTTCCGGCCGCGGGTCGAGGGGGCGGACCACCTCCCGGCGACCGGGCCGGTGATCCTGGCCGGCAACCACCCCTCGACCCTCGACCAGTTCTTCCCCCCGGTGCTCACCCGCCGCCGGGTGACCTACCTGGCCAAGAGCGAGTACTTCACCCGGCCCGGGCTGCTGGGCCGGGGGATGCGCCTGCTCCTGGAGAGCATCGGCATGGTCCCGCTGGACCGCGGCGGGGCCACGGCCGCCGAGGCCGCGCTGCGGCGCGGCCGGGAGGTGCTCGCCGGCGGTGGGGTGCTCGGCATCTACCCCGAGGGCACCCGGTCACCCGACGGTCGGCTGCACCGCGGCAAGACCGGGGTGGCGCGGCTGGCGCTGACCACCGGGGCCCCGGTCGTGCCGATCGCCGTGATCGGCAGCCGCGCCCTGATGCCCCCGGGCGCCCGGCTGCCCCGGCCCGGCCGGGTGGTCGTCCGGATCGGTGAACCGCTGGACTTCTCCGACCACCCGGGGCCGGCCGACGACGGGGCGGCGCTGCGCGACGTCACCGACCAGGTCATGGCCGAGCTGCAGCGGCTGTCCGGAGCCGAGTACGTCGACCGCTACGCCGCCGAGGTCAAGGCCGCAGGTCGCGGACGCGCGGCCTGATCCGCCGGGTTCGGATCAGTCGGGGAGACGGACGGCGAGCAGCGCCACATCGTCGTCGACCCGCCCACCCAGCTCGCCCAGCAGGTCGTCGCAGAGCCGGTCGAGGGGGTCGCGGCCGGTCCGGGCCAGCTCATCGACCAGCCAGGCGAAGCCGTCGTCGAGCGGCGACCCGCGTCGCTCGACGAGTCCGTCGGTGTAGAGGAGCAGTGTGTCCCCCGGGCTCAGCCGCATCGTGTGATCGGTCCGCGGGGAGCCGGGTGCGATGCCCAGCAGGCTCTCCGGGGGGCGATCGAGCAGCGTGACCCCGCCGTCGGCCTGCGCCAGCACCGGCGGCGGGTGGCCGGCGTTGGACCACCGGAGCAGCCGAGTGCCGTCGGCGGCATCGGGCGCCCGCGCGTCGATCCGGGCCACCAGCACCGTGACCAGGGTGTACAGCTGCAGCGCGGCGAGCACCTCGTCCAGGGCCCGTAGCACCTCCGCCGGGGAGCCCGTCGAACCGTGGGCGATCGCCTGGAGCATCGCCCGCGTCTGGGCCATGCTCGCAGCCACGGGGGCGTCGTGCCCGGCGACGTCCCCGATGACCAGCATGGTGCTCCCGTCGGGGAGGGAGAAGGCGTCGTACCAGTCGCCCCCGACCTGGGTGTGCTGGCTGGCCGGCAGGTAGCGCACGGCCGACTCCAGGCCCACCACCTGGGGCGGTGGGCCGAGCAGGTTCAGTTGCAGCGCCTCGGCCATCTGGAGCGCCGCCTGGGTGGTGGCCGCCTGGGCGCTCAGCCGGGCCAGCTGGGCCTCGCGGCGCTGCCGGAGCGTGCAGGCGCCCACGGCCAGGACGCCGCCGATCGCCACCGCCAGCAACCTGACGGTCTGGGGGACCAGCGTGCTCGCGGTGTACTGCTCGTCGTACGTGCCCAGCAGCGCTGCCAGGACGAGCGCCAGGACGGCGTAGCCGACCGTCGCCCGCCGGCCCAGCGTCGTCGCCGCGAGCAGTGGGGACATGACGACCAGGCCCAGGATGACCTGCTCCGGCCCACTGAGGACGTCGGTCACCGTGACGACGGCCAGCACCCCGGCGGGCAGCGCCCGTTGCAGGCGTTGCGACCTCGTCAAAGCAGCAGCTCCTCGTCCGTCCGGCCTCCCCCCGGGCCGGCGCAGCGATCAAGGTAGCCAACCCACTGCTCAGTCGGGTGCACCCCGGGTGTGAGCGAGATCGGCGTCGCGCGCAGGCGTGCGGCCGACCCGGCGGGTACACGGAGGTGTCGTACCCGACCACCTGGAGGACCGCTCATGTCCAGCGTCTACACCGCCGTCGCCACCGCCACCGGTGACGGCCGCAACGGCCACACCCGCTCCTCCGACGGTCTGATCGACCTGGACCTGGCCACCCCGGAGGAGATGGGTGGCGAGGGCGGGGCCACCAACCCCGAGCAGCTGTTCGCCGCCGGCTACGCCGCCTGTTTCCTGTCCGCGCTGAAGATGGTGGCCCGCAAGCAGAAGGCCCCGATCAGTGACGCCGGCGTCACCGCCGAGGTCGGCATCGGCCCGAACGACGCCGGGGGCTTCGGCCTCGAGGTCGCGCTGCACGTCGAGCTCGGCGGCGTCGACCAGGCGACCGCGGCGCAGCTCGTGGAGGCCGCCCACCAGGTCTGCCCCTACTCCAACGCCACCCGCGGCAACGTCCCGGTCACCCTGGAGACCACCGTCGCCTGAGGCAGCGCCGGCCGGGCCTGGCCCGGCCGGCGCCGCCCCCGCTCAGGCCTTGACGATGGCGGCGACCGGGCCGCCGCCGGAGGGGCCCTGGTGCACCGCGGCCACCGACACGAACACCGCCGGGTCGCCGGTCACCGATGCGGCGACGCCGCCGACGGTGGCCTTGATCTGCCGGTGCCAGAAGACGTCGGAGTCGTCGAGCATCGCGTTGCGCCGGCCGCGGACGTAACCGGTCGGGTCGGCCTCGCACTTGAGGAAGACGTTGACCAGGTTCCCGTCCAGGTCGGAGGTGTGCGGCCGCTCCGGCAGCTCGAGGCCGGCGTCCCGGATGGCGTTCCAGATGCCGTCCTGGTCGAGGGCGTCGGTCATCACCGAGTGGCCGATCCGGTAGTCGCCGCCGTGCCCGCGGGCGTTGCCGACGACGATGATCTGCGCCCGGTCCAGCTCGACGCCCGAGGAGCAGGAGGCGACCGCGCTGAACAGGTCGAAGTCGCGCATCACCTGCTTCTGCTCCGGCATCTCGATCTCACCGAGCGCCAGCGCGATGCCCAGTGCCGTCGTCCCGTTGGAGAGGTCCATCGAGCCGTGCGGCTCGTCGTAGTAGGTCTCCTGGCCGCGGGACTTGGCCTCGCGGATCGTCTCGATGGTCAGCAGCGGCGTCTTGGTCTGCACGTAGTGGACGTCGGCCGGGTCGGTGATGCCCGCCTCGGCCATGGCCCGGCGCACGCCCTCGGCGACCTTCTCCACCATGGTCAGCCGGCCGATGTCCTCGGGCAGCAGCACCTCGCTCATGGCGAACCCGACGGTCAGCCGCGGCTCGTCGGTCTTCTCCACCGAGTCCTCGGGCAGCGTGGCGAAGATGGTGGCGTGCGGGCTGATCACGCCGTCCGTGCCGCCGGACCACACGATCGGGATCTCCCCGACCTCCTCCTTGCTCCGCGAGCCCTTCTCCATCAGCACCTCGCGGAACGCGCGGTCGGCGATGATCCGGGTGTAGTCGTTGACGCCGCCGTTGCCCTCGGTCTTGCCGATGACGGCGATGACCCGGTCGGCCTCCATGACGCCGTCGTCGATGAGCTTGGCGAGCTCGGAGGCGTCGCTGACGTTGTGCAGCGGGACCTTGCGGACCTCGATCGGTGCGGGCATGGCTACTCCTTCTGTGCGGTGAGGACGGTGCCGACGTCGTCACGGGCGACGGCGTCGGAGATGGAGGTCAGTGAGGTGATGACGGCGCGTGCGCCCCGGCGGCCGGTCCCGGGGTCGGCCACGAACCGGAGTGCGGCCTCGACCTTGGGGCCCATGCTGCCGCGGGCGAACTGGCCGGCGTCGGCGTGCGCCCGCATCTCGGCGACGGTGACCCGGGTGAGCGGCCGGGCCGAGGGGGTGCCGAAGTCGACCATCACGTGCGGGACGTCGGTGGCGATGACCAGCCTGTCCGCGCCCAGTTCCCGGGCGAGCAGTGCGGCGGTGAGGTCCTTGTCGATGACCGCCTCGACGCCCAGCAGCGCATCGCCGTCCCGGGCGCCCGGGACCACGGGGACGCCGCCCCCGCCGGCGCAGACGACCACGAACCCGGCGGCGCTGAGCGCCGAGATGGCCGGGACGTCGACCACCGACAGCGGCTCGGGCGAGGGGACCACCCGTCGCCAGCCGCGCTCGCCGCGGTCCTCCCAGTTCTGCCCGAGGTCGATGAAGCGCTGGGCCTCCTCGCGGGGCAGGTGCCGGCCGACCGGCTTGGACGGCGTCGCGAACCCCGGGTCGGCGGGGTCGACGAGGGTGCGGGTGACCAGCGCCGCGGTGCGCTGCGGCGAGCCGAGGGCGGCGAGTGCGGCGTCCAGCTCGTCGGCGAAGGTGAAGCCGATGGTCGCCTGGGTCTGGGCGACGTTCCAGTCCAGCGGGACCGGTGGCACCACGTGGGCGGCCAGCTCGTTCTTGACCAGCAGGTTGCCGACCTGGGGGCCGTTGCCGTGGGTGAGGACAACCTCGGCCCCGGTGGCGACGACGGCGGCCACATGCCGGGCTGCCACCGCGATGGCGTCTCGCTGAGCGCGTGGGGTGGCGGAGCCGTCGGCGCCGGTCATCGCGTTGCCGCCCAGGGCGATGACGACACGACGGGGGAGGGCCATTGTGTGACCCTAGCGGTGAACTGCCTTAGCGGTGAAGTACCTCCGCGCGAATCAGGCGGCGGCCGCGCTCCCGGGCCGGAGGACGACGGCCGGCCGCTCGGCCGTGCGGAGCACCCGGACGGGGTCGGCGGGCTGTTCCCAGCTCTCGGCCAGCGCGGCGATCGCCGCCAGGGCCTCCTCGTGCAGCCGGGCGATGGCGGCCAGACCGGCGGTGGTCGCCTCCTGGACGACGGTCTGCGGGCCGAAGGGGACGGCGTCGTCCTCGTCGGTCGGGGCCTCTGGGCCAGCCGGAACGGTCACGTCCTCCTCATCGGCAGCCCACGACCGGATCGACACCCACCGTTCTCGGATCGTCGTCCGGGGGCGACTTCAGCGGCGCCAGAAGTCGAAGCGGTCCCGGCCGGGGCGGAAGCCGGCCTGCTCGACGACGTCGACCGCCAGGTCGAACCGCTGTCCGACCAGGTGCGGCTGGTGGCCGTCGCTGCCGAAGCTGACGGCGTCGCCGCCCTCCTCGCGGTACCAGCGGAGCAGCCCGACCGACCACAGCGGGCTGGTGGTGTTCACCTCGAGGGCCCGGCCGCTGCCGGCCAGCGCCCGGAACACCGCCCGGTACTCCTCCTCGAAGACGGCTTCCGGGTACTGCTCCCGGCCGCCGGGCCAGTAGCGCCGGGGGTAGTCGCAGTGGGCCAGCACCTGGAAGACGTCGCTGCTCTCGATCATCGCGACCATCTCGGTGAGGTAGCGGCGCATCGTGGCGACGACGTCGACGCCCGGGGCGTGCAGCAGCCGGTTGACGCCCATCAGCCGGCCGTCGACCGGCAGCGAGTGCAGCGAGCCGAGCACCCGGTCGACCGGGGAGGCGCCCAGATGGGCGGCGACGCTGGCACCGAACAGGTGCGGTTCGCCGGCCTCGACGCCGGACCAGACCCGAAGCGTCGGGAAGCGCTGGCGGGCCTCCCAGATCGTCTCGGCGTAGAGGTCGACGTCGATCGGCAACTGGTTGGCGGGGTGGCGGTCGGTCAGCCCCTGGGCGGTGGCGCGGTCGGCGGCGTCCCAGACGGTGAAGTCCAGGTGCTCGGTGAAGGCGATGGCCGGGAGGCCGATCTCCACGGCACGCTCGCAGGCGCGCAGCAGCGAGGCTCGTGGGCCGGTGTCCCACGAGAACTCGGAGTGCACGTGGTTGTCCGGGGGCAGCATCGAAGCCCATCCAACCGGTCGTCCACAGCCACCGCACGCCCAGGTCCCCGTTGTCGGTGCCGCGGCCTACGGTCGGGGGCATGAGCACCGCTGTCGAGACCGATCTGGCCGATGAGGCGCTCGGCGTCCTGCGCGAGCTCACCGGCCGCGCCGACGCCGTCTTCCGCGAGGGGCAGGACGCCGCCGTCACCGCGCTCGTCGAGCGGCACCAGCGCGCGCTGGTCGTGCAGCGCACCGGCTGGGGGAAGTCCGCGGTCTACTTCGTCTCCACCGCCCTGCTGCGCCGCCGCGGTGCCGGCCCCACGCTGCTGGTCAGCCCGCTGCTCGCGCTGATGCGCGACCAGGTGGCCGCGGCCGCACGCGCGGGCATCAAGGCCGTGGAGATCTCCAGCTCCAACGTGACCGAGTGGGACGACATCAACGCCCGGCTCGCCGCCGACGACGTCGACGTCCTGCTCGTCTCCCCGGAGCGGCTGACCAACCCGCGCTTCCGGGACGAGCAGCTGCCCAGCCTGGTCGCGCGCTGCGGGCTGCTGGTGGTCGACGAGGCGCACTGCGTCTCCGACTGGGGGCACGACTTCCGCCCCGACTACCGACGCATCCGAGACCTGCTCGGTCAGCTGCCCGCCGGCACCCCGGTGCTCGCGACGACCGCCACGGCCAACGAGCGGGTGGTCGCCGACGTCGCCGAGCAGCTCGGCGCCGGCGGGGTCGAGGTCACCACGGTCCGCGGCCCGCTGGCCCGCGACTCGCTGCGGCTGGGAGTGCTGCGGCTGGACACCGACCGCGCCCGGCTGGCCTGGCTGTCGGCGCACATCGGCGACCTGCCGGGCAGCGGCATCGTCTACACGCTCACCGTCGCCGCGGCCGAGGAGACGGCCGCGCTGCTGCGCGACGCCGGCCACGAGGTCCGCGCCTACACCGGGCGGCTCGACGACGCCGACCGCAAGGACGCCGAGGAGGCGCTGCGCGAGAACCGGGTGAAGGCCCTGGTCGCCACGTCGGCGCTCGGGATGGGCTTCGACAAGCCCGATCTGGGCTTCGTCGTCCACCTGGGCGCACCGTCGTCCCCGGTGAGCTACTACCAGCAGGTGGGTCGTGCCGGCCGCGCCGTGGCCAACGCCGACGTGCTGCTGCTGCCTGGCCCCGAGGACATCGCGATCTGGCAGTGGTTCGCCACCTCCTCCATGCCCCGGGAGGACCACGCCGCCGCCGTCCTCACCGCGATGGCCGACGGCAAGGCGTGGTCGGTGGCCCGCCTGGAGACGGTGGCCGACGTGCGCCGCTCCCGGCTCGAGCTGCTGCTCAAGGTGCTCGCCGTCGACGGAGCGGTCGAGCGGGTGCAGGGCGGCTGGCGTTCCACCGGCGTCCCGTGGGTCTATGACGCCGAGCGGTACTCCCGGGTCACCGCCACCCGGGAGGCCGAGCAGCGGTCGATGCTCAGCTACGCCCGGCCCGTGGACACCGCCGAGTGCCGGATGGCCTTCCTCCAGACGGCCCTCGACGACCCGACCGCCGCCCCCTGCGGGCGCTGCGACGTCTGCGCCGGCCCCTGGTACCCCACCGACGTTCCGGCCGGGGCGGCCGAGGCAGCCTCCGCGCGGCTGGACCGTCCTGGCGTGGAGCTCGCGCCGCGGGCGCAGTGGCCCACCGGCGCCGATCGGCTGGGCGTCGAGGTGAAGGGCAAGATCGCGGCGGGTGAGCAGATCGCCACGGGTCGGGCCGTGGCCCGGCTGACCGACCTGGGCTGGGGGCAGCGCCTGCGCACCCTCCTGGGGGACGACGGCGTCGGTGGCGTGGCCAGCCTGGCGGAGGACCTCGAGGCGCCCTCGATCGAGGAAGACCCGGACGCCGCCTACGACGTGAGCCACCGGGTGATGCGGCCCGGCCTGCCCAACGACGCACCGCCGGACGAGGAGCTGCTCAAGGCCTGCGCGCGGGTGCTCGGCTCCTGGGACTGGTTGCAGCGCCCAGCCGGCGTGGTGGCGATGCCGTCCCGGCGGCGGCCGGCGCTGGTGACGGGTGTGGGGCAGGGGCTGGCGCAGCTCGGGCGGCTGCCCTACCTGGGGGCCCTCGACCTGGCGCACGGCGGCCCCACCGGCGGGCCGGGCGGCAACAGCGCCTTCCGGCTGGCGGGCGTCTGGCAGCGCATCGTGGTCGGGCCGGAGCTCCGCGACCGGCTGGCCGAGCTCGGTGACGCCCCGGTGCTCCTCGTCGACGACCTGGCCGACTCGCGCTGGACCATGACCGTCGCCGGTCGGGAGCTGCGGCTGGCGGGGGCCGGCTCCGTCCTGCCGTTCGTGCTCGCGCTCAGCGCCTGAGGGGGCACCCCGTCCTCATGCCTCCACCGCGGGGAGGACGAGGACGGGGTTGTCCACAGGGTTTCGAACACCTGTGCGAAACGGGGAGTAGCCTCCCTCCATGTCGCTCGCGCACCAGCCGTCCATCTGGGACGCGGCCGAGGAGGCTGCGCTCACCCCGCTCGCGGGGCGGGTCTCCCGGCACCTGCTGAGCCGTGGTGCCTGGGTCGACCACCTCCCCGGCTGGGTCGAGGGATCCGACAGCGTGCTCGACGTCCTGCTGGGCGACATCGGCTGGCGAGAGGACCGCCGGCAGATGTACGACCGCGAGGTGACCGTCCCCCGGTTGCTGCGTTGGTACGGAGCGGGTGAGGCGTTGCCGCACGCCGTGCTCACCGAGGCCCGCACGGCCCTCGATACGCACTACCGCCCGGAGTTGGGCGAGCCGTTCGTGACGGCGGGCATGTGCCTGTACCGCGACGGGCGCGACAGCGTCGCCTGGCACGGCGACCGCATCGGGCGCAGCCGCACCGAGGACACGTTGGTCGCCATCGTCTCGTTCGGCTCCCCCCGGCCCCTCCTGCTGCGGCCGGGGGGTGGCGGCGAGAGCCGGCGCTTCACCCTCGGGCACGGCGACCTGGTGGTGATGGGCGGTTCGTGCCAGCGCACCTGGGAGCACTGCATCCCGAAGACGACCAAGCCCGTCGGTCCACGCGTGAGCGTCCAGTTCCGCCCCCGCGGGGTGGCCTGAGCCGCGTTCTCCCTGATCAGCAGCGCATCCGGACCGGTCGAAGACCCCTCCGGGGACCCCCCTGCAGAGCCCCTCTGCAGGCGTGTATTGTTCTCCATGCACCAAGCGAGAACGGACCGGGCCGCAAGGCCTGGGAAACCGCCGGAAGAACCCCCGAGGTTCACCCGCTGCGGAACTTGGTGTAAAGTGGAAATCACCGCCACGGAGAACGGCCAAGAAATTGGTCGGGGAACGTGCGCGTCCGCTCCTTGAGAACTCAACAGCGTGCCGAAAGTCAGTGCCAAGTATCAATATCCCCATTCGGCGTCCTTCGGGGTGTCGTTGGGATTCCTTTGGTTGATTGAACGAGAGTGCCAACTCTCGGTCTCAGC